>NZ_CZRP01000001.1 GCF_001458115.1 Gracilibacillus massiliensis
CGTTCTATTATCCTATTATTACCAAACAACCCAACCGAAATAAAAAGGATCGACCTTAAATACACAATCCAATGGAAAAAAGAGCTGTCGTCTAATGCATACTCTGCATTTTGCGACAGCCCCTTTTCTCAATTATAAATACGCGATATAATGTTGTTTTTTCCAATCGAACGGATATTCATTTATTTCTTTTAACCAATTATCACCATAGAGGTTAAGGAAATAGATAATATTCCATACTCTTTCTTGTAATCCATCGAATGGTCTTACATGCATTTGCACATAATCAAATTCTTTGAGGTGAACATCATATTTTTGTGTAAACTCTCGGTTGATTCGATTCGTTAATTGGTCAACATGAGCTAAAATTAATTCCAAATTTTTATCAGCAAATTGTGAAATATCATTTGTCAAATCAGTAGTGATTTCTTTCATAGGTGTATGTCCTTGTTTAATCAGCGCTTTAAACTGATCCGCCATTTCTTCAACAGGTGTATGTGATTGGGATTTGAGCCAGTTTTGTTTATTTGATTGCACACCTTTATTTAAAACCTGTTCCATCAACATACTGTATTTATTCACCAGTTTCGATACTTTTTGATCAACTAAAGTAATGGATACTCGAGGCAGAACTGGTGGCATCTTCATCGATAAATGATGAAACGCATTCTTAAGTATCGACCAATAAGCAGCCTCACTTGGCCCAGCAAAAAAAGCTAATGTCGGAAATAGTTTTTCTTGCATTAAAGGACGCGTTACCACATTATTACTTAACCTTTCTGGTGTCTCTCTCGCAACACTCAACAGTTCTGCTTCTGTATACTGGCACTCATTATTTTTACCCACCCATAAATTTTGTTCTTTTTGCAGTAAGATTCGTTCTCCGTTTTCTTCAATAAATAAGTGACCGTCATGCTCATTTACATCAACCGAAACATGGTAACCTTTTGTTCTCATCGATTGCAAAGATTTATAAACATCTTCGTTAATCATAGCTTGTTTCAGTATCATTTCTTCGAAATGCAATGATTCCAACTCTCTAACATTTTTATCACCCGAGTCTATGAGAACTAATCCAGTATCTTTAAAAATTTGATGAATAAACAAAGCAAAAAAATCAACAAATGTATCAGCTTTATGCAGATTCTGTTCCACATTAGTTACTAAATCTTTTGTATAAGCGGTTTCTTTTAACTGACCAAAAATATCTCTTAGCCAGTTAGTCGCATCACTTGCACTTAAAGATCGATTCGACACAGAAACTCTTTCAGAATAATCATCCTGCAAGGAAATTTTTGTAAGATCAGAAACATTTGGAAGATAGATATGATTCACTTCATCGTAATCATGATCTTCACCAGCTATCCAGAAAACAGGTAAAACGGGTACCCCAAGCTCTGCTTCTTGTTGTTTTGCTAATGAAATGATCGAGATTATCTTATTTATTGTGTAAAGTGGACCAGATAAAATACCTGCCTGTTGCCCCCCTATTACTACTACACTGTTTTGATCACGCAAACTTTCGATGCTCTTAAATGTTGACCTATCCGCATCCCACTTAAGATTTAATTTGTATAAGACATTTGCTAATGCATCCCGATCGAAGTTTTGTTCCTTCAGATCACTAATTCGCTTTTCAAAAACGTTATTTTCGTAGGGATTATAATCAAAATGGTCTAATAAAGATGTATTTTGTTGTTCGTATTCATGAATAAATTTATTATGTAAATCGAGTCTTTTGGATTCGATACGCATTAATGAACTGCCCCTTTATTTTCAATATGTACAATTGTAATCCACTAGTATTGTACATAATAGCAACGATAAAAGCACATAATTTGTTTAGAAATTTTATTGAACTTATAAAACCAAGGTAATATTATAAAATAATCCATACAACATTGATATGAAATGTAATGTAAAAAATAATAAGAATGTTACTTTCCAAAACCTTTTCCATACATGCGAAAAAATGATATCTGTATATAATTTCCAATGGACAAAAATACAAAAAATGAGAATAAATAATAAAAGAATAATGATGTAACCAAATGGGTTAATAGAAAACAGAGCATAAATAATCGTGCCAACTGAAATAATATATAAAATAGTAGTTGTGTTGACAGCTAAGTGTATGGAATACCATTTCTTTTTTAATGTCTTATATGATAGTAAATAGACAATATAAGTGATTAAGAATGGTAGGGTAATCATGAATGCCAATATATAAGATAAACTTTCTAGCATAAGTTAACCTCACTTCTGATGTAATAATTACTTTTATACCATTACTTTTGGTCATATACATAATAATTATATAAGACTTTTGCACTCGTGCATACCTTAAAACACAAAAATATAAAAACCCCATCTAAAAATGATGAGGCGTTTTGATAGATTTTTCTAAAGAAGTAATATGAATTAATCCGAAAGCTTTTCAAATGCTTGATGAACGACTTGAGCAAATTCACGATAATTTTGCAATTCTTCTTTTATTTTTTTATTTTCATCAAGTACGCTACGTAATTCTTCTCTATGATCGATTTGCTGATAAAAGTTTTGCAATTTTTCTAATGTCTGAATGACCTCGTGAATGTTTGGTTGTTCGATGGTGTTATTTTCAAAAGTGTCGGTTGTCTTTAATGTTATTTTCTTTCGATTTCTTTTAGCAAGCTGTATAGCTTCTTCATATTGTTTTCTTAGTGTTGCATTCCATCTAAATCCACATGCTGCAGAAGTACGCGATAGTTTTTCACCTACTTCCCTAAAAGCTTCTAATTGTGTTTGCCCTTCTCGAATATAGCGCAATACGGTTTCTGCTAATAAAATATCCTCATCATTGGTCCAAGCATCTTGACGGTTTCCTTGCACAATCTCCACCTCCTAATCCTTGTTATCAATTTATGCAACTAGTAGAAGAGATAGACATATTGTTCATATAAAAACAGAAAAATCAATCAACTTCTTTCCTTTCAATCTCTTTATTTTCACTTGCAAAATAGATCCAAACTATACAAAAATGAAAATATAACATGTGATACAGAGGAAAAACTAATTAAACACTCAAACCCTCCAACCTTTTTTAATACACAAAAGTAGAATTATGCGACATAACCTGATGGGAATTTTGACATGATGTATGTGTGTAGTAACCGCTACGGCTTGCCCACTTCGCTTTCCAGGGGGCGCGTCTCATAGCCGTCAATTTAAGAAAAACCAAGAAAGTACACTTCTCATAAAAACATAAAAGGCTACAACTATCGTTTTATTCTCTCTATTTTCCTATTGATTCGTTTTTGTACATACAGCGCTCCCAT
>NZ_CZRP01000002.1 GCF_001458115.1 Gracilibacillus massiliensis
TGGTTTTCTTTGCCAAGTTAGCTTCAGCCGTGCACCCGGAAAGGGAGTGTTTTTCCGTAGCGCTGGATTAGCATTCAACAAAATACTTTTGCCAATAATTCAACGACAGTTACTTCGCAGTTTAGTTATTATATGAACAATTCCTATACTTATTTATTTTAAAAGACGCCTTATTCAGGCGTCTTAAATATTGGTTTTTGGTAGGATTGTTTAATTAGTTTTTGTTGGATCGTGGGTGATAAGATACTATAATAGGCATGATCAATTCGATCATCGAATGTTTGGAGCGGGTACGGCTTTTTATTGCTGGTAAATATATTTGTTTTTATTTGTTTTTTGTTTTGGTTCAGCCATTGTTGACCGGTTGAAGACATCGCCAATACACGTATTCCTGGTAACTTTTCTTTATTTACTAATTCTTCAATCGTACTTTTTTGAGTATTTGTTAAAATGTTTGCAAATATACGTTGCAAACTTGTCCAAGTATACCTTTTCGTTTTGATTAAATCCATGAATTCTTCAAAGTCACTAGCTTCTCTTGCTTTTTCTCTGATTCGATTCTCTATGCCTTCTTTCATACCATGAATGGCCTTTAATTCCTCATTCGACATCGTTAAGATCCGATATTTTAGTATAGGGAAATAAACGCCCCAGTCATGCCATGAACCGTACTTTTCTTGATAGTTTTCAATCATTTCTCTTGTTTTAACTGGCACAGCCTTGTTAATATCTTCTTCCTTTTTGTGCAATAGCTGCTTTCTAATACTTGTTGCACTCGCGATAGAATCATTAATTTCACTATCATGATAGTCATTTTTAATTCGTTTAATTGTGTAAGGTTCTATATTTGAATGTAAATCATAAATGTTTTTGACATATTGGTAACCTAAAATATTGTTTGGTTTAGTAAAATCAATGGATAGCTGGTCACCACCTATGTGTGTGAAAGCTAACTCATTTGCTTTTGGATAAGAATATCCCTTATTTAAAACATCTTTTAAATAGGCGTCATACTCTTTTTGATTTGTTTTGATGAGCTGATACATTTGAATAAAGTCATGTATTCTGCCATGCTCACTACCAAAGCAAATGGAATCAACCTGTAGATTGTCTAAAATAGTAATGGCTCCTTTAGCAAATAACTCACTATGCTGCACGGCATAATAATAAGGCAGCTCAACGATTAGATCTATTCCTTGTTCGACCGCTATTTTGGCGCGACTAAATTTATCAATGATTGCCGGTTCTCCACGTTGTAAAAAATTACCGCTCATAACAGCAATCACGCAATCAGAGTCTGTTATTTTTTTTGCCTGTTGAAAGTGATAGTGATGTCCGTTATGATAAGGGTTGTACTCAACTATAAGTCCGCAAGCTTTCATAGGTACCTCCTATAGCAAAAAATGAATTATTTCTGGTTAGTTGTTTATGATAAGCATATTGTAGTACGTAGTATAGCATATTCATAAACAAAAGTTTGTAGTGTAAAGAAAATATATTGACAAATGAGCAATTTCCTTTTAAAATATTTCTTGTTGCCTTGAGGTGAATTAAATGAAATTATATATTCAAAAACTTAAACAATCACAGGGAGAACCCGTTTCTTTTCAAGAAAAAATTGATATCTCAGATATAACAAATATGGATAATGATATCCGACGTATTGAACCTGTTCTAGTGAAAGGAACAGCTAGAATTGATGGTGACGATATTACCTGTGATTTTCAAATTCAAGGAACGATGATTCTACCTTGTGCACGGACGTTGGTAGATGTGCCGTTTGATTTTTCCATTGATACGGTTGAATCATTTACCACTTCTGTTTATCGCGAGGAAGCTGAAGTACATTTAATTGATAGTGAGGTGCTTGACTTAACACCTTATATCAAGGAAAATGTATTATTAGAAATACCTTTACGAGTGTTTGCGGAAAAAGAAAAATTAGAAGCAAATACAGTCAAAGAGGGGAAGGGATGGACTTTAGTAACGGAAGAAGAAGTTACTGAAAAGGTTGATCCACGACTCGAAAAACTAAAGTCTTTATTAGATGACAAAAGTAATGAGGAAGATAGTAAAGGATAAATCTTTACTTCTCTTTAAAGGAGGTGTAATGTATGGCAGTACCTAAGCGTAGAACGTCTAAAAAAGTGAAAAACCAACGTCGTACTCATAAAAAATTACATGTACCAGGAATGGTAGAATGTTCAAATTGTGGTGAGTTAACAAAACCACACCACGTATGTAAATCTTGTGGACAATATGATGGAAAGCAAGTAGTTGAACAATAATTTGATATGATACTACCAAAAGTAGTGTAGAGGATATTCTCCTTTACACTACTTTTTTTATATAGGAAAGTATAAAGTGCTTCGATTAATCGCATTCATACCTCGAATACTTAAGAATAATTTCAACTTGTTACGTATAAGTAGGACTATGCGACATAACCCTAGTTTCTAATTATGAGATTTGAGAACTGCGTAACAACCGCTTCGGCTTGTCGGCTTCCCTTTCCGCGGGTTTTTCTCCTTAGCTAACTTTTTAAGCAAAGGGCGCTTAAAAAGTGGATCTTCGGATAAAAAATTCCCGCAGGAGTGGAAGCCGACGCCTGCGCTTGTGGATGCTCTACAATTTAAGCAAGAGTAATTATAATGGCTTTATTTACCCTCTTTAGGTATTCTCCAATTTTTTAATGACTTAAGCAATTATTTTATGAAGATCCAAAATGTTAGCATTTGTAATCGTTCTAGAGTCTCACTGAGCGTAGGCGTCCACTTCGACTCCTAGGGGATCAGCGCGATCTGAAGATCCACTTTGTAAAGTGATCTTCTTTACAAAGTTAGCTGAAGACGCGCCCCCATAGCCGTCAATTTAAGCATATTGGTTTAAAAACGTCTTGTTTTTTCGTTAAGCTCGTATATAACGAAATACATTTGGAGGAGGCGTTTGTACTTATGTTATCTACGATTCGTTCCTTTGTAG
>NZ_CZRP01000003.1 GCF_001458115.1 Gracilibacillus massiliensis
AACGACTTCTATCTCATTTCTAGAAAGCTCAAGTTGATAACTGTTATAACAGTTGTAGAATATATTCAAAGCGCAGGCCGCCCACTTTCACTCCTGTGGGAATGTTTTACCTGAAGATCCACTTTTTCGAGCGCTTTTTGCTTGAAAAAGTTAGCTGAAGGTAAAACCCCACTGCATAGAAAACACTACGAAAGCTTGCTTGAGTAGATGTTGCACTTGTGCCCGTGGTAAAAGGGAAGTGGGCAGCCGGAGCGGATGTTTATCTCACAATACATTTCAAAATTACCACTTTGTATAATAGATATACATCAAGTATTGCGCACTTCGTTCCTAATACGCATAAAAATCCAAACGATTCAAATAGCTATCGTTTGGATTTTTCTAATTAAAGAATTATTTTGTCCCAGCCTCTTTTAAATTGGGTTGCTATCCATATTTAATTTGTTTTGTAATTTTTCTTCTGAAAATACCCAGCCCGTGTAGGAATTCATAATGCGCATGTTATCATCAATTTGAACAACTGCTACAAATGGATAGTGCCCGTCAGAACGATAACGTAAATCAATAAAACGAATTTCTGAAAAATCGTCAAACAGATTGATCTCCCATCGGTAGATAGGTGAAAAAGATAGAAAGGCCGAAATATTTTTATCGGTCATGGCTAATTCAAATAAGGAATTTTCAGGTACGGAAAGACGATGAAATTTATCGTCTATTTCAACATGTCCATCTTCGACCCGACCAACAAAATAATGTTGATCTGTAGTAAACGCCACTCGCCAAATGTTCTGTTTTGTTGTAGGTGAAGTTGCTATTTGTTCGACATGTTCAAAATGTTCGTGAATTATTTTAACAATTTCCCGCTTGTCGATATATCGTTTAATGTAATACAATACAATAATAAAATAAATCATTATCCAAGTGGATCCAGGTGAAGCACCCAGAATCCAAGCAATAATCCCAATCAGGTGTAAACTGAAAATATAGGGATCAAATGTGCTAATGAAGCCATGGGCGATCCATTTTTTTGTGAATGGTCGATAGGCTTGTGTACCATATGCATTGGGTACATCAACCATTACATGCAAGATAACTGCTAAAAATGTCCATAACCAAAGATGTAAAAAGCTTACATCTGGAACAAATAAATAGATAATTGAAGAAATTGTAATTCCCCAGAAAATGACAGCTGGGATGGAGTGAGTAATGCCGCGGTGGTGTCTAATATAAACAGCATTATTTCGTAATTTCAGCACCGTATCAAAGTCAGGAGAATGTGAACCAATAATCGTTCCGACCATGACAGCGGTAAATAAAGTGGGATCTTGCTGTACTACTGGATCTAATGTAGCAAAACCACCTAAAGCAACTCCCATTGCAATGTGTGTGCCAGTATCCATCTTAGCTGTCCCCTTTCTTTTTTAATATTGTATCATAAAGCAAAACTTACAGAGTATTATACCGTGATAAAGGATGAATTATTTTGAATTACATGTCTACTATCAATATACCCCAATTTCAAGCGGATCTAATCACATGGTTTGAAAATGAACAAAGAATCTTGCCATGGCGCGAAAATCAGGATCCTTATCGAGTTTGGGTTTCAGAAATTATGTTACAGCAAACAAAAGTCGACACCGTCATACCATATTTTCAAAATTTCATGGAACATTTCCCAACACTTGAAGCTTTAGCTAATGCTGATCAGCAAGAAGTATTAAAAGCCTGGGAAGGTTTAGGATACTATTCTCGTGCCCGCAATTTACAGTCTGCAGTCCAAGAAGTCGTGGAACAGTATGAAGCCAATGTTCCAAATGATCCGAAACAATTAGGTGATTTAAAAGGTGTTGGTCCCTATACAAAAGGGGCGATATTAAGTATTGCATTCGACCAGCCAGAGCCAGCGGTTGACGGAAATGTCATGCGTGTTCTATCAAGAATTTTACGAATTGAAGAAGATATCGCCAAAGCAAAAACACGAAATACCTTTGAAGCGGTAGTGCGAGAGTTGATTTCTCAAGATAATCCTTCTGCATTTAATCAAGGGATGATGGAGTTAGGTGCATTAGTTTGTACACCAAAAAGTCCAAGTTGTTTATTGTGTCCTGTACAAGCGCATTGCGTTGCCTATCATGATGGTGTAGAGCAAACATTACCCATTAAAAAGAAAAAAACGAAAAAGTCATCACATACTTATTTTGCACTTGTTATCCGAGATGATGCTGGAAATTTTATTATAGAACAAAGACCTGAACAGGGATTACTTGCTCAACTCTGGCAATTCCCTATGGTTCGGATTGATGAAGTAGATGAAAATCATCTTTCTGTGTATATTCAGGAAAAATATCAAACAGATATACATACTATCGAAACGTTGGAGCAAGTAAAACATGTATTTTCCCATTTGACTTGGTTTCTAAATGTAAAATTAATTCAAGTAAAGGGAGAAATCCAGTTGAATGAAAACATGAAACAAGTGTCAAAAGCAGAAATTAGCAAGTATCCATTACCAGTATCCCATCAAAATATATATAAACAACTGTAATAACTCAACTTTCGCAGCTAGAAAAAAGCATTAAATATAACTAGCTGTAAAGCATGTCACTGTTTAAATATGGTCATTGACAATCGAAATAGGTATAAAAAAACACCTCAACTTTTGGTAAAGTGAA
>NZ_CZRP01000004.1 GCF_001458115.1 Gracilibacillus massiliensis
GGTAGATAGGTTCGAGGTGGAAGCATGGTGACATGTGCAGCTGACGAATACTAATCGATCGAGGACTTATCTATACTAATAAAGTACGGTTTGTTTGAACCTTGTTTTACTTCTTATCTAGTTTTTAAGGTATATTTAAAAAAACTCTTGCATTTTTAATGTAAGATAAGTTATAATGTATCTTGTCCTTGAAAAAAGAGTCTGGTGACGATAGCGGAGAGGTCACACCTGTTCCCATGCCGAACACAGTAGTTAAGCTCTCCAGCGCCCATGGTAGTTGGGGCTCGCGCCCCTGCAAGAGTAGGACGTTGCCAGGCGAATATATAGGATGGCATGTTAAGAAGGCGACTTCTAGTCGCTACATAATACATTAGACATCCAGTATGTTGGAGGATTAGCTCAGCTGGGAGAGCACTTGCCTTACAAGCAAGGGGTCGCAGGTTCGAGCCCTGCATCCTCCACCATTTGCCGGTCTAGCTCAATTGGTAGAGCAACTGACTTGTAATCAGTAGGTTGGGGGTTCAAGTCCTCTGGCCGGCACCACTTGGAGCCATTAGCTCAGTTGGTAGAGCATCTGACTTTTAATCAGAGGGTCGGAGGTTCGAATCCTCCATGGCTCACCATTTTAGCGGGTGTGGCGGAATTGGCAGACGCGCTAGACTTAGGATCTAGTGTCTCTCGACGTGGGGGTTCAAGTCCCTCCACCCGCATCATACAATATTATAACTAAGCGGAAGTAGTTCAGTGGTAGAACACCACCTTGCCAAGGTGGGGGTCGCGGGTTCGAATCCCGTCTTCCGCTCCAGGAATTTAATCATTTTGTTTGCCAGATGATTAAAGTATTATCCCATGCCGGGGTGGCGGAATTGGCAGACGCACAGGACTTAAAATCCTGCGGTGGGTTTCCACCGTGCCGGTTCGAGTCCGGCCCTCGGCACCATATAGCGCCCGTAGCTCAATTGGATAGAGCGTTTGACTACGGATCAAGAGGTTAGGGGTTCGACTCCTCTCGGGCGCGCCATTACGGGAAGTAGCTCAGCTTGGTAGAGCACTTGGTTTGGGACCAAGGGGTCGCAGGTTCGAATCCTGTCTTCCCGACCATTTTTAAATTTATTTTTTTGTGGGGCCTTAGCTCAGCTGGGAGAGCGCCTGCTTTGCACGCAGGAGGTCAGCGGTTCGATCCCGCTAGGCTCCACCATTTTTATTGATCTTTGAAAACTGAACAAAACAACCAGTATGATAAAAACATGAAACAAGCCAGTTTGATAAACTGTGCGCAAGACAACTTTATTGAGAGTTTGATCTTGGCTCAGGACGAACGCTGGCGGCG
>NZ_CZRP01000005.1 GCF_001458115.1 Gracilibacillus massiliensis
ACAAGCCGTAGCGATTGCTAAGCAGTGTTATTATCTCAAAAATAATACAACGCAAAAATTTACTGCCCAGTTTCATAATATTACGCAACTATATATATTTCATTGTTCATCTAGATTTTTACTATAGCCTGAGTTTTACAGTGGAATTAGACAAAAACACCCCTTCATCCCTTGGCGCACAAAGGAAGAAGGGGTATCTTATTTTTCAACTTTTCATCGTGAAATAGACCCTTTTTTCGTCTTCCCTAAAATTTTTTTAATTTCTCCTAATTTCCTATACCTTTTCGAGAAATCGATGTGAAATTTGGTTCCTAATTCTTCTAGAATGTCATCATAATAATCAAATAAATAATAATTCTGAGTGAGTTCCGTGAATTCCGCCTGACGTAAACTATCCAATAAATTGGCGACGCTATGCTTGCCGTCTGATTCTACCTGTAAAATACGCGCAAGCACAAGGGAGACAAAGCACGTAAGAAAATGGGCTTCAATGTGTTCTTTTCTGGATACGTAAACCGGTCGTGCTTCTAAGTCACTTTTGGTAATACGAAACGTTTCTTCAATTTGCCACAATCCCCGATACATATCAATAATCGCATCATCAGCTTCCCTGTATTCGCTTGTAATCAGCACATAGTACCCATCTAATGCTTCTTGTTCTTGTATTTTCTTCTCATTGAGGTGCAGTTGTTTCTTAGGTGTTAAGATTTCTCCTGTCGTTTTGTCGAACGCAATATCTTTAATATAGTTGCTTGCTCCAACGGATGTGGCTCTCTTATAAGCGCCAGGATTCTCCATTAATGCTTTCGCTTTTTGAATGACTTTCTCTCGTTCATATTTGGCTTTTTTGGCATATTTCGCACTCCAAAATACCACTTGTTTTTCATGTACTTGCTTTTTCATTTTGGATCCATTTTTCGCTGTTACCAGAATATCTCTTGGGTACAATCGGGACTTTCGCTTGTATTCCTTTCCAACCCATTGATAGTCTGCTTCGTTTTTGACATATTCTTTTAATTCTTTATTGGCACCACGTACCGACATACTGAATACATAGCCGTCTTTTGCTGATAAGGTAAACCAGATATTATCCCCCGTTGTCATTCCCTTGTCCGCCACAACTACGGCTCGTTTTATACCATAATCCAGTTTCAATTTTTTTAAGTTGGGACGATACGTCATACAATCATTGGTGTTGCCAGGGAATAGTTGATAAGTGATCGGTATTCCCTGGTTATCCATAAACAATCCCATCTGCACAATCGGATTCGGTCGATGCTCTTTCGACACTCCTTTACGCCGCATGTCTGTTTCATCGATCGTATCGGACTCAAAATAATAATTGGTCACATCATAAAAAACACGAGTGGTATCCCGTCCATATTGACTAGTCACTTGGTTATGTAGCCATTTCAACAAGTCATCCTTTTTTTCATGAAAGAAGGTGAGTGCGCGGTATACATCCGCCAATTCAAAAGTGTTTCGTTCAAAAAATAAAGAACGAGAGGCAAACGACTTCGCCTTGGAACCGGGATACAATAATCGCGTAAAAATTAATAATTTGAAAATAATATTAGGGTCAAAGGCAAAGGAGCGACGTCTGGCACGATTTTTCCAAAAGGTATCTAGCTGTAACTGATGATAAAGTTGGCTCAGGATCACGTGTCCAAAATTTTTGCGATAGTCCTTCTTCTTTTTTATCTTTTCGTTCGGAGAAAGTTCTAGTTGTATCGGTTCTTTTTGTGCTGCTTTCGCTTTCTTTAATTCCTCTACTCGTTTTTTAAAATGAGCAATCGGGTCGTCGTATTCTTTTTCTAATTCATCCAGATATCCCAAACTTTCTATGGTTACCTGACGCGCATATTTTTTCTCTTTATCATAATAAGAATCCACAATCGATAAATGGATACGGCCTTTTTTGTTTTTCGTTTTTTTCAGATACACGTTATCACCTGTTTCGTTACTCGTTTTTATACTTATTATATGA
>NZ_CZRP01000006.1 GCF_001458115.1 Gracilibacillus massiliensis
GAGATGGCTCCTCGTCGGCATTTCGGACGTTGATTGCTTGTGTAATGCCGATGAGATGGCTCCTCGTCGGCATTTCGGACGTTGATTGCTTGTGTAATGCCGATGAGATGGCTCCTCGTCGGCATTTTGCACATTGATTTGAATAGAAACGCCGACGAGATGTTTGCTCAACCCATTTTAAAAAGGGATCCAGCATTTAGCTAGAATCCCTTTTAACAAAATTCAATCATCATCTAATTCCTGAACTTGATAAAGTTTGTAATAATTACCTTGTTTCTTCATTAACTCATGATGTGTTCCTTCTTCGATTATTGCCCCGCCTTCAATTAATACAATGCGATCTGCGTGTGTAATTGTTGATAGTCGGTGAGCCACAATGAAAGTCGTACGATCAGATGCTAACTTTTCTAATGCTTCCTGAATTAAACTTTCACTTTCCAAATCTAAGGCTGAAGTTGCTTCATCCAAAATTAGCAATGGTGGGTTTTTCAGGAAAACACGCGCAATTGCAATCCGTTGCTTTTGTCCCCCTGAAAGCTTCACACCTCTCTCGCCAACAAGAGTGTCATATCCTTTAGAAAGTTCCGTAATAAACTGGTGAGCATTCGCCGCTTTGGCTGCTGAGATGACTTCCTCATCTGTTGCATCAGGATTCCCCATGCGAATGTTCATTGCAATCGATTCACTAAATAAAATGTTATCTTGTAAAACCATGCCTATTTTATCTCTTAGCGATCTTGCCTGAACATCGCGAATATCCTTACCATCGACCAGAATTCGACCTTTTGTTACATCATAAAAACGAGGAATTAAACTGATTATGGTGGATTTACCACCACCACTCATACCAACAAGGGCAACCGTTTCACCCTGATTCACATTTAGCGATACATCGTTTAGTACCATATCTTCCTCTTCTTCATAACGGAAGGAGACATGATCAAACTCTACTTTTCCATCCACCTGTTTTAAAGGCATTGCATTTGGTTTGTCTTTAATATCGTAATCTTCATCAATAAATTCAAAGACACGATCCATCGAAGCAATCGACTGAACCAATACAGTCGAGGAACTAATTAATCTGCGTAATGGACTGTATACACGATCCATATAACCTACAAATGCTGCAATTGTACCTACAGTTAAATCTGAAGTGATCGCAAAATAACCGGCAAAACCAATTACTAATAATGGAGCAACATCTGTAATGGTATTCATCACCGCAAAAGTCTTGGCGTTCCAAGACGTGTGGTCAATTGCTCGGTCTAAGAAATTTTGGTTTTGTTTATCGAATTCTTTTTCCTCATAATCTTCAAGGGCAAAGCTACGAGTTACAGGGATCCCTTGTACCCGTTCATGAAGATGTCCTTGAACTTGAGCCAATGCTTGCGATCTTTTTTTCGTTAAATCACGTAGCCTTCCATAAAAAATCTTGACAGAAATCGCATATAGCGGAAATAACGCTATCGCTACAATCGTCAACCAGACATCCATAAATAACATAATTATGATTGCAATTAAAATGGTGAACATATCTAACCAGATGTTCATAAGCCCTGTCATAACGAAGTTTTTCGTTTGCTCGACATCATGAATCACTCTTGAAATAATCTCACCGGTTTTCGTTCTCGAATAAAATTGCAGACTTAGACGCTGAATATGATCAAACAATCTATCGCGAATATCATATAAAATCTTGTTGCCTGTCCATTGAGCTAAATATTGACGATAATATTCAATTGGTGGTCTTAATATAATAAACAAAGCTGCGGAAATCCCCATTAACCAGAATAATTCTGTCAATTTCTCGTCAGATGTTAATCCTTCAGCGCCTATTATATCGTCAATTACATATTTCACAATTAACGGCATTAAAAGAGGGATACCAAATTTGAAGATCCCGATTAATACCGTAATTAAAATCTTCCACTTATAAGGGAAGACAAATTTCATATATCGTTTTATACTATCCAATCCACCTTCACCTCTTTTCATGCTGACTATTCATGAGCGATATGTTAAGTAAAACTCGTACCATTGATCGACAAACTCTGCTGAAAATGGCCCTTTTCGTTGCCTAATCCAATGCAATAAATACTCGACATTGTTCCATAAAATTTTGTCTAAAACTTTTGGATAATTCATTAGTTTTTTGTGCAAATCATATTCATCTTCATCCAACAATGTGTATGTCATATCTGGAAATACTTTCACGTCTAAATCATAATCAATATATTTAACCGCTCCATCTTCAAAAACAAACGGTGAACTAATGTTGCAATAATAATAAATCCCATCATCACGTAACATTCCGATTACATTAAACCAATACTTCGCATGAAAAAAGCAAATAGCAGGCTCTCTTGTCACCCATGTACGCCCGTCACTTTCTGTTACAAGGGTTTTATCATTTGCTCCGATCACACGATTACTCGTTGCTTTTAAAACCGTCGTTGTATCCCAGACACGATGGAGCTGACCATTATGTTTATAGCTTTGGATTTGTATAATTTTCCCTGAATCTGCTGACTCCATACGCATCTCCCTTTCTTCAATGTCATAATAGTAACCATTATAACGATAAATATTTACAATTGAAAATAATACAATTTTCGTTGATACTTAGCCAAGTTTTTTCTTGAGACAAAAAACTTGGCTCTTCCTATTCGGAAGAGCCAAGTTTTCATTTTATTGTTATTTTTTGTTATTTTGAGACTTTTGGTTTTGCTGGCGAACTTCTTGTGCATTTGTTTCGCTAGCAAACTCCGTTCCATACTTCCCTTGCCCTTGAGCAGCTTGTTGGTTTTGACGCTTTACTTCAGCAGCATTAGTTTTACTTGCATTGTTTGCTTGGTTTGCTGGGTTTGCTTGATTATTACGTTTAGCCATCAATATCACCTCCACGACAATTAATTTGCCCAAGCATATTCTTTTTTATCCAAAAAAATATTGCTTTTTTAAAAGAGGTTTAAAGATTACTTTACAAAAGGTATATATTATTACTCAACTTTCGCACACTGAAATAGGCAGGTAAGCCCTGATATAGCTGGGTAAGCCTGCAATCCATTGTTGGACTTGACTTTTGATTAATTTTTGTACCTTTTTGTTGCTCATTTTCAAGGCATC
>NZ_CZRP01000007.1 GCF_001458115.1 Gracilibacillus massiliensis
GGTTCGAGGTGGAAGCATGGTGACATGTGCAGCTGACGAATACTAATCGATCGAGGACTTATCTATACTAATAAAGTACGGTTTGTTTGAACCTTGTTTTACTTCTTATCTAGTTTTTAGGGTATATTTTTATATATACAGGGAAGCACTTCCTTTACATAAAGGAAGATCAACGAAAACCGTCACATCCATGTGACAACGTTGATCGACTTGCATCCTGCAAGCCTGGTGACGATAGCGGAGAGGTCACACCTGTTCCCATGCCGAACACAGTAGTTAAGCTCTCCAGCGCCCATGGTAGTTGGGGCTCGCGCCCCTGCAAGAGTAGGACGTTGCCAGGCATATCAAAAAATCCTTAGTCTTTATTAGACTGAGGATTTTTTAATATTATAAAATACTGATTCTCAAATTCCATTATATGGTGTAAAATCTATAATTAAATGGAGGGAGAGGATCAGAAGATGTTAGATGAATGGCAATCAAAGCTCTACGATGATAAGCATTATTTTGTTTCTAATTATGGCAAAGGCATATTGGAATTGTTAGAACCACTAAAAGGTGAAAAGATCCTTGATGTTGGATGTGGTACAGGAGATCTTGCTGTTGAAATATCCAAATCTGGAGCAATAGAGAAAGGTATTGATAAATCAGAAGACATGATACAAACAGCGCAATCAAAATACCCTGATCTTAACTTTGCTACGGTAGACATTCTAAATATGGATTATAACGAAGAGTTTGATGCTGTGTTTTCAAATGCTGCTTTACATTGGTTGCAACAACCAAAAGAAGGCTTACAAAAGATCTATCAGAGTTTAGGTGAGGACGGACGATTTGTAGCAGAATTTGGTGGGAAAAACAATGTGATGATGATTAGAAATGCGCTTCATGCAGCTTATAGTAATTTGTTTTCGGATTCCCCTCCTCTAAAGGAACCATGGTATTTTCCAAGTATTGCAGAATACACAACATTAATGGAAGAAGTAGGGTTTACTGTCCATTATGCTAGATATTATAGTAGACCTACACCCCTTGAAGGAACAGATGGTTTAGCTAATTGGATTTTAATGTTTGGAGAGGGAATGTTACAGCATCTAACAAAAGATGAGAAGAGAACACTTATTGAGAATGTAGAAAAAAGTCTTAAGACAACGTTATATATGGATCATCAGTGGATAGCAGATTATTGTCGTATTCAAGTTATTGGGAAAAAATAACCTCTTATAAAAAATGTTTCACGTGAAAAAGCGATGAAAATGTCGAAGAATTAAATCTAGTATTCTTTGTATATTTATTACTAGATTGGCCATACTATCTAATGGAGGTGTGGCAAATGGGGAACAATAGTAAACATATTTGCGGTATTTGTGATCAGACAAAAGAAGAAGGAATTTATTTATATCAGTTATATATTTGTCGAGAGTGCGAGAAAGAAATTCTTTCTATTCATCCTCAAGATGATAATTATCAATATTATGTAGAGAAATTGAGAGCTATTAATCAATCAACCTATACTATATAATGGAATCACGAATAGTGATTCCATTATTTTTATATGTTAGAAGAGCGTGAAATTTAACAAAAAGAGATTTTAAGAAGTAAAAATGTCGTAAAGTATAAGAAAACTGCGGCATTTGTTAAAAGGAAAAAGAGAATACCGAGTTTTTTTTATAAAGTGAGGCAACAATATGCATAAAAAACAAAGACAGACACCACTCTACCAGAAACTTATTCACTTCGCTCAAAGCAGGCATACATCTTTTCATGTACCTGGCCATAAAAGTGGTGGGATCTTTCCAGAGGACTTTTCAGAGATTTTTAGTGACATATTAAAAATAGATGTAACAGAATTAGAAGGTTTAGATGATTTGCATGCACCTAGCGGGGTGATTAAGGAAGCACAAGATTTAGCTTCAGAATGGTTTGGCTCGCTGTATACTTATTTTTTAGTGAATGGCAGTACAGTAGGAAATCTAGCCATGATATTAGCGACTTGCCGACCAGGAGACCAAGTATTGGTGCAACGAAACTGTCATAAATCAATTTTGCATGGTATCGAATTAGCTGGGGTACAACCGATTTTCTTACCACCAATGTTTGATGCTGAAAAACAAATGTATACAAATCCTTCAATACAGGTTATGAAGGAAACGCTCTATAACTATCATAATGCTAGAGCAATCCTACTTACATATCCTGATTATTTCGGGAATACGTTTAATTTAGAGGAAGTAATAGAGATAGCCCACCATAACAACATACTAGTGCTAGTTGATGAAGCACATGGTTGTCATTTTTCTTTACCTTTTATCGAGGTGCCGCCTTCAGCTGTCTCGTTAGGTGCGGATGTTGTTGTCCAGTCTGCCCATAAAATGACTCCTGCCTTAACGATGGCCGCATACTTACATGTACAATCTACAGCTATTGATCAACAAAAGATGAATTATTATTTGCAGATGTTACAATCAAGCAGTCCCTCTTATCCGATTTTAGCAAGTTTAGATATTGCTCGTTATTATCTAGCTACCTTTTCTGAACAAAAAAAGCTGTCTTTATTTGCTTATATTGAAAAGGTGATCACTTGTTTTTCTGAAAGTGATGCATGGGTATTAGAAAAAAAAGGACCGAATGATGATCCATTAAAATTATCATTGAGAGTTAATCAAAATGTAGATATTCAACAATTAAAGTCCTTATTTGAACAAGAAAAATTATATCCCGAACTCATTACTGATAAACATGTGTTATTTATATTTGGTCTCGAGCCTGTTATTGACCCTTCGATCTTAAGAAAGAAATTAGTAAGAATTCAACAAGAATTAAAATTTTCTGATAATCGTGCTACAATAGAGATTAATCACAATACTTATTATCATGAAAAGATACTTCCTTTGGCTATATCGTATGCTGATATGAAAAGGTTACAAGCAAAATGGTCAGATTGGGAGAATGCAATAGGAAAAATTGCAGCTGAAGCAATTATCCCATATCCACCAGGGATACCCTTAATAGCTAAAGGGGAAAGAATCGAGCAAATAACAGTAGAAAAAATAAAACAATTATTTCAACAACAAATAAATTTTCAACCGAGTAATCGACAAACAGGTTTATATGTATATGTTGTGGATGAAACTAGAGGAGAATGAACGTGTTTATAACTTTTGAAGGAGGCGAAGGTGCTGGAAAGACGACTATTCTACATAGACTGGCACAACGCTTAAGAGAAGATGGTTATCAAGTAATGACAACGAGAGAGCCAGGAGGAATCCCAATTGCCGAAAACATACGGGATATTATTTTAGATACTAACAATACGATGATGGATGCCAGAACAGAGGCACTTTTATATGCGGCTGCAAGAAGGCAGCATCTAGTCGAAAAGGTACAACCTGCATTGGAACAAGGAAAAATTGTCCTTTGTGATCGTTTTGTTGATAGCAGTCTTGCCTACCAAGGAGCTGCAAGAGGATTAGGAATTGAAGAAGTATATCAAATCAATCAATTTGCTATTGCAGATCACATGCCTGATTTGACCTTGTTTTTTGATATTCAACCAGAAGAAGGATTAGCAAGGATCCAGCGAAATAAAGAGAGAGAACAGAATAGACTAGACCTAGAATCTCTCCAGTTTCATCAACAAGTATACCAGGCTTATCAACAATTACTTATTAAATTTCCGAAACGTATCGAGAGTATTGAGGCAAACTTTGGTATAATAGAAGTAGAAGCACAAGCATATAAAAAGATTAAAGCAAGATTATAATATTTTCGTCCATTAAAAAAGGAGGCGGCAAACGTGAAATTAATTATGGCGGTTGTACAGGATAAGGATAGTAATCGTTTAATTGACGCACTTAGTGATCAACAGTTTAAAACGACAAAGTTATCATCTACAGGTGGTTTTTTAAAAGAGGGGAATACCACGTTAATGATTGGTTGTGAAGATCAGCATCTGGATGAGGCATTGGAAGTTATCCGTGATAACTGTAGTCAAAGGGAACAAATGGTTTCACCTGTCTCTCCTATGGGTGGTAATGCAGATTCTTATATTCCTAGGCCGATAAATGTCGAAGTAGGCGGGGCAACCGTATTTGTAGTACCAGTTGATGCGTTTCATCAATTCTAAAAGGTGGGTATAGCAAGATATGAAAATTAGTCAGGACATGCGTACACAGTTGGATGCATTAAATAAAAAAGAACAACAAGCTAGACCGCCTTCACAAAGGTTCGATACGCTTGTAAAGCAGCAATCTACCCAAATGCAACAGGCACAGTTACAAAAGTTAATGAGTGAATTAACGGCACAAGGTCAAAAGATTGCTCGTTTTCGTTCTTTTAAAGATCTGGCAACCTATAAAAGAATGGTAAAACGCTTTGTGAAAGAAGCTGTTGATTATGGGTTAACCTTAAAACAATCGCATAGTTTTATGCTGGATGGTGATAACAGGAAATTAACGATTGTAGAAGAAGTAGATGAGAAATTAGTAGAATTAACCGAGTCTGTGATGGATCAGGAAAAGAATTCGATACAAATCTTGGACCTTATTGGAGAGATTAAAGGGCTTCTCATTAACTTATATACGTAGTACGTCATCAAGAGGATAGATTAGGAATGGTTACTAATCCATCCTCTTCTTTTTACAAATTAGAAAAACATAAATTAGAAAGTAGGCAATTTAATGGATTTAGTATGGGGAGATATGGTGGAAAAACAACCGATCGTCAGTAAAATGGTGATGAATAGTATTAGTAAATCAAGAATATCCCATGCCTATCTATTTCATGGTGATAAAGGCACAGGCAAATTTGAGTTAGCTCAATTATTGGCGATGAGTATCTTTTGTAAAAAAAGGACAACAATTGATCCTTGCCACCAATGTAGTGATTGTCGACGAATTAAGAGTGGCAATCATCCTGATTTACATATGATCATTCCTGATGGTGCAAGTATAAAGAAAGAACAAATATTACATTTACAAAAAGAATTCACCTATACAGGATTAGAATCTAACAAAAAAGTGTATATTATTTCTCAAACCGAAAAAATGACGGACAATGCTTCCAATCGTTTATTAAAATTTTTAGAAGAGCCAAGTCAACAAACCACAGCGATTTTATTAACCGAAAACAGTCATGCGATTTTGTCCACGATTCGATCAAGATGTCAAATGATCGCTTTTAAACCTTTGAATCCAAAACAACTCGAAAAAAGTCTTCAATCAGAAGGATTAACAGAGGCAAATGCGCGAATGATGACCGCGGTAACCAATAATGTACCTCAAGCAATTGAAAAGAGTAAGGATACTTGGTTTGCACAGTCACGAAAATTAGTGGTACAATTAATTGAAATGCTTCAACATAATCGAGGTGAAGTTCCAATATTTGTGCATACTCAGTGGATGCCACATTTTAAAGAACGTTCGCAATTGCAAGAGGGATTAGATTTATTATTAATATGGTTTCGAGATGTGGTTCATTGTCATCTTGAAGAAACCTCTGCCATCGTTTTTGCTAATCACCAAGATAAATTAGAAGCAGCAAGCATGTTTTGGTCAATCGGCCATGCTACAGAATGCTTGCAATTTATTATGGAAGCAAAACGAAAATTAGAACAGAATGTGCACCCACAATTAGTATTGGAGCAACTAACACTTCAAATACAGAGGTGAATTTTTGTGATAGAAGTAATTGGTGTCCGCTTCAAGAAAGCGGGTAAAATATATTATTTTGACCCAAGTGACCTAAAAATCGATAAAGATGATTATGTCATTGTGGAGACAGTAAGAGGAGTAGAGTTTGGTAAGGTAGTTGTTGCCAATAAACATGTTGATGAAGAAGATGTTGTTCTTCCATTAAAAAAGGTAATTCGTATTGCCAATGATAAAGATAAGCTTATCGTTGTGGAAAATAAAGAAATTGCTGAAGAAGCCTATCAGACTTGTCAGGCGAAAATTAAAGAACATCAACTAGACATGAATTTAGTCGATGTTGAATATACATTTGACCGAAACAAAGTGATTTTCTACTTTACGGCAGATGGCAGAGTCGATTTCCGTAATTTAGTAAAAGATCTTGCATCTGTTTTTAAAACACGGATTGAATTGCGGCAAATTGGTGTAAGAGACGAAGCGAAGCTATTAGGTGGAATTGGTCCTTGTGGTCGTATGCTTTGTTGCTCGACTTTCCTAGGAGATTTTGAACCAGTATCGATTAAAATGGCAAAGGATCAAAACTTATCATTAAATCCTTCTAAAATATCTGGTTTATGTGGTCGTCTAATGTGTTGTTTAAAATATGAGAATGATGATTATGAAACAGCTAAAAAGGAATTACCAGACCTTGGTGAGAAAATAACTACTAGTTATGGCCATGGTAAGGTAGTTGGCCTCAATATTTTAGAACGTCTCATTCAAGTCGAAATTCCAGAGAAGGAACGAATGATTGAATATACGTTAGATGAGTTGATTGATGAAGGAGTTATTAATACCCAGGCCACAGAATAATGGGGTGTAAGTGACGTGAAGAAAAAAGAACTATTTGAACAAGTTTCCGATATGGAAGAACAAATCGGCCAATTATATCAGCAATTAGGTGATTTGAAACAACAGTTAGGTGAAATGTTAGAAGAAAATCATCGAATAGAAATGGAAAATCATCATCTCAGACAACGATTGGATAGTGAAACAGAAGGTCAGGAAGGTCATCAACTTGATGAAGATGACCCTGGCATAGGGGAAGGTTACGACAACTTGGCAAGGCTTTATGAAGAAGGCTTTCATATTTGTAATGTCCATTTTGGAAGTCCAAGACAAGAAGGCGACTGCTTATTTTGCCTACTCTTCCTTAACAAAACAAAATAAAATCAAAAGTTTAAGGCTGACGCAAACCAAGTGTCAGCCTTTTCTCTAGAAAGTAACCTATAAAATCTTTACAATAAACCTAAACGTGCTGCGAAGTTAATAAAACAAATAAACAATGTTCTTCACAGGATAATGCCTTCTCTTGACGGGATATACCCTGCGCTTCACTGGATAATTGGTTTGCTTCACGGGATATGAAGACTTATCCCGTGAAGCGATCACTATATCCCGTTAAGACATTCGATTATCCCGTCTACAATACCTCATATCCCGTAAAGGGGATCAACTTTTTATAAATTGTCACTAGTTCGCAATCTACTGAGTGAATTGTGTAATGAAGGAGAAGTAACATGGAATTAAAAGATGATGAAAGAATTGATGATTTATTGGTAGATCAAACGATGCAAATCATCCAAAGCCCGACGGTATTTTCCTTTTCAATTGATGCAGTCTTATTAGCGCACTTTGCGTCAGCTCCTAGAACAAGAGGGAAGATTTTAGATTTATGTTCTGGTAATGGAGTTATTCCCTTGTTATTATCCCAACGGTCGACTGTTCCGATAACAGGAGTAGAGTTACAAGCAAGGTTATATGATATGGCATGTCGAAGCATAAAATTAAATGATGTAACGGAACAAATTAGCATGATACACGGAGATCTAAAGGAAATGCCATCCTATTTTAAAAATAATAAATTTGATTTAGTCACCGTTAATCCACCGTACTTTAAAACTGATAATAAGAAACATCAAAATGCTAATGATCATTTAACGATAGCACGTCACGAAATTTATTGTACACTAGAAGAAGTGATCCAGTCCTGCAGTAAGTTAGTGAAATCTGGAGGGAAAGTAGCGATGGTGCATCGTCCTTCACGATTTGTCGATATTGTCACCTTATTCCGACAATATAAAATAGAACCAAAAAGAATACAATTTGTCTATCCAAAAGAAGGTAAGGAAGCGAATATATTATTAATAGAAGGTATTCGAGATGGCAGTCCTGATTTGAAGTTTTTATCGCCTTTATATACATTTGATCAAAATGGAAATTATACGAAAGAGTTAGAGGGCATATTATATGGTAGAAAAAATTAATCATTATGTCTACATACTGAAATGTAAAGATGAAACATTATACACAGGTTATACCACTAATATAAAAAGAAGATTAAACATGCATGAACAAGGAAAAGGTGCTAAATATACGAGAGGAAGAGCTCCTTTCCAATTACAATTTTACCAACGGTGTGAGACAAAATCAGAAGCACTTAAGTTAGAAGCAAAAATCAAGAAGCTTCCGAGAGCTAAAAAAATGCTTTTTATAAAGAAAAAGCAAAAAGAAGGGTATGGCGCAGATGAAAATACAAAAAAGCTACCAGAATGAACAAGATAAAGGGATGCTGTATGTTGTGCCGACACCAATCGGTAATTTGGAGGATATCACTCTTCGTGCATTAAAGGTATTAGAGGAAGCGGATGCAGTATTAGCTGAAGATACAAGAAACACCGGAAAGCTTCTTCACCACTTTGAATTAAAGAAAAAGATGATCAGCTATCATGAACACAATAAAATGATGAGACAGGATCAAATAATAGAAATGTTAAAAGAAGGACAAATGCTAGCCTTGGTTAGTGATGCAGGCATGCCCGGTATTTCTGACCCAGGTTATGAAGTGATTAATGCTGCTATCTCTGCAGATTTGACGGTAGTGGTATTACCTGGGGCAAATGCTGCATTGTCCGCCCTAGTTGCTTCAGGATTACCAACAGACCATTTTTACTTCTATGGTTTTCTACCACGAAAGAAAAAAGATCGGGATCATGCCATAAACGTACTGAAATCTATTGATACTACAGTGATCTTATATGAATCACCGCACCGGATTAAAGAAACAATTGAGTATTTAGCAGAACAACTTGGTGACAGGAAAGTTTCTATTGCTAGAGAAATAACGAAACGGTATGAAGAATACATAAGAGGTAACCTTCAAGAAATTGCCGATTGGTTAAGCGAACATCCAATCAAAGGTGAGTGCTGTATTGTTGTGGAAGGAAAAAAAGAAGAAAACTCCTCCCAGTGGTGGACAAACCTTACATTAAAAGAACACGTAGAAAAAATCATGGAATTAGATCGTAATACAAGTAAAGAAGCTATTAAACAGGTAGCAAAGGAACGGAACCTTTCAAAGCGCGAGGTGTATAGTGCCTATCATGTAGAATAGCTGATAAAAAAAGCGATCAATAATAAGTAGTTCAGTTTTGGAGAGTAAATTGTACTTCAAAATGGACTACTTTTTTCATTTTCAATTACATATAAAATGCAATTGAAAATAATAATTGAAGTATGTAATTTTATGGTATTATATTAGTGTAACTTATAATAAATTGCTCATTCAATTAGCGCGGCAGTAACGTTTAACATGAGTAGAGAAATAAGGTTACAAAAAGGGAGATATATAAATGACTTTACACCATTTCATTGGGTCCAATACAGAACTTCCTATTGGTAGTTTTGCTAGGAACCCAACATATAAACCTCTTTCAGAAGTGAAATTAAAAGGAGTAAGTTTAGATAAACATTTGAAGAAGAATAACAGTTCTAACCGTATAACGGTCTACGAAACAGAAGAAGATGCAAGTGGAATTGATGTTTTTGACTTAGATACTGGATATGAACCAATAAGAAATAAATTCACCACGCCTTTTGTATATGAAGTACAAGGCTACTTTCAAGCAAACAATACATTAGGTCAACGTAAATCAATCAAAACACTTTTTAATTATATTGATGAACATTTATTAAAAGAGGATTTCATTGAAATATACTCTTGTTGGGATGGGCATGAGGAAAAAGAGAAAGAAGAAAGCAAAGATGTAGTTATTAACCTTAGTACGTTCCAATTTGGAAAACATTTAAAGTTAAAAGACATAAATCATCTTTGCGAAACATTCTTTTTAGAAGATAAACAATACGTGTTGATAAAGAAATAAAGGATATTAATCTATTAAACGGGGACGTTGGTTGAAAAAGAACTGTATAGATAAAGCAAAAGAGCTTGGAATTACTCCAAGCTCTTTGTGTTATTTATTCATCTTTTGTTGAATCTCATCGATTAGTGCTTGCGCGCCTTCTGGGCTAAGTACTAATTTACCGTCTGCTAACGTAAAGTTATCGTCAGAGATGTCACCAGTAACATGACATGTCATGTTTGGCTTATATTTTTGTAAGATGATGCGCTCGTCATCGACATAAATTTCAAGTGCATCTTTCTCGTTAATTCCTAATGTACGACGAAGTTCGATCGGAATTACCACTCGACCTAGCTCGTCTACCTTTCTTACAATACCTGTTGATTTCATTATTTATTCTCCCCTTTGATAAATAAATTCGGCAATATTCGACAACTATAGCGTTATAATACCATTAGTTGCCATTAATGTCAAACCAAAAATATCTATTTTTTTCAAGCATTTATAAAAAAATTGAAAAAAACCAGGACTTTTTGATATTATCATTCTTTAAACTATATTGGGTTATAAGTTTGTCAAATTTAGGCGAAAATATATGAATCAAGCGTAACCGTCTTACTACATCCCTTTAATATTCAAGTACCAACAAAGAAGTTAAGTAGTGATAAGCAGGCGCTAACATCTGATGAGATTTGTTAGTAATCAGTAGGAAATTGAAATTCCTTCTAATTGAAGCCTCCCTTTATGATGGAAAAATGTTCGAAAAATCGCTACAATAAAAACAGACTGTTTATTTATAGTAAAATTGCGTTGAGGAGGTATAACAATGGCAGAACAAAAGAAGACTTTTTATATAACAACGCCCATCTATTATCCAAGCGGTAATTTACATATTGGCCATGCGTATAGTACGGTTGCAGGAGATGCTATGGCACGATATAAACGACTACGAGGATATGATGTTCGTTATTTGACAGGAACGGACGAACATGGGCAAAAGATACAAAAGAAAGCGGACGAGGCTGGAGTAACCCCACAAGCATATGTCGATGACATCGTAAGTGGTATTAAAGATTTGTGGGAGAAGTTAGATATTTCCTATAGTGATTTTATTCGTACAACAGAAGATCGTCACAAACAGGTTGTCGAAAAAATCTTTGCGAAATTATTAGAACAAGGTGATATTTATTTAGATGAATATGAAGGCAGTTATTGTACTTCTTGTGAGTCTTTCTTTACTGAACGTCAATTAGATAATGGTCGGTGTCCAGATTGTGGTGGCCCGGTAGATCATGTAAAAGAAGAATCTTATTTCTTTAAAATGAGTAAGTATGTCGATCGACTACTTGCCTTTTATGAAGAAAATCCTTCGTTTATCCAACCAGAAAGCCGTAAAAATGAAATGATCAATAATTTCATTAAGCCAGGATTAGAGGATCTAGCGGTATCCCGTACTACTTTTGATTGGGGTATTCAAGTGCCAGGTGATCCAAAGCACGTTATTTACGTATGGATTGATGCATTGTCGAATTATATTACCGCCTTAGGATATGGAACAGATGATGATGAATTGTATCAAAAATATTGGCCGGCAGATGTCCACCTAATGAGTAAAGAGATTGTTCGTTTCCATACCATTTATTGGCCAATTATGTTAATGGCTCTGGATTTACCATTACCAAAGAAAGTATTTGCTCACGGTTGGATTTTAATGAAAGACGGAAAAATGTCGAAATCAAAAGGTAATGTTGTCAATCCGACCGATTTAACGGAGCGTTATGGTCTTGATGCTTTACGTTATTACTTGCTAAGAGAAGTTCCGTTTGGATCAGATGGTGTTTTTACACCTGAAGGATTTGTCGATCGAACGAATTATGACCTTGCAAATGACTTAGGTAATCTACTAAACAGAACGGTAGCAATGATTAATAAATATTTTGATGGTCAAGTCCCTGCTTTTCGCACGGCAGAGGATCAATTTGATCAACAACTAGAGAACTTAGCCAAAGAAACAGTGAATAATGTAGAAGAAGCACTAGATGAAATGGGCTTCTCGGTTGCATTGACGCACATATGGAAATACGTGAGCAGAACCAATAAATATATTGATGAAACAGCACCATGGGTTTTAGCGAAGGACGATAGTAAACAAGAGCGTTTAGGAAATGTCATGGCGCATTTAGTAGATAGTTTACGTCGTATCGCTATTCTATTACGTCCTTTCTTAACACAAACACCAAATCGTATTTTCGAACAAATTGGTGTGACGGATGAATCGAAACATACATGGGAAAGTCTATTAGATGTTGGAAGTATAGAAGCTGGTACTAAAGTGGTGAAAAAAGATCCTATTTTCCCACGCTTAGATGTCGAAAAAGAAGTACAAATCATTAAAGAGATGATGACAAAACCGGAACCAGACAAAAAAGAAGCAAGTAAAGAGCAACATAATGAAATTACCTATAATGATTTTATGAAACTAGATTTACGCGTAGCAGAAGTAACACATGCTGAAAAAATGAAAAAAGCGGATAAATTATTACGTATCCAGTTGGATCTAGGATCAGAAAAAAGACAGGTTGTATCAGGCATTGCCGAGTACTATTCACCAGAAGAGTTAGTTGGGAAAAAAGTGATCTGTGTGACGAACCTAAAACCGGTAAAATTACGTGGTCAACTTTCTGAAGGAATGATTCTATCAGGAGAAGATGAAGATGGTTCATTATCCCTGGCAACCGTAGAATCCAACCTGCCAAATGGATCGATCGTAAAATAATAAAGCAGAAAACGCTTATCATCTAACCAGTGATAAGCGTTTCCGCATTAGGAGGATATTTATGTTATTCGATACACATGTGCATTTAAATGTCTCTCATTTTGATGAGGATCGGGAAGAAGTGTTACAAAGAGCAAAAGAAGCTGGTGTCGAAAAAATGGTGATTGTCGGATTCGATCATGAAACGATACCGAAAGCAATCGAAATGGCAGAAAAATATGATTATATGTATGCAGCTGTCGGCTGGCATCCAGTAGATGCTATCGACATGACTGATAAAGAATTAGATTGGTTAGAAGAGCTTTCCGCCCATCCAAAAGTGGTCGCCTTAGGAGAAATGGGACTTGATTATCATTGGGATAAGTCTCCAAAGCAAATTCAAAAAGATGTTTTTCGTAAGCAAATTCAATTAGCTAAAAAAGTAAATCTTCCAATTATTATTCATAATCGAGAAGCAACGGAAGATATTATACAAGTATTGCAGGAGGAGAAGGCAGAAGAAGTCGGCGGCATTATGCATTGTTATAATGACTCAGTAGAATACGTGGATGCATGTTTAGCGATGAATTTTTATATATCACTTGGTGGTCCTGTAACCTTTAAAAATGCATCATTGCCAAAAGAAGTAGCTAAATATGTACCCGAAGATCGTTTACTTATTGAAACTGATTGTCCCTTCTTAGCGCCTCACCCAAATCGAGGCAAAAGAAATGAACCAGCATATGTAAAATTGGTAGCGGAAAAAATCGCAGAACTACGGGAGCAAAACTTTGAAGAAATCAGTACAAAAACAACAGAAAATGCCAAAAGATTTTTTGGGATTAAATAGTGTTAAACATAACGCAGGATAGCCTTTAATCAATTGTTACTGTATTGTAATCTATTTGAAATATTCATCGATAAAAAGCAGGAGAACCCTTGAATTCAAAGGATTCCCCTGCTTTTTTATGTCTAATTAGAAGTTTGACACAAGAAAAGGAAGTTTATATAATACAACGGCGAGTAAAAAGGAGGGAAAGTTCATGAAACGTCTCAAATTTAGTCGCCTTTTGAGCAATAAAGACTTCGTTTACGCATTGACACTATTAGTATTTATTGGATTTATCAGTTTCTCTTATTATGAATTATCAAAAGCGGAAGTGACCTATGCTCAGGACGACGAAACAACAACAGTGCGCACACATGCTAAGACTGTTGAAGATGTACTAAATGAACTGGCAATTAATGTGGGGGAACATGATGATCTTTCACATAGTCTAGATGATCTCGTTACATCAGATATGGAAATTGAACATACAATAGCAAATCAACTCATTGTCAGCATAGATGGCGAAGAAGAAGCATATTATACAACAACAGATACTGTAGAAGCTTTTTTAGAAGAACAGAATATTGAATTAACAGAAAATGACCAGGTTTCGGTAGCATTAGATACTAAAGTGGATGAAAATCTTGAAATAGGTATTGAAAAAGCGTTCCAAGTAACGATTAATGATGCTGGAGAAGAACATCAAGTTTGGACAACAGGTGGATCTGTCGAAGAATTGTTAAATGAACACAATATCAAACTAAATGAACTAGATAAGGTTGAACCAAAAACCACTGCTTCATTAAGTGATAACTCTGATATACATATCACCAGAGTAGAAAAAATCACTGACGTAATCGAAGAAGAACAAGATGTTCCGGTAGTAAAACGAAATGATGATTCTCTTGATAAAGGTAAAGAAGAAGTCGTGTCTTCAGGTGAGCCAGGTCTGATCGAAAAACACTACGAGGTCGTGTTAGAGAATGGTGAAGAAGTATCAAGAGAGCTTGTTAAAGAAGAAGTGAAAAAAGAAAGTAAAGAGAAAATAGTAGCGATTGGTACGAAAGAAAATCAACCACAACCGACAAAAGCAAATACGTCAGCGAGTGCGTCAAATACATCGAGCAGTTCAGAAAAAGTTTCACGTAGTGGTGAGACTAAATCTGAAGGTAAAACGCTTTACATGAAAGCAACAGCTTACAATTGGGATTGTCCTTCGTGTGATGGTAGAGGACTGACTGCAACAGGTTACAATTTGAAGGCAAATCCAAACGGTGTAGTAGCAGTAGATCCAAGCGTTATACCATTAGGAACCAAAGTTTGGGTGGAAGGTTACGGCTATGCTATTGCACGTGACACAGGTGGTAATGTTAAAGGCAATAAGATTGACCTTCATATGCCAACTAGACAAAAAGCAGCAAGCTATGGTGTGAAAACCGTACAAGTGAAAATTATAAAATAATTATGAAGGCTTACCTATTCAAAAGGTAAGCTTTTTTGTTTTACCAGCTTTATTTGGTTTTTCTAAGTGAAATGAAGGAACGTAAATGTTAAAATAAACAAAGCTATGGCAAGCAAGAATGGAGGAGCCTTTTTGAAGGTAAAAGAAATTATAGTGGTAGAAGGTAAAGATGATACTGCAAAATTAAAGCAGGCATTAGACGTAGATACGATTGAAACGAATGGATCTGCAATAAATAAAGATATATTAGAACAAATTGCACACGCTAAGGATAAAAGAGGGGTTATTGTTTTTACGGACCCCGATTACCCAGGACAACGTATCAGACAAATTATTGATCAACATGTACCAGGATGCAAACATGCCTTTTTATCAAAGGATGAAGCGAAATCAAAAGGTAAACAACATGCAAGCCTAGGAATTGAACACGCTTCTATCGATGTGTTAAAAGAAGCTCTAAGTCAAGTATACCATCTATCAGAGAATGGGAAATCAGATATTACTCAATCAGACTTAATGAGTTATGGTTTGATAGGTGGAAAAGGTTCCAAGAAAAAAAGGACAAAATTAGGACGAAAATTAAGAATTGGCCACATAAATGGAAAGCAATTATTAAAAAGGTTACAAATGTTCGAAATCACCAAAAAGGAGTTCGAAAGCGTCATGCAAACCATTAACCAGGAGGAAAATTGATGAATGAACAAAAGGCGATAGCAACCCCTAAACGTACAAAAGAAATCATGAATAAATATGGCTTTTCTTTTAAAAAGAGTTTAGGACAAAATTTTATAATTGATGTTAATATACTTCGTAACATTATTACCAAAGCAGGCATCACAAAAGAGATGGACGCTATAGAAATCGGACCTGGAATTGGTGCATTAACAGAACAATTAGCGATTGCGGCAAATGAGGTTGTTGCTTTTGAAATCGATGGTCGTCTTTTGCCTATATTAGAAGACACCCTAAATCCATATAACAATATAAATATTATTAATCAAGACATTTTAAAGGCTAATATGATGGAAATATGGAATAGATATTTTCAAGGAGACCGACTAGTTAAGGTGGTAGCAAACCTCCCATATTATATTACAACACCAATCTTAATGCAGCTACTGATGGCCAAGCTCCCAATCTCAAGCATTACCGTAATGATTCAAAAGGAAGTAGCAGAAAGAATGGCAGCAAAAGAAAGTACAAAAGAATATGGCTCATTATCGATCGCTATTCAATATTACACAGAGGCGAGCGTAGAGATGATTGTACCAAAAACGGTATTTATGCCTCAGCCACGAGTTGACTCTGCTGTATTACACTTAAAAATGAGAGAGAAGCCACCTGTTCAGGTAGAAAATGAGCCGTTTTTCTTTAACTTTGTCCAATCAAGCTTTCAACAAAGAAGAAAAACACTAAGAAATAACTTATCGAGACATTTTAAAGATAAATTATCAAAACCTGAATTAGAAGCAGGTTTTGAAAAAATTGGAATAGATGGAACAAGACGAGGAGAATCCCTAACAATCAAAGAATTTGCTGAATTATCCAATTATTTCTATCAACAGATTAAAGAAAACTCGTAACTCAAAGAGTTTTCTTTTTTTGTATAAAAAATCTTTCAATTGGATTAAAACCAAACTATTCCTAATTTATATACATAAATTTTATAAATTAAGGTAAGCTATATACAAGAATTCCAAATTTTTTTATTGACATCCCTCAATTAATATTGATATAATAGAATATTTTTGATTGACGGTTGGACAAGAACATGGTATACTAATACTTAGTGAGGTGGAGTGTATTGGCTAAAACATTGGTTGAAATTAAACAAGGTTTAGATGGAAATGTTGGCAGACGTCTACGAATTAAAGCAAATGGTGGTCGAAAGAAAACCATTGAGCGTTACGGAACTTTATCAGAAACATATCCTTCCGTATTTATTGTTGAACTTGATCAAGATGAGAATGCATTTGAGCGTGTGTCTTACAGTTATGCAGATATTCTCACGGAAACAGTTGAACTAAGTTTCTCGGAAGAATTAGAAGCAGTAGCAGGGGAGCAGTAAACCTTGTTTACTGCTTTTTTTACTGTCCCTAACTAAAACCCAAATCAATTCACATAAAAACTAAACTGCGAAGTACCTGACATAGGGTTATTGGCAAAAGTATTGAGATAAGTGCTAATCCAACGCTACGGAAAAACACTCCCTTTCCGGGGGCACGGCTGAAGCTAACTTGGTAAAGAAAAACACTTTACCAAGTGGATCTTCAGCTCGTGCTGTTCCCTCAGGAGTGTCGCATTTTTCCTCCGCTTTGTTAGATATCTGTTCAAGTACGAGGAAATTTGCTGTAATATCAACATTCTAGCTGTTTCTAAATTTGTAGAACACTATGGAAGCGTAGTCCATTTACGTAGACTCCAGCGGGAACAGCGTCTTCCGAAGACCCCACAGGCAGTGATTTTCTGCCGAGGAGGCTGAGGTGACGCCCGCGGAAAGCGAAGTAAATGGACGGAGCTTTTGGTTAACACTCATCAAACTTTCAAAATTGTCACTGGTTCGTAGTTTGTGTCTACAGATTATTATCGTTCTATTTCTGTACCAGTTAATCCTTATATTGCCTAGCATCAATTTATAATTTCAACACAAACTATGATTGTCGTAAGAGGCGACAGAAAGGGAGTATCTTCTATGTCAAGGAAACGAGGGATTATGTCCAGTCGTTTTAAGGAAGAGCTTGCTAAAGAATTAGGTTTTTACGACAAGGTACAGCAAGATGGTTGGGGTGGAATTACTGCAAGGGATGCCGGTAATATGGTGAAAAGAGCAGTACAAATGGCAGAAGAGAATTTAAAAAAGGACAAAGTCTAATTTTAGACTTTGTCCTTTTTGCGCTTTTCTTTATATTTATGGTATCTTTACATAAAGTGAGAATTGTTAGCGAAACTTATCAGAAAGTTACCGTCCGTATACTAGAAATAGTTTCTTTACTATTACCTGTAACTCGAAGTATGGGTATTACCGACGGCTAGCACCGCGATAAAGTCAAATTCTGAATATTAATTAGTCAGTAGGTGAACAAAGAATGTATATTTTAGAAAAGGCACCAGCTAAAATAAATTTAACACTTGATGTCTTATATAAAAGACCTGATCAGTATCATGAAATAGAAATGATTATGACAACGGTAGATCTAGCAGATCGCTTAGAATTTTTCTTATTACAAGAAGACAAAGTAGAAGTCGTTTCAGAAAATCGCTTTGTACCAAACGATGAGCGAAATTTAGCATATCGAGCAGCAAAGTTGTTAAAAGAAAGATTTCAAATTAGCCTTGGTGTAAAGATTAAAATAGATAAGCAAATCCCAGTGGCTGCGGGTCTGGCTGGAGGAAGTAGTGATGCTGCTGCTACTTTTAGAGGACTAAATCGATTATGGCAACTTAATTTGTCTATTGAAGAACTAGCAAATTTAGGAGCGGAAGTAGGATCAGATGTATCTTTTTGCGTATATAACTCCACAGCTTTAGCAAAAGGTAGAGGTGAAACGATTGTAGAATTACCTGCTCCACCAAAATGTTGGGTAGTTTTAGCAAAGCCTGTTCAAGGGGTTTCCACACAATCTGTATACCAATCCTTATTATTGGACGACTTAGATCATCCAGATACAAAAGGAATGGTGGATGCAATTAAACAGTCCGATTACCAAGGGGTATGCAATAGACTAAAAAATGTTTTAGAATCCGTTACATTGCCGAAAAACCCCGAAGTAGAACAAATAAAAGAACAAATGCTACGATCTGGAGCTGATGCTGTGTTGATGAGCGGTAGTGGGCCTACCGTATTCGGTTTGGTACAACAAGAAAGTAGAGCAGATCGAATTTATAACAGTTTGCGAGGGTTTTGTGAAGAAGTTTATGTGGTGAGATTGTTAGGAACACATCAAACACTTGATTAAACACGTATAAAATGTTATATTTACCTCAAAATATTCGGATTTCGGGGTGTAGAGATGAAAAGAAGTGATCGTCTTGTTGCGATGACCAATTATTTAGTAGAACATCCAATGGAATTAATTTCTCTTCCATTTTTCTCAGAAACATATGGTGCAGCAAAATCCTCGATAAGTGAGGATTTAGCTATAATTAATAAAATGTTCAAAGAAGATGGTATCGGTTATTTGGAATCGACTTCAGGAGCATCAGGTGGAGTGAAATATGTTCCAAACGTATCGATGGCTAAAAGTGAGAAGATTATGGATCAGTTATGTCAGGAATTAGAGGATCCGACGCGTATTTTACCTGGTGGTTATTTGTTTATGAGTGATATCTTAGGAAATCCAGGAACAGTGAGAAATATCGGTCGACTATTTGCCTCCAGGTTTGCTGGGTTACATATTGATTCTGTTGTAACAGTTGCTACAAAAGGCATTCCGTTAGCCTATGCTGTAGGTGACTTTTTAAATGTACCGGTAATCATTGTCCGTCGAGATCCTAAAGTAACCGAAGGATCGACAGTTAGTATTAATTATGTTTCTGGTTCTTCCAAAAAGATTCAAACAATGGTTTTGTCTAAGCGAAGTTTAAGTCCGGGAGAAAATGTCTGTATCATCGATGACTTTATGAAAGCTGGCGGAACGATTAATGGGATAAGGAACTTACTCCAAGAATTTGAAGCCAATGTTAAAGCTATAGGTGTGTTAGCAGAAGCAGAAGATGATGAGGAAGATCGAGTAGTAGAAGACTACACTTCTCTATTACAAATTAAAAATGTCGACTCTAATAAAAAACACATCGAAGTAATCAAAGGGAATTATTTCACAAGTAGTGATAAATAATAGGTTTGATCCAATAAAAATATGTTCACCATCACTTGAAAGAAACGAATTTTCTTAAAAAAATAAATTTTTTTAAAATTTTGGCAGGAATTTAAGAAAATTTGTTGAATTAAGTTAATAAGTTCTTAAAAAGGGAAAAGGTGGTGAAACATAATGGAAGTAACTGACGTGAGATTACGCCGCGTGAATACCGATGGAAGAATGCGAGCTATTGCATCCATTACATTAGACCATGAATTTGTAGTGCATGATATACGTGTAATTGATGGAAACAATGGGATGTTTGTAGCAATGCCTTCTAAACGTACACCGGATGGTGAATTTAGGGATATTGCGCACCCAATCAACTCTGGCACAAGATCTAAAATTCAAGAAGCTGTTCTTGAAGAGTATCAGCGTGCTGGTGAAACTGAAGTAGAATACGAAGAAGCAGGAGCTTCTTAAGTAGAGTAAAAAAGTCTAATCATTTTTGGTTGGGCTTTTTATTTTTGTCCTTCTTTATTGAAAATGTTGCGCTTTTCATATATATTCATAATTGGGATATTATTGTGCAAAATGAGAATAATTCAATCATACATAAAACGCTTTTAGAAGAACGGAGGAAATCACTTGTCAAATCGTTATGCAATTGTTTTAGCAGCAGGTAAAGGCACAAGAATGAAGTCTACATTATATAAAGTCCTTCATCCAGTATTAGGAAAGCCAATGGTACAGCATGTGGTAGATCAATTAAAAAGGTTAGACCTAGCCAGTATTACCACAGTTGTTGGTTTTGGAGCGGAAAAAGTACAGGAACAACTTGGAGAAAATTCTCAGTTCGTTATTCAAGAGGAACAATTAGGAACTGGTCATGCGGTACAGCAGGCAGAAAAATACTTGGCAAATAAACAAGGTACTACTATCGTCGTGTGTGGAGATACACCACTATTAACGAATCAAACACTTCAGTCAGTAATAGATCATCACGAAGAGCAGAAAGCGGCTGTAACAATTCTAACTGCTCATGCTGAAAATCCAACTGGTTATGGACGAATCGTACGAAATGCAGACAATCAGGTAAGTAAAATTGTCGAGCAAAAAGATGCATCAGAAGAAGAACAAAAAATCCAAGAAATTAATACGGGAACCTATTGCTTCGATAATGAATTACTATTCAAGGCTTTGAAAAAAGTATCCAATGATAATGCCCAAGGAGAATATTACTTGCCAGATGTGATTCAAATTGCGCAAGAAGAAAAGCAAAAGGTAGTAGCCTATCAAACGGAAGAATTTACAGAAACGATCGGTGTAAATGATCGAGTGGCATTATCACAGGCTGAAACCTTCATGAAAAAGAGAATTAACGAACAGCACATGAGAAACGGTGTTACTCTTATCGATCCAAATAACACCTATATTGGAGCAGATGTCAAGATAGGGACAGATGTCATTATTGAGCCAGGCACTGTCATTAAAGGTGATACAACAATAGAAAATGAGGCTATCATTGGACCTCATACAGAAATTAAAGATTGTCATATTGGACAAGGAACGGTATTGCGTCACAGTGTGGCAACATCAAGTTATATTGGTAAAAGAGTTCAAGCTGGACCTTTTGCTCATATTCGCCCTGAAGCTTCAATTGGCGATGATGCCAAGATAGGTAATTTTGTTGAAATTAAAAAATCAAAGATAGATAATGGAAGTAAGGTTCCACACTTGAGTTATATTGGTGATGCTGAAATTGGTAGTGGCGTAAATATCGGATGTGGAGCGATTACCGTTAACTACGATGGGAAAAATAAGTTTAAAACAACGATAGAAGATGATGTATTTATCGGTTGTAATGCTAACTTAATTGCGCCAGTGCGTATCGGTAAAGGGGCACTAATAGCAGCAGGCTCGACCATCCATCAGGATGTGCCAGGAGATGCCCTATCAATTGGCCGAGCGAAACAAGTAAATAAAGAAGAATACGCAAAGAAATATAAATAATCAAGAACACATGGAGGTATACAAATGTCCTATAAGGATTCATCCTTAAAAGTATTTACATTAAATTCGAATCCAAGACTAGCAGAAGAGATCGCAGCGAATATTGGGGTGGAGTTAGGAAAAAGCTCGGTAACTAAGTTTAGTGATGGTGAAATTCAGATAAACATCGAAGAAAGTATTCGTGGTTGTGATGTATATGTAGTCCAATCGACTTGTGAGCCAGGAAACCAACATATTATGGAACTTTTAATTATGATTGACGCCTTAAAGAGAGCTTCCGCCAAGTCGATTAATATTGTGATGCCTTATTATGGGTATGCAAGACAAGATCGTAAAGCTCGTGCTCGCGAACCGATTACAGCTAAGCTAATTGCGGATTTATTACAAACGGCAGGTGCTACACGAGTTATTACCTTAGATCTACACGCACCACAAATTCAAGGCTTCTTTGATATTCCTGTAGACCAGTTAGTAGGTGTGCCAATTCTTTCTAGTTATTGGAGCAAAAAAGGACTTGAGGACATCGTTGTGGTATCTCCAGACCATGGGGGAGTGACGCGTGCTCGACAGTTAGCGGATCGACTGAAAGCACCTATTGCTATCATTGATAAACGTAGACCGAAGCCAAACGTAGCAGAAGTTATGAATATCGTAGGTAAAATCGAAGGGAAAACAGCTATCCTAATCGATGATATCATCGATACTGCTGGTACGATAACACTTGGTGCTAATGCACTGATTGAAAATGGTGCAACGGATGTTTATGCATGCTGTACACATCCAGTATTATCTGGACCAGCAATCGAGAGAATCGAAAATTCAACGATTAAAGAACTTGTGGTGACAAATAGCATTCCGCTGCAAGAAGAAAAACAATTGGACAAGATTACGCAATTATCAGTAGCACCACTGATAAGTGAAGCAATTATTCGTGTACATGAACGTCAGTCTGTCAGTATATTATTTGATTAAAACCAAACCTCACAACCTGTTAACATGCTGTAATAAATAAGTTTTCTTAAAAAAAGAGGTTTAGCCGGTCACATACAAGGGAAAATTAATGATAGCAGTAATTTTCAAATGGAGGGTGATCTTAGTGGCAGTAACTTTAGAAGCAAAGAAAAGAGAAAATTTAAAAACGTCAAATACAAAAGCGATACGATTAGCAGGGGATGTACCTGGTATTATTTATGGGTATCAAGTAGATCCAAAAACAGTAACAGTAAATAGCATTGAACTATTAAAAACGGTAAGAGATGAAGGGAAAAATGCAATTATCTCTTTACAAGTAGATGGAGAAGCAGTGGATGTAATGCTTCATGAATACCAAGTTGACCCATTAAGAGATGAACTAGTGCATGCAGACTTTTATGCGGTTAATATGAAAGAAGAGCTAGATGTACAAGTACCAATTGCATTAGAAGGGGAAGCTAAAGGTGCAAGTGAAGGTGGCGTGCTTCAACAGCCATTGTATGAACTTGCATTAAGAGCAAAACCAAAAGATATTCCTGAACAGATCACGATCAATGTTTCGGATTTAGAAGTCGGTGACAGTATTCTGGTGTCAGATCTAAAAGATGGTAAAAATTACGAGATTTTAGAGGACGAGACAGCCACAATCGTGACCATTCTTGTACCAGACGAAGAACCAGCTGAAGAGCCAGCCGAAGAGGAAGAAACAGAACCAGAAGTAATCAATGAAAAATCAGAAGACGAACAAGAATAAATAAAAAAGACGCAACCAAAAAAGTTGCGTCTTTTCATATACCTCAACCGTACAGAAAAACTAAACTGCGTAGTAAGAGTTACTGTTCACTTTGAAATTATGATGAGTGCATGTAAAAGCTCCGTCCATTTACTTCGCTTTCCGCGGGCGTCACCTCAGCCTCCTCGGCAGAAAATCACTGCCTGTGGGGTCTTCGGAAGACGCTGATCCCACTGGAGTCTACGTAAATGGACTACGCTTTAGTAATGTTCTACAAATAAAGAAAGTGCTAGATTATTGGCTTTAGTTCATATTTCATCGTACTTGAACAGAGGTCTATACAAAGCGGAGGAAAAATGCGACACTCCTGGGGGACAGCACGAGCTGAAGATCCACTTGGTAAAGTGGTTTTCTTTACCAAGTTAGCTTCAGCCGTGCCCCCGGAAAGGGAGTGTTTTTCCGTAGCGCTGGATTTACACTTATCTAAATCCTTTATACGAACTGTCACAAGTTCACAGTTTGCTTATATTGTTGTGAAAAGTGGTAGGGTTTGTTCGGATTTTCTTGTGTTTTTATGTTAGACTATAGAGAAGAAATAATCGTAAAAGGAAGACTCGTAAAATGAAATGTATTGTAGGGTTAGGAAATCCAGGAATTAAATATCAAGAAACTCGTCATAATGTAGGATTTATGGTAATTGACGAAATACTAAAGCGACACAATTGGACATTAAACAAAAATAAATTTAAAGGTCACTTCGCCTTGGAGACAATTGAAAGTGAAAAAGTAATTTTATTACAGCCTCAAACATATATGAACTTATCAGGTGAATCACTTCGCCCATTAATGGATTTTTATAATCTTACACCAGAAGAAGTAACCGTTATTTATGACGATTTAGATTTACCATTAGGAAAGGTGCGCTTACGTCAAACAGGAGGGCATGGGGGACATAATGGTGTCCGTTCCATTATAGACCAATTAGGGACCAAACAGTTCAATCGTCTGCGATTTGGTATTGGTAGGCCAGAAACCCCAATGTCTGTGATTGATTATGTGTTAGGTAAGTTTGATAAATCTAATCAACCTTTATTAGAGAAATCAATTACTCATGCTGCAGATGCAATGGAATCCTGGATGGGTCAACCTTTTCAAAAAGTAATGAATGACTATAATAAATAAAATGATTTATTCGCGTATAGTTGACTATTCTCTCGGTTAGAATAACAATAAACTCGCTTTGGACTTATAGGAGGCGCGAATATGACATTATTATATACCTGCAAACATTGTGGAAGTGAAGTAGGTAGGTTACAACCCGCGATGCTTGATCTAGATAAAATTGGTTGGAATGTCTTATCGATGGAAGAGAAAATGAAATTAATAAATTATCGTCAGGATCAGACGATTACCCTTCATTCCATTTGTGAAAATTGCCAACAATTATTAGATCAGCATCCACAATATCATGAGTTAGATTATTTTATTCAATAAATAATAAAGGCGAAGATTAGCTTTGGTTGAAACCAAAGCATTTTTGCGCGGTTTGGTAATATTAAACGAAATTATCATATATTAGTTTTAAGGAATTTAGGGGGAGCATTATGTATGAAATAAAACAATATCTACAAAACCGCGATGACGTGTATTCGATTATTGACGGTATAGAATCTGGTCTTAAAGAACAATTAGTATCGGGTTTATCTGGGTCTGCCAGAAGTATGTTTACCTCCATGGTGCAAGAAGCTTCCAACAAAAAAACAATTATTGTCACCCATCAACTAACTCAAGCACAACAATTGTATGAGGACATGTTAGAGTTTACAGATCAACAAGAGGTCCATTTGTATCCTGTAAATGAATTACTAGCAGCGGAATTAGCAATAGCTAGTCCGGAATTGTTGAGTCAAAGAATTGCGGCATTAACCAACTGGCTAAATGCAAAAAGTGGTATTTTAATAGCTCCTGTGGCAGCATTAAAACGAATGTTACCACCAGTAGAATATTGGCAGGAATACCAACTGGAATTTCAATTAGATGGAGTAATTGACATAGAGACAACGGTACAAAAGTTAGTTGACATGGGCTACGTCAGACAAGATATGACAGCAAGTCCGGGTGAATTTAGTTTGCGTGGCGGTATTTTAGATATTTTTCCGCTAACCGAAGAACAGCCAATTCGTATTGAGCTATTCGATGATGAAATTGATTCAATACGTTATTTTGATTCGGAATCACAGAGGTCGCTAGATAAAGTAAAGCAGTCAACCGTACTGCCAGCAACGGAATTATTATTAAAAGACAGTGATCTAGTGGCAGCGGCACAGAAATTAGAACAATCGTTAGATGACACATTAAAGAAAGTTAAAAATAAATCAGATCAGCAAGTTCTGACCGAGACGATCCATGCAGATATAGACCGTTTAAATCAATGCGAACGCTTTCAAGAAATTAGAAAGTATGCTTCTTTCTTTTATAAGAAAACCTATAGTTTACTAGATTACCTATCAAGTGATGGATTAATTGTGCTTGATGAAATGAGTAGAATTCAAGAAACAGCAAATCATTTGGATGATGAGGAACATGAATGGCTAAAAGATAATTTACAACGAGGTAAAGCGGTTAGGGACATGAAGCTATCCTATGACTGGTTAGAAGTATGGAACAATATGGAGCAGCAAAAATTATTCTTGTCTGTATTTTTAAGACATATCCCAAATACAAATCCCGTGAATATTGTCAACGTATCCTGTCGGGCTATGCAACAATTTCACGGGCAAATGAATTTGCTTCAAAATGAGATGGAGCGTTGGCATAAAGGAGACTTTTCTGTCATTATTCTAGCTCCAAATCAAAGCAGAATGGAAAAAATCCAATCGGTCTTGGAAGATTATCAAATGACGGCCGCCATCAGTGAGACATTACCAAGTTTACCCTTAGCACAAACGGTTATAACGCCGGGTAACATAAGTGGTGGATTTGAGCTTCCGATGCACAAAATTGCTGTTATTACTGAAAATGAATTATTTAAGCAGAAATCACCTAGAAAAAAAAGAAAGCAAAAAATTTCGAATGCAGAGCGAATCAAAAGTTATCAAGAGCTTCAAATTGGTGATTATGTCGTTCATAGCAATCATGGGATCGGACGTTATATCGGTATCGAAACATTAGAAGTAAATGGTTTGCATAAAGATTTTATGTTACTGCGATATTCAGGTGATGATAAATTATTTGTACCAATTGATCAAATCGATCTTGTGCAAAAATATGTTGGATCAGAGGGAAAAGAACCGAAACTATACCGCTTAGGCGGGAATGACTGGAAAAAGGTAAAAAGTAAAGTACAGTCAAGAGTTGAAGATATTGCCGATGATTTAATGAAATTATATGCAGAGAGAGAAGCAGCAAAAGGTTTTGCATTTTCGCCTGATTCTGAAATGCAACGTGATTTTGAAGCATCGTTCCCATATCAGGAAACAGACGATCAATTGCGCTGTATTGAAGAGATTAAACAGGATATGGAGCAGGAAAAACCTATGGATCGCTTACTTTGTGGTGATGTAGGTTATGGTAAAACAGAGGTAGCCATAAGAGCCGCCTTTAAAGCAATTGCTGAAGGTAAACAAGTTGCGATTTTAGTACCGACAACAATATTAGCACAACAGCATTTCGAAACCGTGATGGAAAGGTTTCAAGATTACCCAATCAACATTGGCTTATTAAGTCGTTTTCGTACAAGAAAGCAACAAACCGAGACTTTAAAAGGATTGAAGACTGGAACGGTTGATCTTGTAATAGGAACCCACCGTTTACTATCAAAGGACGTCATTTACAAAGATCTAGGATTATTGGTTGTCGATGAAGAGCAACGATTTGGTGTTAAACATAAGGAAAAAATCAAGCAATTAAAAACGAATGTTGATGTACTTACATTAACCGCAACGCCTATACCAAGAACATTGCATATGTCGATGCTAGGGGTAAGAGATTTGTCTGTCATTGAAACCCCACCGGAAAATCGTTTTCCAATCCAAACATATGTAATGGAATATAATGGACCATTGGTGAGAGAGGCAATTGAGCGAGAAATAGCTCGTGGTGGTCAGGTATTCTTTTTATATAATCGAGTAGATTCGATTGAACGAATTGCTGAAGAAATCCAAGCACTCGTGGCAGATGCTCGTGTGGCAGTTGCACATGGTCAAATGAATGAATCTGAATTAGAAAATGTTATGTTTTCCTTTTTAGATGGGGAAGCGGATGTCTTAGTTAGTACGACAATAATAGAAACAGGTGTAGATATCCCAAATGTAAATACATTGATCGTATATGATGCTGATCGTATGGGATTAAGTCAACTCTATCAATTACGTGGTAGAGTGGGGCGATCTAACCGTGTGGCATATGCTTACTTCACGTATCAAAAGGATAAAATTCTAACAGAAGTATCAGAAAAAAGGTTGCAAGCAATAAAAGAATTTACCGAACTTGGATCAGGGTTTAAAATTGCGATGCGTGATCTATCAATACGTGGGGCCGGTAATATCTTAGGTTCACAACAACATGGATTTATTGATTCAGTTGGATTTGATATGTATTCTCAGATGCTAAATGAAGCAGTAGAAGCTAAAAAACAAGGTAAACCGGTAGAAGAGGTTAAGCCATTTGAAGTGGAATTAGATTTAAAAATTGATGCCTATATTCCTGATGAGTATATTCCAGATGAAAAGCAAAAAATTGATATGTATAAGCGATTCCAGGCTATTTATTCACAGGAAGATATTCATGATTTACGTGAGGAATTAATTGATCGTTTTGGAGATTATCCAGAAGAAGTAGAAAATCTTTTTCATGTTTCTACTCTGAAAATGATGTCGAAGAAAGAACGGATTGAATCGATAAGCGAACGCAAACAGAAAATCGAGGTAATAGTAGATGAAGAGAAGAGCCAACAATTAGATGGAGCGAAACTGTTTGAATTTGCGAATCAATACGGCAGATTGATTCAGTTAGGAACAGAAGATAAGAAATTAAAAGTAACATTTAAATTTGAAAAACAGCAATACATCAAACGTTATGATATATTAGAGGAATTTATTCAAACCCTTCAGGAAATGAAACACACCACTGTAGTATAAGTAGATTGAAATTATCGTCCTAGAATAGGTATAGTTTCCAAATTAATTAATCATACTAACCTTACGACATAATTATTTCATTTGAAGAAATAAATGTATGTGATGTTCTATTATAGAAAGTGAGGTAAATGATTAATATGAAAGCTACAGGTATTGTACGTCGTATTGATGATTTAGGAAGGGTAGTTATACCAAAGGAAATTCGCCGAACGTTACGGATTAGAGAAGGGGATCCTCTCGAAATTTTTGTGGACCGTGATGGGGAGGTTATTTTAAAGAAATATTCTCCGATAAGTGAATTAGGTGATTTTGCAACAGAGTATGCTGAGGCATTATTTGATTCTTTAGATTTATCAGTCCTTATTAGTGATCGAGATGAATATATCGCAGTTGCTGGTGAGTCTAAAAAAGACTATTTGGGTAAAAATATTTCCAAAAAAATCGATCAATTAATGGATAGTCGTGAATCTGTTATCGAAACAAGCAAAAGTACCATAGAAGTGATCGAAAATAAAGAGGAAGAATTAGAAGCATACTTATTACAGCCAATTGTTGCAGGAGGGGATCCAATTGGTTGTATGGTATTGTTCACCAAAGAAAAAAGAGAATTCGGTGATGCAGAGAAAAAGTCTGCCCAAACCGCAGCCACCTTTTTAGCAAAACAAATGGAATAAAGACCAGTGTTACCGCTGGAAAAAAATCCGAACGATTACGCGAATTATACCAATTATAACTCGCAATCGTTCGGATTTTTTAATTGCAGATAAGAAGCAAAGCGCGACAGTTTTGTGGTGGTAATTATGAGATATTATGACTGCGTGACACTCGCTCCGGCTTGTCCGCTTCCCTTTCCGCGGGTTTTTACCCTAAGCTAACTTTTTAAGCACAGTTCGCTTAAAAAGTGGATCTTAGGGTAAAAACATCCCGCAGGAGTGGAAGCGGACGCCTGCGCTTTTTTATGCGCTACAACTATAGTCAGAATAATCATGTTGGCGTTATTCAATATCGTTTATGAATTTGTCTTAAGATTACTTATCATATTTAACAAAGTATATTCATATTTGTAACAATCCAAAATACTAGCATTTGCAATATTTGTAGAGTTTCATTCAGCGTAGGCGGCCCCACGGAAAGGGAAGTGGGCAAGCCGGAGCGGATACCACGCACATATACTATTTCAAAATTGCTATCAGAGTTATGGCACAATGTTCTTTGGCTGACAGACTCGAATTAAACAGGTGATATCTCGGTTAATTTTTAGTACAATAGGTTAATAGCTGTTGAATTCGAACTGAGGTGGAGAGACATGGAAGAGCAGATGAAGGTGAAGAAAGCACTCAATAATAATGTCTTAATAGCAACGCATCCACTGTATCATGAAGTTATTTTAATTGGAAAGGGTATCGGCTTTGGAAAATCCAAAGGCGATGTTGTACCACAGGATCAAGCAGAGAAAACATTCCTTTTGAAAAATGAGCAGGAACAAGCGCAATATAAACAATTAGTATCTTATATCGATCCTTTATTAATGGAAGTGTTAAATGACATTATCCATTTAATTGAGGATAGAATGGGAGAAAAATTGCATGAGCATATCCACGTAGCTTTAACGGATCACCTATCCTTTGCTATAAATCGCGCACATCAAAAAGTGCAATTCTCAAATCCTTTTTTATTTGAAATTGAATCTTTGTATCCAAAAGAATATCGTATAGCACATGAAGTTGTTTCCATCATTAAGGACAAAGTCGGTGTTGATTTTCCAGAGGGTGAAACAGGATTCATTGCCTTACATATTCATAGTGCCGTTACGAATAAAACAATCCATGATATGAACCGTCATCATCAATTAATATCACAGTTGGTAGATATTATTGAGCAGACCTTACATTTAAAGTTAGAACGACATAATATTAATTATAACCGGCTTATTCAACATCTTCACCGGGCTATTGAAAGGGTATACCAAGGGGAACAAGTAGGAGAACAAACAAATTTAGCTAAAGTGTTGAAATCTACTTATCCAGTATGCTATAATCTTGCTTGGAAATTAATTAAGGTCATGCAACAACAATTACATACACGTGTAGACGAATCAGAAGTGCTCTATTTAACGATTCATCTGCAACGATTAACGCAATCATAAACGTGTTACTGATACGATCAGGCATGAGTAAAAAGGTTGTTTTAGGAAAAGATATGGGAGAAGTGTATACTCCCATCCTTTTCTAAAACATTTATAACCTTTTACTCATGTCTTTTTTTATTGAATAAAAATGTGATGCATGAACCTATATTGAAAAATAAGAGGAGGAATATGTATGTCCAATTTATTTGGTACGCTACAAAAAGTAGGGAAAGCATTAATGCTACCCGTAGCATTGCTACCAGCTGCTGGGATTTTATTAGCGTTTGGTACAAGCTTTGCCCAAGATCAATGGGTAGAGAAGTTTCCTTGGTTTGGAAATGACGTTGTTCAAAAAATATTAGAGGTAATGGCCGAAGCTGGTGGGATTGTTTTTGATAACTTGCCATTACTGTTCGCAGTAGGGGTAGCCATAGGTCTGGCAAAAGGTGATGGTGTAGCAGGACTTGCTGCTATTATTGGTTACTTAATTATGAATGTGACCATGGGTGTATTTGGTGATATAACGCAAGAAATGACGTCAGAACCTGCCTATGAAAGTGTTCTCGGTATACCAACCTTAGGAACAGGAGTATTTGGTGGTATTATCGTCGGTATACTCGCAGCCTTTATGTATAATCGGTATTTTAATATAGAACTTCCACAATTCTTAGGTTTTTTTGCAGGTAAACGATTTGTACCGATTATTACAGCTTTTACATCCTTAATTTTAGGGATTGTCATGTATTTAGTTTGGCCATTTGCTCAAGATGGTTTAAACGCAGTATCACATTTAATGTTGGAAACAAATAGAACGATATCAACTTTTATATTTGGTGTAATTGAACGAGCACTAATTCCTTTTGGACTACATCATATCTTTTATTCACCATTCTGGTTTGAATTTGGTTCATACACGAATGCAGCAGGAGAATTAGTTCGTGGCGACCAGGCAATCTTCTTCGAACAATTAAAAGATGGTGTTGATTTTGATGCAGGTAACTTTATGACAGGTAAATTTCCGTTCATGATGTTCGGTTTGCCAGCTGCAGCACTAGCGATATACCATACTGCAAGACCTGAGAAAAAGAAAGTGGTTGGAGGTATTATGTTCTCTGCTGCCCTAACTTCTTTCCTAACAGGTATTACAGAGCCACTTGAATTCTCGTTCTTATTTGTGGCACCTTTGTTATTTGCGATTCACACTATTTTTGCAGGGTTGTCATTTATGACGATGTATTTATTAGATGTTAAAATCGGGATGACTTTCTCAGGTGGTTTAATTGACTTTATCTTATTTGGTATTATGCCCAACCGGACGGACTGGTGGTGGGTCATCATCGTTGGGTTAATTTTAGCTGTGATTTACTACTTCGGTTTCCGTTTTGCAATTCAGAAATTCAACTTAGCGACACCAGGTCGTGAAGATGAGGCAGAAGATTCTGAGGATGACGGAGAAGTAGATGACCGTCCATATGAAATCTTGTCTGCGATGGGTGGCCAAGAAAACATTACAAACTTAGATGCTTGTATTACTCGTTTGCGTGTGAGTGTGGATGATAAAAATAAAGTAGATAAGAAACGCTTAAAACAGTTAGGTGCTTCTGGTGTCATGGAAGTCGGTAATAATATTCAAGCTATTTACGGTCCAGTATCGGATACAATAAGAGGCCAAATGCAAGATATTATCGATGGTAAAACCCCGACTAAAAAGGCGGATACGAAAGAGGTAGATCAGGAAGCAGATTCGAACGAAAGCGTAGCAGTAGCTGATCTTGAGTTCGTGAGTCCGATGCAAGGGGAAGTGATGCCATTGTCAGAGGTTCCTGACCAAGTATTTTCACAAAAAATGATGGGTGATGGTTTTGCGATTAAACCAACAGACGGAGAGATCGTGTCACCTGTTGATGGTAAAATCCTTAATATTTTCCCGACAAAGCATGCCATCGGTATGGTAGCGGAAAATGGTACAGAGATTTTGATTCATATCGGTATTGATACGGTGAATTTGAAAGGGGAAGGTTTCACTGCTAAAGTTGCTGAAGGCGATCAAATCAAAAAGGGTCAAGCTTTAATGCAAGTAGATCTTGATTACATTAGCAAAAATGCACCTTCCACCGTAACACCAATCATTTTTACCAATCTAGAAGAGGGTCAATCGATTCAACTTAACGCATCAGGCAATATAAACAAAGAAGACAAAAACATTTTTCAAATTAATCAATAATAACCAAAACCTCTAGCCCAAAAGCTAGAGGTTTTTTAACAACCATTAACAATAAAACTAAACAGCGAAGTACCTGCACTGTAAACTTTGAAAATGTGATGAGTGGTAGACAAAAGCTCCGCCCATTTACTTCGCTTTCCGCGGGCGTCACCTCAGCCTCCTCAGAAAAGCAAAGATCGCTTTTCTTGCGGGGTCTTCGGAAGACGCTAATCCCGCAGGAGTCTACGTAAATGGACTACGCTTTAGTGATGTTCTACAAATAAAGTAACTGCTAGAATATTGTTTGATAGTTTATTTCCTCTTATTTGAACAGAAATCTCTACAAAGCGGAGGAAAAATGCGACACTCCTGGGGGAACAGCACGAGCTGAAGATCCACTTTGAAAAGTTTCTTTCTTTTCAAAGTTAGCTGAAGCCGTGCCCCCGGAAAGGGAGTGTTTTTTCCGTAGCGGTGGTAGTTCACTCATCATTATTCTTTATGTGATGAAGTATTCATTACTTTGCAGTTTGTGTCTACTTAGTTCTTATTCCGATTGGCTGTGGTATAATGGCTAGGAATTTAGATGTTGAAGGAAGTTTTCGATGGAAGAGACCAAATATGTTTATAAAGGTGCCTTTGCTTTATTATTAGCAGGCATATTTAGTAAAGTGATTAGTGCGTTTTACCGAATACCGTTACAAAACTTAACGGGCGATGTCGGTTTTTATATTTATCAGCAAGTGTATCCTATCTTAGGGATAGCCTTTATGCTCGCTTTATACGGATTCCCGGCAGCTATTTCTAAATATCTGGCAGAACATAACAAATATAGACAACATAAAGCAATCTATATCCAATTATTCACTACGTTAATGAGTGTGTCGATTTTTATATTTCTAGCGATTTTTTTGTTAAGTCCTGTAATTGCCGACTGGATGGGAGATATTTATTTAATCGATCCAATTAGACATACGGCATGGGTATTTTTATTTGTCCCGTTCGTAGCGCTGTTAAGGGGCGGCTTTCAATCATTACAGTGTATGCAACCGACCGCTTATTCACAAATGATCGAGCAAATCGTAAGAGCAGCTATTATTATTCTCACCGCTATTTTTATTTATCAAGGAAAGATTTCTGTCTATCAGATAGCAGACGGAGCTGTAATAGCAAGTATAGTAGCTCTAAGTACGTCCTTTGCTTTTTTATATCTGTATAGTAAAAAACACCTTAAGATTTCAGTTGTGAGCCAAGCACCAGAAATATCGCTAAGTAACCTCTTTCGATCTATTGTTCTAGCAGGTATTATTATTAGCTTAAATCACATGTTATTACTTTTGATGCAATTGGCTGATGCGTTCACAGTAGTGCCAGGATTACTGGATTATGGACATTCTTTAGCGGAAGCTACTTCTTGGAAGGGAATCTTTGATAGAGGCCAGCCATTAATACAGCTAGTCACCATTGTGGGATCCTCTTTTGCAATGGCGCTCGTACCGCAAGTAACAAAAATGAATTGGCAAATGAATCGGCAGGAAACTCTCGAAAAAATTCGTTTAACGACAAAGATTTGTCTTTTAATCTCAATCGGAGCAACTGTTGGGTTAATCGTACTGATGCCGGAAATTAATCAATTATTTTTTAAAAATGAAATGGGTACGATGAGTTTAAGGATACTTGCTGTGTCATTATTGTTTACTTCGTTATCTGTCACGACGGCCTCTACCCTACAAGGGTTTGGGTATATGAAGTGGACGGCATTTGTTTTATTTTTAGGTCTATGGATAAAAATAGGACTTAATCAATGGTTCGTTCCATGGCTGGGAATTCCAGGTGGGGCGGTTGCTACCTTAATAACAGTATGCTTTATTTTCATAGGTAATTATGTTTTATTACGGAACATCACAGGGCATACTCGTATTTTTGTTATATCCTGGCTAAAATTAATCCTCGCTAGTTTTTTGACGGCTATCTCCTTAATTGCTTTAAAGTTAGCGAGTACGTATCTATTACAAATGGATAATCGTTTAGTATTGTTCTTTTTTGTAATAGCGAGTGTGATCATAGGTTTTGTTGTCTATGCTATAGTTGTTATTTATGGAAAAATCGTATCGTCTAAAGAACTAGCTTTACTGCCAATACCTAGTAAATGGAAGAAAGGATAGAGATTATATGAAACCAGTCATTGAAATTATTGGACTTGGAGCAGGAGACTTTAATCAATTTCCAATCGGGATTTACCGCAAATTAACGAATGGAAGAAACAACTGTTTTGTCCGGACAGAAGATCATCCAGTTATTAAAGCATTACAAAAAGAATTGATCACATTCAGCTCATTTGATGATGTTTATGAAAAACACGATCAATTTGAAGCTGTCTACCAAGAAATTTGTGACACGCTAGTAGAGACAGCTAAGGCTGAGGGTAACCTTATATATGCTGTACCTGGACATCCGATGTTAGCAGAACAAACCGTACAATTATTATTAAATCACCCAGAAGTTACAGTAGATATTGTAGGGGGTCAAAGTTTTTTAGACGATTTATTCTCCGCATTAAAAATTGATCCAATCGAAGGATTTCAATTTGTTGATGCTACATCTTTTGAACGTCAACAATTACAATATCAACAACATCTTGTTTTTTGTCAGGTATATGATGCTTTTATTGCCTCTGAAGTGAAATTAAGCTTATTAGAAGATCTACCTGCTGACTATTCTATCTATATCGTTGAAGCGGTGGGTAGTGAATCAGAAATGATTAAGGAAGTCCCATTGGTAGAATTAGATCAACAAACCACATTAAGTAATTTAACAAGTGTCTACATCCCACCGATAAAAAAAGAAAGCTTAAATCATCAGTTTTTCCGTCTAAAGGAAGTTATCTCCACTTTACGCGGACCAGGAGGATGCCCGTGGGATCAGAAACAAACCCATGGATCACTAAAGAAGTACTTGGTTGAAGAAACCTATGAGGTATTGGAAGCTATTGATAGAGAAGACGATGATGGACTAGCAGAAGAATTAGGAGACATTCTTTTACAAGTGATGTTACATAGTCAAATTGGGGAAGAAGAAGGGTTTTTTACAATCGATGACGTAATATATAGTATTACGGAAAAAATGATTCGTCGTCATCCACATGTCTTTGGAAATGTAGAGGTGGAGAACGAATCAGATGTTATAAAAAATTGGGAAGAAATTAAACAAGAGGAAAAAGGGGAAACACCCGAGACTTTATTGGATCAGTTAACCAGTGGGTTACCAGCATCGCTTCTTGCGGAGGAAATTCAGAAAGCAGCAGCAAAAGTAGGGTTTGATTGGATGGAGGTCGAACCGATCTGGGCAAAGGTTTATGAAGAAATAAACGAGTTTCAAGAAGCATGTAAACGGGGAGATTTAGAAGAGCAAGAAAAAGAATTTGGAGATATACTATTTGCAATGATTAACTTAGGAAGATATTATAAAATTAATCCAGAAATTGCTTTAATGCGTACGAATCATAAATTTAAAGACCGTTTTCAATTTGTAGAGCAAAAAGTAAAGCAAACAAACAGAGAGTGGCAGACGTTTACGTTAGAAGAACTCGATACGTTTTGGGATGAAGCAAAGCAATTTGATAATTAATTATTTCTAAGAGGAAGGGAATTATCTATGCGACTAGATAAATTTTTGAAAGTCTCGCGTTTAATAAAGCGCAGAACTTTAGCTAAAGAAATCGCTGATCAAGGGAGAATCGTTGTAAATGGTAATGTTGCCAAAGCGGCTACAAATGTAGAGGTTGGTGACGAATTGAAAATTCAATTTGGTCAAAAGCTACTGACAATTACAATTGATCTGTTAAAAGAAACAGTAAAAAAAGATGAAGCAAGTGATTTATATACCATTAAACATGAGGAATATATCAATCAATAGTTTTCTATCATCCTTGTTCTAAACTTGTCCTTTTATTCATATATTAGTGATGGATAAAAGGGAGGGAATAAAATGAATTACTATGATAAAAAAACAATGCCAGCACCGCAAATGGAACATCATGTAAAAATGACAAACCGTCGCTTGTTAGAAATAGATGGTGTAAAAGAAGTAGATAGCTTTGATAGTGAAGAATTTCTCCTGCAAACAGTAATGGGTTACCTTGTTATCCGTGGTGATAATTTACAGATGAAAAACTTGGATGTAGAAGCAGGTCATGTTTCTATTAAAGGTAAGATATACGAGCTTTCCTATTTGGACGAGCAACACGGGGAGAAAGCTAAAGGGTTGTTTAGCAAGCTTTTTAAATGACACTTAGCACACAGTTTATCACGATGATTAGTATGGTATTATCTGGTGTCTACCTCGGAGCCAGTTACCACACCTTTAAACGACTGGAACGATTATGGTTATCTAGCATAACATGGAAGTATCTGTTAGAAATATTATTTTGGCTTTTACAAGCAGTAGTACTTTATGTTATTCTTTTTTTAATCAATGAAGGTATTTTACGGTTTTATGTATTTTTAGCAGTAATATGCGGTTATGCAATGTTCAAAAGTCTCATTGAACAGGTATTTAGTCGCATATTAGATGTTATTTTTCGAATCTTACATGATATTTACCGCTTTTTATATCGTACCATTGAACTCCTGATTGTACGACCTATTATTTTTATTATTACAGTATTTATCGTATGTATTACAAAGGTTTTTACTTTTTTTATTACAATACTGTTAGCCATTTTAAAAGTAATTAGTTGGCCGATTAGGGCTTTGTTTTCTGTTTTATTTAATATGGTACCTAAAAATGCGCAAAAATATCTACATCCATTTTATCGGATTTATAGTAAAATAAAAAATAAAGATTAAGCTCTTACAAGGAGGCAGTGGTGAATATGTCAAGACGCAGTAAAGTATCTCGTATAAATGATGCATATATAAAGCAATACGATGCCCAAATGGAACGTCAGAAACGAAAAAAGAAAAAATTACATCGTCGTTTAATGTTATTTGGCATGATTGTTGCGCTCACCATGATCAGCCTCGTTACTTTTCACTTGGATCAACGAGCGAAATACCAAGGTATGAAACAAGAATACTCAGAGCTATCAACTGAGTTAACAAGTCTGCACAAAGAAGAAAAGCAGTTAGCCGAAGAAATAGAGCTATTAAATGATGAAGAATATCTTTTGCAAATCGCAAAAACAAATTACTTCTTTACGAAAGAAGGAGAGATCGTCTTTAAATTACCGGAAGAGGATCCATCTTATTGACACCGTTTTAATTGCTTGGCTATAATATAGCAGTAGCATATTTTTTTAAAATTTTAAGGAGGAGCAATTTTTTTATGTCAATCGAAGTAGGCAGCAAGTTGCAGGGTAAGGTAACAGGTATCACTAATTTCGGAGCTTTTATTGAGTTACCTGGAGGAAAGACAGGTCTCGTTCACATTAGTGAGGTTGCCGATAATTATGTAAAAGACATTAATGAACACTTAACTGTTGGCGACGAAGTCACAGTAAAAGTACTTAATGTGGAAGACGATGGAAAGATTGGTTTATCTATCAAGAAAGCAAAGGATAATCCACCACCGTCCAATCGTCGTAAAAGTCAAGGCAATCCAAAAAATAACCGTGATCGCGGCGAATCATTTGAACAAAAAATGAACCGCTTCTTAAAAGATTCTGAAGATCGCTTGGCTACACTTAAAAAGCAAACAGAATCAAAGCGCGGAGGACGAGGGGCGAGAAAAGGCTAAACACTTGCTGTCTATGTAATGGAGAGAAGACGGATGTGACTCGTAATTATATATAAGTAAACAAAAAAGCTACCGATCATAGGTAGCTTTTTTGCTTTAACCAAGAAAATCCCAGTAGTTAATAGCATTTGGGTATGACAATGCGACATAACTCTTGTGGTAATTATGAAATTTTAGAACTGCTTAACAACCGCTCCGGCTTGTCCGTTTCCCTTTCCGCGGGTTTTTATCCTCAGCTAACTTTTTAAGCATAGTTCGCTTAAAAAGTGGATCTTCGGATAAAAAATTCCCGCAGGAGTGGAAACGGACGCCTTCGCTTTTTTTACTCTACAACTAAAGCAAGAGGATGCATTTTTGCTATAATCACAATCTTTTGTGGTAAATATTTTAGAGATAATTCCAAATAACAGCATTTGTAAAAGTTGAAGAATCTCATTGAGCGTAGGCGGCCACTCCAACTCCTATGGGACTCGTTTTTCCTGAAGATCCACTTTTCCATGCGGTTTTTGCATGGAAAAGTTAGCTGAAGGAAAAACCCCATGGAAAGGGGAGTGGCCAAGCCGTAGCGGATACCACACTCATACATCATGTCAAAATTACCACCAGGGTTATGTCGGATAATCCTCCCACTGATAACAGTCTCACATTTATTGCTTCTAATAGAAAAAGACTTGGCGGTTGCCAAGTCTTTTTTGGTATAGCGGCGGAGGGAATCGAACCCACGACCTCACGGGTATGAACCGTACGCTCTAGCCAGCTGAGCTACACCGCCATCATGTTTAATTAAATGTATCTCCCTTTGAAAGACACAAAAAATATAATACATCAGCCAGTCCTATCTGTCAACATGCAATTAGAAATTTCCCCATATTTAAACACGTTTTTCGCCTAAGTAAACCTTTGTCCTTTATAAATCAGACAGGAAATTATGGGGAATACCTAGCATTTTTGATGAATTGTAAGTCTTGATTACAAAAGAGAAGGTAACGTTGGGGATGTCGGATTATTTCTCATTAGAAGAATGGAGTCGAACTTTTTAGAACGGCAACTTCCTTGTTTTGACAAAATATAAATAAGAGTTGTGATTTAATGTGAAAAGAGGAGTGATATATATGAATACATATACGGAAAATAAACCAAAGTCTTTTCTTTCTACTAATGAATCAACTTTTATGAGCTTCCGAAAAAAAATCTCTGATACTGGCACCAAATTGATGTTTGAGAAAGGATTGCTTCTTTGCATCATCGGTTTTTTGTTAGGACGAGCAATCATTCTTTCTACCCTATCCCCTTTTGTGATTGCGTTTGTCGCAGCAGTATGGTTTTTACGCAGAGACAAGCTATTTCCTCTGATTTCGTTTTCGTTATTAGGGGCTTTCACTTACAATGTTTCACACAGCTTCTATATCTTCTTATCGATTGCTGTCTTAATGGTGCTGTGCCTATTTATGTCCCGATCAAAAGCAATCGAAAAACTATTACCGCTATTTGTTTTTGTTGCCGCATCTGTTCCTCGATTAAGTTTATACGCTATGACAGTGGAGTTAACTTATATAGAATGGCTTATCGCTATCGTCGAAGGTATACTGGCAGCAGTTTTATTACTTATCTTTATGCAAAGTATTCCATTATTATCACCAAAAAGATATAAACCGCTATTAAAAAATGAAGAAATTGTTTGTTTTATTATTTTGGTGGCGTCGATTTTAACTGGTTTAATTGGTGTTCAACTATATGAAGCTCAAATGGAGCAAGTACTTGCACGATATCTAGTTTTAGTACTTTCATTAGTTGGTGGAGCTGCTATAGGATCTACTGTTGGGGTTGTGGCTGGGTTAATACTGAGTCTAGCGAATATTGCGAATATGTATCAGATGAGTTTGTTGGCATTTTCAGGTTTGTTAGGTGGTTTATTAAAAGAAGGTAATAAATTAGCTGTTAGTCTCGGTCTGTTAATTAGTACCTTATTAATAAGTCTATACGGTGATTCTGTAACCACGCTAGCAGTAGCCTTATTGGAATCTACATTAGCTATATTTATTTTTTTAGTAACACCGAGTAAATGGATTAAACAAATTGCCAAGTATATTCCCGGAACAGTTGAACATTCAAGAGAACAAGAACAGTATTTACAAAAGGTGCGTAATGTAACAGCACATAGAGTCGAGCGATTTTCTAATGTGTTCAAGGCATTGTCTCGTAGTTTTCAAACAGAATCCCATCAATTACAGGAACAAGATTTAGAGGTTGATTATTATTTAAGCAATGTGACAGAAAAAACATGCCAAACCTGCTTCAAGAAAGAAACATGTTGGGTTCAACAATTCGATGATACCTATCAACTCATGCGCGATGTGAAAGAGCAACTAGAAGTGGATGATCAATTGAATAATATTACAAATAGGCAGTTTGAAAATCATTGCATTAAATCCAAGAAAGTAATCGATACGATGCAGCAGGAATTGTCGTTCTTCCAGGCAAATCAGAAGTTAAAGAAACAGGTTTTAGAAAGCAGACGTTTTGTTGCAGACCAATTACAAGGTGTATCAGAGGTGATGGAGAACTTTGCTGTGGAAATTTTAAAAGAGAAAGAAAATCATGAACAGCAAGAGATTGAGCTTGTAGCTGCTTTAAAGCATGTTGGTATCGAATTAGAGAAGTTGGATATTTACAGTCTGGAAAAAGGAAACGTGGATATTGAAATGGTAATTTTATTTCAAGATTATCACGGAGAAGCGACGAAATTAATTGCTCCCATTTTATCCGATATATTAGATGAAACCGTAATTGTCGTAACCGAAGATCTATCACCGCTTGCTAAAGGGCATAGCTTCTTTACTTTTGGTTCTGCTCGCAAGTATGTCATCGATTCAGGTGTCGCCCATGCAGCGAAAGGAGGAGGGCTGGTGTCTGGAGATTGTTATAAAGCAATGGATCTAGGGGCTGGAAAATATGCTTTAGCTATTAGTGACGGTATGGGAAATGGAGATAGAGCGCACGAAGAAAGTACAGAAACGTTAAGGCTCCTGCAGCAAATATTAGAATCTGGTTTACATGAACAAGTGGCGATTAAGTCGATTAACTCGATCTTAGCTCTTAGAACAAATGATGAAATTTACGCTACATTGGATTTGGCAATGATCGACCTGCATCATGCCGCTGTTCGGTTCTTGAAGGTCGGTTCTACGCCTAGTTTTATATTACGACATGATTCGGTCGAACAAATAGAGGCTAGCAATCTGCCAATAGGGATCATACAAGAAGTAGAAGTAGATGTCGTTAGCTCGCAATTAAGGGATGGAGACTTCTTAGTTATGATGAGTGATGGTATTTTTGAGGGTCCAAAAGAGATTGAGAACGTCGATATGTGGTTAAAACGAAAACTTTTGGAAATGGAAACAAAAGAACCGCAAGAAATGGCAGATCTCTTATTAGAAGAGGTGATTCGTACGCAAAGTGGTGAAATTGAAGATGATATGACCGTGCTCGTCGCTCAAATAAAAGAAAACCAGCCACAATGGGCACCCATTCGGTCATTTCGTCAGTTTGAAAGGGAAAATATCAGCTGAGATCTCACTTTGATAGGTATAATTCTCCCATTTATTGGCGAATCTTACTAACAAACGAAAGACCAATAATTAGGAGGAATAAATACAATGAAGACAGGGACTCTTAAACAAATTCTTTTAATTACCGATGGCTGTTCTAATCAAGGAGAAGACCCAGCACACATCGCAAGTATAGTAGCAGAACAAGGGATTACCGTTAATGTTATTGGAATTTTAGAAGATCATCATTCTGAACAACCGGAAGGACTTGAAGAAGTGGAAGAGATTGCAAGTTGTGGACAAGGTGTGAGCCAAATCGTTTATCAAGAAACACTTTCTCAGACTGTTCAAACCGTAACCAAACAGGCAATGAACGAAACCTTACAAGGGGTAGTGAATAAAGAGCTAACGCAAATACTAGGAAATGAAAAAACAATGGAAGAATTGCCACCAGATCAACGCGGAGAAGTGATGGAAGTAGTTGATGAGCTTGGAGAAACATGTGATCTGGAAGTATTAGTTTTGGTAGATACAAGTGCGAGTATGACAAATAAGCTACCGACAGTACAAGAAGCTTTAATAGATCTTTCGATTAGCATGAATGCACGAATTGGGCGCAGTCGCTTTGCGGTTTATCAATTTCCTGCAAGAAAAAAAGCGATTCAGCAGTTGGTAGATTGGACATCGAAACTTGAATCTATTTCAAGCATTTTTGCCAAAATTTCAAGTGGAGGTATTACACCTACCGGTCCAGCTCTGAAAGAAGCGATGTATCAATTTGGAAAAAGCTCGCTACGAAGGAGATTTATCAAAGATGATTACACAAACATCGAAGAAGCCTGACATCCATATAAATAAGGGTCAAATTATTAAAGGAAAATGGCATCATCACCATTATCATATTGTAAAAAAGCTTGGTAATGGTGCAATTGGTTCGGTCTATTTGTGTGTACATGGTAATAAACAAGTGGCACTGAAATTGAGTAAACAGAGTTCGTCGATTAGCTCCGAAGTAAATGTGTTAAAGGCCTTTCAAGCGGTTCAAGGATATCACCTTGGACCTTCTTTAATAGATGTCGATGATTATGAAGCAACAAACGGATATCAATATTCCTTTTATGTAATGGAGTATATTTCAGGGAATACCTTGCATGATTTTATTAGGCAGAATGGGCACGAATGGTTAGTGTCCTTATTAATTGGTTTTGCGAAGGATTTGCAAGTATTGCATCAAGAAGGATATGTATTTGGTGATTTGAAGGTTGAGAATTTAATTGTTTCCAGAAAACCTGCCAGGTTAAGGTGGGTAGATGTAGGTGGTACGACATTACAAGGTAGAGCGATTAAAGAATATACGGAATTTTACGATCGAGCCTATTGGCAATGCGGTTCACGGAAAGCAGATCCAGGATATGATTTGTTTGCATTAGCAATGGTGATCGTACGAATCTATTATCCGAATGGGTTTGCAAGAGGGAATAGTCCCAAAAAAACGCTACAGTATAAAATAAATCAAGCCGTTGACATTGATCCACTAAGGCGTTTATTATTGATGCTTATTCATGGTTCTATTCAAGATGCGGAACAGGTAAAGAATTATTTATTAACATATTTTATGGATCAGAAGAATAAAAGAGACAAAAGAGGTGCAACACATAAAAGAAGTAAAAAGCAAGATCGTTTATATCCATTACTAGAAGTAGGTAGCATTCTAACCATTGGAGGCGTTTGTTATCTTTATGTTACATTATTTATGTGATAAAACGTATTTTAGATCATAGTATGTTAAAATAGTGTAAAAGAAACTGGATGGGGTGGTGGTGTTTGAAAGATCAGGTGTTATCATTTATCGAGAGACATCAATTATTACATAACGGTGCAACCGTATTAGTTGGGGTTTCAGGTGGTGCAGACTCTCTATTATTATTACGATATTTACTAACATTAAAAAATGCATGGCAATTACATATTGTGGTCGTGTCGATTGATCATGGATTACGGGGTGATGAGTCTGCCGATGATGTGAAATATGTAGAGAGCATATGCCAGCAATGGGGTGTTCCTTTTATTGCCAAACAAGTAGATGTAAAAGGTCGTAAGAGCGTACATAAAGAAGGAACACAACTAGCAGCACGTACTTTGCGTTATCAAGTATTTGAAGAGACGATGAAGGAAGTAAATGCAGACCTCTTAGCGTTGGCACACCATGGGGATGATCAAGTAGAGACCGTAGTAATGCGAATGGTTCGTCAATCTAATCCGTCTCTATTACAAGGAATACCTGTAAAACGGAGCTTTGCTAATGGATATATTGTTAGACCTTTTTTATGTTTATCCAAAGATGAAATCTATCAATACTGTCGGGAATATCAACTTGTTCCAAGGGAAGATCCTTCCAACCAATCCACCACATATACGCGTAATTTTTTCCGGTTAAAGGTATTGCCGTTGCTAAAGCAACAGAATGACCAGATTCATCAACATATACAAGCAATGACAGAACGTGCTTCAGAAGATCAAAACTATTTGGAATCAAAAGCAAACGATTTGTTGGAGAACGTTGTAAGTTTGGAAGAAAATATGGTTTTTTTTGATATCGAATCATTCAAAGCATACCCAATAGCTTTACAAAGGCGAGCCTTTCATCTAATATTAAACTATCTTTATCAAGGTGTGCCTAGAGATTTATCATACCAACATGAAGCAGATTTCTTTGCTTTATTGAAACAAGTGAAAAGCAATGTATCTTTAGACTTTCCAGCATCCTTAAAAGTCACTAAAAATTATCAGGAAATACGATTCCATTTTCTTGAAAAATTTGATAAGGAATGGGCTGACCTGCAAACTTTGAAAGTTCCGAGCATCGTATCATTAACTAATGGTGCCACATTATCAGTAGGTTATACCTCGAGAGCTAGCCACGAAGATCATCATACTTTACATATTCCAAAAGAAAATCAGTCACTATTTCCTTTACGTATGAGAGTACGAAAGCCAGGTGATCGAATGATGGTCAAGGGATTAAATGGACATAAAAAAGTAAAAGATATTTTTATTGATGAGAAAGTACCTGTATACAAACGGGATCGTTGGCCACTGATTTTTGGTGCGGATGGAACATTGTTGTGGATCGTTGGCCTGAAGAAGGCAGAAATAAAGGAAAATAGTTCAAGCAGCAAGTATATTGTGCTAACATACACAGATTCAAATGAATAGGAGGCAGCATGATGCATAACGAAATAAAAGAAGTGCTCATATCGGAAGAACAAATTCAAGTAAAATGCAGGGAGCTCGGTGAACAATTAACACAAGAATATGACGGGAAATTTCCATTGGCAATTGGTGTGCTAAAGGGAGCTTTGCCTTTTATGTCTGATATTCTACGTTCTATTAATACCCATTTGGAAATGGATTTTATGGATGTTTCCAGTTATGGAAATGAAATGCGTTCTTCTGGTGAAGTAAAAATCGTCAAAGACTTAGATACGAAAGTAGAAGGTCGCGACATTTTAATTATTGAAGATATTATAGATAGTGGTTTAACCCTTAGTTATCTAGTAGACCTTTTTAAATATCGAAAAGCGAAGTCGATTAAGATCGTTACTTTACTAGATAAGCCTGAGGGAAGAACCGTTGATATAAAAGCAGATGTAGTAGGGTTTGAAGTTCCAAATGAATTTGTTGTAGGGTATGGATTAGATTATCAAGAGAAATATCGCAACTTGCCCTATATCGGTATTTTGAAACCAGAAATATATGGTGGAGAAGAATAATTAAAAATTAAACATGTATCAGTTGTAATTAGTTGTCATAAAGTCTTTCAATATGATACTATTTACTATAGTTTTCTCGTTTCGGGAGGAGGTAGGCAATGAATCGGATTATACGTAATGTGATCCTTTATTTCTTAATATTTTTGGTGGTAATAGGGATCATATCAGTATTCTCAAGCCAAAACAACCAGGCTGAAGAATTAAAAGTTAATGAGTTTATGCAAGTTTTAGAAGATAATGAAATCAAGGAAATGGTTATGCGCCCATCCAATGGTGTCATGCGAGTTGTGGGGGAACTAGAGGGAGAAGATAACAGTTTTATTACTAATATCCCCAATAGTCCTACAATTGTAGAATCTGTAACGCAAATTGCAACAGATCAAGGGATATTAGATGTGAAGGAAGAGGAACAACCAAGTGGATGGGTTACATTCTTAACCACTATGATTCCATTTGTTATTATATTCATTTTGTTTTTCTTCTTACTGAACCAAGCTCAAGGTGGCGGAAGCCGTGTTATGAACTTTGGTAAAAGTAAGGCGAAAATGTACAATGAAGAAAAGAAAAAGGTTCGTTTCCGTGATGTAGCAGGTGCGGATGAAGAGAAACAAGAGTTAGTAGAAGTGGTAGACTTCTTAAAAGATCCTCGCAAATTCGCTGCGATTGGTGCCAAGATTCCAAAAGGGGTTTTATTAGTAGGACCTCCAGGTACTGGTAAAACATTACTTGCAAGAGCGGTTGCGGGTGAAGCAGGAGTTCCATTCTTCTCTATAAGTGGTTCAGACTTCGTTGAAATGTTTGTAGGTGTTGGGGCATCCCGTGTACGTGATTTATTTGAAAATGCAAAGAAAAATGCACCATGTATCATCTTTATTGATGAGATTGATGCAGTTGGTCGTCAACGTGGCGCTGGTGTTGGTGGTGGACACGATGAACGTGAGCAAACCCTAAATCAGTTACTAGTTGAAATGGACGGTTTTGGTGAAAATGAAGGTATTATCATTATCGCTGCGACAAACAGACCGGATATTCTAGACCCTGCCTTGTTACGTCCAGGACGTTTTGACCGTCAAATTACGGTAGATCGACCAGACTTAAGAGGACGTGAGGATGTTCTTAAAGTACATGCTCGTGATAAACCTCTGGCAGATGATGTAGAATTAAAAACAATTGCAATGCGTACTCCAGGTTTTTCGGGTGCGGATTTAGAGAACTTGTTAAATGAGGCTGCGCTTGTAGCGGCTAGACATGACAAAGAGAAAATTGGCATGGAAGATGTCGATGAAGCGATTGATCGTGTTATTGCAGGACCTGCTAAGAAAAGTAGGGTTATTTCTAAGAAAGAAAGAAATATTGTCGCCTATCATGAGAGTGGACATACCATTATTGGTATGGTGTTAGATGATGCAGACATGGTACATAAGGTAACGATTGTACCTCGTGGTCAAGCTGGTGGTTATGCTGTCATGCTTCCGCGTGAGGATCGCTATTTTATGACAAAGCCAGAATTGTTTGATAAGATTACAGGTCTATTAGGTGGGCGTGTAGCAGAAGAAGTTATTTTTGGTGAAGTAAGTACAGGTGCACATAATGACTTCCAACGTGCGACAGGGATTGCTCGTAAGATGGTAATGGAATATGGTATGAGTGAGAAAATTGGTCCATTACAATTTGGAAGCAGTAACGGTCAAGTTTTTTTAGGTAGAGATATGCAAAATGAGCAGAACTATAGTGATGCTATCGCCTATGAAATTGATCAGGAAGTACAAAACTTTATCCAAATGTCATATGATCGTGCGAAGCAAATTCTAACAGAAAATCGAGATAAGTTAGAGCTTGTTGCAAAGACGTTGCTAGAAATTGAAACATTGGATGCCAACCAAATCAAATCATTATTTGAGGAAGGCAAATTACCTGATCCAGTCGTTTCAGAACAAGACGGAGAAGAAAAAACTCCTAAAGGTTCAGAGGCGGATAAAGAAGGTAATGAAGATAGTGATGAGGAAAAGTCATCTGACGTAAAAGTAAACATTCAATCAAAATCGGAGGTTGAGCCAGGTTATTTTGATCAAGATTCGGAAAGCTATTTCGACAAAGACAAAAAAACCGATGAATCCGACGACAAAGATAAACAATAAAACCAAAGGCAGTTCCTAACAAACCAGGAACTGCCTTTCTTTTATCACAAAAACAATAACCATCCCGAACATATTCAAACCCATCAAAATAAGCATCACCCCACTGCATATTAGGAAGATACTTCGCAATAAATTGATGTGGTCATTATGACAGTAAATGTGAGTGTACCAACCGCTCCGGCTTGCCCACTTCGCTTTTACCACGGGCATAAGTCAACATCTGCTCAAACAAGTTTTCGCAGTGTATCCTATACCGGGGGGGCATGCTCTTCAGCTAACTTTCAAAAGAAAAGCACTTTTCAAAGTGGATCTTCAGATCATGCTAATCCCCCAGGAGTCGAAGTGGACGCCTGCGCTAATTTGATATTTTACAACGCTAGCATAAGGAGGCATATCGGTATTTCTATCATTTTAAAAATTCATTATTTGGAGTAAAAGCTCAAAATGCTACCTGTCACAGCAGTTGTAGAACAAATATATTAGCGCAGGCCGCCCACTTTCACTCCTGTGGGAATGTTTTACCTGAAGATCCACTTTTTCAAGCGATTTGTGCTTGAAAAAGTTAGCTGAAGGGAAAACCCCACGGAAAGGGAAGTGGGCAGCCGGAGCGGGTATAACCAGTTAAAACAATGTCCAAATTACTGCATCAGTTGTTGTGTAGTATCTTTATTAGGTTCAGGAAGGGAAGAGGTTTGTTTTTTCTAGTGATAATTAATCAATTAACTTGCGGGGAGTGTCCTGCAAAATATACAATATGAAAGTAAGTATACTAATAAAAGAAATATGTGGAGGATATTATGATTTTTGTATTAGACGTAGGAAATACTAATACGGTTTTAGGTGTTTTTCGCGACGGACAACTAACCTATCAATGGCGAATGCAAACCGATAAAAATAAAACAGAAGACGAATACGCAATGTTTATTAAGTCCCTGCTCGAACATGAAGGATTAACCTTTCAAGATATTAATGGGATCGTTATCTCATCCGTTGTGCCCCCCATACTATTTGCTCTTCAACGAATGGCAGATAAATACTTTCATTGTCGTGCGATGATAATTGGTGACGAAAAAGTGAATCCATACTTAAAAATGAAGTATCCTAACCCTAAGGAATTAGGGGCGGATCGTGTCGTTAATGCAGTAGGTGTGATTAAAGAATACGGTGCTCCAAGTATTATTATTGATTTTGGGACAGCAACTACGTATTGTTATATTAATGAAAATGAGGAATATGTCAGTGGTGTCATCACGCCTGGTATTAATATATCTCTAGAGGCACTCTACCAAAATGCAGCGAAATTACCTAAAATTGAACTAAAGAAACCGAATCAAGTTTTAGGTCAGTCGACAGTAGAAGCGATGCAATCAGGGGTATATTTTGGCTATGTAGGACAAGTAGATGCTGTGGTCAATCGAATAAAACAAGAAACAGCCGGCTCACCGCAAGTAATTGCAACTGGAGGATTAGCAACTTTAATTGCTAAAGATTCGTCAGTGATTGATATTGTTGATCCTTATTTAACATTAAAAGGTTTATATGAAATCTATCTAAAGAATGAGCGAGATTTTGGTTAAAAGAAAGGAAGTTTGAATATGAATGATTACTTATTGAAAGCAACCGCGTACGAAGGCGAAGTGAGAGCTTACGCTATTCGCTCCACCGAAACAGTAGAGGAAGCAAGGAGAAGACAGGATACATGGGCAACAGCATCTGCTGCATTAGGTAGAACAATCACCATTACGACCATGCTCGGTGCCATGCTTAAAGGCGAGAATAAATTAACTGTAAAAGTGGAGGGAAAAGGACCAATCGGAGCGATTATAACCGATGCTAATGCAAAGGGTGAAGTACGAGGTTATGTCACTAACCCTCACGTGGATTTTGAGTCAAACCAGCAAGGGAAATTAGATGTTAAAAGAGCAGTGGGCACAGAGGGGACCCTTAGTATTGTCAAAGACTTAGGGTTAAAAAACCATTTTACTGGACAGGTTCCTATTGTCTCTGGTGAGATAAGTGAGGATTTCACTTATTATTTAGCCAATTCAGAGCAAGTTCCTTCTGCAGTTGGAGCTGGTGTGTTAGTGAATCCAGATCATAGTATTTTAGCTGCTGGTGGATTTATAGTGCAAATGATGCCAGGTGCATCGGAGAATACTATAAGTAAAATCGAAGAGAGCATTGCAAGTATGCCACCAATATCCTCGATGGTTCAAGACGGAAAAACTCCTGAAGAGATATTGAATATCATTTTAGGAACGGACAGTTTAAAAATACTTGAGCAATTACCAGTAATTTTTTCATGTGGTTGTTCAAAAGAACGGTTAGAAACAGCGATCCAAAGTTTAGGAAATGAAGAAATCGACGCGATGATTCGTGAAGATCATGGCGCAACGGCATCTTGTCATTTTTGTAATGAAAAATATGCATTCAATATAGATGAATTAAGAGCATTAAAGACAAAGTAGGGGGAGTAATAGTTTGAGAATATCACGTCTAGTGTTATGGTCTATTATTTTACTATTACTCATTACAAATATCACTACATTATTGCTTTTTTCTGGTGACAACAGTGGAGAAGAATATAGATTAGACGAAAATACTAAAATAGATCGTAATAAACCATTAGCAGAAATAGAAAATCAGGAGATTTTGTATCAAGATTGGATGGACCAATTGGTTAGTCTCTATGGCGAACAAGTTTTATCAGATATGATCGATCAAGAAGTCGTTTTTCAATTAGCAGAAAAAGAAGGAATAGAAATAAATCCGAAGATCATCCAACGTGAAATATCACGAATGATGGTCATGCAAGGTTTGCAATCAGCAGAAGAAAGAGAAAGTAAAATAACAGAATGGACTGAGCAGATCGAATTCCGTTATTTTTTACAACAGTTGTTGACGAAAGATGTATCGGTATCAGAGTCCGAAATAGAAGAGTATTTTAATACCTATCAAGGGCAATACCAATTCGATGATATGGTCCAATTATCTCATATACTCGTTTCCAATCAACAGGAAGCGGAACTTGTAATTGCAAAGTTAGAAGAAGGCGATTCTTTTTCACAAGTAGCGCAAGAGTATTCAACGGATGAAGAAACTGTCAACCAAGGTGGCTATCTAGGTTATTATTCTGAAACGAGTAGCTTTATTCCGGATCAATATTATGAAGAGGCAACTTCCATTGAGGAAGGTACGTATAGTGAGCCACTTTTGGTAGGTAGTGGCTACGCAATAATCTTTCACCATCAACATCTTTCTGCTATCGAACTTAACTATGAGGAAGCATATCAGGAGGTGAAACAGGATATAGCTTTGGATAGAATGGACACCGAAGTCGATGCAGCACTTTTACGGGAACAATTAGAAGTAGATTTAATATATGAAAATTAATAAATACAACCTGTTTTTACCAATTTATGGTTGACAAATGTACCATGTTTCATGTACATTGTATATAAAACCAATTATATTACTTGGAATTGAGGAGGAACTTGAATGAAAGTGGCTCAAAATATTGCAGAACTGATTGGAAACACCCCGATTGTGAAGCTAAACCGTACAGCAGATCCTGAAGGTGCAGAAATTTACCTAAAGCTTGAATTTATGAACCCAGGTAGCTCGGTGAAAGATCGTATTGCTTTAGCCATGGTGGAAGCGGCTGAGGATGAAGGTATCCTAAAAGACGGTGATACGATTATTGAACCGACTAGTGGTAATACTGGTATTGGTTTAGCGTTAGTTGCAGCAATTAAAGGATATAAAGCGATTCTAGTCATGCCAGATACAATGAGTATGGAAAGACGCAATTTATTAAGAGCATATGGTGCAGAATTAGTACTTACTCCAGGTGCAGATGGAATGAAAGGTGCTATTGCGAAAGCAACCGAATTACAGAAAGAAAACGGTTATTTCATGCCTCAACAATTTAATAATGTTGCAAATCCTGCCGTTCACGCACGTACAACAGGTAAAGAAATTGTAGAACAAATGGGTGACCAACTAGACGCTTTTGTTTCGGGCATTGGAACTGGTGGTACAATTACAGGTGCAGGGAAGGTACTGAAAAGCCATTATAGTAATATAAAAATTTATGCGGTAGAACCTACAGATTCTGCAATTTTATCTGGAGGCAAACCAGGTCCTCACAAAATCCAAGGTATTGGTGCCGGATTTGTACCAGAAGTCTTAGATACAGATGTCTATGATGAAGTAATAACAGTATCGAATGACCAGGCTTACGAAACAGCGAGAGAAGCTGCTCGTAAAGACGGTGTTTTAGGTGGTGTATCTTCAGGGGCTGCTATTTATGCGGCACAACAAGTAGCGCAAAAGCTTGGTAAAGGCAAGAAAGTCCTTGCGGTACTACCAAGTAATGGAGAACGTTACTTATCTACTCCACTTTATCAATTTGATGATGAATAAAAATCAACGGCCATCTATAAAAAGGTGGTCGTTTTTTTAGTATTAAATGTGCTATAATGTTTTGTTATGAATAGCATTTAATTTTTGAGACCATAAGGACGGATGTTATGCAAAAGTGGCTACGCACAAAAATAAAGGATTATTACTATCCTGATAAAACATTAGTGATGGGGATTCTTAATGTTACACCGGATTCTTTTTCAGATGGTGGGAAGTATAACAACATTAACAAAGCAATTCTTCAAGCAAAGAAAATGGAAGCAGATGGAGCGGATATTATCGATATTGGCGGGGAATCAACACGTCCAGGTCATACACCAGTATCTGAGCAAGAAGAAATAGAACGTGTAATTCCAGTGATAGAAGCATTAGTAGGAGAAATCAATATACCGATATCTATCGACACATTTAAGACGAAAGTTGCGAGGTTATCTCTTGAGGCAGGGGCCGCCATTATAAATGATGTATGGGGAGCAAAAAGAGAACCCGATATTGCAAAAGTAGCGGCTGAATTTGATGCACCCATCATCTTGATGCATAATCGAGAGAAACCTGTTTATCATTCTTTGACAGAGGACATTGTGTCGGATCTCCAAGAAAGTGTTCAAATCGCAATAGATGCTGGGGTAAAAAGTGAACAAATTATTATCGATCCAGGCATTGGGTTTGCGAAAACATATGAAGAAAATGTAGAGACTTTGCAAAAAATGGACAAGCTTAGAACATTAGATTATCCGTTGCTGCTGGGCACTTCAAGAAAATCCATTATAGCAAAGACCTTGAATTTACCTGTAGATGAACGTGATGAAGGTACAGGGGCAACTGTATGCTTTGGTATGACAAAAGGTTGTGAAATCGTACGAGTGCATAATGTGAAAATGCATGTGCGGATGGTGAAAATGATGGATAAGCTTTTAGGTAAGGGTTGTGAAGATAATGGATAAGATTTATTTAAATCAGATGGCGTTTTACGGATTTCATGGTGTATTTCCGGAAGAAAAAAAACTTGGACAACGATTCCTGGTCGACTTAATATTAGAAGTTGATCTGAAAAAAGCGGGAGAAACAGATGACATTTACCAATCAATTGACTATGGACGTGTATACCAAGTAACAAAACAAGTGGTCGAGGGACCTTCCAAAAATTTAGTTGAGGCTGTTGCGGAAGCACTATCAATAGAATTGTTTTCTCATTTTGACTTATTAACAGCATGCACCGTTAAAGTGATTAAACCTGATCCACCTATTCCAGGTCATTATCAGTCCGTTGCGATTGAAATTTACAGGGAGAAATCATGATGAAATCAGTGTATATTGCATTAGGTTCCAATATTCAACCGCGCTTAAATTATTTAGAACAAGCAATGGAACAACTATCAGATCACCCAAATGTAAGGATCATAAAACAGTCTTCTATTTATGAGACGGATCCAGTAGGTCCAGTCGATCAGGAACAATTTTTAAATATGGTAATTGAAATAGAAACCGATTTGCAACCTCATCATTTATTAGATGTATGCCAAAAGATAGAATCACAACTAGGACGAAAGCGTGAAATTAAGTGGGGTCCTAGAACGATAGACCTTGACATTATAGTATATAATCAAGAGAATATAGAGACAGAACGATTAATTTTACCACACCCAAGATTACACGAAAGAGCATTTGTATTAATTCCATTATCAGAGCTTAATGATCGATTAAATATAGTGCATAAAGATCTTCCTGTTTCAGAATTATTAGCAAATCTACCTGTACAAGATAAAGAAGGAGTAGTCATATGGGAACAAACAAATGGGGTAAACGCATCAAAGCCTTTCGAAAATTAAAGGGGTATACACAGATTCAATTCGCAGATGAATTAGGTGTATCTGTTTCGCACTTAGGAGATATCGAAAGAGGAAAACGAGCACCAACACAAGCAAATCTTAAAGAAATAGCAGATCGTTTGCACATATCGATAGAAGAATTACAACCTAATATAGACAATGAACATGACGGGAAGAGTAATTCGCAATATTAGTAAAAAGCAAGCGTTTCTTAAAAGTGTAAACATTGACATGAAAGGATTCCTTTTCTATACTATTCATGAATGTGATACTGTCAGTACGATGCTGGCAGTTTTTTGATATATAACAAAAAAGGTAAAATTAATTAATAGAGGTGAATAAAATGAGTGATGAACTTAATGAGCATATGCGAGTACGTCTTGATAAAATGCAAAGTTATCGTGAACAAGGTATCGATCCATTTGGTGATAAATTTGTTCGTACCCATCTTGCAGAAGAATTAATCGAAAAGTATGACCAATTCTCTAAAGAGGAGCTTGAAGAAAAAGCAATCGAAACAACCGTAGCTGGCAGAATAATGACCAAAAGAGGAAAAGGTAAGGCTGGGTTTTCCCATATTCAAGATTTGAGTGGTCAAGTGCAACTATATGTACGAAAAGATATGATCGGTGAAGACGCCTATGAAATTTTCAAATCAGCTGATTTAGGGGATATTGTAGGTGTAACGGGAACCGTTTTTAAAACGAACGTAGGGGAACTTTCGGTAAAAGCTAATGAATTTACGATGCTGACAAAGTCACTAAGACCATTACCAGAGAAGTTCCATGGTTTAAAAGATGTCGAGCAACGTTATCGCCAACGTTATTTGGATTTAATTACAAATATGGAAAGTAAAAATACGTTTGTTCTTCGTAGTAAAATAATTCAATCGATGCGACGCTATTTGGATGATAGAGGTTTCTTAGAGGTAGAAACACCAATGATGCACGGTATCGCGGGTGGAGCATCAGCGCGCCCATTTGAAACACACCATAATGCTCTAGACATACCATTATATATGAGAATTGCAATTGAATTACATTTAAAACGCTTGATTATTGGTGGTATGGAAAAAGTATATGAAATAGGAAGAGTATTTCGTAATGAGGGTGTATCGACGAGACATAACCCAGAGTTTACAATGATTGAACTATATGAAGCATATGCAGATTATCATGATATTATGGAACTTGTAGAAAATCTTGTAGCACATATTGCAAAAGAAGTAACCGGTTCTTCTAAAGTAATGTATGGTGAAGATGAAGTAGATTTAGAACCTAAATGGACAAGATTACATATGGTAGATGCTATAAAAGAAGAAACAGGGGTAGACTTCTGGAAGCAAATGTCTGATGAAGAAGCAAAAGAGCTAGCAAAAGAGCATGGTATAAAAATAGAAGAAACAATGCAATTTGGTCATATTGTAAACGAGTTTTTTGAACAAAAAGTAGAAGAAACATTAATTCAACCGACATTTGTTTATGGTCATCCCGTTGAAATTTCACCATTAGCTAAGAAAAATAAAGAGGATGAGCGATTTACCGATCGCTTTGAATTATTTATTGTAGGACGCGAACACGCCAATGCATTCTCTGAACTGAATGATCCGATTGATCAAAGAGAGAGGTTTGAAGCACAAGTCAAGGAAAAAGAACAAGGCAACGATGAAGCACATGAAATGGATGATGATTTCTTAGAAGCTTTAGAGTATGGTATGCCACCAACAGGCGGTTTAGGCATTGGGATTGATAGATTAGTGATGTTGCTAACTAATTCACCATCCATACGAGATGTGTTACTATTCCCGCAAATGCGTAATAAGTAAGTTTGTAAACACCTTTACTAGTGATGTAGTAAGGGTGTTTTCTACTATATATAGAAAGTTTATTAGAAAAGAAAAAGAATATTTATAAAAAAGTGCTTATACTTATTGACACTGGTTTTTAATATGTGTTATATTATTAAACGTCGCTGAAAACGACACACCAAAAAATATCATCTTAAAAACATCAAAATAAATGAAAAACTTCTTAAAGAAAAGTTGTTGACATCAACCGATGAGGATGATATGATATAAAAGCTGTCGCAAAAGACAGCAACATTGATCTTTGAAAACTGAACAAAACAACCAGTATGATAAAAACATGAAACAAGCCAGTTTGATAAACTGTGCGCAAGACAACTTTATTGAGAGTTTGATCTTGGCTCAGGACGAACGCTGGCGG
>NZ_CZRP01000008.1 GCF_001458115.1 Gracilibacillus massiliensis
GTATTATCCGGTATTAGCCCCGGTTTCCCGGGGTTATCCCAGTCTTACAGGTAGGTTGCCCACGTGTTACTCACCCGTCCGCCGCTCGTTCCACGAACTTCCTCCCGAAGGATTCCGTTCGCTTCCCGCGCTCGACTTGCATGTATTAGGCACGCCGCCAGCGTTCGTCCTGAGCCAAGATCAAACTCTCAATAAAGTTGTCTTGCGCACAGTTTATCAAACTGGCTTGTTTCATGTTTTTATCATACTGGTTGTTTTGTTCAGTTTTCAAAGATCAATGTCGTGTCGTTTTTTGCGACGAAATATAATATAGCATGCATTAAAAAAGAAGTCAATATCTTTTTTTAATTCCTTGTAAAATCATTGATATTGTTACATGCTTTCGCGACAACAGAAACTAATATACCATATTCTAAAAAGCTAGACAAGAGTCTTTTTCAAATTAATTAATAAATTCGATAAAAAAATACTATATCTGCTTCTCTGTTAAGATATAGTATCTTTAATAACTATTCTATTTGTACTTTCTTGGGGATGTATTTTTTTATTTCTTCATCACTAGCTACACGAGTATACAATTGAAATAGCATTTTATACCGATCTCTCATTGCTTTTTTTACCATTTTATCAATTCGGTGGTCTTCTATATCTAATAACAATTCTTCTAACTCTCTTTTAATAACATATTGTAATTCATGTTGCTCCTGTTCATTAATTAATAATCCTAACATGTTGTCCACTCCCATTATCTATTCTATTCAATTAAACTTATACTTTCATAACGAATTCATCAGTCATTAGCAGCGTAATAGTTCATAATTTCCCCATTTATCATTACTTATATTCCTTAATAAGTGTATTTTTAAACATAATTAGACAACATATTTATAAAGTATCGATCATATAATGAAGTGAGACTTGCATCACCTATACAAATGATAGGGACAAGCCCAACCAATTGGAGGGATTTATGGTGAGACGTTTATATATTTTGGACATTAAAAAACAAAAGAAAGCATTTATTATTATTCCTATTTCTTTATTTGTGGCAATATTTTTATTTTTAGAATCAAATTACACGCCTACTGTATTTTCTGATCAAGAGAACCCAAGAGCATTAAACACCGGAAATACAGACAGTTCTTCTGTTGCCTTAACATTTAATATTAATCATGGTACAGAAAAAATTATTCCTATCCTTGAAAGATTAAGTACAGAAGAAGTTAGTGCCACTTTCTTTGTAAGCGGTGAATGGGCGGAGCGGCATCCGGATGTATTGGAAAAAATAGCAGAGGCAAATCATGAGATTGGTATGCTTGGCTATCAATATAAATCATATGTCGAACAAGAGATAGAACAAGTGAGAAGAGATTTGAACAAAGCGAAAGATACTTTTACTAAACTCGGATACGAAGACGTCTATTTATTAAGAGCTCCAAATGGCCACCTTAACGAAGAAATAATTAATTTAGCTGAAAACCAAGGGTTAAAAGTAATTCATTGGAGTATAAATCCGAATGATTGGAAAAATCCAGGAACTAAAAAAATCACCAATCACATTTTAAAGAATCTAAGTAACGGTGACATTATTTTACTACATGCCTCTGATACCGTAAAACAAACAGAAAAGGCACTGCAACAATTGATTCCTCAGATTAAAAAGCAAAAAAAAGAGCTTCTTACTGTTTCTGAATTGATTACTTTATCAGAAACAAAAAATGAAGAACTTCAATCCAAAAAGAAATAGGCCTCTTATTAGAGGTCTATTTCTTTTCTGTTAAACGATGCAATATTAATAATTGATAGGTGTTGCATAAAACCAGAGGTACGATCATTAACCATGCATAATCGCCACCACTCGTTCGTAAGCCCGGAACCCATTCTATTGAGGTAATTACAACCATAAAAAATAATGCTGGAATAAAGGTCTTTTTATTCGTTTCTTTTGCTTTTATGGTCGCTACAATCCAACTATACACAAATAAAGCAATGGCGGTTAAAAGAAATGGTGTTAAGGTGCCATTCTCGACTCCTTTATATCTGAAATAGACCAGGTCGAATAACGCAAAAGCAATTAAGGCAATTTGAATGATTGGCCAATAACTGCGAAAAACACCTAACGCAAATTGGTTAACGGTTAAATATGCGAAATATCCCATCTGACTAAGTAAACTAAAAACAAAACCTAACGCCAAAAAGAAGATCACTAGACCTAATATTTCAAACCAATCAAAAGGATTTAAGAACTCAGCATATACATCTGATTTCACAAAAAAACTTGCTATTAAGGTGGAAACGCCACCTATTAATAAAGTAGAAAAAAACAGCCTTACAACATTACGACTTTTCAAAACAAATCCCCCTACATTTATCACGGTAAAAACGTCCGTAATTCTCACTTTATGTATTTTAACACGAACTTCATTTTTTTTCGCTTGTCATACATATTAATTATAAATGACTCCATATTATAAATACAGAATATTTTTTTGTAATGAAAGGTAGCGGTATACATGAACCGATTTCTATATATAATGTTGATCCTCCTACTGTTATTAACCAGTTGTGGAGGAGGGAACAATGGTGAAAGTAAAGAGAATGGTGACTATGAAGGAACAAAAAAAATGGTGGCAGATATATTAAAAACAGATGAAGGAAAAAAAGCAATCACAGAAGTATTATCTAGTGATGATATGCAACAGACTTACGTGATTGATTCAAAGGTGATTAAGGAAGCAGTGACTGAGACACTTTCCTCTGATAAAGGAAAAGACTATTGGACAAAAATGTTTCAAGATCCTAAATTTGTTGAATCTTTTGCATTGGCCCTTCAAGAACAGCAAGAAGATGTCATTAAAAACTTAATGAGTGATTCTGAATATCAAAAGAAATTAATGGAAGTGCTGAGTAATCCAGAAATGGAAAAACAAACATTAACGCTACTCACGAGCCAACAATTTCGTTCACATTTAGAAAAAGTTATGGAAGAAACATTTGACTCTCCTATGTTTAAGGCAAAGCTATCTGACCTGATTCTAAATGCAGCAAAGGAAATGAAGCCAGCTAGTGAGGGTGAAGGTGGCTCTTCCGGTGGAGGATCTAGTTCAGAAAGTGGCGGTCAACAACAACAGCAAAGTGAAAGTGGCAACAAAGAAGAAGAGAAACAAAGTAACTAAAAATGAAAAGCGGAGCCGATACTCACGGCTCCGCTTTTCTTAAATCAAAACTTTTCTATAATTTGTTTGGCTACAGCTAAGTACTCTTGGCCATTGGGATGATCCTCTTGATAAACAGATGGTGCAAAAACACCTTCTTCTTCAAATGGTTGTTGAAGTGAAAGACGGCCAATTACAGTAGTATCTAGTACATCTGCAAGCTTGTCCCCTCCACCTTTACCAAAGACATATTCCTTTTCACCGGTCACTTTACTCTCAAAGTAGGACATATTTTCAATTACACCTAATATTTCATGATCAGTATTAATTGCCATTTGTCCTGCTCTGGCTGCCACAAAAGCAGCTGTTGGATGAGGTGTAGTCACAATTAATTCTTTTGATGATGGGATCATGTTGTGTACATCTAATGCAACATCACCTGTACCTGGTGGTAAATCTAACAATAGATAATCTAATTCTCCCCACTCAACTTCTTTAAAGAAACTGGTTAACATTTTACCCAGTCTAGGGCCGCGCCAAATAACAGGAGAATTATCTTCGACAAAGAAGCCCATCGACATGATTTTCACGCCAAAACGTTCTACAGGGATAATCTTATTGCCATTTAGTTTTGGCCGCTCTTCTACACCCATCATATCTGGCACACTGAACCCATAAATATCTGCATCAATCACGCCTACTTTTTTTCCTAAACGTGCTAAGGCAACAGCGGTATTAACCGTAACAGTTGATTTTCCAACGCCACCTTTACCACTTGCAATAGCTAGAAAATTTGTATTGGAATCTTTGCTTAATAAGGAAGGGTCTTCTTCTTTCGTTGGTTGAAATTTTGCAATTACTTCCTCAGGTAATTGACTAAAACGAAGCCCAACGGTTGCTGCACCCAGTTCCTTCAACGCACCAACTAGTTCTTGTTGTAACTGCATTTGCTCGGCAGTATTTGTTTTGGCAATCGCCAGCTTGACACTAACATGATTCTTTTCTTCCTTTATTAAAACTTCTTCAATACCTTCCGTTTCTTCAAACGTTTTATGTAGGAAGGGATCCTTCATTTTATGCAAAAGTTCGATAACACTTTGTTTACTTAGCAAAATAGGTCACCTCAATTAATACTATTTAATCCTATCAGCTAGTATAACATAAAGTGAGACTTCCAGCAGTGAGAGTGTTTTTTCTCTCACTGATGGTTAGCGAAACTTATCAGGCCGTTACCATCCGTTTCACCCTAACCGTGACATTCTATTTCCTACTCATTAATGAGGGGGATTACGGATGGTTAGCACCGTGGTAAAGTGAGACTTCCAGCAGTGAGAGTGTTTTTTCTCTCACTGATGGTTAGCGAAACTTATCAGGCCGTTACCATCCGTTTCACCCTAACCGTGACATTCTATTTCCTACTCATTAATGAGGGGGATTACGGATGGTTAGCACCGTGGTAAAGTGAGACTTCCAGCAGTGAGAGTGTTTTTTCTCTCACTGATGGTTAGCGAAACTTATCAGGCATTACTTATTGATTTGCTGCTTGATTTGTTTCATATTGTAAAATTCCTTCATAAATACTGGCCGCCATTTTTTGTTGATAACCAGCTGATTTTAATAATTCTTTCTCTTCTTCATTTGAGAGAAAACCTATTTCAACTAAAGCTCCTGTTGCCTCCGCATATTTCAAAAGAAACACTTGCTGGATAGCTAATGCTTCGCGATTGGTATTTTCCAAATTTCTACGTATCTCATGTTGAATAGCTTTCGCCAGTTGCTCATTTTGCTCTCTGCCTGGATGGAAAAAAGTTTGCGCTCCCTTCCACCTGCGATCTGGCAAAGCATTTAAATGTATACTAAGAAAAAGGTCCGCCTCTTTCTCTTTAATAAACGCGACACGATTTTGAATATCTTCCGTCTTTCGTCGTGATAAACCTTTCGTATCATCTTGAGCCAAATCATAATCACCTTCTCTGGTTAAATAGACAACGGCTCCAGCTTGCTGCAAATAGTCTCTCAACATATTCGAGACAGTTAGTGTAATCTCTTTTTCTTGTGTGTCATCAGAAGCTTCAGCCCCCCCATCTACCCCTCCATGTCCTGGATCAATCACAATTGTCTTTCCAGCTAAAGGTAATGACCAAGTTTTCCAAGAGTCCATCGAGTTTTGCATTGGATATTGGATAAGAATAATTAATAAAAATAAGCCAATTAACCATACGACTACTTTGAGAATCTTCGGCATCCGCTTTCCCCCTATACTTCTCCTGTAACCACTATATGGGACAAGCGAAAAAAGTATGCCAAAAATAGTAACCTTCTCTTATCAAACTTACGCTATCGGTTCTAAATTTTGCGCCGTGATAACAAAAATTGCAAGATAAAAATAATCGTTAAGGTTACCACTGCAATAATATCGGTTAACAAATTATGCTGAATAAATAATAAAGCAGTAATCAAAGCAAGTATTCTTTCATACCAATGATATTTTCTAATTAGCCAATTTTGTATGAAGGAAGCAAAAGCAACCATTCCAATTGTTGCGGTGAAAATCGCCCAAACCATGTTGTACCATGTTACATCCGTTAACAGCAGAATGGTTGGATTCAATGTGAAAACAAATGGCAATAAAAGTGCTGCTGAGTCATATTTAAACCCTTGAATCCCTGTTCGCACCGGCCCAGCTTTGGCAATACCCGCCGTAGCGTAAGCTGGCGAATTAATAGGCGGTGTATCGTCTGCTAATACCCCATGAACCTCTCATCACTAAAGTGACGAGTTTCTAATGTATCATCTTCAACCGATGTTTAACATTAGTGGGCGGGACACGACGCCCTCTATCCCCTCGGCAAAAGCGTTAGGGACTACTTTTCTTATGATATTTCCCGCTGCATTCACATCAGCGTGGATGCACATGTTCTCTTTGGTCCGATATAACCCTCTTTTTATCCTGCGGCCACTAAACCTAACCTTGGCTGGGACACCCTTTTCATAATGGAGCAGTTCATCCATGTCCACTAAACTTGCTTTTGATGTGTAGCTTTCTTCTTGTTGGTGCACCTGGATGCCATACGCTTCCGCTTTGTATGCAATCATACGAATCAACATCGCATGGGGGAGCGTTTGAAAGTGTTGCTTTTCCTGTTTACGAAAGCTTACTTTCTGCTTCCATCCCTTGTTCACCCCGATGACAATCGTGCTGACTTTGCGGGCCAGTGCTAACTGAACGATATGAAAACTTGCTTTATGAAAGGCATCCTTTAACTTAAAGAAACGTTTTTGGTCGAGTCGCTGCAGTCGTTTACTTTGGAAGGAACCCTCTTTTGATCCCTTTCCATGTCGTAAAACACAGTAATAATGGGCACGTTGTTTGTTATAATATTGATTGATACTTTTTACTGCTTGGCCCTTGATAATGACAGGTGAAAACCCTGTATTATCGACAATGGTTGCCAAACAATCAACACCGAGGTCGATCCCCATGACATGTTGCTCTTCCAGTTCTACAAGCTCTTTCTCTTCCTCTTTCCTGATCACCAATTCGATCGTATATTCGCCATAGGTCGGAATCATTCTTACTTGTTGTAATGGTCCCTTAAGACCTAACTTTCCGATATTCAATCTTTCTTTCGTTTGAGGAAACCGTAGATATTTATCGTCCTTCACCTTACATACCTGATTGGAAAAGATACAAGCGATCCTTCCATTCTTCGGGGCATATTTAGGGACTTTAGGTCTTCCGGTATATTTGTGTGGATGGACGTGGTAATCTTTCAGACTGGCAAAATAAGCCTTCCAATTTTGAAACACTAGTCTCATGACTTGTTGGTTCACTTGACCAGGTAAGGCTAAGTAATCAACATTCTCCGACACTTTAAATAAGCTGTCTAAAAAGGCATAAGAGGGCCATTTGTGTTGAGCAGATGGATACTCGAAAACCACTGCATCTTTGATCTCTTTGCGTTGTTCCACGGGTTTTTTTAATTCTTTTTGCCGTTTCTTCTCTACCGTTTTTCTTTTGATGGCATTCATTTGTGAAAGATATTTGTCAATGAGGTCGAACACTTCTTGTTGTAGTGGTTGAAGGTTTTTTCCTTCATCAAAGGCGGTAAAAATTTGACGGATGTGAAAGTTGGTGGCATTGTACAGATTTTTCGCTAAAAACGTGAGTTGATCACAATAAGGATAGAGCCGATGCCCTTTTTTAATGCGAATTTGTTGCGTACGGTACACATTCTTCACCTCTCCTTTTTTAGTATCAGCCGACAAACGCATACATATGTTCTCATCCATTATTATATACCTGAACAAACGATCTGTCAAAACCGCTCACCAGAAAACTCATCACTAAAGTAACGAGTTTTCTGGTGAGCATTTATAAAAAAATATCCCTCTCCCAATCGGAAGAAAGATATTTGTTAGACTGAAAAAGGTGTAGTAAATTGTTTCTTGCTACTGTTAAAAATCGTATTTAGCTTCTTCTCTATCACGAATCTCCTGATAGGTTCCTGTCAGAGTCACAGTATCTTCAACAAGTCGTTCGATTCGAAATAAGACATCGTCATTCGTTATCTCCTTACGATAGAAATCAATGTCTTCGATAAAGACATAGCTTTGCACGATTTGTGCCTTCATATACCCTAAAATTGGTTTTAATTGCTGTTCTGGAATCAGATAATGCTTTTGTGATCCAGCGGTGATAATCATGCTCACTACTTTATGTTGCAAAGCATCTACAGGCAATAAATCAAACACGTTTTTTAAAGTGCCGGGGATCGATGCTTGAAAAATCGGGCTTCCAATAATAATCGCATCTGCAGCCATAATCGTTTCTGTAACCTTCTTGGTATCCCCTTGATAATCTAGATAATTGCGACCATCACTAAATTGGATGTCATGCTCTGCTAAATCAAGCATCGTAACCTCTAGATCTGGGTACTTATTTTCAAGTGTTTTGACTGCATAACTGATCGCTGTTTTTGTTTTAGACCCTACGATAGATCCTGCAATTGCTACTACCTTCATCATTTGCCTCCTATTTCTTCGTATACTTTCGAATCGCTGGCAATACTTCTTTACCAATTAACTCGATATTTTTGCGTAATTTATCAAAGGGTACACCGCCAAAGTCCATTTGTGCAATATAGCGTTGGTGTCCATACATTTCATGTTGATAAAGAATTTTCTCAATAACTTCTTGTGGACTTCCAACATTCATGACATCACGCTTATCAGCACCTTGTGCAAAATGTTGCTTCGGATAACCTCTGCCATTTGTCTTTTGCATCCCTTCATTAACGGAAGGATACATTTCTCGTTGTGCTTGCTGTGTCGTCTCAGCTAGATAGAAAAAGCCAGCGGTTGCGACCGGAAATTGTGCCGGATCATGTCCCGCTTGTCTTAAGGCATCCCGATAACTATCAATTGTCCGCTTGAATATAGATACAGGTCCGCCTAGTGTCGCTAGAAAAATTGGCACTCCGGCATAACCTGCTTTGACCGCACTTGAAGGATGTCCACCAACCGCTCGCCAAATTGGTAGTGAGCCATTTAGTGGTCGAGGTAGAATATGTGCATCTCGAAGTGGCGCACGATACTGCCCCTCCCAATTAACGTATTCTTCTTGATTTATTTTTAATAAGAGATCAAATTTCTCTTCATATAATTCTTCATAGTCGTGAAGATCATAACCGAGCAAGTCAAAATTTCCGACCCTGGAAGCACGTCCGGCAATAATCTCCGTGCGTCCTTTTGAAATCAAGTCGATGGTAGCAAAATCCTCATAGACCCGAACAGGATCGAGGGTACTAATAATCGTTGATGAGCTAGCTATTTTAATATTTTCTGTGGCCTGCGCAATAGCAGATAACACAACAGAATGTGCTTGGGTGGTAAAGTACTCTTGATGACTTTCTCCTACACTAAAGAAGTCAATGCCAACATCATCTGCTAGTTTTGCTAATTCTATAATTTCCTCTAACCTCTGCCCGGCAGGAATTCTTTCACCTGTAGCTGGATTGGGCAAATGATCCCCTAATGTATATAAACCAAATTCTAAACCTTTACTTGCATCAATTCGATATTTTTCCATTATACAACAACCTTTCTTTCAACGAAATTTACGTATCATATGTTATTATGAACGATAGCAACCAAAAATGTAAGTACGCACTTTCAAGTAATATAGTATCTCATAAGATACTGTAAAAGTGAAAAAGGAGACAAACTAATGAAATATCAACCAAATGCATGTCGAGTAGAAGATGCCTTAAGTATTTTAGTCGGAAAATGGAAACCGATTATTCTTCTGCATCTACTCAACCACGGGACACAACGCTTTAATGAATTAAGAAGAAGTATGCCCGGAATTACACAAAAAATGTTAACCAAGCAGCTACGAGAATTAGAAGCGGAGGACATCGTCGAGCGTGTCGTTTATCCAGAAGTCCCACCGAAAGTGGAATATTCAATTACAGAGTATGGGAAAAGTCTACAACCAATCTTAGAAGCGATGCATGAATGGGGAGTGAAGCATACGCTTCATAAACAAGAAAAAGTAAAAGAGGAGCACGGATAAGACTAATGAGTTCAGTTATAGGAAAAAAGTGTTAATAACTTTAGAAATTGCTCAATAATTAGCACACCTTGCAAACACTATTTTATAATATAAACCTCAAACTAAAACACTCAGGAAATTTCTGAGTGTTTTATCGTGATACTTAATTTTCTTCTTCAAACAATTCAATTTTGTTTAAGTATACGGTTTTTCAATCACATTAACTAGTTGATCATTTAATCAAAGGATACAACTTTTCCATCGCTATTTATCCCCCGAAAACTAAAACTACCTACATCTCCCTGGGGTAACTTACTGTAATAAGCTGCAAATCCATCTTTTACTTCCATTTCAATAAAAATAGAGGATTGCTCTTTAACAATACTTAATGGTGTACTTTTTCTATCATCTTGTTCATTACTAACAATAACCTTTTCAATCTGCTTATCCAATGCCTCTGCCGCGAATACTACATCATAAAATTCATCTTCTATTTCTTCCCCAGACCAAGTCACTTTCATATTTTCATCAATTGTTTGTCCACTAATTGGATTTATATTAGTGGCCCGTTTAAAAATACCTAAGGGGCTTTCTAGTAGCTTTACATAATTAAGCTTACCTGTATTCCAAATAACTATTTTTTTATTAGCTATATCTTTTTCAAATACAACTTCACCATCTTCGTTGGGTAGCGTATAACGGATTGCAGAATGTTCAGTCAACGCATATCCCGCAAGAACTGAAGGACCAAAATATACCCCTAATAATAACAATATACCAATTGTAATTAAATAACGTTTTCTGATTTTTTTATTTGATTGCAATCTATCTAACCCCTTTCTGTTGTATGTCACTAAAAATGCAAAATATCTTATTCTTGGTAATTCTCTTGAATATCCATCTATCTATAATCCCATATAGCATTGCAGCTAACATTCCCAAATAAGCAAATGGCGGAAAAATTATTAGTCCATTCACTAATCCAAATACACCAAGAATTAATACATATAAACTTTTGTGTTGTGGGAACCTCTTTTCTAGCAGCTTCTCGACTATTATCGATACTAAATTACCGTAAAATAAGATAATCGTACCAACCATGATAGAGTAGAAGAAGAACCCTTCCATTAATTGATTACCTAAGTTATATTCAGATTGATAACCATCTACAATAATAAAATACATAACCCACAGAAAAGAAAAAACAGTTGTGGTAACAACAGTTGAACTTAACTTTCTTAAGATAAAGCTTTTTGTTGATCCCATATTTATCTCTCCATTCATAATAAAATGGACTATGTTACTTTATGTAATATTTTTGCCTGTTATATATTTTTTTCACAATCTCCGTAATTATTTTAACATATATTTTCCTTTTTCCCTTTCAAAGTAACGTTAGAATCAGTTAAACTTCGGACTGAAATTAGAAAGGGATGCAAAACCAGTTGTGGTTTGCATCCCTAATGAGAGGGTTTTATTATATTTCATTACTCGTAACTTAACATATTAGAATAAGTCTTATGCTTCCCATCTCTATCCTTATGGCAATAATTTGATTGATTCCTCCACAAACGCCGGTATATCATCTGGTTGTCTACTCGTCACTAACTGATCTTGGCAAACAACTACTTCTTTATCGTGAACTTTTCCACCAGCATACTCTAAGTCAACTTGAATCGATTTAAAGCCAGTTACGTCTCGACCTTCAAGTGTTTTCGCTGTAATTAATAGTTGCGGACCATGACAAATCGCAAATACTGGTTTCTTCTCGTCCATAAAGTGTTTAGCAAATTCTACGAAACGATCATCCCCTCTTAATATATCAGGAGAAAATCCACCTGGAATAAATAATGCATCAAAATCGTTTGGTGACACATCATCAATTGCTTGATCAATTGTTATAGATGCATCCCCTTGTTTACCTTTGACGGTCTTTCCTTTTTCCTTCTCAATAGTTACGACTTGATGTCCCGCTCCTTTAAAATCCTTTGCCGGGTCCGTGTACTCTACATCTTCAAACATATCTGTAATTACTGTTGCAATTTTAGCCATCTTAATATATTCCTCCTTAAATGATAGAGTTAGTATTCTCTACATTTTCATTATTACCACGAGGAAGTTATTGGTAAACATCATTATTAAAACTCTTCTGTTAACACGATCACTAATATCCGATACAATTGAGAAATACTTATAAGAAGCAAAAGGAGATCAATATGCAAAAAATGTTACAAAATAGAAACATGATTCCCGTTCTTATACTCCTAATCACATTAATTTGGGGTTATGCTTGGGTACTAATGAAAGAAGCGGTTGATTTCATGGGGCCTTTTACATTTTCGACTTTTCGGTTTGCTACTGGCACGCTCACCATGATCATCGTTTTATTACTCTTAAAAGTAAAAAGGCCTCCTATGTGGTCTTGGAAACATCTAATTATTATAGGATTTTTACAAACAACAGTGGTATTCACACTCGTTATGTATGGTTTGCAATTTGTAGAAGCAGGGAAATCCTCAGTTCTTTTATATTCAATGCCTGTTTGGAGTACCGTGCTTTCCGTGTGTCTCCTAAAGGAAAAAGTAACGAAAGGTAAGATAATTGGGCTTAGCTTCGGCTTAGTAGGCCTTTTTACTATTTTAGGATGGGATATTTGGAAAAATCAAACACCTGAATTATTAATTGGCGAAACTTTAATTATTATTGCCGCGATTTCGTGGGGCGCTTCTAACGTTTATTACCGCAAAACCGTTTCGAAACTATCACAATTACAAGTAAACACGTACCAGATGTTGTTTGGTACCGTTGGACTAGCTATTGTCGCAGTTATAATGGAAGGTGGCGATAGCATTAACTTCACACCCTATAGCATTTATATCATCTTATTTACCGGAGTTTTAGCTTCCGCTTTCTGTTTTACCGCATGGTTTTTTGTTTTAAATGCAATTGAAATGACAACTGCCACGATCGCGACATTGCTAGTACCTGTGTTTGGATTGTTTTTAGGTTGGTTGTTGATAGATGAGAATATAGGGGTCAGCATTCTGATTGGTACAGGTCTGATTATTAGTGGTATTGTTATTTCTACCTTGGCGAAAAGAGTTAGATGAATTATCTGAAATAATACATATGTTCAATTGAGAATTTTTATCATTTAGTGTATATTAGATAACGTAAGACTTCCATCATTTGGTGTCCGTTTATCTTCTCCGATTTGGCTCCTTGAATCTTGGAGTAGGAGGGATTACGTACGCTGTGATACTACCAATACATTTAATGGTAAAAGGAGACTAGATCATGCAAATCTACTGGACGAAAATAAATAAGATTATTGAAGAAACACCTGATGTTAAAACATATATGCTTGACTGTCCGAAAGATTTCACATGGGAAGAAGGTTCCCATACCCATTTCGCACTGGAAGGATTTAATGCCGGAGACAAACCAAATCGCAGCTTGATTCGCCACATGTCAATCTCGACTTTACCTCACGAAAATTCAATCGGTATCACAACACGTATCAAAGAACAGTGCTCCGAATTTAAATCCATTTTAAGAAGCCTTGAGGTCGGCAATGAAATAGCAATATTTAAGACGCATTCGAATGTCCCGCTAAAAAGGGAAGATAAAAATGTTTACCTGCTGTCATCAGGAGTGGGCCTGGCAACTTTCAGACCATTAGTACTCGATTATTTCGAAAGTGCTGACAATGTCAATCACATCCATTCCCTGAACATTGATTCATCCAAAGAATACTTATTCACTGATATTTTTGAAACTGCTCCTGACAAGAAGTTTACATCACAGTTCGTCGATAACCGTGAAATCTACTATAAAGAACTGAAAAGGCTTGCTACTGATAAGGAAGGACTATTCTATATTGTCGGCAGCGACGAATTCCTCTTAGAGAACATTAAAGCACTACGTGAACAAGGTATCATACCAGAACAGATCATACTAGATAAGCATAAAAATCAACTTCCAGAGTTCTTTTCCCTTAATTTTTCAGTTTAAGTCAGACAGAAAATAAAATTAAAAAGCTGGTTTTCAAAACGGAAAACCAGCTTTTTATTCTTATAATTAGGCTTCAACATCATAGCCTTGATCTTCAATAGCCTCTTTCATGGCATCAACATTCACTTTAGACTCTTCAAAAGTAACATCTACACTACCAGCTTCTAAATTCACTTGAGCGGATGATACACCATCTAATTCTTTTAATGCACCTTCAACTGACATCTTGCAATGACCACATGTCATGCCTTGTACGTTTATCGTTTTTTCCATGACTTTTTCACCTCCTTACAAGTATGCTCTTATAATTTCACTCGTTTAAGACGAAGTGAATTAGTAACAACGCTGACCGAACTTAATGCCATTGCTGCACCTGCAACCCATGGCGCAAGTAATCCTATCGCTGCAATTGGAATTCCTGCTGTATTATAGCCGAAAGCCCAGAAAAGGTTTTGACGAATATTTTTAATCGTCGCATGGCTAATTTTGATTGCTTTTGGAATAAGCAATAATTCACCACCAAGAATCGTTACATCAGCCGCTTCAATTGCTACTTCCGTTCCTGTACCAATTGCAATGCCAATATCGGCAATCGCTAGTGCTGGAGCATCATTCACTCCATCTCCAACCATGGCAACTTTTTTACCGTTATCTTGAATTTCTTTCACCTTATCTGCCTTTTCTTCAGGTAAGACCTGGGCAATTACTTTGTCGATACCAACCTGTTTTGCGATCGCTTGCGCAGTTCGTTCGTTATCTCCGGTTAACATGATCACTTCTAAGCCTTCTTCTTTTAACTCTCTTATTGCTTGTGGTGCAGTTTCTTTAATTGTGTCAGCGACCGAAACAATACCACGGTATTTTCCATCAATTGCAATTAACATCGCTGTTTTTCCTTCGATCTCGTAATCCACCAACTCTTGTTCTGCCCTACCAACATCGATTTGGTAATCATTCATGAGTTTTCGGTTTCCAACAAGAATTTGCCTGCTTGAGATGGTTACCTCGATACCATGTCCAGGTATTGCAGTGAAATGATCAACATCAACTAATTCAATATTAGTTTCGGTTGCATAAGCGACAATAGCTTCTGCAAGCGGGTGTTCTGAGCCTTTCTCCGCACTCGCGAGTAGCTGTAATGCTTCCTTATCACCGGTAAAGTTTGTGACTTCGGGCTTTCCTTTGGTAATGGTACCCGTTTTATCTAACACAATGGCATTTAATTCATGGGTACGCTCGAGATGCTCTCCACCTTTAAATAGGATGCCACTCTCTGCAGCCTTTCCTGTGCCAACCATAATCGAAGTTGGTGTCGCCAATCCTAAAGCACAAGGACATGCGATAACCAGGACAGCAATCGAGGCAACTAAAGCAGGTTCAACTTGACCAGGCTGGATAAATAAAATCCATATAGCAAAAGTTAGAATCGCAATCCCTACAACAATTGGCACAAAATAGCTAGAAATAACATCTGCTAGTCGTTGGATCGGTGCTTTTGACCCTTGGGCATCCTCGACTATTTTCACAATCGATGCAAGCGCAGTATCTTTCCCCACTTTTGTGGCTTCCATTTCAATGGAACCATTTTTATTAATCGTTGACCCAATAACAGTTGCTTCTACTTCCTTTTCAATCGGGATCGATTCTCCTGTAATCATCGATTCATCGACAGATGTTCTTCCTTTTACAACGATACCATCCACAGGTATCTTCTCACCTGGTTTTACAACTAAACGATCTCCAACAGCAACTTCCTCAACTGGAATCATAACTTCCTCGCCATTCTTTATGACGCGTGCTTCTTTCGCCTGTAAATTGAGTAAAGAAGATAGTGCATTCGTTGTTTGGCTTTTCGCTCTTACCTCTAGATATTTCCCGAATAAAATTAACGTGATTAACACAGCACTTGTTTCAAAATATAAATGAGGCATATAGCTAGGATTGCCAATCGTTTTAAATGCTTCGTATAAGCTATAGAAATATGCTGCACTTGTACCTAATGCGACAAGTACATCCATGTTGGCTCCACCATTACGAAGATTTTTATACGCACCAACATAAAATTGCCATCCGATCAGAAATTGAACGGGTGTTGCTAAAGCAAATTGGAACCATGGATTCATAAATATAGCTGGTATCGTCATATTAAATAAATGGACCATCATCGTTACTAATAATGGCGCGGCTAATACGGCGGAAATAATCAATTTCGTCTTCATATTCTTGATTTCTTTTTCTTTATGTGTTTTCTTTTCTTCCGCCTCCGCTTTTGGTTTCGCATCATATCCAAGTTTTTTAACTTTCTCAATGATTGCCTTCGTGTCCACCAATCCGGGATTATATTCGATTGATGCGGATTCTGTTGTTAAGTTTACTGATGCAGACTTCACACCCTCTTGCTTATTGAGTACTTTCTCAATCCGGGTCGAACAAGCTGCACAAGTCATTCCAAAAACATCTAATTCGGCTTTTTCCATTAAAACCCCGTAGCCGACTTTTTCAATTTTGTTCGTAATATCTTCCATCGAAGCCTTGTCTGAATCGTAATCTACGGTGGCTTTTTCGGTTGTTAAATTGACTTTAGCCTCGACCCCATCCATTTTATTTAACACTTTTTCCACACGAGTAGAACAAGCAGCACAGGTCATTCCTGTTATACCTAATGTAGAATGATTTGTTTCTCCCATATCGTTCCCTCCCTACTTGGAAAACTGCTTCATAACCGTCATTAATTCATCAATGGCTTCCTTACCATCACCTTGCTTGATCGCATCACTGACACAATGGTTAAGATGTCGTTCGGTGACGGAGAAACCTACATTTTTCAGCGCGGATTGGATAGCGCTAATTTGAACTAAAATATCTACACAATACCGGTCTTCTTCTACCATTTTCTGAATTCCGCGTACTTGGCCTTCTATACGTTTTAATCGGTTCACTTCTTTTTGCTTTTCACTTTGAGTTCTAGGTTTACTTGGGTGATCCTGTAGAAATTTATCCAAAAAGTTCACTTCCTTTTTCTTTTATAAATATACTATACCCCAGCAAGGTATTTGTGTCAAATGAAAGGATTATATCAAGTGTTGTTATGCTATATAAAGAAAACGACCTATAGCTAAAATGCCAAAGGTCGTTCTTAGTATATTATTTTCTTCAAATTTAACATTTATACATCGTTTTTCTTAATTTCAATATTCCTAACGAATAGCATCGAGGTAATTCTCTAAACTCTCTTCGGCACAAACGGCTATCAGTTCTACAAATGGTTTGATATCCTTTTCTACACTTGCTTGTTCAAGCGCTCGATAATAATTCAGTCGATTTTCTGAATTGGCTTTAACAACAGCTGGTGGATACCCTGCTTGCATTAAAATAAGATTCATTAATAGTCGTGCAGTTCTCCCGTTGCCGTCTGAAAAAGGATGAATAAATACAAATTTAAAGTGAAAGACTGCAGCTAGTTCTACTGGATGAAGCCGATCTTTCTCATTGTTATACCATTCAAATAGTTCTCTCATATCATGTTCTACTTGCAAAAAATGTGTAGGTGTATGCTCACTACCTGAAATTCTAACATTAATGGAACGATACTTACCTGCATTTTTATCATCAATATTCTTTAATACCAACGCATGAATATTTTTAAGTAGCTTTTCATTTAATGGATGTTGGAGGTTACTTTCTACATAATCTATTGCTTCTGCATGATTAATCGCTTCAAAGTGTTCTCGTAATTGTTTACCACCAATCGTTAGTCCTTCCTCTAACACTAATTTAGTTTCCATTAATGATAAAGTATTACCTTCTATTGCATTGGAATGATAGGTCCACTCCACTTTGTAAACTTCTTTGAGGTTTTGAACAGCTTCTGAAGGTAATGGCCTGTATGAATCTAACGTTCTTTTTAAAGCATTAATTTTATTAAAGGCTCCCACCTGGACCACCCACTTTAATAGTTAGTACTTATATTATACCAAATAACGATTATCACTGTAATTAATAACATGCTAACACATTGGTTGGTAAACGATTAGTTTCCATATCATTAACTTCCTCCACTATTAGCTGCACCACTAGAATTTTTGCGTTTTTCAATAGCATTTACACCCATGACAACTGCAATTAATTCTTCCATTGTCATCGCATTTGTCTGATTAACAATTTGATACGCAGGAGAAGAAAAAAAGTTACTTATTCTATAAAAATCCGCTACCTCTGTCTCCTGATCATCCAGTATCGTGAATTCACGGGAAAAGACCGGTGATTGGATCTGAAAGCTTTGCTGACGGGAAGTACGTAATAATAAGATTTTGAAAACGAGAACCACTTTGCCTTTACTATCCCAAATTCCTGATTATTGTCAAAGATCTGCCATTGGTTCGAAATAAATTTAAACTTCCCCATTATACTTCTTGCTCATTATAAATAGCAACACTAGATGAAAAAGCAGACTTCAAATCAAGATGACCTATTACCTGTTGATCCGCATTCATTATTTCCGTCTTCCCAGCCGAGAAAAAGTTATAAGCTATAAAAACTTCATTTTCCATTGAGCTTCACTCCCTCTGCTTTAAGTGTGATATGTTGACAACTCAATTATGTAAATCTAAATAAAAGGGATTAGTCTCCCCCCTTTACCCTGACAAAATGTTTTAGATAATAAATTCATTTTTTGAAATATCTGTTATTTTATTATAAAACCACTTATCGTATCCGCCAATCACAATGATAAATATAATAACCATAAAAATTGGAACCATATCAAACATAGAGTTACCGAGAGAATCCCCCATATGAAATGAATAAGACATAAAAGGCCCCTGTCTATTGTTTGCTAACACTTACAAACACAACCATTATTTGGTTTCGTGTTTTGAAGAAAAGTTTTTTGATTGGCTAGAAATATGACTTTGATGTGTAGTATTCAAAAAGTATATGACCAAAGTTTAACGCCAAATATATAACTATCTAATTTACTCTTCATAATTATTAAATGAGCGTACATCATTGGTTTGTAATAATTCAATTATTATCCATCGGTGTAATTGCCTTTCTTGACCAATTAACAAGCTCTTCTCTTAGTACAAACCATATATCATTCCTATATTACCTTTGAAGTAGTAATCATGATAACTTCAATATTAGTTTTAAAGTACTTACTAGCCGTGGTTAGTGTGTTGATAGGCCAAAAACCATCCAATGGACGGAAATAGAGCACCAAGCACAGACGTGGTCTAAATGTTGGTACTTCCATTTCTCTATTTTCCCTCAGGTACTTAATAATCCTAGCCCCCTTTCAGTGAAGGCTAGGTTCTTTCCAATCAATATTTCACTAAAACCTTAGAAAGTTTATGCTAGTGTCTCTATTTGATACTAATCTGCTTACATACCACTAGATTTTGGTACATGAAATGCAATTGTTGTTCCCTCATGTAGCTTACTGGTAATGTGTAAGCCATCGCCATAGAATTGGCGCAATCTTTTGTCTGTATTCAAAAGCCCAATTCCATATTTGCTTGAATGGTTTTGCTTAAGGATTCCTTCTCTCACTTCACTTGGCATTCCTATGCCATTATCCCTTATCTGAACTTCGTAAGTGTCCTTGTGATCAATAACTTCAATGGTAACATCTCCTCCTTCAGATTTGTTTAATATACCATGTGTGACCGAATTTTCAACTAGAGTCTGAATGGAAAGTGGTGGTACATGAATAGATTTTGGTAAATCTGGTATTTCCCAATTAATATTAATTCTATCATCAAATCTAACTTTCTCAATGGAAAGATAAGCATCTACTAAATTTAATTCTTGTTCTAACGGAACTACATGGTCTACATTTTGGAAATCAAAACTTGTCTGCAAATAATAGATGAATTTTTCTAGTAAATTCTCCATTTTTTCTTGATCCTTTTCCATTAAGATAAGAATGGAATTGATAGTATTGAAAAGAAAATGCGGCTTAATTTGTGCACGTAGCCACGCTGTCTCCATACGCATTTTATCCGTAACAGCCACATTCAATTCCGTAAGTATTCGAACTCTAGCTCTTAACTCTAATGGTTCAATCGGCTTCACGACATAGTCATTCGCGCCAGAAAGAAATCCTGTTTCTAAATCCTCTGGACGTCCTCTGGCAGTAAGTAGTAAAATCGGTAATTCCGCTAAACTAGTGTGTTCCCTAATTCTCCGAGTTAATTCATAGCCAGACATATTCGGCATCATCACATCACTTATGACCAGATCAAATTTGTATTGATTAATCTTTTCTAATGCCTCTTCACCACTGCTTGCAAATGAAATGTCGAAGCTTTTAGGATCTAATATTTTCGAAACGACAGATAGATTTATTCGTTCATCATCTACTAGAAGAAGTCGGGATTTTTCACTTGGATGATTAAAATCATTCGCAGATTCTTCTAAGAATATATTAGTCACATCGCTAACGATCGGCTGAATAGCTTCTTGGTCTTCTGAATCCGTTGCAAGAGGAAGTGTAAAGTGAATGGTTGTGCCCTCCCCTAACTTTGAATCAACCAAAATTTCCCCTCCATGGATGTCAACGAGCTCCTTTGTGACCGCTAAACCGAGTCCAACCCCCGCATCAGCCTGTTCCATTGCATTTAACCTTTGTTCATAAGGAATAAAAATTTTCTTTATGTAATCTTCTTCTATACCCGCACCTGTATCCATAACTTCTATTCGCATTTTATGATGAACCTCTTTTGCTTGAACGGTAATCGTACCCTTATCTGTGAATTTTATCGAATTGTGTATTAAATTTAACAAAATTTGGATTAGTCTATTTTCATCTACATAAATAGGAGGAAGTGACGGCTTCACATTATTCACAAATTTCAAATCCTTGCCGTCCAACATATACTGCAGCATATCTAGTACAACGATTACGGTAGATCGAACGTTCACTGCTTTTCGATCTAATCTAATTCTTTTTTCCTTTATGAGGGATAAATCAATTAAATCGTTAATTAAAAGAGACATCCGCTTTCCTACTTGCACGAGCAAATTTAAATCCTGACGATCTTTGTCTTCGATATGGTTATCTTTATTGTCTAAAACATATTGAGCGATATTGGTCATGCTATGGAGAGGGTTTCTAAGCTCGTGTGAAGTATTTGCTAAGAAATCATCCTTACTCTTATTCGCACGGTATAGTTGATCCGATATTTCCTTTATCTCATCCACATGTCGCATAAACTGCCTTAACCAAAAGGTAGCAAAGAGAAAAAGAGTAAATAGCAAATCAAACGGGTAAAATTCAATTCCTAATGAAAATCTATGTTTAACATTCGCCCAAACGATATTATTCGTCAATGCAAGTGCACTTAAAAGGAGTAAATAGCTATCTTGTTCGTTAGCTTTCAAAGCCCTTAAAAACTGAACAAATACCGTAATCCCTGCACTTATTAATACAACACCTAAAATTACTCGGGTTTCCAGCAACACCATTATTGGAACAAAAATGACGAAGAGCCCATAAAGCAAATAAAAATAAATAAAATAACGATTTACCTTGACCGTAGCATATTTAGGTAGAAAATTCTCCGTGAATTTGACTAATAAAACCGAAATCATAATATAGACGAGATAAACAATTTTTAAAATTACACGATAATCAAATGGAAGTTTTAGTAATGCGACAGCATCCATGTCCAATAAAATCATGGTACACGCACTTGCTAACAATAGTGAAAAGTAAAATAAGGCTTTTGATCTTTTGGCAATGAAAAAGAGCACAACAGAACATACCATAAACGTTAATATAACGATCAACACCATTACTTTATTAAGTGATGCACGATTTACTTGATCGGTTATAGCGTCGTATTCCCCTAGAAGCATTGTGGTTTTATTGGAGAAATTGATGGGTATACCGTTATGACTAACCTGAATGAGAATATCTACTTTTTGTGTGTCTGTATGGAACGTGGCAATATAAGGATAAGTGCTTGCCTTATATTGCCTGATATCTGTTGTAGCGTTACCTTCTTCTTCTATTACATCTCCATTCACTATCACTCGACTTGCAGAAGGAATTCTCGGTATGTACACAGAGAATGATTTAGCTAGGACTTCTTGATTTAATGTCAATTCTAAATGGTAAGTACCATAGGAGTAGTTTTTTTTATCGACATAATCAAACCAATCATTTGGAAAGCTGCGTGCTTTTTTTTCAGCGGAAAATATGTTTGCTTCTATATCTTGTTGCTCTAGTAGTCTATTTGGGTAGAAATCCCACTCTCCAGACAAGGATACTAGTTTCTCTTCTTTCATCTCCCAATTTGTTAAATCAATGTTCCCATTTTGAAAATGATCTTGCATATTCATTGAATGGAAGGACAGTGATATCAACCGAATACTTGTAAGTACTATAATAAATGCCATAAAAATAATAATGTTTTTTTTAATCATATCGACATTAATCATCCTTTATTTTAGAAAACTTGTCTCTTTCTATTATGATCGAAAATGGTTAGTTGTCTAGTAATTGTACCTCGTTTAGTAATTTATTAACTCTAGTACGCATCAAACTCATATAAGCTCAAAGTTTCGCCTTTTTCAATGTTTCTATTAATAGGACCAGATAATGAACATAATATTCGGTTACCTTCTGATTCATCTGAGCACATATCAAATTTGCAGAAGAAATAACTTCACCTACATCGACTCTTTCCAATTTAAAGTTATCTTTCCCCCGAATTGATAGCGGCTACCTTTCGGGATGTCTATTATTTCATTATGTGTAGTTGATTAGTCATTTATTTATTGGTGAATCATTAACTTGAATAATGATACAAATGAAAAAAGCTGTCAGCAAAGTGCCAACAGCTTTTTATTCATTATGAGTTTGCTTTATTTCTACGCTTTTGTAAGAAAAGTAGCAAGAACCCTGCCAGTAATATTACTAGACCGATCATTAACCAATTAAATACATCTGTTGCTGTATCAGGTAATTCTTCTTCCCCTTCTAACGCTTCACGAGCATCTACCAATTCCGCTAGTGCAGCATCTACTTCAGCTTGTGTTGCATTTTCATCAGCAAGTACTGTTTCTGCATGCTCTAATGCTTCTTGGTATGCATTCCAGCTTGTTTCTGTGTAATTGGATGCTTGTAACTCCTCAGACTTCGATTCTTCCTCGTCAAGTGGTTGTTTATCAACGGAAAGTGCTGCACGTGCTGCTGCTAATACCGCTTCCGCTTCATCAACCTCATCTTGTGTAGCATTCGGGTCATTTAATACAGTTTGTGCTTTTTCCAGCACTTCTAAATAATTTGACCAGCTTGCCTGAGAATAATCTGATTCTTCTAGCTCTTCTGCTTGATTCTCTTCAGCATCAAGCATTGTTTTATCAACCGCTAGGGCATCACGAGCTACTTTTAGAGCTTCTAATGCTTCATCCACTTCCTCTTGTGTTGATGCTGGGTTATTTAACACTTCTTGAGCATGTGTAAGTGCCATTGTGTAATCTTCCCAGCTTGCTAGAGAATAATGAGATGGAATGAGACTTTCAGAGTCTACTACTTCTTTATCAAGTTGCTCTTTGTAAACAAGCTCTTCATATGCTTTTAATAGCCCCTCATTCGCTTGGTCTACCTGATCTTGAGTAGCCTCTTGATCAGCAATTACATCATTCGCATGGTTGAATGCCTGATCAAACTTAGCCCAAGAGTCTTCTGTATACGCATCTTCCACTAATTCTTCAGCAGTGATGACGTCATCTGTTGCCATTAACGCTGTTTTATCTACTACTGTGAAGTAATGGTCTTTGGTTACGTCTGGACGACCAGTTTGTGTAGTCGTTACTTCTACTTTGTATTCTCCTGGTGCAAGTGTTTCAGGTATATCATATGTCCATGTACCATCTGAATTAATCGGTAAGCCCTCTTTGTCGACAATAATTTCTTCTCCATCTGGACCTGTGATCGTGATGGTTGCACTTTCTGCACCTTTATCCGCAGTACCTTCAATGATTGGTGTTAAGTCGTTCGTGATACCATTTGGTTCATCAATTTGTAGAGCATGTCCAAATGGGTCACCTGCTTCGAATTCAAAATCTTCTACAGCTGTTCCATTTTCCTCATCACCAAAGAGATTAGAATCTGCTTCTGCTTTGTTGTAGTGTACTTTTACATTCGCATCACTTGATAATTCAGTTCCTTCTGCTAATGTTAGTTTCACTTTATTTGTTTTACTTTCTGGATCTACCTTTACTAATTCTGCAACAGTGACTTCTACTTCTTCTCCGTCAACCGTTACAGTAAATCCTGTAATTGGTTCCACTTCTCCATTGGCAAATTCGACATTCTTGTCAAATGAAATGGTAATTTCATCATGACCATGATCGAATCTTGCGTTAATTGCTTCTGGTTCGTGCTTTTCTAAAGCATCTCTTGCTTCTTCTAGTTCTCCTAAGGCTGATTGGACTTCATCTTGAGACGCTGTTGGATTGTTTAAAACATTATTTGCATCTTCTAGTTCTTCAGCAAAAGTATCCCAACCTGCACGATGATCGTCCTGTTTTAATTCTTCTCCACTATCAACAGCTTCTTGTAATGTCGTTTTGTCAACTACAGTGAAGTCAGCTGATTTCGTAACGGTTCTTCCTGTATCGGTGTCTTTTGCTGTTGCTTGAACGGTATATGCACCTGGTGTAAGTTCGTTAAGGTCAGTCCAATCCTCGAAAGTCCAACCTTCACCATCAATAGTAGCAACCACGCCTGTAACAACTTTATTGTCTTCACTATCAACAATAGTTAATGTAACATTGTCTGCGTCTGGGTGAATTTCACCATTAAACGATGGTGTACGATCATCCGTGTTACCTTTTGTGCCGATGATTTGAAGACCTTTTCCAAATTCATCTGTTGCTATAATTTCAAATGGTTCATCAGCAGTACCATTTTCTTCATCGCCAAATAGATTTGGCTTATCTTCATTTGGTGTATAGTCTACTTTTACTTCTCCTGCATCACTGTCTAATGGCTGATCAACAGTTAACGTCACTTTATTTCCATCAGCTACAGCGTCTGTCGCATATAATGTTTCTCCATCAACCGTTACTTTAAAGCCTTCTCCAGGAATTTCCGTATTGGTTAATGTAATATTTTTATCAAATTCGATTGTGATTTTATTGTCCCCGTGTTCGTAAGTAGCTGGATTTGTTTCTACAGGAGGATGTTTTTCAAGCGCATCTCTTGCTTCTTCAAGTTCTTCAAGGGCTGTATCTACTTCATCTTGAGATGCTGTTGGGGTGTCCAACACATTACCAGCATGTTCACGTGCATCTTCAAAAGCTTCCCAACCAGCGCGATAATCTTTTTGTACAAATTCATCTACTTCATTAAATTCTGTTTGAAGACCTTCTTTATTAACAACAAAGAACTTTTCTGATTTAGTAACGGTTCTAGGACCACCTTCATCATTAGTTGCTGTTACTTCAACAGTGTAATTACCACCGTAAGCCAGATCACTTGGGATTCTGTAAGTCCAATTTCCCTCTGTATCTAAATCAGCGATGACATTTTCTAATCCTGGAACGACATTACCAATGTTATCTTTAAAAGTTAATGTCACACTGTCAGAATCTATATGCGCATTACCGATAAATACAGGTGTTCTGTCGTCTGTATATCCTATTGTATCAGTGATTTGCAGCCCTGCACCAAATTCGTCTTTGGCTACAATAGTGAACGTCTCATCAGCAGATCCGTTTGGTTCATCGCCATATAAGTTGTCTGCTTCTCCATTGTAATCTACCTTGACTTCTCCAGCGTCACTGTCAAGCTCACCTTCAATTGTTAATGTTATTTTTTCACCATTAGCTTCAGCATCTGTGACGGGGTAATCAACACCATCAACTGTTACCGTAAAGCCGTCTGATGGATCACCATTGTTGGTAAGCTTAACATCTTTATTAAAATCAATGATGATTTTATTGTCACCGTGTTCATAGGTGGCGGGTTTTGTTTCAATTGGTGGATTTTTTTCAAGTGCTACTACAGCGTCTTGAAGATCGGTTAATGCTTGATCAACCGCTGCTTGAGTTGGAGTTTCTGCGCCATCACTAATACCATCGAGTAAATCATTCGCAGCACCTAGTGCAGCTTGATAATCACTCCAACCCGCTTGATAGTCTTCTTCCGCAGTTACGATGACTGGAATGTCATCATTAATATATGCCTCGAGATCTGTGGTGTCAACATAAGTAAAAGTTGACTCTTCTTCAACTGAAGTTGCTCCCCCTTTTGAAGCAAGCGCCTTTATCGTGTACTCACCTTTAATTAGATTATCTGTTAATTCTATCGACCAATTATCATCAATTACCGTAGCAGCTTCATTTAAAACTTCATTACCTTCTGGATCAGTTACGGTTACATTTACAGTAGATCCTGATTGAGTTGATCCAGTAATCGTTTTTTCGCTAGGATCGTAGATAAGTTTATTATCAGTTGGAGAATCAATCGTCAATTCTGTTGCTAATTGGGTCGCTGCTTCTTCTTGGGTACTCATTTTGACGACCACATCTGAATCCGTGACTGTACTTGGATTTCCATCACCATTTGTTACAGTAATATTAATTGGACGGTCATCACTATATAAAGAATTTTCATAGTGAACCATGCGACCAATCGCATCAACAACACCTACAACAACTTCTTGACTAACTACTTTAATATTATCAATACTTAAGGTAGCTCCGTGAGTCGTTCCATCCGTTCGATTGAAAGAACCTGCGACAAATCTGAATTTATAAGTTCCGTCTGCAGGAATTTCACCTGAGTTAGTCGTCCATCCTTGTGAAGAACCACGTCCATAAAGTATTTCTGTATGGTTATCATTAGACTCATTGATCAAAAATCCGTACACCTCATAGTCATCTCCACCATCATTTGCTTTCCAATCGAAGAATAATTTATCCCCTTTATTAGCTTTAAAAGGTTCACTAATCGCTTCGATTCCAAATGAAGATGCAATTTCACCATCTTTCTTACCATAATCCCCATCTAACAATAATGAATTTAGAAATCCAATTTCCAGTGCTTGACTTGAATTGTCTGTGTCATTGTACACACTTTTAACGAATCCACTTAAACTACCAAAAAGGGCTTCAAAACCTTCTGTCATTTGTGAATCGTCTGTTGAAGCTAATTTATTATAATCTACGTTAGTTTCGTATGTGTACTCGTTTCCTGGACCTGTGACCGTGTATACACCGGTTTCTGTTTCAGTGATACCATTGTATGAACGTCCTTGTGTTTTAGTCGCTAAATCACCTAACCAGATTTGATCTACTATTTCTCCATTTGGTCCTTCACTTGAAGTATTCAACTCCCAACTTGGAACCATTTCACCAGTGCTACCTTCTTCAAAATTTCCATTGGGAAGTGGAGCAGACAAATCGATTTGTAATGCCGTTCCTTCACCGTCATCAGTGTCATTAACTGATGCAATTGGAACATCGTCCAATAAAAATTGTCCATTATTGAACGTCAAAATAGAGCCATCCCCTAATGTGACACTTTCTCCTTCTGGAATAAACAAATTATCGGTATTCACGTGACCACCATCAATTTCAAAGCGAATATTTCCTTCCGCAAATTGTTCTTCAGCAGCTGGTTCAACTGAAAAATCTGGGTCAACCTGTGTAACTTCGCCCAGTACAGGATCATAATTGAAGTCTCCGTCAGAATCACGATCAACATTATCCTCACCAGCAGCCAAAACCGCTGATCCGCCAATTCCTGGTACGAGTGTCGTCCAAATAAGGATGACACTTAAAAACACTGCTATTTTCGATCTAAATTTCTTCAATCCTTTTTCACTCCTCTACTTTTATCTCTTTTTTTTCGACTTTTTGGATGTTGTGTCATTACTTCCTACTGCCCTTCTCTCCCATCCACCAATCATAAAGTCATGTTTGTCGACATCATCTATGACTTAGTCGACAATATCTTTAAAAATTGTATCAAACGAAACTCTACAAAAAATTTACAAATATTAATTGAATTTTCATTTTGACGTGACTTTAAAACTATTAACAAGTAACTATAATACTAATTTTTATGGAATCCTAATATACTGGAATAAATTTATGTCGAAATTTATCGAACGATTTTTATATATTAATATGTATTTTTCCATGGTGGTATTCTGAAAAGTGACCAATGAAAAATAGAATTTTTAATTGATGTCTATCTTTTTAGAGAAATTGTGTATTTTTCTATTATGTTGTTATATTTTGAATTGCATATATCATTATTTTTCTGATTTATTTCAACTGGGGATATACATTGTTTAATAAACAGAGGGTTATTTTTAAAAAAGAGAATGGAAGAATGGAAAAATGTAGAAGTAGAACCGATTCGAAATGATGGACTAGAAGAGAACTTCAAATAACATGAGGGTGTTGAAGAAAACCACTCATAAACAGAAACAAACAAATGTTCGCAAATCCATAACCATATCAAAACTCGAAAGAAATCATGAATTTAATCTAAGTTATTGAACAAATCGATCATTACCATCACGTCACAAAACACCGATATGAGACTTGAACATTAGATTTTACTATGTGTCCAATCAATTGAAAGAACAATTTAATGAAGAGACAGACTTATGGAAGAGTATAATGTTGAAATTTCAACTTTCCAATCAAATGTGAGAGTTAAACAACACAATTGAGGTTGGACGAAAGAAATATGATTCTGCTAATTAGCAAAATGAAGAAAAGGATAGGATTAACAAAGCGACAAATAGAGATGAAAGGATTTTAAAATTATAGTCTGAAAATAGCAATCTAAAAGAACAAAGTGAGAGAATGCACAAAGAAATAAACATTTATTGAAGACTGTCAATGATTTTACGATTCGCATGTCTCTGTCTTTTACATATTTCGAAGGCCGTATCTGATCAGAACATTATATCACTGTTCCAAAAACGCTTTCTTAATTTCAGTTCTGTGCAATTTATCAGCAATCACTGACAATAACTTTATTAGATTATGGGGATTACCTGTAAATAAATTCTAGAAAAAATTGAAATACTTAAAGCGTTTAACTGACACGCTTCTTTTTTTACTTTATTTTTGCATACAACCAACAATTTTAATATATCAATCGATGTGACAACAGCTGTTGAAAGCAAAAAATCATCTGTAGATTTTCATTTAGATAGTCAAAAAATGACGTCATCCGCCTCACACCTTTCAGAATTAAAACCAGCAAAGATGTAAAATAACAGGAGATAGAGAAGGATGTTTATAACGTAGATTCCAACATGCTATATAGTCTCCCATATGGATATACAACCATTACTTTTTCTGATGGACCATCGAGGTACACTAAAGAATTCGTTGTTATATTGGTAGAATATAACACTAAGACAACGTTTTTCTTCATGGAAAAAAATATCTACTTATTTGGACAGTGTACTGTATTCACTGTAAAAAAAGATGTCTATATGAAGTCATTCTTGGAACCACCGTGAGTTTACGTAACTTTCACCTCAAGAACAAAAGCTTGAAAGTTAAATGAATTCGCATCTCTCTCTATCACCATTGTACTTGTCTAATCATAAAAATTGTTAATAGAATTTCGTTCCTTCCAAGAAAAATACCAATTAGTAATTTCGGTACTCGGTTCTATATCTAATTCTTCTACTAACATATTGGTTAGATCTTGGTACTGAATATGTACTTCTCTGTATTCCTTCTTTATTGCAAATAATTTCATTAATTCAAAATAACTTTCTTCTAATTCAGGCGAAATATTTTGCACAGTAGAATATATGGTGATTGCTTGTGAATATTCTCGTTTTTTCTGATAGTATGCTGCTAATAATCTGCCTAATTTTAACCACTGTTGTCTTAACCTTTCAGCATGAGTTCTTGCCCAGTGGAAATCGTAATACCCCAGATAATCACCTGCATATTGGTAAAATAGTTTTTCGATTGTACCTAATTGACCTTTATCAATGAAGGAGATTTGCTCTGAACCTAATCTCCATTCATAACATTCATGTACAATTAATCCCCCAGTCTGTAGCATATATCCACTACCTATATTCGAAACATTTCTAATCAAAACATCTGAAATATTAGCTTTCTTTAAAGAATTCCTACAGTGGTAAATCGTGGTATAAAGTTGCTGATAAGCTTTATCAATAGGTAATTCTGACCACAACATATCAATTAATGTCTCTTTCGAAACGAATTTTTCTCGGTTGTGTAGTAAATAAGCAAACAACTCTAACGTTTTTCTAGTGCGCCATTTGATCGGAATCTCGGCATTTTCTGAAGTAGAAAATTTAATCTCATTAAAACATGAAAGTTGGATTTGTTTATTTCGATTATTGGAGGTTCTATTAAGTAGATTCTTTTTATCTATCCTTCGAATCGTTTTTTCTAATCGTTTCGTTTGAATAGGTTTAATGAGATAATCGAGTGCGAACAATTCAAATGCATCAATTGCGTAATGATCATAACCGGTGACGAACACGATTTCAATCTCTTCATGGAATTCTTGTATCCTATCGGCAAGTTCTAATCCGCTAATCTCTGGCATTTGAATATCTAAAAAAACAACATCAGGTACATTTTCTGTTATCTCTTTTAGTGCGTGCAAAGGATCCTGGAACATACCAACTACATCAATGTTGCTATTTTTTTTTAGTAAATTTGCTAACTTCTCTAATGGAAGCTTTTCATCATCTATCAATATTGCTTCAATCAATCTAATCATTCCTTTAACGAAGATTTGAAAATGGAAGAATATAGTTACTTTTAATAATATATCCTCATTACATTATAAACAATAAAACGTAAAAAATCAGTTGAATTTATTTATATTTTCACCTAAGTATCGTGATAATACATCATTTAATTTAGTGACCATGTACCTAGCGATTAAAGTTTACGTATCGTTATTGCATAGTATAATAGAGTTGTATTTGACATTGGTGTACATGGTAAAGGAAAGAGATATTAGTGGGGCAAATCATTACTGTCCCTTCTGGAAAAGGTGGTGTTGGCAAAACTACCATTTCAGCAAATTTAGGAACAGCACAAGTCATATAAAATAAAAACATGTGTTTAATAGACGGTGATTTTGGACTTAGAACTTAGATATTCTTTAGAGCTAAGTAATAGAGTGATCTCCGATATAGCAAATTTCTTTGAAGAAAAATGTCAATTTAGCCAAATCCTTATTAATGATAAACTTTTTCTCATTTACTTTTGATTTTTTCATGTTTGCTTAGGACAATATCTATAGTGAGAAAATGGATGTTTACTACCTATGCTTGGTTGTCTTTCTTTTACATCAAAAAAGCAGAGAATAGTAGTCAGAAAATTAAGAATATTTTTATGCGATACTAGTGATAAATTTTTAACAAAGAGATTGAATTCCAAATTTAAACATAAAAAACCCTCCCTGCTCCATAAGAGCAAAGAGGGTAAACCCTTGATATATAAGGTTTTTAACGTTTTGAGAACTGTGGTGCACGACGAGCTTTTTTAAGACCGTATTTTTTACGTTCTTTAGCACGCGCGTCACGAGTTAAGTATCCAGCACGCTTAAGTGTTGCGCGGTATTCTGGATCAGCTTCTAATAATGCACGAGCAACGCCGTGACGAATTGCACCAGCTTGACCAGTGTATCCTCCACCATCAACGTTTACTAATACATCATAGCTACCTTCTGTTTCTGTAGCTGCTAATGGTTGCTTAATAATTGTACGAAGTGTTTCGTATGGGAAGTAAGATTCCGCATCACGATTATTTACAACGATACGTCCAGTACCTGGAACTAAACGTACACGTGCAGTTGAAGTTTTACGGCGTCCGGTACCGTAGTATTGTACTTGTGCCACTATGTTAACCTCCTTTTAATTATCCACGAAGTTCGTAAACTTCTGGTTGTTGTGCTGCATGCTTATGATCTGCTCCACGATAAACATGTAGTTTTTTACCCATTTTACGTCCTAATTTACCTTTAGGTAACATCCCTTTAATTGTTAATTCTAACATTTGCTCAGGATATTTTTCGCGCATTTCACCAGCAGTACGTGATTTTAAACCACCTGGGCGATTCGTAGCGTGACGATGGTATAACTTATCGCTAAGTTTTTTACCAGTAAGTTCGATTTTTTCTGCGTTGATAATGATCACATGATCACCAGTGTCAACATGCGGTGTATATGTTGGTTTATGCTTTCCGCGAAGGATAGAAGCAATTTCACTTGCTAAACGACCTAACGTTTGACCTTCTGCGTCTACAACAAACCATTTGCGTTCAATATTAGCTTCATTTGCCATGAAAGTTGTTCGCATGATCGGTTACCTCCTAAATCTGTTGATTCTCTCTTATATTTTGTCCGAATTTATATTCTAACACGAGTAACTTTCCGGGGCTATCCGTGGTTTAGAAAATAAAATGCCATAGATCATAATATAACATTCTACAAGGTTTGTCAATAGATTGCACGCAAGGATTCGTTGTTTTTATTAACTTTTTTCCTGGTAGCTTACTTCCCACAAATAAAGACCTTGAGCTGGAGCGGTATTTCCTGCTTGGGAACGATCTTTTTGACTGATGATTTGTAGAATATCATCTGGATTTCTTTTATTTAATCCTACTTCCAGTAGAGTACCGACGATAATCCGGACCATATTATACAAAAAGCCAGTCCCTCTTACCTTAAATATAATATTATCTCCCGATTGCTCAACAGAGATATTAGTAACTGTCCGAATCTTGTCTCCTTTTACATTCGTATTCGTTCCACAAAAAGAGGTAAAGTCATGGCTACCAAGGAAATGGTTAGCCGCTAGCTGGATAGCTTTAAGATCAAGCTTATCTTTTACAAAATAATAAAAATTTCGCTTAAAAATATCTCTTTTATCCGAATTCAAGACAAAATAACGATATTCTTTCTCTTTCACGTCAAAACGCGCATGAAAATCCTCGGTTGCTAACTGGATGTCTACTACCTCAATATCATCAGGCAACATCGTATTTAATGCTTTTTTCCAATTGACTAAAGGAATCTCTAAATCAGTATCAAAGTGAATAACCTGGCCTACCGCATGCACACCTTGATCTGTTCTACCTGAAGCTATTACTCTGACTGCTTTTCCTTTATGCATTTTTGTCAGAACATTTTCTATTTTCCCTTGGACTGTTCTTCCATTTGGTTGAATTTGATAACCAGAAAAATGAGTGCCATCATAACTTATGGTTGCTTTCAATCTCATCTTATAAGCTCCTTACGACCGTAAATTAAAGAAGATAATAATGATTATGACGTATACTAATATGGCGATATAATCAATTCTTGTTAGTTTTAGTTCTCTCAGTTTTGTTCTACCTTCACTTCCGTTGTAACCCCTAGCCTCCATGGCCATTGCTAATTCCTCCGCTCGTTTAAAAGCACTAATAAATAAAGGAACTAATAAAGGAACAATCGCATACATTCGATCTTTCATAGTTCCTGTGCGAAAATCGACACCACGAGATGCTTGTGCTTTCGAAATTTTCTCGGTTTCTTCTAACAGTGTCGGAATAAATCGGAGAGAAATCGACATCATTAAAGCTAATTCGTGCACAGGTACTTTGATCTTTTTGAGAGGTGCAAACAATTCCTCGATAGCATCGGTAATTTCCATTGGAGATGTGGTTAAAGTTAATAAGGAGGTTACTAACACAAGCAGTAAAAAACGTAGTGAAATAGTTAATCCTTGGATAACTCCACCTTCATACACTTTAAAGTTGCTGATTTCTAATAGAACAGGTCCTTCTTTTGTAATAAATAAATGCAGAATAAACGTAAATATAATTAAAAACCAAACAGGTGTAATTCCTTTTAAAATGTAAGGCATACTGATTTTGGATAGTAAAATAAGCATTAATGAAAAAAGTGCCAACCAACCATAACTTAGTACATTATTAGCAAAAAAAACAATAATTACGAAGCTAAATATTGTTATCATTTTAGTACGAGGGTCTAATCGGTGTAACGAGGAAGTGCCTGGTACAAATTGTCCTATGATCATAAATGATTTCATAACCGTTTATTCTCCCTAAAATGATCGACGATTTCCTTTGCTAATTCTGCAATTGATTGACGGTGATAACGGATTGATCCATCAAATCGGTGATTGAAATCATCAATTAATGTAAGAACTTCCGGCACATCAAGATTTACTTCTTGTAGCTGTTTTGTTTTGGAGAATATTTCTTCTGGATTGCCTTCCATATGTACTTCTCCATTTGCTAATACGATGATCCGATCGGCATATTTAAGCGCCTGATCCATTTGATGTGTTACCAAAATCGTTGTCATCTGTCTTGATTGATGTAACTGATAGAACATATCCATTATATCGTATTGTCCTTTTGGATCTAATCCTGCTGTAGGTTCATCTAGAATTAAAACCTCTGGCTCCATTGCTAGTACACCCGCAATCGCTACTCTGCGCATTTGTCCGCCACTTAATTCAAATGGGGATTTGTTTAAAATATCGGTTGGTAATTCTACTTTTTCCATGGATCTTATGACACGTTGTTCGATTTCTTCTTTAGGCACTCGGAAATTATGTGGACCAAAGCTAATATCTCTTTCCACTGTTTCTTCAAAAAGTTGATGCTCCGGATACTGAAAAACAATGCCTACTTTTTCTCTTAACTTTCTCAAATCCTGTCTTTTATTATCATTTGATAATAGGAAGTCTCCTACATGCACCTCACCTTCTGTTGGTACTAATAAGCCATTTATATGCTGTAGCAGTGTGGATTTACCTGATCCGGTATGGCCGACAACTGCGATATATTCTCCAGATGAAATCGATAGATTGATATTACGGATTGCTTGATAGGCAAAAGGCGTATGTGGTTGGTAGGTATATCCTACTTGTCTAAATTGGATGTCCATAATTGCTTAATAAACTCCTCATGATTTAATGGATATAAGGCAAATTGATAATCGTATCTTTCTAATTCTAATGCAAGTTGAACAGTAAACGGTAAAGTCAATCCGATTGATTCTAATCTCTCATGATGTGTGAATAATTGTTCCTTGGTGGTATCCAAGTATATATTGCCGTTATTCATAACAATGACACGGTCTGCTAAAATGATTTCATTTAAATCATGCGTAATCATCATCATTGTCATTTTCTCTCGCTTCTTTAATTCCTGTATGGTCGATAAAATCTCTTTCCGACCTTTAGGATCTAACATGGAGGTTGCTTCATCTAGTAATAATATCTCCGGTTTAATTGCCATAACACTTGCGATAGCCACTCGTTGCTTTTGTCCTCCCGAAAGATGATGTGGCTCATGGTTGATATATTGATCCATGCCAACATTCATCAAACTTTGATGGATTCGATCCACCATTTCAGCTCGTGGTATTCCTCGGTTTTCTAACCCAAAAGCAACATCATCTTTTACGGTGGTCCCTACAAATTGATTTTCAGGATTTTGAAAAACCATGCCAACTTTCTTACGGATCTCCCATACATTAGATGTTCGAATCTTTTTTTCATCTATTAGCACTTCACCACTCTGTGGTGTTAACAATCCATTTACTAGCTTAGAAACAGTAGATTTGCCTGAACCGTTATGTCCTAAGATTGCCACCGTCTGGCCTTCCTCTATCGTCAAATTAAGATTCTTTAATACATATGGAGATTCTTCATTATATCGAAAAAAAACATTTCGAAACTCTATCGCTGACATTGAAATAGCTCCCTTGATTGCTATATTTCCCGGGTAATATTATTCTCTCATTTTACCATACTCCGACGGAAAGAGAAGTGCTAAGAAAAACCGGGGAAGCCCACTCGGTCTTTTTAGTAGTAATTTTGAAATGGATAATAGATTTAAAATCTGCTAGGCTTGCCCACTTCGCTTTCCAGGGAAAACGCCACTGCATAGAAAACACTACGAAAGCTTGCTTGAGTAGATGTTGCACTTGTGCCCGTGGTAAAAGGGAAGTGGGCAGCCGCAGCGGTGGATTCATATACACTACATTTCAAAATGAATACTTTGATAACAAATGTCTTGATACCGCTGATTATAAGCTTTCCTTGCTTACAAGGCAAAAGCGCCTATTACATTTTTAAATCTCAACCAGAGTGATGTTTGTATTACAAAAAAAGGGCTTGGATGCACCTCGTAATGAGAGTAGCTCCTGCCCCTTGCTTTTTGGTATTCAATTATACTAATTCAATGACTGCCATTTCAGCCCCATCACCGCGACGAGGTCCTAATTTAAGCACTCTTGTGTATCCACCTTGGCGATCTTCATAGCGACCTGCGATGTCGCTAAACAGTTTTTGTACAGCAACTTCATTTTCATTTGCTTCTGCATTATATAAAAATGCAGCAGCTTGACGACGAGCATGAATATCACCGCGTTTACCAAGTGTAATCATTTTATCTACAACCGAGCGTAGTTCTTTTGCTTTCGCTTCCGTTGTTTCTAAACGTTCATGTACAATAAGGTCAGTAGCTAAACCACGTAACAGTGCTTTTCGCTGATCCGTTGTACGTCCTAGTTTTCTAGCCATGGATTATCCCTCCTTCATTAGAGATCTCTAAAAGGTGTCATGATTAATCTTCGTTACGTAGACCTAAACCTAAATCTTCTAATTTATGTTTCACTTCTTCAAGTGATTTACGACCTAAGTTACGAACTTTCATCATATCTTCTTCCGATTTATGAGCTAACTCTTGTACCGTGTTAATACCTGCACGTTTCAAGCAGTTATAAGATCTTACTGATAAATCAAGTTCTTCGATTGTCATTTCAAGAACTTTTTCTTTCTGATCTTCTTCTTTTTCAATCATAATTTCAGCATTTTTTGCTTCGTCCGTTAAACCAACAAAAATATTCATATGCTCCGTAAAGATTTTAGCACCTAATGATACTGCTTCTTCTGGGCGAATACTTCCGTCTGTTTGAATATCAAAAGTAAGTTTATCATAATTGGCATCTTCACCAATACGAGTGTTTTCCACTTGATACGTTACTTTAGATACGGGCGTGAAAATAGAGTCCACTGGAATAACACCAATTGGACGATCTTCATGGTTGTTTGTGTCAGCTGGACGATATCCTCGACCGCTTTGTGCTGAAATTTTCATTTTTAAATGACCATTACTACCTACTGTAGCAATGTGAAGATCTGGATTTAAAATTTCGACATCACTATCAAAAATGATATCTGCAGCCGTAACTTTTCCTTCTCCCTGTACATCTACTTCTAGCGTTTTTTCTTCATCTGAATAGATTTTAAGAGCAAGTTGTTTTAAGTTTAAGATAATAGTTGTGACGTCCTCGACTACTCCTTCAACTGTTGAAAACTCATGTAATGCTCCATCCATTTGAACAGATGTAACAGCAGCGCCAGGAAGTGAAGATAATAGGATACGACGCAAGGAGTTACCAAGTGTAGTACCATATCCACGTTCTAGTGGTTCTACAACGAATTTACCATAGGTAGCATCATTACTGATCTCTACTGTTTCTATTTTCGGTTTTTCAATTTCGATCATCTATTAAACCCTCCTCTAAAACGTCGAAACCCCGGTTAGACCTTCGTCTAACCGAAATTCCCCAGGTAGGCAGTTCCCGTTTCTGCACTATGCAATTCTGTCGAACGCAAATGGTGTATTGAATCCATATTCTTAAAAAACTTTATTAAGCTATCATAAACCATTATAGACAGATTAACAAATAATATACTGTGATTATTATACTCGACGACGTTTTGGTGGGCGACAACCATTGTGAGGAACTGGCGTTACATCCACAATAGCTGTTACTTCTATACCTGCTGCTTGAAGTGAACGAATTGCTGCTTCACGTCCAGCACCAGGTCCTTTCACTGTAACCTCTAAAGATTTCACACCATGATCCTGAGCTGTTTTTGCTGCAGCCTCAGCAGCCATTTGTGCTGCAAAAGGTGTAGATTTTCGAGAACCTCTAAAGCCTAGCGCTCCTGCACTACTCCAGCTAAGTGCATTACCTTGTACATCAGTAATCGTAACAATTGTATTATTAAATGTAGAACGGATATGTGCAATACCCGTGTCTATATTCTTTTTCACTTTACGTTTACGTGTATTTGATTTACGAGCCATAAGTTAGCAAACCTCCTTTTATCTTATTTCTTTTTGTTAGCCATTGTTTTTCTTGGACCTTTACGAGTACGAGAGTTGTTCTTCGTTTTTTGTCCGCGAACTGGTAAGCCACGGCGATGACGCACACCACGATAGGATCCAATTTCAATTAGACGCTTAATGTTAAGAGATACTTCACGACGAAGGTCCCCTTCCACTGTATAGCTGTCCATTTTTTGACGAATTTGACCTAATTCTTCTTCTGTTAAATCACGAACACGAGTGCTTTCATTCACACCAGCTTCTTCTAATACTTTCTTAGCAGTTGTTTTCCCAATACCATAAATATAGGTTAAAGCAATCACTACACGTTTATCACGCGGAATATCTACACCAGAAATACGTGCCATAGATTGATTACACCTCCTTATCCTTGTTTTTGTTTATGCTTAGGGTTTTCGCAAATTACCATTACTTTCCCTTTACGACGAATTACCTTGCATTTTTCACAAATTGGTTTTACAGATGGTCTTACCTTCATCTTCCATACCTCCTCTTGTATCGGAGCATTTTATTTATAACGGTACGTAATACGACCTCTTGTTAAATCATATGGAGAAAGTTCAACCGTTACTTTATCTCCTGGTAAAATACGAATGAAGTGCATTCTAATTTTCCCAGAAACATGTGCAAGTACGGTGTGGCCATTCTCTAGTTCAACTTTAAACTGTGCATTCGGTAAAGTATCAATTACTGTACCTTCTACTTCAATTGCATCGTCTTTCGCCATCGAGTTGATCTCCCTTCTTCAAATCTGTCACATATTCTTCGACAAATTTATTAATAGCATAACGCAATTTACCATTGGTTACGCGCCCTGTTTCGAGAAGGCTTCTTTGAACTTCAGGAGACACAAAACGTGTGAACGTAATATGTTGGATGTTTTTTTTCTTCGGTCGATCATATTTACGCCTGTCTCCATCCGCCAACAACACAAAACGACTGTCTACTTTTTCAATAACAATTGCAAACTGACCTGCTTCGCGTCCCTGTAGGATTTGAACAACCTGACCTAATTCCGGATAACTCTCCGTTTCGCTCAACCATCATCACCTTCATTTTGGTTTTACGTTATACTTTTTTAGTTAGTATCATTATACCAACTTTAACGATAAATAATTAAGAAATTGTCTTTAATTTTTCGTTAATATCGTTAAATACACTGTTAATTTCTTGAGAGCCATTAATAGTGACTAAGTCACCTTTGTTTGAGTAGAAGTCTAGCATTGGTTGTGTTTGTTCGAGATTAACTTCTAAACGATTCTTTACGGTGCTTGGCTGATCATCTTCACGTTGGATAAGTGTTTCACCATCTTTATCACATATTCCCTCTTCCTTAGGAGGATTAAAGATTACATGATATGCAGTTCCACAAGTTGGACAAATACGACGTCCTGTCAGACGCTCTACTAATTCATCCTTGTTTACTTCTACGTGTAAGACATAATCAATCGAGCGGTTCATCTCGGATAATAATTGATCAAGTGCTTCAGCTTGTGCTAAAGTACGTGGAAAACCATCCAATAAGAACCCTTTATTACAATCGTCTTTACTTAATCTTTCTTTCACAATTCCAATCGTTACTTCATCTGGAACAAGAGCACCTTCATCCATATAGCTTTTAGCTTTCTGTCCAAGCTCTGTTCCTTCTTTAATAGCTAACCGAAACATATCTCCAGTTGAAATATGAGGGATGTCATATTTTTCTACTATTCTCTCTGCCTGTGTACCTTTACCAGCACCAGGTAGTCCCATAAGGATTAGATTCAACGATTTTCCCCTCGCTCTCTGTCTAGTCCGCTTGAAATAAAAACTTTATTTAATAAAGCCTTTATAGTTACGTTTTACTAGCTGTCCTTCTAATTGTTTCATCGTCTGTAATGCAACACCGACTACAATTAGTAAACCAGTTCCACCGATTTGAACGGATTGTGGTAAGCCTGCCAAATCACCTAAAACTAGTGGTAAGACAGATACCGCAGCTAAAAAGATGGATCCAACAAATGTTAGTCGATACATAACACGTGTTAAATAAGTCTCCGTTGTTTTTCCTGGTCGAATTCCAGGAATATAACCGCCTTGTTTCTTCAGGTTGTCAGCCATTTGTTCAGGGTTAACTTGAACAAATGTATAGAAATACGTAAATGCGATGATTAGCACAACGTATATAACCATACCTGTTGGGTTTGTATAATCAAAAATGTTCGAAATTGTCGATGCAATCTCATTATTCTCAAAGAAACCTGCGATTGTTCGCGGTGCAATGATAAATGAAATAGCAAAGATAACTGGAATTACCCCTGCAGCATTTACTTTTAACGGTAAATGTGTAGAGTGTCCTCCTACTGGCGAACGATTCACTAAACGTTTTGCATATTGTACAGGAATTTTACGTAATGCTTGTTGGATGAAAATAACTCCAACCGTTACCGCAATAACTAGCAATACGATCAACAATACAATAATAATATTTAGGAACAATTCATCATCTGCACCAGATCCAAAATATTGTGCGTAAATTTGATTAACACCATTTGGAATGGCTGCAACGATACCTGCAAAAATCAGGATTGAAATACCATTACCAACACCATTTGCAGTAATTTGCTCCCCTAACCACATTAGGAATGCAGTACCACTTGTTAATACAATAGCAATAACTAGGAACTTACCTACGCCAGGGTCAGAAATTAATAGACCGCCTGACATAGCATTAAACCCTACGGACATAGCACAAGCTTGGATGAATGCTAAGCCTATCGTTGCATATCGAGTCACCTGTGCTAGCTTTTTACGACCCATTTCTCCTTGCTTTTTCCACTCAGAGAATTTTTGAACGACATCCATTTGCAAAAGTTGCATAATAATAGATGCTGTAATGTAAGGCATAATACCCATCGCAAAGATGGAGAAGTTTTGCAGGGCTCCACCACCAAACGTATTGAGTAAGCCAAATACATTTTGTTCATTCATAAAGTCAATAGCAGATCGATCTGTGAATGGAACAGGAATAAACGTTCCAATCCGAAATACTATTAACATGAGAAGTGTAAAAATGATCTTTTGTCTAATATCTGCTACACGCACAAAATTGGAGATTGTACGAAACATTAAATCACCTCAGTTTTACCGCCCGCTGCTTCGATTGCATCTTTTGCTGAAGCAGAAAACTTATGAGCTTTTACGGTTAATTTCTTTTCTAATTTTCCATTTCCAAGAATCTTAACGCCAGACTTTACCTTGCTTATGGTACCTGTCTCAAGTAAAAGCTCAGGTGTCACTTCAGTACCCTCATCATAGTTATTCAATGTTTCTAAGTTAACAATTGCGAAATCTTTGCGGTTAATATTGGTAAAACCACGTTTCGGTAAACGTTGGAAAAGTGGCATTTGACCACCTTCAAATCCTGGACGTACACCTCCACCAGAACGTGCTTTTTGACCTTTATGACCACGTCCAGATGTTTTACCATTACCTGAAGCCATACCACGACCTACGCGGTTACGCTCTTTCTTCGCTTGTGATGGTTTTAATTCATGAAGTTTCATGCGAGCACCTCCTCTTAAAACTAATTTTATTAAACTTCTTTAATATCTACTAAATGTGATACTTTGTTAATCATGCCTCGCACGACAGGAGTATCTTCACGGACTACTGATTGATGCATCTTTCTTAGACCTAACGTTTGTACAGTAGCTTTTTGTACTTCTGATCTACCGATGACACTGCGTTTGAGGGTAATTTCTATCTTGTTAGACATTTTGTTTCCCTCCCTATCCTAACAATTCTTCTACAGACTTACCACGAAGTTTTGCTACTTCTTCAGCACGCTTTAATTCGCTAAGTCCATTAATTGTTGCACGAACCATGTTAATTGGTGTATTTGATCCTAATGATTTAGATAGGATATCACCTACACCAGCAAGCTCTAATACGGCACGTACTGGTCCACCAGCGATAACTCCCGTACCTTCTACAGCTGGTTTCAACAAGATGTTACCAGCCCCGAATTGTCCGTGAATTTCGTGTGGAATGGAAGTACCAACGACTGGTACATTGATTAAGTTTTTCTTTGCATCGTCAATTGCTTTCTTAATAGCTTCTGGTACTTCTTGTGCTTTACCAGTACCAAATCCTACATGACCATTTTTATCTCCGACTACTACCAATGAAGCAAAGCGAAAACGACGTCCACCTTTAACTACTTTTGCTACACGGTTGATTGTTACAACGCGTTCTTCTAAATCCAATTTGTTTGGGTCGATGTTAGTACGCAACATATGTCCCTCCTTTTTTAATTAAAATTCAAGACCTGCTTCGCGAGCAGCATCTGCTAGAGATTTAACTCGACCATGATATAAATATCCACCACGATCAAAAACAACATTTTTTAAGTCTTTGTCAAGCGCACGTTTAGCGATTAACTCACCAACTTGTTTCGCTGCTTCAACATTTCCTGTTGCTTCTAAGTTTAACTCTTTATCTACAGTAGACGCACTTGCTAATGTCACGTTGTTCACGTCATCGATTAGTTGTGCGTAGATATGATTATTTGAACGAAATACGTTTAGACGTGGGCGTTGTTCCGTACCGAATAAATTCTTACGGATACGCTGATGTCTTTTTTGACGCACACTGTTTTTATTAGGCTTTGTGATCATCTAGGTCACTCCTTTCCGCTTGCTACCTAAACTTACTTAGCAGTTTTACCTTCTTTACGACGTACATATTCACCTTCATAACGGATACCTTTACCTTTGTATGGCTCAGGTGGGCGAATCGCTCTAATGTTTGCTGCAACTGCACCAACTAATTCTTTGTCGATACCTTTTACAACAACTCTTGTATTGGCTGGAACATCAATTTCAATTCCATCAATCGCATCTATTTCTACAGGGTGAGAATAACCTGCATTTACAACAAGTTTGTTACCTTGTTTTTGAGCACGGTACCCAACACCTTGAATTTCTAGTGCTTTTTCGAATCCTTTATGGACACCTTCTACCATGTTTCCAATAAGGCTTCTTGTTGTTCCGTGTAATGCTTTGTGTTGTTTGCTGTCACTAGGACGGGCTACAGTCAAAACATTATCATCGATATTAATTTTCATATCACTGCTAAAAGAACGGCTTAATTCGCCTTTAGGTCCTTTTACAGTTACATTATTACCGTCAATTTTAATTTCCACACCTTGTGGAATATCTAATAACTTTAAACCTATACGAGACATCTCTTGCACCTCCTGCCTTCTTGAAAATATCTTACCAAATGTATGCTAACACTTCGCCACCGATAGCTTGCGAGCGTGCTTCTTTATCAGATAATACACCTTTTGAAGTAGAAACGATCGCGATACCTAAACCATTTAAAACTTTAGGTAATTCATCTGCTTTTGCATAAACGCGTAGACCCGGTTTACTAATTTTCTTTAAACCTGTGATAACACGCTCATCGTTAGTACCATACTTCAAAAAGATACGAAGGATTCCTTGTTTACTATCTTCTACGTACTCATAGTCACGGATAAACCCTTCACGTTTTAGAATATCTGCAATTTCTTTCTTAAGATTCGACGCTGGGAACTCCAATTTTTCATGGCGTACCACGTTAGCGTTACGAATACGAGTAAGCATATCTGCAATTGGATCTGTCATAACCATTCTTTTTACCTCCTTCCCTATTCGGGGATTTACCAGCTTGCTTTTTTAACACCAGGAATTTGACCTTTATACGCAAGTTCACGGAAACAAATTCGGCAAAGCTTGAATTTACGGATTACTGAATGTGGTCTTCCGCAACGTTCACATCTTGTGTACTCTTGTACTTGGAATTTCGCTTTGCGTTGTTGCTTAGCGATCATTGATTTTTTAGCCACTCTTTTCCCTCCTTATACGAGCTTTTCGCTTATTTTTGGAAAGGCATGCCAAGTTGTGTTAAGAGTTCAGAAGCTTCTTCGTCAGAATTAGCTGTTGTCACGATAACAACGTCCATCCCTCTAACCTTGTTTACTTGATCATAATTAATTTCCGGGAAAATTAATTGCTCTTTTACACCTAAAGTGTAGTTACCACGGCCATCAAATGCTTTTTTAGAAATACCACGGAAGTCACGCACACGTGGTAGTGATACATCGATAAGCTTTTGAAGGAAATCATACATACGCTCACCACGTAATGTTACTTTCGCACCGATTGGCATTCCTTCACGTAAGCGGAAACCTGCGATTGATTTTTTCGCTTTCGTTACTACAGGTTTTTGACCAGTGATTTGTGATAGTTCCTCAACAGCAGCATCTAGCGCTTTAGAGTTTTGAACTGCGTCACCTACACCCATATTAACAACGATTTTTTCAACTTTTGGTACTTCCATTACAGAATCATAATTAAATTTATCTACTAATGAAGTTACAATTTCTTTATTGTACTTTTCTTTTAAAGCGTTCATTACGTAAACCTCCTTTCATCGCCAGCACTATTTATCTAAAGATTCACCAGATTTTTTAGCGATACGAACTTTCTTTCCATCGCGTACTTCATATCCAACACGAGTTGGTTCGCCAGATTTAGGATCAACTGGCAATACATTTGAAACATGAATTGTTGCTTCTTGATTCAAGATACCACCTTGTGGATTTTCTTGTGAAGGTTTTGCGTGTTTTTTCACGATGTTGACACCTTCCACAAGCACACGATCTTTTTTCGGGAATGAAGCTAATACTTCTCCCTGCTTTCCTTTATCTTTACCTGAAATGATTTGTACTTTATCACCTTTTTTGACATGCATGCTATCCGCACCTCCTTACACGGTTTTTCCGTAACGTGCTTATAATACTTCTGGAGCTAGAGATACGATTTTCATGAATTTCGCATCACGCAATTCACGTGCAACTGGTCCAAAAATACGAGTACCTCTTGGACTTTGGTCATCACGAATGATAACTGCTGCATTCTCATCAAATCGAATATATGAACCGTCTTTACGTCTCACTCCGCTCTTAGAACGTACGATTACTGCTTTAACTACTTCACCTTTTTTAACAACGCCTCCTGGTGTTGCTTGTTTCACAGAACAAACAATTACATCACCAACGTTCGCTGTTTTACGGCCGGAACCGCCTAAGACTTTAATCGCTAGTACCTCACGAGCACCAGAGTTATCTGCTACTTTCAAACGAGATTCTTGTTGGATCATATGCGTGTACCCTCCCTTCGGAACTTATCCGAGCGATCTTTAATTAAATAATTACTGCTTCTTCCACTACTTCTAATAGACGAAAACGTTTTGTTTTAGATAGTGGTTTAGTTTCCATGATACGAACAATATCGCCGATTTTAGCTTGATTGTTTTCATCATGCGTTTTGAAATTTTTTGAGTATTTAACACGTTTGCCATATAAATTATGGAATTTGTATGTTTCAACGACAACAGTGATAGTCTTATCCATCTTGTCAGATACGACACGTCCAGTATAGACTTTACGATCATTACGCTCACTCATCTGAGGCTAACCTCCTTTATTATCCGTTATTTACGCTTAGCTCTCTTTCGCGAACAACAGTTTTCATACGTGCAATTGACTTACGCACTTCACGTAGACGTGCTGTGTTTTCCAATTGACCTGTAGCTAGTTGGAAACGCAAATTGAAAAGCTCTTCTTTTAATGACTTGATTTTTTGTTCAATTTCGGCAGTGGTTAGTTCTCTAATTTCATTAGCCTTCATTGATTTCACCACCAATTTCTTCTCGTTTTACGAATTTCGTTTTGATCGGTAATTTATGTGATGCAAGACGAAGTGCTTCACGAGCTACCTCTTCTGATACACCTGCAATTTCAAACATTATTTTTCCTGGTTTTACAACTGCTACCCAACCTTCGGGAGCACCTTTACCTGAACCCATACGAACCTCTAGAGGCTTAGCTGTATAAGGTTTATCAGGGAAAATTTTAATCCAAACTTTACCACCACGCTTCATATAACGAGTCATCGCTATACGAGCTGCTTCAATCTGACGGCTAGTGATCCAAGAAGAATCAACTGCTTGTAAACCATATTCACCAAAAGCTACGGTTGTACCGCCTTTTGCTTTACCTTTCATATTTCCACGATGTTGCTTACGATGTTTTACACGTTTTGGCATTAACATAATGCTTGCCCCCTTCCTTATTTAGTGTTTTTAGTTGGAAGGACTTCTCCACGATAAATCCATACTTTAACACCTAGTTTACCGTAAGTTGTGTCTGCTTCTGCAGTTCCATAATCGATATCTGCACGTAAAGTATGAAGTGGAACAGTTCCTTCGCTGTAGCTCTCTGATCTCGCCATATCTGCACCGCCAAGACGACCAGATACTTGAGTACGAATACCTTTTGCCCCTGCGCGCATTGCACGTTGAAGTGTTTGTTTCTGTGCACGACGGAATGATACTCGGTTTTCTAATTGACGAGCGATATTTTCTGCTACTAACTTAGCATCTAAGTCTGCTTTTTTCACTTCTACGATGTTAATGTGTACTCTTTTACCAGTTAATTGGTTCAGTGATTTACGCAGTGCTTCAACTTCAGAACCACCTTTACCGATTACCATACCTGGCTTAGCTGTAGAGATAGAAATATTCACACGATTTGCTGCTCTTTCGATTTCAACTTTAGATACAGCACCATCTTTTAAACGTTGTTCAATATATTCACGAATCTTAATATCCTCATGTAAAAGGTCCGCATAATCTTTACCTGCATACCACTTAGATTCCCAATCACGGATAACTCCGACACGAAGACCAGTTGGATTTACTTTTTGACCCACAGATTATCCCTCCTTTTTCTCAGATAGAACCACTGTAATGTGGCTAGTTCGTTTATTGATTTGTGTTGCACGACCTTGTGCACGTGGGCGGAAACGTTTCAATGTAACACCTTCGTTTACATACGCTTCAGACACTACTAAATTATCAGGATTCATTTCATAGTTATGCTCTGCATTTGCGATCGCAGAGTTGATTAATTTTTCAACAACTGGTGAAGCACCTCGTTGCGTGTGTTTTAAAATTGCAATTGCTTCTCCTACATCTTTGCCGCGGATAAGATCGACCACCAAGCGGACTTTACGAGGAGCAATGCGAATTGTTTTTGCAACAGCTTTTGCTTGCATTAGGAGTACCTCCTCTCAATTAACGTTTTGTTTTCTTGTCGTCTCCAGCATGCCCTCTATATGTGCGAGATGGAGCGAATTCGCCTAGTTTATGTCCAACCATATCTTCCGTTACGTATACAGGTACGTGTTTACGTCCATCATATACCGCAATCGTATGACCAACAAAGCTTGGGAAGATAGTAGAGCGACGAGACCACGTCTTTACTACTGTCTTTTTGTCCTCATCGTTAAGTTTGTCAATCTTTTTCAATAAATGATCATCTGCGAAAGGTCCTTTTTTTAAGCTACGACCCATGGATAAGCCTCCCTTCGCGATTGACAGACGGGTATTAATCCCGTCGTTCAACCCCGTTATTTTTTACGTTTACGTACAATAAATTTATCTGATTGTTTATTACGCTGACGTGTTTTGTAACCAAGTGTTGGTTTGCCCCAAGGTGACATTGGTGATTTACGTCCGATAGGCGCACGTCCTTCACCACCACCGTGTGGGTGATCGTTAGGGTTCATAACAGAACCACGAACCGTTGGACGCTTACCTTGCCAACGAGAACGTCCGGCTTTACCTACATTAATTAATTCATGTTCGATATTACCTACTTGACCAATAGTAGCACGGCAAGTCGCAAGTACCAAACGTACTTCGCCTGAGGATAAACGTACTAAAACGTATTTATCTTCACGACCTAAGATTTGTGCTTGTGCACCTGCAGATCTTGCGAGTTGCGCACCACGACCTGGTTTTAATTCAATGTTATGAATGATTGTACCGACAGGGATATCTCCAAGTGGTAAAGCATTACCTAGTTTGATGTCTGCATCTGAACCAGATTCAATCTGTTGACCTACTTGGATTCCTTTTGGTGCAATAATATAACGTTTCTCTCCATCCGCATAATGGATAAGAGCGATGTTTGCAGAACGGTTTGGATCGTATTCGATTGTAGCAACTTTGCCTGGTATTCCATCTTTGTCACGTTTGAAATCGATGATACGATACTTACGCTTGTGTCCACCGCCTTGATGACGAACTGTTAACTTACCTTGGTTGTTACGACCACCACGTTTGCTCAAAGGTGCAAGTAGTGATTTTTCTGGTTGATCGGTTGTGATTTCAGCAAAATCAGATGTTGTCATAAATCTACGACCATTAGTGGTTGGTTTATACTTCTTAATCGCCATCTCTTTTCCCTCCTTTTTAATTCAAATTATAGTGTTTCAAAGAAATCAAGTTCTTTGCTATCTTCTGATAACTGAACAATAGCTCTTTTACGATTTGGGCGGAATCCTCCGTATCGTCCCATACGCTTGAACTTGCCTTTTTTGTTTAAAGTATTTACGTTAACAACGTTCACTCCAAAGATTTCTTCAACTGCAACTTTGATTTGTGACTTGTTAGCTTCTTTACTTACTTCGAACGTATACTTCTTTTCTGCCATTAGATCTGCAGTGTTTTCTGTAATGATAGGGCGCTTAATAATATCACGTGCATCTGTCATTATGCAAGCACCTCCCCTGCTTTTTCAGCTGCCTCTTTTGTTAAGATCAGCTTGTCATGCGTAAGCAAGTCTAATACATTTACTTCGCTTACTGTTAAAACTTTTACGTTTTTTAAGTTGTTAGCAGATTTCGCTAATGCTTCATTTGTGTCTGCTGTAACGATTAATGCTTTTGCATCTACATTCAATGAAGAAAGCATAGAAATTACTTCTTTGGTTTTTGGTGTTTCGATTGCGATTCCTTCTAATACCACTAAGCTATCTTCTTTTACTTTTGAAGAAAGAGCAGATTTAAGCGCTAATCTACGTACTTTTTTCGGTAATTTGTAGCTGTAGCTTCTTGGAGTAGGGCCGAAAACTGTTCCACCGCCTACCCATTGTGGTGAACGGATTGAACCTTGACGTGCACGACCTGTACCTTTTTGACGCCATGGTTTACGTCCACCACCACGTACATCAGAACGGTTCTTAACAGCGTGAGTACCTTGACGTAAAGATGCGCGTTGCATCAAGATTGCGTCATGTAGTACATGCTCATTTGGTTCGATTCCGAATACCGCATCGTTGATTTCTACATCACCAACTTGTGATCCACTTTGATTAAATAGTGCTACTTTAGGCATGACATATCCTCCCTTCGGTTAATAATTAGTTAGCCTTTAATGCACCCGTAATTTTCACGAATGATTTTTTTGCACCTGGAACATTTCCTTTTATTAAAAGAAGATTGCGTTCTGCATCTACTTTAACGACTTCTAAGTTCTGGATTGTAATTTGTTCTCCACCCATTTGGCCAGGTAGTTTTTTACCTTTGAATACTTTTGCAGGGTCTGCAGCTGCACCCATTGAACCTGGAGATCTATGATAATGAGAACCATGTGACTCCGGTCCACGTTGTTGATTGTGACGCTTGATCGAACCCTGGAATCCTTTACCTTTTGAAGTACCTGTTACATCAATTACATCTCCTGCTTCAAAAACCTCTACGTTTATCTCTTGACCTAATTCAAATTCATCAAGATTCACGTTACGGAATTCACGAATGAAGCGCTTAGGATTGGTATTTGCTTTTTCAGCATGTCCCTGTCCTGGTTTGTTTGTACGGTTTTTCTTTTGATCAGCAAAACCTATTTGGATTGCTTCGTAACCATCGTTTTCTTGTGTACGCTTTTGCAGCACAACATTTGGTTCAGCTTCTACTACTGTTACAGGGATTAATTCGCCTTCTTCAGAGAATAGCTGAGTCATGCCGATTTTGCGACCTAAGATTCCTTTCGTCATCCGTTACACCTCCTAAAATGTTCATTTATATTATAATTTAATTTCAATATCTACACCGGACGGTAAGTCAAGACGCATTAGAGCATCAACCGTTTTTGGTGTTGGACTTACGATGTCAATTAGACGTTTGTGTGTACGCATTTCAAATTGCTCACGAGAGTCTTTATATTTGTGTACCGCACGCAAAACTGTGTAGATCGATTTTTCCGTTGGTAACGGAATCGGACCAGACACTCCTGCACCAGATCTTTTTGCAGTATCCACAATCTTATCTGCTGACTGATCTAAAATACGGTGATCGTACGCTTTTAAACGAATTCTAATTTTTTCTTTTGCCATTATTTTCCCTCCTTTTCGCCCATTTAGATAATAGACTTTCTCCGCGAAAATTCCTTGGTACACTTGCCATGGCAAAGGGGCCAGGTGTGCCAACAACCTTCCGCATCATCGCCTGTTTTATGACCAACATTATTCATTATATAGGTTTCTAAAGGCGATTGCAACATTTTATGCATATTTTTTAAGATTTTTTCTCAACAAACAACCATCAGCAAAATACCATTATCCTACATTCAAATAGCCAACAAAAACATCTCCTTAAATTTTACACTAAAGCGACATATATGGAGTGGTAATTATGAGATATTACAACTGCATAACCACCACTTCGGCTTATCCGCTTCCTTTCCGCGGGTTTTTCTCCTCAGCTAACTTTTTAAGCAAAGTACGCTTAAAAAGTGGGTCTTCAGATAAAAACTTCCCGCAGGAGTGGAAGCGGATGCCTGCGCTTTATTACGTTTTACAACTAAAGTAAGAATAAAAAGGTTGGCTTTATTTCAATGAAGACTATGAGTTTGTTCTTAGAAAACGTATCTTTATTAGCAATATTAGCTCATTTATGTAACAATCCAAAATGTTAGCATTTGCACTTTTTGTAGAGCATCATTCAGCGTAGGCGGCCACTTCCACTCCTGTGGGATCGTTTTACCTGAAGATCCACTTTTTTAAGCGGTTTTTGCTTGAAAAAGTTAGCTGAAGGGAAAACCCCACGGAAAGGGAAGTGGGCAAGCCGAAGCGGATACCATGTACATATCCTATTTCAAAATTGCCACCAGAGTTGTATCGCATTTTTCTTCTTTTATTTTTTTGAAAATATGGTCATTACATTAGCAAAAAAAGCAGGTAGCGTTTGGCTACCTGCTTTTTTGTATGTCATTGATTACTCAATGATTTGTGCTACGACACCTGCACCTACTGTACGTCCACCTTCACGGATTGAGAATTTAGTTCCATCCTCGATCGCGATAGGAGAAATAAGGTTTACTGTCATTTCGATGTTATCACCAGGCATTACCATTTCCACACCTTCAGGTAACTCGATTACACCAGTTACGTCAGTTGTACGGAAATAGAATTGTGGGCGATAGTTTGAGAAGAATGGAGTGTGACGTCCACCTTCGTCTTTTGATAGTACATAAACTTCTGAGCGAAATTTAGTATGTGGAGTAATAGTACCTGGCTTAGCAAGTACTTGCCCACGGTTAATGTCTTCACGTGCAACACCACGAAGTAATGCACCAATGTTGTCACCAGCTTCTGCATAATCAAGAAGCTTACGGAACATTTCTACACCAGTAATTGTAGACTTAGATGCTTCTTCAGCAAGACCGATGATTTCGATTTCGTCACCAACTTTTACAACACCACGCTCAACACGTCCTGTTGCAACAGTACCACGACCAGTGATTGAGAATACATCCTCAACTGGCATCATGAATGGTTTTTCAGTATCACGGTCTGGACGAGGAATATAATCATCAACTGCATCCATAAGTTCAAGGATTGCATTAACGTATTGCTCTTCACCTTCAAGTGCTTTAAGTGCAGAACCTTTAAGTACTGGCACATCATCACCAGGGAAATCATATTCGCTTAATAGATCACGTACTTCCATTTCAACTAGTTCTAGAAGTTCTTCGTCATCTACCATATCAACTTTGTTTAAGAATACTACAATCGCAGGTACACCTACTTGACGAGAAAGTAAGATGTGCTCACGAGTTTGTGGCATTGGACCATCCGCTGCAGATACTACAAGGATAGCTCCGTCCATTTGTGCAGCACCAGTGATCATGTTTTTAACATAGTCAGCGTGACCTGGGCAGTCAACGTGTGCATAGTGACGGTTATCAGTTTCATACTCAACGTGTGCAGTTGAGATAGTGATTCCACGTTCTTTTTCTTCAGGAGCACCATCGATTTGATCGTATGCACGTGCTTCCCCGCTACCATATTTGTTGAAAAGTACGTTAGTGATTGCTGCTGTTAAAGTTGTTTTACCATGGTCAACGTGTCCAATTGTACCAATATTAACGTGGTCCTTGGAACGGTCAAATTTTTCTTTAGCCATGTATATTTCCTCCTTTAGATAAGTAAAAATTATTTTTTATTTTCATGTATCTCAGCTTAGAAAATAGAATTCTAAGCCTACAATACAAGTTATACGTTAGATTGTGAAAAAAATCAATTATTCACCAGCATTTTTCTTAACAATTTCTTCTGAAATACTCTTTGGTACTTCTTCATAGTGATCGAAGTGCATTGTATAAGTACCACGACCCTGTGTATTAGAACGAAGAGCAGTCGCGTAACCAAACATTTCTGCAAGTGGAACAAATGCTTTAACTACTTGTGCTGGTCCACGAGCTTCCATACCTTCTACTCGTCCACGACGAGAGGTCACGTCACCCATAATATCACCCATATATTCTTCTGGGATTACGACTTCTACTTTCATCATTGGCTCAAGTAGCACAGGGTTACATTTGTTTTTAGCTGCCTTAAGTGCCATAGATGCTGCTACTTTAAATGCTGTTTCGTTAGAGTCAACATCATGGTAGCTACCATCATATAATGTAGCTTTTACATCGATTAGTGGGTAACCAGCAACTACACCATTTTCCAGTGACTCTTTGATACCTTGTTCAACAGAAGGAATGTACTCACGTGGCACAACACCACCAGTAATTTTGTTTACGAATTCGTATCCTGCGCCTTCTTCGTTAGGTTCAAATTTAACCCAAACGTGACCGAATTGACCACGACCACCAGATTGGCGAACGAACTTACCTTCTACTTCCGCTGAACTACGGAATGTTTCACGATAAGATACTTGTGGTGCACCCACGTTAGCTTCTACTTTAAACTCACGCTTCATACGATCCACTATAATATCAAGGTGAAGCTCACCCATACCAGAAATGATCGTTTGACCAGTCTCTGTGTTTGTTTCTGTTTTAAATGTTGGATCTTCTTCTGCAAGTTTACCTAAGGCAATTGACATTTTATCCTGATCAGCTTTTGATTTTGGTTCAATTGCAACTGAGATAACTGGATCAGGGAAGTCCATAGATTCTAGAATTACGAGGCTTTTCTCATCACATAGAGTATCACCAGTACTAGTATCTTTCAAACCAACTGCACCTGCTATATCCCCTGCATAAACTTCTGGAATTTCCTCACGAGAGTTTGCGTGCATTTGTAGGATACGTCCTACACGTTCACGTTTATCTTTCGTTGAGTTTTTTACGTAGGAACCTGACTTTAATGTACCAGAGTATACGCGGAAGAATGTAAGCTTACCAACAAAAGGATCTGTTGCTACTTTAAACGCTAATGCAGAGAATGGTTCTTTGTCATCAGCCTTACGAGTAACTTCTTCTTCTGTTTGTGGTACATGTCCTTCAATTGGAGGGATATCTAATGGTGATGGTAAGTAATCTACAACACCATCAATTAGTAATTGTACCCCTTTGTTTTTGAATGCTGAACCACAGAATACCGGGTAGAATTCAACACTTAGAGTTGCTTTACGTACAGCAGCTCTTATTTCGTCATTAGAAAATTCTTCACCTTCTAAATAACGTTCCATAAGGTCTTCATCAACTTCAGCCACAGCTTCTATTAAGCTCGTACGGTATTCTTCAGCTTGTTCTTTATATTCTTCAGGAATTTCTCTCGCTTCAGTACGAGTTCCTAAATCATCTTCATAGAAGTAAGCTTCCATTGTAATTAAATCGATGATACCGTCGAATTCATCTTCAGCACCAATAGGAAGTTGTACTGGGTGAGCATTTGCTCCCAGACGATCTCCTAAAGTTCCTACTGAATAAAGGAAATCTGCACCGATTTTATCCATTTTGTTTACAAAAACAACACGAGGTACACCGTATGTTGTCGCTTGACGCCAAACTGTTTCCGTTTGAGGCTCCACACCAGATTGAGCATCTAGTACAGCTACCGCACCATCAAGTACACGGAGTGAACGTTCAACTTCTACTGTGAAGTCTACGTGTCCAGGTGTATCAATAATGTTGATGCGGTGACCTTTCCATTGTGCAGTTGTTGCTGCAGAAGTTATGGTAATACCACGTTCTTGCTCTTGCTCCATCCAGTCCATTTGAGAAGCACCTTCATGTGTTTCCCCAATTTTATGGATACGTCCCGTATAGAATAAAATACGCTCTGTTGCAGTAGTTTTACCAGCATCGATGTGAGCCATGATACCGATATTACGTGTTTTCTCCAAGGAGAACTCTCTTGGCATGAATCTTTCTCCTTCCTATAACGAATATAGTTTGTTTTCTTACCAGCGATAGTGAGCAAATGCTTTGTTTGCTTCTGCCATTTTGTGCATATCTTCGCGTTTTTTCACTGATGCACCAGTGTTGTTAGAAGCATCTAGAATTTCATTAGCTAAACGCTCTTCCATTGTTTTTTCCCCGCGCAAGCGTGAATAGTTAACAATATAACGTAAACCAAGTGCTTGACGACGTTCAGGTCTAACCTCAACTGGTACTTGGTAGTTTGAACCACCAACACGACGAGCACGTACTTCAAGTACTGGCATTACATTTTTCATAGCTTGTTCGAAAGCATCCATAGCATTTTGTCCGCTACGTTCTTGTACTAATTCAAACGCACGATATAAAATCTTTTGCGCTTTACCTCTTTTTCCATCAACCATAATTTGATTGATTAAACGTGTAACAAGTTTTGAGTTGTATAACGGATCTGGTAAGACATCACGCTTTGGTACTGGTCCTTTACGTGGCATATCTTCCCCTCCTTCCTGTATCTATTATTTTAATCAATTTATTTTTTCGGTTTTTTCGCACCGTATTTAGAACGGCCTTGCATACGTCCTTCAACACCTGAAGTATCAAGTGCACCACGAACGATGTGGTAACGAACCCCTGGTAAGTCTTTTACACGACCTCCACGAATTAACACAACACTGTGTTCTTGTAGATTGTGACCAATTCCAGGAATGTATGCTGTTACCTCGATTTGGTTTGACAAACGTACACGCGCATATTTACGAAGTGCAGAGTTTGGTTTCTTCGGAGTAAGCGTACCTACACGAGTACATACACCACGCTTTTGCGGTGCAGACTGGTCAGTTGCTACTTTTTTACGACTATTGTATCCTTTATTCAAGGCTGGTGAGTCAGATTTTCTTGTCTTTGTCACACGACCTTTACGTACTAATTGATTAATAGTTGGCATCTCTATTTCCTCCTCTCTTTTCTAAAGATGTAATACCACACATCCAGGTGGTTCATAATAGAGCAAAAAACAAAGTCTTCGCAAAAAATTGCCAAAACTTTATTGTTTGATCGCTACAGTTGCTGCACCTACATCTATCCCACATGCTTTCCCTAGTTTTTTCATAGAATCCACATAGAAAAATGGAATATTATGATCGGATGCAAGCCGTGACACTTTGCTAGTTATGTGCAAATCTGCATCATTAGCAATGATCACTTCTTTTGCTTGACCATTTTTGATGGCTTTTAACACTTGTTTTGTTCCGATTATCTTGTCAGTGTTTATCTGTGCCACTTTTTCATAAGACATGTGTATATCCTCCAAAGTAACAAGGATAACGGAAGCACCTTAAATATACTATCATCACAAAAAATTAATGTCAACTTATATTTTGAAAAAACAATAATAATTTAAAGTGTCTCATTCATCCCTTGTTTTCTATCAAGTAAATGATATAGGTGGATTACCTACAACATGTTTTGTAGATAACCCTTGTCACCTTGTCTATCACGGTGGAATCGTCAAACCCTCAACAAAAAGCTTCAAGTGTTAGCAAAGAAGCTAAGTAGGGGCTAAACGAACGCTAACTTTCTGATATATTTCGCTGATCATAATGGGGAGTTTTACACTCCCTATTATGAAGCCTTACTTTATTGTGTGATTTCTTCTTCCGATTCTACTTCAGGAATCTTTGTTGGATCTACTGCTAATTTCTCTTGAATGCGACGGTAGCGTTGCATTCCAGTACCAGCAGGAACAAGTTTACCGATAATAACATTCTCTTTTAGACCTAATAATTCATCACGTTTTCCTTTAATGGCTGCATCTGTTAAGACTCTTGTTGTCTCTTGGAAGGAAGCAGCAGATAGGAATGAGTCTGTTTCAAGAGATGCTTTGGTAATACCTAATAGAACCGGACGACCTACTGCAGGTTGACCACCTGTTAATAGTGATTGTTTGTTAGCATCCTTGAATTGGTGAATTTCAAGTAAAGAACCAGGTAGTACTTCTGTATCACCAGAGTCAGCAACGCGCACTTTACGAAGCATTTGTCTTACCATTACTTCAACGTGTTTATCGCCGATTTCTACCCCTTGCATACGATATACTTTTTGTACTTCTTTAAGAAGATACGATTGTACACCGTCAATACCTTGAATTTTCAACAACTCTTTCGGATCGATCGAACCTTCTGTTAGAGCTTGACCAGCTTCTACTTCTTCCCCGATAGAAACTTTTAGTCTTGCCCCATATGGCGCAGTATATGTCTTCGTTTCAACGGCACCTTGCACCACAATTTCTTGTTTATCTTTCACTTCAGTAACGTCTTGTACAGTACCAAAGATTTCTGATATAACAGCTTGCCCTTTCGGATTACGCGCTTCGAAAATTTCCTGGATACGCGGTAAACCTTGGGTAATATCGCTACCGGCAACCCCACCTGTGTGGAATGTACGCATTGTTAACTGTGTACCAGGTTCACCGATTGATTGTGCGGCAATAATACCTACTGCTTCACCAACTTCAACTTCTTCACCAGTTGCTAAGTTGCGACCGTAACATTTTTTACATGCACCATGTTTGGTGTTACATGTGAAGACAGTACGGATGATCACTTCTTCAATACCCGATTCCACAATTTCTTTAGCAGCATCTTCTGTTATTACTTCATTTTTGGCTACAATTAGATCTTGTGTTTCTGGATGGCTAACATTTTGGAATGCTGTTCTTCCAATTAGTCGATCTATTAATGGTTCAATTAATTCTGTACCTTCTTTAATAGACGAAACCGTTAAGCCACGGTCAGTTCCACAGTCTTCTTCACGGATAATCACATCTTGCGCAACATCTACAAGACGTCTCGTTAAATAACCAGAGTCTGCGGTCTTAAGTGCTGTATCGGCAAGACCTTTACGTGCACCGTGAGTAGAAATAAAGTATTCTAATACCGTTAGACCTTCACGGAAGCTTGATTTGATCGGTAACTCAATGATTCGACCTGCCGGGTTGGCCATTAGACCACGCATACCTGCTAACTGTGTAAAGTTAGATGCATTACCACGAGCACCTGAATCACTCATCATAAAGATTGGGTTACGAGGATTCAAGGATTTCATTAACTTATCTTGAATCGTATCTTTCGCTCCGGACCAAATCGAAATAACACGATCATAGCGTTCTTCATCGGTAATTAAACCTCTACGGAATTGTTTAAGTACTTTATCGACTTTTTCCTGAGCTTCCGCTAAGATTTCTTCTTTTTCAGAAAGTACCACAATGTCAGACACACCAACTGTAATACCAGCTTTTGTTGAATAGGCAAAACCTAAATCCTTCATTCGGTCAAGCATTTTAGAAGTTTCGCTAATTTTGAATTTCTTAAATACTTCTGCAATGATATCTCCTAAAATACCTTTTTTGAATGGTAACAGGATATCACGGCTAGCAATTTCTTCTTTGATATTGACACCAGGTTCAACAAAATATTTATCTGGTGTTGCAACTTCTAAGTTCGTCTGTGTCGGCTCATTCATATATGGGAATGATTCAGGCAACATATCATTAAATATTAATTTTCCGACAGTTGTAATCATCAATTTCTCTGTTTGTTCTTTTGTGAAGGATTCTTTATTTAAAGAACGTGGGTGAATAGCCACTCTTGTGTGTAAGTGTACATACCCGTTATGATAAGCAATTAATGCCTCATTAAGGTCTTTAAATACCATACCTTCACCAATCGCATTCTCACGTTCCAGCGTTAAATAATAGTTCCCTAACACCATATCCTGTGAAGGTGTAACAACTGGCTTTCCATCTTTAGGGTTTAAGATGTTTTGCGCTGCAAGCATTAAAATACGCGCTTCCGCTTGTGCTTCTGCAGATAATGGCACGTGTACCGCCATTTGGTCTCCATCAAAGTCAGCATTATAAGCTGTACAAACAAGTGGATGCAGACGGATCGCACGACCTTCCACCAACGTTGGTTCAAATGCCTGGATACCCAAACGGTGAAGTGTCGGAGCACGGTTTAATAGTACTGGATGTTCTCTAATAACATCTTCTAGTACATCCCATACTTCTTCATGTAATCTTTCAATTTTACGTTTTGCCGATTTGATATTATGAGCTAAACCTCGATCGACTAGCTCCTTCATAATAAATGGCTTGAAAAGTTCTACTGCCATTTCTTTCGGCAATCCACACTGATACATCTTTAAATGTGGTCCTACGACAATAACAGAACGTCCGGAATAGTCCACACGTTTACCTAACAAGTTTTGACGGAAACGACCTTGCTTCCCTTTTAACATGTGTGATAAAGATTTTAATGGACGGTTACCTGGTCCTGTAACAGGACGGCCACGACGACCATTATCAATCAACGCATCAACTGCTTCTTGGAGCATTCTTTTTTCATTTTGCACAATAATGCTTGGTGCGCCAAGATCCAATAGTCTTTTCAGACGATTATTACGGTTAATTACACGACGATATAAGTCATTTAAATCAGAAGTAGCAAAACGTCCACCATCAAGTTGAACCATTGGTCTTAATTCAGGTGGAATAATCGGTAAAACATCCAATATCATCCAACTAGGGTCGTTACCTGAATTACGGAACGCCTCTAAAACTTCCAAACGCTTAATTGCTCTTGTTCTACGTTGACCTTGCGCAGACTTTAATTCTTCACGAAGTAAGTCTACTTCTTTATCAAGATCGATATCTTGTAAGATTTTTTTAATCGCTTCAGCACCCATTTGTGCTTTAAAAGAATTACCATACTTATCACGATAGGCACGGAATTCTTTTTCTGAAAGTAATTGTTTCTTTTCTAATGCTGTGTCACCAGCGTCCGTTACAATGTATGCAGCAAAGTAGATTACTTCCTCTAATGCACGAGGAGACATATCCAAAACTAATCCCATTCGACTTGGAATTCCTTTAAAGTACCAAATATGTGATACAGGTGCAGCTAATTCAATATGCCCCATACGCTCACGACGAACTTTAGCTTTTGTCACTTCAACGCCGCATCGATCACAGACAACGCCTTTATATCTGACACGCTTATACTTTCCACAATGACATTCCCAATCTTTTTGCGGGCCAAAAATACGCTCGCAAAACAAGCCATCTTTCTCTGGCTTTAATGTACGATAATTAATTGTTTCTGGTTTTTTTACTTCACCAAATGACCACGAACGAATCTTATTTGGTGACGCCAATCCTATCTTCATAAATTCAAAATTATTTACATCTAACAAGGGGTCAACCTCCCTTTTGTCTTTGGGTTTTCATTCGTTTTGCTATTTATTCTTAGGGATAATTCACACCCGATCACCCTTAGGTAAGTTTGATCGGGTTAGATTGCTTACAGTCTCATCATTTCACAAATCAGCTAGTGGTCTCTTCTATTTCTAGATTGAAATTATCGGCTGATTGTGTATCATCATCTTCGTCATCTCGAAGTTCGATTTCTTGCTCATCTCCAGATAACATCTTAACGTCCATACCTAAACTTTGTAACTCTTTAATCAATACTTTGAATGATTCAGGAATTCCAGGTTCAGGTACGTTATCACCTTTAACGATTGCTTCATAAGTCTTCACACGACCTACTGTATCATCCGATTTGACGGTTAAGATTTCTTGTAACGTATAGGCAGCACCGTACGCCTCTAATGCCCATACCTCCATCTCACCAAAACGCTGACCACCGAACTGTGCTTTACCACCTAGCGGCTGTTGCGTAACAAGTGAATATGGACCTGTTGAACGAGCATGCAATTTATCATCGACCATGTGAGCAAGTTTAATCATATACATAACCCCAACAGACACACGGTTATCAAATGGTTCACCTGTACGACCGTCGTAAAGAATTGATTTCGCATCTCTTGGAAGTCCTGCTTCCGCTAAGGTATCCCACACATCTTCTTCACGCGCACCATCAAAGACTGGTGAAGCGACATGAATTCCAAGTTGTCTTGCAGCCATACCTAAGTGTAGCTCAAGCACCTGGCCGATGTTCATACGAGACGGCACCCCTAATGGGTTTAACATAATATCAATTGGTGTTCCATCAGGTAAGAATGGCATATCCTCTTCTGGTAATATTTTAGAGATAACCCCTTTATTACCGTGACGACCAGCCATCTTATCGCCTTCATGAATTTTACGCTTCTGTACGATATAAGCACGAACCAATTGGTTTACACCCGGTGGTAATTCATCGCCATCAGCACGGTTGAAAATCTTAACATCCAACACAATACCACCTGCACCATGTGGTACACGAAGCGATGTATCACGAACTTCACGAGCTTTTTCACCGAAAATAGCATGTAATAATCGTTCTTCAGCTGATAATTCGGTCACACCTTTTGGCGTAACTTTTCCTACAAGAAGATCGCCATCTTCCACTTCAGCACCAACACGGATAATGCCACGTTCATCAAGGTCACGCAACGCATCTTCTCCGACGTTCGGGATATCACGTGTGATTTCCTCTGGTCCTAACTTGGTATCGCGTGCTTCTGACTCATACTCTTCAATATGAATGGAAGTGTAGACATCATCTTTGACTAGACGCTCACTCATGATGATAGCATCCTCATAGTTATAACCTTCCCAGGTCATAAACCCTACCAAGACGTTTTGACCAAGAGCAAGTTCACCTTTTTCCATAGAAGGACCATCAGCTAAAATTTCACCTACTGTTACCCGATCGCCTTTTGATACGATCGGACGTTGGTTGTAGCAAGTACCTTGATTCGAACGGATGAATTTCTGCAAACGATAACGATCAAGGTCACCTTCTACTTCTTTTCCGTTCACTTCTGAGATACGTCGCACAAGCACTTCTTTTGCTTCTACTCGCTCTACAACACCTTCATGCTTACAGATAACAGCTGCACCTGAGTCTTTACCAGATACGTACTCCATACCTGTACCAACGATTGGTGATTTTGGTTGCATTAATGGAACAGCTTGACGTTGCATGTTCGCACCCATAAGCGCACGGTTAGAGTCGTCATTTTCTAAGAAAGGAATACATGCTGTCGCAGCTGACACAACCTGCTTAGGTGAAACGTCCATATAATCTAATTTTTCACGTTTTACAATTGTGTTTTCACCACGGAACCTTGCAATAACTTCGTCATCGGTAAATGTTCCATCTTCATTAAGTTTTGCATTTGCCTGAGCTACTACGTAATTATCTTCTTCATCTGCTGTTAGGTAATCCATTTGGGATGTTACTCGCCCTGTTTCTGGATCGACACGACGATAAGGCGTTTCAATAAAACCAAATTTATTTACTTTCGCATAAGATGATAATGAGTTAATCAAACCAATATTCGGACCCTCAGGAGTTTCAATCGGACACATACGACCATAGTGTGAGTAGTGAACGTCACGCACTTCAAAACCAGCACGCTCACGGGTTAAACCACCTGGTCCTAATGCAGATAAACGTCTCTTATGCGTTAATTCTGCTAATGGGTTTGTCTGATCCATAAACTGAGATAACTGAGAGCTACCAAAGAATTCTTTAATAGAGGCAATCACAGGTCGAATATTAATTAATTGTTGTGGCGTAATGGAAGATGTATCTTGAATCGACATTCTTTCACGCACAACACGTTCCATCCGAGACAAACCAATTCTAAATTGATTTTGCAGTAACTCCCCTACAGAACGAAGACGACGATTACCTAGATGGTCAATATCATCTGTATCTCCTACTTCATGCAAAATATTAAAGAAGTAGCTAATAGCTGACAGAATATCACCAGGTGTAATGTTTTTGATACTATCATCGACATTACAATTACCTAATACGTTTAACGTTCTTTCCCCTTCAGGGTCAGTTGGATCCATGATTTTTATCGATTGAACACGAATCGGTTCCTCTAATACACCTTCATTCGGTTCTAGTACTCTTTCGCCAAAACGATCTTCATCAGAGTCTAATATAGGTAATATTTTATCTAACAAACGTCTATCTAACTTATCTCCTTTATTTGCGATCACTTCACCAGTTTCAGTATCTACTAGTGGTTCTGCAAGGATTTGGTTAAACAAACGGTTCTTTATGTGTAATTTTTTATTAATCTTGTAACGACCAACATGTGCCAGATCATATCTTTTCGGATCAAAAAATCTTGACACCAATAGACTTTTAGCGTTTTCTACTGTTGGTGGTTCTCCAGGACGAAGGCGTTCATAGATTTCTAACAGCGCCTTTTCACTTGTTTCTGTGTTGTCCTTTTCCAGCGTATTTTTTAAATACTCATTCTCACCAAAAAGATCTAATATCTCTTGGTCATCTCCAAAACCTAGCGCTCTTAATAAAACCGTGATCGGTAACTTTCTAGTACGGTCTATCCGAACATGAACGACATCTTTTGCGTCAGTTTCGAATTCTAACCATGCCCCTCTATTCGGGATAACTGTTGCACCAAACCCGCGTTTTCCGTTTTTATCAATTTTTTGATTGAAGTAAACGCTTGGTGAACGAACAAGCTGAGATACAATAACACGTTCCGCACCATTAATAATGAATGTACCTGTTTCGGTCATTAATGGGAAGTCTCCCATGAAGACTTCTTGCTCTTTCACTTCACCTGTTTCGTTATTCAACAAACGAACCTTTACTCGAAGAGGAGCGTTGTATGTCACATCTCTTTCCTTTGATTCATCGACTGGATATTTTGGTTCACCCAGGCTATAATCGACAAATTCTAAGGATAAATTTCCTGCAAAATCCTCGATTGGAGAAATATCTTGAAACATTTCTCGTAATCCCTCATCTAGGAACCATTGATAGGATGCTGTTTGAATCTCAATTAAATTTGGTAATTCTAATACCTCGCTGATACGCGCATAGCTTCTGCGTTGGCGGTGTCGTCCGTATTGAACTAGTTGACCTGTCAACTGATTCACCCCTCGATCAATATTAAAAGATAGTTGCTATGAAAATAGCACAAATGAAACCACACTTACCTATTTATACTTTACTTACTATAGGGCATTGACATTCTGCTATAGATCGTATAAATTTAGTAAGTGTTAACCACTCGTTCGGTTAACATACCGAACAAACCTGTGATACTCATGACACAAGTTTTTATATAGACATTTGCAATTAAGCAAATGTTATTCAATTACTAATAGTACTGTGGAAAATAATAAAAGGATTTCTAAAAGGTTAAGTAGAAAATATCTATTAGCTAATAGCCGTTTAATAGCGACACCAAAGATGTCAAGCATCTTAAAAGTCATCATGTTGAATAGTTTTGCCTATTTATTAAAAAAATATACATAATTCAACATTTTCACTTGACAAACCTTCCGTCCTATTGGCATTTTTCAATACTACCACAATTGCCTAACAGAGTCAAATTATTTTGCGTGAAGAATAAAGTATCCTTTTTCTTTAAGGACAACCTCCACTGTTTTAAATAATCCCTCTAATTTTTTCTTGGCAGATGGGGCACCTTGCTTCTTCTGAATTACAACCCACAACTCACCTTGAGGCAGTAAAGCTTGCTTCGATTCTTCGAAAATTTGATGTACTACTTGTTTACCTGCTCTAATTGGTGGATTGGTAACAATCGCTGCAAATTTTTCGTCTGAAACACTCGACAATATATCACTCTCTCTAAAAATGACATTTTCAATTTTATTTTGCTCTGCGTTTTTTTCGGCCAAGGATAAAGCCCGCTGATTAATATCGACACCATAGATTTCGCGATTTGTATAGGAAGCTGCCAACGCCAAACTAATCGGACCATAGCCACATCCTACATCCAATAATAACCCATCCAATTCCGGCTCACGAAATGTTTCAATTAGAACACGTGATCCAAAGTCAATATCATTTTTAGAGAACACGCCATTATCTGTTGTAAATGTAAAGCGATGACCTCTTAATGTTGAAACCAACGTCCTTGGATCACTCACCACATTAGGATTATTAGAGAAATACTGATCCATTATCACCACTCACTTTCTTAGAAACTCACATCAACAGAGTTTCCTAACGTTTAAAAAAAGCTCGCCATTTGCCATAGCGAGCTTTTTCGTTATAAATGGAACTTATTTTAATTCTACAGATGCGCCTGCTTCTTCTAGCTTAGATTTCATTTCTTCAGCTTCTTCTTTTTCAACGCCTTCTTTGATAGCGCCAGGAGCGTTATCTACAAGATCTTTCGCGTCTTTAAGTCCAAGACCAGTGATTTCACGTACAGCTTTAACCACTTTGATTTTAGAAGATCCAGCACTTTCAAGTACTACATCAAATTCAGTTTGTTCTTCTGCTGCTTCTCCACCAGCGGCACCAGCTGCTGCTACAGGAGCTGCTGCAGTTACTCCAAATTCTTCTTCGATTGCTTTTACTAAGTCGTTTAAATCAAGAACGGACATTTCTTTGATTGCTTCAATAATTTGTTCTTTAGACATGTTCATTTCCTCCTAATAGTATATTATTTTACGAACATAATGTGTTTTCAGGTAAAAAGTTCTTACGCACCTTGTTCTTCTTTTTGCTCTGCAACAGCTTTTGTTGCGTAAGCAAAGTTTCGTACTGGCGCTTGTAGTACGCTGAGTAGCATAGAAACCATTCCTTCGTAGTTTGGAAGGTTTGCAAGTTCTTTGATCTGATCCAACGTTGCAACAGACCCTTCAACCACGCCACCTTTAATTTCTAATGCTTCGTGATCTTTCGCAAAGTTATTTAATACTTTTGCAGGAGCCACAATATCGTCTTTACTGAAAGCGATAGCTGTAGGTCCAACTAAAATATCGTTTAAGTCTGTAAGTTCAGCTTCTTCAACCGCACGACGAGTCATAGTGTTTTTATACACTTTGAATTCAACACCTGCTTCACGTAACTGAGAACGCAATTCCGTCACTTCAGCAACATCAAGTCCTCTGTAATCAACAAGGATGGTTGATTGGCTTTCGCGAAGTTTTTCAGCAATATCTGATACGACCTGTTTCTTTTGTTCGATAACCTTTGACATGATTCCACCTCCTATTACGCGATCATTATACCGCCGAATAAAAACAAAAACCTCCAACATCTTAATAGACATGGAGGTTTATGACTGCACACAGGTTTCTTTTTTCAAAAAGAGACTCTGTTATATATCCAGACACACCTCGGCAGGAAATTAAGCTCGTTAAAGCACCTACTGTCTACGGTATAATGTATAAATTTATCTTTCAAGGTAGTTACCTTGACCCTTGTGAATTATATTAAAAATTCACGAAAAAGTCAAGAGGAATTATTTTGCGAATGTAGATGAGTCAACTTTCACACCAGGACCCATTGTTGAAGAAACCGCTACATTACGTAAATAAATACCTTTTGCAGCTTGTGGTTTTGCCTTTACAACAGTATCTGCTAATGCATTAAAGTTGTCTACAAGCTTATCAAGATCGAATGACACTTTACCAATTGGTACATGAATATTCGATTGTTTATCAACGCGGTATTCTACTTTACCTGCTTTGATTTCTTGAATCGCCTTTTCTACCTCAAATGTTACTGTACCTGTTTTAGGGTTTGGCATAAGACCTTTTGGTCCTAATACACGTCCAAGCTTACCTACTTCAGCCATCATGTCAGGAGTAGCAACCACTACATCAAATTCAAACCAACCTTGGTTGATTTTATTGATTAATTCTTGATCCCCAACATAGTCAGCGCCAGCAGCTTCTGCTTCTTTCGCTTTGTCCCCTTTTGCAAATACTAGCACAGTTTGTGTTTTACCAGTTCCGTGCGGTAAAACAAGTGCTCCACGAATTTGTTGGTCCGCTTTTTTAGGGTCTACCCCTAAACGGAAAGCAGCTTCCACTGTTTCATCAAAGTTAGCTGTAGAAGCTTTTTGCACTAATTCTAATGCATTTTTAGCTTCGTATGCTTTTGTACGATCAACAAGTTTTAGTGCTTCTTGTTGTTTTTTTGTTTTCTTAGCCATTTCAATTTCCTCCTTCTGTGGTTTTAACGGTTATACCTCCCACTTCCAAAAGCGGAAAATCATTACCTGTTATTAAATAAATAACTTTTCAAAGATAAAGGTTGCGGGTGATGAAGCATTCTCCACTACCGCAACCTTCCGCTTCCCGACAACGCTGTGAGATTAGTCTTCGATAACGATACCCATGCTACGCGCAGTACCTTCGACCATACGCATTGCAGCTTCAACATCAGCAGCATTTAAGTCTGGCATTTTTGTTTCTGCGATTTCTTTTACCTGATCGCGTTTAAGTGTTGCCACTTTGTTACGATTTGGTTCACCTGACGCAGTTTCAATACCAGCTGCTTTTTTAAGCAACACTGCTGCTGGTGGAGTTTTTGTAATAAATGTAAATGAACGGTCTTCAAAAACCGTGATTTCTACTGGAATAATCATGCCAGCTTGATCTTGCGTACGAGCATTAAACTCTTTACAGAATCCCATAATGTTTACACCTGCTTGACCTAATGCCGGCCCAACTGGTGGTGCTGGATTCGCTTTTCCTGCTGGAATTTGAAGTTTTACAATTGAATCTACTTTTTTAGCCACGAGACACACCTCCTTAAGTCCGTGATGTGGTAATAGGGACTTTGCCCTCCCACTCGATTACATATGAATAAAATAACCTTATACTCGAGGCATAAAGAACATAAGAATTTTAGCATTTTATGAACAAAAATGCAAGTGGGTTTCTATTATTTTTTGTCTGGACATACGTTATGATAGTTTTTTAACTTGTGAAAAGTCCAGTTCAACCGGTGTTTCCCGACCAAACATGTTGACATGTACTTTGACTTTTTGTTTATCTAAATCTATTTTTTCGATCATACCGGAGAATCCATCAAAAGGTCCATCGATTACTTCAACAGTCTCTTTCAGTTCAAAATCCACTTCTGTAACAGGTTTATCATAACCCATTCTTTTCAAGATCGTCTCCACTTCTTCTTCAAGTAGAGGAGTAGGTTTAGAACCAGATCCAGCAGATCCAACAAACCCAGTAACTCCCGGTGTATTACGAACCACATACCAGGAATCATCTGTCATCACCATTTCTGCTAAAACATAACCAGGAAATACCTTCTTTTTTGCTACTTTCTTTTTTCCGTTTTTAATCTCTGTTTCTTCATCCTCAGGAACCAAAACTCTGAAAATTTTATCTTCCATCCCCATCGACTCTAAACGTTTTTCCAGGTTGGCTTTTACTTTATTTTCGTAACCTGAGTATGTATGCACGACATACCATCTTTTTTCCATAATATTGAGGGCTTTGTCGCCCTTCCCTCCCTTAATTGAACATCTTCAAAATTCACGATTTCTTTGCATTTAAAAAACCCGCCAAACGGGTTCTTTGATCACGTATTTAGTTACAGTATAACATATATAAGTTCAAATTATTCAAATAACAAATTAAGAAGTTGTGTGATGCCTGTGTCAATGAGTGCGAAAAACACTGTAACGAAAACTACTGTCAAAATAACTGTAATTGTATAACGCGTTAGTTCACGTCCTCTTGGCCATGAGACTTTCTTCATTTCCCGATTAACATTTTTCAAAAAAGCTACTGGTTTCACAGAAGGTACCTCCAAACTTTCTTCTACTATCGGATCATCTATTTCGTTTCGCGATGTATGGTATGTCGATTGCATCTTTTGCAAAATTTCTTTATTTCAATTCGATCTGAAATCGAAGAATTCTTTTCCGTGCTATAATTTCGACTATGACATATTTCGCATGCCAACGCTATCTTTTTACCCAATTTTCCCACCTCGTAACTAGGGGTTTACACCTATACTAATGTAGCACGGTTAAGGATGACTGTCAACGCTATCTGATGATTTGATTACGAGATATGAATACCACTTGCTTCTAAGTATTTTTCTAATTTTCTTTTCACGCGTTGCAAGGCATTATCAATCGATTTAGCGTGTCGATTTAAATCAGAAGAAATTTCTTGATAGGTTTTACCCTCTAAATATAAGAGTAGCACCTTTCTCTCTAAACTGCTTAATAACTCTGCCAATTTACTTTCCATCTCACCGTACCGTTCTCTGTTTACCAGAAGCTCTTGGGGATCCATAGCTATTGTTGCTTCTAATACATCTAACAAAGTTCGCTCTGAATCTTCATCATAAATAGGTTTATCCAATGATATATAAGAATTCAATGGCATATGCTTCTGTCTTGTAGCTGTTTTAATCGCAGTAATAATTTGTCTGGTAATACATAATTCCGCAAAACCTCGAAAAGATGATAGCTTGTCCGCTTGAAAATCCCGAATTGCCTTATACAACCCAATCATTCCTTCTTGAGCAATATCCTCGTGATCGGCTCCTACAAGGAAATAGGTTTTGGCTTTCGCTCGTACAAATGATTTATATTTGTAGATTAAAAATTCAAGCGCTTGTGTGTTACCGTCCTGTACTAGCAATACTAATTCATTATCATCAAAATGCTGAAAGTCAATATCTCTATTTTCTAATCGCATGGTGGTCATTGGGACTCCTCCCGGCTTAATGCCAAAAATTAGGTATTGCAGACTATAATAGCAACATTATACAGGAAGCGCTTTAAATACGTCAACTGTTCATTTGCTATTTATTACCACGTCGCCATTTTTCAAATACCTGTAAGACAGTATCATCTAGCGGAATCTTGCTTTTTATTTTATTTTGTTGATGTTCTTTAATATCGACTTCGATCTCTCTTTCAATATTTTTTAGTTCAATATCTAATTCTCTTGCCGAAATCCGAAATGCCCCTTGTGCAAAGATGGTACGTTGTTCCGTATAATCGGAAGTGGCTACAAAAACCTTCGTTCGAACATTTTTGAATTCTTTTACTAACCGTTCAATACATTGATCAGCCGTTTCGTTTTCTTTGGTGAAAATGACCTCTACTTTGTATTGCTGTTGTTTATTTTCTAAACCTCTCACTTCATAAGCATCAAAGACAACAAGAACTTTTCTCTTTCTATATGCTTGATATTCTGCCATCTTATCAATAAGCAGTAGTCTCGCCTGCTCCAAATCCGTTTCCTTTAACGCTTGTAATTCCTCCCATGCCCCTATCATGTTGTAACCATCTACTAACAATACGTCCATTATGCATCACCAATTCGATCTCTTTTTCGCAGGACTTCATACATTAAGAGACTTGCAGCAACTGAGGCATTCAATGAGGAGACAGACCCCTTCATTGGTAATGAAACCGTCCAATCACAATTTTTTCTCACCAAGCGGCTGATTCCTTTTCCTTCATTGCCAATAACTAAAGCAATAGGTAAGGAACCATCCAATTTCCGATAATCTTCTGTCGCTTCCGCCTCCGTACCTACCACCCATACATTTCGGGATTTTAACTCTTCAATCGTTTGAACAATATTTGTTACCCGTACTACAGGAATGTGTTCAATCGCACCTACCGAGGTTTTTGCAACTGTGGCTGTTAAACCTACCGCTCTTCTTTTTGGAATAATAACACCATGTGCTCCTGTTGCATCTGCCGTTCTTAAGATCGATCCTAAATTATGCGGATCTTCTATTTCGTCTAAGATTAAAAAGAAGGCTTCCTCTTCTTTTTCTTCTGCCTTTTGAAATAATTGCTCAAGACTTGCATAGTCATAAGCAGCTACTAGAGCTGCGATTCCCTGATGATTGCCGTCTACTAATTGATCTAGTTTCTTTTTGGGTACACGTTGAACAGGAGCATTATTGGATTTTGCTAGTCCTTGTAATTTGTTTGCTAATGGCGCATTTAAATTTTCGGTGATATACAATTTTTGAACAGATCTTCCTGATTCAAGTGCTTCAATTACAGTGTTCTTTCCAATGATCCACTCTCCACTCATGATTGTTTCTCTCCTTTCTCTGTTATTTCAATTGCACTATTTATTAGTGTTTCCAATCGTTCTACTTGATGATCTAAATACAAATAACCGATCAATGCCTCAAATGCTGTGCTATACCGATAAGCTTGTACACTGGTGTTTTTAGGGACAGAGCCTGATTTGGCATTCCGTCCCCTTCTCACCACTGATAATTCCTCATCCGTTAATACCTCACACTCGATCCACTGATGCATTACATTCGCCTGGGCGGTTGCTTTTACAAAACTCACCGCATGTTGATGTAGTTGCTGCACTTTGACCGTGCCTTTATTGATCAGATATTCTCTTACATACTTTTCATGGATGACGTCCCCCATATAGGCAAGCGCTAAACTTTTCAATTCTTTCGGATTTTCAATGGTCATCATTAGCCTCGCTTCCATCTTGTACCTTGTGGGGTGTCTTCTAATATAATATTTTGCGCCTTTAAGTCATCGCGAATTTGGTCTGCTAAAGCAAAATCCTTATTTTTTCTTGCTTCAATTCGTTGTTGGATTAGTGCATCGACCTCATCATCTAATAATTCTTTTTCTGCTGACATTGGAATCCCTAATATCTCTAACCAGTTTGTTAACGTTTGGATAAAGGCATCGATGACTTCTGTATGGGTTTGATCGCCGTTTAAATATACGTTTGCTTCCTTAACAAGATCAAAAATGACCGCAATCGCATTTGCTGTATTAAAATCATCGTCCATTTCTTTTTCAAATTGTTGCTTTAATTCGTCAATTTTAGCAAGCCAATTCTCATTATCATTCGCCAAGTTAACACTCGCTTCTCTGCGGTGCTCTAAGTTGATTAAAGCATTTTCTACTCGATCGTAACTATTTTTGGCACTTTCTAAAAGTGTGTCACTAAAGTTAATAGGGTGACGATAATGAACACTTAGCATGAAAAACCGTACTACTTTCGGGTCGTGTTTTTTGATCAAATCATGTGCTAATACAAAATTGCCAAGTGATTTCGACATTTTCTCATTATCAATATTAATATAGCCGTTATGCATCCAATAATTAGCAAAAGATTTGCCATTCCCTGCTTCTGATTGCGCTATTTCGTTCTCATGATGAGGAAATGCTAAGTCTTGCCCACCCGCATGTATATCGATGGTCTCTCCTAAATATTTTTTTGCCATAGCGGAGCATTCAATATGCCAACCTGGACGACCTTCTCCCCAAGGAGAGGCCCATGCAATTTCCCCTTCCTTTGTCTGCTTCCATAACGCGAAGTCTAGAGGATCTTGCTTTTTCTCTCCTACCTGGATACGCGCTCCAGATCTTAATTCATCGATGGACTGATGAGACAGCTTCCCATATTGATCAAACGACCTTGTTTTGAAATAGACATCTCCATCCGCTTCATAGGCATGACCTTTGTCAATTAATGTAGCAATAAAAGAGATAATGTCATCCATTGTTTCGGTTACTCTCGGATGGTGAACCGCTTCTTTTACCCCGAGTGCTCCTACGTCCTCTTTGTATGCTTTTATAAATCTGTCGGAAATCGTCGGAACTTCTTCTCCTAGTTCTTTAGCTGCTTTAATTAATTTGTCATCGACATCCGTGAAATTTAATACATAGTCTACTTGATAGCCTTTATATTCAAAATATCTTCTCACTGTATCGAAAACAATAGCAGGACGGGCATTACCGATATGAATGTAATTATATACCGTTGGACCACAAACATACATTTTGACAAGGTCCTTCTCCAGTGGTTTGAAAGGTTCTTTTTTTCTTGTCAATGTATTGTATATACTAATTGTCACGTTTATTCGCTCCTTTTATGTTCTTTAACTCATTTTGTAATTTCTTAATTTCATCTTCCATTTCCTTTAAAACTTCACTTATTGGGTCTGGAAGTTTATGATGATCTAAATCTTTTCGTATTTTTTCACCGTTCTGTATAACTACTCTTCCTGGTATACCAACCACAGTGGAGTGGTCTGGTACATCTTCTAATACAACGGAGCCCGCTCCAATTTTCGAACTTTCACCGATCGTGATTGAACCTAATACTTTTGCACCCGTTGCAATCAAAGCATTATCTTCAATGGTTGGGTGCCTTTTTCCTTTTTCTTTTCCGGTACCACCTAATGTTACCCCTTGATAAATGGTAACATTATCGCCAATTTCACATGTCTCACCAATCACGACTCCCATGCCATGATCGATAAAAAATCGTTTGCCAATTTTAGCCCCTGGATGGATCTCAATGCCGGTAAAGAAGCGGCTGATTTGTGAAATAACTCTAGCTAGAAAAAAGAATTTTTTTTGGTAAAAGGCATGTGCGATACGATGGGACCATATCGCATGCAATCCTGAATAGGTTAAGCATACTTCGATATATGTTCGTGCTGCCGGGTCTTGATCAAAAACAACATCAATGTCCTGTTTGAGTAACTTAAAAAAACCCAAAAACTTACCCCCCTGTATTGAGCTAATATATATAAATAAAGACAATTAAATCTCCCGCTTAACAGACAACACACTCATTAGACACAAACTGCGCAATAAAAAGAGTGGTAATTTTGAATGAAAGTATGTGCGTAACAGTCGCTACGGCTTGCCCACTTCGCTTTTCGGGGGGCATGCTCTTCAGCTAACTTTGAAAAGAAAAACACTTTTCAAAGTGGATCTTCAGATCATGCTAATCCCCCAGGAGTCGAAGTGGACGCCTGCGCTAGATTAAGTTCTACAATGGATGCAAGCGTTAAAATAATGACTACTATCTCGTCATTTCTAGAAAGGCCAAGTTTATAACTGTTAAAACCATTGTAGAACCTATTTATAGCGTAGGCCGCCCACTTTCACTCCTGTGGGAATGTTTTACCTGAAGATCCACTTTTTCAAGCGGTCTATGCTTGAAAAAGTTAGGTGAAGGGAAAACCCCACGGAAAGGGAAGTGGGCAGCCGGAGCGGATAACTAATAGATAAATTATTTCAAAATTATCACGTCTCTTGTTTCACATTTTAGATTTGGTGCGAATTTATTAGAGATATATAAAAAGCGTCTCTGAGTTTTGTAACTCAGAGACGCTTTTGCGCGGTTCCACTCTGTTTAGGACGATGAAAAGCCCTCCACTTGAACCGATAACGGCGGTTAACCGTTTTTCCGTACTTGTTTGTTCGGGAAAAAACTCAGAGGTGCATTTCAATGACACGCGCTTCAACCATTCTCAGCCTTAGATGGTCTTCTCTGTGCAAGCAAAGTGTCATTTACTTCTCCTCATCCACGTACCTTATTACTTATTATTATAGTGACTTTTATAATATTTGCTACTTATTTGATTTGTGACAATACATCTTGCAGTCTTGCTTTCACAATTTCTTCCCCTAAAAGATAGATAGCATTCGGTAATTCCGGACCATGAACCTGACCAGTTGTTGCCACTCGGATCGGCATAAACAATTTTTTACCTTTTTGTTTGGTTGCCTTTTGGGTAGCCTTAATTCTCGCCTTAATTTCTTCAGGTGATAACTCTTCAATCGCACTGAATTGTTCTAGAAATCCTTCTAAAACTTCAGGCACTTGCTCTTCTTTCAATACTGCCATTGCCTCTTCATTATATTGAATTTCCTTCTTAAAGAATAAATCTGTTAATTCAACAATTTCTGCACCATACGATAATTGATCATGATATAGGCTGATTAGATTTACTGCCCATTCTTTTTGCTCGGCCGTCATATTTTGTGGCAATTTACCCGCCTCGATTAAGTGCGGCAAGCTTAATTCTACTACTTCATCTAATGACGCTTGTTTAATATATTGGTTGTTCATCCATTTTAGTTTCGCAGGATCAAAAATCGCTGGAGAGGTAGATAAACGTTCTGGATCAAATATATTAATAAATTCTTCTTGAGTAAATAATTCCTCTTCTCCAACTGGTGACCAACCTAATAAGGTAATAAAGTTAAATAAAGCTTCTGGTATATATCCTAGATTTTTATATTGCTCAATAAATTGAAGGATATGCTCATCCCGTTTGCTTAGTTTTTTGCGATTTTCATTTAGAATCAATGTCATATGACCATATTGTGGTGCATGCCATCCAAACGCTTCGAATATCATCATTTGTTTTGGTGTATTTGAAATATGCTCTTCTCCACGTAATACATGACTTATTTTCATTTGGTGATCATCAATCGCAACCGCAAAGTTGTAAGTTGGAATGCCATTCTTTTTCACCATTACCCAATCACCAAAATCACTTGATTCAAATGTGATCTTATCACGCACAATATCCTGGAACACATATGTTTTACTTTCCGGGACACGGAATCGAATACTTGGTAGACGTCCTTCTGCTTCAAATTGTTTGATTTGTTCCTCTGTTAGATCACGATGAGCACCTGAATACTTAGGAACTTGTCCGTTAGCGCGTTGCTCTTCACGCTCTTTATCTAGTTCTTCTTCCGTCATATAACATTTATAAGCTAGACCACGATCTAATAATTCATCCACATATTTCTGATAAATATCCAGACGTTCTGTTTGACGGTATGGACCATAATCACCACCGATATCTGCCCCTTCGTCCCATTCTAAGCCAAGCCATTTCAAATAACGTAATTGACTTTCCTCTCCACCTTCGACATTACGTTTGTCATCTGTATCCTCTGTACGAATAATAAACTTTCCACCTAAATGTTTAGCGTATAAATAATTAAAAAGTGCTGTTCTGGCATTTCCAATATGAAGATGTCCGGTTGGACTTGGTGCATAACGCACACGTACTTCGTTTGTCATTATTATTGTCCCTCCAAATTTTTATTTATATATCGATCGATTTCAACTGTACCCATTTTATCATTATCTTGGACAAAATGTTATGTTTTATTTTTTGATTAATAGTACAATTGCTTGAGCAGCGATACCCTCTTTTCTACCTGCAAACCCTAACTTTTCCGTCGTCGTCGCTTTTACATTTACTTGATCGTTACTACATTCTAATAAACGAGCTATATTTTCTCTGATTGGTTCTATGAATGGTGCAAGCTTTGGAGCCTGAGCGATTACCGTACAATCGACATTACCAAGCGTGTAACCCTTTTGGTCTACTAGTTTCCACACTTCCTGTAATAATTTTTGTGAATCTGCATCTTTAAATGCAGGATCCGTATCTGGGAAGTGTTTGCCGATATCTCCTTCACCAATCGCCCCTAAGCAAGCATCGGCAATTGTATGAAGCAGGACATCTGCATCTGAATGTCCTAAAAGGCCCAAATCATGAGGGATATCCACTCCACCAATAATACATGGTCTGTTTTCTACTAATTGATGAACATCAAATCCTTGTCCAATTCGAAACATTAGTTTTCCTCCTGTCGGTTTAAAATCATCTCTGCTCGCATTATATCTTCCGGGGTAGTCAATTTAACGTTTTGATAGGTACCCTCAACAATTTCAACTGGCTCCTCTAAAGCTTCGACTAAAGATACATCATCTGTGCCCAAAAAGTTAGCGGAAATCGCTTTTTCGTGTGCCCTTTTAATTAAATCGTACTGAAAAGCTTGTGGCGTTTGGGCTGCCCATAGTGTCGAACGGTCTACAGTTTCGACATTATCCCCGTTTTTTCTTTTTATTGTATCTGTTACTGGCACTGCTAATAGTGCGGCTTTTTTCTGAGTGGCAGCTCGTGCTAATTTATGTAAGTGTTCCTCATTAACAAAAGGTCTTGCACCGTCATGAATCATGATGATGCGCTCTTGTTCTTCCGGTTTCACTGCAAGCAATCCTTTGTATCCACTCTCTTGTCGTTCTTGACCACCATCGACAAATGTAACGTGGTTATTCCAGGTATACTTAGCTAATAATTGTTGCATTTGTTGTTGTTCTGTTGGATTGATAACTAGATAAATATGCTGACACCAACTGTCTTGAATAAATTTCTTTAACGTATGTATGATTAATGGTTCGTCCAGTAACTCGATGAACTGTTTGTTTTTCCCTGCATTCATGCGTTTACCCTGCCCTGCCGCTAACACAATAACATTATACTCTACCATGCGGCCACCCCAATCTCTATAATAAACGATTATATATATTTATTGACTCCAAAAACAAAGATTTCTATAGCTTATAAGACACGAACTTCGCAATATACTGAGTAGTAATTTTGAAATGATTTATTTACTAGTTATCCGCTCCGGCTGCCCACTTTCCTTTCCGTGGGGTTTTTCCTTCAGCTAACTTTTTCAAGCACAGATCGCTCGAAAAAGTGGATCTTCAGGTAAAACATTCCCACAGGAGTGAAAGCGGGCGGCCTACGCTATAAATTTATTCTACAACGTTTGTGACAGTTATCAGTCTGAGCTATCTATATGAATTTAATTAAAATAATGAGTTAGAAGTCGTTATTTCAATTCTCACACTACTCATTGTAGAACTTCACCTAGCGCAGGCGTTCACTTCGACTCCTGGGGGATTAGCATGATCTGAAGATCCACTTTGAAAAGTGTTTTTCTTTTCAAAGTTAGCTGAAGAGCATGCCCCCCGGTATAGGATACACTGCGAAAGCTCGCTTGAGCAGATGTTGACTTATACCCTATGGGTAAAAGCGAAGTGGGCAAGCCGGAGCGGTTGTTACACAGATATCTTCATTCAAAATTACCACTTCAGTTACATCACAATTTAGTTTTTTGTTTTATTACCTAATGAATAAAAAGTGATAACTTAGAAGTTATCACTTTTTAGCTTCTCTATAATGTTATACCTTTTTTAGAGTGCTTTTTCAAGCAATTTTGGCTTTGCGAAGATCATTCGACCTGCTGATGTTTGTAGAACACTGGTAATAACGACTTCAATGTTTTTACCAATATAGTTCTTTCCTTCTTCTACGACAATCATTGTACCATCATCTAAATAGGCAACACCTTGATTTTGCTCTTTACCATCTTTTATTACCTGAACACCTAGTTCTTCCCCAGGTAAAACGATTGGTTTAACTGCATTTGCTAAATCATTGATGTTTAACACTGCCACCTTTTGAAACTCACATACTTTATTAAGGTTAAAGTCATTGGTTACAACAATACCGTTCATAACTTTTGCAAGCTTGACTAGCTTACTATCAACTTCTTGTATTTCTTCAAAGTCGCCTTCATAAATCTCGACATTAATTGGCAAATCCTTTTGAATTCGATTAAGAATATCTAAGCCTCTTCGACCACGGTTACGTTTTAACGCATCTGATGAATCCGCTATATGTTGTAACTCTTCCAATACAAATTGCGGAATAATGATGGTGCCTTCTAAAAAGCTTGTTTGGCAAATATCCGCTATTCGACCATCAATAATAACACTTGTATCTAGAATTTTTGGCTTAGGTAATTCTTGTGTGGCTTCGTCTGCAGTTATCGATTTCTTTTTTTCCTTTTTCGGCAAGGTAAACAAATTCAAAAATTCATCTCGTCGTTTAAAACCAACCTGGAACCCGAAATAAGCAAATAACACACTAAGAAAAATTGGAACCACTTGTGATACAATACGAATTTCTATTGACTGAATTGGAATAATTAAGAAATAAGCAATAATTAAACCAATAATAATACCTAAACTACCAAATAATAAATCTGCAACTGGGGCTTTCAGTAACATTTCTTCAATCCAAGTAAAAAAGCTCACAATATAATCAGAAATCCATAAAGAAAGAATAAATAATATAATTGCTCCCAATACTAACCCCAAATAAGGCGCTACATAATCATCCATTAACCATGTACCTTCAGCAAACCCTACTAATTCCAATAATCTTGGAATATATAAATATCCAGCGGTACCACCTGCAATAATAAAAAATAGTTGCACGAATCGTCTTAGCACCACAGTCACCTCCTATAAAATATTGTCTCCTACTATCAGAGATTCTAAACATACAAAATCAATTAAATGTTTCTTAATCTCCTAATGCGATTTTTATTGCCTCTTGAACAGATTGAACTCCTACTACGTCAATGGTAGAAGGGGCTTTCCAGCCATCGATATTTCTTGATGGGATGATCGCTCGCTTGAAGCCTAGTTTCGCAGCTTCCTGGACACGTTGGTCAATTCGTGAGACCCGACGTATTTCTCCAGTCAGACCAACTTCTCCAATCAGAACATCTTCCGCGTGTGGTGCTTTGTCTCTAAAACTAGAAGCAATACTAATTGCTACCGCTAAGTCAATTGCTGGTTCATCTAACTTAACTCCTCCAGCTACTTTCACATATGCATCTTGATTTTGTAACATTAATCCTACTCTTTTTTCTAAGACTGCCATCAAGAGAGGTACTCGGTTATGATCAATTCCGGTTGCCATTCTACGTGGGTTACCGAAGCTGGTCGGTGATATTAAGGATTGAATCTCGACAAGTACAGGCCTGGTTCCCTCCATGGAAGCTACAATTGTTGATCCAGCCACCCCTTGTGATCGTTCTTCCAAGAAAATCTCAGATGGGTTTAACACTTCTGTTAGCCCTTCCTCTTTCATTTCAAATATACCCATTTCATTTGTACTTCCAAACCGATTTTTAACACCACGTAAAATTCGGAAGGTATGATGCCTCTCTCCTTCAAAATATAATACAGCATCTACCATGTGCTCGAGTAACCTAGGACCTGCAATTGATCCTTCTTTCGTTACATGTCCCACGATAAAAATAGGGATGTGATTTTGCTTAGCAATACGCATTAACTCGCTTGTACATTCTCGAACTTGCGAAACACTTCCTGGTGCACTTGTAACTTCTTCTTTAAAAATAGTCTGAATTGAGTCAATTACAACGAACCCTGGTTTTAGCTGATCAATTTGATTGGCTATGTCTACTAGATTTGTTTCAGATAAGACATATAATCGATCTGTTTTAATTGCGAGACGATCTGCTCTTAATTTTGTTTGTCTTGCTGACTCCTCACCAGAAATATAGAGAACATCTAGGTCATGTCGGGCTAACTGACTTGATACTTGCAAAAGTAACGTTGATTTCCCAATACCGGGGTCCCCACCAATTAACACGAGCGAACCGGGCACAATGCCTCCACCCAACACGCGATTTAATTCTTGCATACTTGTTTTAATTCTTGGTTCCTCTTGCGACTGAATACTTGTGATCTTTTCTGGCTTTTGAGATGTCTTAGAGCCGGTTGCCCAATTTCCTCTAGTAGACTTAGTTGCTTCTAGTTCCTCTACTAATGTGTTCCATTGGTTGCATCCTGGACATTTCCCCATCCACTTGGGAGATTCATAACCACAAGATTGACAAATAAATTTTGATTTGCGCTTAGCCAAATATATCTCTCCTTTTCATTATATACGAAAATACCCGCTCGTAAGTTACAAAGATCTATCAATTTAGTTAAAGAAGTATGTAAAAAGTGTAAAAAAAGGTAAAAACTCTTTCAAAGTAGACACAAACCTCGAAGTTGTGACAATTTTGACTTATTGATGAGTGCTAGCAAAAGCTCCATCTATTTACTTCGCTTTCCGCGGGCACGGCTTCAGCTTCCTCAGAAAAGCAAAGAACGCTTTTCCTGCGGGATCTTCAGCTCGCGCTGTTCCCGCTGGAGTCTTCGTAAATAGACTACGCTTTAGTAAAGTTCTACAAATAAAGTAACTGCTAGAATATTGACATGACTGCTTATTACTTCTTACTTGAACAGAAAGCTGTACAAAGCGGAGGAAAAATGCGACACTCCTGGGGGAACAGCACGAGCTGAAGATCCACTTTGGGAAGTGGTCTTCTTTCCAAAGTTAGCTGAAGCCGTGCCCCCGGAAAGGGAATGTTTTTCCGTAGCGCTGGATTAGCACTCATCTTAATGCTTTCACCAATTATCCAATGTCTGCAACTTGGAGTTTAGGTTAACTATTAATTAATAGCTACACATATTGAACTTTAGGTACAAAAAATCGGAAGGTGATCCCCTCCGATTTTCTGGCTTTACATGACTTTAAATTCGTCTGATTCGTCTAGGTCAATGACCACTTTTTGGCCTTTTTGGATCTTTTCTTTTAATAATTCCTCAGACAATAAGTCTTCTACATTTTTTTGAATAGATCGACGTAATGGTCTTGCACCATACTCAGGATCAAATCCTTCTTTGGCAATCTTTTCAATTGCCTTTTCAGACAATTCAAAGTCAATTTCCTGTTCCGTTAAACGTTTTTGTAATTCTTTCACCATTAATTCCACAATATATTTCATATGTTTTTTCTCTAGTGAATGGAATACGATTGTTTCATCAATCCGGTTTAAAAATTCTGGACGGAATGCCTTTTTCAATTCTTTTGTTACTTTTGAACGCATATCCTGATAATCCTGTTCTTCATCACCAAAACTGAAACCAACGTATTTATTACGTTTTAATTCGCTGGCACCCACATTTGAAGTCATGATTAAGACGGTATTGCGAAAATCAACTGTACGCCCTTTGGAATCGGTCAGTCGGCCGTCCTCCAATACTTGTAAAAGGATATTAAATACTTCAGGGTGGGCTTTTTCTACCTCATCTAATAAAACAACAGAGTAGGGTTTTCTTCTCACTTTTTCTGTTAATTGTCCACCTTCTTCATATCCAACATAGCCTGGTGGTGAACCAACAAGACGGGATGTTGCATGGCGTTCCATATACTCAGACATGTCAATCCGAATCATCGATTCTTCATCGCCAAACATCGACTCTGCTAATGCTCGTGCTAACTCGGTTTTACCAACCCCTGTTGGACCTAAGAAAATAAAGGAACCGATTGGTCGTTTAGGATCTTTTAACCCTGCTCTTGCACGACGAATCGCTTTGGAGACTGATTTGACTGCTTCTTCCTGGCCAATTAAACGGTCATGCAAAATATCCTCCATGTTTAGTAATCGTTCACTTTCATCTTTGGTAAGTGCAGAAACTGGCACTCCTGTCCATGTGGATACGACACTAGCGATATCTTCTACTACTACTTCAGAATTTTCCTGACCTTGTTTTTCTTTCCACTTAGTTTCTGTTTCTTCTAATTGTTTTCGAAGTTGTTGTTCATCATCTCTTAAGGCTGCTGCTTTTTCGAACTCTTGACTTTGTACTGCTGCATCTTTTTCTTTTCGAACTTCTTCTAATTGTTGTTCTAATTCTTTTAAATTAGGTGGAGTAGTATAAGAACGAAGACGAACTTTAGAACCAGCCTCGTCAATTAAGTCAATTGCTTTATCTGGTAAGAAACGATCGGTAATATAACGATCCGATAATTTCGCTGCTGCTTCAATTGCGTCGTCAGTAATCGTCACGCGGTGATGTGCTTCATAACGATCCCTTAACCCTTGCAAAATTTGGATGGACTCTTCTACCGATGGTTCATCAACTTGAATCGGTTGGAAACGACGCTCTAATGCTGCGTCTTTTTCAATATATTTGCGGTATTCGTCCAAGGTTGTTGCTCCAATACATTGCAACTCACCACGTGCTAGCGATGGTTTTAGAATATTAGATGCATCGATGGCACCCTCTGCACCACCAGCGCCAATTAATGTGTGTAATTCGTCGATAAATAGAATGACATTATTTGCTTGGCGAATTTCTTCCATTACTTTTTTTAGTCGATCTTCGAATTCACCACGATATTTTGTCCCTGCTACAACAGTACCCATATCGAGGGTCATTACCCGTTTGTCACGAAGGATTTCTGGCACTTCATTCTGCACAATTTGTTGTGCTAATCCTTCAGCAACCGCTGTTTTACCTACACCTGGCTCACCAATTAAAACCGGGTTGTTTTTGGTACGACGACTCAACACTTGAATAACTCGCTCAATTTCTTTTCCGCGACCGATAACAGGATCTATGTTGCCTTCTTTTGCTATCGCAGTAAGATCACGCGCAAGTGAATCTAAGGTTGGCGTGCTGGCATTATTATTTTGCGTATTGCGGCTATTCTGAGAACCACTAGACTCATTGCTACCCAAAAGCTGTAACACCTGCTGACGAGCTTTATTTAAGCTGACACCGAGATTATTCAATACACGAGCTGCTACACCTTCACCTTCACGAATTAGACCTAATAAAATATGTTCTGTCCCTACATAGGAATGTCCTAGTTTTCTTGCTTCATCCATGGAAAGCTCAATAACCTTTTTTGCTCTTGGCGTATAATGAATCGTCTGAGATACTTGATTCCCTTTGCCAATTAAGGACTCTACTTCTTCTCGGATCTTATCTGCTCCAAGTCCGATTGCTTGAAGTGCTTTTGCTGCAATACCATCGCCTTCACTTACAAGGCCTAGTAAAATATGTTCTGTTCCAATGTTATTATGACCTAATCGCACTGCTTCTTCTTGAGATAATGCTAAAACTTTTTGTGCTCTTTCTGTAAAACGTCCAAACATCATTTAATATTCCTCCCTTTGCTCCAACGTGAACCGTTCCCGAATCAAGGATGCCCGAAAAACATCTCGTTCATTCGGTGTCAGCATTTTTTTAGCATATTGTTGCAAAAATGCTGGCTGTGTTAATACAACCAGTTCATTTAATATTGATTTTGATATATATTCTATAAACCCTAAATCAATACCCAATCTTACATCAGATAAACATTTAGCTGTTTCCTTTGACTCAATAATACGGCTATGTTGCAGGACACCATAGGAACGGAAAACCCGGTCTTCCAGTTCCAATTCTGATTGTTCCATTAACAGAGTCCGCGCATGTCTTTCGTGCTCTATTAATTTCTCGACAACACCCTTTAAGTCTTCGATAATATCTGTCTCTGATCTACCGAGAGTAATCTGATTTGAAATTTGAAAAATATTACCTAACGCCTCGCTACCTTCCCCATAAATTCCTCTTACAACTAATCCTAGTTGATTGATGGCAGGAATCATCCGATTGATTTTTCGGGTGATCGATAGGGCTGGTAAGTGCATCATGACAGAAGCTCTTAAACCCGTCCCGACATTGGTAGGACAGCTTGTTAAATATCCTCTATTTTCATCAAATGCATAGTCTATCTTTTCCTCTAGCCAATCGTCTAGTTGAAATGCTTCTTCTAATGCTTTTTCCAATTGAAATCCTGGAAAATATAATTGCGCACGAATATGATCTTCTTCATTCACCATAATAGAAACTTGTTCATTTTTAGATATCAGTGCTGCCCCACGTTTTGATTTATCTGCTAAGTGTGGGCTAATTAAATGCTTTTCTACCAACACTTGTTTTTCAACAGATTTCAATTCAGACATTTGGACAAATTCTAATTCTTTATATTGTTGAAATGTACGGTGATTGAATTCCTTTTCCATAAAAGCAAGTATACTCTCCAAATTTTCTTCCTCTGAAATAAGCGGAAAGGGTGATTGATCAAAGTTGCGCGCTAATCGAACGCGACTACTCATCACGATATCACTATCTGGACCATCCTCTTTTAACCACGGACTGATAGCTTCATTCATAAATTGTTCTAAACCCATTTACGCCTCACCTTCCCCATTTTGGTTTAGGTTGTTTTCTAAAGATTTGATTTGATCACGAATTTTCGCCGCATCCTCAAAAGCTTCATCTGCAATCGCTTGTTGTAACTGAAGTTTTAAATCTCTCACCATTTTTCGCTGGTAGATGTCTGTTCCAATACGCTTTGGAACTTTACCTTCATGAACCGTATTGCCACTGTGTACCTTACGAAACAAAGGATTTAAATGTTCAGCAAATGTCTGATAACACATCGCACAACCAAACTTACCTATTTTTGCAAATTGATGATAGGTCATACCACATTTGTCACATTGTATTTTCTTTTCCTCTTTTTCTTGCTCAGATGGCTGATGCAAAGCACTCGGATTTGGATTAAATAAGCCGGATAAGAGATGATGCAGCGAATATGCATCCTCATCGGGAGATACGTATCCTTTTTCCTTGGCACACTGCTGACAGACATGAATTTCGGTTTTATCACCATTAATCACTTGCGCAAAATGAACTGTTGCAGGATTTTGTTTGCAATCTTGACATTCCATACTGGACACCTCCTAAATCTCATATTTTAAGGCATTTAGCATTGCGGACATGATCCTTGCTCGGATTTCATCACGGAGTGGTAATTGAAAAGGTAATGTATTACGATCTATCGCATTCACCATTAATTTTGCTTCTCTTTTGGTAATTAGTTCTTCTTCTAATAATCGCTCTAATATATTTACTGCTTTTAATTGAGAAATCTTAGGCTGGATCATTTCAATAATCTCATCGATTAGTTGCGCTTTATCTTCATTTGTAATGCGACTAATGCGGATATAACCTCCACCACCACGCTTACTTTCAACTAGATATCCTTTTTCTAATGTAAATCTTGTATTAATTACATAATTTATCTGAGAAGGTACACACTCAAAGCGATCGGCAATTTCACTACGCTTAATTTCAATGATTTTGTGCTGATTACTGTGCATGATTTTTTTCAAATATTCCTCGATAATATCTGATATATTCCGCATTTTCCCTCCTCCAATCTGACTTTGACTATATTTGACTATACACTCATTATACTCTAAGTAGCTTAAGATGAAAACTATTTGGTCTTTCCTATTATAGCCTATATTTTGAATGATCAAACGGGTTATGGACGAAAACGGATTTTGATTTTTTTCACCTCTTCTTGTTCAAGTAACCATTCATATAAATTTTCTTGCTTCTTTTTATGGATCGCATCAATAAACATTTTTATTCTAGTTGTGTTCTCATTTTCTTTTGAAATATCAAATTCTCTTATCTCAACTGGGAACGACTGAACCCTTTCTAAAAATTTGGAGGTTTCCTGTTTATTAGATATTTTCACCTCAAAAATAATATGGTGGTTTTTACTGTGTAATTTTTTTTCAAATTTATTTAACACAACTAAGCTAACTAATATAATCAATGTTGTAATGATTGCTTCTTTATACATCCCAATTCCTACGATTAACCCTAACCCTGCTACTGCCCAAATGGAGGCTGCGGTAGTTAAACCTTTAATTGTACCACCATGGACAATAATGGTTCCAGCACCTAAAAAACCTATACCACTAATAACATAGGAAGGTATCCGTGCAGGATCAAAACGCACATTATCAAAATTTTCGATAAAATAGTCAAATCCATTTACTGATAATAACATCATTAGACATGAGCTTACTCCTACCAAAATATGAGTTCGAAACCCTGCTGAATGTTTATTTACTTCTCGTTCAAATCCAATTAATCCTGCTAATACTAATGCAATCATTAGCTTCCAAATTGATTCTATAAATTCTGCATCAAAGATCTGCTGCCACAAAAGATATTCCCCCTTTATCTCAAGCTTATTTATATTTGTTTATATCTCTATTTCTTATACCCGTTTTAATTACAATTTAGTACTAAAAGAGACTGAGAAATAAATGTTTTTAACTTCAAACACGACCGATGCAATATTTATTATTGTGCAATATAAGGATACTACGCAATAAATGATGTAGTAATTTTGACATGATGTGCCTGCTTAGCAATCGCTGCGGCTTGTCCGCTTCTCTTTCCACGGGTTTTTCTCCTCAGCTAACTTTGGTAAGCAAAAACCGCATACCAAAGTGGATCTTCGGATAAAAACATCCCGTAGGAGTAGAAGCGAACGCCTGCGCTTATTAGAATTCTACAACGCTAGTATGAATTAGCATTATGGTATTTCTCTCATGTAAAAATTCGTTGATTAGAGTAAGAGCCTAAAATGCTAGCTGTTGCAACAATTGTAGAGTATTTTTATAGCGCAGGCCGTCCACTTTCACTCCTGTGGTAACTTTTTATCTGAAGATCCACTTTTTCGAACGACCTTTGCTTGAAAAAGTTAGCTGAAGGGAAAAAACCACTGCATAGAAAACACTACGAAAGCTTGCTTGAGTAGATGTTGCACTTGTGCCCGTGGTAAAAGGGAAGTGGACAGCCGGAGCGGGTATCTAGTAAATCAGTCATTTCAAAATTACTACTTTGGCTAGTAGTTACTCATCAGTTACTGCGCAGTATCTTCCAAATACGCATAAAAATCCAAACAATTTCACAATCGTTTGGATTTTTCTAATTTTAAAATTCTTTTGTTTCAACCTCTTCACTATTTTTAAAAGAAGTCTGGAAAATATGGTGTTTGAGTTGGAAGTATCTTTTCTAATTCTTGAATAGCCTCTTCTTCACCTTTAATCAATTCGAGATCTTTTAATTCGGAAGGACGTCGATAATTTAACATGATAGTATTAAGTTGTTGAATACTAACAGAAACTAGAGGTATAGATCGATTTGGTTCTTCTAGTTTTGTAACGTTCATACTCATATGGCCCGGATTAAACTCATAATAACCGTTGTTTTCTTCTAGAAATTCATCTTCCACTTTTATCATAAAAGGTTGAATTTTTTGTTCTTCACGATACGGATATTGAGCTAGAAATTTTTCAACATCTACGATCCGACTCATAAAGTAGGGTGAAGTAGATTGTTTAAAACGTGGTTCGTCCACTAATAGAGTAATTGGATCACCCTCTGGTAAACTTACAAATACTCCATCTACCATAGAATCATGATTACTCAAAAATTGATAAATAAGTCTCCGTCCATTTAAAGAACTAAACGCCATATCCTTTATCGTTAATTTCCTATCTTGAACATTATAGATTATGTATCCATCTAATTCATTGCTCTCATTATATGCAATTGCAATCGTTTGTTTTTTATCAAAAATTCGATGTTGCCACCATTGTTTTTCTCGATATAATGCTCCGGAATAGTCGTTAATATAGGATGTATAGATCTGTTTCAATTGTTCAATTGATTGATCTGTTTGATCAGTCCTTCTGACATCCCCGTTGCCATCCCATTCTTTTGAGAAATGAGCTATCGGAATTTGTGAATTTTGTTTTGCAAAAGTAATTTCCCATCCATACTTTCGATAAAAAGGGACAGAAAAAGGATGTAAGTAGGAAATTGTTTGACCTTTATTTTTCATTTCTTTTAACGCAACCTTGAGTAGTTGTTTTATCTTTCCACCTCTTCGATGCTCTGGCCACGAAGCAACAGCAGCAACACCACCCATATTTAACCGCTTACCATTCAAATGAACTTCTAAAGGAATTACGTGCACCTTTGCTGCCATCTTATTATTTTCAAACCATCCCCATATAGTATGTGCTTCTATTTCTTCTTGCTTATTCTGCCGTTCCTCTTCAGTTAATCTATACTGAAAAGCAAATTCTGATAGTGAAAATATATCCTGGTAATCATTGTGATCGCACTTTCTTATCTTAGACATAGTATATACTCCTTTTCTTCAAATATAACTATATTCTTTCAGCTTTCTAATATAATTGTCAATACATTTTTACTATGAACAACAAAAAGACTCCTTAGTCTATTGAAGACTAAGGAGTCTTTGATATGCCTGGCAACGTCCTACTCTTGCAGGGGCGCGAGCCCCAACTACCATGGGCGCTGGAGAGCTTAACTACTGTGTTCGGCATGGGAACAGGTGTGACCTCTCCGCTATCGTCACCAGGCTTGCAGGATGCAAGTCGATCAACGTTGTCACATGGATGTGACGGTTTTCGTTGATCTTCCTTTATGTAAAGGAAGTGCTTCCCTGTATATATAAAAATATACCCTAAAAACTAGATAAGAAGTAAAACAAGGTTCAAACAAACCGTACTTTATTAGTATAGATAAGTCCTCGATCGATTAGTATTCGTCAGCTGCACATGTCACCATGCTTCCACCTCGAACC
>NZ_CZRP01000009.1 GCF_001458115.1 Gracilibacillus massiliensis
CCGCCAGCGTTCGTCCTGAGCCAAGATCAAACTCTCAATAAAGTTGTCTTGCGCACAGTTTATCAAACTGGCTTGTTTCATGTTTTTATCATACTGGTTGTTTTGTTCAGTTTTCAAAGATCAATGTAATAAATGGTGGGCCTGAGTGGACTCGAACCACCGACCTCACGCTTATCAGGCGTGCGCTCTAACCAGCTGAGCTACAGGCCCATTTATATTAATATTATGGAGCGGGTGAAGGGAATCGAACCCTCGACATCAGCTTGGAAGGCTGAGGTTTTACCACTAAACTACACCCGCATATTTAATTTAAACCTTCGACTGGTCGGGAAGACAGGATTTGAACCTGCGACCCCTTGGTCCCAAACCAAGTGCTCTACCAAGCTGAGCTACTTCCCGGTTATGGCGCGCCCGAGAGGAGTCGAACCCCTAACCTCTTGATCCGTAGTCAAACGCTCTATCCAATTGAGCTACGGGCGCTTTATAAAAGCGACATCTATTAATATAACACGTATCAGTTAACTAAGTCAATAGTATTTCAATCATTTTTTGATGCGGTCGAGAGGACTTGAACCTCCACGGGATTACCTCCCACTAGGCCCTCAACCTAGCGCGTCTGCCATTCCGCCACGACCGCTCACTATCTATCAGATATGAATGGTGAGCCATGGAGGATTCGAACCTCCGACCCTCTGATTAAAAGTCAGATGCTCTACCAACTGAGCTAATGGCTCTTGCTGTTTAATAAATCATGGCGTTAGCTCTATCTTCTCTACAAATTTGAAATTAACTATAAGTAGAGATTTTTTATAAAAGCATCCCTGACGGCATCACTATTCTTTTTATAACCTTATACTTTGTGAAGTATCGATCAAGTACTAAGAATAGTATATTCGTCCTTAAGACGAATGTTCTGTTTATTTCTAATAAAAATGGCTGGGCTAGCTGGATTCGAACCAGCGCATGACGGTACCAAAAACCGTTGCCTTACCGCTTGGCTATAGCCCAACAAATGGCGGTCCGGACGGGACTCGAACCCGCGACCTCCTGCGTGACAGGCAGGCATTCTAACCAACTGAACTACCGGACCTATTTAATTTTTGTAAAGATGACCCGTACGGGATTCGAACCCGTGTTACCGCCGTGAAAGGGCGGTGTCTTAACCACTTGACCAACGGGCCATGTTAAAATAAAAGATAAAAAAATGGCGGAGAAGGAGGGATTTGAACCCTCGCGCCGCTTACACGACCTACACCCTTAGCAGGGGCGCCTCTTCAGCCACTTGAGTACTTCTCCATGGCTCCACAGGTAGGATTCGAACCTACGACCGATCGGTTAACAGCCGATTGCTCTACCACTGAGCTACTGTGGAATAATGAATAACTCATGTTGACGACGTAGAATATATTACATCAATTTAAAACTAATGTCAACTGTTTTTTAATATTGTTTCTATTAAAGAAATAATGTGATCTTATAATCGACGCTTTTCAAAGTAGCGCCAATATAATTTACCACACTATCATAATCATAGTCAATAGTATTATATAAATTATTTTTGATTAGACATATCTAGTGCTAGCATTCCTTTGCACCTTCCGCAACGATATTTTTTTACATCCAGTCGCTTTCTTCTTTTATATACATGATTACATTCTTTACAATAATAATGATACTTAAAATCATATTCCATAGAAGGCAACGGATTACAATGCCTTGGCGAATTTGTCTTCTTTAACAACTCTTTAAACTCAGGATCACGATGCTGGTAACCCTTCCCTTCAATATGCAAATGGTAATGCACTAGTTCGTGTTTAATAATTCCCACAAATTCTTCATAACCTAGTTCATTATAATACTTAGGGTTTAGTTCTATTATTCGTTTAGCTGGTATATATCGTCCTCCTGTTGTCCTGAGGCGATGATTGAATGTAACGACATCTACAAATGGTTTATCAAAAAATTGTAAAGAAAGATCATTCGTTAACTTTTCTAATTCTCTTTGGCTTATCAGTGACATACGTTCACACCTATCTCAAATAATTCATACATTATACCAACATACTTAAAAAGGAGGAATCAAAATGCCTTCTTGGTTAATTAGACAATTGACTGGTGCTTTCCATCAAAAAAACACGTATCAAATTCGATTATTAAACCAATGTTGGTTTTTTTATTGCAAAACAGAAAATAATCAAGAAGAGTAAAAGGTACAAGTTGTACCCTTTACTCTATTTTACAGGTTTTATGCATCCGCAAAATCTAAACTTCTTATGCTTGAATCATAGTTAAAGCTATTCGTTGTTTTTGTTGATCTACTTGATCGACCCAAACTGTTACAACGTCTCCAACAGAGACAATATCCATTGGATGTTTCACAAATTGATTCGACAGTTTTGAAATGTGAACTAGCCCATCTTGTTTGACGCCAATATCGACAAACACACCAAAATCAACGACATTCCGAACCGTTCCTTGTAATTCCATTCCATTTTGCAGATCTTCCATAGATAACACATTCTTTTTTAATAATGGTTGAGGTAAGTCATCACGAGGATCACGGTTTGGACTAATTAACGCTTTTAAAATATCCTCTAATGTCGGCAAACCGATATCCAATGTATGAGCTAATTCTCTTTTGTTCAAATCTTTTATTACTTCTCTTAATTGCTCTGAACCTAAGTTATCCAAACTTGAATTAACTTCTGCTAATAGTTGCTTTGTTGCTTTGTATGATTCAGGGTGAATTGGCGTGCGATCTAACGGCTCTTCTCCTTCTGTCACCCGTAAAAATCCGATACTCTGTTCATACGTTTTATTACCTAACCTTGGTATATCTTTTAATTGCTTACGATTGGTAAATTTACCAAACTCATCACGGTATTTCACAATATTATTCGCAACGGTTTTGTTAAGACCTGAGACATATTGGAGTAAAGATGATGAGGCTGTATTAACATTGACTCCTACTTGGTTTACCGCTGTTTCTACTATGAACGTTAATGATTCTGTTAACCTTTTTTGACTAACATCATGTTGGTATTGTCCCACTCCTATTGCTTTTGGTTCTATTTTTACAAGTTCTGCTAATGGATCCTGGACACGTCTAGCAATCGACACCGCACTTCTTTCTTCTACTTGTAATTCCGGGAACTCCTCACGTGCTAACTTAGAAGCAGAGTACACACTTGCACCTGCTTCGTTGACAATAATATAAGCTATATCTAATTGGTGATTTTCAATTACATTAGCAATGAATTGTTCTGTTTCTCTAGAAGCCGTTCCATTTCCAATCGCAATTAATTCAATTGGATAATCTTTTAGAAATTTTAAGACCTTTTTCTCTGCACCAGCTGTGTCATGCTTTGGTGCTGTTGGATACATCACATCTACCGCTTTTACTTTTCCAGTATCATCAACAACCGCTAATTTACAGCCAGTACGAAAAGCTGGATCGACTCCTAACACATACTTGCCTTTTAACGGAGGTTGTAATAATAAACTTTTTAAATTTTTTGAGAAAATATCAATTGCCTGTTCTTCTGCTTTCTCACTTAGAGCTGACCTTATTTCCCGTTCTACAGATGGTTGAATAAGACGCTTATAACTATCTTCAATTACTACCTCTAAAAATTCTGTCGTTTGTTTGTTGCTTGCTTGTTTCACAACTTGCTTTTGAATATATTCTGTAATAGCTTCAACTGGAGCTTCAATAGAAACTTTAAGTACATCTTCTTTTTCGCCGCGATTCAATGCTAGAATTCGGTGGGATACAATTTTATTTACCGCTTCACTATAGTCATAGTACATTTCGAAAATTTTCTTTTCGTCAATATCTGCTTTCTTAGCTTTAGAAAAAAATACACCTTTTTGATGTGTTAGTTTTCTTATTTGTTCACGGAATTTCGGTTCATCGGCGATCCATTCTGCTATAATATCCTGAACTCCAGCAAGTACATCTTCCACTGTATGTAGTTCGTTTTCTTCTGAAAAGTAATCGACTGCTTCTTCATTTAATGAAATGTTTTGCTGTTGATATACTCGTTCAGCTAATGGTTCTAATCCTTTTTCTTTTGCAACCGTTGCTCTGGTACGACGTTTTTGTTTGTATGGACGGTATAAATCTTCTACTTTCTGTAATTGAGTAGCTTTCTCTATCTCTTGTTGCAATTCTTGTGTAAGTTTTTCTTGTTCATCAATTAATCGGATCACTTCTTGTTTGCGATCTGCTAATGTATTGACATAATTCCATGCATCTTGAATATCCTTGATTTGCACCTCATCTAAGGAACCGGTCATTTCCTTACGATAACGTGCGATGAATGGAACTGTATTTCCCTCTTCTAAAAGGTTAATAACACTTGTTACTGACTTTTGATTAATTTTTGTTCTTTCTGCGACATTATTAATTAACTGTAAATGGTCTTCACTATTTGGCAATGTATTTCCTCCTTCATACTAATCCTCCTTTATTTTAACAAAAAGCAGGAAAATAAGAAATGCCCAAGCAATAGCACAAAACAATCCCAAATTTTTTAGATCTAATACTGAGTTGACACAAACCCATAAGTATTGATAATTTTGTAAGTTCGTTTAACGTGGATAAGTTACTTCTGATCTTCTTCACGGGAAAAGTGCTGCTGTAGACGGGAATTATACTGATCTTCACGGGAATTATCGTTTATTCCAGTGAAGAAGCAAACAATTCCCGTGAAGAGACTCTACAACAATCGTTTACTTCGCAGCAGTTTAGTTTAACGCTCAATCGTTATAAAGATTTATTGCATTAGAAAAGGAACCTCTTAGTTATGAAAGAGATTCCTTGTTATATTTCATTGCTATTAATGTAGTATCATCATCTAATTTATGACTGTACAAATGTTTAAACGTATCGGTAATGTGTGTGACATTATCATGGAGAAAGTAAGAATTGGATATTTCTTTTGGATCCACACCATCCGAAAACATAATGAAAATTAGATCATCCTCCAAAATGTCCTTCACTACTTTAAATGGACGGTGGTAACCACTTAAATAACCAACTTGAGGTATATTTCTTTTTTTAATGGAATTGGATGTAATGGTCATTAAACCAATATTGCCAATAGATGAATAGAAATATTGTTTGGAATTTAGGTCTATTTGCAGAATCCCTAGCACAACACCGCGTTTCCCTACTAATTGCTCATTACTTTTTTTTATCATCTCAGTTACTGTGTCATCGACATTATCTCGAATAACATCCATGACAACCTGTGAGGACTCTTTAGCAAGTTCACCACTACCAAGCCCATCGGCTATAGCGCATGTAAAAGTATCGTCCGTTTCAGAATAGAAATAACTGTCACCACAATAATAGTTACCTTTTTTTGCTTTTTGAAAAACAGATACTTCTATTTGTTGCTTACCAGACATTAGCGAATAGCCCCCATATTTTCAGCTTGTAGTGCTTCGCGGAGTTTTTTTAATGCGTGTCTTTGTATTCTGGACACATGCATTTGAGATATGCCTAATAACTCTCCTGTTTCTTTTTGACTCATATTGTCAAAGTAGGTATAACGAAGAATTTGTTGTTCTCTCTCATTTAAAATAGGCATAATCTTCTTTAATAAAAGTTGTCGATCTACATCTTCATAACCCGATTCTTGATTACCAATTAAATCTAATATAGAAACCTCACTGCCATCTGAGTCTGCCTCGATTTTTCGGTCTACTGATAGTGCATTATAACTTTGACTCATTTCCATCGTTTCTAAAACTTCTTCTTCTGAAACTTCAAGATAATCAGCAATTTCCTTGATTGACGGTGATTTTTGATTGTCTGTTGTTAAATATTCCGTTGCCTTTTTTATTTTTGGACCTAATTCTTTTATTCGTCTCGGTACATGTACACTCCATGTCTTGTCACGAATAAAACGTTTTATTTCACCAATAATCGTTGGAATTGCAAAAGATTCAAATGATCTACCTACATCTGGATCATATCTCCTGATTGCAGCTAATAACCCTAACATTCCAACCTGTTCTAAGTCCTCATAAATCATATTGTTTTTTGCATATTTGCGCGCTAAGGATTTCACTAGCTTCTGGTAGGTTAATACAATCTTTTCTTGTGTTTCGTGATCGTCCGGATTCTCTTGAAAGGTACGAATCCATAGGTAAACCTCATCCTCGCGATTATTGTGTGGTCGAAATTTGGTCGTCATTGATATCCACCTCATTCTCATGGAGGTATTTGGTCATTAACACGATCACACCGTAATCATTTTTTATTTCTACCTTATCCATTAAAGCTTCAATTAAGAATAAGCCAAAGCCTCCTTCACGCATGTCGTCAATGGATTGGTTATTTTGATATGGACCAATGCCTTCTTTTACTTTTTTCAAATCAAAACTTTCACCGCGATCCGCTACCATGACTTCTAAGCGATCTGAATATAAAGCGAACCCAACCGTTACTTCGCCAGCCTCTTCATTTTCATAAGCGTGTTCCGTAGCATTGGACATCGCTTCAGATATCGCAACTTTTAAATCTTCTATTTCTTCATAACTAAAGCCCATCCTATTTGCAATTCCGGATGTACTTAATCTTACTACTCCTACATATTCTGCTTTTGCTGGTACTCTCATTTCAATGAAATCAAAGGGTTCCATATTATTTCCCACCTCGTACCGTTGAGTCAATATTTAGTACACTATCTAAACCTGTTATTTTAAACAAGCGTTGAACGCGATCCTGTAAAGCGACCAAACGTAATTCACTATCATGTTCTTTCGTTGATTTTAAGACGCTGATAAATACACCAAGCCCCGTACTATCTAAATAGTTCACCTGTTCTAAGTCTACTACAACTTTGGTGTTTTTTATTTTTGTTAAAGGTAAAAGAGTCTCCTTTAACCTTGGTGCTGTATAGGCATCTATTTCACCGATAAGTTTAACTTGTTGTGTTTCACTATAATCCATCACTTCAATATCTAAGTTCAAGATAGTTACCTCCTCGTCATTTGTTATCTATTTGTCCGTCTATGTAATTCATGATTGGGTCCCTAACAATACAAATATAGGGCTCTTCATCACCTATTCCCTTTTCCATGAAGTTGTAAACTTATTTTTTTAAAAAGATAAGCGTAAAGTCATCTCTTAAATGAAAATCCTGCAGACGTTCAAAATGACGATAAGCTAACTCAACGGCTTCTTGTGCGGGCAAATGCATATACTTACGAATCACATTCAACATTTCATCCGGCTCGATAAAGCGATTACCAATCCTACATTCGGTGACACCATCCGTTAGTAAAATAACCATGTCTCCAGCTTCCATCTGAATATCAAATTGCTCATAGGTAGCATTTTCAGAAACACCTAATACGATGCCTTTCGTTTTAATCTCAAAAAATTCATCTTTTTTGGAACAATAATAGAAGCCCGGTTCATGTCCAGCTGATGAGAATTGTAGTAGACCTGTCTCTGGATTTAATAAGCCATAAAACATTGTAATAAACATGCTTGTATCCACATTTCGCTCCACTACGCGATTTAGATTTTCTAAAATCACATCAGGGGTTCTAAGTGAATCAGGGAAACTGTCTAACGAATACTTTATCATTGACATCGCTAACGCAGCAGGAACACCCTTGCCGATTACATCTGCTATAGCAATCCCTAAATTGTTAGATGAGTCTATTACGAAATGATGATAATCACCGTTCATCTGATGCGCTGGTACACTAATTGCACCAATATCCATGCCCTTAATTTCAGGTTTAGTTGTGGATAAAAGTGTTTTCTGCATATTCGCAGCCACAGAAATTTCTGATTCTATTTCACCTTGCTTCTCTCTTAATGACTGAAATTCCTGATAGGCAAGCCCATAGGAAATCATTGTCTCTAACAAAAAATTCATCGAGAGATTAATTTCCTTAGGTAAGTCTGGATACAACTCTTCTAAAGCTTGAATATGCACATTAATAATTTCTTCGGGGGATATATTATGTTGAATCGATAATTTACTAAATTGATCTGCTTGGTATAAAAACGTTTCGTCCTCTGATTCAATGTACTCCTTTAATAAATTTCGATAGTTGTTAACATCTAAGGGTTCCATCTCAATACCTCCTAACTGTGTTAGCTACTAATTCTTTGGCTAAAAAATATTATTGTAATATAGGAGTATTATGAAAACAAATTTTGATCAAAATTGCTTCATTCTGTTGACTAACGAACCCATTTTATCGTTGTAATTGTCGTACCGCTTTCTGGTTCTGACACAATATCAAAATAATCCATTAATCTTTTGACACCAGGTAAACCGGCACCAAGTCCTCCAGAAGTCGAGTAACCGTCTTCCATCACTTTACTTAGGTCAGCTATACCAGGACCTTGATCGGAAGCAACAATCTTTAGTCCTTTTTTATTCAAATCCTCTTCTATTTCAAATGTCACGGCGCCTTTTTCCGCATACAAATAAATGTTTCGTGCTAATTCAGATATCGCTGTAGCAATTCGCGCTTGATCAACTGTACCAAAACCTATTTCTTTTGCTAATTCTCTTCCCATTTGCCTTGCACCGACGATATCCCATTCTTTATTAATTTGCACTTGTGATTTTGTTTTCATACTCACTCCTCCAGTTCCTGGCGAAGTTTAATCAGACCTTGCTCCAAATCGAGTGCAGTGGGAACATTTTGCATGTGAATACCTAAATCAATCAAGGTCATCGCAACGGCAGGCTGGATACCCGTTAACACCACTTTTGCGCCCATTAAATCAGACATTGATACAACGTCACCTAGCACTTTCGCAATAAAGGAATCGATAATATCAACAGAGGTTAAATCGATGACCACTCCTGATGAGCCACTTTTGTGAATCTTACTGAGCAAATCTTCTTGAAAATCAATTGCCGTTTGATCATCGAGATCGATTTGGATGGATACCAATAAATAATTGTGTAATTTTAGTATCGGTATTCTCATTTAAAAGCACCTCCTTATTTTAGTGAATCAAGCATATTAGTAATTTCTTCATCTTTCGAATCATTTAAATCTACTATTTCTCGATTGGTTATCGTTAAAGCTTTTTTAAAGCCTTTTCGCAATGAACTTTTGGTCGGGAATTTACTTAAATCAATACCGAGATTTACAATCGTCTGTGCAATCTCTGGTCGGATTCCAACCAAAATACAAGTAGAACCAATTAAGCGTACAGCTTCGGCAGCTTGTATGATATGGTGTGCAACCATCGTATCCACGACAGGAACACCCGTAATATCGATCAATACAACTTCAGAGTTATGCTTCATGACACCCTCTAATAGGTTTTCCATTATTAACTTTGCTCGTTCGGTGTCAATCGTTCCTATTAAAGGCATTACCGTAATATTGTCCATAACCGGAATCAGTGGTGCAGATAACTCTTGTAAAGCCAACCGTTGTAAAGAAACCGTATGCTCCCAACTACCTGAGTATTGATTGACAAGCTGATTAATAATGGGTTCAACCCAATCTTCTACTATTTTTAGGATACGTGAAAACTCATAGGTATCCACTTTATCAGATTGGCTTAAAATAAAATCTATCGTCACTCGCCTAAACGTCTGTAAGCCATCCGTTATATAACTTAACGGCCAACCTAAATTAATGAGACGTTCTGCAAAGTCGTCCATTTCCGCTGTATCACCACGACGGTTGATACTCGAAAAAATAACATTAATAAACTCCTGATTGGTTGAGTGATATAAAGCATCAGAAATATTAGACGTGTAATCAGATTTTCTCTTCTCTGTTACTTCGTCTAACCAACTCTTTGAAATCACATCACTATTTTCTACTACAATTCTTCTTAATGCTTCGGGCATCTTTTCAACCTCCGCTATATTTTCTAGTCACTTAATATTAGTTTACATTAAAATAATTCTACACTAAAATATTACATATTACGATCAAAAAATGTTGACTTTTTAAAAAATGTTGTTCTTTTGCTGTTTTTGCAAGAAATTGTAACAACACTTCCTGATAGACTAATCTATAAAAATAACCTTGCCTTTTATTAAAAAGCAAGGTTATTTTTAAGATAAAGCATTAGAAATCAGTTAACCCTAAGCTAATTTCTAGCCCTTTATCTATCAATTCCATCATATTACTGTCTAGCTGTGTTATCTTATCGGTTAATCTTTGTTTATCAATTGTTCGAATCTGTTCTAATAAAATAACTGAGTTGCGCTCAAATCCATATTTCTCCGCATCTATTTCAACATGTGTTGGTAATTTTGCTTTTTGAATTTGAGCCGTTATAGCCGCGACAATAACAGTGGGACTAAAACGATTTCCAATATCATTTTGCAGAACTAATACAGGACGTACACCGCCCTGTTCGGATCCCACAACTGGGGAAAGATCGGCGAAGTATACGTCGCCTCTTTTAACAATCAAGACCTACACCCCACTCACTAAGCGTTCAAGAGTGGTTTCAGCCTCCTCTTCCGCTTGAAAAGCTTCTGAAGCAATATTCAAATTGATTTTAGCCATCTCCATATAACCTCTTTGCATCGATTCTTGGATATGACGTTTTTTGGTTTCACGCAGATACGTTTTCGTAGCTTGGCAAATAAAATCACTTAAGTTACTATCTTCGCTTTTCATCAAGCCATCCACCTCATTCAGTAGGTTTCTAGGTAATCTCACGGCAACTTCCTGTAAGTCTTCAGACAAAACCATACACCTCCACCAACATTGACAAGCCTATAATGATAATCCACTCTAATCATACCATTGTCAAACAGGCATTGCAAAGGGGTTTTTGATAATTTATCATATTTTTCTACATTATATCTTGATTATTACCAGAAATTAACGGATTATTGTTTCTGGTACGATAAATCATCAGTCTTTTTATGGATTGGTTGAAACATATGAGTGGTTATTGCTGTGATAAATTCGCGGTACACGATAACTAATCATACAAGCAATTTCGTAATTGATTGTGTCTAATTTTTTAGCCCATTCATCCATTTCGACAGTTTGGTGCTGTTGTGACCCAATTAATGTTACTTTATCACCTGTGTTTGCTGGTTGGTTTAAGCGAACCATTAATTGGTCCATACAAATCCGGCCAACTATTTCACAACGTTCACCATTGACTAAGACCTCTGCCCCTTGTAAGGCTCTAAGAATACCATCCGCATAACCTAAAGGGACCGTCCCAATCCATTCATCTTCTTTTGTTACGTAAGTTGCACCATAACTAATCGGGGTACCTGCTTCCACTTTTTTGACATGAATCAATCGGCTGTGCAAGGATAATGCCGCTTTAAGATCTATTGGTTTTTCTTTTTTCACCAATGGGGAGGGATAAAGTCCATACATGCTTATACCAAAACGAACAAAATCAAACATTTTTTCAGGGAAACGCATGCTTGCTGCACTATTTCCAGTGTGGACTAAGATTTTATGATATTGCCATTCCTTTTTGAAAGTACGCCACAGTCGATCAAATTGACTCAATTGCTTTGCAAACCATTCACTATCTTCTTCATCAGCTGTAGCAAAATGGGTAAAAATTGCTTCTAGATACAGATTAGCATGTGATAAGAGCGGAATGATTTCCAATAATTCCTCTTCGGTACGGATTCCAATCCGTCCCATCCCTGTATCCCATTTAAGATGTACTTTTACGGGTTTGGATAACGTTAATTTCTGCACATCTTCTAACCACTTTTTTTGATAACAAGTGACCGTAATATCGTACTCAACTGCTACTACAACATCTTCTGGTCTAATCCAGCCCATTACAAGGATTGGTGCCGTAATGCCTGCCTTTCTCAGGCGTAATGCTTCATCCAAAACGGCCACCGCAAGCCTTGTTGCTCCTCCCTTTAGGGCTGCTTGGGCAACTTCAACATCTCCATGCCCATACCCATTTGCCTTCACTACTGCGTATACTTCTGTATGGTTTCCTAATTTATTTTTTAATTGTCCTATATTATATATAATATGATCTAAATTCACTTCTACCCAGGAATCACGGTAAAATTTATTATCCATGTTCATAATCCCTCATCTCTTCAAATCCATCTACTCACTCAATCCATTCATTATAAACCATACTACAAAAATTGCCCATAGTTCAAAAAAAGCAAATTGCAATAAATGATGTAGTAATTTTGAAATTGTTTTAACTGGTTAACATCCGCTTCGGCTGCCCACTTCCCTTTCCGTGGGGTTTTCCCTTCAGCTAACTTTTCCAAGCACAGTTCGCTTGAAAAAGTGGATCTTCAGGTAAAACATTCCCACAGGAGTGAAAGTGGGCGGCCTACGCTAATATAGGTTCTACAATTACTGAGACAAGTAGCATTTTGAGCTTTTACTCCAATTTTTTCCAAGTGACAGAAATACCTATAAGCCTTCTCATGATAGCGTTGTAGAGTATCAAATTAGCGCAGGCGTCCACTTCGACTCCTGAGGGATTAGCATGATCTGAAGATCCACTTTGAAAAGTGTATTTCTTTTCAAAGTTAGCTGAAGAGCATGCCCCATAGCCGTCAATTTAAGCATATTGGTTTAAAAACGTCTTGTTTTTTCGTTAAGCTCGTATATAACGAAATACATTTGGAGGAGGCGTTTGTACTTATGTTATCTACGATTCGTTCCTTTGTAGAAGCAATTCAACAAGTCTTATCCATTGATCACATTCGTCAAACAGCGAAAGATACCAAATTTATTCAACGACAAAGAGGTTTAAAAGCAGAAGATTTCTTAAATATCTGTGCTTTTTTATCTTATACGCCGGGGGAGAAAAGTCTCGATTATATATGTGGTGCCATTGCACAACTATCCAATCGTGACCTATCCAAACAGGCATTAGATCAACGTTTTACTTCAAGAGCTGTGGATTTTTTGAAAACCATCTTCTTACAGTTGGCGGAACAACAAGCATGGTTTACGGTTCCTATCCAATCTTCTCATCCTTTTAAGCGAATACGCCTATTAGATGCCACTTCTTTTCATGTGCCACAACGGGAACCGCATCAGGAGAGTGGTGCCAAAATTCAATTGGAATATGAGTTGTTAAGCGGCCAATTCATACACACGTTGCTTCAAGAAATGAGAGCTAGTGATCAAGATATGGCCTCTCAATTGGCTAGCACCATTTTACCTGGAGATCTTATTTTACGAGATCTTGGCTATTTTTCGGGCGAGCATTTACAGAAAATCGATCAAGAAGGCGGTTATTACATCACTCGAGTACCGTCTAACCAGACTTTCTGGACATGGGATGAAGATGGGAAAAAGGTAAAGCTAGACTTAGAAGAAGACGGAGAAGCGTTAACACCAGGAGAAACGCAGGATTATGGGGTCATTCAAATTGGGAAGAAAGGTAAAAATATTGTACAAACACGTGTAGTGGTGCAGCGACTCACAGAAGAGCAACAACACCAACGACAAGCGTACTTAAAAGAAAGAAGGCGAAAAGGGGGTCACACCCAATCCGCCAACAAAAGAAATCATATTCAAATCCTTGCCACCAATGTAACACAGGAACAATTGGATGCGCAAGAGCTATACCCTTTTTATTCCTTGCGTTGGCAAGTGGAAATCTTATTTAAAACCTGGAAATCGATCTTCCATATCGATCATGTACGCCACCTAAAACCAGAACGTTTATATTGCCATTTATATGGCACCCTGATTCATATTTTACTTTCTTCCATGATTACGTTTCAGTGTCGGTATTACCTCCATCAGAAATATCAGATGGAAATAAGTGAATACAAGTGTATATATCAAGCGAAACAAGCCATTGAATTGACACAGGGAAACATGCTTTATCATTTTTCTTCTTTCGTTACGAACGTAAAAAAGGTATTTCAAGTGGCTTGTCGGCATGCTCGAAAAGACCATCGAAAGAGGCACACAAGTCCTTTTGATATCTTGTACATAAGCTATAAAGAGACGGTAAGTACATCATAGAAGCAACTCTCAACAAAGCTAACATGGATAACAGGGGAGCGCTGTATGTACAAAAACGAATCAATAGGAAAATAGAGAGAATAAAACGATAGTTGTAGCCTTTTATGTTTTTATGAGAAGTGTACTTTCTTGGTTTTTCTTAAATTGACGGCTATGAGAGCATGCCCCTCGGTATAGGATACACTGTGAAAGCTTGCTTGAACAGATGTTGACTTATGCCCTATGGGTAAAAGCGAACGTCGGGTAGATGGCAGGCGCGCGCATTCAATAAAACCACGTTTCCTGCAGCCCCCATACGATCCCGGACGGTCGGATTTCCCGAGTCCGGTTCTGACACTGGGTTTCTATCGCTATATAAGCCTTCCTTATGTATCCCAGGTTTAAATGCTGACACGCATGTTCACCCATTGATACATAAGTTTACTTATATGCTAGTCTTATGCCAATCATTCAACAGACTCTGTGTTCTGTTTATTCTTTGACACGGACGCCCAGTCGCCCAGAGGTCCTTCGCTCTACTCTGGTGTTACCTTTGTAGAAGCTTCATTCCATAAGCTTAGAAAGGCATTACCCTTTCCTCTTCGCTACTACGACCTCATGCGTCCATCCTAAATCCTCCTAACCATTTTCGCTTGTCACTTATATGGTTGGTCTTTGCTGGTTGTTGTCATCCCAGCTGGAAGTAGGACTTTCCCGTCGTTATCTCTGAAAATCTTTCTCTAGATGCCAGAACCCCTACTCCGGCTGCTTCTATGGTGCTCTTGACCGTTACTTCCCATAGAACATCGGCCTTCCCCATTGCCCAACCAGGTCGGCGCATCACAGACATCCCTTCAACAGCTTCTGAAGGGCGCTCGATTTCGGAGCTGCAGTATTCGTTAAAGCCTTCTAGCCTCTAGATTTGCTCGCCACTCTAGCTGTTCCGACCCATACTCTCTCTGCGTAAAGTTGAGCCGCAGTGACTTTTACTTCCAAGCAGAACGTGACTCGTTACCTCACCACGCATTGGATATACTAGTCATCCGAACCGGTCAATTGATGACAGGAGACTTTCACTCCATTAGATTCTCAGCCTTGACGGCTACTCCTGGGCAAGCCGGAGCGGTTGATACGCTCATATTTACTGTCATAATGGCCACATCATTTATTGCGTAGTATCTTTCTACTATTTAGTCAATGTTCTACAACGCAAAAAAGCAGACTTCTGGATCAAGTCTGCTTTTTCTGTTATTTCATTGCTTCTTCTGTGGATAAAGATTGTGCTACTTCTTTCATTTCTTCTTTCGTTAATTGCTCACTAGCTAAATAGTAATCGACACCTTGATAATGCCACTCTAATGACGTATTCGTTTGGGCAGCCATCGTAAATCCTAAATCAACCGGTTCGCCGTTGACCATTTCAGGGGACGCTGTACTTGTCGGGTGTACATCCATTGTCTCTTGAACAATCGTAAAATTCTTATTTCCCTCATATGACAACATCACTCGTTTTCCATTGTCCGTCTCCATTTGGTCCTCTTCCACTAATTGAGCACCAAACAATTCCGATGGATACAAAACCGTTAACTGTTTTGGCAAATCTTCTTGTGCCATTACCGGTACACCAAAAATACTACTTGTCATATTGGTTTCCATATCAAATGTATTTTCAGGAAGCTCTGGATCAATTTCAAATTCTGTATATTCTACCTCTACCAAAACATTCTTATCATGATCCATCACTTGTACTAATGCAGGAGCATAGGTTTTCTTATCAAAATAAATCGTTTGATATGGCAAATTACTGTTACTTTCATAACTTGTCTTTGTTTCAAACACGAAATAACTTTCAGTAGTGGTGAAAGTTGCATCACTGTCATCCACAAGATCCTGTATCAAAGATTGATATAAATAAGGCTGACTATTATTGTCTGGCCATTCACTTTGGAATTTAAAACTTTTGTTTAGTGCTGGTGTTAACACGAATACACCTTCATCATTTCGCAAAATGATTTGACTACTTTCTTCATCCTGATCATTTTTTAACAATACTCGGTAATAATTTTTTTTCTTATGAGCAACTTCGATACGATAGATTTGGTCTTCATTTCCGGTCTTCAATGTCATCATTGCTTGAGATTGATAGGCACTCATATTTTCGGCATTATTTTCTAATTTTTCAACCACATCTTCTTTCGACTTTTCACCACATGCTGATAAAACAAAAAGCAAAAAAACACTTAGTAAAATAACTGTATATTTTTTCATCGCGACATCTCTCCTTTGTCTCATCTGACTGGACAAAGGGAACACGATCACACGTTAAGAAAATGTACGAAATACTTGCGATAGCCCTTCAATCACATCGGTAGCTAATAAATCTATTTCGGTATGCTGCTTTTGATCGATTAATAAATCAGCCGCCATGCCATGAACATAAGCCCCATTCGCTAATCCATCCAGGATAGTTGGATGTTGCATGATCATCGTTAGCAAAATGCCAGACAGCACATCACCTGTTCCACCTTTCGCAAGCCCTGGATTACCTTGATTACTTACTATTTGCGTACCATTTGGTGTTGTGATAATGGTATTTTTACCTTTTAAGACAATATATAGTTTATGTTTGATCGCAAATTGTTTGGAAACCTCAAAGGGTGCTTTTTTGATATCAGAAACAGACAAATTCGACAACATTGCCATTTCACCATAATGTGGTGTAATGATGATGGTTGCTCGCTTTTCTGCTTTTTTATCTAAAAAGGTTTTCAAATGATACAAGCCATCTGCATCAATTAAGACCGGCTTGTCTAAGTTCTCGATAATCGATGAAAGCAGCTCAGATCTAGCTCTTCCCATCCCCATTCCTACCGCGATGGCATCAAATTGTTCAAAAGCTTTTAAATCCTTCTCAGATAGCCGATCCATTAAATTCGGTAATACATGATAAGTGGCTTCGACACAGCCATTAGCGATAATTGGTATATTTTCTTTTAATGTCGCAACTGTGATTAGACCCGCTCCGGAACGAAGTGCAGCTCTAGCAGATAACAATACCGATCCAGGCATAGTTGGTTGGGCACCAATGATCACACCTCTTCCATTAGAACCTTTATGAGCATAAATTCCTTTGTTCGGAAAAGAGGCTTGCACTTCTGATGTCGTCCTCCATCTTTTCGAGGCAACTTCCAAATAGGCTGAAGTGGGTATCCCGATTTTCACTATATCCCAGTTTCCGTAATAGTTACTTGTAGGTTCACAAAAAGTAGATACTTTTGGCGCCTCAATAATATACGTTTGATCAGCCTTAACTGCAATATCCACATCTTCTCCATCATTTGCAGGTAAACCGCTTGGAATATCTACTGAAATTCTTGTCAAATCAGATTGATTAATCACTTCGATCATACTCCGGATTGGTTCACGAACTTCACCTGAGACACCAATTCCCAGAATAGCATCTACCACGAGTCGGTAGGCTATTAATCTATCCTTTAATTGATTTGACTCTGTCACATGCTCAAGCTTGTCTGAATGATTCAGAAACAACTGTTTGTGATAAGCTGCATCACCTTTAATTTTCTGATCGGCCACCAATTGAAAAAGAGTTACATCAAAACCATACTCTGCTAAATATCTGCCGATAACAAAGCCATCTCCACCATTATTACCACTACCAACAACGATCGCTATCCTTTGGTTTATGTCATAAGCTTTTTTTATTTGATGCGCTACTTGTGATCCGGCATTTTCCATTAATAACTTCCCTGCAATACCCCCTTTTTCTATCGCATAACGATCTATTTCGTACATTTCTTCCGCGGTTACGATGTACATCTTGTTCCCTCCTACCCGCACTAAAATAGTATGAGACAACCTCTCTTAATATGCAGATTCGCTTTCAATTATTACTTGAGCAACTGCATACTGCTGACTATGAGAGATCGAAATAAAACATTTTTCATTTTTTAACACATTGGTTTTCAAAACAGGTGCACCTGCATGATTGTTAGTAATTTCTATATCGACAAAACGCAATTTCCCAATTCCGGTACCCCATGCTTTGGAAAAAGCTTCTTTTGCTGCAAATCTTCCTGCTACATACTCTATTTTTCTTTGAGGTGCGGTTAATTTATCTACATTATCTTTTTCTGCTTCCGTCAATAAACGATCCAACATTTTCGGATGTCGTTCTAGTATTTCTTTTATTCTATCTAATTCCACTATATCAATACCTATTCCCTTTATCATCTAATCAACTCCCATTAATTGCAAGTATATCTTAACTTTCATGATAATTGAAACGGATACTTTTACTATCCTTCTAGATTTGTCTTATGCTAAAATATAATCAATTAACATTTAAAGGGAGAATCTTATGTTTATACGAACTGAAAGCTTTAAAGATTTCCTGCAATTTTACCCACTCGTATCCATTATAGTTGCGATACAAATTGGTCTTTGGTTACTAACTAGTTTAATACCTGATTTACGCGAAGTAATTTATTCGCTAGGAATTGGATTTAATTATGGAATTAGCCAAGGAGAATACTGGCGACTGGTTACACCTATTTTCCTTCATGCAGGGATTGGACATATCGTATTTAATTCCTTTGCCTTAGTATTATTTGCCCCCGCATTGGAACAAATGCTAGGCAAAATAAGATTTATAGTTGTCTATTTTTTCGCAGGAATTGCAGCAAATATTTTAACCTATATCGTTGAACCTATTACGTACACCCATGTCGGTGCATCTGGTGCTATATTTGGCTTATTTGGTTTATATTTGTTTATGGTATTTTTCGAAAAACGACTAATTGATCCGCAAAACGCTAAATTAATCCTTATTATTTCTGTGATTAGTTTGGTAATGACGTTTTTTCGCGGCAACATTAATATCGCAGGACATTTATTTGGCTTCATTGCTGGTTTTGCACTTGGACCGCTATTGTTAAAAAATGTCGAACCTTTTTCACCTTGGAAAAATAAACGAAGAAGAAAAACATATGATGACGACATCGGATTTGACCCCAATCGTTGGAATAAAAAAAGGTATCGTTATAAGCCATATCTAAGACCTATTATATTGGGGGCATTTATTATCCTGGTGTTACTTGGCTTACTATCGAACTTTTTTTAGGGAAATGGAGGAGAGGTAATGATAGCAGTATGGTTGTTTACGATCTCAGCATTGGTTGCTGGCTTAGGAATTTTATTTGCATTTAAACGATTGATGAAAGGATTAACCTATCGAATTAAACGTAATGAATTTCATTACAAAGGTTTACAAAAAGATCAAATTCGCTTTTTTATTCAAATTGCATTAATTGAAGCTATCCCAATTTTTTTAATTATCCTAGGATTTACGTTTATGGAAGAGGCGGATACTTCAATTATTTCTCTAGTATTTCCATTACTCATTATATTGGCTGTAATTATCTACAGTCTTATCGAGATCAAAAAGGCTAAAGGTGAAGTAGTAGCAGAAGCAGAGAAACTAAATCCTCAGGAGCAAAGTTACGTAAGGTCACTATCTTTGATTGGATATATGACCATCCTAGGCATCCCAATCTTAGCAATCGTCGCGATATTTTTAATGTAGTGATATTTCACATAAGGGGCTCAGACATAAATCACAAGCGATAAAATATGCTGTGTTGTGTGTAGCGCAATAACAGGATACTGCGCAACAAATGATGTAGTAATTTTGACATGATGTGTGTGCTTAGAAACCGCTACAGCTTGTCCGCTTCCCTTTCCACGGGTTTTTCTCCTCAGCTAACTTTGGTAAGCTAAGATCGCTTACCAAAGTGGATCTTCGGATAAAGTGAGACTTCAATCAGTGGGGTTTTTTCACTGATTGTTAGCGAAACTTATCAGGTTGTTACTGACCGTATCCCATCGATTAATTTCTTGGCTTTACGAAAATTTCAAGAATGGGATTACGGTCAGTTGGCAACGTGGAAAAAACATCCCGTAGGAGTAGAAGCGGACGCCTACGCTAATTTGATATTTTACAACGCTAGTATGAGGTAGATTATGCTATTCCTCTCATGTAAAAAATTCGTTGATTGGAGTAACAGCTCAAAATGCTAGCTGTTGCAAAAATTGTAGAATATTTTTATAGCGCAGGCCGTCCACTTTCACTCCTGTGGTAACTTTTTACCTGAAGATCCACTTTTTCGAGCGACCTTTGCTTGAAAAAGTTAGCTGAAGGTAAAAAACCACTGCATAGAAAACACTACGAAAGCTTGCTTGAGTAGATGTTGCACTTGTGCCCGTGGTAAAAGGGAAGTGGACAGCCGGAGCGGATGTTAACCAGTTTAAACTATTTCAAAATTACCACACAGTTTATTGCGTAGTATCTTCCTACTAGCAGAAAAATCCAAACGATCGAAATCGTTTGGATTTTTTAATTACAGTATATTTTAGCACAGACGTTTTATTTTTTATCTGTTACCTTTGTTGTTACGTTTGTTTTGGAATTTGCGGTTTCTGCCACCTTGTGGTTTTCCTTTGCGGCCATATCCACCACCACCACGTTTATCATTTCGGAATTTATTACTATTTCCTTTGCCTTTTCCGCCTTTTTTCACACTAACCGGTTGAACAGAAGAAAGTGTTACAGGTGTTAATCTTCTTTCTTTCGTCAACATCTTTAATGCTGCTGCGACAACCGTTGCGGAATCATATTCATCTAAGATTTCGCTAGCTGTTTCACGATAATCCTGTAATTCCTTTTTCTCAATGGTTTTGATTAGTTTTTGTACAGTCAGTTGTTGTTGGCCGCGCTTAGCTTCATCGTAACTTGGCGCAGTCATTCGTTTCATCTTACTTTTTGTCACTTTTTCAATTAAATGTAAATGTGGTACTTCTCTTGGTGTAATGAAAGAAATTGCCTCACCCATCTTACCAGCACGACCAGTACGACCAATACGGTGGACATAGCTTTCTGGATCTTGTGGAATATCAAAGTTATATACATGGGTCACACCCGAAATATCTAATCCACGTGCAGCAACATCTGTCGCAACTAGGATTTCAATACGTCCATTTTTGAATTGCTTCAAAACTGAACTACGTTTTCCTTGTGTTAAATCCCCATGAATACCTTCTGCACGAAAACCACGTGCTTGTAATCCATCAGTCAATTCGTCTACTCGTTTTTTCGTTCGACCAAAGATAATAGCCAATTCAGGTACATGAATATCCATTAAATTCGTTAATGTATCGAATTTTTGTTTTTCATGTACTTCTACAAAGAATTGATCGATATTGGATACCGTCATTTCTTTTGATTTCACTTTTACTTCTTCCGGATTTTTCATAAGTGTTGATGCAATATCACGAATTTCTTTCGGCATTGTTGCAGAGAAAAGTAATGTTTGGCGATCCTCTGGAATAGCTTTTAAGATATCACGGATATCATCAATAAAGCCCATATTTAACATTTCATCCGCTTCATCTAATACCGCTGTGTGTACATTATCGACACGAATCGTGCGACGGCGCAAGTGATCTAAAAGACGACCAGGTGTAGCCACTACAATATGTGGACCATCCTTTAAAGCTCTAATTTGACGCTCCATATGTTGTCCACCATACACCGGAAGTGTACGTAACCCTTTGAATTTAGCTAATTTATGCATCTCTTCAGATACTTGAATCGCTAATTCTCTCGTTGGTGCTACAATTAATCCTTGTATCTTACGCTCTTTTGGATTAATCTTTTCGATCATTGGAATTCCAAATGCTGCAGTTTTACCTGTACCTGTTTGGGCTTGACCAATAACGTCTTTTCCTTCCATACCTAATGGAATGGTTTGTGCTTGAATCGGCGTAGCCTCTTCAAAGCCCATTTTTTCTAATGCCTTCATAATTGTCGCTGAAATACCTAACTCATTAAAATTTGTCACTATTAACTTCTACTCCTTTTTGCTATATAAATCTCATCTATTATCATTTTTTCGTCGTTATTATCAGTGTATCCAAGTTTCATTATTTACATAAAGAAAATATGCACAAAGATAGGATAAGCTATCTATTAATTATGGCGTCATCGTAGAGATCTTGCTCTGTAAACTAAGATACATACGAATAACAATGAAAAAAGCCTTCCTCCAAAGTCGGAAGAGGCTTGTAAATGACCACTCAATGGATTACTACATCATAACACACTCTTCCACATTATTCTATATAATATTTCAGATCGTTTCAAACAATTTATTTTGATTCTATAGTTATTATTATGAATTAACTAAATAATTGTTATACTAAAGAAAACGATTGAAGCAAAATCATGATGTAGGTGATAATGACGTGAACAAACAATATATTCCATATATAGCCATCATCATCGGAGTAATATCAGTTTCTACAGCAGCCGTTTTAGTTAAACTAGCTGGAGACGTACCGTCGGCTGTAACGGCAAATTACCGTTTGCTTTTTGCAAGCCTCCTATTACTTCCGTATGTATGGTTTAAAAAAAGAGATGAATTAAAAAAACTTGGAGGTAGAGAATGGGTATTTACGATCTTAGCCGGGATTAGTTTAGCCATACATTTTATTGTTTGGTTTGAATCCTTTCAGTATACTTCTGTTGCAAGTTCCGTTGTGATCGTAACATTGCAGCCTATATTTGCTTTTCTTGGAACATACTTTTTCTTTCATGAAAAGTTTTCAGCTGGAACCATAATCAGTATGTTGATTGCTATATTCGGTAGTATCATTATCGCATGGGGAGATTTCCAAATTGCAAACGAGGCTCTTTATGGAGATTTTCTTGCATTTTTAGGTGCGATTTTCATAACGATTTATTTTTTACTTGGTCAAGGTGTACGGACAAAGGTTTCTGTGATGTGCTATACATTCATTGCTTATGGTATCGGGGCTATCGTGATCATCTTTTATAATCTGCTAATGGCAAATCCACTAGTGGGCTACCAACCAAATCAGTGGATACTTTTTATAGCTCTAGCTATCGTACCTACTATTTTGGGGCTCAACCTGTTAAATTGGGCATTAAAATGGGTAAGTACATCGGTCATTTCCATGGGTATCCTGTTTGAGCCGGTAGGTGCTTCTATACTAGCCTTTTTTATTCTAGGTGAATTTATTACATGGTCACAATGGCTTGGTGGCATGATTGTCATATTCGGACTATTACTATTCATCGCTAGCACCAGAAGAACTAGAAAAATGAAAATAACAATTGACCACAGCTAATCAAAATGAGACTTCAATCAGTGAAAAGTAACATTCTTTGTTCTTCACGGGAATCTACACGCGCTAGACGGGAATTGTGTTCTTCTTGACGGGAAAAAATATTAATTCCCGTCTAGCGAAGAATAATTCCCGTAAACAGCAATTATATTCCCGTGAAGCTATTTGTAATCAGCCTCGTTGCTTCGTTTTATGATATATTTTTTGCTTTTGTTAAAAACTTATATACAGCTTCGATTACGACATCTTTATCTTCCCCAAGACAGATTAAATGTTTGGAATCATGGTAATAAATGATTTCCGCTTCAACCGGTATTTCTTTATCAAGGTAATGGGCAGACTTATAAGGTACCATCCCATCCTGGATTCCTTGTGCAATAAATACAGGACAATAAATATCTTTTAAATAGGGTTTTGTGAATTTCATACATTTTAAGAATTCTCTTGTTGCCTTGATTGGCACCGCACCATATTTGCTCATATAATGATTATATAAAGCATCGTCTTTCAATTTTTTACGTACCGCTTTTTGAGCAAAATTGAATAAATGCATCGTAATCCTTGGAATACTTATGTATTTTCGTGAAGTAGACAATAATACCAATTTTGCACATGTATACTTTGCCGCTAAATAAGCTGCGATCATTCCACCCATGGAAAAACCGATCAAATAAATGGTTTCATCTTGATGTTGCTTCTTTAATTTCAAGTAGGCTTGTTCGGCTTCATCGATCCAATCTTTATAGGTGACTTCTAATAAGTCCAAGTCTCTTCCATCATCACCTAGTCCATGTCCCGGTAAGCTTGGTGTTACCACATGCCAATCGGTCATTTCCTTTAAATGTAATGCAAGAGGCTCTACTTCATATGGTCCTCCTGTAAAACCATGAATAATCAGACATGCAGTCATTGATGTTTGACCCCCCTGTTTTAATCATTTCTCTCTTCTTATATTACCTTTTTTTTGATAAACTACACCTATTTACAAACAGAAATCCTTGCCTAATTCGACAAGGAGAACAAGTTATTATTTTTGAAATACTTTTAGAAAATTACCTACATTTTTCACCAGTGGAGACACTTGTTGATACGTATTCGCTAATTGGTTTACTGTCTGAAAGACTTTATCGAAATCCATTTCACCATTTTTATTTTGAAAATAATGTAACATCGGATTATTCTGTTTACCAAAATTGGAGGGAGTAGTGTTTTGAAAACCTTCATAAGGATTTGGCACAATCGGCTTTTGGTAATACTGGAATGGCGTCATCGGCAATGGTGATGTATAAGTTGGTGGTTGATATGGAAACATTTCTTGCTGATACTGATAGGGATTGTATTGATAACCATTATATCTGTAATCCATTTCCTTCCTCCTCCATGGATGAATTTATCTACTAACAGCCTATGCAAGAAGGAAGATTTTGTAACTCAAATTCTTAATAATTTTTCGATTTTATTCTGTTGAAAGCCAATTACTTGATAATATTTATCTATAATGAGTGCTGGTGTTATATATATATTCTGATTGTGTAATTCATATAAATAATCTTTATTATCTGTCGTATTTTTGATAAAAAAATCAATGCTCTTTTTATTTAGAAAGTCGATTAATTGCGTAGATTCTGCGCAGTTGTCACTAATGAAAATTTCTATTTGTTGTTTCATGGGTATCCTCCTACAAATTAATCTATGTAGTATTTTATACCCATTCCAACTAACTTACAAACATTTTCTATTATTTCGTTACTAAATCATCTGCATACATTCCCATTTTTTTTAATAACTGTATCGCTTCTCTTTTCTCAGCATCATTTAATCCTGCCGTTATAGCCTCAATTTGCTTCCAATGCTCCGGGAAAATATCATTCAGTAATTCCTGACCACTTTCTGTAATTGATGCATATGTAATTCTCCGGTCGTTCGGACATGGTGTCCTTTTGACTAGTCCTTTTTTCTCTAATTTATCAACAACGTATGTAATACTTCCGCTTGCTAATAAAATTTTATCGCCAATTTTTTGTAATGGCTGTTCCCCTTGATGATATAGTAATTCCATTACACCAAAATCAGTTGTATTTAAACCATGGTTTCTTATATCTTTAGCCACCTGATCTGCTACAGAACGATATGCTTTTGATAGCACGACGAATAACTTTAAGGAAGGATCTTGCTTTTTATTTAAATAATGATCTCTTTCCTGATCCATTTCTTCACCCTCTTCTCCAATATTCTTTGTATGAAACGTATTATAGGCAAACAATAAGTACTAGTCAATCAATAATGGAAAATAATGTTTTTTTATAATCCAATACATGATAATTACAACTAAAAATACCATTACAATAGGATAATATATACATGCAGTTAAAGTCACGTAGGTTAAAATACTCATAATTTGTTCTATAGGATTAGGTACATACCACTTTTCGTTTAGATGCTTCACCCGTTCTTCTAATTTTCTATCAAGTAAAAAGAATAGAGAAACATATACGAATACTAATTGAACTACTAATAACAGGCTCAACCCTTGCACAATTATCATCACACTTGTTATAACGGTTAGCACCGCAATACTGAGCCATTTCAATATAAGCCAGAACGATTTTGTCATCGTAGCCATATTCCACGGAAGACTATGGATCATTTTATCCTTAAATATCTCACCAAAATAACTTACCATCATTTGAACAAACATAAATACCGATAACATGATACCGATCCCTTGAAGTAAAGGACCACGCAAGCTCAATATGATCACACAAGCAATGATAGAGAAAATAGTTGTTCTTAGCCCCTCCATCTCTTGTCTGATGCTGCGCAACCATAATTTCCGCATGAGAATGCTTGGTTCTTGATATGGAAAAGGTAACCTTGCTTTTTTTGATTTAAAAAGCGATTGTACAAAATAATGCTTTCGTGGTTTTTTTACTTGATCCATTCTGCTCATCCGATTAATAAAGAACATATTCCATTCTTTTTCATCGCTTTTTTCAATAACCTTTCCCCAATTCACATCTATTAACTTTCTTTTCCACATCCAGCTATTAACAAGGACTAATAAGAGTATAAAAACATAGAGAAAAATAGTAGGTTCCTCGACAAATAAAAATAAAATTCGAATCAGTGCTAAACTAAAAATACCTGTAAGATAGATAAACAATTTTCGGAAACCATCAATCTGGTAAAAAAACCATTGAGGCAATATGGTTAATAAAGAAACTACCGTAATTAGAAGATACCACTTTAATATAAATAAATTACTTAACGGCGTAATAAGAAAGATGAAACTAAATATAATAGAAATGATCACAAACCGTTTGCATAATTCTCTAAAAAACTGATACCGCCAGATTCTATCTATTTGAAAAGGCAATGAAGTTAATTTCCACTCTGCACTTGTAACCTTGACCCCTGGAAAATGAAAAGATTGTATGAGCATTCCAATCACTAGACCAAAGATCATTAATGGTAGAAATGGATCAACAATATCTTGATATTCCAAAAATAAAGCTTCCATCTGCTTCATCACATCATAGAAAATAAACAATACCATAAAAAGAAAGAATCCTGTGTAGATCGCTATTGTCCAATCAAAAGCAACACCAAATGCTAGTTTATATAATTTTTGTTTCTTACGTGATCGCCCTTGACGAATAAACTTCATCATTTTAATCGTATCTTTCATGTGACGTTTCTCCTTGATAAAGATCGGAACTCCTTTATGGAACCTTCTTCTTCCACCTTCCCTTTATGAAGCATAATATAGGAATCTGCCATTTCTTCCATTTTATCAAGTTGATGTGATGTTAATAAGATACTTGTGCCATTTCGAGACTTTTCTATTAAAATTTCTTGTAAATCTTGTGACGCATGAATATCTAAACCCATAAATGGTTCATCAATTAGCAAAAGGGGCACGTCTGGCAGCAAGGCACAAATAGTTTGAACCTTTTGCCTCATTCCTTTCGATAACGACTCAGGATATTCATCCATTTTATCTGCAATTTCAAATTGCTCTGCCAACCGTATAGCCCGGTCTGTGAACGTATCTTCTGCCAACTGATAGCTTTGACCATATAATTGAAAATGTTGCATCGTGGTTAATTCTGGTAATAAAAAAGGTTCCTCAGGTATATAGGACAATTGCTTCTTAAACTTTATAAAAGACTGGTCTTGATTTACCTGATTTAGTATAATCGAACCTTCTTTTTTCTGTTGCCATCCCATAATCGTTTTCATAACGGTCGATTTACCTGCACCATTGTGACCGATAAGCCCTACTATACTGCCTTGAGGGACCTTTATATTTATATTATCTAGGATCTGTTCTTTACCGATTTCAACAGTTACTTGTTTTAACTCTAACATGACATAGCTCACCTCTCTCTATCATATACGTAAGAAGTAATGATTAGGTTTCACAAGTAGCGACATATTAGATCATCATTATGATTCTTCCTGCTCTTTCTGTTCAGCAGCCTCTTCCTTTTTATCTGCTGCTTTTTCTTTCTCTTCTGCAGCTTCTTTTTTCTCTTCCGCTGCTTCTTTCTTTTCTTGTGAAGCTTTCTTCATCAACTCATATCGTTCTCGTTGTCGATAACCATACGTACCTGATAAGACAACTTCTTCTTTTTCTAAACTTGATCCAACAGCACCAATAATAGTGGAGAAACTAGTTGCCATCCAAGCAATAATAAAATAACTACTAATACCTACAGGCTTATTTATTTGCGATTCTAACATCCCGATTGGAATTAATAAGGTAACTGCTGCCAAAAAACAGAAAAATAAAAACGTATAATATAAGATAACAGCTGTTAGAACGGTTAAAATCGTAGTTGTATTATATAATTTACGTGAATAATCACTGAATACATCATTTGGAGTTTCCCACAGCTTATGTGCAACAATAATCCACATTACTAATGAGGTAATGGCTCCGAATGATACAATCACCATTCGACTAATGTCATAACTATGACTTAACATCCAAAGTGTTGGAAATATTAAGGCATAGACCCCAGTGGTAAACGCAATAATTAGGATTTTTAGAAAAGATGGAAACAAAAGCCATGGTCGATTTGCTCTCACCATTCCGGTTATCATTCTAATACTACCTCTTATTCTTGACTGTACAGTAAACCGCACCCCGATATTCGATTCATTTTTTTCTGTAATTTCTTTTAATATAGGGGATAAGCGATCCACGCGTAATTTTCTTTTCCATTTTTCAGAAGCAGAACCTTCAAATTCTTGCTGGTTTTCACCATACATTTCTAATACTAATTGTAAAATGGATTCTCTTATTCGTTTTTTTAGCGGGAAAGCCCCTAGTCCGGGAATACTAATTAGTGATACCTTTTTTTCTCTATTCGCTGATGCAACAACTAAATCATTATTTTTGAAAAGTGGTAAATCTGTTAAACAAACAGCGAAATCCCATCCTTTTTCTTCTTTTTTCTCGTTCAAAGAGTCAATTACATCATTGGACTCTTCCGTTAAACCTGTTAAGGGATCTGCCAAATATTCGATCTCCCATTTTGGGGTATCATTTATTTTTGCACTCAATAACTTAGGCAGTGTCCTTTTTAATTTTTGCCCAATCGCCTCTGTATACCACGGTGGTGTAACGATGCCTAAAGTGTGTATGGTTTCTTCCATTCGTTTTAGTCTCTCCTTTCTATATATTGATTAATTTATAGATAAGATTTCCTAATGTATTGATAACTATAGATTTATTCCCTTACTTCATTAAAGAAAACCATTTTTTCACATTTGATTGAATTTCTAAAATGACATAAAAAAGAGACAGCTGTTATACTGTCCCTTACCCTAGCTCTTGTTGTAAGAATTCTTCTACGTCATCAGGTGTTTTCGTATAAGCACTATGACGGTGTGCTTGTTTTTCACCATTTTGGAATATGAGTAAGCTAGGTATCCCCATTACTTCATATTTTTCCGCCAACCCTTCCACTTCATCACTATTCACCTGATACCAATCATATTTATTATATTTTTCTAATATATCACCAATAAACATATCCATTCGCTTGCAATCCGGACACCAATCAGCATAAAACTTAATAATAACCGGTTCTTCAGAAGCGATAATGTCATTAAATTGATCTACTGTTTTAATTGCTTTCATCTGAGATAACTCCTTTATGTCTATTTGTTCTTCGCATTAAAATTAGCATGAACTGTTTGCATGCGCAACTATTCTGTTTAACGATACTCTATTTTACCTAATAAATAAGCAAAAAGTAAGCCAGCAATAAAAGGAATAATATTTACTGCTAACGTCATGATCATACTAATCATTGTGCTACCACTTTCAATAGTAATCAAACCTGGAAATATAACAAAAACAGAACCGATCACCATTCCAATTACTACTGCATAAGTTGCGATCGGAAATGCTTCAAGAAAATAATGAATTATTTTACTCATTAATAGAATACCTAATAAGATACCTGCACCAACCGTTGCAATAACAATGATATCAAGATTTTTGATAGCACTAATAATGGTTGTGTATGAGCCGATTACATATAAAAGAAAAGATCCGCTAATCCCAGGCAAAATCATGGCTGAACTTGCGATAAAACCAGAACCAAATAACCAAAGATAGGTGGTTGGTGAAAAGGCTGTTACTGGTGCAGGCTCACCCGTTTGAAAAAAAGCCATCGACCCGACAACAACCATGCCAATCACGACTAATAAGAAATGATTTGTTTTAAACGTCCTTTTCGCTTCTGATTTTTTAAAAAGAAAAGGTAGCACACCTATAATTAAACCTAAAAAGACTAATTGAGTTTGCTTAGGATAGTGTTCAAATAACCATTCAATCAGACCTGCTAACAAAAAAATAGCAGTCAAAACTCCTATGCCTAGTGGCACCAAAAACATTAAATGCTTTTTATAATCTTTACTAAAGAAACCATTAATCGCTTCAATTAAGCGATCATATATCCCTAAAACTACTGCAATAGTCCCACCACTTACACCTGGAACCACATCACTTGCTCCCATTAACATACCACGGTAAATATTGCGCCATTCCATCTCTCATTCTCCTTATTCAATAAACTTTAAATGATCTACATTCTGTGAAAGGTGTTTCTTCATTTCTTCAAAATACCCTGATGCGTTTGAGAGTTGATTATCATCCACATCTTTTAAAGGTAACACTTCAATGTTGCTTAACATTTCTCCTGATCTCTCAAATGAAACAAACGTCGGCAAAAAGGAAGGTGAATGAATCTTTATATTAGATTCACCTTTTGTTTCTTTTGAGACCTTGAATTCAAGAATACCACCAATTCTTCTATATAATTCATATTGTCCAGACAGGAAATTCCCTAATGAATAAGCCACTAATGTTTGATTACCATCCTTACCTTCCAACCACTCAATTGGTTGTAACACATGGGGATGATGACCAACAATAACATCTACACCAAGATCTGCCGTAAATTGCGCCAAATCCTTCTGCTCTTGATTAGGTGTTCGTTGATACTCTTGTCCGAAATGATAACTGACGATGGTAACATCTGCTGAATTTTGCGCTTTATTTACTTCCTTTTCTATTATTTTACGATCAATCATATTTACCAGATAATCCTTACCATTCGGTACTGGAATCCCATTTGTCCCATATGTATAACTTAGAAAGGCAACGGAGATACCTTCTGTTGTCTCGATCACTCGTATCTCTTCTTTATCAGCTTCACTTTTAAAACTTCCCGTATACATCATATCTATTTTCTCGTAATGTTCAATGGCATTATCAATCGCTTGTTCGCCTCGATCTAATGTATGGTTGTTGGCCATGGTGACAATGTCAATTCCCATTTTTTTAATGTTATCAGCCAATTCAAATGGACTATTAAATTGAGGATAGTTCGATAAACCGATCTCTTCCCCACCCATTATTGATTCCTGGTTTGCCATGGTTATTGTTGGTTGTTCTAAATATTCTGCTACCGGTTCAAGCATAGATGTAAAATCATAATTTTCACCATTCCAAGCATCATCATATACCCTCGAATGAATTAAAAGATCTCCAATCGCAGCGACCGTGATCTCTTTATTTAAAGAGCTTAGATACGGACCTTCTACCTCTTTCGGTGAAAGATCTTTTCCACTGTTGTGATGGTTTTGACTATCCAATTGATTCGACATCCAACACCCTGTCAACATTGGAATAACTATTATGAACCACAAGATGCGATACTTCATTGTTATGCGACTCCTCTTAAAAAGCTTCCTCTATTCTATCATAACTTTTTATACTTATTGTCAAAAAAATGAAATGATTTCTTATTTTTAATCGTCATTAATAATGGAAGAGAAAAGGAGGAGATTGAAATGATTGAAATTAAAAACATACACCAAACATTTACTTTAGGAAAAAAGCAAAACGAAACACATCTACATGTTCTAAATAATGTTTCGTTATCTATAGAAGAAGGAGAAATAGTTGCTATAACTGGAAAAAGTGGATCAGGTAAATCTACATTATTAAATATTATTGGCGGGTTTATGAAACCTACAAGCGGCTCGATTAATATCGGAAATACCGATGTTACAACGTTTAATGAAGGTGAATTTGCCGATTTCCGATTACAAAACATCGGCTTTATCTTTCAAAACTTTCAACTAATCCCTAGTATGACAGCTTTTGAAAATATCGAGCTGCCATTAGTCTTGAAAGGACTAGATGAAAAGGAAAGAAGAAATATCACGGAACAAACATTACAAAAGGTGGGGTTATTGGATTATAAAAATCATTATCCGAGTGAATTGTCTGGTGGTCAACAACAACGAGTTAGTATTGCTAGAACATTAGTGATGGAACCTCCTATTATCTTGGCAGATGAGCCTACCGGGAGCTTAGATAGTGAAACAGAGGCGGACATATTAAAGTTAATTAAAGATTTAAATCAAGAGATGGGCATTACTTTTTTAATTATCACCCACGATGAAGAAGTCGCTCGTGTTGCAACGAAGCAAATACACATCCATGATGGCCGTATCGTAAAGGAGGAAGTGAATCTATGAACCTTAAAGATCAATGGAGATTCGTCAGAAGTAATATGAAACGAAGTAAGTCGCGTGTTTTTATGACAGTACTGGCAACTGCAATGAGTGTTGCTTTCCTTATTGTCTTAGCTTCCGTTGGATTTGGTCTCCATAGCACCTTTATTCAAGATTTGCTAGAAGACCGAACTGTCACGCAAATAGAAGTTGCCGGTATTGAGAAGGATGGTAATTTCCAACCTATAACAGACGAGGAAATTAAGGAATTAGAAGCACTAGACGAAGTGAAAGCTGTAACAAGGCAGCAAAACCTTTATCAAACACCCAGTTATACTTTAGCTAACTACTCTTCTCAAAATCAGACCGTCGTTGCTCATTTTCCATCTGAAATTGAAGCGGGGTTGGAGTTAACAGAAGGTAGACTTCCAGAAGAATCACACGAAATTGTAGTCGGTCAACATTTTCTGGATCATCTCGCTCCCAACGATGTGGAAGAAGAAGATGTATATAATGAAAATAATGTTATCAAAGAAGAATATCAATATGAAGACAATTTAATAGGAAAGCAAATTGAAATGGAAGTTTCCCAATATATTGAGGATAAAGAGCAAAAAGAGTCGATCACACTAACCATCACTGGAATTGTAGAACCTCCTGCCAAAGGATGGATGCAAGATCAACAAGTATATATTTCAGAAGAAGTTTTAAAAGAAATTGAATCCTTTACAAATACCCCTCGTGGGGAAGTTGTCATGCCTGACCAGTCACAACCTACATCGAATCCAAAAGGTTATGATAGGGTATATGGTTTTGCAGATAGTATGGATGAAATAAATAATATATCAGAGATATTAAAAGAACAAAACTATTTAGTATATTCTGTTGCAGATGAAATTAAGAATATCAACCTTGTCTTTACGATAGCAAAGATCGGATTGATTTTCATTGGAACTATTGCGATTATCATTGCCTCGATTGGCATTTACAATACGATGACAATGGCGGTAACCGAAAGAACACCAGATATCGGTATCATGAAAGCAATTGGAGCACATCCCAAAAAGATAAAGCAAATCTTTTTATTAGAAAGTAGCTATATTGGTTTGATTGGTGCAGTAATAGGTACAGTTGTTGCATTTATCATTAGTATCCTACTCAATATAACGCTACCTATCATTATTGAGTCCGCATTTGAGGAACAGTTACCTGAAGGGTTTCAATTCTCAAGCATACCATTGTCACTAATTCTAATTTCAATTACTATTTGTTTACTTGTCACAATCGTATCTGGTTTAAAACCAGCTAAACGGGCAACTCAAATTGATGTATTAAAGGCAATGAGAAGAGAGATATAGAGAGCTAGAAATTTTAGCTCTCTATATCATATTTCTCTCGTAATGAGTGTGGCGCCATTTTGACCATTTGCTGTAATATTAAACTTGCAATCATAACATCATCCAATATACCGAAAAGGAGTAAATAATCAGGGATTAAATCAAATGGAAAAATGATATAGCCAAATATTAATAACAATGATGCCATTTTTGCTGTGATCCTCACTTGTTTCGAGAGGAAGAATTCTTTGAAAAATGGCAGCGATTTACGAAATCGAAATAAAAATTTTAATCTGCTAAAGAAACGCATAATGAAAACCTCTTCTCTTTACAACTTCTAGTATTATAATACCCTTAGCCTACAAAAAGAAACCATATCTATATTTACATATTGGAATGTAACCTCCTAAACAAGGAATATTTTAAATATGCAAGATAGACTGTTTGATCTGCAAGAAGAAGATCAATTCTGCAAGATAAAATGCTCGATCTGCAAGAAGAAGACTAATTCTGCAAGATAAGATGCTCGATTTGCAAGAAGAAGACTAATTCTGCAAGATAAGACGCTCAATCTGCAAGAAAAAGATCAAATTTGCAAGATAAAAGCCCTGTGAGGTGAAACTCACAGGGCTTAATCACGCTTTTAAGCATTTTTCTTTTTAGATGCTTTTTCACGTTCATTTTTATTTAAGATTTTTTTGCGAAGACGGATCGATTCTGGTGTTACTTCACAGTATTCATCATCATCTAAATATTGGATCGCTTCTTCTAACGACATTCTACGCGTCTTACGAATGGTAGATGTTTGATCCTTATTAGCTGAACGTACGTTAGTTAGATGTTTCTCTTTTGTAATATTTACAGTTAAATCATTTTCTCGATTATGTTGACCAACAATCATACCTGCGTATACTTCTGTACCAGGATCGACAAAAATGATCCCGCGGTCTTCCAAGTTCATGATACCGTAAGTAGATGCTTTTCCATTTTCTAAGGAAACAAGTACACCTTCACGACGTCCACCTACTTGACCTTTGACAAATGGTGCATACTCTTCAAATGTATGATTGATAATTCCGTATCCACGCGTTTGGGTCATGAATTCTGTTGCATAACCAATCAACCCACGAGAAGGGACTTTGAATTCCATACGAACTTGACCTGTTCCATGATTGACCATGTCCATCATTTCCCCTTTACGCGCTCCAAGGGATTCCATAACAGGACCTGTATAGTCTTCAGGTACATCAATTTGTACTCTTTCTACAGGCTCACATTTTACACCATCAATCTCTTTAATGATTACTTGTGGTTTCGAAAGCTGCAATTCAAATCCTTCTCGACGCATATTCTCTACCAAGATCGATAAGTGTAATTCACCACGACCAGAGACAGTCCATGCATCAGGTGAATCGGTTGGATCTACACGAAGACTCACATCTGTTTCCAGCTGTGATAATAGTCGTTCATCGATTTGACGAGAAGTGATATATTTACCTTCTCTACCTGCAAATGGACTATTATTGACGACAAAAGTCATCTGTAAAGTTGGCTCGTCAATTCGTAAGATTGGTAAAGCTTCTTGATGTTCGGTTGGACAAACGGTCTCGCCAACGTTGATATCTTCCATACCAGCAACCGCAATAATATCACCTGCTTTTGCTTCTTGGATCTCAATTCGCTTAAGACCAATAAAACCGAATAATTTACTAACACGGAAGTTTTTAACCGTACCATCCGTTTTCATTAAGGATACTTGCTGTCCAACTTTAATCGATCCACGGAATACACGACCAACTCCGATACGTCCTAAATAATCGTTATAATCTAGCATCGTTACCTGGAATTGTAGTGGTTCTTCCGCATTGTCTACAGGAGCTGGAATTTTTTCGATGATTGTTTCGAAAATCGGCTCCATTGTGTCCTGTTGCTCTTCATCTGGAAAGCTTGACGTTCCATTTAATGCAGAAGCATAAACAACTGGAAATTCTAATTGCTCATCATCTGCACCTAATTCGATAAATAAATCTAATACTTCATCCACAACTTCATCAGGTCGTGCATTAGGACGGTCAATTTTGTTCAACACGACAACAGGTTGTAATTTTTGTTCCAAAGCTTTTTTCAATACAAATCGTGTTTGTGGCATACATCCTTCATAAGCATCCACAACAAGTAGTACACCGTCTACCATTTTCATAATACGTTCTACTTCACCACCAAAATCGGCGTGGCCAGGTGTATCTAATATATTTATATGTTTATCCTTATAATCAATGGCTGTGTTTTTCGCTAAAATCGTGATTCCACGCTCTTTTTCGATATCATTGGAATCCATTGCACGTTCTGCTACTTGTTCATTTTCCCGAAATGTTCCTGAGTAATGGAGTAATTGGTCAACTAACGTTGTTTTACCATGGTCAACATGGGCAATTATCGCAATATTGCGAAGGTCTTCTCTTAATTGCGTCATTTCATTCTCTCCTCTTAATGATACGTTCAATTTTTACAACTTATCTAGTATACCATAATAGTCATTAAATGTTATCATTAATCGTTATTTTTTTCATGATCGGGAAATAATATGCTAAATTTCGCACCACCATGTATTCCATTTTCTGCTTTTATCGTACCACCAGATCTCTCCACAATCGCTCTGGCAATTGCTAGACCAAGGCCTGTTTCACCACTTTTTCCTTTTACAAAACGATGGAATAATTTTTTAATGACGTCTTCATCAATTCCTTTTCCATCATCTAAAACTTCTAACCGAAGCTCGTTATTCTCGGTAATAACAGCTATTTCTACCTGACTGCTTGCATGCCGGATCGCATTTGTCACAATATTCATGACTGCTTGTAACATTTTTTCTTCGTCAAAAGTGATCGTCCTATCCTCTACTTTTGTTAAGGTCACTGTAATATTTTTATCATTTGCAATTGGTATGGCGCGTTCCATCACTTTCTCTATAAATGGCTTGATACGAATGGCATCTGCTTTATAAATATCTGCCTCACTGTCCAGTTTAGCTAAAAGAATAATTTCATTAATGATTTTCTTAAGACGATTTATCTCAGCAACCATCACATCTAAACCACGGTCTGCTTCTTTACCTTCAAAAATTCCGTCTTTAATACCTTCCGCATAACCTTGTATGGTCATTAAAGGCGTTTTTAATTCATGACTTGCATTTTGGAAAAAGTGATGCTGGGATTGAATAAAATTATTCAATTCATTAGCCATTTCGACAACACTTTGTTCTACTTCTTTGATCTCGCCAGTTGCCTGTATTTCTTCCATTTCATCAAATTGGCGTTTCTCAATTTTCTTTAATTGATGGCGCAATTTCGTTAAAGGTGTCACTAATTTGGTCGTTAAGTAATGACTTAATAAGACGGCTACTGCTATTCCGATTAAAAAGATGATAAATAGACGATTCACCAAACTTCTTTGAACTTCTTGCAAATCATCCAATGGTGTTAACAACACTAATTGTTGGGTAACAACAGGTGAATAAAAAGGGATAATAGAGACTACATAACGATCATCTTCCCCTTGCCATAATGGTTGTTCTTCATTTGTCAGATCATGCTGTGCGATCCACTCATCTAATTTGTCCATATCTGGAATTGATGAAAAGATCACACGTTCATTCCCTTCATCATAAGCAAAGACCTGTAAATTATATTGTTCTAACATTTGCAGCAACCTTTGAACATTTGTCGTGCTATTTAAGTCTTGTGACAAAATAAAGTTAACGATCAATTCCCCTTTATCTTCTAACTGACGTTGTTCATCTTTAATTAACATCTGCAACATTTGTGAATAGATCGTAATACCTGCCACCGTCATAATAATAACTAATAAAGTCGTAAAAGCGATCGTTAATTGGTATTGTAATTTCATGTTTGGTCTCCGTCATATTCTAAGCGATAACCGTGTCCCCAAACGGTTTCAATCGGTAAACTCTCCATTTTTTTTCTTAATCGTTTCACAAGATCATCTACTGCTCGATCACTTCCGAAATAATCGTTGCCCCACACTAATGTCAATAATTCTTCTCTTGAAAAAGCACGATTTGGTTGTTTGGCAAAAATTTCTAGCATCTCAAATTCTTTTGAAGTGACATCAATTTCTTGCTGTTGCCATTTAACAATACGTGCCGCTTTATCAACTTCAAGTCCACCAAGTTCTATCACACTGGATTGATCGCTCTTTTGTACTGGCTGTGATTCCGCTCGTTTAAAGAGACGTTTTATTCTTGCCACTAATTCTCTTGGACTGAATGGCTTTGTTAGATAGTCATCACTACCCAACTCTAAACCAAGTATTTTATCGACTTCCTCATCTTTTGCAGAGATGATAATAATCGGAACCTCACTTATTTGCCTGATTTTTTTACATAATTCATACCCGTCCATCCCTGGCAGCATAATATCCAATATCCACATATCTGGCTGGCCTTTAGTTGCTAAGTCCCATGCGTCCTCAGCTGTTTCCAATAGTGTCACATGATAACCTTCTTTTTTTAAATAAGCATTCACAATATCTCGAATATTTGGATCATCTTCTACCATATATATTTGTTGGTTCATGTTACCTTCCACCTCTCCGCATCTTTCTTTTATCACAGTGTAAACGTCCGTAATACCCTTGAAAGATTTCTTATTAAACAAAAAGGTGAACGGACGCTAACTTCCTGATAAGTTTCGCTATCAATCAGCTAAAGTTTAAAACTTCCGCTGATTGAAGTCTCGCTTTATCATATTTTCGCACATTTATCTAAAAAAATTAAGTAATGCTATATAATTAGCTCATTTTACACATTTTTTATACACTTATCCCGTTAATATGCCGTAAATGGTGGGTAATATAGTAAGTGAAGTTATTAATAACAAATTTTCTAAAAAGGTGTGAATAGATATGAATCAAGAATTTAATCAAGAACACACTCCCAAACCAAAAAAGGAAAGAAACACTTTCCCAATGTTAATGAGTGGTGTAGCCGGAGGTGTCATTGCGGCTTTATTTACAGGAGGAATTTTTCTGACGCAATTAGATGATAATCAAGACGTTGCTTTGGAAAATACAGTAGAGACGGAAGAGACAGCAGAAAGTTTGCAATCTACTGATCAGGAAGCAGTAACCACTTCGAATCTATCTAACGAGAATACAAACTCAATTAGCGGAGCGGTAGAAAAAGTATCAGATGCCGTAGTTGGTATCTCGAATGTGCAACAAGTTAGTCTCTGGGAAGAATCAGATGCAGCGGGCACTGGCTCTGGTGTTATTTATAAAAGCGATGGTGAGAACGCATATGTGGTAACCAATAATCACGTAGTAGAAGGAGCCGAGCAAGTAGAAGTTATTTTAACGAACGGAGAACATGTTGAAGCAGAAGTCTTAGGTACAGACGCATTAACTGACCTTGCTGTACTACAAATTCCAAATGATCAAGTAACAACTGTAGCTGAACTAGGCTCATCCGATGAATTGACAGTCGGTGAAACAGCGATTGCAATCGGTAACCCTCTTGGCACCGAGTTTGCCGGATCGGTGACACAAGGTATTATTAGTGGTTTAGATCGAGCAGTCGATATGGATTTAAATAGTGATGGTCAAGCAGACTGGACAACAAATGTTATTCAAACAGATGCTGCGATCAACCCTGGTAACAGTGGTGGCGCATTAATTAACACGAATGGCCAATTAATAGGAATTAACTCGATGAAAATTGCACAGGCTGCAGTAGAAGGTATCGGTTTTGCGATTCCAGTTAGTGATGCAAAACCTGTTATTGAGCAACTAGAAACAGATGGTGAAGTGGTTCGACCATTCATGGGTATTAGCGCTGTCGACTTGTCAACAGTACCAGCTCGCCACGTTCAAGAAACATTGAAATTAGAAGAGAGTGTTGAGGGCGGTATTGTCATTGCCGATGTAGAATCGAATTCTCCAGCAGGTGAAGCAGGATTGCAACAATACGATGTCGTAACAAAAATCGATGATCAAGAAATCAGTTCAATGCTTGATTTAAAAACGTATTTATACCGCGAGACCGAAATCGGTGATGAAATTACAGTGACCTTCTATCGTGAAGGAAACGTACAAACTGCAACCATGACATTAGATAAACAGGAAGATCTATAAAGTGAGACAAATAAAACCTAGGCTCTAGCCTAGGTTTTTTATTTACCATGATTGATGCAATATCTAGTGGTTGGAATAGCTAATAAGCGATCTTCTGAAATTTCTATTCCACACTCCTCACAAAGATGATAAGTACCTTTTTCAATTGCTTTTAATGCATGTTCAACTTCTTCTAATTCTTGTTGTTCATGTTCTTGTATAGTCAGATCTTTTTGCCGCTCATATAATTCAGTTCCCATATCTGCAGGATGATTGTCAAAACTTGTTGATAATTCTCCAACTTCTGCATCCAATGCTTTATTTTCATTGACACTCTCTGCATTATTCTGCTGTAATTTCTCTTTTCTTTCATTTAAATAACTTTGACATTGCTCTAGTATTTCTTGATTCATGTTTATCCTCCTTTTAGTCCACTTATTCCCATTATTTAATAAATAAAAACAACCATTAGTCTCAATCGCTTTTTTCTGATACAGTAAAAGAAAAAAGGAGAATTGTGATGACAAAAACTATTGGTTTTATTGGATCAGGTGTAATGGGAAAAAGTATGGCGAGCCATTTAATTGATGCAGGTTATCACGTACATCTTTTCACCAGAACAAAAGAAAAAGCGCTTGAGCTCTTAAATCAAGGAGCCATTTGGGAAGATACAGTAGCTTCTCTTGCAACTAAATCAGATATTATCATTACCATGGTTGGTTATCCTTCTGATGTTGAAAACCTTTACCTTGAAGAGAATGGTATTATTAATAACGCCAAACCAGGCTCCTATTTAATTGATATGACAACATCCGACCCGCAATTAGCAGAAGAAATAGCAAAAGTTGCTGAAACTAAAAAGTTACACAGCTTAGATGCCCCTGTATCTGGTGGTGATATTGGCGCTAAAAGTGGGAAATTAGCCATTATGGTGGGTGGTACACAACAGGATTTCGATACGATGTTACCTCTCTTTGAAATAATGGGAGAAAATATTGTATTGCAAGGGCCAGCTGGAGCGGGGCAACATACCAAAATGGCGAATCAAATTAATATAGCTTCCACCATGATCGGTGTATCAGAATCAATTATGTATGCAAAAAAAGCAGGATTAGACCCTGAACGTGTGTTAAAAAGCATATCCACTGGAGCAGCAGGGAGTTTTTCTTTATCTAAATTAGCACCACGGATGATCAATGACGATTTTGAACCAGGGTTTTATATCAAACATTTTATTAAAGATATGAAAATTGCCCTTACCAATGCTAAAAACATGGGAATTCAAACGCCTGGTCTAGCTCTATCACTTGAATTATATGAAGAATTAGCAGACAAAGGATTAGAAGACCGCGGTACACAAGCTTTGGTCAAGTGGTTTGAAGGGGATTTGTAATAGTTTCTATTGATTTTAATAGGAAAAGTTTGTTACAATATATGCTTGCAAGAGACAATGTTATATGTATATCCAACCTAAACACGTTTATATCTTGCAAATATGAATTGATAGGTGGTAGAAAAATGGAGACAAAAGAAACGTACCAAGTATTATTGTATTATAAGTTTGTAACAATCGAAGACCCAGAAACGTTTGCCCAAGAACATTTGGATTTTTGTAAAGACTTAGGTCTAAAGGGACGAATCCTGATTGCAGAAGAAGGCATAAATGGAACAGTTTCTGGAACCGTTGAACAAACAAATAAGTATATGGAAGCAATGAATAATGACCCGAAGTTTGCGGACATGGTATTTAAAATTGACAAAGCAGATGGTCATGCATTCAAAAAGATGCACTGTCGTCATCGACCAGAACTTGTCACACTTCGTTTAGGTGAAGAAGATGTCGATCCACGCGAAAAGAATGCCGACTTCTTAAATCCAAAAGAGTTTTATGAAGCAATGAAAGATGAGAACACAGTGATTCTCGATACTAGAAATGATTATGAATATGAACTTGGTCATTTCCGTGGTGCCATCAATCCAGATATAGATAATTTTCGCGATCTGCCTGAGTGGATAGAAGATAATCGTGAACAATTAGAAGGTAAAAAAGTATTAATGTATTGTACTGGCGGAATTCGTTGTGAAAAATTCGGTGGTTGGATGAAAGAAAAAGGCTTCGATGATGTTGGACAGCTTCACGGCGGGATTGTCACATATGGAAAAGATGATGAAGTACAAGGTGAATTGTGGGATGGTCAATTATACGTTTTTGACGAGCGTATTTCTGTCCCTGTGAACCGTAAAGAGCATGTAGTGGTTGGTCGTGATTATTTTGACGGTGAGCCATGTGAACGTTATGCCAATTGCGCCAATCCTGAATGTAATAAGCAGATTCTTTGCTCAGAAGAAAATGAACATAAATACATGCGAGGATGTACACACGAATGTCGTGTTAGCCCGCGTAACTTATATGTGCAAGAGCATGATCTAACTGAAGAAGAGATACAAGCAAGGTTAGATCGTATTGCGGAAGAAGACGGCGTAGTGCAATAAATAATTCAATGAACAGATGAAAGAGTTAGCTTTATGCTAGCTCTTTTTTGTTTGTAGTGTATGGGTATAAAGTAGTTTCCAATTTTTTGAGCATATTTTTCTGACATTGTTTGACTTTATGCTATCCTTCTTGATAAGGAGGTGATGGTGTTATGTCAATCTATGATTTAAAAGTCCAGACACCTAAAGGCGAAGAAAAATTAGTAAATGATTATAAAGCCAAGGCAATGATCATTGTGAATACAGCAAGTAAGTGTGGTTTTGCTCCACAATTTGATGGATTGCAAGAACTATATGAAAAATACAAAGATGATGGTTTGCAAATTCTCGGGTTTCCAAGTAATCAGTTCATGAATCAAGAGCCTGGTTCAAGTGAAGAAGCGGAAGAACATTGTCGTATTAATTATGGAGTCAGCTTCCCTATGTTTGGAAAAACAGAAGTTCGCGGAAAAAATGCACACCCTCTGTTTCAACACCTAACAAAAGAAGCACCAGGTATAATTTCCGGATCGATTAAATGGAATTTCACCAAGTTTCTTATCGATGAAGAGGGTAACGTAGTAAAACGCTATGCACCTAAGACAGAACCTAAAGACATAGAAGAAGATATTAAAAAATTACTGCAAAAAAGCTAATAGAAAGTAGCATGTTCACTTCGAGCATGCTATTTTTTTGATTAGAATCCTCACATCTCCTTTTTCTATTGTAAGAAAGCAAATAAACCTTGTTATATAATCTGACAACAAACATGACTTTTATTCTAATCAAATAGTATTATTTACTCATAACAACGGATGTTTCATTTATTAACATCCGTTGTTTCATGTTACTACATCATCGCATACTTACAACTACTATTATAAAAAGGATGATGAGAATGGATACTGTGCAGTTAAATATTGATTTTGTTTGGATTATTTTAGCTTCCATATTAGTCTTTTTTATGCAAGCTGGATTTACAGCATTAGAGGCCGGTCTTGTAAGAGCAAAAAACTCTATTAATGTTGCCATTAAAAATATGAGTGACCTTTTGATAGCTTCGATGGTTTTTTCACTTTTTGGTTTTGCTATTATGTTTGGTAATACAGCAGGCGGATGGTTCGGTACCAGTTTATACTTTTTTCAAGGATTAGAAGAGGATCCTTGGAATTGGGCGTTTCTATTTTTTCAAATCGTCTTTGCTGGCACGGCGGCTACGATTGTTTCTGGTGCAATAGCTGAACGTGTGAAATTTGGCGTATATTTAGTTGGAACATTCTTTATCGTATTAATCATCTATCCAATCTTCGGTCATTGGGCTTGGGGAAGTTTACTAAACAATGAGCAAGCAGGTTGGTTAGAAAACATCGGATTTGTTGATTTTGCTGGATCAACGGTAGTTCATTCGATCGGTGGCTGGGTCGCACTCGCAGCAGCTATTGTTGTTGGGCCGCGTATTGGTAAATTCAAGGATGGAAAAGCTCATTCCATGAAACCCTCTAATGTAGTATTAGCAACAATCGGTGTGTTTATATTATGGTTAGGATGGTTTGGTTTTAATGCTGGTTCGACAACAAGCGGGGATTCCTCGATTGCAATGATTGCACTAAACACTCATTTAGCCGCTGCTGCGGGTGGATTGTTCGCGATGGTCGTCAGTTGGATACTATATTCAAAACCCAAAGTAGAAGATATATTAAACGGGGTATTAGCAGGATTAGTAGCTGTTACAGCTGGCGTTGCAGTCTTAACTCCCCTAACAGCTATTCTAGTAGGAGCTATTGGTGGAATTATCGTTGTTTTCTCTCTTGTTTTTATCGAGAAGGTGTGTAAAGTGGATGATGCGATCGGCGCTGTTTCAGTTCATGGGGTTTGCGGCGCATGGGGCACCATTGCTGTTGGTTTGTTTGGTACTATGTCCTTACTCCCTGCCGAGACAAGATTAGAGCAAATTTATATTCAATCGATAGGTGTACTTGTCGCCTTTCTTTGGGCGTTTTTACTCGGGTTTATTGTCTATAAAGGTATTAGCTTTGTAATGAAAATCAGACCAGATCACCAAGAAGAAATAGATGGACTGAATGTAAGTGAACATGATGCTTCCATTGCTATGGTAGACACGATTCAATCGATGAATGATATCGCTAATTCAGCAGGGGATTTAACACATATGATTAAAGTCGAACCTGGTGAAGACACATATGAATTAAACCTAGCTTTTAATAAAGTAGTAAGAAAATTAGATCTACTAATTAGTGAAGTGAAAGGTGCATCTTTCTATGTAGAAAATTCTGCTGATGATTTACTCAAAATAACGAGTAGCTTAAAGAACAAAAGTAAGGAACAAGTGGACACGATTCAAATAACGCATCAAGTCTTTCAGGAATCTGATCAGCGACTAGAAAAGGAATTGGAACGTGAAAATGAGGTGATTGCAACCATTCAACAATTCTTTTCTTCTGTCGAACAAGTTGGTGACAAAGTCATTTATTTAACAGAAGAAATGGAATCGATCAAAACTACTATAAGCGATATTTCGAACATGAATAAGGATGTTGGAACGACATTGCATAACTATCAGCAGCAAACGGAACAAGTTCAAAGATTCTCAAGCCAAAGTCACGCCGTCATGAAAGTCATTAAAGATATAGCGGAACAAATTAATCTACTTGCTTTAAACGCAAGAATTGAAGCAGCACATGCTGGTGAGTATGGCAAAGGTTTTGCAGTGGTAGCAGAAGAAATTCGCAAACTTGCCGAACAATCCAAACAATCAACAACAGAGATAGAAGAAATTATTACAGGTACTGTCGATACCATACAAGAGGGACAAGAAGAATTCACCACGCTTTCTTCTAAATTAGTCGCACTATCTGAACAGTTAACAAATATGCCCAAAACATTTAATTTTATTGATAGTGAAGTAAAACAAATCGATTATATTATGACTGAATTTAATGAGAATTTACAACACATGAGTAAAGATACCTCCCATATGCTAGAAAGCAAACAAGAGCAAAAGTTAAGCTTTCAAATGATGTGCGATAAAGTCGAAACCATTTTTGAACAGATGAGAGAAAGCGATGCTTCGATTGAAGATATTACGAATAGAATATCCACGATGAGAGATCAAAGCTTATCATTATCACAAAAAGTGCATCAGTTTAAAACTAGTTGAGGTTTCGAGAGTATACTTTTTTAAATACAAAAAGTGGCGGATATATAATTCCGCCACTTTCTCACGTTTATCCGTATCAGCCAATGTCCTTCAATAAGTTAGCCATTTCAATCGCAGAAACAGCTGCTTCTGCCCCTTTATTACCTGCTTTTGTCCCTGCACGTTCGATTGCTTGTTCAATCGTATCAGTCGTAAGAACTCCAAAAATCACTGGAATGCCTGCATCCATTGAAACACTTGCCACACCTTTGGAAACCTCGCTACTTACATAATCAAAGTGTGGGGTAGAACCACGAATAACCGTACCTAATGTAACTACTACGTCATATTTGTTTGTCTCTGCCATTTTTTTGGCTACAAGTGGAATTTCAAAGGCACCTGGTACCCATGCCACCTCTACATCTTCAACAGCTACACCGTGACGACGAAATGCATCTTCTGCACCACTCAATAATTTTCCTGTAATGAATTCATTAAACCTTCCTACGACTACCCCTACTTTTAAACCTGTACCAACTAAATTTCCTTCATATGTTTTTGTCATTTCTAAATTCCTCCCCCATTTTGATGGTTAACATGTAATAAATGATCTAATTTGTCCACTTTTGTTTGTAAATATTTTTCGTTATTTTTGTTGGCTGGTATCTCAATTGATTTTCTCCCTACTAACTCTAACCCGTACTCTTCAACACTTGACAGTTTACGAGGGTTATTCGTTAACAAATGAATTTTACCTACTCCTAAATCACGTAAAATTTGGACACTAATTGCATAGTCTCGCAAATCATCAGGAAAGCCGAGCTGATGATTAGCCTCTACCGTATCATAGCCCTCTTCCTGTAGTTTATATGCTTTCATTTTATTAATTAAACCGATACCTCGGCCTTCTTGACGCATATATACAAGGACACCACGACCTGCTGTTTGGATCTCTTCTAATGCCTTTTCTAATTGTGGTCCACAATCACAGCGTTCCGAGCCAAATACATCGCCTGTTAAACATTCGGAATGAACACGAACTAGTGTCGGTTGATCTGGTGTTAACTCCCCTTTATATAGTGCGATATGTTCTTGCCCCGTATATTTTTCAGTATATGCTACTAATTTAAAATCACCGTAAGACGTCGGTAAATTGATTTCCGTTTCCTTTACGATTAATTGATCATAACGCTTGCGGTACTGTATCAACTCTTGAATCGTAACCATCGGCATATCGTGTTGCTCAGCTATTTTCTCTAAATCGGGTTGGCGTGCCATTGTTCCGTCTTCATTCATAATCTCACAAATAACAGCAACCGGCTTCGATCCCGCTAAACGTGCTAGATCAATTGCAGCTTCCGTGTGGCCTGTTCGTTCCAATACTCCTGCGGTTTTAGCGATTAACGGAAAGACATGACCAGGTCGTTTGAATTCATTAGCAGTCGTTGTCTCGTCTACCAGCTTTTCAATCGTCAGCGCTCTTTCTTGTGCACTAATACCTGTGTGTGTTGAATGAAAATCAATACTTACTGTAAAATTAGTTCCGTGGTCATCTGTGTTGCGAGCTACCATTTCTCCAAGTTGAAAGCGGTCCGCATATGCTTTCGTCATTGGAGCACAAATTAACCCACGTCCTTCTTTTGCCATAAAATTAATCGTTTCTGCCTTGGTATGCTCAGCTAAAGCGATAAAGTCGCCCTCATTTTCCCGATCTTCATCATCAACGACAATGACGATCTCCCCTTGTTTTAGTGCTTGAATTGCTTCTTCTACTGTTCTTTTCACTGTCAGCACCTCCTTAAAATCCGTACTGTTTTAGTTTTTCTTCAGTTATAGCTGATGGTTGGTTATTGCTTGATTGAAGGAGACGCTCCATATATTTGGCTAGCATATCGAATTCAACGTTCACAATATCTCCTTGTTGCTTGGTTCCTAGTATAGTAGCTTGCTGCGTTTCTGGAATCAGTGAAATCGTAAAACCATTATCATCAACACCAAATACAGTGAGTGAAGTACCATCGACTGAAACCGATCCTTTTAATGAAATATAGCGTGTTTCGTTGACACTGATATAATAATATTTCGCATTATCTTCTAGCCATGTTCGTTCAATGGTTCCAACCGCATCAACATGACCTGAGACAAAATGGCCTCCGAATCTGCCATTAGCATGCATTGCTCTTTCAAGGTTAACAGATGATTGACTGACGAGCTTTGCTAATGAAGATCCACGAAAGGTCTCTGGAATTACATCGACTGTGAACCAATTTGCACCAAAGTCTGTAACGGTTAGACAAACACCATTCACTGAAATACTGTCACCTTTCGCTACATCTTTCGTCACTTTTTCACCATGTATTCTTAATTGTAATGCTTGATTTGTCTGTTTAATCGATTCAATTTTCCCTTTTTCTTCAACAATTCCGGTAAACATTAGCCATCCTCCTTTGGTGTAGCCATGATCTTAAGATCTGAACCGATCTGCTTAATATCAGTAAATGAGAGTTCTAGCGCTGATTTCATCCATGTCGGCGATTCACCACCAATAACAGAACGTGCATCTTGCCCACCCAATAGTTTAGGCGCAATATACCAATGACATTCATCGACCAAGCTCTCTTCTAGAAAGGACCGATGTATGGTTGCACCGCCTTCGACATAAAGCGATTGAATCTTTTCTTCAGCTAAAATCTCCATTAAATCGCTTAGAATGATTTGATCGGTCGCCATTTGTATGACTTTAATTTGTGGATAAGCTTGTTGAAAACTTGCTTTGTCCGCTTGTTTGCCACAAATAATCCATGTATTGGTGTCATTTTTTAATACGTTGGAATCGTCTTGAATCGTTAAATCCGTATCTAAAATAATCCGAATTGGACTTTTTCCGCCTTGGGCCAATCTCGTTGTCAGGCTGGGATTATCTTTTTCGATAGTTCGACGTCCTACTAAGATTGCATCATGTTTATGGCGCTCTTTATGAACATCTTCCCTTGCCTTTTCAGAAGTTATCCACTTACTATCACCTGTAACGGTTGCTGTTTTACCGTCCAACGTAGTCGCTGCTTTTAATGTAATAAATGGACGCTTTTTGTTCTGGTAATGAAAAAAGTGTTGGTTAATCCTATGGGCTCTCAGCTCCCCGATACCAATTTCTACTTCTATTCCAGCCTCTTTTAAGATTTGTACCCCTTTTCCCGCTACTTTAGGGTTTGGGTCAAGACAGGCAATATATACTTTTTTCACTTCACTTTTGACTAGGAGCTCTGCACATGGAGGCGTTTTGCCAAAATGGGCACATGGTTCAAGCGTGACATATACTTCTGCATCCTTTGCTTTTTCACCCGCTTGTGCTATAGCATGGACTTCTGCATGTGCTTCTCCAGCTTTCAGATGTGTACCGATTCCTAACAGTTCTCCATTTTTTACAACGACTGCTCCTACAGAAGGATTTGGACTAGTTTGCCCGATCGTTGCCTCTGCTACATTCAATGCAAGATCCATCCATTCTTCTTTTGTTCTCACAAAATCATCACCTTTTATCTCAAAAATCAGAAAAGCCCTAGGTTCATATACCTAGGGCTTGGTTGAATTAATTCATAGTGAAAAACTTGGTTTTGTAGTGTCAAAAATGCCGAATACACAAAGTACGCCTTTCTGTATAGAAAAGCCACTACTCCACCAATTCCTTTTCCCATCCAGACTTTCACTGTCGGCTTTGGATTCACACCAAATCCACCTTCACATTTTTAAAATGATCCGGGTCACGGACTAAAAAAGCTACAACGCTTTTATCACCGTCGGTCGGGAATTACACCCTGCCCCAAAGGAATATACATCGTTATTTAATTATATGTAAAAGTATATAGAATTTTTGTTGGATTTGCAAAATATTAGTTTTGAGATTTTTTATCATTATATGTTAAAATTTGTATTAATCAGGGTTGGAGAGGAAGTAATTCATTCTTGGGTAAGCATTTCAATAACTGAAGTATGGTTATTAGCCTAGAAACCTTGTAATAAAAAGGAGCAATGCGATGATTATAAAACAATTAAAGAAACCTTACGAATTAACTATTTTTGATGCTTTGCATTTGAGAATCAGCTTATCAAAGAAAGAAGAAACATATTATCATAATCTTCAGCTCGGTTATGAAGGAGAATTAAGATTAGAACAAGCTTTACAAACAGGTTTAACACATTCCCTCTATGTATTAAGTGATTTGCGGTTCGAAATTGGCACTAGTTCCTTTCAAATTGATTCGCTTCTATTTACTGGAGAAGAATTGATTGTGCTGGATGCTAAAAATCTTCCTGGTGATTATCATATTTCAGACAAGCGCTGGTTTAAGCTTCCGAATAAGGAAATTAGCAATCCTCTTTTACAACTAAAGCGGCATGAAACTTTAATGCGACAACTAATGGAAAAACTCAAACTCAACCTTCCAGTGGAAAGTTATACTGTTTTTACCCATCCAGAGTTCACCCTCTATCAGGCTCCAATTAATCAGCACTTAATCTTTCCTACTCAAATATCTCGTTTTATCTCATCCCTAAATAAAAGACGACCAGCAAACTCTTCACAGTTAAAATTGGCACAACAACTCATCTCCTTAGATATCGGCGCCTATCCACATCCACAGATTCCAAATTTTCCGTATGATCAATTAAAAAAAGGATTGCGGTGTTTTAAGTGCAGCAGTTTGGCTATGAAAGTAGAAGGAAGAAGCGCTGTTTGCTTACAGTGTCACAGCAATGAACATGTACATGAAGCGGTGTTAAGGAATATTCGTGAATTTCAACTTCTCTTTCCTGATGAAAAAGTGACGACTAATATCGTTTATGACTGGTGTGGGAAAGAATATTCTAGGAAAAGTATTCAAAGGTTATTAGTAAATCACTTTTCAAAAAAAGGGTCAAAACAATGGACTTATTATACACATAAATGAAGGATACTTTTGATGAATTCTCGCTTTTTTTGTCCTTCATCTCGCGTATGAGAGACACTTTTGATGAATTCTCGCATTTTTTGTCCTTCATTTCGCGTATGAGGGACACTTTTGATGGATTTTCGCATTTTTTGTCCTTCATTTCGCGTATGAAGGACACTTTTGATGAATTCTCGCCCTTTTTGTCCTTCATCTCGCGTATGAGAGACACTTTTGATGGATTCTCGCATTTTTTGTCCTTCATCTCGCGTATGAGGGACACTTTTGATGGATTCTCGCCTTTTTTGTCCTTCATCTCGCGTATGAGGGACACTTTTGATGGATTTTCGCATTTTTTGTCCGTCATCTCGCTTATGAGAGACACTTTTATCATTTTGTGTCCGTAAGAATTTCGTCTTCACCTAGAATTCGTACTTCTCGCTCTAATTCAACATCAAATTTCGCTTTTACCGTCTTTTGCACCATTTCAATTACAGAAATATACTCTGTTGCAGTAGCATTACTTTTATTGACGATAAAACCGGCGTGCTTTGTTGATACTTCTGCTCCACCAATACCTTTTCCTTGTAAATCACTATCTTGAATCAACTTCCCTGCAAAATAACCTGGTGGTCGTTTGAAGACACTGCCACAAGATGGATATTCTAATGGTTGTTTGGATTCGCGTTTATAGGTAAGGTCATCCATTATCGCCTTAATGTCATCATACTCTCCCGCTTCTAAGAAAAAGGTTGCTTCTAAAACGATATAACCTTTTTCTGCAATGTTGCTTGTTCTGTAATCCAAGTCAAAGTCCGCCGCTGCCAATTGATGCACATCACCTGTAGAATCTACAACTAATGCACTTTCTAAACAGTCCTTCACTTCCCCACCGTAAGCACCTGCATTCATATAGAGCGCACCACCCACGGTTCCTGGAATGCCGCATGCGAATTCTAACCCTGTTAATTTTTCAGACAAAGCAAAGCGAGAGGCATCAATGATTCGCGCCCCACTTTCTGCAACCACTTTATTTCCTTCTCTACGGATATTCAAAAATCGTTTCAAACTCAAGACAATCCCACGTATTCCACCATCTCGAACAATCACATTCGAACCATTGCCTAATAAGGTAAATGGAATCTCCGTCTTATTAGCATAACGGATCAGCTCTTGTACTTCTTCGATATTAGCGGGCGTTACGAAAAAGTCAGCTTTCCCACCAAGCTTGGTATACGTATGATTTTTTAAATATTCATCTATTAAAATATGTTCTGGATTTATAATTTGTTGTAATTCTTTTAAGATCAGTTGTTTATTCATTTAAGATCAATCCTTTAATTTTTATGGCACACAATTAATCTTTATTATAGCAATAACAAAATATGAACTGCAAACGCAAAAAAAGTTAGATCTCTTTTACCAAGAGATCTAACTTTAACAATTAACCCATAAGTGCTACCATTAGCGCTTTTTGTGCGTGTAATCTGTTTTCTGCTTCTTCAAAAACCACAGATTGAGGACCATCTATAATCTCAGTTGTAACCTCTTCCCCTCTGTGTGCCGGCAGACAATGCATAAAAATCGCTTCATCATGTGCATGAGAAAATAATTCTGTGTTGACTTGATACGTTGCAAAAGCTTTTTCACGCAACTTTTGTTCTTGCTCTTGCCCCATACTTGCCCATACATCAGAGTAAATCACATCGGCATCTTTTACTGCTTCGATCGGATCATCTGTAATCAGCACTTCGCTACCATCTGCAAAACTTTTGGCATGCTCTGTAATTTCAGCTTTCGGTTGGTACCCGTTAGGAGCAGCTATCGCAACATCGATACCCATTTTTGCACAGCCGATCATCAAGGAATGTGCCATATTGTTCCCGTCACCGATGTAAGCAAGTTTTAAACCAGCTAATTCGCCTTTTTTCTCTTTAATCGTCTGGAGATCCGCTAAAACCTGGCATGGATGATAATCATCTGTTAGACCATTGATGACTGGGATCGATGCATTTTCAGCCAAATCCTCCACATCTTTTTGAGAAAAGGTACGAATCATAATACCATCTAAGTAACCTGATAAGACCTTTGCGGTATCCGAAATTGGCTCTCCACGTCCAATTTGAATATCGTTTGAACTTAAGAACAATCCAGTTCCACCTAATTGATAGATGCCAGCTTCAAAAGAAACACGGGTACGAGTTGACGATTTTTCAAAGATCATTCCTAATGTTTTGCCTTTAAGTGGTTGGTACACTTCACCGTTTTTACGCTTATTTTTAATTTTCGTTGCAAGTTCCAGAAGATAAGCTATTTCTGCTTTAGAGTAATCTGCAAGTGTTAATAGATCTCTTCCTTTTAATTGTTCTTTAAAACTCATGGCATTGTATGCTCCTTTTTATTCAAATCGGTTTGTCCTTTACGATGACTCTGAATCGATAAAGGAGACTCTAATAAAACATTTGTTGACGTCAAATAGGATGTTAACGTATCGTTCGCAGTAAAATGAATCGTATCTGAACGTAATGCCGCTTCTCTCAAAGTGACATGGTGATCTTTTTCACCTGTACGATGTGTATCGACAATAAATGCATATTTTTCATCGAGACAGTTTTGCTCTGCTGTAGCTAAATCGATTGTTTCCGTAACCGTTATTTCATGCTCAGCTAATAAATTTGCGGTTTCTACATCTGTTTCAATAGATACATTCAATGCTCGTAATTGGTGTACTAGTGAAGGATCGAGTTTGGTTAGGGATAAGAAAATTTTATCTTGACTTGTTAATTTTTTCAGACTGTCTTCTTTCCAGCCGAACGCTTTTGCCATCGCTTGATCTACCGTTGAACCCAACCCAATTGCTTCTCCTGTTGATTTCATTTCCGGCCCTAATATCGGGTCTACACCAGGCAATTTATTGGTAGAAAAGACAGGCATTTTAACTGCATAATATGGAACATCTTCATGCAAACCAAGTTTCCAGTCTTGATTACCTAAGGCTTCTCCCATTTGCACACGAGTTGCAAGATCAACCATTGGTACACCAGTTACCTTGCTAGCAATTGGTACCGTACGAGATGCACGTGGATTTACTTCCAATACATAAATCGTTTTGCGATCTTCACTTAATACGAATTGGATATTCATAATCCCTTTAACATTTAATGCTTTAGAGATTTTTTGAGCATACAGTTCGATTGTTTGTTTGATTTCTTTCGTTAAATTTGGTGCTGGAAAAATAGCAACACTGTCTCCTGAATGCACACCAGCTTTTTCAACATGTTCAAAGATTCCTGGAATTAATATATCGGATCCATCACAAATTGCATCAATCTCTACTTCATATCCCTCAATATAACGGTCGATAAGTAATGGGAAGATTCGATTTCCTTGTGCATTTGCTTCTAAATTGGCAAGATACTCGGTAAGTTGATTTTCATTGTGTAAAATCACCATTCCTTGACCACCAATTACATAAGAAGGACGCATAAGGATTGGATAACCGATTTCTTTAGCCACTGTTTTTGCATCTTCCACCGCCATCACCGTATCACCAGGGATATGTGGTATATTTAATCGTTGTAAAAGTTGATAAAATAGATCTCGATCTTCAACAGCTTCGATCGCTTTAAGCTCAGTTCCGGCTATTTTGACACCAGCCTTTTCTAATCCATCTGCTAGATTAATGGCTGTCTGTCCACCAAATTGAACAAGTACTTCTTGTGCTTTCTCTTTTTCGATGACATGCAACACATCTTCAACAGTTAGCGGCTCAAAATATAAGTGATCTGCTGTATTAAAGTCCGTACTCACTGTTTCTGGGTTATTATTAATGACTACTGCATCAATCCCTTGACCTTGCAGAGATTTCGCCGCATGCACGGAACAATAATCAAATTCCACCCCTTGTCCGATTCGGATTGGACCAGACCCTAAAACAACCATTCGCTTGTTGCCTTCTAAGGCCTCTACCTCATCCCACTCATTCCATGAACTATAGAAATAAGGCGTTTCCGCAGAAAATTCTGCTGCACATGTATCGACCATTTTATAAGAAGGTGCCAATTGTTCTGATTTTATTTTTTTCTGGATATCCGCTACGTCAACCTCTAATAACTTGGATAGCGTAATATCAGAAATTCCAAACGATTTAGCATCCTTTAACTCTTGGGCACCGATGTCGTTCCAGTCTTTTGCCTGGATTTCTTTTTCTTTGTTAATCATTGCTTCTAGTTCATATAAAAAGTAGTTATTGATCTGTGTAATATCATGAATCTGATCTACTGTCATTCCGCGTCGTAAAGCTTCTGCAACGACGAATAACCGTTCATCTGTTGCCTTGTCCAGAGCCTCATGGAGCTCTTCTTCTGATAACTTTTCGACTCCTGGCAGGTGTAACGAATCAAGACCGATTTCCAATGAACGAATCGCTTTATTGATGGCAGTTGGGAAATTACGAGCTAGAGACATCACTTCACCTGTTGCCTTCATCTGTGTACCTAATAAACGATCAGCTTGGGTAAATTTATCAAAAGGCCAACGCGGAATTTTAGCTGCGATATAATCAATGGCAGGCTCAAAACTAGCATATGTATCACCAGTGATTGGATTAATTACTTCATCAAGATGATAACCTAATGCGACTTTCGCTGCAATTCGCGCAATTGGATAGCCAGTAGCTTTTGAAGCTAAGGCACTGGAACGACTTACCCGTGGGTTTACTTCGATAATAATATAATCATCGTTTTCCGGATTAAGCGCAAATTGAATGTTACATCCACCGATCACACCTAACTCCCGAATCACTCTAACAGAAGAAGTACGCAACATCTGATACTGACGATCTGTTAACGTTTGAGATGGGGCAACAACAATACTATCTCCTGTATGGACACCAACTGGATCAAAGTTCTCCATATTACAAACGATAATACAGGTATCATTGGAATCACGCATTACTTCATATTCGAGTTCCTTCCAGCCTTTTACACTTTGTTCAATTAAAACTTGACTGATCGGACTATAATGGAGGCCATTCTTAACAATTTTACGCAGTTCAGCTTCATTATCCGCAATACCTCCACCAGCTCCCCCTAAAGTATAGGCAGGTCGAACGATCATCGGATAACCTATTTTACTAGCAAAGTCGACCGCTTCATCGATGGAAGAAGTAGACAAACTTTCGGCTACAGGTTCCTCGATATCCTTCATCATCGATTTAAAAATTTCACGGTCTTCCCCTTTTTGAATCGTTTCAAGCGGAGTACCAAGTAATGTAACATGATATTGCTCCAATACGCCTGCTTCATCTAATAAAACAGCCATATTTAGACCTGTTTGACCTCCAAGTGTCGGTAAGATCCCATCAGGACGTTCTTTTTCAATTATCTTTGTAATTGACTCGCAAGTAAGTGGTTCTAAATACACTTTATCTGCTATATTTTCATCTGTCATAATTGTCGCTGGATTATTATTTACTAAAATAACTTCTACGCCGTCTTCTTTTAAGGCAAGACATGCTTGTGTTCCAGCGTAATCAAACTCGGCTGCCTGCCCAATAACAATAGGGCCGGAGCCAATTACTAATACTTTTTTTATGTCGTCTTTCTTAGGCATGCTGTTTCTCTCCCTTAGTAATAAACTGCTGTATAAAATCTACGAATAAATGATGCGTATCAATAGGGCCTGGATGTGCCTCAGGGTGAAACTGTACCGTCATTAAGGCTAAATTTTTATGCTTTAAGCCCTCTACTGATTTGTCATTGACATTAACGTGTGAAACATACCAATTTTCCATATTCACGGAGTCATAATCAACTACGTAACCATGATTTTGCGAGGTAATCATTACTTTTCCTGTCTGTAAGTCTTTAACAGGATGATTGCTTCCTCTATGACCATATGGCAAACGTTTTGTTGTAGCACCATGTGCTAATGCAACAAGCTGATGACCTAAACAGATCCCCATCGTTGGAAAGTTTTCCGATATTTTCTTAATATTACTGGACAGATGGGATAATGCTTTTGGATCTCCAGGTCCATTTGATAATAATACACCGTCTGGATCGATCGATTGTATCTCAATAAAAGTTGTATTGTATGGCACCACTGTCACATCACAACCTAAATCTAATAATGAATGTGCAATAGAATGCTTATAACCAAAATCCATCACAACTACATGGGGAGTAGGATGATTTGCGGGATTTTGCGTTTTATATATTTCTTTTTGGGCTACTGAAACCGTAGAAACAATATCTGAGTTCACTGAAGTATTCGTAGGCTTTTCACTAGGTTCTGTTGTGACTTTTCCATAAACTTCACCATGTTCACGAATAATACGGGTTAATGCTCTTGTATCGATATGTGAAAGAGCAGGGATATTATGCTCATCTAACATTTCTACTAATGTATTGGTTGATTCATAATGTTCTGGATTATGACTTGGAGTAGATACGATAAAGCCTTTTAGTGATGGCTTAATGCTTTCATAATCGATCCCGTTCCATCCGTAATTCCCAATCAGCGGATATGTCATTGTCACTATCTGACCTGCATAGGAAGGATCCGTCATCACTTCTTGATAACCCGTCATTGCTGTATTAAAAACAAGTTCTCCTTCTGTCTCTTTAGGTGTACCTAACCATTGTCCTTCTAATACATCGCCCGTGTTTAAAACAAGATATCCTTGCATTCTGCTTCTCCTCCAGTATCTAGCAATATTTATATTGATTTCGTTTAATTTTTTATTAATTGTTTATAATTATACTACAAAACTTATATTTATGCATTAATTTTGCTAAAAATTTTTAAGTTTTAAAAATCAATGCCTGACCATATGAGAAACCGAGAATGCCCACCCGGTCCTTTTAGTGGTAATTTTGAAATGAAAAATAGGTATAACGATGGATTTTTATACACTACATTTCAAAATGGTTAGATTGAAAATGCGTTGATACTACGGATTATATATTTTCCTTGCTTAAAAATTCAAAAACGCAACTGATCCCAATCAGTTGCGTTTTACTCTTTATTTTAAGACATTTACTTTTTCTGCATGAACTTCGATCCATTCTTTGCTATCCGATAACCTGCTAGTTGCTTGTGTGATTTGATCTTTGACACGGTTCTTAGCTGTACCACCGACAACATCACGAGCATTGACAACAGATTTTGGTGCTAATACATCATAAATATCTTCATCAATTAACTCTGAAAAGCTTTGGAAATCTTTAATGCTTAAGTCTAATAAATAGATATTTTCCTGAATACAGTGTAATACAACCTGACCAACAACAGCATGTGCCTCACGGAATGGTAAGTCTTTATTCACTAAATAATCTGCTAAGTCGGTTGCATTTGAAAAGTCCTCTGCAACTGCTTCATACATATTATCTTTTTTTACATCCATGGTCGCAATCATTGGTGCAAAAAGAGCCAGTGCACCTTTTAACGTTTCGACCGTATCAAACATACCTTCTTTATCTTCCTGCATATCTTTATTATATGCAATCGGTAAGCCTTTGAGTGTTGTAAGCATGCCCATCAGATGACCATATACACGCCCTGATTTTCCTCTTACTAATTCTGCCACATCTGGATTTTTCTTTTGTGGCATCATACTGCTACCTGTACAAAAAGCATCATCTAATTCTATAAAATTGAACTCAGCGCTTGACCATTGTACTAACTCTTCACTTAGTCGTGACAAGTGCATAATTGATAGAGATGCATTGGATAAAAACTCAACCACAAAGTCACGATCACTTACAGCATCTAAACTATTTTCAACAACACCGTCAAAGTTAAGTTTGTCTGCCACATAGTGACGATCAATTGGAAAAGTTGTCCCCGCTAAAGCTCCAGCACCCAGTGGCGAGCGATTAACTCGTTTAAAGCTATCACGAAGTCTTTCCACGTCACGTTCAAACATCGATACATACGCCATCATATGATGGGCGAACAACACTGGTTGTGCACGTTGAAGATGGGTATAGCCAGGCAAAATCGTATCTAAGTTTGCCTGTGCTTGCTCTAAAAGCGCCTCTTGTAGTTTTGTCAATAACTCGATTAACGTAACAAGGGAATCCCGTAAATAAAGGCGCATATCTAGCGCTACTTGATCATTTCTACTTCTCCCAGTGTGTAATTTACCACCAACAGCACCGACTTCATCTATTAGAAGTTTTTCGACATTCATATGAATATCTTCGTTAGCTTCTGTTAATTCTGCTTCACCTGCTTTAATTTTAGCCGCAACAGTTTTTAAGCCTTTTTTAATCGATTCCGCATCTTCATGAGGAATAATCTCACATTTTGCAAGCATCTCAACATGTGCTAAGCTTCCCTGAATATCATATTGTGCTAATTTTTGATCAAAGCTGATCGATGCTGTATATTCATCCACTAATTCATTTGTTGGTTTTGTAAATCGTCCGCCCCATAATTTCATTGTTTCACTGATTCCTTCATGTCAATTTTTGTTTTTTCCATAATTTTTGCTTTATCCGCGTGAACATTATTCACTGTTGAATGAACTTTTGTTGGCAAGCCCCAAAGCTTGATAAAGCCAAGTGCTGCTTCGTGATCGAATTCGTCACCTTTACTATATGTTGCAAGGTTAAGGTCATATAATGAATTCTCGGATTTACGTCCAACCACAAACGCTTGCCCTTTATATAGCTTGACTCTTGCTACACCATTTACATATTTTTGTGTTTCGGTGATAAATGCTTTTAATGCATCTGTTAATTGTGTGAACCATAAACCATCATAAATTGCTTGCTCTAATTGCTGCTCCACAACTGGCTTGAATTTCGAAACTTCTCTTGGAAGAGTAATTGTTTCAATTTCTCTATGCGCCTGAATAAGCGTAATCGCAGCAGGTGCTTCATAAATTTCGCGTGATTTAATCCCTACAAGACGGTTTTCAACGTGATCAATTCTACCGACACCATGTTTACCTGCAATTTGGTTTAATTCTAAAATTAATTCATGTAAAGGATACTCTTTACCATTTAATGCAACTGGTTTCCCTTGTTTAAATTCAATTTCAATCATTTCCGGCTCATCTGGTGCATCGATTGGATCAACCGTTAATTCAAATGCATCTGCCGGAGCTTCTGCCCATGGATCCTCTAACACACCACATTCATTGGCACGGCCCCACAGGTTTTGATCGACACTATAAGGACTATCTAAATCAATTGGAATCGGAATACCATTTGCTTGTGCATATTCAATTTCTTCATCTCTGGTCATACCCCATTCACGAACAGGTGCTTCAATTTTTAATTCTGGATTTAATGAAGTAAAGGCCACATCAAAACGTACTTGGTCGTTACCTTTTCCTGTACAACCATGTGCAACTGCTACTGCGCCTTCTTTTTCTGCAATGTCTACTAATACTTTTGCAATTAACGGACGAGACAATGCAGAAACTAATGGATATTTATCTTCATACATCACATTTGCTTGCAGGGCAGGTAATACGAAATCTTCAGCAAAAAGCTGTTTTGCATCAACTGAATAAGATTTGATTGCTCCTACATCGATTGCTTTGTTTTTTACAAATTCTAAATCTTTACCTTCGCCTACATCTAAACCGACTGCTATTACATCATAATCGTATTTGTCTTGTAACCATTTAATAGCAACGGAAGTATCAAGACCCCCTGAATATGCTAGTACTATTTTTTCTTTTGCCATTTCAAAATCTCTCCTTAAGTCTATTTTATAAATATGAATTTATTTGTTTTGATTAATTATGTATTATTATGCACTATTTAGTATATTAATTCAACCTTTATCGTGAATTTTTTTATTTTTTTCTAAAAAAGCCTGTTATACTAATCTTCCCACTGATTTGTTTATTGTATGCATTTTTTAAATGAGTAATCTCTCTTGCTTTTTTTAACGATCCTCCATATAAATATACATGTTTATGAATAAATATGAATATTGATTCTATTGTAACCTCTTTTAACAACAGACGTCTAATCTTTTAAAAAGAGGGGGTATTCCTTATGAAAAAAATATGGTATTCATTATTCGTTATTTTGTTATTGGTTGCTTGTTCTAGTGAAGGAGGCAGTGATGAATCATCTGATAAAGAAGCTATAATGGAAGATAGTGGTGGTCAACCAGGACTCAGTACCGACCAAGCAAAAATGAATGATATGAATATGGAAGAAGCAGAAAACACGGCAGATAAAACAGCTGAAACAGAAAATGATCAAGATATAGCAAATGTCGAGGATAGAAAAATCATTCGTAATGCAAATTTCCGTCTTGAATCCGAAAGCTTCGATGACATGGTCACTTTTCTTGAAAATCAAACAGAATCTTATCAAGGCTATATTGTAACTTCGAATTATTCCAATCATGAGGAACAAGAACAACGCTTTGGTTCATTGACTATCCGCATACCCGCCAAACGATTTCAGGATTTTATAGCTATGGTTGAGGATGGTGATATGAAAGTACTTGATAAATCTGTCAGTGGCGAAGATGTTACAGAGCAATTTGTTGATTTGTCATCACGTCTGAAATCGAAGGAAGTTGTAGAAGAGCGACTGCTTTCTTTTATGGAAGAAGCGGAAAAAACAGAGGATTTATTAAAAATCTCAAATGACTTAGCAGAGATTCAAGAAGATATTGAGCAACTTACAGGAAAAATAAAATATTTAGAAAACCAATCCGACTATGCCACGATAAACATGGAATTAGTGGAAAGGAAAGTAGATATGCCTTCTGTTCAGGATGAATCATCAACAACATGGGAAAAAACCAAGGAACAGTTCTTAAAAAATATACAAACACTACTTTCCATTGCTTCTGGTATATTCGTATTCTTGGTAGGTAATGCCCCTGTTCTTATATTAATATTAATTATTGGGATTATCATTTATCTCATCTTCAAAAGGAAACTTCCTAAAAAGGATTAATATAGCTACAATTTGATTAGGAATTCACATAAAGTAACACTATTTTCAATTTAAAAAGGAGCTAACCTATTAGGTAGCTCCTTTTTACTATTCTATTTAATTAATATTGCTCCATATTAATTTCTTGTTTTGGTTTACGTGCTAAGCCCATAATACCTGCGATAACATAGAAAAGTCCCGCAAAGATACCTGTACCTACTGTAACGATAGTGGCTAACACACCTACCACTAATAAAATAATTCCTGCTGCTTTCGGTTTTTTATTTCCTTTAAAGAGAATAGCTGCAACAATTCCAGCAATAAGACCAATAACAGACACAACTACTAACATAATACCAATGGTACCTAATCCATCCAAGAACAATTGAACATCTGCCATATCGCCTTGGGTAATTGCCGGATCTTCTTGAAGCATCTCTTGAATCATTTGGTTATCTCCATCCATCGTACTGATTACACCACCAAAGATTGCACCAAACAGATACAAGATTGCACCAATAATACTTAATACTATTTCTACTGTTCTCTTCATCTTCTCTTCTCCCCTTATCTATTAATTTCCTGCAACATCTCGTCTTGTGAAAGACAACCATGAAACAAGTAAAAAGATGACAAAATAAACGGCTAAAACTGTGATTGAGAAACCTAATGTCATACCTTCAATTATCGGATTACCATCCCCAATATATTGCCTTAGGTTCGTATTTGCAAACAAAATAAATTTTGCCCAATCATATTCTGCCAAGAAAGTCATTACAGTATTACCTGTAAGCATTAAGAAAATAGCTAATCCTATTGCCATCCCGCTATTTCTAAAGATAGTTGAAATCATAAAAGCAAAAGTTGCCATCATAATTAAATTTACCATATACAGTCCATATTCTGTAATTATTTCAGAAAAAACCGATACTTCTTCGATACCTTCTGCCCCCATTTGTACAATACTAGGGTTTAAACCGTTGATCCCAAAGAAAATCAAGCCGATTAATAGACTGCTAAGAAATAAGAATATTTGCAGCGAAATCGAAAATAATAAAACAGACACAAATTTCGCAAATAAGATTTTAGTCCTTGAAATCGGACGAATCAGCAATAATTTAATCGTTCCCCATCTAAATTCATTTGAAACAATACCCGCTGCAATGATGATGGTAAACAAGCTGATCAGCATTGCCAACCCTGCATTTTCCAACGTAAATTGCCACGCATCATATGGATGGGGTTTAATGTCATTTTCTAAATAATATTCATTTTTAGCTATTTCAGAATCAAAAGCAGCAAATTCCATTTCTTCTTGTGATTCTTTATAGTCTTCTGTCTCTGCTGTTAATTGTGCTTGCCAATCATCGCCATACTTTTGTTCATCCGCTTCCCCAAAAAAGACAACGATGAGTGACGCAGCCAGCATAATAGCAAATAAAATGATATACATCGACCAAGTGCCCATACGCGTATATAATTTTATTTGTTCATTCTTTATTAATGATAAAAAATTAAGCAATCGTATTCTCTCCAATCAATCTAAAGAATTTATCTTCCAGGCTACTGCGTTCTAGCGCCACTTCAAATACGTCTATCTGTTCATCGACAAGGTGTTTTACAAGATTAGGCACACTGTTTTTTTCCATCTGTAACGTTAAATTAGCTTGTTCTTCATTTACTTCAAGGCCTAATTGATCACGTAAAATGGTCATTGCATGAGCCTTGTCACTCACTTCTAACTTCACTGTAACACGTTGATCATTTTCCTGTTCTTCATTGACTTCTTCTACCGTGACTAATTCGCCATTTTTAATGATTCCGATCCGATCACACATTAATTCTATTTCAGATAACAAATGACTAGATACGATCACAGAAACTTTTTCCTGTTCAGCTAGATCTCTTATGTACTGTCTGATCTCACGTATACCGGCTGGATCTAGTCCATTGGTTGGTTCGTCCAAAATAAGAATAGATGGATTATGTAATAAGGCTTGCGCAATACCGATCCTTTGTCGCATTCCTAATGAATATCGGCCGACTTTCTCATGAATGGCTTTTTCTAAACCGACTAATTTTATTACTTCTTTAATGCGACTTTCTGTGATCCCTGGCATCATTCGAGCATAATGCTTTAAATTTTTCCATCCCGACATAAATGGATACATTTCGGGGTTTTCTACGATTGCACCTACATGTTGTATCGCACCTTTAAAATCATCTTTTATGCTTATTCCATTGATTTTAATATCTCCTGATGTAATTTTCATTAATCCCACCATCATTCGGATTGTCGTCGTTTTACCAGCACCATTAGGCCCTAAAAAACCAAACACTTCCCCTGAACGGATCGAAAAATTCAATCCTTTAATAATTTCTTTTTTGCCAATGGTCTTATGGACGTTTTGCAACTCCATCGAAATATCCATTGGGACACCTCCTTTTCATTCTCCACTTATCTATACGTTACAAAGCCTATTATGGTTTCAAAATCACTTGATTTTTATCGTTTTTTCTATTATGATAGTATATATAACAACTAATGTTATTAAACCTAACATTTATGTGCCGAAAAAGGAAGTAGTTGCATGTCATATCAACTACCTCCACCACAGGTTGTTATCTATCTTATTTGTTCTATCTTTTCTTTGAGCAGCTGCCAGTGCAGTTGCTCTTTTTTTATTCTAATCAATCATTTGTCTTAATGCTCCGTGTCTTACTGATCCTACACCTTTTCCGAATGCGAGTGAATGCTTGATAGCGGCATGGACAAATTGTTTACTTATCTGAATCGCTCCTGCCATTTCTACACCTTTTGCCACCTCTGCCGTAAGACATGCAGCGAATGTGCAGCCCGCCCCACTTGTATGAATGGTATCAATCAAAGGCATCTCAAAAATTTTCAATGCTTCTCCGTCATAAAAAACATCTATTGCTTGTCCATCCACTTCACCGGCTTTTAGCAATACAGAGCCGGGATTAAGTGCATATAACTCTTTTGTCGCACGTTCCAGATCATCTAACTCCGAAAATATCTTTCGACCTAAAAGTTTTTCCGCTTCTAAACGATTGGGCGTGATCAACGTTGCTTGGGGAATTAAATACTTTTTTAATACCTCGATCGCATCGTCAGCTAATAACTGCGAACCCATTTTCCCGATCATAACAGGATCAATTATTTTAGGAACTTCTGGTACTGTCTTAAGCAATTCACTTACTTTTAGGATGATTTCCTTTGAAAACAACATACCTATTTTAACAGCATCTATACCAACCATTTCATTAACAGCATGAAATTGAGCTTCGATTTCTTTTGTTTCGCGGATAAATATTCCTTCATCTGTTCGTGAATTATTTGCTACCGTTGCTGTAATCACACTCATTCCATAGACATCTCGTTCTTGGAAAGTCTTTAGGTCTGCTTGAATGCCTGCACTTCCTTGCGCTGCTGAGCCAGCGATCGTTACAACACGTTTCATACAAAACACCTCGATGTTAGATGGCAATAAAAAACCATATAATCATAATCAATTGAATCATTATTTTCGCAAAGGTTCCGCTCAAAAAGCCTATTAATGAACCAAGCGCTGCTTTTAATGCATCTTGGCTTGATTTTTTCTGGATTAATTCCGTGACTACTACTAAAACGAAAGGAACAATAATGATACCAAATGGAGGTATGATAAATGAACCAACAATGACACCAACTGCAGCTATTCTTTCACCAGTTTTACTACCACCAAACTTTTTAACAAAATAACTGTTGGCGATAATATCAGCAAAAATTAATATTAATGTCCAGATCACCATTGCAATCCAAAAGATCCAACCGATATTTTCAGATGTTAATAAAAATTGATAAACTAAAAAGCCTACCCAAATCACTAACACAGAAGGAATAATTGGAAATACTATTCCGATAAAAGCTAATGCAAAACAGGCTATAATTAATACCCACCATACAATTTCCATTCAAAAAACTCCATTCCTAGGATATGAAAAGATCTTACAGGGACAAGCCTGTAAGATCCAGTATCTTTATCACGGTGCAAACAATCAGTATACGTATTAACCACCACTGATCGAATTTGTCACCTTATTGGTCAGCTAAAAAGTCCGCATATGCTTTCACATACGGAGGTAGATCTGGGGGACGGCGACTCGATATAATATGGCCATCTGTTACAACTGCTTCATTACTCCAAAAGCTACCAGCGTTTGTCATATCATCTTTAATACCTGGCGTGCTTGTCACTTTTTTACCTCGTAAAATCCCAGCTGAAATCAAGACCCATCCCGCATGGCAAATTTGTCCAATTGGTTTTTTAGCTTGATCCATGTGACGGACCATTTCTAATACCTCTGGATACCTTCTTAATTTATCAGGCGCCCAGCCACCTGGAACTAAGATTCCATCGTAATCGGTTGCGTCAATATCTGTAAATGCATAGTCTGATTCGGCCGGCACACCGTATTTTCCGATATACTTTTTATTCGCTTCTAATGCCACCAAATCTACCGTTGCACCCTCTTCACGCAAACGTAAAATAGGATACCATAATTCTAAGTCTTCAAAATCCTCTTCTACTAAAGCAATAACTTTTTTATTTTCAAGACGCAAGAGATCTTCCTCCTTTATTTGTGTATAATTTTAGTGTACCAAAAACGACACCTCATTTTCGAATAATCACTATTAGAAATGCAAATTTGCTTGGTCTAAAAATTTGCGTGTTGTTCCTTGAGGATCACTATCTTGACTAATAGCTGAAACCACCGATACACCGTTCGTTCCCGCTTGCATTAAACGATTTACATCGGCTAATTGAATGCCTCCAATAGCTACTAGCGGTGTAGCACCAACTTCTTTTCGAATCGCTTGAAGTCCCTTTTCACCAATCGGTTGTTTCGCATCCTCTTTTGTATTCGTACTATAGATAGGTCCTACTCCAATGTAATCTGCGCCATCTTTTTTCGCTTGTATAGCTTCTTCTTTATTTGTTGCCGAAACCCCGATTATCCAGTTGGTGGGACAGATTTTTCTTACATCACCTATAGACATATCATCTTGACCTACATGGACACCATCTGCTGCAATTTCTAAAGCCAAGTCGACATCATCATTGATAAGAAAAGGTACTTGATACTTTCTACATAAATCTTTCATTTGGATCGCCAGTTGTTTTTTGGCATTGCCAGTAAGTGCGCCTTTTCCTTTTTCTCGAAACTGAAAACAGGTAATACCGCCTTTCAATGCTTCTTCCAAAACATATAAGGCTTCTTGATCGGTGTTATTACTGCCTAGAATAAAATAAACTTGTAGCCACTTTACATTCATATCTTTAACTCCTAGTTATTCGCTTTTTCTCATTAATCGTTTTTTCATCTATTAAAAAAAGTTGATCTAAAAAGGCTACTTGAAAACTGCCCGGATTCTGGTGTTCCGCAGCCGCCAATTCTGCTGCAATCCCATAATAACTGATTGCATCACTTATAGCTGTTTGTACATCATTACTAACCGCTATAAACGACGCGACCACTGAGGATAATAAACAACCGGTGCCTGTTACTTTTGTTAATAATGGATGTCCATTTGCGATGAATGTAATCTGGTTTGCATCAATAATAATATCTTGAGCACCCGTAATAGCTAGTGGGCTTTGAAGTTTGGAAAAGGCCACTTCCGCTAATTGTTGTACATCAATATCTTCCGCTCCATCCACACCTCTTACTTTGGTCTCTACACCTGCTAAATTAGCAATCTCTCCAGCGTTTCCTCTTATGCAGCTTACTTGTACTTGATCCAGAATTTTTAATGCAGATGCTGTACGAAACTTAGTTGCCCCAACCCCGACGGGATCTAAAACGACGGGAATTCCGGCTTGATTTGCAGATTTTCCGGCTAAAATCATTGCCTCTACTTGGTCTGTTGTTAGCGTTCCAATATTTAATACCAATGCATCTGCTATTGTTGCCATTTCTTCCACTTCTTCTTTGGCATTCGCCATAACAGGTGAAGCACCAAGGGCATATAAACCGTTTGCCGTAAAGTTCATGACAACTTGATTAGTAATGTTATGAATAAGCGGTTGTTTACTACGTACTTTCGTAATTAAATGACTCATTATATTTCCCCCTCATGATTTGGCACACCTTTTAGCCTGTATCCCCAATGATTGGTTGGCCCATTACCATTACCCAATTGTAATGAATACTGAATGGCATCTGTAATATAAGCTTTGCCTAGTGCTACTGCTTCTTTAATCGATTTACCTTTTGCTAATTCTGCGGTAATAACGGCTGAGAAAGTGCAGCCTGTGCCGTGGGTATGTTTTGTATCAAAACGTGCGTCTTTGAAGTAATAATATTCTTCTCCGTCATATAGCACATCAATAGCTTCCCCTTGTAGGTGACCACCTTTTACAACTGCGGATTGAGCACCTAAATCTTCAACAATCACTTTGGCTGCTTTTTTTGCATCGTCTTGACTTTTGATGTTAAAATCAACCAATATTTCTGCTTCAGGCACATTAGGAGTGACAACGGTCGCAAGTGGGATTAACACATCGCGAATTACCCGACGTGACTCTTCTTCCATCAAGGAATCACCACTTTTTGCTACCATTACCGGATCAATCACATATGGGATATTCGTATTGGCTAATTTACTTGCTATTAATTTCATCATATCTACAGTTGCGATCATTCCTGTTTTAATGCCTTGTGGAGGAATATCCTTAAGTACTGCGTCTAACTGTTTTTCAATAAAGTCTATACTGAGGTGTTGCACGTCTTGAACACCTAATGTATTTTGCGCTACAACAGATGTAATCACACTCATTCCATATACTTCTCGCTCTTGAAACACCTTTAAATCTGCCTGTATTCCTGCCCCACCCGATGGGTCTGTCCCCGCAATCGTTAACGCCGACTTCACACTACTCATCTTCCATCTCCCCCTATTCACTCAAAATTTATAAAACTATTTTTAAAATATATAATTGAATACCCATACTATCTAAACTGCGAAATAACTGACATTGTATTATTGGCAAAAGTATTGAGATGAGTGCTCATCCAACGCTACGGAAAAACACTCCCTTTCCGGGGGCACGGCCTCAGCTAACTTGGTAAAGAAAAACACTTTACCAAGTGGATCTTCAGCTCGTGCTGTTCCCCCAGGAGTGTCGCATTTTTCCTACGCTTTGTTAGATATCTGTTCAAGTGCGAGGAAATATGCTGTGATATCAATATTCTAGCTATTGCTAAATTTGTAGAACACTATGGAAGCGTAGTCCATTTACGTAGACTCCAGCGGGAACAGCATCTTCCGAAGACCCCACAGGCAGTGATTTTCTGCCGAGGAGGCTGAGGTGACGCCCGCGGTATAGGAAACACTTTGAAAGCTTGCTTCAAAAGATGTTGACTTATGCCCGTGGTAAAAGCGAAGTAAATGGACGGAGCTTTTGCCTAGCATTCATCATACTTTCAAAATTGTCACAACTTCGCAGTTTGTGTCTACTGGTATATAATTCGCTTACCCTTTCACATTGAAAAAAGCCGCTCTCGGAAAGGAGAGCGGCTTTTGATTTAACAAATTATTGGTGTATTTATTTAGACACCATCCGACTCCACTTTCCTACGCTGGGTTTAGCCAGTTCAGGTTCAAAGGGATTAAGAACATCATTCTTATCTCAGCCACTTTAGTAGCACCCCTAGCGGATTTATATGATTATGTACAAATTAAACATTAAAACTCATTACTGTCAAGGACCCTGTTAAATTTCAGTTAATAATCCCAATAGAGTCAATTGGCCATATACGCAACTTAACATCACCAATCACAGACTCTTCATCGATAAAACCAAATTGACGACTATCCTTACTAACTCTACGGTTATCTCCTAAAACAAATAATTTCCCCTCTGGCACTTGTTCGTGTCCTGTGAGATCTTTCAGTGTAAAATCATTCGTTAATTGATCACCAATAGCTAACGTCGATTTAAACTCATTAAGATAGACTTCTTCATAAAGTGTACCATTAATGTACAATTGATCATCTATCATTTCAATACTGTCCCCAGGAAAGCCAATTACCCTTTTCACATAATTATCATTGGTATCTGGTGCTTCAAAAGCTATTTCATCAAAACGATCGATATGGCTAATTTTACTTAAAATGATTCGGTCGCCATCTTCTAAGTTTGGCATCATAGACTCACCTTTTACCACAGAAGGAGTAATAAGAAAATGCCGGCAAACCAACACTATGATGACCGCAACTAATAATGCCTTCATCCAGGAAAGCAATTCTTTTACATACTTATTTTCCATACTTGACCTTCTTTCATTCTAATTAACTTTGCGACTGAATTGGAATATGTTATTCTATTGAAATGCAATATCGATTCATTCCCTCTTACTTATTTTAGCATATTTTGTATTTCAGTTGTTAATTATAGCATAGAAAAAAGGTGAAAGAATGAAGGCAAAAAGATTTACTTCCTCATTTTTTATAGTAGGAATCATCATTTTAGCATTTAACTTAAGACCAGCTATTACCTCGGTAGGGCCAATTATCGGTACTATCCGAGAAGATTTAGCGATTAGTAATGGAAGCGCAGGTTTATTAACAAGTTTACCATTAATTGCATTTGCCGTTATGTCTCCGATTGCTCCAAGAATAGCGAATAAAACGAGTAATGAGAAAGCATTACTTTATGGACTATTCACATTGCTAATCGGCATTTTGGTTCGTTCTAGCTCTCTAATCATCCTATTATTTATCGGAACAATTTTGATTGGAGTAGGTATTGCTATTATTAATGTACTATTACCAAGTTTAATTAAAAACAACTTCCCAACCAAAATAGGATTAATGACTGGAGTCTACACTACTTCAATGTCTGTTTTTGCTGCGGTAGCATCAGGATTGAGTGTTCCATTAACAAGTGGTTTAGGTATAGGGTGGAAATGGTCATTAGCTAGCTGGAGCTTATTAGCGATTATCGGGATTATTATCTGGCTCATTTCTATGAATAAAGGTTCTAAAGATGAATATGATGAATTATATGAACCTAGTACGATAAAACTTTTAAGGTCTTCTGTCGCATGGCAAGTTACGATTTTCATGGGGCTACAATCTTTTTTATTTTATGTGACCATTTCTTGGTTAGCAGAGATTCTGATTTCAAATGGTTTTTCAGCTTCTAATGCTGGATGGTATGTGGCGTATATGCAATTTATTAGCTTACCTGCTACATTTTTCACACCCGTTATAGCTAGCAAACTTTCTAATCAGCAGCCTGTCGTTTTAACTTTTGGTTTATCTGGCTTTATCGGTTATAGTATTTTATATTTCGAACCAGGTGTAGCAGGCACAACTCTCTCAATTACACTTATCGGCATTATGCTAGGTGCTAGTATCAGTTTAGCTTTGGCTTTACTCGGATTGCGGACTGCTAACGCTCGCCAGGCAGCAGAGTTATCTGGAATGGCTCAATCTTTTGGCTACCTGTTAGCATCTATCGGGCCTATTTTAATAGGATTAACCTTTGACATTTCAAATAACTGGAACAGCTCAATTTTAACTATACTACTTATCACAATTGTCATGACATTATTTGGATTAGGAGCCAGTAGAGATCGGTTCGTTTTACCAACAGCCTAGACAGAAAACTTTATCGATATGAGAAATAGGTGTAAACTATAATGGTAAAGCACGATGAAGAAGGGATCTAATCATGAGAAAACGAATTATTTTATGTTTATTGATTATCGTCTCTCCACTATTCATTCTCCCGCAGCAGGGAAGCCAGTACCATCACAACACTTTTGATATTGAAAGCACTCAGTCTATATATAATAATCACGATCCAGAAATTCATGATTTATTTACGGATGGATTCATTACTGTTGCAAGTCAACATTTAATTATTTTAAACGGATTAGTACTGGTATCTACCGTACAATTAATAAGAATTATTTGGCTATTTTTACATCCTGTTTTTTATCAATCGAATTATCTGATCACTCGCTCCTTTTATTGTCATTGAAAACAATATAAGGGAGGGAACATGTTATGTGGTTTCGATTTTTTATGATCGGATTATTCTCATTTGCCGCATTGAGTGTATGGCTTTATCAAGGGATAGAAGTATTCCATGCAGTAACGGATTACTTTAAACATAAATCTTAATAGAAAAAAAGCACGGCATCAATTAAAGATGCCGTGCTTTTTCTATTATTATACAGCTTTTGTGTTTAATTCCACGTCAATATTTCCTCGTGTAGCTTTGGAATACGGACAGAAATCGTGTGCTTGTTTCGCTAGTTCTTCTGCTTCCTCTTGTGATACACCTTTGATTTCTACGTTCAATACGACACCAATCTTAAATCCGCCATCACTTTCATCTTTTATCAAACTAACCTCTGCTGTGATAGAAGAATCAATATCTTTCTTTTGTTTAGATGCCATTAAGTTTAAAGCACCATCATAGCAAGCAGAGTATCCTGCTGCAAATAATTGTTCTGGATTAGAGCCCGTTCCATCACCATCACCAGCCGGGTTTACTAAATTCAAATCAATTAACCCGTCATCCGATTTAACATGACCGTCACGGCCACCTTGCGCAGTTGCTTTTGATGTAAATAATTTGTTACTCACTCTATCCACTCCTTTTATAAAATTAGAACATATTGAAAGGTTCTATAGTAATTATTCTACTAATACTATACCTTTTCCTTCAAATATTAAACATTTCTTAAGAATAGAACGAATGAGAGTGAACGGAATTTGTGCTGTGAAGTATTCGTTCCGCATTTTCAATTCTAGCTTGTGTCGGTGGCTCGACATCTTTTAATGGGTAATCTAACCCTAAAGTTTCCCATTTATATATGCCTAACTTATGATATGGCAATACTTCAATTTTTTTCACATTTTTTAATGTACTAATGAAATCTGCTAATCCTTTTAATGCATCATCTTCGTCACTTACCCCCGGTACTAATACATGTCTAATCCAGACCGGAACATTTTTTTCATCTAAATACTTGGCAAATTTTAAAATATGTTGATTAGACATACCAGTTAATGCTTGATGTTTCACGATATCAATATGTTTTAGATCTAATAAGACAAGGTCTGTCACTTCCATTAATTTGTCTACTTTCCTAAGAAAATGAGGCGAAGTCGAAAAACAACCACCACAACTATCGATTGTTGTATGAATATCCAATTTTTTTAACTCTTTGAATAAGGTTGTAATAAAATCCACTTGTAATAAAGGCTCTCCACCACTAACGGTCACACCTCCACCTGATGCTTGAAAGAAAGGTAAGTATGACTGGATATCTGCAATTAATTCTTCCACAGTGGTCGTTTTTCCGTCCCCTCTACTCCAAGTATCTGGATTGTGGCAATATTGGCATCGTAATAAACAACCTTGCATAAAAATAACATATCTTAATCCCGGACCATCGACAGTACCACATGTTTCCACAGAATGAATTCGACCAATCATCATACTCACCTCTTCTTTTTAGATTTTACATACTTTCATGGAAAGTACGGTTAATCACATCTATTTGTTGTTCACGAGTCAATTTATTAAAGTTCACAGCATAACCAGAAACACGGATCGTTAACTGTGGATATTTTTCCGGGTGATCCATAGCATCCATTAGCGTTTCTCTTTCAAACACATTAACATTTAAATGATGCCCTTTCTTGATAGCATATCCATCTAACATTCCTGCTAAATTACTTCTTCTTGTTTCTTCTTCTTTTCCTAGTGCTTTCGGTACGATCGAAAAAGTGTTAGAAATACCATCTAGTGCATATTCATACGGTAATTTTGCTACTGAACTCAAGGATGCAAGAGATCCTTTAGTATCCCTTCCATGTAGCGGATTTGCCCCAGGTGCAAAAGGTTCACCAGCTTTACGACCATCTGGTGTATTTCCAGTTTTCTTCCCATAGACGACATTCGATGTAATCGTTAAGATCGATTGTGTAGGAACCGAATTACGATATGTTTTATGCTGTGCGATCTTTTTCATGAATTTTTTGACAAGATCTTTGGCAATTTGATCTACACGATCGTCATTATTACCGTACTTTGGAAAATCACCTTCAATTTTATAGTCAATAACAAGTCCGCTCTCATCACGAATTGTTTTTACCTTCGCATATCTAATCGCACTTAAAGAGTCGGCTACTACTGATAGACCAGCAATCCCACATGCCATTGTTCTTAACACTTCACGATCATGAAGCGCCATTTCTAAACGTTCATAGCTATATTTATCGTGCATGTAATGGATAATGTTTAATGCATTAACATACAGACCTGACAACCAATCCAACATTTTATCGTATTTTTCAACTACTTCATCAAAATCTAAATACTCCGATGTAATCGGGGCATAAGCTGGCCCAACCGGAATTTTAAGTTTCTCATCTACTCCACCATTAATCGCATACAACAAAGCTTTTGCAAGGTTCGCTCTTGCACCAAAAAATTGCATTTGTTTACCTATCTTCATCGCAGATACACAACAAGCAATACCATAATCATCTCCGTATGTTTCACGCATTAAGTCATCATTTTCATATTGTATTGAGCTTGTTGTAATCGACATCTTTGCACAAAAATTTTTGAATTTCTGTGGTAGTTGGGTCGACCATAGTACGGTTAGATTGGGTTCAGGTGCTGCCCCTAAGTTTTCTAATGTATGCAAGAATCGGAAGGAGTTCTTTGTTACTAATGGGCGTCCGTCTACTCCAATTCCCCCTATCGATTCGGTAACCCAAGTTGGATCTCCGCTAAATAACTCATTATAATCAGGAGTTCTTGCAAATTTCACAAGACGAAGCTTCATCACAAAATGATCAATTAATTCTTGCGCTTCTATTTCTGTTAATAGTCCTTCCGCTATATCTCTTTCGATGTAAATGTCTAAGAAAGTGGAGACTCTACCTAAACTCATTGCCGCACCGTTCTGTTCTTTAATAGCTGCTAAATATGCTAAATATAACCATTGAATCGCTTCTTGTGCATCATTTGCTGGTCTCGATAAATCAAATCCATATATGCCACCTAATTGTTTTAATTCCTGTAATGCTCTAATTTGCTCGGTAATTTCTTCCCTTTGTCGGATAACTTCTTCATTCATTAGGCCATTACCGCCCACTACCTCCAAATCTTCGCGTTTGTCCTCTATTAGGCGATCGACACCATATAATGCTACACGTCGATAATCACCAATAATTCTTCCTCTGCCATATGCATCAGGCAATCCGGTTACAATCCCCGCTTTCCTGGCTAACAACATTTCTTTTGTATAAGCATCAAACACGCCTTGATTATGTGTTTTACGATATTCTGTGAATGTTTTCACAATATTTTCGTCAATTTCGTAACCATAAGATTGAGCGGCAGCCACCGCCATTCGAATGCCTCCAAATGGTTGTAACGATCGCTTAAATGGCTGGTCGGTCTGTACTCCTACAATTTTTTCTTTCCTTTCATCTAAATAACCAGGCCCATGCGAAGTAATGGTGGATACAATATCGGTGTCTAAATCAAAAACTCCACCATTTTCCTGTTCAATTTTGGTAAGCTCCATAACATGTTTCCACAAATCTAACGTATTAGCCGTTGGTTCTGCTAAAAATGATTCATCTCCTTCATATAACGTATAATTTTTCATAATAAAATCCCGTACATTAATCTCATCCTGCCATTTTCCAACATTAAACCATTCCCAAGCATGTGCTCGTTGATCCATTCTTTCAATACTTTTCATCATTATTACCTCCTCAGGTTTCAAATGTTCAATATTGAGCATGTTTATATTACCATTATATGATATCTTATTCGTGTTGTCATGTGAATAATTGAACATAATAACTCTTTTTAGTTAAGAGTCAAATTTCGTTCACAATTACTTCCTTTTACATGAAAGCAAATTACTTTACACATACTGATAATATTGCGATATTTAATAGAAGAAAGAATCTTGAGGAGGCTACACATTGCAAAATTTTATCTTCCAAAACCCAACCAGATTATACTTTGGAAAAGGGCAACTGGAACATTTACAGAATGAACTTACTAACTATGGAAAAAATATTTTACTCGTATATGGCGGTGGCAGTATTAAAAGAAACGGCCTATATGACCAAGTCATTGACCTATTGAAAAAAGAAAATAAAACGATATTTGAATTAAGTGGTGTTGAACCAAATCCAAGAGTGACGACAGCACGAAAAGGTATTGAAATATGTAAAAATGAAAATATTGATTTCATTCTTGCAGTTGGCGGAGGTAGTACGATTGACTGTACCAAAGCAATTGCAGTGGGTGCAAACTCTGATGAGGATATTTGGGATATTGTAACCAAAAAGGCTAACGCTTCGAGTGCCCTGCCATTTGGAACAGTATTAACTTTAGCAGCAACAGGGTCTGAAATGAACCCAGGATCTGTTATTACCAATTGGGAAACCAAAGAAAAGCATGGCTGGGGAACTCCTTTCACATTTCCAGTCTTTTCAATACTAGACCCGGTCTTCACAAAAACGGTTCCAAGAGACCAAACGATTTATGGGATGGTAGATATTATGTCCCATGCATTAGAGCACTATTTCCATCATGAGGAAAATACATTGCTCCAAGATCGAATGGTCGAGGGGATTTTGCAAACAATGGTGGAGACAGCCCCTAAATTGTTAGAGGACCTTGAAAATGAAGAGCATCGCGCAACCGTTTTATACAATGGTACAATGGCATTAAACGGTATGGTAAGCATGGGCTATCATGGTGACTGGGCAACACATAATTTAGAACATGCCATATCCGCTGTGCACGACATTCCGCATGGTGGCGGCTTAGCGATTTTATTCCCTAACTGGATGTATCATGCAATAGATGAAAATGTGGCACGTTTTAAACAATTAGCGATTCGCGTCTTTAACGTAGATCCTAACGGTAAATCAGACAAAGAAATAGGTCTGGAAGGGATCGATCAACTGCGTGCTTTTTGGAACTCAATCGATGCACCTGCTCGTTTAAGCGATTATGACATTGGAGAAGACAGCATCGAAGAAATGGCAGATAAAACGGTGATTGCGAACGCTGAGTTCGGTAACTTTAAAAAATTGAATCGTGAGGATGCTATAAAGATTTATAAAGCTTCTCTATAAAATTAATTTTAAAAAACAGTAGTTCAATTCAGAAGGGGCGACATTCAATTCATCCCTTGAAGTGAGCTACTGTTTTTTTTACATATCGAATAAAATTAATCATGTTTCCATGTGTTTACTACTATTACATTGCCCTCATAACTTTCACCTTGTTATTACATCGTCCACACTTATAGATTGCCAAAGAGTTATACTCTTCATCCCATCCTATATGGCTATAACGATGAAATCCCAATCTGCAAAGTAAGTGCCTGTTATTGTTCCTAGACAAATGCCCAAACACTACCATCACTACGCCAAGCATATTACATATATAATGAAAATAAAACTCTTTTAGTTCCTCTATATTAACCAGCATTATAAATATCCCAATTCCAAGTAAACAGTATCCAATAGAAGTTATTTTCTCTCTGATAATACTACCCTCCTTAAACAAATTATGTATCTTAAGCCGATCTTATATATAAGAAAAAGGATACTCAACATTAAGTATCCTTTTTCTGCTCTTCATTCTCATCGTCTTCTTTTTCCTCTGGCAATGGATCAATTGTATGTTTGTAGCCATAGCCTTTATTTAAAGTCATAATAGACAATGCCAGAACCGCTATTACGATCACGATACAAACAATAATAACTACCCACATCTTGAACACTTCCTTTTTTAAACGTATTCATTATTATAACATAATCATTATTTGTGAAATATTTCACAATATAGACAAAAAGTAGGCGGATTGGATGCGTTATCATCTGTTATGATCTAATTATAGAAAATATCAAAGACAAATAAGGAGGGAACATTATGATTTATTATGAATGGATCGATTTTAAAACAGACACCAATTACTATAGTCAGCAAACTTTCGAAGAAGATGTCGGTGATCAATTTGAAGCAGTTCTTTTTGAAAAAGAAAAAGTCCATCCTACTATAATATGGACAAAGCAATATGTCATCTTAGTAAAAACTACAACACGTATGTACCAAGACATCACATTTATAAAAATCGCCCGTCACCCTACCCAACAATTATCAGACATTCATCACTTTGGTTAATTATGCTCAATGTTTCACAAATAAAAGGAGGGAATAAAATGAGTACACCTATTTTAAAGAAAGCGGAAAATGTTAAACAAACGATTGATCAAAAAGTAAAGCAAGGAGAAACGGCATTATCAGAAATGAAAGCCTTGAATCAAGAAACCGTCAATGACATTGTCAAGGCGATGGCACTTGCAGGATTGGATGCGCATATGACATTAGCGAAATTGGCTGTCGAGGAAACCAAACGAGGAGTCTATGAAGATAAAATTATTAAAAACATTTTTTCTACAGAATATATTTATCACAATATTAAATACAATAAAACGGTTGGAGTAATAAACGAGAATCAGTATGAAGGTATCATTGAAATAGCAGAACCTATTGGTGTTATTGCTGGTGTTACGCCGGTTACCAATCCAACTTCTACTACAATGTTTAAAAGTTTAATTGCGATCAAAACAGGTAATCCGATCATTTTCGCATTTCATCCATCAGCGCAAAAAAGTAGTGTGGAAGCAGCGAATACTTTATATCAAGCAGCATTAAAAGCTGGAGCACCGAAAAATTGTATACAATGGATTGAACAACCAAGCTTAGACGCAACGCAAACATTGATGGCACATGATAATATTGCCTTAATCTTAGCAACCGGTGGAGCCGGAATGGTAAAAGCGGCATACAGTTCTGGAAAACCCGCTCTTGGAGTTGGTCCTGGAAATGTACCATGTTACTTTGAAAAAACAACAGATATTAAACGCTCTGTTAATGATTTAATCCTTTCTAAAACATTTGATAATGGTATGATTTGTGCTTCAGAGCAAGCAGTTATTATTGATCAGGCCATCTACCACCAAGTTAAACAAGAGATGCTTGCTAATCAATGTTATTTCTTAAATGCGGAAGAAAAACAGAAAGTGGAGAAACTAGCGATTAATGAAAAATCTTGTGCTGTCAATGCAGATATCGTTGGAAAAAGCCCTGTAAACATTGCTGAAATGGCAGGAATTACGGTACCAGATACCACTAAAATGCTTGTTGCCGAACTGAAAGAAGTTGGACCAAATGAGCCGCTCTCCAGAGAAAAATTAAGCCCGATTCTAGCGTGTTTTCAAGTAAAGGATCTTCAAGAAGGTTTTCAACGTTGCGAAGAAATGCTTGATTTCGGTGGTCTTGGTCATTCAGCTGTCATTCATTCTAATGATCAAGCAATTATTGAAGACTTTGGTAAACGGATGAAAGCGGGACGAATCATTGTTAACGCACCTTCTTCTCAAGGTGCGATCGGAGATATTTACAATGCTTACTTACCATCTCTAACACTAGGCTGTGGTTCTTACGGTGGTAATTCCGTATCTACAAACGTCGGAGCAATCCACTTAATTAACACTAAAAAAATTGCTAAAAGGAATGTCAATATGCAATGGTTTAAAGTTCCACCTAAAATTTATTTTGAGAAGAATGCTGTGCAATATTTAGCTAAAATGCCGAAAGTAACCAAAGCTTTTATCGTAACAGATCAAATGATGAAAGATTTAGGGTATGTCGACAAAGTGCTTTACTATTTACGCAAACGACCGGATTATGTGCATTGTGAAATCTTTACAGAGGTAGAGCCAGATCCATCTAAAGAGACCGTCATGCGTGGTGCAGAAGAAATGAAAAAATTCCAACCAGACGTGATTATTGCACTTGGTGGCGGATCTGCAATGGATGCAGCAAAAGGGATGTGGTTATTCTATGAACATCCTGACACTGACTTTAATGGGTTAAAACAAAAGTTCTTAGACATCCGAAAAAGAATCTACAAATATCCAGAACTCGGTAAACAAGCACAATTCGTGGCCATCCCGACAACCTCTGGTACAGGTTCAGAAGTAACTTCTTTTTCAGTTATTACGGATAAAGAGACCAATATTAAATATCCATTAGCAGATTATGAATTGACACCAGATGTCGCGATTATTGATTCCCAGTTTGTAATGACGGTACCACCTACTGTCACAGCTGACACAGGAATGGATGTTTTAACACATGCGATTGAAGCCTATGTTTCTAACATGGCGAACGATTATACAGATGGATTAGCAATAAAAGCTATTCAATTAGTTTTTGACTATCTGCCAACCGCATATAAAGATGGCAAAAATGAAAAAGCTAGAGAAAAAATGCACAATGCTTCAACTATCGCTGGTATGGCCTTTGCAAATGCTTTTCTAGGAATTAATCATAGCTTGGCACATAAATTAGGCGCAGAATTTCATATTGCCCATGGTCGTGCCAATGCAATTTTAATGCCACATGTGATCAAATATAACGCACAAAAGCCATCAAAATTTGTAGCCTTTCCTAAATATGAACATTTTGTAGCTGATCAGCGTTATGCAGAAATTGCAAAGGTACTAGGTTTACCTGCTCGTACAACAGAAGAAGGAGTGGACAGTTTAGTAAAAGCTGTTTATGACCTTGCCAAGCAATTAAATATTCCGATGAGTATTAAAGAAAATGGCATAGTGAAAGAGGATTTCATAAAACAAGTGGATCGCTTAGCTGATAAAGCTTTTGAGGATCAATGTACAACCGCTAATCCGAAATTGCCATTGGTTAAGGAACTGAAAGAAATATATTTAAATGCTTATAACGGTAAGTAAAAATGATATAGAATCTAATTTGGTCGTGCTCAGAATTCATTTCTGAACTACGACCAATTTTTTCTTAATCATACGATTCGATGTTAAACCACCCGAACATATTTGCTTCTGCCACATAAAATAACATGTATAATACACTCTAATTTAAAGGGGTTAAGGCTATGGAAAATAATAATGTGTCTGTAAATAGGAAGAAAAAAGCTAGAAAGAAAAAATCATGTAGCTGCAGTAGTTTCAAAAGGAAAAACACATCGAATGACAATTAAATTAAATAAGAAATCAACACTTCAATAATCGACGCGACTCCAGCAACTGCTAATATGATAATAATGGGAATAAATATTGTAGAAAAAAAATGAAAACCACAAAACAAGAAAATGGCAGACCAAATTCCCACACACCAATGGCACCGTAGCAACTCACCAATCCATCTTTTTAAGCCATTGCCTTTAAACATTACTGTTTCTTCTACCGTTCCATCGGGTAACCAGTTCTCTTCCACTTCAAAAAAAGGTGCTCGCATAAACGCCGTAATTTTATCAAAAACAATTAATCTCGTAAATCTAAAACTCGCAAGTGACAATAAAACAAACGATAACCATGTAATCATTTGGGCACCTACCTTCTTTAATCCTCTCCTTTCATACTATTAAATAGTCATAAAAAAGATGATAAGAAAAATGGAGAAAGCCCATCCGGTCCTTTTAGTAGTCATTTTGAAATAGATAATAAACTAAATACCCGGAGCGGGGGATTCTTATACACTACATTTCAAAATGACTACTTTGATAACAAATGCCTTGATACCGCTGATTAAATGCTTTTCTTGCTTATAAAAAAAGATCTGATGGAAGCATCAGATCAGAATTTAATTACTTATTATCTAATTGTTTTTCGACCATATCGCCGATCCATGGCAACTTGAAGTATTCGCCTTGATACGCTTTTACCATTAGTAAAATCCATAGGATCAATTGAACTGGCATTAGTATTATTCCTACAAACCAACCAAGGATTGGCACTGAAACAGATATAACGTATAACACTGCCAAGCCAACAGAGACAAAAATAGATTGCAATGCGTGAAACTTTACAAATCGATTTTCTTTCTCAAGTACTAAAAAGATGATACCTGTGATAAACCATAGTACATACGTTAATAAACCCGCAACATTCTGATCTAATCCTGATGATGTTTTTGTACTAGTTGAAGCTTGTTCCTCTTTATTTTCGTTTACTTGCTCTTCTGACATCTAATACTCTCCTCTCTTTTTTTCATACTATTCTTCAAATTTTAATTTTATCATCTTTCGGAAATTTTACAATATTCTAACAGTTAATATTTGTTATTATTGAGAAATTTGCTATAAATAGATGCTAAAACCTGCTGAAATAACATTCCTACCACTACTGGAACTGCTACTGGTCCAGGGAAATACTGAACAGCTATCACCGCTCCTGCACTAATATTTCTCATCCCACTACTAAAGGTCAGCGCGGTCACATCTTGATCCGATCGTTTAAGCCACTTTGCTAAGATCCAAGCTAAGAAATACCCACTTGCAGCAACAAAAAACATCGTTACTGCCACCTTGATTAAATGAAAGTCAATTTTTATTAGGTACTCTGCTACCTCAGAGCTATTAATCATGATCACCGTCGCTAAAGCGATTTTCGAAAAAGGTGCAAGTCTGGGGCTCCACTTCTCATGGACTTTTCCATGTGACACTTCATGTAGAACCATTCCTAAAATCGACGGGATAACAATCATAATTATTAACCCTTTCATCATGGCCCACACTTCTAAATCAACCGATGCCCCAATAAATAAGGATAAAGACAAAGGCACTATAAAAGGAGATAATATCGTATCGATTAAGATTATCGATAAAGTTAATGCAATATTCCCTTTATTTATCGAAACCCAGATAAAACTTGTGATACCCGTCGGAATAATCATTGCGAGTACAAACCCGATGATGGTAAGAGAATCGCCACTAAAAGTAATACTACCGATTAGCCAAGCCCATAATGGCATGAGAATATGTAAAATAACAAGCGCTATTACGACCGATAAAGGGTGAGATACCACACGATATAACGCAACAAAATTCAAGCTCAAGCTTCCTGCGAATGTCATAAAGGCAAATATCCAGATCACCCAACTGTTAAATTGCGTAAAATAATCTGCAAAAATTACACCTAATATCACACTGGAAGGTGCTATAAAAGGCATAATTTTTTGCAATAATTGATTAAAGCTACTCCACATGTATGTTTTCTCCTAGATCGTTATTTCTTCTTTAACCTTGGTCTTCGTTCAGACCAATCAACCTCAACTGGTAACTCAAAGAATTCAGTTAAGTTATTAGAATCAATCATATCTTCTGTTAACCCTTGTTTAAAAACACGTCCTTGTTTTAACAGTAGTGTTTTAGAGAATGTTGGTAATATTTCTTCAACATGATGGGTTACATATATAATAGAAGGACCGTCTTCTTCGTTACTTATTTTTTCAATAGATTCTAACAGTTGCTCTCTTGCAATGAAATCTAATCCTGTTGTTGGTTCATCTAATATTAATAATTTCGGATCATTCATTAATGCTCGTCCAATTAATACCCTTTGCTGTTCCCCTTGTGATAAGGATCGGTATGGACGATTCGCATAGGAGTAACAATTTAGATCTTTTAATAGTTGTTGTGCTCTTTCTCTCATAGCATCTGTCGGTGTTTCATATAAACCAATCGAGGCGAATCCACCGCTCAAGATCACTTGGTAGGCACTATCCGTTCCATAAATGCGTTGTTTTAATGTAGAAGAAACAATTCCGATTTGCTGTCTTAATTGCTCACCCAGTATATCTTTCCCAAATTGTTTGTTAATTACTTTCACTTTTCCTTCAGTAGGGAAGTAATAGGCACATAGCATATGTAATAACGCTGTTTTCCCTGCACCATTCAACCCTAATAATGCCCAATGTTCCCCTTTGTTGATCTGCCAATTAATATCTTTTAGTATCCAGTTACCTTCTTTTTTTAAACCAACTTTTTGTAGATCCAATACCATACAATTTTCACTCCCTTATTTAAGTAGTATACACGCGTATTCTAAAAATTTCTCGTTGTCGATTTCAAGTATTGTTAAAAAAGCAGTCTAGGTATTGTGTGATGATTCGGTTATTTTACCTCTTCAGAATTAGAGTGAATTACTGCGCTACCTTTGGAAGAAATGGGTTTCCCAGAGTGAAAGGATTAGACTTTTTACAATAACGCTCAGGCATTCTTGCAGTTCGCATTGTTCTTCTGGCAGATTCGATCTCCTTCTTGCATTTCACACTGTTCTTCTTGCAGATTCGATCTCCTTCTTGCATTTCACATTGCTCTTCTTGCATATCCGCTCCCCTTCTTGCATTTCACACTGTTCTTCTTGCAATTTCGATCTCCTTCTTGCATTTCACAATGCTCTTCTTGCATATCCGCTCTCCTTCTTGCATTTCACACTGTTCTTCTTGCAATTTCGATCTCCTTCTTGCATTTCACAATGCTCTTCTTGCATATCCGCTCCCCTTCTTGCATTTCGCACTGTTCTTCTTGCAGATACCCATTTTGGATACTTAATAAATAAAAAATTAAATAATTTTAAATTCTCTATTGAAAATGATTCTCATTATCGTTATAATGTAATTAATCACATAAGTGATGAAACATTCCCTTTACACATATCTTTTGTTACCCCCAATCAACAAAAGTTCCAAGGGTGTTTCCCAATCCATAAGAGAGCAACTATTCGTTATAGATTGCTTCTCTCTTTTTTTACAAATTTCTTATTTAAAATAATTTTAAATAAATATTGATTTTTATTAGATTTGTATTATAATAAAATATGTACTATTAATTAAAGGAGAGGTGCTTTATATGAGTCAAGAAAAAAAATACTTAACTACTGCCTCTGGCGCACCTGTAGGAGATAATCAGAACTCTATTACAGCTGGACACAGAGGACCAACATTAATCCAAGACGTACATTTATTAGAAAAATTAGCGCATTTTAATCGTGAAAGAGTACCTGAACGTGTTGTACACGCAAAAGGTGCGGGTGCACATGGATATTTTGAAGTTACAAATGATGTTTCTAAATATACAAAAGCAGATTTCTTATCTGAAGTAGGTAAGAAGACACCGATGTTTATTCGTTTTTCAACAGTTGCTGGGGAACTCGGTTCTGCGGATACCGTTCGTGACCCTCGTGGTTTCGCCGTGAAATTCTATACAGAGGAAGGTAATTATGATTTAGTTGGGAACAATACTCCTGTATTCTTTATCCGTGATGCCATTAAATTCCCTGATTTCATTCATACGCAAAAACGTCATCCTCAAACACATTTGAAGGATCCGAATATGACATGGGATTTCTGGTCATTGTCACCTGAATCACTTCACCAAATTACGATCCTGCACTCTGATCGTGGTATTCCAGCGACATTACGTCACCAAAATGGATATGGAAGCCATACATTCAAGTGGGTCAATAAAGATGGGGAAGCATTCTATATAAAATATCACTTTAAGACAGATCAAGGAATTAAAAACTTAGATGTAGATCTTGCAGATAAATTAGCTGGTACAAATCCAGATTATCATACAGAAGATTTATTTAATGCGATCGCTGAAGGCAACCACCCTTCCTGGACACTAAAAGTTCAAATCATGCCTGAAGCAGATGCCAAAAATTATCGTTACGACCCATTTGATGTAACAAAAGTTTGGCCACATTCTGACTATCCATTAGTTGAAGTGGGTAAAATGGTATTGGATCGTAATCCTGAGAACTATTTCGCTGAAGTAGAACAAGCGGCATTCTCTCCTGGACATTTTGTTCCTGGGATTGAAGCATCTCCAGATAAAATGCTACAAGGTCGTTTATTCGCTTATTCTGATGCTCATCGTTATCGTATTGGTGCGAATCATGAAGCACTACCGATCAACCGTGCAAAAGCACCAGTGAACACTAACCAACGTGATGGATATATGCGTTTTGATGGTAATGGTGGTAGCCAAATTAATTATGAACCACATAGTGTCGACGGTGCACCAGTTGAAACACCAGAAAACAAACAAACACCATTTGAAGTATCCGGATTCGCTGATAGTGTTCCATATGATAACGAGGATCACTATTCTCAACCACGTGCATTATTCCGTGACATAATGGATGCAGATGAACGTGATCGCTTAATGCAAAACTTCGCTGACCACATGAGTGGCGTTACACAAGATGGTGTAGTAGATCGTCAATTAGAAAACTTCTATAAAGTAGATCCAGAATTAGCAGAAGGTATCGCTGCTAAATTGGGAGTAGAAGTACCTGCACATCTTAAATAATTGAAAGAAATGGAAAGAGGTCAAAAATATTGACCTCTTTTTTGATTAAAAATAAATATTTTTGGTTTCATTTGCAAATAATTAGGGTATTACTATATTGATTTTTGATTAGCAAATTTTGCACATTTGTAAGGATTAATGACAATATCGAAGGATTTATAAATTTATTCTAATAGAATACCTCTCATCAAAACAGAAGAAGAATAATACAGTTTAATCAGTCTATAAGCGATTTGAAAATCATTTAATATCCCTATATCATATAATATGTACTATTTGCGCAAAGAATTATTGCCAAATAAGAAAGGAGCAAACTGTGATTAATAACGAAAACCAAAATACTCCATCCGATGAAGTTGTTTTTTCACAACCAACGAAACATGATGGAGCAGCCATGTGGGAATTAGTAACAAATTCAACATTAGACACAAATTCTTCTTATAAATACATTTTAATGAGTGAATATTTTAGTGATACTTGTGTCGTTGCAAAACAAAATAACCAAGTGGTTGGCTTTATTACCGCATTTATCCCTCCAAAAAAGCAAGATGCTGTTTTTGTTTGGCAAGTAGGAGTTGACGCATCACAGCGAGGAAAAGGTATTGCATCAAAAATGTTGCATTATTTATTAGAAAGTGATGCATGTCAAGATATTCAATTTGTCGAAGCAACAATAACACCAGATAACAAAGCATCACAATCATTATTCCAAAAACTAGCCCGTGACTTTAATACCGAATTCACTTCAAGCGAGTTTTTCACCAAAGATGTATTCCCAGGTGATGAGCATGAAGAAGAATTGAAATTTATTGTTGGGCCAATTAAAAAATAATTTTGTCGCAATATTTCGACTTTTCTAAAGTTCGAAACTCTATTCGATATATAAAACATTTTAGGAGGAACAAATAAGATGAGTAAAAACCTTGATATTATCAATCATCATGAATCAGTAGTACGTAGTTATGTTCGTAACTTCCCAACCGTATTTACAAAAGCGAAGAAGCACAAAATGTGGGACGAGAATGGTAAAGAATATATTGACTTCTTTTCCGGTGCAGGTGCACTTAACTATGGACACAATGATGATACGATGAAACAAAAACTAGTGGATTATATTATGAGTGATGGCATCACACATTCATTAGATATGGCGTCTACTGCGAAAGCAGAATTTTTACAAAAATTTGATGATGTGATTCTTCAACCACGTAATCTTGACTATAAAGTAATGTTCCCTGGACCAACTGGAACAAACACAGTAGAAAGTGCCTTGAAATTAGCACGTAAAGTAACAGGTCGTACAGATATTATCAGTTTTACTGGTGGTTTCCATGGTATGACGATTGGTGCATTATCTGTTACGGGTAACTCAATGAAACGCCAAGGTGCTGGTATTCCACTACAAAACACAGTAACAATGGCATATGATAATTATGTAGACCATGATACAGTTGTTTACCTTGAAAGATTCTTAGAAGATAATGGTAGTGGTGTTGCCATTCCAGCTGCAATGATTGTAGAAACCGTTCAAGGTGAAGGTGGAATTAACGCTGCTCGCTTGGATTGGTTAAAACAAATTGAAGAAATCTGTCGTCGTTGGGGTATTCTATTAATCATCGATGATGTGCAAGCAGGTATTGGTCGTACAGGATCTTTCTTCAGCTTCGAAGCTGCAGGAATTAAACCAGATATTATCTGTCTTTCTAAATCATTAAGCGGTTATGGCTTGCCTCTAGCGGTAACATTGATTAAACCTGAGTTAGATATCTTTAAGCCAGGTGAGCATAATGGTACTTTCCGCGGAAACAACCATGCATTTGTTACAGCTACGGCAGCACTTGATTATTGGAAAGATGATTCTTTCGAAAAAGAAATCCATGAAAAATCTGAAATCATTTATAACTTCCTTGAAAAAATCGTTGCAGATTACCCTGAGCTTGACGGGGAAGTTCGTGGTCGTGGATTTATGGTCGGAATTGCTTCAGGAGTAGACGGGTTAGCAGAAAAAGTAGCGGCACGTTGCTTTGAACTTGGTCTTATTATGGAAACAGCTGGACCAAACGATGAAGTATTCAAATTGTTCCCACCACTAAACATTCCGAAAGAGGATCTGCAAAAAGGTTTAGATATTATTGAGGAAAGTGTTAAAGGATTAGTGAAAGATCCAGTTGCTAACTAATTAGTAATCGGACTACTATATACTAGAGAAAATACAGGAGGCATTATCTAATGAAAGTAGTTAAACTAGAAGACGTACTAGGAACTGAATATGATGTTGATGGAGGTAACTGGGTAAGTCGTCGTCTTATCATGAAAAAAGACGGCATGGGATACTCTGTTAACGATACAATTATTAAAGCTGGTACTGAAACACACATCTGGTACCAAAACCATCTTGAGTCTGTTTATTGTATCGAAGGTGAAGGTGAAGTTGTTACACTTAGTGACAATAAAGTATGGCCTATCACAAAAGATACGTTATATGCACTAGACAAAAATGATGAACATTTACTTCGTGCAAAAGAAGATATGAGAATGATTTGTGTATTTAACCCACCACTTTCAGGTAACGAAGTACACGATGAAAATGGTGTATATCCTGTAGATGAAGATTAAAAAACTTAGTTGAGCATACCCCATTTTTCTAAGTTGACATAACAAAATATTCTTCTTGAAAAAGCTCCCTTTTACTTGGGGAGCTTTTTCTTTTTGTATATACTAATAATATAGAATGACAAATAGAGGTGTTATCCATGGCAAAAAAAGATGTTGACGATTATCTACAAGAGGGAATATACGGACCCCTTGAGCTTCACCCAGATCAAAAAAGAAAATATATGGGCACTTATCGAGAGAGAGTTGTATTAGCGTTAACAAAGGCGCAGGTTCGCGGGGAAAAAGGATTAAAAGAACTGGAACAATCGATTCAAACATACCCTCAATCAAGTATCCTAATGAATGGTAATATGAATTTCAGGTTTTTTAAACCTTATCGTGAGTTAGCAAATAAACATGGGATTACCTATACATCTGTAACAAATCGCGAAGCAGAAAGTGAGTACGGACTTGTACTTGCCGCAAAAACGGCAGTGGATAAAGAGGAAATATTCTTACCTGAAGAACCCGAACAGAAATCAGAGGAACACAAACAGAAAAAACCTTGGTGGAAAAAACTATTGGGAATTTAGTTTCATTTGTTCATCCAATGTTATAACAGAAATGCACAAAAGAGGCTGGAACATAACTATTGTTTCGACTTCAATCACTAATGATGCAGTAATCTTGAAATTGTTTTAAGTGGTTAACATCCGCTCCGGCTGCCCACTTCCCTTTCCGTTGGGTTTTCCCTTCAGCTAACTTTTCCAAGCAAAAAACGCTTGAAAAAGTGGATCTTCAGGTAAAACATTCCCACAGGAGTGAAAGTGGGCGGCCTACGCTAATATAATGGTTCTACAACTACTGTGACAGGTATCATTTTGAGCTTTTACTCCAAATAATGAATTTTTACAATGATAGAAAAACCAATAAGCTTCCTTATGCTAGCGTTGTAGAATATTATAATAGCGCAGGCGGCCACTTCGACTCCTGAGGGATTAGCGTGATCTGAAGATCCACTTTGAAAAGTGTTTTTCTTTTCAAAGTTAGCTGAAGAGCATGCCCCTCGGAAAGCGAAGTGGGCAAGCCGGAGCGGTTGGCACGCTCATATTTACTGTCATAATGGCCACATTATTTTATTGTGTAATATATTTAAATTTTTTTGCCCAAAGCTTATCCTTCATTATACGTTAATATTAGTCGCTTCTAATACTTTTACAAACCGTTTCATTCCTTCTTCGATTAATGCTGGCTCTGAGTTGGTAAAGTTTAATCGGAGTGTGTTCTGTTCAGGATCTGACACATAGAAAGGAGCTCCTGGTACAAAAGCAACTCCTTCCTTAACTGCTTCGTTTAATAGATCTGTTGTATTAATCGCTTCAGGTAGTTGCACCCAGAAAAACATGCCACCTTTAGGCACAATGTATTTTAACCCTTCAATTTCTACTGAATCGAGTAATTTTTTCATGACAAGCATACGCTCATAATAGGTTTCTCTGATCGTTTGAATATGCTGATCAATATCAAAATCATTTAACAGATGTACGAGCGCATGTTGACTGATCGAATTGGTATGAAGGTCTGTTGCTTGCTTGGCTTGTGCCATAATACGGATTATTTGATGTGGTCCAACGATCCAACCTATTCGCATTGCTGGCACCACTGTTTTAGAAAACGTACTCGTATATAGCACTAAATCATTGTCATCTAATGATGCAATTGATGGCGGTGCTTCTTTTTCATCGAATTGTAATTCGCCATATGGATCATCTTCAAAAATAACGACATGATATTTATTCGCTAACTCTAACAGCTTTTGGCGTCTTTCTAATGACCATACTTTGCCTGTCGGGTTAGAGTAAGTTGGGACAACATAAATGCATTTAGGTTTTAAACTGACTATTTTTTCTTCTAAATCCGCTAAGATCATACCATCATCATCAGAATCTACTGCAACTACATTGGTTTCATATGAGTCAAATACTTGAATAGCTGCTAAATATGTTGGATTTTCAGTTAAAATAATATCACCTTTATTGAACATAACGCGGGAAAATAAATCAATTGCTTGCTGACTTCCCGATGTCACTAGTATATTTTCAGCTGACCGTTTTAACCCTTTTTGCTTCATTCGTTCTGCTAATAATGTTCTTAACTCCGCTACACCTTCCGTTTCACCATATTGAAGTGCCTTATTATTTGTCGTTACAGCTTTATGAAAAGCCTTATCGACTGCTTCAACCGGAAATAAACTTTCTTCAGGTAGTCCACCTGCAAACGAAATAATATTACCTTGATTAATAATCTTTAAAATATCTCTTACTGCCGAAGATTTCATATATTTCACACGTTCCGAAAAACCATACTTCATCATGTATTCCCTTCCTTCTATTGTTTAGAAAAGACAGTTACTTTTTTTAAAAAAGTAACTGTCTGCCAATATCCTAACCTAGTATTGCCCGATCGTTTTCCATTTGCGTACCACGGATTCGTTGGAATTCATGTAATAACTTCTCAATTGTTAATTCCTGCTTTTCTTGACCGGATACTTCTAAAATAATTTGACCTTTATCCATCATAATTAAACGATTTCCAAGGTCTAATGCCTGTTGCATATTATGTGTCACCATTAAAGTTGTTAACCCGAATTGTTCAACGACTTCACCAGTTAAGTTAGTAATAAGCTCAGCTCGTGAGGGATCTAGTGCTGCTGTATGCTCATCTAACAAAAGAATATTTGGTTCAGTGAAAGTTGCCATTAATAAGGAAAGCGCCTGACGTTCCCCTCCAGAAAGTAAACCAACTTTAGCATTTAACCTGTTCTCTAACCCTAGATGTAAGGTTTCTAGATGCTCTTTAAATAGCTTTTTTCTTTTCTTACTAACTCCAGCTTTGAGTGTGCGCTTTTTATTACGAGCATATGCCATCGCAAGGTTTTCTTCAATTGTCATCGTAGGTGCGGTTCCTGCCATGGGGTCTTGAAAAACACGGCCAATCATACGAGAGCGTTTATACTCTGGCAGCATCGTCACATTTTTATCATTAATTTTGACTGTACCGATATCTGGTTTTAATGAACCTGATACCATATTCATTAAGGTCGATTTACCCGCACCATTACTACCAATTACTGTAACAAAATCACCTTTTTGCATTTCCAGATTAATATTCTGTAATGCCTTCTTTTCATCCAATGTACCTTCATTAAAGGTAATGGAAATGTCCTTCATATTAAGCACTGTTACCCTCCTCTCTACTAGCCAACATTGCTCTTTTACTACGTTTTCGCTTCGCCTCTTTACTTGAGGCAATTATTTTAGGTGTTACTAGTGCAACAATGACGATAACCGACGTGATTAACTTAGCATCTCCTGTTTCTAAAAATTCTACTTTTAATGCCATTGCTAATACCCAGCGGTACACGATTGCTCCACCGATAACAGCTAACGTCGTGCGAGCAATGGTTTTTGTTCCAAACAATGCTTCACCAATAATCACAGATGCAAGCCCGATCACAATCATACCAATACCCATACTAACGTCTGTAAAGCCACCTTGTTGAGCAATTAAAGCACCCGATAAAGCAACTAACGCATTCGAAATACCTAGACCTACAATTGTTAATATATCTGTATTAGCTGAAAAGCTTCTGATCATTTTTTCGTTATCACCAGTAGCTCTTAATGCTAAACCAACCTCTGTCTTCAAAAAATAATCCGTTATAAATTTAATGGCTAATGTAACCACAATCATAATAATAACAATTGCCCATGTATTTGGGAGAATACCTATTCCCATAGACGTGATCATATTGTTTAAGAAATCATCGATCCCTAAAGCAGCCCAAAAACCTTCTACTTGATTAAACATAGTGGACTCATTCAACAAAGAAACGTTTGGTTTTCCCATAATCCTCAAGTTAATCGAATAAAGAGCGATCATCATTAAAATACCGGATAATAGCGGATTAATCTTTCCTTTCGTATTCAAAATTCCTGTAACTACACCAGCCAGAAATCCAGCCAACACAGCATAAATGGTAGCTAAGACTGGAGGAACACCATTAACAATCGAAATTGCAGCTACTGCCCCACCGGTAACAAAACTTCCATCAACCGTTAAATCCGGGAAATCTAAAATACGAAATGAAAGATAAACGCCTAATGCCATCAAAGCATAAATAATACCTGATTCTACAGCGCCAAAAGTTGAAATAAAAAAACTATCGAAACTCATGATAAACTTCCTTTCCTTCTACACATCCATTCTTAGAAAACCCCGACACCACCAATTTTATAGCGTCCGTTAATCCCACCGAGCTTCTTTATTTAAGCTTGAATTTTGAAGTGTGGTATTCGGACGATTACTTCGTGAAAAATGTCGAGGTTTAAAAAGAATTATTACTCTTCTTCAGCTGGTTCTAAAAGTTCAGCATCTGCATCCCAGTCTTCATGCCATTCAACACCCTGCGCCTCAGCTGCTTCTTCATTAATAAATAGTTGCATGCTTGGTGGCACTTCTACCGGAATATCTGCAGTTGTTTTTTCACCTGTTAGGACTTCAACTGCCATTTCTCCAGTACGGTAACCTATCGTATGATAATCAATTCCAAATGTAGCAAAACCTCCACGAGCTACAGAATCCGGCTCACCTACTAACATTGGTATATCTTGATCTTCTGCGATAGCTACTACTGTCTCCAATGCGGAAACAACTGTATTATCTGTTATGATAAAGAATACATCTGCTTCACCAACTAATGAAGTGGTCGCTTGTTGTACTTCTGAAGTATTACCTACTGTTGCTTCTGCAGTGGATAGGCTTGTTCCTTCTACCGCTGTGTTTACCGCTTCAATTTGTGCAACAGAATTGGCTTCTCCTGCATTGTAAACTAATCCGATCGTTGAACCTTCGAAATAAGTATCTATAAATTCGATTGTTTTTGCAATAGAATCAGGGTGCATATCTAATACCCCAGTAATATTTTCACCCGGCTGATCCATTGCTTCAACAAGACCGCCTTCCACTGCATCTGTTACAGAAGTGAAAAGAATTGGAATATCACTAGTTGCATTTAAAGCACTTTGTGCACTTGGAGTAGAATTGGCAAAAATCATGTCTACACCATCTGCTACAAAGTTATTAGCAATCGTGCTTGCATTATTTTGATCGCCTTGTGCAGATTGAAAATCATATTCAGCTTCTAAACCTGCATCTGCAATTGCTTCTTTAAATCCTTCGAAAGCTGCATCTAAAGATGGATGCTCAAGAATTTGTGTTGCACCTATCTGGTAGACTTCGTCAGTTGATGCCTCTTCTTCACCATCTGTTTCTTCTGCTGTTTCTTCTGTCCCTTCGTCATCCGAAGAACCATTTGTACCTTCATTCTCATCACTTGTTCCACATGCTGCTAAAACAAGGACACTGAAGAAAGTCATAACTAATAATAATAGTAATTTCTTCATTCCCTTTTCCCCCATTTTCTTTGTATTTGAAATTTTCAAACTTTTACGAACCATTATAGCACATGTTACTTCACATAGGTATAGATTCTAGTGAAATATTACTTTGAAATTAATGGGATTACTTGCTATTCTAGAAAGTCTGATGCAAACTACCAATAGGAATCGCAAAGAAAAGAGTGAGTTTTATGAGTAAAATTATTGTAGTTGGTGCAGGTATCGTTGGTGTATCTACTGCATATCAATTATCTAAATCAAACCATCAAGTAACATTAATTGAGGCTGATTTTGAAGGAAGAGCAACAAGTGCTGCAGCTGGTATTATCTGTCCATGGGTTTCACAACGCCGCAATAAGGCTTGGTATTCGTTAGCCTCCAAAAGCGCCAACTATTATCCACAGTTAATAAAGGAATTAAAAGCGCAAGGCATCGAGGAAACTGGTTATAAGCAAGTAGGAACCCTTGTTGTCAAAGATGATGAGAAACGTTTAAATAAAATAGTAGAAATAGTAAATAAAAGAAAAGAACAAGCACCTGAAATAGGTGAAATTAAGTGGCTTAACACAACAGAAACAAAAGAAAAATTCCCTTTAGTTGCTGATGGTTATTTTTCTTTATATGTAAGTGGTGGAGCCAGAGTCCACGGGGAAAAGCTAAGACAGGCATTATTAGCAGCATGCGAAAAAAATGGGGTGACGTTTGTTAGTGGAGAAGCAAGTTTTATTGACAACACGATAACGGTAAAAGGTGAACCATATACTGCAGATAAGATCGTTTTAACAGCCGGTGCTTGGTTTACAGAGTTGGTGAAGCCATTAGGAATTCAAGGGCAAGTGAAACCACAAAAAGCTCAAATCACTACACTGAAAATTGAGGAGGAGACCAGTGATTGGCCTGTGATAATGCCACCTGGTTCACATTATATGGTTCCATTTGAAAATGGCGTTATATCTGCTGGCACGACTCATGAAGATGATGCAGGATTTGATACCGATATAACACCTGGTGGCATACATCAAATTTTTACTGATACTTTTAACATTGCCCCGTCTCTTGCACAAAGCAAGTTATTAAAAGTAGAAGTGGGATTCCGACCTGTAGCACCTAACTTTTTACCGGTATTCGGTGAACTGCCGGATCACCCAGGAATATATGCCGCTAATGGGCTCGGATCTTCTGGTTTAACCACTGGCCCATTTATTGGAAAAGAACTAGCTAAATTTGTAGTAGGAGAGCCATTGGAAGTAGATGTAAAAGACTTCCCTGTTTCGAGTATTCTTTAACGTATTAAATATGTTGGATTTCTTCATGGGAATTGTCTTGTTGTTAACGGGAATTACCGCTTTCTTTACGGGAATCTTTGTGTTCTTCACGGGAATTATTGCTTTTTCCCGTCTAGCGAGCAATTATTCCCGTGAAGAGGAAGGGAATTCCCGTGTAGCGATGCTGGATTCCCGTGAAGAAAAAGAAGTCTTGCTTACAACAAAAAAAGATGCCAATCTATAATCAGATCGGCATCTTTTTTATTCACTCATTATTGATCATTACGATTAATAAAATCGGTTACGGCACCTAGTGATGAACAAGAAACATTGTGTGCATATTTCCCTAAAACACCACGTTTATAAAGTTCTGGTGCTTGCCAGTTGGCACGACGTTTTGCTATTTCTTCTTCAGCAACATCCATAGAAATTTCTTTTTGTTCTGAATCAATCGTCACCATGTCGCCTTCTTCTAAGAATGCGATTGGCCCTCCAGATTGTGCTTCAGGTGCAATATGTCCTACTACAAGACCATGCGTACCACCGGAGAAACGACCGTCTGTTAATAAGGCTACAGATTGTCCAAGACCTTTTCCAACTAGAATAGCTGAAATGGAAAGCATTTCTGGCATACCTGGTCCACCTTTTGGCCCAACATAACGGATAACCAGTACATCACCTTCATTTATCTCATTATTCATAACGGCGTTGGTTGCCTCTTCCTCGTTATTGAAAACACGAGCAGGTCCTGTATGGCGTTTTACTTTGACACCGGACACTTTCGCAACCGCTCCACTTGGAGAAAGGTTCCCTTTTAACACGATTAATGGACCATCTGCACGATATGGATCACTTAATGGATGAATGATATCCTGATCATCAGAAAGAACTGGTGCATCTGCATAATTTTCTGCAATTGTTTTACCAGTAACGGTTAGACAGTCTTCATGTAAGAAGCCATTATCTAATAATAAACGCATAACAGCTGGAACCCCACCGATTTTATGTAGGTCTTCCATTACATATTTACCGCTTGGTTTTAAGTCGGCTAAGTGTGGTACTTTTGCTTGGATACGATTAAAGTCATCTACCGTTAAGTCTACTTCTGCAGCATTGGCGATTGCTAATAAGTGTAATACTGCATTAGTAGAACCACCTAATGCCATTACCGCAGTAATCGCATTTTCAAAAGCTTTTTTCGTTAAGATATCTTTTGGATAAATGCCTTTTTCTAATAAGTGATATACTGCTTCCCCTGCTTTTTGGCAATCTTCCCATTTTTCTGGAGATTCAGCTGGGTTGGAAGAACTTCCTGGTAAACTCATACCAAGTGCTTCAACAGCTGTTGCCATTGTATTTGCAGTGTACATACCACCACATGAACCAGCACCAGGGCATGCATTACATTCAATACCTCTTAATTCTTCATCATCGATATCACCATTATTGTGTTTTCCTACACCTTCAAAAACTGAAACGATATCTAGCTTTTGACCATTTTTATAACCTGGTGCAATCGTACCACCATAAACAAAAACAGCTGGTACATCAGAACGTGCAATCGAAATTAAGCAGCCTGGAATATTTTTATCACAACCACCAATTGCAACATAGCCGTCCAAATTTTCTGCGCCTACTACTGTTTCAATCGAATCTGCGATCACATCACGGCTTGGAAGTGAATAACGCATACCAGAAGTACCCATTGAAATACCGTCCGATACAGTGATGGTATTAAAAATCATTGGTACTCCACCAGCTGCACGTGCACCTTCTTTTGCTTTAATTGCTAAATCATCCAAGTGAATATTACATGGTGTAACCTCACTCCATGTACTAGCAATCCCAATCATCGGTTTTTTGAAATCTTCATCTGTTACCCCTACTGCTCGCAACATCGCACGGTTTGGAGCACGTTTTGCATCGTCAAACACATTACTTTTGATACGTAAGTCTTTCCCCATTCCACTTTGCCTCCCAACTATATTTTCTAGCATCAGAACTAGAATTTCCTATATTTTTAATTTTCTAAAAAATTCAGATCGAGAAATGCCTAACGTTACTTCTCAATAATGATATAGTATCATATATTTAGAAAATACGGAACGATTCGCACCGTAAAATAGAGGGGAAATAAATGAAATTTCGCATAATTTTTATACTATTGTTACTTATTATTCTAGGATATCTCTTTTTTCAATATCAAAAATATAGTAATCGACCAATGCCTTCTTCTTTACATCCGCATGTGGAAGAAGCGAGTGAAGCGTTAATTGATCAAGCGGAACAACAAGGAATTTCTATTATCATTACCGACGACTTTCGTTCTATCGAAGAACAAAATAAAATCTATCAGCAAGGTCGTGATAGAGACGGAGAAATTGTTACCAATGCAAAAGGTGGAGAATCTTATCATAACTACGGATTGGCAATAGATTTTGCCTTACAACCTCGTCAAGGCGAGGTAATCTGGGATTTAGAATATGATGGAAATCAAAACGGTGAAAGTGACTGGATGGAAGTGGTCGATATTGCAAAGTCATTAGGATTTTCGTGGGGCGGGGATTTTGCTCGTTTCAAAGATTATCCACACTTACAAATGGACTTCGGATTAAGTATCGCCGAACTAAAATGGGGTAAACGACCAGAAGATGTGATCGATTAACCCCTATAAATGACCGTACTATATAATTGCTCTGTTACCGTTGGATCGATCCATTTATGTGCTTTATTAATAGCTGTTATCGCCTCGGTATATCCGGAAGCAATTAAATTCGTTTTGCCATCGTATTGCACAATATCACCAGCAGCAAATATGCCTGGTACATTGGTTGCCATATCTCCTTTTACTGCAATACGGGCTTTTTTGGTTTCCACTTCCCATTTGTCAAAAGGTGTGGCTTCTAATTCTAATCCATGAAAAGTAAGAATTTCTTCTGCATCGATTATGTGCTTTTCATTTTCACTATTGCTTATTTCGACCGCTTGTAACCTATCCTCTTTCAGGAACAAATCAGTTAAAGCTGTTTGAAAATGTACCTGTACAGAACTTTTAAGCAAAAGATCTAAATCGTGCTGTTTTACTTGATGAAAAGATGAGTCCGGATTGACAACTGTCACGGATGCTGCTTTGTCTTTTAAATACAAAGCCCAACCTACGCCTACTTTATTATTGGAGGCGATCACTACTTTTTTATTCGCATATTTCTCGCGATTCATTAAATTAGTAGGAACTTGCTTGCGAAACGTTGGGTATGGTAGCGCATTCCAGTCGTCAGATCGCTTGGTATGAAAAGTGCCTGAACCTGTTGCAAGTAAAATCGATTTAGATAGATGACGATCACCGCTATTCGTTTGTAAAGTGAAATGCTGATCATCTTTGTCAATCGTTTCGACCCACTGATCGGTTAACATAACTGGTTGGTGACGCTCTGCTTGCGTCATCATTTGTTGTACTAAGTCTTCACCAGATACAGCAGGAAAGCCTCCAACATCATATATTAATTTCTCCGGGAAAAACTGCATGACTTTTCCACCAAATTGTGACTGTGACTCAAGCAATTTAACTTTCATACCACGCATCGTCGCATAATACGTTGCAAATAAACCGGTTGTACCACCGCCTATTATCGTTATATCAAATAGTTCTTGATTGTCCATTATTGCACCTCTAACCTGTTATTAATCGATTCGTCCTTTTTAATGAAGGTATATCTTTTGCTCCGATACCAAACATCACCATTTGCAACTCTAATTCACGGACTTTCATCCATTTTATCACATTTTCCGGTGAGTCAATTGCTTCTTTTAAAATCGAACGAGCAAATCCTATATAATCTGCTCCTAAGCCAATTGCTTTAGCTGCATCTAAGCCGTTACGAATACCTCCACTGGCAACGATCGTTTGCTGAGGTAAGATTTTTCTTACTTCCTGCAAACAGTTAGCCGTTGGATTTCCCCAACTAGCAAAGGCTTCTGCCGCTGTTTTCTTAATGTTATCTTTTGACCGCAACTTTTCCACCTGACTCCATGACGTACCACCAGCTCCAGCGACATCGATAAAATCGATACCTACATTCGTTAATTGTTTGGCAACTTCTGCGTCAATACCAAACCCTACTTCTTTAGCACCAACCGGAATTGATAATGCTTTCGTTAATTTTTCAATCTTTGGTAACAGATTGGAAAAATTAGTGTCTCCACCTGCTTGAATCACTTCTTGAATCGTATTGAAATGTAAGACAAGAGCATCTGCGTCCGTCCAATCGATGATTTGTTTTACCTGATCAATCGTAACACCGTAATTTAATTGGACGGCTCCTAAGTTTGCCACAATCGGGATCGTCGGGGCATACTCTCTTAATTGAAACGATTGTCGAAACTGTTCACTTTCTAACATCACACGTGTAGAACCTAATGCAAAAATCCAGCCTTGTTCTTCAGCAGCGATTGCCAAATTGCGATTAACCGTTTCTGCCAGCTCGGCTCCACCTGTCATCGAACTGATCAAGTAAGGGGATTTGATTTGTTTCGTGAAAAAGTTGGAGGACAGATCAATTGCGTCAAAATCGATTTCAGGTAAAGCGTTGTGCTGAAACCTAAATCGATCAAAGCCATTTGTTACCCCTTGCCCTAGTGATTCATCTGATAAACTATACGTAATATGCTCGCTTTTTCTTTTATGAATGTCTTCTGTCATAAGCCGATCCCTTCTTTAATGATTGCTTCTGCTACTAATTTGCCTGACCTGGTAACGATTGGGGTTCCTCCCCCTGGATGTGTAGACCCACCGACAAACCAGAGTCGATCTACTTCTTTTGCTTTATTTGGTAAGCGAAAAAATGCCTGCTTAAATGAATTGGAACTTGCTCCATAAATCGCTCCCTGGAAGGCACCTGTTTGATGCTTCAAATCCTTGGGTGTCATTACTTCAAGATATTCGATATGATCCCTTAAATTGGTCAATCCTTTTTGCTCTAATAAATCTAGTAAATGATCCGTATAACGGTTTTTAATGGTTTCCCAATCATGTTTAGTTTCACTTGGGGTATTGACGAGTACAAATAAGTTACTTGCATTAGCATTCGGAATCAATGACAGATCATCATACCCTGAGTTACAAATATATATCGTTGGATCATCTACAAGCTCTTTCTTTTTAAATAACTGATCAAATTCCTTTTGATAATCATTTGTAAAGTAAACCTGATGATGCTGAAGTTTATCAAAGCGCTTATTGATCCCCAAAAGTAAAGCAAAACCTGATAATGATGGCTCTATTTTTTCTACGTTTCGCTTGTCTGTTGGTAATAGTTTATCATAAACCGTTAAAGCATCGATATTTGCAACCACTTGGTCGGCATAAATTTTTTCCTCGTCAACCTCTACACCAATTACTTTGCTATTTTGCACCACCATTTTGGTAACTTCTTGCTGATAGTGAATCTGCACCCCTAGCTCTTCTGCTAATTGACGCATCGCATTGGCTATTTGATAGGTACCTCCTGTTACTCCATATATCCCTAAATTCGTTTCGACATGTGCCATCATCCCGTATATTGCTGGAGTTTGATAGGGTGAAGAACCAACATAAGTAGCATAGCGACCAAACAATTGTAAGGTGTTTGGATGTGTGAAATATTGCTTTAGCCAGTCTTGATACGTCGTAAAAGGTTTAATTTTAGCAAAATTTTTAATAAGTGTCGGGCTCCATTTGTCACTAAATCGGTAGAGCAAACGATTGAGAAACTGACTCTCGGCAATCTGATAAAAAGTCTCACTATCGTTTAAAAAGGATAGGTATTGCTCGGCATCCTCTTTACTGTATTGAGCAATAGCCTTTTGTACATTTTGCTTTATCGTCGAAGTCGGGACAGCACTTCCATCATCAAAATAGTTCATTGTCCCTGCTTTAATCGGATAAAAAGTTAAATAATCATTAATATTCCTTCCGCATTGGGCAAATAATTCTTCAAATACATGTTTCATCGTAATCGTACTCGGACCTAAATCAAAATGATAGCCTTTTACATTGCGCTCTTGTAATTTTCCACCAACTACTTTATTTTTTTCGAGAATCTCAACACGATAACCATGATAGGCTAAGGTAATCGCTGCTGACAATCCACCCAGGCCTGCTCCTACTATGATCACCTTTTTCATAAATAACGCCTACCTTTCCAGAGATAACCCTTCTTTCTTGTTGTCTGCCAGGCAGATTGAATGAGTAAAAGAATCATCAATAATACACTTAGCGGAAACAACAAACCGTATAAGTGATGAACACCACTCCACCAGTCTACGATGACTTTTGTGATACTTGCGATCGTAATCGCTAGTATTGAAAGCAAAAATAAGTCGTCGAACCAAATGGTAATCAGTGGCATCAGATAAAGAGTAGCATAGATAATGACAATGCTCGTCATCAACCAATAATTACGATTAATGCCAATAAATATATTTTTCAAGTACCCTTGCCAGACATCTTGCGCCCCTTTGTACATCCTCATTGCGACAAATTTATCTATTTTCAGTAATTGTGCAGGTTCTCTAAAGCTCTTCACCCTTTTCATTAACGTCATATCATCGACCATGGCATCTTGGATCGAGGCATGTCCGCCAATCCGGTCATAGGTCTTCCTTGCTATTGCTATAAATCCACCATGTGCGGCAGAAAATTTGGACTCGGAAGATTTTTTGACTAAAGGTACCGGCAAATGGCACAAAATCACGAAATGCATCATTGTCACTAACAAGCGTTCTATTGCTGATTTGACTATTTGTCTTGGAAAACCAGAAATGATCCCGCTTTTTTGTTTGATTAAATGTGGCATAAGATTAGAAAGCGTGTGCTGTGACATTTGGACATCAGCATCGATAAACAAGAGCCATTCTCCACGAGCACGCTCGGCTAGTTGGTGACAAGCGAACACCTTGCCTTTCCAACCATTAGGTAAGGAAGCACCACGCCAATAATGAAGGTTCGTGTATTTCTGTTGTAACCGCGCTAATATTGATCCCGTTCGATCTGTTGAATGATCATCTAACACTAATACTTCCAATGGCAGGACCGTTTGATTCAAGGCCGATTCGACACACGCTTGAATATTAGCTTCTTCATTGCGTGCCGGAATACAAATGGAAATTGACACCTTGCCTTTCTGCTTGACGCTGCCCATTTTCGGATAAACATACATATTGAACAAAACGAAAAGGAGTTGAATCATAAGCCAGCAACAAATAAGCATTACTACTACTTCCACTTAGCTCCCCCTCCTCATTAAACGGTTGAAGCGATCACTTGTAGAAAGAGATGGCGTAATAATCGGGTGATATGGTGCATGAAATGGTGCCTCGGGTTGGTCTATCAATCTTTTTAATTGAGACTGCCTTTGGCCCTGTAATAGCGATTCACATTGGTGTACCAATGAATCCTTTGCATCCGTTCCATGGATTAGTTGTCCTTTACCAATATCAATCGCTGCAATCGGTTTTTGCCTTTCATGAAAATAATAATGAAAGGTAACCGGCTTTATCATTACTTGATCAAACATTGATAGCAATAAACCAATCCCTCTCATGAACTGATAATCGGGTATATGTTGATGTTGGATGCTACCTTGGGGAAACAACCAGACCTTTTTTCCATGTTCCAATAAAGTTTGTGTATATCGGAGCGATTGTATCAGATCTTTTGGATGATCGCGACGGACAGAGTATGCTCCTAACTTACGAAAGAAACGGTATTGCTTGAGCCCTTCCTCTGTCATCATAATATAATGATCCTCCATTGACGTTTTTTGTGTGAGTTGAAAAAGTAATAAACCATCCCACCACGAACTATGGTTGGCAATATAAATCGTAGGAAGATGCTGTTCTTCATCAAGCTCACCTTTACTAGAAACGAGCGAAAAATGTTTTGGAATCAAGTAGTATTGCTGGTAATAATAGAATATTTTTTCAAAGCGATGATCTTTTTTGGCGTTGATCATAGCGATACCACCCTTCTACCAACAACATACTAGAAAATGTGACAAATAAGATTTCAGGCAAACCCTCTTTTGCCGTTAAGACACCAAAGAAGAACAAAATTAATTGGAATAACCGGACTCCCTTCCATTGCAGGGTAGCATTCAGTTTGACAACAGGAATCCAAAAACTAACAAAAGCTGCAATCAAAAACCATGCAATAAAATTAGTCAGCGGAATACCAAAATAGATTCCATCATGCTGCCAGTTCCAAAACTCCATTGCAATCGCTGCAGGATCTAAAATCAAGTCGATTAATACAACCAAGAACCCGACTTGTAATGAACGGATCCAACGATTAGTACTAGTGGCTAAAAACATAGATAAATAGATAACACCAACCCAAGCAAAGCCTAAGGTGAAAGGTACTTGCCATACATGAAAGCCTAACGTATCGGTATAGGAGTAGGTACCAAACGGAAACCCGGTCGTCACTCCGATAACCTCAATAAAAAAAGTAACGAAACCAATCAACAAAGCTATTAAGAAATTTCTTATATGAAACTGATACAGCGTTACCGTAGTGAGCGCTAACAAAATTAAAAAGATACTATTAGAAAATTGTAACCAGTCTGGTACTTCCCAAAAAAATAGCAACAAAAAACCAATCGTATACCAGCCTAAAAATATGAAATATAATGTTCGCGTCATCATTTAATCGCCCGTTAACTGTAAAAATAATTTCGCTTTTCTCGAAGCACTTACCACCGCTCGTCGAGTAAATACTTGGTAGCGATTTTCTACGACAACTTCTAGGATCTCACGGTAATAATTGGCTGCTAAACGAATCGATAATGCACTTTCTTTTGGATACGTTTCAATACCTGTTAATCCTTGTTCAAACCACCTATCCGCTTGTGCTATTAAATCCTGTATTACATCGACAAATTCCACTCTGACTAATTGTCGATCATATGCCGTTAATGAATACTCATATTTATCCATCAAGGACTTCGGAATATAACGCCTATTCATACGCTGATCCTCACCAACGTCACGAATAATATTGACAATTTGCATGCCTTTTCCGAGCGCAATCCCAGCATCAATCACCTGTTGATCAGGATTATCATGCAGAACAGGTAACAGCATTTCTCCGACCGAACCCGCCACATGATAACAATATTCCTCTAACTCCTCGAACGTTTCATATTCTTTTTTTACAAAATCCATTCGTTGACCAGCAATTTGTGTGAAAAAAGGTGTCTTCGAAACAGGAAAGTGTTCAAATAAAAAACGTAAAGCTGGCCAAATAAAATGACCCTCGGCATGCTCTAAATCAATAAAATGCTGCTCTAATTCGTCTAATGTATAAGATGATTTCTCTGGTTCATCAACCGCATCATCAATCATCCGACAAAATGAATAAATAACATAAACCGCTTCTCTTCGTGGCGTGGGCAAATATTTAAACGCATGATAGAAACTTGACGACCCTTCTTTCATCATTTGTTTACAAGCATCTGCAAAATCTTGACTAACGATCATATGACCATCTCCTTTTCCTTCTCGATGTGTTGTACTAACAGCCGTGCACCTTGCATCACAATCGGAATGCCACCACCAGGATGAACAGACGCGCCTACCGTGTAAAGCCCTTTAATCGTCGGATGAACAATTTGAGGACGAAATCCGCCAGATTGATTGAGATGTGGTGCAATACCAAAGCTGCCACCTAAAAATAAACCGGCCTCGCTTGCCTCATCAGGCGTTCGAATCTTTAACCATTCGACATGTTGCCTTAACCCCGGAAAAGCTGTTTCTTCGATCGTCTCTAATACATTGTCTACGATTCTATCTTTCTCTTTTTGCCAATCAATCGAAGGATTAGCAGGTACTGGTATCAGTACATAGAAAACACTTTTTCCAGCTGGTGCCGCCTCATGATCCAACGCAACAGGGTTAAACAGATAACTCGAAGGATGTGCAGACAACGTTTTTTGTTCAAAAACCTCATTCATATGTTGTTCAAACTGTTCCGGCAGAAAAAATTGATGGGCTTCTCTTTTAGAAAATCGTTTGTTTACTCCTAAATAGGCGAGTAGACAACCAGAAGACGGTTGATAGTCTTGTTTTTTGCTTTTTACTCTTTCATCTTTTAGTAAACGCTCAAGGAAAGGGTATTCTCCATTGAAAATAACTTGATCGAACCGATGTTGTTTTCCCGCGGCTTTCAGGCCAACTACGCGATTTTGTTGCACCATGATCTCCGTCACTTCTGTGCTCTTATAAATTGTGATGCCTTTACGGATACATGCTTCTTCAAGTAGCGGAATCAACGAGTGGTAGCCACCTTTGAGATACCAAATACCAAATGCATGCTCACTATATGAAATCAGGCCATATAATGCTGGCACCCGGTAAGGAGAACCACCAATATACAAACTTTGCAGCATATAGGCTTGCTTCAAATAATCATTGGTAAAATATCGTGATAAAAAACTAGAAAGCGAACGATAAGACTGTGACTTCATCACAAATTTCATATTTTGAAAAGTAAGAAAATCTCGCATTCTATCAAAAGATTTAGATAAAAAAGCATGATAGCCAAAATGATAGATTTCGTTCATATCTTCCATATATCGTTTAAAGCGTGGCACCTCTTCTGGAAATAACTGTTCGATCGCTTTTTGTTGTTTGTCTGGATCTTGCCACTTTGTCAATTTGGTTCCACCTGCAAAAAACAAATCATAAAGTGGATCACATGGGATCAAGTTAAGCTTATCTCTTGATATCCCCGCTTCCTCTAATATCTCCAGCAATAATTCCGGTAGCAATACAATGGTCGGACCTTGATCAATCGTAAACTCACCATTTGTTTCATAGGTTAATCGACCGCCTAGTCGTTGATCCTTTTCAAAAATGGTGACATGATAGCCTTTTTCCGCTAATAACAATGCACTTGTTAAGCCGCCAACACCTGCTCCTATCACACTAATCTCCATAGGAAACCCTACTTCCCTGATGGCTATATTCCGATAATTCTGCATATTGTTTCGTTAATAAATCAACACTAATCATCGCTGATTGGAAGATCGTTGGTAAACCACTACCGGGATGTGTACCTCCACCTACTAGATAGCAATGCTCGACATCTTCTAATTTGTTATGTGGACGAAAATACATCATTTGATCGAGACTGTGTGCCAGATTGAAAGTAGCCCCCTGATAAACATGATAGCTTTCTTGCCAATCTTTAGGTGTAACAATATGTTCTTCTTCAATCAACGCATCAATATCCTCGATCCCTGCTTCTCTTGATATTTTTTGTACCATCCAATCTCGTAACCTTTGTTTCTCTTTATCCCAATCAATGTTTGCTTGGAGATTTGGTACTGGCATTAAAAGATATAACGATGACTTTCCTTTTGGAGCGAGCGTTGGATCGATAGCACTTGGATTATGAACATAGATCGATGGTTCATCAGACAAAACCTGTCTTTCTGTCATATCTTCTACATTTTTTTGATAGTCTTTGGCAAACAACACCATATGATGTGGTAAATCTATTTGTTGATTGACACCTAGATAGACCATAAAAGTAGAACAAGACAACTTTTTCTTCGCTACTTTTTCTTTGGTATATTTTTTCAGTGCTTTTGGTTCGAATAAATGATTGATCGCATACCCAAAATCCGCATTAATCACAACATCATCTGCCTCACATTCGGTTCCATCTTCCAACCTCACACCTACCGCTTGACCGTTCTTTACCATGATTTGCTCTACGGGATGATTTAAATGGATCCGCCCACCGAATTCCTCCGTTACTTGTGCCATTGCTTCACAAACCTTGTTGATCCCGCCAATTGGATGAAACAATCCATAGCGATGCTCTAAAAAGGATAAAATCGTAAACGTACCTGGACAATTCCACGGCGACATTCCTAAATATTTTGCTTGGAACGAAAATGCCCATTTCAACCTTTCATCTTGAAAATATTTACTCAACCTGCCGTGTACCGTATCAAAAGCATGAAGCTTCGGTAGCGCTTGCCACATTTCTTTCGTGAAAAAATCACCAATTGAACCAAATGGTTGTTTTAGTAATTCAATAATCCGATCAAATTTCTCTCCTTCTAACCTCATAAAGCGACGATAACCTTTCTTATCCCCTGGAAACAATTGCTCGATTTGTGCTGCCGTTTCTTCTACATTTCTACTGGGAGTAAACTCAATGTCTCCGAATTTCAACGTATAAAGAGGGTTTACTTCTTTCATCGTTACATAATCATGCAAATTACGATCAACCCGTTCAAAAACTTCCTCTAAAACTTGGGGCATCATAAAAAAAGTGGGCCCTAAGTCAAAACTATAATCATTGAGTTGTAATTTAGAGGTTCTACCACCTACCTGAGCCTGCTTCTCAAAAACTTCTACTTGATATCCTTTATTAGCTAATTGCATAGCAGCTGCTAATCCGCCCGGACCCGCTCCAACCACGATTGCTGTCGGCAATGTAATCATCCTCTCACTGGTGCATCAATTTTTCGTGACAACTAATTAATAGTATTATATATTATATGTATAACTTTTGTATAGATTTTTGATTGTAAAATTCATAAATAGCGTATTCGTATCGATAATTGTGTTAAAATTAAGGGAGAATCAAGGAGGAAGCATTGATATGTATGGTATTAAAAAAGTATCTGATATAACTGGGATTTCTCCCATTACATTAAGAGCATGGGAAAATCGGTATGATGTCATCAAACCGGAAAGAACAGATGGCGGAACAAGGATTTATACAAAAGAAAATGTAGATGATTTATTATGGGTAATTAACGAGCGAACAACAAACAAAGTCACCGTTAAGGAAGCTATGCTTCGTTTAAAAGAAAAAAAAGAAGCGATTTCACCTAATGTCGAAAGCGTAGATTTAGATAGATTCCAGCCCGAAATAGATACCATCTTTGACGCCTTAAAACAATACCATACCGACTTGGCGTCTGATCGCATTCATCACCTATTAAGAAAATATGATTACGAATTGATTTTTCATCATGTTTTTGTACCCATCCTACGTCGAGTCGGAGAACATTGGCAAAATGGTACATTGCATGTTGCACAGGAACATTTTATTAGTCACTATTTACAACGATTTATGCAACAATATTTTCATCAAATCAAACTACAACAAGAACAGCCACCACGTGTGATCGCATTATGTCCACCAGAAGAGTTACATCACATTGGCTTATTATTGTTTTCGATCTTTTTAAAACGTCGAGGATTTGCTGTCTTGTTTATTGGTGAAAATACACCTATTGAAAGCTTAATTCACGTCATCGAAGAAAATGAGGCAAAACTTGTCTGTTTTTCAGTAACCATGAATGAGCATGCGATTTCCTTAGAGTCAACAATTAAACGAATCAAACAAAACGTTTCAACTTGCCCTAATATCGTTATCGGTGGAAATGGAGTAAACCATTTACCCAAAACACTAGAATCCTACATATTAATTGGAGGATTACGAGAATGGACTGCATGGCATAAAAAAATAATGGAGGACGCAATATGAAGCAATTTTTAATTGATCGTTTAACCAGATATGCACAGATAAATACCCAATCCAATGAACAAAATAACACATGTCCATCTACACAAGGTCAGTGGGAGCTCGCTCATATGTTAGTTTCTGAATTAATGGAAATTGGTTTAGAGGATGTTCAAGTAGATGAGCATGCCTATGTGACCGCTACTTTACCTAGTAATAGTGAAACAGAAGTACCAGTAATCGGTTTTTTAGCTCATTTAGATACAGCAACCGACTTTACAGGTGAGAATGTGAAACCTCAACTAATCAAGCAATACAATGGGAAAGCAATTGTTTTACATAAAGACAAACAAATCGTCCTATCACCAAAAGATTATCCTTCTTTAGAAAATTATTTAGGGCATACATTAATGACAACCGATGGCACTAGCTTGTTAGGAGCGGACAATAAAGCAGGAATTGCTGAGATTATCACGGCGATCGATTATCTGATACAACATCCCGAGATCCCACATGGTACGATTCGCATTGCTTTCACACCTGACGAAGAAATCGGCCGTGGTCCTCATAAATTTGATGTCCAAACGTTTGGAGCAGAACTTGCTTATACGATTGATGGAGGGCCTTTAGGAGAATTGCAATTTGAAAGCTTTAACGCGGCAGCAGCAAAGATCACCGTAAAGGGAAATAATGTGCACCCTGGAACTGCTAAGGGGAAAATGGTACACGCTGCCAAAATCGCAATGAATATTCACGAGCAGTTACCAAAGGAACAAGCACCCGAATACACAGAAGATTATCAAGGCTTTTATCATTTACTCTCTTTTACAGGAGATACGGAAGAGGCCAAGCTATATTATATCATCAGGGATCATGATCGAAAGCTATTCAATCAAAAGAAACAAGTACTTCAATCTATTATTGATCAAGCACAACGAACGTATGGCGAGGATAATGTCTTGTTAGAAATGCAGGATCAATACTATAACATGGCCGAAAAGATTGAACCTGTAAAGTATATTGTAGATATTGCTGAACAAGCGATTCGCGATGTCGGTGTCGAACCGATCATTCAACCAATTCGCGGTGGCACGGATGGTTCTCAGCTATCATTTATGGGATTACCAACGCCAAATATTTTTACAGGCGGCGAAAACTTCCATAGCAAATACGAATTCATCTCGATTGACAACATGGTAAAAGCGACCGAAACCATCATCAAAATCGCAGAGAATTTCACGAAAAAGTGAGTCAATAAATGATTCTATGCTTATAAATAGAGACTGAAATATAACTAGTTTTCCCCTAAACACGAACGATACAATATGAGGATACTACTCAGTATATCTTTTACGTTGTAGTAATTTTGAGATAATAACACTGCTTAGCACTCGCTACGGCTTGTTCGCTTCCCTTTCCATGGGGTTTTACCTTCAGCTAACTTTTCCAAGCAAAAACCGCATGGAAAAGTGGATCTTCAGGTAAAACGAGTCCCATAGGAGTGGAAGCGAACGCCTACGCTAATGAATGTTCTACAAATAGATGCAAGAGCTTAATTAAAGACTTCTATCGCTAAATATAAACGAAATACTTATAGAAAGATCAAAATGATAGCTGTAACAACAATTGTAGCATCCCTTAAGAACGAAGGCGGCCGCTTTTACTCGAGGCCATTGAAAAACATATTATGGAATTTATTTTCCCCACTTTAACCCCCGAAACACTATTGAAAATGCATATAATTCCCCACTTTCATATGATATTTAGTATGAATTTTGGGATTGTATTTTTATTGATTAAAAAGGAAGGGGGTTTTTCAGTGGCCTCCTTTTACTCCTGCGGGATGTTTTTACCCTAAGGTCCACTTTTTTAGCGAACTTTGCTAAAAAAGTGGACCTTAGGGTAAAAACCCGCGGAAAGGAAAGCGGGCAAGCCGAAGCGGTTGCAAAGCACACATAAAATCTCATAATTACCACTTCAGTTATTGCGCAGCCTTCCTACCACACATAAAAATCCAAACGATTCGAAGGTCATTTCAATTTCGAATCGTTTGGATTTTTATAATTATAAGATTCTTTTGTCCCAGACTCTTCTTTATTAGAGTAATAAACTTAGATTGTTGACATACATGATCTGATTCTATAGAATACAACTCATGACCGATAAGTCATTTTTGTGACTAACTAGTCAAAAGGGGGTACAAATGGATAAAAAAGCAGAGATAAAAGCTATTGCTATTCAGCTTTTTTCAAAGAAAGGATTTTCGGAAACATCTGTACAAGAAATTGCACAACAAAGCGGAATCTCTAAAGGTGGATTTTATACATACTTTTCTACTAAAACAGATTTAATACTAGAAATGATCAATGATTACCATGATAAAGTCATAGATAGCACAAAACATATAGAAGCCTTAAAGGATAACGATGACCTCGCACGATATATTCAGTTCGAATTAGAAGCTTGGATCGACCATCAAGCCTTCTTTCATGTTTTATTCAATGAATTCGCCCCAAAAAAGCATAAGCAAATCACAGAAAAAATGGAAGAACTGCGTGTTAGTTTAGAGCATAACCACCGTGAAATTTTTCACCAAGCATATGGTGATAAAGTAAAACCATATGTAACCGATTTGCTCGTTATGTTTGAAGGGCTCATGAAAGAATACCTATTATATATGTCTTTACATCCCAAAGACTACAGTACCTTTAACCTAAGTCAATGGATCACAAGTATTATCAATGCTATTGTGCAGCGTTTAAATGAGTTAGAACCTTTTTTAAAAGATGGCGAAAATGAATCAATCTTCCAAGTGATAGAAACGATCAAAGAAAACATTAATCAGAAACAAATAACCAATGGTGATAGATTGTTAGAAGCTCTCTATCATATTGAACAAGAAATACAAAACCGCATAACAAATTCGGTGACAATGGAAGCAATGTTTCTTTACTTAAAACGCGAGCCTTCCCTTTACCCTTTTGTTATAAAATTAGAGAGACTTAGCAAACAGGAGGACAAAGAAACATGAATCAAGCTACTAACATGGAACCAAAACAACGAAATTTAATGGTTGCGGTAATGCTAATCGGTGCATTTGTCGGTTTACTTAATGAAACACTATTAGCAACTGCATTACCTAGCATTATGCAAGACTTCGGCATTGCTGAAAATCAAGTGCAATGGCTCACTACAGCATTTTTATTAACAAACGGGGTAATGATCCCGATCAGTGCTTTTTTAATTGAACGATTTACCACACGCCAATTATTTATAACAGCATTAAGTATATTTGCTGTGGGGACCTTCATCGCATCGATCTCACATACATTTGAACTTTTACTAACAGCTCGAGTTGTGCAAGCGTCTGGCTCTGGGATTATGTTACCGTTAATGATGACCGTTATGCTTAAAGTGTTTCCAGTGGAAAAGCGAGGAGCAGCAATGGGGATGGCAGGGATCGTTATTTCCTTCGCACCAGCGATCGGGCCAACACTCTCTGGGTGGTTATTGGAATTCTTCTCATGGAGAGGATTATTCTATGTTGTCTTACCAATTGTAATCATTGCAATTATTATTGCAGCTATTTTCGTTAAAAATGTAACAGAACAAACCTATCCGAAAATCGACATTCTATCGATTTTATTATCATCATTTGGTTTTGGTGGTTTATTATATGGATTTAGTAGTATTGGTGGTGGTCACGGCGCTGGTGAGGCTTCAACTGAAATAGATAGTGTTGCACTTGCGATCATCATTGGTGCAGCGATCATTTTAACCATCTTCATTTTACGACAACTAAAATTAAAGAAACCTATGTTAGAATTTCGAGTATTTAAGTATCCTATTTTCTCACTATCCCTGATTGTTACCATGATTGTATTAGTGGCCTTAATTGGTGCGGAGACCATGTTACCATTGTATATGCAAAACACGAGAGATTTTTCCGCATTAGAATCAGGCTTAATGTTATTTCCAGGAGCGATTGTAATGGGAATTATGTCTCCTATTACAGGTATGCTTTTCGATAAGTTTGGCGCAAAATGGTTAGCTGTTACAGGTATGTTGATTGTTTCATTAACCACTTTTCTTTTTACGAGTTTAACCATCGATACAGCATATAGCTTTTTAGTTGTGATTTATGCGATCCGTATGTTTGGGCTTTCCTTAGTTATGATGCCTGTTATGACAGCTGGTTTAAATCAGTTGCCACCTGAATGGCATCCACACGGGACGGCGATGGCAAATACGATGCAACAAGTATCAGCATCGATTGGTACAGCGATTTTGATTACGGTAATGACGACTGCAGCAACGAATCATCAGCCAAATCAAACTGCGCTAGATGGCTTAACAGAATCAGAAGCAATCAACCAAATAGCGGCTAATGCAGCGATGGATGGTTACAATGCTGCTTTTTGGCTGGCAACCATTTTGTCTATAGTCGGACTTACCCTATCCTTTTTCTTGAAAACAAAAGCAAAAACAGAACTGAAATACTAAACAAAGACTTCACATAATAGTTGTTGTTGGCGAGTAATGACAAGCTCGCCAACAACCATATTAATCTCATTAATATGGCTGTTTCGCGTTATCACACTATATACTCCACAAATTCTCTTCTTTCGACGATCAATAGAACTACCTATTTTTTACCTTTTATTTAAAAAATTATTCCATATTTCGTAAATCGTGTTAAAATAAGCAATGTATGCTGAATTTTTAGGAGGATTGATGCAAATGAATGAACAGACAAATAAACCTTTAGGGTTTGGAGAAATATTAGACCAAACATTTCGTATTATTAAAACACAATTCAAAACACTTTTTATGATTACCTTTTTAATTATGGTACCGGTATTTGCACTACAGGCACTTATTCTTAGTTTGACCGGTCGTGATTTAATTACCAGTTCAGATCCTGGACAAAGCCTAATTGACCAAATTGTAACAAATGCTGATTCTTTCGCAAATTCGACCGTCCAAGAAGATTTTACTAGTTCGTTGGTAAATCTTATTATCATTTTTGCAACGCCACTAATAGCTGGTGCAATTATTTGGACCGTTAAACTAACTCGTGAGAGTAAGGAAGCACTTTTTGCCAAAGATATGATAAAACGAGCACTACCACGTTATTGGCCAATGTTTTGGAGTACGCTCCTAATCTTTCTTATTTTGTTTGCATTATTAATTCCTGTTTTTATGCTGATCGGTATCTCAAGTGTGATGTTTATGTTCATCGATCCGATTTTCGGAGCTATTATGATGTTTGTCATTTCGATCGCGATATTTATTGGGATAGGTCTTTTGTTTACTAGATGGAGTTTGTACCTGCCTGCTATTTTATTTGAGAAAGTAGCACCAGGTTTTTCAAAAAGCTGGCGTTTATCCAAAAGACAAACATGGAAATTTTTTGGTCTGTTTATTGTGCTCTTAATCATCACAGGGATCATAACGACCGTATTACAACTTCCTTTAATATTTTTAGGAAACAGTGTACTAGCTCACTTATTAATGAACATTACTTCTCTGGTGACTTCCATTGTATTTATGGTGGGTTACGGTGTGATGTACTTTGATGCTACAACAAGACAAGAGGCTACAGACCTTAAAGAAATGATTAGCGAATACGATGTGACAGAACGATCTTAAAGGAGATTATACATGTCATCTTATCAAACAGAACGAGAGCAATTAAAGGAAATTCTAAGTAATAAAGAATATCAAGTCTATTATGAAGATAATCGAAGTTTTATAGAAAAGATTTGGGATCGAATAAAAGAATGGCTAGGTGATATTCTTTCAAAAGTTTTCGAATCCTTTGATCCGAGTACTACAGTTGGTAATAGTATTATCACGGTGATAGTGCTAGTAATACTGCTTGCTGTAGTAATCGGTATAGTAGCGATTGTCATGACAGTCACGAGAAGAAAGCGACTTAAAAATCACCAACCGTTTGCTTCTAGTAATCAATTAGAATGGGGCTATCAAGAGCACTTAGATGTAGCAAAACAATATGCGTCAGAAGAAGCGTATCGTCTAGCAACCCGACATCAATTCCTGGCATTTTTACTGCTTTTAAATGAAAAAAGCTTATTAACAGCGAAATTGTGGAAAACAAATTGGGATTACTACGATGAGTTGAAACAATCCAAACATGCCTTAGCGCAGGATTTCTATCAATTGGCTTTATTCTTTGACAAATCCGCTTACGGTGAGCAACAAATAACCCAAGAGGATTACCAAAACTATCAAGCTAAAATCACAGACTGGATAGATTTCATCGCTCGAAACAATCATTCCGATAAAGAAATAGGTGAACGATAATGCTCGGTAAACGAACATGGATCGTAGCTGTCGTCTTTTTTTTGATTTTAATTGGGGTTAGTGTATTTTCAAGCAATAATACACCTGAACCTTATCCACCTTATTTGATCGACTCACCAGCTCCAACAGGTCTGAAAGGTTTTTATACATATTTGAATCAAAATCAATATCAAGTGGACGATAGCGAATCATTACCAAATCAAACAAGTTCAGGTGAAGTACGATTTTTATTAGATCCACCTATTTATTCTGATAATAGTGTGGAGAAGCAATACCAAGACTACTTGAGCAACGGTAATACGATAATACTAGCAAAGCAAAATCCAGATAGCTTATTTGGCATTGAGACAGAGTATGCCATGGAAACTTTTCTTAATGAAGAAGAACAGACAATGGAAGTTACTCATCAAAATGACAGTTTTGATGTGATCCATGAGAGCCTTCATCGTATCATCACAGAAGAAGAGGATCATATTTTACTAGAAGATGAATTCGGTGTATTAGCTATCGAAAGAGAAATTGGAGAAGGCTCTTTAATCGTCTTCACTGAACCTGGTTGGCTTACAAATGACGAAATTACAAAAGAACAACATCTTGACGTATTATTTGAAATTCTTCCTATTCAAGAAGCAGAAACGATCATTTTTGATGAGTACGGTTTAATCGATTCTGGTGGGCTAGTTTCGCCGTTTGCCTTATATCCAAATTGGGCATATGTCTTACTAGTGGAAGGGATTATTGCCACTATTCTTGTTTTGTGGTATCAAGGAAAACGATTTGGTCCGATTGTAACGGTTAGAGAAGAAACAGTGCGCTTTAGCGATGAACGTTTAAAAGCACTTGCGATATGGCAGTTAAAGGGAAAAAACTATCAACCTTCCATTAAAGATCAGCTCGATTATCTCAAGGAAGCCATTCGTCAACGATATGGTATTCCTTATTATAAAAGTTGGCAAGAACGTTTAAGCAGCATAGAAGGTAAAATAACAAGCTTTTCAGCTAAAGAATTAAACCAAATCGCAAAAGGATTTGAAACCATTTCCGAGCAACAATCGTTAAATAAACAAGAATATCTTAAATGGTCTCATGAAATCGATAAAATCAGAGAAGAGGTGAAGACAAATTGACTTCAACAATTACATCTTTATTAGAGAAGTATGAAGAAAGAATTATTGGGCAACAAAAGAATTTACGTTTACTATTAACAGCTGCTTTAGCCGGGGGTCATGTCTTAATTGAAGGGGTACCTGGTACGGGAAAAACACAAATGGTAAAAACATTAGCACAGTTACTAGATAGTAGTTTTAACCGGGTCCAATTTACTCCTGATTTATTACCCAGTGATATTACGGGAAGTTCGATCTACAATATGAAGGAACATGCTTTCCAAACATTAAAAGGACCTATTTTCACAAATGTCCTGCTTGCCGATGAAATTAATCGAACACCTGCCAAAACACAGGCGGCGTTACTGGAAGCAATGGAAGAAAAACAGGTAACGATTCAAGGTGAAACTTATAAATTACCTGATTTTTTCTTTGTAGCAGCTACCCAGAATCCAATCGAATTTGAGGGTACATATCCATTACCAGAGGCACAACAAGATCGTTTTTTCTTTAAGCTGAAAGTAGACTTTCCAACTCTTGAAGAAGAAACCGCCGTATTGCAAATGGTGATGGCAGAACAAAGCAATCCTCAAGAAATAACTGCCATCTTTACGAACGAGGCTTTAGCAGAGGTCCAACATACCATTCAAAAAGTACATATTAGCGATGAAATTGCGGACTATATTATGAAAATGGTTAGAAAAACCCGAGAACTAGAACATATTCAATATGGTGCCAGTACCAGGGCAGCACTCGCTATCGCTAAAACAGCACAAGCATGGGCATACCTCGATAATCGTGATTACATTACACCAGATGATGTGAAGATTGTTGCTATCCCAAGTCTTCGTCACCGTATCCAACTATCTCCATATGCAGAATTGGAGGGATCAGATATCGATGAAACGATTCAAGAGCTTGTGGGATCGATTGCTGTTCCGCGATAAGGGCATTATACCAACAAAAAAATTATTACTTTTATATTGCCTGTTTCTTTTGGCGATGCTTGTTCTATCATTTTGGCAATTCTCATGGCTATTTCTTTCAATTGCCACCATTCTAATGATTGCTCTTTTGACGACAGATATTTTTTTGTTACCTAAACGGTCAGAATTTTCCGTAGAAAGAAACATCGATGAGGAAATGGAACGTTATCAGAAACAAACCGTCTCGATTCACATTCACAATCGCACAACGGATGATTATTTCGTACGCATAAAAGACGGGATACCTACATCGTTCCAAACGATATTCCCGCTTGGCCAGAAGATCCCAGCTGAACAGAAAACGAGGATTACATATGAGGTCTTTCCTCAAATAAGAGGAGACTATCTCATCGATAAATTATATTTGCGCTTCAAGACCAAATTCGGATTATGGGAACGACAAATAACCTTTTACTTACCTAATCAAGTAAAGGTAATTCCGAATCTATCAGAAGCCAAACGATATTTAGCGAGTGCTCAAAACTATTTATTGCATGAAGGAATAAAAATCCGAAAAATGCGCAGTGGTGTTGGAGAATTTTCAAAGGTTCGAAGCTATGTAGTTGGGGACGATCCAAGAAAGATTAACTGGCGCCAATCAGCAAAATTACAAGATATGATGACAAATGAATATGAACCAGAGCACGGAAAATATGTAACGATTCTAATTGATTGCGGTCGAATGATGGGTGTAGAACTTGAAGAAGGGAATCGCTTAGAAAAATCTGTAGAAGCTGCCATAACACTTGCAACAGCCGCTTTACATAATGGCGACCATGTATCTGTTATTGCTTTTTCAAAAGACATTAAAGCGGTTGTCCCTGCCGGAAGGGGATTGGAACATCTTAATACCATCCTACAAACCATTTATTCCGTGGAGGTAGACGCCCAAGAGTCGAACTATGCTTTAGCGCTTCAACACGCACAATCGATCCAGCGAAAACGAAGTATGATCTTATTATTTAGTGATGTCCAAACATTTGCTAATGAAGATTATCATCTCTTTTATATGAAAAAATTACGAAAGAAACATCTTTTTGTCATGGTTGGGATTGAGGATCAATTGCTTCACGACAAAATAAAAAGCAAGCCTACTAGTGCTTTAATAACGATGGAAAAAAGTATCGCACAAAAACAATATCTCTATCAGAAACAAGTCATGCGAAAATGGGAAAAACATGGATTACCCATGCTCGAAGCTCCTGCCGATCGGTTAGCAGCGACGTCTGTTTCCCATTATATTGAAACATTAAATCGTGGATTGTTGTAATTTTCTTCGTTGCATCAGAAAATGCCCTGCGATCATGTAAGCCAACAATCCAACAGCAGTGATTATCGCTACCAGATATTTCATTTCTAAGGAGATATCCGCTGGTGTGATATAGCCTTCGATGATACCAGCTATTACAAACAATGGAATCGTGCCTAATAATAGTTGAACAGAACGGACTGTCTGTACTTTGAGCTGGTATCCTCTCGAATATTTTCCAGGGACAAATATTTTGTAACCCATTAACAAGCCTGCACCACCTGCAATAAAGATGGCCAGCAGTTCAATTATTCCGTGAGGGACAATATAAGCCCAAAAAGAATAGGAATTACTGTAATTCCAGAATAGTCCTGCTAAAGCACCAATTAGAATTCCGTTATAAATTAATACATATACAGTAAGAATCCCAAAGGTGATCCCACCAGCAAATGCAAGAATCGCTACTCGAATATTGTTGGTCATAATCTCTGCTGACATGACTGGTGCATCAACTGCTTGAGGATTTTCTCCTAATGATTCAGGTTCAACTGACTGCACCATTTCTTCGGGTAAAATCCCATATAGATGAGCTGGATTATCGATTACTGTAATAAAACTTGCTAAGCCTCCAATAAAAAAAAGGAGCATCGCAATGATGATTGCCTTCCATTGTTCAAGTAACAATCCGACAAACTTACTTGAAAAGAAATGATAGGCTTGTTTCCAAGAAGATTGTTGAGACTGATAGAGTACATTATGTGCTTTTGCTACGATCTCATTCAGATACTGCGTCACATCTTCATTAGGGAAATAGGTTTGACTGTAAGATAATTGTCTGGCAACCTTTTGATATGTATGTTGGAATTCTTCAATTACTTGATATGTTTTTTTCTTTTGTAGATTGGTAGTAAGTGCTTCTAACTGCTCCCAATCAGAACGATTTTGCTTAATAAATTGATTGATTTGCATAAAATCACCTTTTTTTCTATCTTTTTACTATATTATACTGAAAGACTACGTAAATGAAAAGGACTTAATTAAAGTACAGAAAGAGGTCGAATATGGAACAGGAAAAATTAGGAGTTAAAACACCAGAATATGTTTCCCTACAATTTCAATTAGCTGGGTTAGGTTCAAGATCTGCCGCACATATCATTGATTATGCGATTATCATGTTTACCCAATTATTGATTATCCTATTTTTATTGTTGGCGTTTACGAACAGTGTTACAAACTTTTTCTTAGGGGCTGGTGAAAGTCTCGTATTTGCTATTGTTCTGATCGTGATATTTATCCTTAATTTTGGTTATTTTATTTTGTTTGAATATTTTTGGGGTGGACGAACAATCGGCAAGCGAATCTTAGGAATTCGTGTCATTCAGGAAAATGGACATAATATCACTCTTTTGTCGAGTATCATTCGTAACTTTGTAAGAATCATTGATAGTTTACCAAGTGCTTACGCTGTAGGTATCATTCTAATTTTCGCTCATAATAAACATAAGCGTTTAGGCGATATTACTGCTGGTACCATTGTGGTTCATGAGAAACAAAAGAAATCACGAAAACAGAAACCTCTCGATAAATATATAGACGAAAAAGGATTAAGCAAAGAAACATTACAATTAGAAAGCTTTCATCTTAAGCAATTTTCCCAGAAGGATTGGCGTCTATTACAAACCTATGTACATCGTATTGTTGATTTACGCACACAAGAAAGAGATCAACTAACGATGCAGGTCAGTAAGATTTTATTACCAAAAATAGAGGATCAGATCACCAACAAAGCAATAAGTAACGAAAACTGGTTGATTTTACTTTACCTCCATTTGAAAGAAGAGTGGGAGTACTAAAAGAACAGTTTGAAATATAAGAGGGAGAGCGAATTTGCAAGAAGAGCGGTGTGAAATGCAAGAAGAAGCGCTAATCTGCAAGAAGAGCTGTGCAAAATGCAAGAAGAAGCTCTAATCTGCAAGAAGAGCGGTGCGAAATGCAAGAAGAAGCGCGAATCTGCAAGAAGAGCGGTGCGAAATGCAAGAAGAAGCGCTAATCCGCAAGAAGAGCGGTGCGAAATGCAAGAAGAAGCGCTAATCTGCAAGAAGTAAACGTGTTATTCCGTGACACTTACTTTTATATAGTGTAATGAGGTAAAATATATTTAAAAAACGACTTTGCTTTGTGTTAAAGCAAAGTCGTTTTTGTTTAATTATCGTAATAAATTGGTGATCCTGGGCCTAGGTCGATTCCGAGGAGCATCCATACTACTAACATTAGCGTCCAAATGATAAAGAAAAAGATTGAGTATGGGAACATGGTTGAAATAAGAGTACCGATACCCATTTTCTTATCATACTTTTGCGCATATGCAATAATTAATGCAAAATATGTCATCAATGGTGAAATGATATTTGTCGATGAATCGGCAATGCGGTACGCCATTTGAGTTAGTTCAGGTGAATAACCTAATTTCATCATAATTGGAACAAATATCGGTGCCATCATTGCCCATTTGGCAGTCGCACTTCCAATAAAAATATTGATAATACCGGCTATTATGATAAATACAATTAATAATGGGATACCATTTAGACTAATCGTATTTAAAAACTCTGCACCATATACACCAATTAACATACCTAAATTGGATTCTGTAAAATATGCTACAAACTGGCCAGCAGCAAACGATAGGATAATAAACATTCCCATTGAGCCCATCGTCTCTGATAAATGATTCGCTACATCTTTGTCGTTCTTTACATTTTTCGTTACAATTCCATAAACGACACCAGGGATAAAGAACAAAATAAATATAATAGGCACAAGGGAACTCATGAATGGCGATATAATCACTGCACCATCTTCTCCCCGCAACGGCGCATTTTCAGGTACGATTAATAAAGATGCTGCAATCACACTGATCAGAAGTGATAAACCAGCATATCGCAAACCTTTTTTCTCGATTTTAGATAACCCTGTTGCCTCTTCTTTATAACTACCGGTATATGCTCCTAACCTTGGTTCAACAATCTTCTCTGTTACAAATGTTCCGACGATCGTTAATAGAAATACAGAAACGACTGTGAAATAATAGTTCATCAAAATATTCATCGTCTCAGCATATGCTTCTCCTTCAGCACCAATGGTGGCAACAGCAGCCATCGTCATCTCTCCGAGTAATGGCTCTAAAGCCGTTGGAACCAGGTTGGCACTAAATCCGGCAGATACCCCCGCAAAGGCTGCAGCTAAACCTGCTAATGGATGACGACCTAAAGCTGCAAACAACACGGCCCCTAAAGGCGGCAAAACTACATAACCAGCATCTGTTGCAACACTTGACATAATACCTGCAAATACTAATCCAGCAGTTATTAAAGATTTTGGTAAGGATAGAACAAAAGCACGTAAACCTGCACTAATAAGGCCGGTACGTTCTGCTAAACCTATTCCCAACATTGTCACTAAAACGACACCGAGCGGAGCAAAATTGATAAAGTTATCAACCATGCTTGTGAAAATGTAAGCAATTCCTTCCGCATTTAATAAGTTTTTCACGGTAATCTGTTCTTCAGCATCTCCTGGATGTTGAACAGATACACCTGTTGAGGAAACAATCGCAGACGTAATTAAAACGATAAATGCTAGTATAATAAAAAGTGTTACTGGATGCGGTAACTTGTTTCCGACATATTCAATCCGATTAAGGCTTCTTTGAAATAAGCCTTGCTTTTTCTTTCCTTCCATTTGATATTCACCCTTTTATATAATTAAATTAATTTTCAGAAAATTATCTAAATTTTCTAGCAAACCAAAATCTATTATAAGGATTTATCATACAATTTCATAGAGGAATTAAAAAAGTTCTAATTTTAAAAAAATTCTAACTTCTTAACTATCACATAACCTTTTTATAATTAATAAAAAAAGCTTGAAGAGTCACGAAACTCTACAAGCTTTCCTTCTAATAATTACTCTGCGGTTCTTGCGGTTCTTTTTCTTAGGCGAAGTGCAGTTATGAATAGTGCTAGAAGTACCGCAAGTACACCTGCAATACTAAAAGAGAATAGTGATTTGTTCTCATAGAATTTAGTTAACAAACCTTTTTCGGTAATAGCAAAAGGTAGTGATTGTGTCACTTCATTGCCTGCTTTGTCATACGCCGTAACTTCGATATTGTATTCATTGATGTCCGAGAATTGTAAGTTGATCTCATCATCTTCTAAGTCCGAATCTTCAGGTACCTCTCCATTTACAGTTACTTGCTTAATTGTATCTTCTGGATTCTCCAAACGGATTGCTACTTCAACTGATTCAACGGATTGGGTATCTTCTTCTACCCCTTCAAATAAGACAACTGGTGGAGTCTGGTCAATAATAAATTCCACTGTAAGTTGCTGAATATTACCTGCCTGATCCTTCACCTCAAAGTAAAGTACATGTTTGCCTTCGGTTTCAATCGGATCACCTAACTCATAAGGTTCTCCGTTTAAAGTTAAGGCAATAATATCATAACCTGTCATATCTTCAATGAGTAGATCAGGAATGATGACTTCACTTAAATACTTTCCGGATATTTCCTCTTCAAAGAGGATTTTTGGCGCAGTTTTATCAATTGTAAAAACAATAGACCTTTCTGACACATTGTCTGCTAAATCGGTAATTACTGCTTTCAATTCATAATTCTGTTCCTTTGTTAGCTGAATTCCATTTTCAAATGGAGCACCATTTAACGTGACAGAAGTTCGGTCTTGATCAAGATGTTTATCCGAATATTCAACATGTGGTCTAATATCATTATTGAAAAAACCTTCAATAATGCCTGTGATACTTAATTCAGGTCTTGTAGTATCTAGAATAAATCCAACATTTAATGTTGTTTCATTCCCAGCTTTATCTTTTGCCAATACCTCATAATTATATTCCATTTCTTTGGAAGCTACCGGAACATTTCCAGCGACATTGTTTCCACCATTTAAGCGAACAGAAACGATCGTATCTTCGTCATTATCCAGCTGGAAGATAGGCTGGAAGATGTGGTTGATGTAAGAGCCATCCATTAGTTCTTTGTTATCGCCACCCATGATTGGTGTGATATCTGGTGCTGTTTTATCAATAGTGAACGCAATACTTTCTGTTTGATTATTATTTGCTTTATCCGTTGATTCCACAAAAATTTCATAGTCGCCTTCTTGACTAAATCGGTGAGAAAAGCTGGCAACTGAATCTTGATAACCATTATTCGTAATAGAAAAGCCCCCAACTGGGTAATTAGCACCATCACGTGTAACACGAATGGTATTGCTATCAAAATTAACATCCTTGATCGTTACACCAACTGGTACGTCTTCATTATAATATTCGCCATCTTCCACACCTGTTATATCAATAGCAGGGTCCACTGTATCTATTACAAAACTCTTTTGCGCTGTTTTACTATTGTTTCCTGCTTCATCTGTTGCATCTATCTTTGCTGTATAAGCGCCATCTGCTGTAAATCCATAGCTTAGTCTTGACATGGATCCTGCAGTTCGCCAAGCGTTACCTTTACTTGCTTCTACTAGATTCGTAATATTTTGTCCATTTCTAGTAACTTCGAATTGGACACTATTACTTGAATAATTAGTCTCTCTTATCGTGAATTCTGCCGTTTGAGCCTTATTGTAATACTCGCCATCTATTACATTATTAATTGATAATGCTGGTGCTGTTTTATCGATTGTAAAATTAACAGATTGTGATTTCCCTTTATTACCTGCCAGGTCTGTTGCGTCAATTTGCACACGATAAGTTCCTTCGCGAGCTGTATCAAACGTATATTGCCAATTCATCGCCCGTCTTGAAAATGCAGGTGTTTCACCCGTATTATAAGGCTCCATTTTGCCAGTACTTTGGTTTAATTTAAAAACCTTTAAACTTGTGTCTGATTTACTAACATTGGCATCATTTACGGAAACCGTTACTTTTTTGCTGCTTTTATAATGTGTATCATTCGTAACTCCAGAGATAGATATGTCCGGATTTACGGTATCAATAGTGAATGTATCAGACTTAGATACTGCCTTATTTCCAGCAGCGTCTGTTGCATTTGTTACAATTCTATATTTCCCATCTTTCGTAAAAGGAAAAGCTAAGGATGTTACTTCCTTTTCATTCTTCCATTTAGTGAATTCATTAGTGATTTTTTCATAGTCACCATTCATTTTTTCACGATAAACCTCAATGGTCACATCGTTGGTATTATAGTTATGCTCTGTTATTTTTACAGTTGCCGTTTTTTCCTCTTTGTTAAACGAAGCAATGTTTGTTAATTCAATTTTTGGTTCAATATTATCTACTGCGAAAGACATACTTGATTGATTTGAACGGCCCGATTTATCTTCAGTCTTAACAATTATTTCGTAATCCCCATCCGCTTCAAAGAACTCTTCATCCAGAATATATTGATAATTCTCCTTGTCAGATGAAACCCATTTACCAGTATCACTTTCAGCGTAAGTTTCTGTATTACCTTTATTATCTTTCACGCGAATAGTAACTTCTTTATTTTTTACGTTTTCTTCTGTTAATGTGATAGGAACAAGGTCATTTATTCCTTTATCTTTGATCTTTTCAAATGTTATAAATTCTGGCATTTGATGATCAATGGAAATAACAGGATTCGTTTTATCAATGGTAAATTCTATTACTTGAGATGATTTGTTTCCAGCGTCATCAACGGAAGAAATTTCGATTGCGTAATCTCCTTCTTCGTCAAAAGTGAACTCCTCTGAAAAATTGTCTTCTCCACTTTTTTCATATTTAAAATCTTCATCTTTATTGTTGGTGATAAGTAGGTCATAGCTAGCGATATTCGTATCTGCAATATCAATAGCTACTTCTCGATCATCATCATAATGAACCGTATCCTCTACACCATCAACATTAATAGTAGGATTGGTCAAATCAATTGTGAAATTTTTATTGATCACTTTTGATTTGTTTCCTGCCTTATCCTCACTGCTAAGTGTTACTTCGTAGTCACCATCTTGATCAAACGTATACGTTAAACTAGACTCTTTACTTTCTTTACGCCATTTTTGACTTCCTTCTACCTCTTCCGTTATATCTTCTCCATCTCTTGTTACTTCAAAGTAAACTGTATTTTCAGGATGGTTTAATTCATTTACATGGAAGTTTACTTGTTGTTCCGTTGCGTAATACTTTCCATCTGCTAAACTATCGATCGACACTTCTGGATTAGTTTTATCAATAGTAAACGTTATATGCTGTCTATCTGCTTGTTGACCAGCCAAGTCTGTTGCGTCTAATATAATTTCGTATTTACCTTCTGCTTCAAAATCATATTGCCAAACAGCTCGTTTTTTATCAAAGACAAGATCGGTTTCTATGTTCATTACTTCGAATTGTGAAGTCTCTTCATTCCATTTATTCACTTCTAAGCTTGTTAAGGATTCATCAATATTTTGATCTTTGACTTCAATATCAACCGATTTGCTCATATTATAATGCGCCTGATCTTCTACACCAGAAATTACTGTACGTGGTTTATTTGTATCGATTGTAAAGGTAGCTGAAGTACCTTGCGCCTGATTTCCAGCATCATCAGTTGCAGCAATATTCATCTTGTATGTTCCATCTTCCTCAAAAGGAAATGATGCAGAAGATTCATAACTAGTATTCTCCCACTCATCAAATTCTTCTGTTGAATAGGCTTCATACTCACCATCTTCATTCTGTTTTTCAATCTGAATGTTTACATTATTTCGTTGATAGTTTACCTCTGATATTACAACTTCCTGGACTAATTTTTTATCATTGTAACGACTAACTTCTGTAAGTTCTATGACTGGTGCAGTATCATCGATAGTGAAGGTATGCTCCTTTTCAGAAGAACGACCTGATTGATCTGACGCATCTACAGAAATCGTATATTGACCATCTGCCTCAAAAATCTCTTCATCAAAATTGAATTGATACGTGTCCTCTGATTCCACCCATTTACCAGCATCTTGATTTGTCCATGTTTTTTCATTTCCTTCTGTATTTAGGAATTGAACTTTTACTTCTTTGTCTTTTAAGTAATCATCAGCAACACTTATGTCAAAAAGTTCTGAAAAGCCACCCTGTTCGTTCGCATATGCCGAATTCACATGCTCTTTTTCTTTTAATTGTGTGTCTAAAATGACTTCAGGATCTGTTTTATCAACAATGAAAGAACGATTAACTTTCTCTGTATCACCACTAAAATTTTGTGCCTCAATGGTTAACTCATATTGCCCTTCTTCAAAATTATGTGTAATCCAATATAGAAAAAGTAATCCACCTAAATCATCGCTGTCTAAATAGTGTTCGTTTGTATCATCTAAAAGGTTATATTTCGTAACTGTAAATGATGGTCCAGTTCCAAAATCCCAAAGATTGATATTTAATTCAACATCATTTTGATAATATTCTTGCAAGTCTCCGTTATTCGTTCTATCTCTAATGGTGATCAAATCACTATTGCTATACAAAGTGAATGTCCTGTTAACTGTTTTTTGGTTACCTGCATCATCAATCAATGTTGCCGATACCTCATATTCACCAGCAACATCCACCTCGTAAGTACCGATTGCTCCCTCATCAGTAGAAGACAACTCTACTTCTTCCTCGTTCACTACATCGTTAAACGATCGATGTGTAACCTTAAATGAACTTTCTTGCAAATTCAAATGAGGATCTTTCACACTTAGTGATAAATCAAAAGCTTCATTATACTTTGATTCATTATCAATTGAGCCCACACCATCTTTAATTGTCACTACAGGTGCAGTTTGGTCAACTGTAATTGCAAATGAATCTAGCTCATGCGTTTTTTCGCCTTTTTCATCCTTAACAGTTGCTTCTAACGTATAGTTACCATCTTTCTTAAATGTGTAATCTTCTAAAGTCGCTGTTTTTCCATTTACATTTAGGTCTACTTCTTCAATGATATCACCATCTTTCACAAATACCTTTGCTGATTCAATATCAATACCGTTTTGTATTCCCAATGAAAAAGTAGAATTGTTTAGCACTGCTCCATCTTCTACTTGATTACCATCACTTGAAATTTGCCACTTAGGCTCCCCGTTGTGCACATAAAAAGTTAAAGTCTCTTCATCTGCTTGATTACCTGCCTTATCTGCAGCATTTATGGTTACCTGATAATCACCATCTTCTTCAAAATCGATGGATGCCCTATTACCATCCCACTCTACTGGCGAATCGGCTGGCTCTCCATTATGAGTCCATTCAATACTTTTATCCGCTAAATTCTCTTCATCAATAGTCACTTCTAGCGTTGGCGTATTATTATGATAGACTTCCTGATTTTCGATACCTTCATAACCAATAACAGGTTTAGTGGCATCTCTTGTAATAGAAAAGTCGATTGGATTTTGCTGAGTAGGAATGTTCCAAGCATTGTCTTCTTTAAAATAAAGTGCTATTTCTAAATTTCCATCCTCAGACAAACTGTCCACTGTGACTTGATAGCGCCCTTGAAAGTTCCCCGAACCGTCTTTCACTTCGGTAACTGTTGAACTTTTACCGTTACTGTCTAATTGTGCTTCCACATTGAATGGTTGGTCATATGCTATAGCAGAACCCTCATCATCTTCTTTCGGCAATTTTTCATAATAGTTACTTAAATCTACCGTGAAAGACACACTATTACTTGTTGTCGTCCGTTCACTTTCAAACCGGTACTCCTGGCTTAAATCCCAGGTATCGCCTCCATATTCAACCTTAATGTCTAACTCACTGGAAGAAAACACACTGGAAGAAAAAATAAATGCGGCTGCGACAAAAATCATTAGAAATGAAACGAGAAGATACCATTTACTATTCTTGTTCCTTTTGATATAACTCACTTAATACCCTCCTTAAATACTGGTTCTTTATGAACAACTACAATGTCCTCTTCGATAACAAAAGGATGATTTTCTTCACCCAGTAACTCGGTTTCATTGGCTAATAGTGTTGTCTCTTCTAATAACTCTGTTTGGTGTTCTTCTTCTAATAAAGCCGTTTGTGAAGGGTTATCTTCCTCCACTATTTCGGTGAAATTATTCTCTGCTTCTAGTAACTCAGTTTGCTCGTACGTTTGCTGTGGTTTAACTTGTGAAACCTGTTCACTTTGACTCCCATTCGTGGTATTCAATTTTTTTAATTTAATGCTGCTTGACGTATGTTCTTGTTTGTACCACATTTGAAAAGCAGCATTATTTTGATTTCTTTTGTGCTTCCTCATTCGAAGACCTGTTAAATCCTCTAAAACGTCTAAGATATCAAGTCTTTTAAATAACCAAATAGCAATTGGAAGGGTGATCAATGCACCAGTAATACCACCATATAGCATTATTTTATATGTTAATTCCATATCACCCCTCCTATATAACTGAATTATTTTGCAGTCTTCGCTCTAATTTTTCTACATCTGAATTATCTTTTATTTCATCCAGTTCCATTAATTCCTGGTAATATTGTCTGACTGTATCATAGTTCCTTTTATCTTCTTCTTTATCCTGCTCCATATCTATCAACAAATTAATTAGTTTTACATACGACGAGATTGAGTTAGGATACTGCTGCAAAATCTCTTGATAATAGGTAACTGCTTGTGCATTTTCCCCTATCTCATGATAAATACTGCCGATCGTAATCATGATGTCCTCTTGATCTTCTACATCAAGCAGTAAAAGATTATTATAGTGATCGATTGCTTGATAAAAGTCTTCACTTGCACTAGTTTGACTTTCTGGTTGTATCCCTCTACTATAATAGGCTTGTGCTAATTTACGCTCGAAATTTTCTTCAAAACTAAAGGTTAACTCATCCTGATCAAGTATTTCGATAATAGATTGGGCTTTATTAATGATGTCAATGGCTTTTGTGTTAGCATCTTCTATTTGTCCCTTATACGAAAGATAGATATTCGCAAGGGCATTGTAATTTTCAACTTTTCTTCTATTGTTGGCTTCACTATCGTTAAATTGTTCGAAGTTTTCCAATTCTTCTACAAATTTAGCAAAATCAATATTTAACTCACTCATGGTTGAGGCTAGTGTTTTATAGTATTGGGCTTCCGGCTCCTCTTCTTCGTCGACTTGTCTGAAATACTTTAAGGCATTGTTATAATCCTTTTGTACATCAAAGTAGGTCATACCCACATAAAACAAAACCTCATCATTATCATCAACGCCACCATATCCTTGATCTATATTTGACTCAATAGCTGCAAGACCTTTTTCTGTCTCGCCTCTATTTACATAGAAATCTAATAATCTGTTATATGCTTGTGCCCTACCACTATCTAATGAGATAGCTTTTTCTAATAGAATTTTAGCTTCCGTTTCTTCTCCTTCAATAAGGGCATTTTCAGCCTCACTTATTAACCCCATATAATCCTGGTATTGCACTTTCTGCACACCGTTATACCCAAACACTGCTGTACCAGTAAAGCCAAGAAATAATAAAGACGGTAAAAGGAAGAAAGCTAATTTCTTTGTTAATTGCTTTTTATAACCTTGTGTTAATTTGTTTATCTGATTGAGATCAACATATAACTCCTCAACTTGCTGGTAGCGCTCTTCAGGCTCCACTTGTGTACAGCGTTGAATGATATATTCAAGCCCTTCCGGTAATGTTGGATCCCATGTTCGAATAGGTCTAATTTCAAAAGGAGGTTCATTTAAACTTTTACCTGTTACAAGGTGGTAAAGAGTAACACCTAAACTATAAATGTCTGTTCGCCTATCTGTTTGTTTACCTGCAATTTGTTCTGGTGCTGCATATGCCTTAGTTCCCAAATTAGTTGTGTCTGTCGAACTTTCTGTCTTATATTCTCTGGCAATCCCAAAATCAACGAGTTTTATTTTTCCGTCCGGTGTCAACATCACGTTATCGGGTTTCATATCTCGGTATATAATCGGATGTGGCTCTTGATTGTGCAGATAACCTAGCACGTCCGCTAATTGTTTCGCCCATTCAATTACATCATCTGGTGGAACCCGATATTCTCGGTCCAGCTTTTCCTTTAGAGATTCACCCTCAATGTAATCCATTACGACATAAATGCCATCTTTTGTTTCGATAATGTCATAAATTCTCGGTAAAGCCGGATGTTCTAATTTTTTCAGCATATTAGCTTCTACTACTAGGCTGTTGAGGAGTACTTCATGATTGCTACTTTGGCGTTTGCGAATATCTTTAACAACTAATGACTTCTTGAGGCGATTATCCATCGCTAAATAAACAATACTCATACCACCGCGACCGATTTCCTTCAGAATTTCATATCTGCCATCCACTACTTTTCCAATTTGCAGCATAATTTAAAGCCTCCTCTCAATTTGACAACCTCTCAGCACTCTACAATAGTCGGTTTCTTAAAATTACCAATCTATAATTTTACACTTTTACTATTTCTTTTCTAACAAATAAGAGTGAGTGAACGTCTGTGTATACGCCCTAATAGGGTTTTTAATTGTCTCCCCCAATAACATATACTTTGGTATTTTTTTGTTCACTATCTGTATGAAAAACAAGTGCACGATCACCATCAATTGCGGGTCCGTGTGCATCTCCATCACTTAAAACATAATTTTCCTTCATATCACCTGTTTTCCCATCAATCACTGTAAATCTGTTCTTATTTGTCCCTTTTTCATTTAAGGTGGTTCTCACATATACATCACCATTGTTGTATGACACTTCAAAATCGTCATGTGACGGTCCGTCTATATTTGTCTCTTGAACCAATTCTCCACCAATCGCTGTATGCCAAAGTGTCTGACCATCATTTTTGTCGTATGCTGATATACCATATTTTGATTTCATATAAAGGGTGTCGCCCTCTATTTCCACTCGTAAATCATCAATACCCTCTGATCTCGTCATTTCCGGGGTAGTGAGTAGTTTTTCTGGTGTCTCCACCCCATCCGTAAATTTATACACGTGCACACTAGTTTCACCTGTATTAGTCATTGTTTCTTCTGATTCTTCGGTTACATAAAAGTCGTTTCCATCCGTACCGACGTAATGTAAATAAGTCTCTGCTTCATATTCAAACATTTTCTCACCATCGGCTGTTGAAAAAACTGCTAGACCCTCATCGCCCTGCAATACGACAGCATTATCAGTTCCATACACTTTAGCAAAGGAGAAGTCCACATCTGGTTCAATTTGCCATAGTTCTTCTTCTTGTTTTGTATCAAAAGCAATAATTTTTCCATCATCTTGCCAAATTATACTATCACCACTCTTGGATATGGATGGTATAGAATCTACAGGTGTTAGTACTTTTTTCTCTCCTGTATCTATGTTGATTTCAACAAGATGATATTGATCGCGATTCTCTAAATCTTCTCCATTAATTGTATAATGGTACTCATTAAAAAAATAAGATGTTGCGTATGTAGCATTTCTCTGTAGAGGTCTTCCATCACCATCTAATGAAAAATCGCTCATTTTTCCATTTAGATAATCATAATAAAAACTTTTTGTATCTCCACTCAAAACCACTGTGCCATTACCTGCAACTATTTGGAAAACATGTTCAGGTAATTCAGCATTATCAATGGTATTCACTTGATAGTCAGATTCTTCAAAATTTGTAGTTTCCCAATCTAATAGATTTGTGATTGTATTGTCTGCATTTGATTCATCTGCTGTGTTACTTCCCTCTTCGCCATCTGCAGGTTTTGAATCATTGCTGCATGCAATTAAGCCAACTGCAAGCAGAAGTGAAATTCCGATTAAATAGATTATTTGTTTTTTCATTGTATGTGTATCTCCTTTATATAATATTGTTATATTAAGTCTTGTCTTTCTCATCAATATTTGCAGTTGCGAATTTACAATAAGAAAAAGGTTTGATATTCCCAAAGCCTATTTTAATTTTATTAAAATAGATGTAATATCATCTGTTTCTTGTCTGTTTTGGATTGTGTTTACAATGGATGCCAACGTGTTTTGCATTGCTTCCTTTGTTTTTAGTAAGGATGGTTGCAAGTCTTGCAGCATTTCCTGATCTGTTAGTCGATGATAAAATCCATCTGTACATAGTAGAATCATTTCATTTTCAGTTAACACACCACTTGTTGTGGCAACCTCTATAACTGGTTCAATTCCAATACACTGTAATAGCACATGACGTTCGGGATGTGTTGTTGCCTGTTCCATCGTAATCGTTCCTCTTTCTAATTCTCTTGCAACGACGGATTGATCTTTTGTTAATTGATTAAGCTCTTGCCCTATCGAATACGCGCGACTGTCTCCTACTTGAAATGTGAAAAACTGCTGTTCTCTCACTAAGATGGCAGTCAGTGTAGTGCCACATTTTATTTGATTCAATGTTCCATAATCGATTAATTGTTCATTTAAATACTCTATTTTATTTACAAAATGAACGGGAATCTCGTCAAAAGAATAGCTCTGCAACAGATTTGGCAATGTCTCTTGAAACCATTCTGATAATCCCTCTATGATCATAGTACTTGCTACTTCACCTTTTCCTAGTCCACCCATTCCATCACATACCACGAATAAGCCGACTGTACCTTGATTCGTTTGTGCTGTCTTGATCATTAGTGCATCTTGGTTTATTTGTTTCATCGTTCCTTTTTCCGTATAATAAGTTGTCATAAAAGGCACCAATTCCGCCGTCCTTTCCTATTGTTTATTTTGGCGTTACAATGGATACCGTTATATTATCAGTAGCCCCTCTTACATCCGCATCATTCACAAGAAAATCTGCTAATGATTGATAGGATTGCTCTGAGTCTTCTAATGTTTGGAAACTATCTACTAACGCCTCTATTGGATAAATGTTATAAAAGCCATCACTGCATAAGAAGAAAATATCTTTTTTTGAAAACGTTCCTTCCATCGTAAGTGGGGATAATCCTTCATTAATTCCTAAACATTGCATGATTACGTTCTTCTTTGGATGGTGTTCTGCTTCTTCAACTGTTAATAATTTCTTTCTCACCTGATCCATTACCCACGAATGATCTTCCGTCAATTGAGTTAAATCATGCTGCTGTTCTTCATTGCGATCAGACAGCTGGTAAACTCTACTATCCCCAACATGAATAATGAAATATGTATCCTTGTAAAGGAATAAGACAGAAGCTGTGGTACCAATTTTCTTGCCTGAGTCTTTTGCTTCTTGAAGGAGGTCTTCATTTATTTCCTTTAATAACATTTCCATTTCACTTGCTATTTTTGTAAATGGATAGGGAAGAGCTAAGATCGCTGATGCCTTTTTTCTAAACCACGTATCCAGCTTGGTAACAACCATTTGACTTGCTATTTCCCCAGCTTCATACCCTCCCATTCCATCGGCAACAACTGTTACCAGCAATTCATTACCTTTCCGATCGACCTTCGTATTGAGATAGGCATTATCTTCATTTGTATTTCTGACAGATCCCTTGTGTGTGGATAGTCCATATCTCCATGTAGACTTCTTTAGTTTCATAAGCATTATCCTTTGTGGAATGTATATGTGATTTTTGCCAGTCTTACTCGATCGCCCTCATTCAATGGATAGGTTTTATAGGCAACCATTGGCTGATCATTCAGCTTACTACCGTTTTTCGAACCTAGATCTTTGACCATATACGTTTCTCCATTCTTGATAATTTCTATATGGGTTCTGGATATGCCCGCCGTATCTTCAAAGTATTGAACGGTAGATTGATTTCTTCCGATGATAAAAGAATCAGAGTGAAGCTGAATTTTTTCACTTTGACCATTCCGATCCACTTCTAGATATGCTCCACCTTCAACGTTTTCATCTAACGCAACGGTTGAATTCGATTGGGAAAGAAGTGTTGTTTCTTGATGCAGATTTTGAAAATAATTTTCGCTATTTGCTAGAGCTGGTTTTAGTTGTTCTTCATATGAATGCGATTGTGAATCATCTACCTGTTTAGGACTAATACCTTGATTCTTCTTTTGTTGTTTTTGTTTTTTTGGTGTTTTGTCTTGATTCGTTTCATCTAATGTTGATTTATTACGTGTATTTTTACCAAATACAGCTAGGAAATAATAAATACCGGCAAATACAGCAATTGATAAACCGGCGCTTATGTATAGCATGCCTTCTGTAGGGAACGATTGGTACATTTTCCAAATGACAGCTAGACCCAACACGCCTACACAAAATACAATAATAGGACTAGGACCTTTCTTTTCCTGCTCTTTTGCAACCTCTGTTGGAGCTTCTTGTTTTTTCTGTTTCTCTTGCTTTTTTGGTGTGGCTTTTTTAGCTTCAGGCTGACTTGGTTTTGGTGTTGATTGGACTGGCTTTTTCACTGGTTCTGGTTGTGGATTTGAAGCCTGATTATTTTGATTGGTGGGAGCTGCATATTGAGTCTTCTTTTCCCATGGTTGTTTTGGTGTTACTTCTTTTACTGCAGTTTTACGCAGTTCATCTAATTTCTGCATTAATTCTTTTAGTTGAAAATCAGTTCCATTCAAATAACTCGTTAACTGCTGCACTCCATCACCTGACAGCGCCTTAACATAGCCAACTAACTTAAAAAATAATTCTCTAAATTCTGCATGCAATGTAGGCTTTTGCGTAATATCCTTTAAAGGTAGATACGTAAGTGCAACATCTTTCGTATCTTTGCCGATAAAAATGAAATTCTCATGCAAAACATAATGTTGCTCATCTAGCATATATTCTTTACTAGATTCTATCGCAGAACTGATATGATAAAGTAGCTCATATAGCTCATTCATCGTCAATCCGCGTTCTCTTACGTATTGTGAAAGCATTCTTTTTGAGGAAATATCATAATAGAATTTGACGTTAAAATCTATTTCTTGCACTTCTAGTGGTAATACTTTTTCTATCGTATTTGCACTCATCATTTTCACTTGAATATTTGCTAATTCATCACTTTGCAGTGGAGAAGGTTCCTGTCGAGATATTGTCATGAAATGGCCTTGTTGCTGTTCGAAGTCACACAACAAGCCATAAATGGTTTCATTCATCCATCATTCTCCTCACTTTCAATCGATTTTCGTTTATTGTTTTAGAAATAATAAAATGTTACTAATATACCTGGAACTACCGCATACATAAACGGATAATGTTTAATTTTTAATTCAAGGAAACTATCCAGCGAATGTTTTGGTTCCTTTTTTAACTTAGTAAGAATCCAGCGATACGTGTAAAAAATAAATTTCTTTAATACTTTAAACTTAAATAATAATAGGATAATAAGACTGATAAAACCGGCAAAAATAACTGAATAAAGTATCGAATATAATGAGAATTCCATTCCTGTCAATGCACCAACCCCAGCAAAAAATTTAACATCTCCAGCAGCTAATGCTTTAAAGAAATATAGTAAAATTAAAACGAAAACACTTATTACAATACCAAGAAGGGAAAAAAATACTCCTCCCAACATTCCGGTAACTAAGTGATACCCGATACCAACAATAACAGCAGTAATTGTTAACCAATTTGGAATCTTGTTATAGCGGATATCCATATAGAAGGCAATCACAACATAAACAATTAACAGATAAAAATGCAGTGACATATTAAATAATTTCCTTTCTAAGAACCGACCCAGGCTCGTTCTTTCGCACGTTTTTCAATAATAAAGGTTTCTTTAATAAACGGAATTGGTAAATCAAGTTCATATTGGGTTGTAAGCTCAACATATTCGCTACCACCACTGGTAAAAACATTTGGTAACTTTGCTTCAGTAACTTTTACATTTTCTGATTCCACAATATTCCTTTGGTCTTCCAATTGTAAATAATTTCTCACAACCGTGGTAAGTGCAGCAGCACCTGCTTCATCAAGAGGTTGTCCTACTTTAGCTTTAATGTCATTGTAGGTGTCTTCTCCAAGAGTTTCCGTTACAGACGTTTCAATTAAATCTATATTTTCTGCAACTCCCGCTTCGAGCTCTGAATATTTTTCATTACTCTTCGCTAACGTATGTACTTCATCCACTAACACTTTTGCGGGATATATTTGTGTGGCAATCTGTTTTGCCGTTTCTGATGTTGCCCGATTTACAGCAATATCTATTAAGGAAAACTTCACCATATATATTAGAAAGACTAAAAAGAGAATAAAGAATGGCATAAAAATAGCAGCTTCTAATGTAATACTCCCATCCTCTTGCTTAAACAAGCGCTTCATCCGATCACCTCCAGTTGTGAAATTTTTAAACATAGTTATTCACTTGAATAATTATTCTTTATGCTATTGTTTAGCTTTCAAAAGCTACAATTTTCCCTCTTATATACTGAACTTTTAATCACTCGCTTCATCAGCATTAAGTCGCCATGTAAGCTCTGTTGATACACCTGATTTCCCGAAGTTAAATACAAAATCATAGTATTCTGATTCAGTCAAATCAAATAGCATTTGTGCTTCAGCAGTGTCTTCTGATTCTAGTGTTTCATCCAGAATATTAATAGAGTCAAAGTATGAAGTATTCTCGTTGCTGAGCTCTTCATCATCTAGTAATCTGGCATTAATTACTCGCCTCGTCTTGACTAAAATTCCATTTTAATGATGTAGCATTTTCTTCTAGTGCTCCATAATTAAATATTAATTGATAATTACTAGACTCAGTTGCGTAAAATACTAACTCTCCACTTGCTGTCTCTCCAACAGCGATTTCTCCAGTAATCTGTTCCGCAGAATCAAAAAATTGGTTACCTTCCATTGTTTCTTCATCGTCAAATAGTTCGGCCCAATATACGTCTTCACCGTTAATTGGCTCAGATCCTACATTCTTAACAGAGTAATCCACTATTAGAAAAACTCCGACATAGATTCTTCACCATTAAAATCTTCTTGAGTTTTAAACGAGTTTACTGTTACCTCGTAATCTCCGAAATTACTTTCGACCAGTCCAGTCTCTCCCAAGTTCAGATCATCATTAATACTGCTATCTGAAGACTCTTCTTCATTTGAATCATCTGTTGCTTGCTGATCATTCTCTTCATCTGAATTACATCCTATTAGTGCAATTGCTAAAAAAATTACTACTATTCCTAAGATCCATTTCCGCATAACATTACCTACTTTCTTTATTAATTTTTTACCTTTATCACTTAGAAATTGAAAAAAACCCAAATAAAAGAATATTATTGATAGATGTGTAATTAAAGAGGTATCGTTTCATCACTCTATTATTCTAATCACTAACTTCATTCGAATTAAATTCCCAAGTTAATGTTGTGGCACTGGATGCATAATTAAATACTAATTGATAATGTTCAGATTCTTCAGAGTCAAATAGTAGCTCTGCTTCTACCGACTCCCCTGGTGCAATTTCTCCTTTTAATTGATTAATTGACTCGAAATAATAATTTTCCTCTACGTATTCCTGATCATCAATTATTTCTGTACGATATATATCTTCACCAACAATAGGATCTTCACCTATATTTTTTACAGTGTAATCAACTAAAACAAAATATTTTAGCATTGGAGTGTTCTCATCAAACTCTTCTATAAATTCAAATGAGTTTACTGTTACTTCATAATCTCCTACATTGCTTTCTACCGTTCCTGTTTCACCTAAACTTAAGAAATCCTCGTTATTAGTAGTTGAACCTTTTTCTTCTTTACTACTTTCTTCATTTGCATCTTCAGTGATATCCTCTTCTTCACTTTCATCTGTTTCCTCATTATTAACTTCTTCATTACTGGTGTCTTCCTCTAGGTTTACTTGCTCGCTTTCTTCATCTGAACTACATGCAATTAATAGTAAAGATAAAAACAAACCTATAAGACAAAATTGTAGTTTTTTCATCTTGGCATCTCCCTTTTTACGAATTAAATCTATTTATCAACTGTCTATCTTACTAAAATTTTATATTTAAAATTCAATACTTTGTTGTTGCTTTTAAATATTTAAAACATTTTTTAAAAGTAACAAGAAAATATTGATAAAGGAATGATGAAAGCTTCCTACTTTCATCACCCTTTAATAAATAGAATTAGTCATTGAAGCTGATCTGTCTACTTGATGACATTCTTTTGTTATTAAAAGAAGTTTTCTTATGCAGCTCAACACTTTGGTAATTTTTAACACATCAATACTTTTGATTGCTCTTGAATAATTTTATTCTTCATTAGATTGTTCATCTTCAAAAAGTAGCCATTCTGGTTCATAAATACTGAGCATATAATAATCTGATTTCTTGACATCATAGACGAGTTCTCCAGTAGAGATTCCATTTTCTTCTTCAGTTAATTCTTTTGTTAGCTCTTCTTTTTCTAAACGAGACGAACTAAAATTTTCATCATTAACAGTAGATTTGATGAAGTTCAAATCATAACTGTGATCGCCAAGTAAATTTTCAAGTGTTATATCAATAACCAAAAATTTATCTTTAGAAGGTTGAACTCCATCTACCTCATCTACTAGTTTGAATGAATTAATTGTAAACTGTACATGGTCATTTGAGAGACCATCATTTATTTTCCGCTCTCCTTTTTCATCCATGGTTAATGCATCCGGGAATTTTTCAAATGCTTCTTCTCTAATAGCTTCCTTATCTTCTGAAGATTCATATTCTTCAGTATCAGTAGCACTTTCCTCTTCTGTATTATTTTCTTCTAAATTATTATCGTCTGTTTCCTCCTCCGATTGATCTTCTTCAACCTCTTCACTTGGTGTGTTGTCATCTTCAACTGGTTGTTCATTCTCTGCTTCAGAATTACAACCAATTAAAAACATGGTTAGTAATAATCCAATTAAAACTAATTGAATTCTCGTCATTTGAATCGCTCCTTTTTAAAAATCATCTTTCATACGCGCATACACGCTCTTAACTTGTGTTTTCCCCATAGGAGTCGCTGTATGCTTCCTACACTTGACATGGATTGTTCGAATTCTATCCTTTCTCTATATAATTATGTCTCCGGCTCTTACTCACTTACCTCATCCGAACTAAATTCCCAAGTTAATGTGGTCGCATTTTCTTCTAGAGATGCATAATTAAATACTAATTGGTAATGTTCCGATTCTTCGGAATCAAATAATAACTCGGCGTCTACTGATTCTCCTGGTGCAATTTCCCCTTCTAATTGATTAATTGACTCAAAATAAAGATTTCCTTCTGTTAGATCCTGATCATCAATAATGTCCGTTCGATAAATATCTTCTCCATTAATTGATGTATCACCTATATTCTTTACTGTGTAATCTACTAAAACAAAATAATCTAACCTTGCTGTGTTGCCATCTGCTTCGTCTACAAATTCAAAAGAATGCACTGTCACTTCATAATCTCCCACATTACTTTCTATAGTTCCAGTTTCACCTAAACTCAAGACTTTGCCGTTATCGTTAGTTGATTCCCCTTCATTTTCAGTGTCACTAACATCACTATCAGATGATTCATTATCAGTAACATCATCAGCATCATTTTCTTCGGTATTTCCGTTATTTTCTTCTTCAGTATCAGGATCATTCTCCTCAGGTTCTGTTCCGTTCCCATCGTCTGAACTACAAGCGATTAATAAGATAGCGATCAATAAAGTCATTATAATTAATTTTAATTTTGACATTGTATTTCTCCTTTTTTAACATTTTATTAAGCCATTTATTCCCAATAATTTTAGTATGAAAAATGAGCTTCTCTATTAAAAACAAATCTTCCCTCTTCTGTCTTACCATCGAGTGCACCAACAACATTCAGACTATCCGCAATTTGTGGAACAAAAATTAAATTTGCTGAAGTCTCGACGTTTCCTGTTACATATGTTTGTCTATCAACAAGATTGACACCAGTATTTTTTTCTATTACTGCCATGATTCTTCGTAACCTTGTATCACCACTTGGATTAATAAACAAGAATAACCTGACATAATCTTTGTAAGTTATCTCTAATTTATAAGGGTCTGTTACATCTTCATTGATTAATGGTGCCGTTCTACCTGCAGAGTATTTGTTAACATCATCAATCGAATTTTTCAGAGCATGGGCCAAAGCTGCAACAAAGACTGCGATTGGATGACCAGCCATACGGACTTCTTTTTGAGTAAAAGCATCAATAAACCTAATAGCAAATCTTATGGCGAATAGTTGACCTAGCGCCATTGAATAATTGAGTCCTGAAACATGTTGACCATATAAAATATATTCTACTTCTCTATTTTCAAACATATAATCATCTTTATTTTGAATACCAGTTGGGACTGCACTTTCAAAATGTAATAATATATACTCATTTACATATAATCTATTTCTAGCAGAAGCTAAAATACTGCCAATTCCTGAAAAGATGCTATCAACAATATCCATCGCACTCCCTGCACTATCACCAGCGTCTCCTTCTAAATCAATTGCTGGGATATCTCCTTCAGAACTCTGAGCATATTCATTATATTGATTAACAAACACTTCTAGCTCATCATAAACACCTTGATCATCTGCAATGGACTCTATATCATCTAGTTTTTCTCTTATCTCTTCATTACTTTCTTCTGCCTCTTCCTCTTGCTGATCAGTCTTTTCTTCATTTGTTTCTTTAAATTCCTTACGATCTTCTTCCATAATGCTCGAACTAGTGTTAATATCTTCTATGCTTGGATTCAAACTTGCTAATGCATCTTCTTGAATTTGTTCCAGTGCTGATGTACTAGAGAGATTGATATTCGATTCAATTGCTTCAAACAATCCAGAAACATTTTCCATTCGAGAAATTGCTTCATCGATAGGTCCTTTTATTTGGTCAAAAAATTCAGGATCATAAGGATAATCCTCTAATTTTGCGCTGTTTTTTTCAATTTCAGAAACTACGTCATCAACTTCTCCAGAGTTAACATCATCTGGAGGACCCTCAGCATAATCCTCTGCTTCGCCGTAATTATCATATGCATCTGAATTTCCTTCATTTATCGTGTCTTGGATATCCTCATTAAGTTCTTTTGCCTCTTCTATTCGATCACTAATGTCTTCTAAATCATCAAAAATATTTGTCGCTAATGTATGCATTTCAGAAGCTTTCTCTTCAGCTTGTTCTTTAAAGGTATCACGGTTATTTTCTTCTTTTTCAATCATTCCTTCAATATCTGGTATGGCTTCGTCGCCTAATCTAAGATTTAATTCAATATTTTCAATTTCTTCTTCTAATTCTTCAATTTCTTCCTCTAATTCTTCTACTGTTTTATGAGGATCTAGCTCTTCGCCATCTTGTAGTTTTTCTAGGTCTTTCTCTAATTTTTCTAATTCATCTTCTTTTTCTTTTAATTCTTTTTTAAAGTTCTTTTTATTTTGTTTTATATTTTCCATATCAGTTTCTAAATCTTCTATTCTTCCATCTGTTCCGGCATATTCAGCATAATGCTCCACTACATCTACAAAATAGTTTACGTTAGGATATGTACTATTTTCTGGATGAGTTAAATTCTTTTCAAATTTTGCTAATTCCGAGTCTAACTCCTCGTCTAGCTCCTTAAATTTTGTTTCAACTTCATCTAAGTGTTCTTCTCTTTCTTCAAAATCATCTTGAATTTTTTCTGCTGTATCAATAAAAGCAGATGTTTCTTTCATTGCTGTAGTTATGAATGAGAATTTTTCAATAAGCTCCTTCACAACTTCAATAGGTGCTTTATACTTCATTTCTTCCAATATTTGATGTTTTAAAATATCAGGATCCGCTAATGGTCTCGAAAATTCTATACTAGCACTTTCTACCTTTGGATCGATAAAGGTGAAGGCATCTGCATTTGAAGTAGGTTCTAGGTTTGTTTTTACTATTTCCTCGAATTCTCCTTGGTAAGCTGCTTCATCAATACCAAACAATCCATATTCACGTAAATCATTATCGTAACCTGCTAATGCTGATCTTACTGCACTTTGCACGGCGTATTCCGATTGTTGTTCAGCTGCTAGGATACGAGCATAATCAATCAGTACTGCATTAAAGAAAAACACAGCTGCAATGATTAATACAAAAAAGATCGATACAGCACCTTTGGTATCATGTTTTAATTTATACAAAAACCTTCTCAAATTACCCACCTCCTAGCAAGCCTCTTAATTACCGATATATTCCATTATCTCTTTCCCATAATGAACGACAAAATCTGTTGTGCGTATTAATTCAACAGGATCTTTAAATGAAGCTGTTGCAGTAGCTTTAAAATTATCATCTGAAATTAATTCTACAAAGTCTGGAAGTTTTAAATCACTAGATGCAGTAACTTTAATTCGGTGATCAAACCCCATCATGCCTAGCTGTTCAATTTCGACGGATCCACTAGTATACATTGCACTACCTTTTGTCTGGGCTCTATTTATTTTTGCTGCATCAGCGTTACTCAAGCCACCAGTATTTAAAAATTTCAGTATGATTTGCGTTCCAATAGCGTTTGAGCGCCAGTAAAGTCCATCGCCGCCATCCATTGAACTGTATTGTGTTTCTTTAAATTCACCTGTATCAAACTCTTTTTTACTGTTATCCCATGTAAAAGAAGCACGTTCCGCTATTAAATGTGCTTTTTGATAAACGACTACTTTTTGATAAATGACTAGACTAAATAAAATTAATGAAATTGTTACGATAAATATAATTGGAAAAATGAGGGATGCCTCTAATGTGAACATCCCCTTTTCATTTTTTCTGAATTTTTTCCAATGTTTTCGAATGGAAAGGAACATATGATAGTACCCCTTCTAAGAATAATATTATGGCTGTGGTGGAGTGACATCAATACCATCAATAATCTCTTCAACCCACTCAATAATGGTATTTCCAAAAAGGATAGCTACTCCAACAAGTACGGCAATAATCAATAAAAGCTCTAATGTACCTAACCCTTCTTCATTCGTCCATAAATTCGCGATAAACTGTTTCATGATCTATCACCTCCTTTAAATACTTTCTCTGTTTTTAATCTAACTATCTATTTTTTACATAATCCTTAACGCAGGATACGCCACAATAATAAGAACTGCGATAAAGATAAGTACCATTGGAAAAATAAGCTTAGAGGAAGCTTCTTCCCCTCTTTTTCTGGAAATGGCTTTTCGTTTCTCCCATAAATCTCGTGACAGTTCTCTTAAGGATAATGCTAACTGATTACCACCACGTTTATAATTTAGCAAGACCGTTGTAGTGAACACAGAAACTTCCTGTACGCCACATCGCTTACTAAAATCCTCCATGACACCACCAAAGGAATCACCATTTTTAATCTTGGTAACAGCATCTGTTAATTCTTTATATAAAGGGTGCTCCACATCCGATTTCATCATGGTACATCTTACAATTGCCTGTTGCACTGTTTCGCCTGCATTTACAAGTAAGGCAATTTTGCTAGCAAACTCTGGTAACTCCATGATAATATCTTGTTTTCGCTTATCCATTTTCTCGTCTAGCTTTCTAATTGAAAAGACCGGGATTAAAATTGCTAATACGATTGCTAAAACTACTAACCGTGCATCTCCACCATTTAATACAGCAAAAGCACTTCCTCCGGCTAAACAAAGTAATGCAATCGAAATAATTTGAGCGATAAACATTTTTGTATATTGAGGAACTTGTTTTCCAGCTGAGTATAGAATAGCTACTTTGAACTGTACTTTTGCTATAAGGGATGAAAGACGTTCCATTAAATTCAAACGATCTATTAAACATAAAGATGCAGGAGCCAGAAATAAAAATTGGAAATCTGCTTTGTTATCTTCAATAAATAATTTATATCGGTTACCTGCTAAAATAAAAAGTATCGAAATTATAGCAACAAACAATCCTAAGAATACTGCGCTTATTACCATCGTTTACACCTCAATATCCATAATTCGTTGGCAAATCCAGAAAGAAAAGATAAGAATGCCTAAACAAAATGTCATGATCACAGGTCCAAATTCAGACCATTGAAATAATGGTGCTGCATAATCTTTTGAAGAATAAGTAAGTAAAGCAATAATTCCAATTGGCATAACAGCCAAAGCGTTTGACTCGAACTTCTTCTGAGCAACCATTACCGATATTTCTTGCTGGATTTCGAATTTTTCACTAATCATGTGTGCCGTTCTTCTGATAACTTCAACTAAATCTCCACCTGTTCGCTTACAAGTGACAAATACATCTGTGAAGTTGGAGATATCTTCTACTCCTGCTCTTTCACTGAAATCTTCTAATGCACTTTCAATTGTTTCTCTGTTATCCAACTTCTTGTTGATTTGTTCAAATTCCTTGATAATCATTGTTTCTTTTCCTGGGTAGAGTAAGTAAAGATCGTTCGTTACCTCTTTAAATCCATTCTCAATGGATCTACCTGCGACTAATGCAGAAGACAATGAAAATAGTGCCTGTTGGAATTGCCGACTGAGTTCTGCTTTTCTTTTTTTAATTAATTTTTTCTTATGTAGTTTCGGGTAATATAACCCTGCCAGCGCGACGATTCCTGCTAAAATAATGTTTTGATAGAATACAAATCCAATGGCAAATAAAATTGCAAAAGCTATTAGTGCTATTAAAATAAATTCATGTGATTTATAACTATAATAATCGTAATTAGTCATACCATGATCATTGGTTGCTGCTTGATTTTCTTGCTTTTTTGACATTTTAGATGTTAATTTTTTTATTTTCTTTTCCTTTTTTACTTCTGACTCTGGTTCAGATGGCTGCTTGTTTTTCTTACGTTCAAATAAAACTAAAAGAAGAATTGCAAGGATAGAGACACCTACCGCAATAAAAATAATATTTTCGATTGTTCTCACCTCTTTTTTATAACGTTAATCCAGCCATTTCCATCTTCATCTGGTTCTTTAATGGTTCTCCGGTCTCTTGTAAAGAGCCTAGTACTTCACCATTTCGACCTTCCCCTTCTTCCACAAATTCATATAGCGGGGAAAGTTGTACCTCTCCATTCACAACACCAGTGACTTCACTTATAGCAACTACTTTTCTTGAATGATCCCGTAATCTTGTAAGGTGAACCATAATATCTATGGCTGAACTGATTTGCTGACGAATCACCGGAATAGGTAACTCAGCGCCGCTTAATACCATTGTTTCTAATCTGCTCAGCATATCTTTTGTCGAGTTAGCATGACCTGTTGACAATGATCCGTCGTGACCAGTATTCATCGCCTGCAGCATGTCTAATGCTTCCATACCACGAACCTCACCAACCACAATTCGGTCTGGCCGCATCCTTAATGAAGATTTTATTAAGTCACGGATCGTGATTTCACCTTTTCCCTCAGTATTAGCATTTCTCGTTTCTAAGCTGACTAAGTTTGGTACACTATTGATTTGCAGCTCGGCGGAATCCTCAATCGTGATAATTCTTTCCGTTCTCGGAATAAAGTTTGATAATACATTCAGGAAAGTTGTTTTACCGGACCCAGTACCACCACTTATAAAAATGTTATATTTCGCATTTACTAGTTGTTTAAGAAAAGATGCCACTTCTTCCGTAAGCGAGCCTTTCGCAATTAGATCTTCTATCGTTAGAGGTCTCTCCGGGAACTTACGAATGGTCATCGTTGGACCTTTGAGTGCTACTGGCGGCAAGACCACATTGACACGAGAACCATCCTGAAGCCTTGCGTCTACAATTGGAGAAGAAGCATTTACGGTACGATTCACCCTACCTACGATCATTTGAATAATATCTTCTAACTTTTCAGAACTTTCAAAGTGAACGCTACTTTGACTTATTTGCCCATGTTGTTCGATAAATATTTCATCATGCCCGTTGATCATAATTTCTGTAATAGAAGGATCGTCAATTAATGGTTGTAACACATCCAAGCCACGAAATGCATTGTACGTACGCTCAATGATCCATTTCATCTGGTTGGATGTTAAACGATGCTCGTCGGCTTGTTTAAAAACATAGAACTCGATATATTCATGCAATGCATCATCTTCCATGTTTTGTCTTTCGTTAAGCATATCTCTTACATGCTCAATAATCGATGGTACCAATTGTTGTTCGATATCCATCTCACACACCTACCTTTTGAAAGGTATGCATCAATTTTTCAACATATTCAGCAAATACAGGGTTATTTAACTGTTCTTTACTCACTAGTTGCTTCCATTCCGGGATATAAGGCAAATAACTATCAATCTCCACAGCTGTATCAGCTAGTTTGGGATCAACAGCTCCTGTATAACGATTTAAAACTAGTGTAACTCGATCACTGAAACTGCCATCATTTAAGAACCCATGTAGTTCTTCTAATAGATAACTAGTTTTATAAAAACTGTACATGTCATTTGATAATAACCATAAAACATGATCACTTTTCTTTAGTGCCGTTAAAACAGTGGAATTAATGGTACTATCTAAATCGATAACAATATAGTCATAGGTTTGTAGTGCTACAAGCTGTTCAATTAACAATTGAATTTCCTGCTCATTAAGGTCCATCATTTCTTCAGCACTCGGTAAGAAATAAAAGAACGGTATCGAAGTATCATCATCTACGACAATCATATCCTCCAACTTAGAAGGTAATTGATCTTTATTCGATTTTAAATAGTATAACAATGGTGAAGAAGATGATTTATCTTCAACATTAAATAGGAATGGATTTGTATTAATCAACTCTAAATTCAAATAGAAGACTTCTAATCCATTTTGTTTCATTTCATTGGCTAGATGAAATGCTGTTGTCGTTTTTCCAGCTCCACCTGATGCAGAGTACACGGAAATAACACTAGTTTCTCCACTAGATTGCATCTTTTTCTTTTCTTTTTTACCATTACGTTCATAATGAAAAGCTATTACTTGGGTAATAAGCTGCCCTAAGGGTTGGTATTTAAATAGATTTTTTTCTGTAGAATTCTCTGGAGTTTCTTCCACTAGATGTAGGGTTGTTTCTATGTGTGTATGTTCTTCATTAAGGTGGAAATCATTAGTAGCTTTCAACAGAATATCTGTTTGTTCTCCATTTTCTATGTATTGTTGAAAACTTCCTTCTTGTGAAAAGGACTTAACATCAAATCTTGCTGCATGTTCCGAGCTTCTAATATAGTTCGTAAATAATTCTATGTATTCCATATCCGGATCAAATAACACTAATCGCAGTTTTTTCATCCTCTCACCTCTTTCAGATCATATTTAATATTTTTAATAATCCACTGATTATAAAGACCAAGGATAGAATTCCAAGAATAGTTATTATTTTTATATGTAAAGACATTTTTTAATTCCTCCATTTACCTAAACCTAACAACTGATAAATTACGCCAAAACCCTTTGAATTCAAAGGGTTTTCAGCATTATTGGAAAAGTTTACTACATTATTAAAACATACTTACAAAAAATTGAAATAGGAAAATGGATTTGTTTTTCCATGAACAATTAGACTTACCTTTTTTTGTAATTAGGACTTTTGAATTTACTATATTTTCAATTTTAAAGAGATAAAATGCTTACAATTGCGTTGTGGTGGTAAATTAATCCAATAAGTGAATAGTCACATCATTTAAAAACAAATAACATGACACGGTGACACTTTTGTATACTAAAAATAAATAAAACAACAAAAAACCCCCTGAATAATTCAGGAGGCTCTATTTTATCTAGTCACTTTTTCTTAACTAGTGTATTATCTAATTTCTTTACCAGCCATAACTGGTTGAACTTGCGCATGTGATGTTTCTAAATTCATCTCTACTTTTAGTTTTTTTCTACGTGAAGTTATTTTTTCCACGACAGATAAAACTAGAAAAGTAAGCAGAATAGTTAAAGAAACCATGTATAAAGATGTCACCATAGTCAACTATCCCCTTTCCTTAAAAAAATTCTTCATTTATTAATGAATTTAACTATATAGTACCATATATTCTTAATATGTAAATAGACTTTACGAAATTCTTTTAAATTCTTTCGTATTCTCTTCATTTTCCTTATATACTCTAAATTTGCATCTAAATGAACTGGCTTAGAAACGCGATCATACCAGCTTTTATATAAAAATCATGAATAAATATTCATCTGTTTTTGGAATATTCTGAAATTTTGAAACGTATTTATGATATGATACGTATAGACAAACATACCATAATAAAGGGAGTGTATAGTAGATGAACAATCATGAAATTGACTATAAGTTGTATGGAGATGATATGCAATTTGTCGAGGTAGAATTAGACCCACAAGAGACCGTTATTGCAGAAGCTGGTGGATTAATGATGATGGATGACGACATCACGATGGAGACGATATTTGGAGATGGGTCCTCTAATCAAGGGGGAGGATTTGTAGGCAAATTAATTGGAGCTGGTAAACGAGTAATCACAGGAGAAAGTTTGTTTATGACGACCTTTACCAATCAAGGAGCTGGAAAAAAACATGTATCCTTCGCATCTCCTTACCCTGGCAAAATTGTTCCGATGGACTTAAGTGAAATGAATGGCAAGATTATCTGTCAAAAAGACGCCTTCTTAGCTGCAGCAAAAGGGGTATCTGTAGGAGTAGAATTTCAGCGTAAAATTGGGGCAGGTTTCTTCGGTGGTGAAGGATTCATCATGCAAAAACTTGAAGGTGATGGCATGGCTTTTGTACATGCAGGTGGAACGATTCATAAACGAGAGTTACAACCAGGCGAGAAGCTTCGCGTCGATACGGGCTGTCTTGTTGCCATGACGGGTGATGTTGATTACAACATTGAATTTGTTGGTGGGGTTAAAACAGCGTTGTTTGGTGGTGAAGGTATTTTCTTCGCAACCTTATCAGGACCTGGTACGGTGTGGGTACAATCACTACCATTTAGTCGATTGGCAAGTAAAGTATTTGCTGCTCTTCCTGAAAAAGGTGGAAATAAAGGTGAAGGCGGTATTGGTGGCGTCTTTGATTTATTTAACAAATAACGCAAAACAACTCCCTTAGTTCTTTTTTTATGAACTAAGGGAGTTTTAATCTTTTAACATTGCTTTAATTCCCGCAATATTAATTCCTTTGTCTATTAACTTTTTTATTTGTTTTAATCGATCAATATCATGTAACGAAAACATTCTTCTATTCCCTTCATTCCTTGCAGGTGAAATCAATCCCTGTTCTTCATAATAACGAATTTGTCTTCCACTAAGTTTTGTAAGATCTTTCACTACACTGATCGGAAAGGTGGCCATATGATCTGGAATATCATGATTCAACTTCTTCTCTCTCCTTTCAGGTTAAGGCAAGCTTGCAATGTGCGTATAAATATCTCTCAAATTGGTAAATCCCATCTCTTCCACTTGTTTTACATTTTCAGACCATAATTTCGCCGTTGCTGCTGCATCATATAATGCATGATGTCTTCGACCAATGTCTACACCATAATAATCACACCAGTCATCTAAAGTAACATACGTACTTTCGGGTGATACTACTTTTGTTAAAAAGGTTGTATCTATGAGGCGATGTTGAAAATTCGTTTTTAACGCGGTCCAACTAGCATGTTTCATAAATTGTTTCTCATGACTAGAATGATGCGCCACTAGAGTATCACTTCTTACAAACTGAAAAAATTGTCTTAACACTTCAGGTAAATCGGCGGCTTGATTTAATTCTGACCCAGTAATTCCTGTTAATACTTCTATTTCTTTCGGAGGGGGTAATTCACTATAGATGGTCTTATAAAATAGTTGGTCATCTAGTATTTCCGCGCCTTTCATTTTCACGGCACCGATCGAAAGAATTCTGTCCCCATTATATGGATAAAAACCTGTTGTCTCAATATCAAACACAACAGTATCTAAATCCTTAAAAGGTGTATTGAGTACATCCTTTTGCTTTAATTCTCGTTGTAAATTACGCATATACGCAATTTTTCTAGCATCTGTCTGACTTGATACAGGGTTAATATCGCTCATTTTTCCTGACATTTGTTTAATAAAATGAAGCATTTGATTCATTACCATTTAGAACACTCTTTTTTTAATGTATTTTTAGTCTGACTAAAAAGTTCTGAACCTTTTTTCATGTATTGCTTCAACTCCTGTTTATCACTTTTTGTTAATTGTTTCAAAGGAATATAATGTACTTCTTCGTAATTACTAGCCTGTTGAGCAAAACGAAACTTAAATTCTAATAAGCTCTGAAATAATGATTGATATTGTTCTAAATACGGATATTTCTCTTCTAAATTGGTAAAGCGATCTATTGTAGGTGCCTTTGTTGCTTCATTTGTTATAGCTAGCAATCTTAGAGAGTTTATATAAGGGAATAAGGTGGTTGTCTTAATATTGATTTGTCCCATCATTTTTCCTGATTGTTCTGGTAACAATTGTCCAAAAACACCGATCCCTTTTCTAATAAAATCGACATTATCTATTAATCTTGATACAACTTCGGGATGCTCTTTAATGTAATAAAAGATTACTTGTTTGATCTCTGCCAAAAAATGTTGATCCCCAATTAATACACGCGAATCAAAAAATGTTAAAAAATGCCTAAGTGATTGCCAACTCGTCTCTTCAAGCCATGTGGTTACTTGTTTTTCCCAATCTTGAACTGAGTTGGTCCACATCGATTCAGAAGCCATAACTTTACCTTCACAACGTTCATATCCTACTATTTCTAATCCTGATACGATTTCTTCTCCTAATAATAGAAAGTATTCTTTTTCTTCTTGATTACCATCATAGATGATGCCATGATCTTGATCACTCCAGATTGATTGCTCACTTCTACCGGCACTACCCATTAGAAAAAAAGCGAAGGGAGCAGGGACTTTTCCCTGCTCTTCCTCTACCTTCTTCATTGCAAGTTGGACGGTTTGTTCCATTACCTCATCATGAAGTGCATTGAGCTGATGATGATTTACTTGCTTTTGGATATGTTGCTCCCGATATTGTTTAATTTCTTGATAACCCATTTCGGAAGTCCTCTCCTTTAATTGAGAAGTAAACATTTATTTTGCCTGTTCCTCACTTGGATGTGGAATGTTCTCAGGATAACCATAGCTACCATGCTCACTTAAGTCAAGACCAATAATTTCTTCTTCTTCAGAAACTCGTAGACCACTCATTACTTTATCCATTACTTTCAGAATGATGAAAGATACGATAAATGCATAAGCACCACTAGCTGCTACACCTAATACCTGAACACCTAACTGTTCTAATCCACCACCATAGAATAATCCTGGTTGACCCCAATCCATTCCTACAGATAATTCATTTGTGGCGAAGAAACCTGTTGAAATCGTACCCCAAATACCTACAGTACCGTGAACAGATAGTGCAAAGATTGGATCGTCAATTCGAGCACGATCAAAGAATTTCATACTACCAACTACAATAATACCACCAATCACACCAATTAGAACTGCAGCCCATGGCTCAACAAAACCGCAAGATGCTGTAATTGCGACTAGACCTGCTAATGCACCATTTAACATAGTTGGTACATCTGCTTTTCCTGTTAGAGCCCAAGCAACAAATAATGCAGCAACTGCACCTGCAGCAGCACCTAATTGTGTATTTAAAATAACATAGCCAAAGAATGCATCAGAAACACCGAATGTACTTGCACCGTTAAATCCGAACCAACCTACCCAAAGTAGTAGAACTGCTAATGCTGTATATACTTGATTGTGTCCAGCTAATTCGTTTGATGAACCATCTTTATTATATTTACCAATACGTGGTTTTAAAATAATGGTAGCTGCCAATGCTGCCATTGCACCTGTTAGGTGTACTACTGTTGATCCTGCAAAGTCTTGTTTTCCGTGGTCCGCTAACCAGCCGCCACCCCAGATCCAGTGTGCAACTACCGGATATACTAAAGCTGAGAATAATACTGCAAATACAACGTATGCTGATAATTTTGCACGTTCAGCAAAACCACCGAAAGCAATCGTTAAAGCGACTAACGCAAACATCATTTGGAACATAAAATCAACTGCTGGAGATAATCCGTCTCCACTAAAGGATGTATCACCATAAAAGAAATTTGATAATCCAATGAACCAGTTTCCTTCACCGTAAATAAATCCATAACCCACAGCCCAAAATACAAGAGATCCAATTCCAGCTGTAAAAATTGTTTTACCAGCAATATGTCCAGCATTTTTCATTCTCGTTGAACCAGCCTCAAGTAAAATAAATCCTCCAAGCATTAATAAAACTAAGAAAGTACCAATAATGACCCATAAATTATCCATAAGTACAATTTCCATAATGTTTTTCCTCTCCTTGTAAATAATATTAACATCAACTGTTAAACATAGTGTAAGACGAAATCAGACTATTCACAATTTTCATGTCAGATTATCTAACAAGGTTTTTAAAAACCTATCCTTCTGCGATTCATCTGCTTTTAAACTGCATTACTTATATGAAAGTAAAAGAGCTTTGCAAGAAGAACCACTTGATTTACAAGATAAAGAGATAATTTGCAAGAGCAACTGTCTCTTTTGCAAGATAAAACGAGTATCTGCAAGAGCAACCGCCTCTTTTGCAAGATAAAGCGAGTATCTGCAAGTATAACTGCCTCTTTTGCAAGTTAAAGCGAATATCTGCAAGTACAATTACCTCTTTTGCAAGAAGAGATTAATGAGAAGATAATTAAACAATAATAAAAGCCCTTTTCTTTTATTCGAAAAGGGCTTGTTTGTTTATTCAATTTCTTCTAATAATTCATATGCTTCTTGATCTGATTGCACATGTAACAATTTATCTCTAAATTCATCATCCATTAACTTACGTGAAAGCATTTGTAAAATCCTCAAGTGTGCATCGCCTTCTGCATGTTTCGGTACAGCAATCATAAAAATCAATTTTGCTAATGAACCGTCCGCACTATGCCAATCCACTCCATCTTTTTTAATACCGAAAACAACACGTGGAGCTTTGACAGCATCTGATTTACCATGAGGAATTGCTACATTCATACCAATACCTGTAGAGCTTTCTTCCTCACGGGCTAATATTGCTTTTCTAAAATCATCTGATGATGTCAACGCGTTCTCACTGTCTAATTTTGCTATCAATTCATCAATAACACTATCTCTGGAAGTTGCATTTAAGCTTGTATCAATTAAATTAATATTTGTAATATCTGTTAATTTTGTGATGTTCTCTACTTTTTGTGCGGATGGTTCAGTCGCAGTTGTTTGTGCATCTGAATCCTGTGGTGTTTCTTCATTTACTGGACGATCAACATCCTTTTTCAAGAACTTAATCATAAAGGCTGTTACGATGGCACCGATGATAATCGCTACAAAAAACATCAAGACATTATCAACTGCACCTAATATCCCGACGATTGGTCCACCATGTGCTACTCGATCCCCTACACCACTTAACATCGCGATTACGGAACCAGTCATCGAACCAACCATAATACTTGGGATAACACGCAAAGGGTCTTGTGCGGCAAACGGAATCGCACCTTCTGTAATCCCAAAGAAGCCCATTGTTATCGATGCTTTACCTGTTTCTTGTTGTGCTTTTTCAAACTTATTTTTAAATAGTAATGTTGCTAACCCTAAGCCAATTGGTGGAACAGCAATCGCTACTGCAATCGGACCCATTATTTCATAATTACCTTCCCCGATCATAGCAGCACCGAATAAGAACGCTACTTTATTTACAGGACCACCCATGTCAAAGGAAATCATTGCACCAAGTATAAGTGCCAATAATATAGAGCTTGTTCCTTGCATTCCTTGTAACCATCCAGTGAGCGACTCAAATACTTGTGCAACTGGGGCACCAATTAATAATACAAATAAAAGGCCAACAACTAAGGAGGATAACACTGGAATAATAATAATCGGCATAATCGGTTGCATCATCTTTGGAACTTTGACTTTCTTGATCCATAGAGCTACATACCCTGCTAAGAAACCTGCAATAATACCACCAAGAAAACCTGCACTTGCTTCACTTCCGTAAAAACTACCATTCGCTGCAATATAACCACCGATCATACCAGGTGCTAAACCAGGACGATCTGCAATACTATAAGCGATATAACCTGCCAAAATTGGTACCATGAAGCTAAATGCTGCTGCACCAATTTGTTCGATCGTTTTCCAGAAAGAATCTTCAGGGATTACGATTCCACCTTCACCTGCTTGGCCACCAATCGTTAAAGCAATCGCAATTAACAAACCACCGACAACGATAAATGGTACCATGAAGGAAACGCCATTCATTAAATGACGATAAATTGGATTTTGTTTTGTTGATTCCGAAGAAGTAGGCATCTTATCTTTGTTACTGCTTCCTCCTCCATTAAAAACGGGGGCATCATCACTTAATGCCTTTTCAATTAAGTTCTTTGGATTACGGATTCCTTCTTGAACACCTACCGCAATTAATTTTTTACCAACGAACCGATCTTTTTCAACCGCTTTATCTGCTGCAATAATGATCGCTTCCGCCTCTTCAATTTCGGCTGATGTTAGTTCATTTTCAGCCCCGATTGATCCTTGTGTTTCTACTTTTATATCAATTTTCATTTCTTCCGCTGCTTTCTCTAAGTTTTCCGCAGCCATATACGTATGCGCTATGCCATTCGGACACGAAGTAATCGCTAATACTTTCATAAACATTCACTCCTCTAATTTGTTTATTAAGGATAGTATACCCTGATTTTTTTGTTTCAAAATTGCGGATTATTACCAAAACTTCTGGTAAAAAGGAATTATTAAGAAAAGCGCAGAGCGCCCGTTTAGAAACGTAGCGATTGGAGCGAATCAACTGAGATAAAGGAATCACGGTGAGCTTGCGAGCCGATGATGACTTATCGTAGGGCGATTTCGTGAAGTCGCCTAGTTTCTGGCGCTTGGAGCTAGACATGACGCCGCTTATGCTTTCTTACTTATTAAAAAAGTCTTTATGCATATATCTGCATAAAGACTTAGTCCATTAATGATAACAATGTATGAATATCTCTTTCTTTTGTTAGTTTAGCTACCTTTGTTGGGTTACCTGCCAACCTTGAAATTTGATGAAATAACCGTCTTCGTTTTTCAGAAGATTCTTGTTTTAAAGCAAGAAACAATACTAGAGAGACCGATTCTGTCCCCCATGTTATCGGCTCCTTTAACGTTGCGATCACTATTTTTGATTCTTTCACAAGATTTGGATCACCATGCGGGATAGCGATACCCCCTCCAATTGCAGTAGCGGCTGCTCGTTCACGCAATAAAGCTTGGTGACCGTAATCCGCTTCTACTAGTCCATCATGTTCTAATCGCTCTGATAATTTTTCGATTATTTCAAATCGATGGTCTAAGTGGAGGTGAATAAACGTGTATTTCTCCTCCAGATAACTTTTCAATACCGAAGCATTTTCAACTTCTGTTTTGCTTTCCACTGTTAACATCTTTCGCAATTTAGCTCTATCTTTTTCATTAAACAAAGGGGTAACCGTAATAGATGGTACATTTAACTCTTCTAAAGGTACTGTCGATACGATCAAATCTACAGAATGTTCCGTTAAAAAATCATCTAGTTTATTCTGGGGTAAAGTTGCTACAATCTCGATCTCTTGAAAAGCCGTTGCAATTTTTGATCGTAATATTTCTGAAACGCCAATTCCCATATGACAAACTACTATTATTTTCTTCAAACTATCTTGCTTACTTTTTAAGCGTTCCATAGAAGCTTGGTAGTGCAAGGTTAAAAAGGCCACTTCATCTTCTGGTATTTCATATGGTAATTCACCTTTCATGTCTTGTAATACATTTACCAACGCGTCAAACATAAATGGATACATTTGTTTAATATCCATCACCAATGGATTTTGAACAGGTAACGTATATTTTAACCGATTAATTACGGAATAAAGATGAATCTTGAGGCCATCTTTCAGCTTAGCGTCATTATAAAATGGTACTAACGCTAATATGCTAATGCGTTTAGTTAATTTTTCCATAATCTGCTCAGCCTGCTGATCAACTTCAATATCATAAGGGTAATCGCCATCTTGTTGTCCTCGAAATTTTGCTCCAATAAATTGCATGGTTAAATATCCGATTTCATGTTCCGGCAATTGGATGATAAAACTCTGCTCAATTTCTTTCACAACTTCTAACATCCATTGGTATTCTTTCTTATCTGTGATTAATTTGAACTGATGATCACTTAATTCCATACGGTGTCCCGTCTTCGTTCTTTTTATCATTACCAGGGTATAAAGAATTAAATGTTTGATACTTTCATCGGTTAACGGCATACCGTTTTTGTGAATAAACTTTGAAAATAATTGCTCAATTATTTTCACTTCATGTTGTGCAAACTGTTGGTATAAAAAAGAATTGGCTATTTCCAATGCTTCTCCATTATATTCATCTATATGTTGTAATGCATATCGAATGTCTTTTTCTTCCGCTTCGACGACGATACCTACTTTTTGTTTTTTAATAAGTTTCACATTTTTCTTTGTTAGCCATATTTCCAGATGATCTATTACTTTTTTCATGGTTGTTTGAGAAACATAGTATGTAGCAGCTAAGTGTTGTAATGAAGTGCTTTCATTAGTGAGCAGATCAAATAGTATCTTCATTTCTTCTTCTTTTTCTAGCATATTCCGTTCTGAAGTCCAATTAGATTGGATTGATGACAGCATCTCTTGTTTCTCATGTTCTTCAATCTCAACCGATACACCCACACCAGGTTTTCGGACAAGCTGCCCGTTACTAGATTGTGCTATAAAGGATTCGATTACTTGCAAATCATTTCTAATTGTTTTTTCGGAACAGTTGAATTCCGATGCTAATTGTTGAACTAATAGTACTTCTTTCTCCATTAGTAATAAATCTCTTAAAATTTGTTTTTGTCTCTCCCTCATAAAATTACCACCCCTAGACTCCATTTAACTTTACTACACATCTATAAGTACCGCAATTTAATGATTTTACGTATTAAAAAAACCGGGAAAGACCATCCGATTTATGTAGTGGTAATTTTGAAATGGATAATAGATTTAACACCCGCTTCGGCTTGCCCACTTCGCTTTCCAGGGGGCGTGTCTTCAGCTAACTTTTGTAAAGAAGTTCACTTTACAAAAGTGGATCTTCAGATCACGCTGATCCCCTAGGAGTCGAAGTGTCCGCCTGCGCTAAATAATGCGCTACAATGGATGTAAGTAGTGATATGCCGACGTTTTATTTCATATTGTTCATAAACCTTGACATGTTAGCTGTCACAAACGTTGTAGAGCCACTTTATAGCGTAGGCCGTCCGCTTCCACTCCTACGGGATGATTTTCGCCTAAGATCCACTTTGGTAAGTGCTCTTCGCTTACCGAAGTTAGCTTAGGCGAAAATCCCGTGGAAAGGGAAGTGGACAGCCGTAGCGGTGGAGGCATTTACACTACATTTCAAAATTAACTACTTCGATAACAAATGCCTTGCTATTGCTGATTATATGCTTTCCTAACGTACAAAAAAGCCACTACCTAAAATTGTAGTGGCTTCAAAAAATATTATAATAATTGCCCAAACACATAAGTTATTAAGAACCATAGAATTCCGAAAAATATGATCAAATAAGTGATATACTTAATTGCCGCAACTCCAACTTTACTAGAGTCTGTTTTCTTTTCTTTTTTTTCAATTTCGACATCTTTATTTTGATCCATTGCAATTCTCCTCTCTGTGGTAGCTTACTAATTAAATACCCAAAGGAGAAAAGTATAAAACACGCTTAATAAAAAATAGGTGAAAAGCATTAGAATTCATAATTGCTATAGTTCCGATTATTTCGCTCTAATTTGATCCTGAAAACCAATTTCTTTATGGGATCCATCACAAAAAGGTTTGTTTTTGGATGCTCCACATCTGCATAGAGAGAATTTCGGTTTTGTTTCAAACGGATTCCCCTCGGCATCTACCAGTTCAACATCTCCGGTAACTAAAATCGATCCATTATCTCTTACTTTCAATTGTACTTTGTTATTCAATTCTTCACTCATCTTTATTACCCCCTAGCTAAATTTTATCGATTCTTCTTCCTTCTGTCTATACTATTTTCTGTATAAATTATTATGACTTTACACACATTAAGGTGAAAGGTGGGATCAAGTATGGAAAAACAAGAAAATATTCATTATTTTGACCAAGCGTTAGAAGATTACAAACGTGGAACAACGAAAATGAAACAACATTTACCAGAAATGACAGAGGGCTATTTTCATTTTACTGAAGAGGCATTTAAGGCAGGTGCTATCGATAAAAAAAGTAAACAATTAATGGCACTAGCGATAAGTATTTATGCACAAGACGAATATTGCATTATTTATCATACCAAAGGTGCAGTCGAGCACAATGCAAGTGAAACTGAAATCATGGAAACCTTAGCGATTAGTGCTGCATTAGGTGGTGGAGCAGCCTTTGCTCAAGCAGTCACCCTGGCTATGGATACATATGCATACTACCAAAAAAAGCTTCATTAGCGCTCAAGAGTATGGAATTTATTAAATAAAGATAAAAGAAGTAGAGAAATCCTCTACTTCTTTTATCTTTTATAATTGATAAGGTGTTTCTTGGTATACATAATAGTTCAACCAGTTAGATATTAGCATATTCGAATGTGTCCGCCACTTTAATTTTGGAGTTTTGGTTGGATCATCGTTCGGAAAGTAATTTTCAGGCAATATTGGGTTCAACCCTGCCGCACTGTCACGATCATATTCTTTTTGTAACGTAAAAGCATCGTATTCAGGATGACCAGTAACAAAAATTTGCTTTCCGTCGGTAGAAGCAACCATGTACACCCCAGCTTTTTCTGATTCACTTAAGATTTTTAACTGAGGAATTTTCTCAATATCTTGTTTACAAACATCTGCGTCACGTGAATGTGGCACTAGATACTCTTCATCAAAGCCACTTAAGATTTTCTCTCTAGGGTCATTTAACGTATGTGTATAAATGCCTGATAACTTTTCTGGCATAATATATTTATCAATCCCAAAATGATAATAAAGACCTGCCATAGCACCCCAACAAATATGCAATGTAGAAGTAACGTTCGTTTTACTCCATTCCATAATTTGCGTTAATTCTTCCCAATAGGTCACATCTTCATATGGTAATTTTTCGATAGGTGCTCCTGTAATAATGAGACCATCATATTTATTCGCTTTTACATCATCAATCGACTTATAAAACTGTTTTAAATGCTCGGGTGATGTGTTTTTCGAAGTATGTGTGTTAGTATGCAAAAGCCCAACATCTATTTGAAGAGGACTGTTTCCTAATAAACGTAATAAATGGGTTTCCGTTTGTTGCTTTAATGGCATTAAATTTAATATTAATATTTTTAAAGGTCTTATATCCTGAGTAAATGCCCTGCTTTCATCCATAACGAAAATATTCTCTTCCTGCAATTTGCTCTTAGCTGGTAATAAATCCGGTACTTTAATAGGCATTTTTTGTTCTCCTTTTTTATAGAATAACCTTTTATTTAAATTTGACACGATAAATATAATTTTACCTAGTTCTTTAAATAAAATAAAGAAAAATGATTCAAAGAATATCTATATATTATGTTCAAAAAGGATGCCTTCCTTCAAGGCATCCTTTCGATTACGACATCCATTTAGGTGGTGTATTTTTTCCCCAATATACTTCTGCCAAAGGGAAATGTTCTTCAAATCGATCGTTCTTTAGATGATAATGGAATCGAAAATAATAACCGTCTTGTGGTTTCTGAACTCTATTTACATGAAACCTCGCAATATCTTGTTTCTCTTTCGCATTGTACAAATTAAAGATTCGCTCACCGTATCCTGATGATGGATCCTCAGCAATCATCAAAAACTGACTATCTTCTTCGCCAATTTCTTCAAATAATTCGTCAAGCACTGCTTGCAAATTCGGTATCACAGCAGTTTCTAAATCGCTGTCGATTTTCGTTGCAATTTTATCTCCTAGTTTTACAAATACTTGCTCCTCTGCAAGTCTGCTTAACTCTTGTAGATAGAGTTGATTCGAATCATCTGGAACAATGACATCATCAGACGTTAAACTAGCATCTTCATCACTCTGTTCCGTTTGCAGTGATCGATCTTCACCAGGCTCTATTTCTCCTTTGTTGACATCCGAATCGGCTTCCGCATCAAGATAGATCGGTGGTACATAGAGACCCAATGTTAAGATAGTTACTAATAAAACGGTTATTTTTTTCATCCATAATTTCATCTTAACCGAACTCCCTCACATCATCTTACTAAAATTTTATCATGTTTTGAAAATTTGTCCATACATGTGAGCGCTTTTTTGTTGTTTTACACAATTTTTACTTATGTTTGTGCCAAAGACTGTCGTGGAATCACTGGCTGATCTGCTCCTATTACGTTACCATTAATTTGCTTGCTAAATGTCACCACTGAATCTGCCAATTGGTGTAGTCTTTCTTTTATTGTTTCATCTGCTAATTGTTTGTTTTCAAAATGTTCATTATGTGCGTAAACATTTCCTGGTAACGTGTATGCTTTGAAATAACCTGCCAGCGGTTTTAATTGATGCTCAATCGCTAAATAATGATGGTACGTACCACCTGTAGCAATAAATGCTAGCACCTTTCCTTTCAAAGCGGTATTCGGTATTAAATCAAATACATTCTTTAACGCACCTGGTATCGATCCACGATATATCGGTGTACCAACTATCAAAGCATCTGCTTGAACGATCTCTTCTATTAACCGCTTGGAATCTCCTTGATATTCCGATGGATCACGACCATCACAAAATGTTAATTGATATTTTTTTAAATCTATTACATTCACTTCTATCTCTGGATGTGATTTCTTAATATGATTGACTGTTTCTTTTACCGTCAGCAATGTTTTTGACAACGGGGTTAGACTTCCTGCAATTGCAGCTATCTTCATAAAAGAACACCAGCTTCTTTTAATTCCTTCTCTTTCTTCTTCACTAAAGGAATAACTTCTTCGCCAAATCGACGTAAATCCTCTTCATAATGGAAGTGACCAGTTAACACTAAATCGACACCAATTTTTTTCAATTCAATAATGCGATCGGCGACTTGTTCGGCTGTTCCAATTAATCCTGTTTTAAAGCCATCATTATATTGTACGAGATCTTCTTTTGAAGAATTGGCCCACATACCTTCTTTTTCTTTGGTTGATTGACCTGCTTCTTTCACCGCGTTTTGGAATCCCTTTACCGCCTCATCATCTGCGTTAGAGACGATATCTCGTAACAATTGAACCGCTTCTTCCTCTGTATCACGAACAATCGCAAAGCCATTCACCGCGAATTTCACTTCTCGTCCTTCTTTTTCAGCTAATTCTTTAACAGTATTTATTTGTTTTTCAAAGCCGTCTAATGTATTCCCATTCATAAAATAAAAATCAGAAACTCTTGAAGCCATTTCTTTGGCTGCCTGAGAATTACCACCTTGGAAAATAGGAATTTGCTTTTCAGGTTTAGGCTTCATCGGTGCCTCGTTAATTGAGTAATAATCCCCTTCAAAGTTAGCCTCGTCTTCCGTAAACATCGCGCGTAACACACGAATGAATTCCTCGGAACGTTTATAACGCTTGTCATGATCGATCCACTCTTCCCCATAAGAAGTGAATTCATCTTTTAACCAACCACTCACAACGTTTACTGCAGCGCGGCCTTTGGTAACATGGTCTAAAGTTGACAACATTTTAGCATATACAGCAGGGTGCCATAAGCCGGGCAATACTGCTGCAATGACTTTTAAATTTTTGGTAACTGCTCCTAGAGCGGTCGCCAATGTAATAGCTTCTAACTGTTTGTCAGCACCATAACTTGCAAAAAAACGAGTTTGCAATAATGCATAATCAAATCCAACTTCTTCGGCAATTTGAGCATATCGTTTGTTTGCATCAAAACTCCAATCTGTTTTTTGAGGCAATTTCGAAACAACTAATCCTCCGCTTACATTTGGTACCCAATAGGCAAATAATAAATCGCTCATTCTACATTCTCCTCACTTTTTTTGTAAATTAAAAAATCCTCCTCTAAAGATAGAGAAGGATTCAACATTTGGATTGAATAATAGATAACAAAAATCAATCAACAAGAATCTTCTCATCTTTGGATCTTTTAATAGATCCTCTGAAATTGGCACCGGGCACATTTGTGCTGGTTGCCGAGGCTTCGCAGGGTCAGTCCCTCCACCTCTCTGGATAAGAAATTGTTTCGTTTATGAAGTTGTTAAAAAGCATAACACATCTGATCCTTATCGGCAAGAGATTTTTTTGAATTTTCAGATTATTGTATAATTCAGATTTTGAAAGACAAAATAAGAATAATGTCGTATTGTAGGGTGGGACAAATATGGATCAAGAACATCTAGATAAATGGAAGCAGCTTGAACACGATTTCGATCATGCTGTACCAGAAAAAGTAACCCGAGATGTTGCGTATTATCGAACAATCCTTTCCAATGTAATCATGATCGGAGCTCCTAATGAAGACTGGATTTTGGTAGATGCAGGGATAAAAAGATATCAAGATAGAATTCTACATGCCTGTGAAGAGAGGTATGGTACAAAACCACCTGTTGCTATTATTTTAACGCATGGACATTTTGACCATACTGGTTCAGCGAAGAAACTAGCAGATCACTGGCAAGTTCCTATTTATATTCACGAAAAAGAAATGGATTATGTAACTGGTAAAAAAGCCTATCCACCAGGTGATCCTACTGTAGGTGGGGGAATGATTTCTTTATTATCAAGTCTTTTCCCAACCAAGCCTGAACATTTAGAGGGGTATGTAACTGCCTTACCAATGGATGGATCAATTCCCGAATTAAAAGGATGGCACTATATAGAAACGCCTGGACATACTCCTGGACACATTAGTTTGTTTCGTGATGAAGATCGGATTTTAATAGCAGGTGACGCTATTTCTACAGAAAAACCCGAATCATCACTTGCTGTCTTCTTTCCTATCCAACATGTATATGGGCCTCCTGCATACTTTACTCAAGATTGGATGGAAGCAGAGACTTCTGTGAAAAAGTTAGCTAACTTAGAACCAGATTATGTAATAGCTGGTCACGGTTTACCGATGCAAGGCGAAACAATGAAACAGGAACTCAAAAAATTAGCAGATAATTTCATCAACCAAGCGATTCCAAAGCATAAGCGTCATTGATAAATTACTTTTCTATAGAGTACTAAGTAGATCGGAACTGCGAACTAAAAACCATTTCAAAAAGGTAACTTTCTTGACGGGATTTGTATTGTTGTGGACTGGATAATCAGTTGTCTTCACAGGATTAAGTGCTCGCTTCACTGGATAGGTCTTCATATCCTGTGAAGCACAACTTTTATCCCGTTAAGAGCTGTATTAACATACCTACACAAAAAAAGAATAGCAAAAGACTGCTATTCTTTGTCGTATTCTTCTGGGTCGATCGGTTTACTGTTTTTAATAAAGAAAGATAAAATTAAACCTACCAAAGTGATAATGGATAATACTAAGAAGGCTGTATTCGCTCCGGTAATGGCTGGAAATGCAGCACCGCTCTCTGTAGCTATCGATTCAGAAGTTGTCATTACGGTAACAATAATTGCTGTACCGACAGATGCAGAAACATTTCTTAAGGTATTGTCCATGGCTGCACCATGTGCGATTAATTTTTTTGGTAACTGATTTAAACCAGCTGTGGCTGCAGGCATCATTACCATCGAAATCCCTAGCATTCGAATCGCAAAAACGACTGTTAAATAAGTAATCGAGGTCTTATCATCCAAGATAGTATACATAAACGACCCAATTGTCATTAACACGAAACCTATAATCGCAAGCCATCTCGCCCCTATTTTATCAAAAATCCTTCCAGTAATAGGGGACATAATTCCTGTTATGATGGCACCGGGCAGAATAACCAAACCTGACTGTACTGCTGCAAAATCCCTTGCTTCCTGCATATACAACGGGATCAGTGTTTCCACAGCAATCAATCCCATAAAAGCAATCATACCTAAGGTTACAGTTAAAGGAAAAATAGAGTATTTAAAAACTCGAAATTCCAACATTGGGTGTGCTAATTTTAATTGTCTCAGGATAAACCATATCAGTGATATTACACCTACTATTAACACAATGATCGTAACAGGTGCATCCCATCCATTATTTCCGGCACTGGTAAAACCGTATAATAAACCTCCAAAACCAAAGGAAGATAATATCACGGAAAGAACATCTAATTTAGGTTTAGATACTTCTGTAACGTTCTTCATCACAAAGTATGCGATGATAATATCTATGATAGCAATAGGTAAAATAATATAAAACAGAACTCGCCATGAATAATGTTCGGTCACCCATCCAGATAATGATGGACCGATAGCTGGAGCGAAAGAGATAACTAAACCAACTAATCCCATGATACTGCCCCGCTTATTCACTGGAAAGATCATGAGGAATACGGTTTGCATTAATGGTAACATGACACCTGCACCGGCAGATTGGATCACACGGCCTGCTAACAAAAATCCAAATGTTGGAGCAATAGCTGCCACTAATGTACCGATAGTGAACACACTCATTGCCGTAATAAACAGTTGTCTAGTAGTAAAACGATCTATTAAAAAAGCTGTTACAGGAATCATAATTCCATTTACAAGCATAAAAATGGTCGTTAACCATTGTGCGGAGTTAGCTGTAATTCCCATTTCATTCATGATTGGAGGAATCGCTGTAATCATTAACGTTTGATTTAAAATTGCAATAAACGCGCCCGCCAATAATAAAGCAACAATAGTTCCCCGTTTTTGTACAGATGTAGACATTCTCTCACTCCCTAGCGTGCAATTTATTTCTAGTCACGAAAGATATTGTATGCTTTTTCCACTCAAAAAGCAAAAAATGAGACTGGAAAATATATATTTTCTTAACTTCAAACACGAACGACGTAATATGTATTGTTGCGCAATAACAGAATACTGTGCAACAAAAGATGTAGTAATTTTGACAGAATGTGCGTGCTTAGAAACCGCTACGGCTTGCCCGCTTCTCTTTCCACGGGTTTTTCTCCTCAGCTAACTGTGGTAAGCAAAGGTCGCTTACCACAGTGGATCTTCGGATAAAAACATCCCGTAGGAGTAGAAGCGGACGCCTACGCTACTTTAATATTTTACAACGCTAGTGTGAGGTAGCATTATGCTATTTCTATTATGTGAAAAATCGTTGATTAGAGCAACAGATCAAAATGCTTCCTTTCACAAACATTGTAGAACATATCATATAGCGGAGGCCGATTGCGAAGACTGATATGAACGAAACTGTCAAGGTCACCATTTAAATATTTCTTTATAACGCTTTTTGGGCAACCTTAAGCTGAGGGTCCCCTTTGGCCCTTTTTTCAATGATTACTATTTATTGCGAAGTTATAAGCAAAGGATCTCCTTCTCTTAGCTTACCAACCTCTCGTCCTATCGCTAGTCGATTGTCAAGTGCTTTCCTTGATGATCGATTAGCGATAGGAGACACTCAGTCAAAGCTAAGAAGAAGGAAGTGCCTCCTCTAAAGTATGAATTTCAAGGAGACAAACACACGGCATGAAGGCAAAAATCTCTACTCCGATGAGCATACTGATATCCGTGGATTCTCACATTTTATCGTTCCGTCTAAGGATCTGTCACGAACTCCTGGCGTGCGTTCACCAATATATGGCTAGCACAAGTCTTCGTCGTGCGTTATCCTTTACGGTTTTTATCTTTGCCTTCAAGCCCTATGTTTCTGTCCTTTTTCTTTCCTTTCTTTTCCTGTTGCCTGTCAATACTTTGAGGTTCTATGACAATTCTGTTTCACCATTCGGCTCTTGTGCTATCGCCCATATAAATCCTGCTAATTCTCTTGCGACAGCTGTAATGGCTTTGCCACTTTCTTTTCCGCGTCCCATCAACCTGTAATACTTTTTGTGTAATCGGTGTTGTGCTTTCCAAGAAACCCCTAAAATATTAGGCGGTTGTCCTTTCTGCCTTCTTTTCAAATCTCGACCAACAGTAGGCTTATGCCGATAACTCCATGCAGCTTCGATTAACAACTTCCGAATATGTCGGTTTCCTGTTTTTGTTATGGATCCCTGTCTCCTTGCGTCACCGCTAGAACTCTCACTTGGCACTACTCCTGTGTAGGCCATAAAGCCACTTGGATGAAGGAATCTTTCAAATGAACCAACCTCTGCAACTACACTAGTAGCGGTTATGACAGCAATACCTCGCAAGGTCATGAGTTTTTGAATTAATGGGGCGTGAACACCATTTTCAGCTTGTTCTTTTATCTCTTCACCTAATATCCCCAAACGTTGTTGATATTCTTCGAGTTGGTGTACATACTCCTGAAAGACCACCCTAGATGCAGATCGAGGAAATTTCAATTGGCGCAGCCATTCCCAATACTTCACAGTCCATTTTTTCATGCCCATTGGTGGTCTGATTTCATTCCTTAGAAGAAATTTAGTGAGACGATGCTTTGCTCTTAATTCATCTTCCTTCACATCTTCCCGTGCTCGAACTAAATCACGTAATGCTTCATCATCTTCCGTAGGGACAAAGATCGGTGTTAATTCTCCCGCACGGTAAAGAGTTGCAAGATTTTCCGCATCTCGTTTATCTGTTTTGATACGACTACCAGGTTTCTGTGGTATTAAAGATGGTGCGATCACCTCACATTTAATATCCATGCTTTTGAGAAGGCGATAAAGACCATATCCAGTTGGTCCAGCCTCATAGCACATTTCTAATTGTTCAGGTGCTCCTAATCTTTTTATTAATTTTCGAATCGCTTCTACTGTGTAATTTATCATCCCTATATATCTTGGTTTAGAACGTCCTTCATCCGCAACGGCCACTGCAATTTTCTCCTTTGATACGTCTAACCCTACATATTTTGTGTTATAATTCATGTTACTAGCTCCTTTCGTATTATAGCTCTGATTTGGGATTTTGTTCTTTACTACTCTATACCCAAGTTAACCTACGTTATTACGATTAGGGGCTAGTTTCGTTCATTATAACTCCTGCGGGAACAGGGCGAGCTGAAGATCCATTTTTCAAAATGAAATTTATTTCATTTTGAAAAATTAGCTGAAGCCGTCCCCGCGGAAAGCGAAGTAATCGGCCGGAGCGTTATGCTAACACTCTACTCATTTCAAAATTAGCGCATCAGTTATTGCGCAGCATTTTCCTTATACGCGCAAAAATCCAAGCGATCAAAGCTCTAATCGTTTGGATTTGATTCATTATTAAATTCTTTTATCCCAATCTCATTTTAACCAACCTTTTTCGTTTACTTTTGCTATCGCTTCCATACGGTTATCTACCTCTAATTTATCCAAAATAACAGATATATAATTACGGACTGTTCCATTTGTTAAAAATAGCTCTTTTGCAATAGCCTTGGTCGTTTTTCCTTCTATTAGAAGTTTCATTACCTCTATTTCTCTTTGCGTTAGCGGATTCTGTTCAGAAAAAGCTAGATCCACTAATTCTGGTGAATAAATTCGTTTTCCTCTCATAATTTGTCGAATAGATTGTGCTAAATCGTCACTCGGACTGTCCTTTAATAAGTATCCACCTACTGCCGCTTTTCTTGCTCGTTCAAAATAACCTGGTCTGGCAAATGTAGTTAAGATAATCACTTTACAAGGATGATTTCTTAAAATTTCAGCTGCATCCAATCCTGTCTGCACTGGCATTTCAATGTCCATTAAACAAACATCCGGATTTTCCTTTTCCACTAAGGTTATGACTTCTTCTCCGTTGCTTGCCCTTCCGACTATTTCCATATCTTCTTCCATATCAAGCAGTGCACCTAATGCACCTAAGAGTAATTGTTGATCTTCAGCTAACACAATTCGGATCACAACTTTCCCTCCTCTTCAATTTGCATTAATACTTTTGGCACGGTAATAAAAATAGTAAATCCCTGCTTGTCACTATTAACCTCTAACGTACCATTTGCAAACTCTAACCTTTCCTTCATTCCTTTTAATCCATTGCCATTATTTATATCTTCCAAGTCCCCTACGCCATCATCTTTAACAAATAATTGAATGTCTTTATTGGTTTCACTAATTTTTATCTGACACCTTGTTGCCTGACTATGTTTTACCACATTGGTCACGGCTTCTTTCAAACACATACTTAGCACATTTTCTAAAAATAGCGGAATATGCTCGCAATCTGCTTCCATTTCCATCTTGACTTCTATATTTGCTGCTTGTAACAATTGCTTCACATGTTCGATTTCATCAACTAATCGAACGGTCCGCATATCTGAGACCATTTCGCGAACTTCTTTTAAAGCTTGCCTTGCCGTTTGCTGAACATCCTGTAATTCTTTAATTGCTGCTTCTCTATCTTTTTCGATCAGTTTAGAAGATAGTTCACTCTTTAAGCCAATCATTGATAATTTCTGTCCTAAAGTATCATGCAAATCTCTGGCAATACGATGACGCTCTTCAATAATCGCTAATTGCGCAATTCTTTGATTAGCATCTTCTAATTGTCCTTCCAATTTCTCTTGTTTAAAACGATTATAACGATTGATCGGAATTAAGATAACCCCTAATATTGTCATAATTAGAAAAGGAATTTGACTTAAAAACAAGGAATAATTCAAGAAAAAACCTGCCGTAATGGCCCCAATTGTCGTCACTAGATGAATAACATACATAGTGATGAAACCAGCTTTTCTTTTGATATTACCAATAAAAAATGCAGTAAAAAGTGCAAAATAAACATATCCAAATAAAATGGACATCACGATATTGATGGCAAACTCAATACTTATACCGATATAGACTAATGGCCCACGGGAAGTAAATGACATCCAATATACACCAAAAAACAATAGAGTCGCGGCAATTCCAAAGCCTATTTCTAAGATAGCAGTTGACCGGAAAATAAAATAAAATGGTAACACACAAAAAATAATCCAAATATATAAACTAAGCCCAGTATTTTTAGGGAAAATATGATACCAATGTTGCACTTCTACCACAACCTTCCATTCTCATTATACCAAAAAACGTTAAAAACCCCCATCCAATTGGGACAGGGGATAGCCATTTTAAGAGCGAATGGTTTGCGATGGCTTCGCTGTTGGTATCGAGATTTTTGTTTTCGTTTTAAGCTTTTTCTTCATTTGTTTAAAACTGATAAACGTTTTCTGTTCTTCATCATACAAGCGGAAACGAATCGATTCCAAACTTGTCTTTAATGTAATCGTTGTTGCTTTTTGGAGTGGCGGTGTTTCCTGGTGAGCCTTTTCCAAAGAATAATTCGGAACTCTTGGCGCTAAGTGGTGGACATGGTGGTAACCGATATTACCTGTCATCCACTCTAACCATCTTGGGAGTTTATAATATGAACTACCATCAACAGCAGCCTTGACATAATCCCATTCCGATTCATTTTCAAAATACGAATCCTCAAACTGATGTTGTACGTAAAACAACCAGATTCCTAAGGCACCTGCAATATAGGCGATCGGCAACTGCACTAAAAGAATCGCTTGCCAACCTAACGTTAATACTAATACGGTATAAACAATAACGAGCATTATGTTGATTAAATACGTATTCCAGCGCTCTTTCTTTCGAGCATCTTTACGATTCACCCGGTTTTCATACAAGAATAATGAAAATGGCCCTAAACCGAACATAACGATTGGGTTTCGATAAAGTCGATATTGTAACCTTTGCCATTTACTAGCTTCTTCATATTCTTTAACCGTCATGATCCAAATATCACCTGTACCACGTTGATCTAAATTACCACTCGTTGCATGATGAATCGAATGTTCTCTCTTCCATTTTTCAAAGGCGAAGTGGGTTAAGACCCCTGTCACAGTTCCAATTACACGATTTAATTTTTTATTTTTAAAGAAAGATTGATGGGCACAGTCATGAAATATGATAAATGTTCTAACCATGAAGCCTGCTGCTATAACGGAAAAAGCAAGACTTAACCATATGGATATCGATAAACTTTGATAAGCAAAAAACCACAGAATGAAAAATGGTGGAATCGTATTTATTAATTGAATAATACTCTTTTTTGTTTGTGATGTTGCATAAGGCATTACATCTTTTCGTAATTGAGCTTGTTTTTGTTTGCTCATCTTCATCCCTACTTTCGAAGCTTTCTATACTTGAAAGTTTACGCCATTTTCACGAATTTTATAAGGCACAATTGTCAGGACTTTTAGATGACATTTGTCATGTTTGGAGGTTATATTTTCCATTAAATACGAAACAATAGTGTTTTACCTCACGATGTTTGCAGATCTCTTGGTAAAGTCGATGTCTTGATAGTACGTATTTTTTACTAAAATGTTTGGTCCCAGACATTTTACTGCAGGACAATGACAGTTTAAGGATTTTGCCGTTTTGGATTCCATCCACCTTTTATACGATGTTAGCAATGAAGTATTTTGAATATTACCAAGTGATGGCTCTTCTTCATCACCAAAATCCGTAACAATAACTTCTCCTGAAAAAATGTTGACGTTAAGTCTTGACCTGCCATCTGGATCATTTCTTACTGTAACATTTTTCTCTTTGTATAAACGCTTAAGTAAAGCGAGCTCCTTCTCACTCTTATTACACGGATAAAAGGGTAAGGTCCCAAATAACATCCATATCGACGAATCACGGTAATCCAATAACCTTTCAATACCTTCTTGCATTTCAGCTAAGGAAAGTGTTTGTAAATCACTAGCAAAGTCAACTGGATACATTGGGTGGATTTCATGACGGACACAGCCCATTTCAAGTACATGATCATGTATTTTCTCCAAATAAGGGAATGTTCTCTTGTTTAGCATCGTTTCGGCCGAGACCATCACACCCTCAGCAGATAGCCTCTGTGAATTGTCTACCATGCGTTCAAAATATTTCTTGCGATTTACCTCATTCGGTTTCCTATCCATGTTTGCAAAACCAGTAGTCGCAAATTCCTCTTCTGTTCCCCAGTTATGAGAGATATGTAATACATCTAAATAGGGAATAATTGCTTCATAACGAGAATATGGCAAGGTCAAATTTGAATTAATTTGTGTTCGGACACCCCTGTTGTGGGCATAACGAAGAAGTGGTATAACATAGTCACGAACCGATTTTTTTGACATCATCGGTTCTCCACCAGTTATACTCAAAGTATGTAAATGCGGGATTTCGTCCAATCGTTTTTTCAGAAGTTCAAAAGGTAGTGCATCAGGATCTTTATCACGCAAAGTATAACCTACTGCACAATGCGCGCACCTCATATTACATAAATGTGTTGTCGTAAATTCTATATTGGTTAACGTCATTTCACCAAATTGTTCCACATCCATATAGGCTTCCCATGGATCAAAATCAGGTGTAATCGGTCGTTTAGCTTTTTCAACAAACGGCATGTTGATATACTTCCTTTCTTTGCACGAATCTTTACCCATTGTATCAAACATCTGTTTAAATTTCGCTAAGGTAGACAGATCTAAGTTTATTTTATACCTTTTGGGGTATGATAACTATTAGAGAATATTGAAATTAGGAGGCGGTATTATATGAGTAAAGTTCAAGTAACGACAAGCGATATTGCTCAAAAAGTCATAGACAAAGAATCCATGTATTTACTAGATGTACGCAATGAGAGCGACTTTGAGGAATGGAAAATTGAAGGGGAAGCTTTTGAGTATAAGAATGTCCCTTTTTCTGAAATTAAAGAGGATGTAGAACCCTTAGCAAAAGAACTCCCGAATGATAAAGATATTATCGTAGCTTGCGCAAAAGGCATTTCTGCACAAAAAACTGCTGATATGTTAGAAAAAGCAGGACTTAATAATGTATATCCGTTAGAAGGAGGTATGAGAGCTTGGAGTGAACATTTAGAACCGGTTAAAGTTGCAGACATTGAAGGTGGTGCAATTTATCAGTTTATTCGTCTTGGTAAAGGTTGTCTATCCTATATGGTAATTTCAAATGGCGAGGCCGCCGTAATTGATGCTACAAGAATGATTGATACCTTCAAAGAATTTGCTGAGGATAAAGGGGCAAAAATCCGTTATACCTTGGACACTCATTTACATGCAGACCATATTTCCGGTGGACGAAAACTAGCCGAGGAAACAAATGCTAGTTATTACCTACCACCAAAAGATGCTACAGAAGTTACGTTTGATTATCATCAACTAGAAGAAGGCACAACATTGTATGTAGGTGCTGCAAAAATTGAAGTGAAAGCCATATATTCTCCAGGTCATACGATTGGATCTACTTCATTAATTGTAAATAATGGGTATTTACTTACGGGAGATATTCTGTTTATTCAATCGATCGGAAGACCTGACTTAGCTGGTAAAGCAGACGATTGGGTTCAAGATTTACATGACACACTTTATGAAACATATACGAAGTTAGATCAAGAGTTAGTGGTTTTACCTGCGCATTACGCCTCAAATAATGAAATGAATTCAAATGGAACGATTAGCAAAAAACTGCGTACACTATATCAAGAAAATGTTGGTTTAAATGTGCAAAATCAGGACAAGTTTCGAAAAATGGTGACAGAAAACTTACCACCTCAACCGAATTCACATCAAAAAATACGTGAAACAAACATGGGTAAACAAGCGCCTGATGCAGAAGAACAACGAGAAATGGAAATCGGTCCAAATCGATGTGCTATATCCTAATAACCACCTAAAGTGACAGCATCCCCGCTGTCATCTTTTGTATAGATTTATTCCGTATAGTTTTATCTATTTCATTTTGGTGAATGTAGTAGATAAGGGAGGAATCTATTTATGTCAAATGCTTTAGTATTCATTGCAATTATTTTTATTGTTGCAAATTTGATTTACTTTTTTCGTAACAAAACATATAAGAAAAGTTATTTCAGTACCGCACTATTTATGAAGCTGTTTTTTGTACTTTTAGGTGTCACTTTTGGTTTTGGAATTTTATATTATGCGTTATCGTTTCAAGAAACCGTTGTTGTGCAAAGTCTATCTGATAATACTCCAATTAAACATAGTTTTGGCAACCTATTATACTTTAGTGGTGTTACCATGCTTTCTGTAGGTTACGGGGACATGCTTCCTATTAATGCAGCAAGATTTTTCGCTCTTATTCAGGCAGCCATCGGTATTTTATTACCTACAGCATACTTTATGAAAGCATTAGACCATTCTAAAGATGAGTAGAAAAATCCGTATTAGATAGGTGAATTCTTAATAATATTTCAATGGCCACTGTATGCCACTAACAATCTCACATCGATTCTTTCAGACCAAATAAACTTTCTATGTTAATATAACACCGTATTCACTTCCAGAGAATCCGTCGGAGTTATTACTCTCACTACCCTCAGCAAAACGTCTCAGGAAGTTAGCGTCCGTTTACCTCTATTTTGCTCCTTTGTTATAACTCGAATCTTTTTTAAGGTATTTCGGACGATTAACCATGATAAAAGGAGATAAAACTTTTATGAAGCATTTTCAGATCTTTTGGGCTTTTCTTAAAGTAGGAATACTAGGATACGGCGGCGGTCCTTCATCAATACCACTGGTGCACAAAGAAGTAGTAGACCACTATGAATGGTTGGATAACAATGAGTTTTCAGACATACTCGCAATCGGAAACACACTCCCAGGGCCAATCGCAACAAAAATGGCTGGATACATTGGTTATCGTGTAGCAGGATGGTTAGGAGTGGTTAACGCTGTACTTTCAACAATAATACCGTCAATTATTGCCATGATTGTATTATTAGTATCGTTGAGTAATTTTAGTGAACTATCTTGGGTTAACGGAATGACACATGCTATCGTTCCTGTAGTTGGTGTGATGCTTGCCATACTTACATGGGATTTTGTCGTAAAAGGAAAAAAAGACTTAGGATGGAAGTTTAATGTGATATTACTTGTCTCCAGTCTCATTTTACTTGAGTTATTAAATATTCATCCCGCTATTGTCATTTTTATTTTACTAGTGATCGCCTTTACGACGACATCAAAACAAGAAGAAAAGGAGCAGGTGTAGATGATATATTGGGAAATATTTCTCGCTTTTTTTATTCCTGGAATTGTTGGCTATGGAGGGGGACCTGCGAGTATTCCTCTCGTACAAAATGAAGTAGTAAATCGATATGAATGGTTAAGCCTTTCACAATTTGGAGAAGTCCTTGCAATAGGAAATGCCTTACCGGGACCGATTGCAACCAAGATGGCTGGTTATATCGGCTATGAGCAAGCAGGTGTTTTAGGTGCAGGGGTCGGAATTTTTGCAACAGTGGCCCCTTCTTTACTATTAATGATCATCCTTTTAAGTATACTATACAAATTTAAAAATTCACCCAAAGTAAAAAAAATGACGATGTTCATTCGACCAACTATAGCCGTGCTGCTAGGGGTTTTAACCTTTCAATTCTTTTTCCAATCGTATGAAAACGAAGGTACCATTCAGACGTTACTACTAATTGGACTCAGCTGGCTCTTTTTAGTGAAACTTAAAATTCATCCAGCCTTTGTTATACTTGGAGCCCTTGGGTACGGAGCGATTTTTCTAGCCTAAACTCAAATAATTAAATTCATTTACTAAGGAACAACGAACACTTCCCAAAATTCATACATAATTCACAAAGTTGTGTGAGACTATATCTTCCAACGAGCATAGCCACTTTTCGTTTCTCGTAACCTTTCTGAACACCATTCCGTCTATAAATTGAAAATAAAAGGAAAGGATGGGTTGTGGAATGAAAAAGGCACAAAAATATGTAATGATTACTTTTTTAGCTCTCATAGGATTATTTTTTTACACCTCTGATATTAGTGCAAGTGAACGGGAGATAACAGTTAAGCCAGAAATTAAAGAAGATCTCATCCAAGCACAATCAACGAATTATATTAAAGAAGGTAACGCTTCTATACGAAGAGTCAATTCTCGAACAGTCGGAAGTAGCTGTAATACATCTAGTTATTCGTCTGTACAACAAATATCCTGTAACATCAATCTCCAAGTAAAAAATAAATCCACAGGACAATGGACGAATACTGGCCAAAGTAAAAGGTTTGTCAATTATTATTCTTCTTATGTAAGTGGTAGTACTAATTTCGCTATTCAGACTGGATATGAATATCGTATAAGAACACTTCATACGACATCACAATATGGAATTATAGAACAATTAACTGCAATTACAGGGCGAATTAAATACTAAAAAATAGAAGAAGAGCGTTCCTTTGTAGATAGGAACGCCCTTCTTTATTCGATTGATTCTGCTATCTTTATTATCTCTTCTTCAGAAGCTTTACCTTCTAACAACCAATTCAACTGTGGCGTACTCCAAATCAGTTGTTTACTTGCATCTTTAAATTCTATAAAACGTGCTTCTCCCCCATCTAAATCAACTATTTTTACATTAGTATCGTCATTATCGACCACTTTTGCACTAGCGAAATCATTCGGCTGATAGGTTTGAGTTAACGTAAAGGTTTCATTCTGATCATCCGAATAATGAAGCTGAACTTGGTTACTTTCAGAATTCTCACTAATTACTTCCACATATTGCAACTGGTAACTACCTGGAGTGTAAGCAGGTTTGGAGATGTTGAAGTTTGTCTTTCTTTGTGCGTCCTCAAACGTCACTTCCGTTCTTTCTATTTCAACATCTTCTGTTGTAATTTTATCAAAATCGGGAAGGTCATCTGACGAAGAACCCTGCCCCTCTATAGTAGTTTGGCTTATTTGTGTCGTATCGCCATCTGTCGTTACAAACATATTAACAAACCAGTCAAACGCTTGAATTTGATTGGAAGTCGCGAATACTGATCCTAATATAACAATTGCAAACACCGCCACTGCCAATAAACTCTTTTTGGGGAGTAAACGTTTTTGTCTACTATTTGTTTTTGATAGTTCGATTTTTATTTTTTTCCAGTTCTCTTCTTTCGAAAGGGGTGCTGGGTCGGGGGATTGGTAATCTTCCTTTAGCCAATTCTCCCACTTATTTAATTTATTCGTCATTATTTTTCACCACCAATCCATTGTCTTTCAGGGTCATTTTCCACTTTCTGCTTCATGGCGTTGCGAGCACGATGAAGTCTTGTTTTTACAGTTCCTTCTGTTAAGTCCAAATTAACTGCGATTTCTTTTATCGACAATTCATGTATATAGCGTAATAACAATACTTCTCGGTACTCCACTTTCATTTCATGTAATACTTCGATAATTTCTTCTTTTACAAATTTGGATTCTACCAAAAAAGAGACATCCGGATCTTTTACTTGTGCATGTCGTTCTTGTACCGTAATATCATCTGTTAAAAATTCATTTGATCCTTTTCGTTTTCTAAGAATATCTATGGCAGTTCTTGTCGCAATCGTAGAGAGCCAAGCCCCCATCCTGCCCTTATCCTCCAAATTATGCATGTGTTTATAAGCTTTTACAAAAGTCTCTTGTAATGCGTCTTGTGCTAAATGAGTGTCTTTTGTAATGAAATAAACATCACGATATACCCTTGAATAAAACATGTCATATACTAGACGGAATTCTTCTTCAGTTGGTTCCGTTTTTTTGAAAAACTTTTTAAACATATTATCCGCACCTTCTTATATCAGTCATACAAATTATAACATTTTTCCTATGTAAATAAATAATTTTAGAAATATTTTCAAAATGAATAGTAGTAAGGCACCTTTATTAAAATTGTTGCGAATTTTTTGTAACTTTTACTTGTTTCAAGCGTGATATAGTGAGAAAGAAAAGGAGGAGCTAATGAAAAAAGTATTGATCAGATTTATAAAAAATATTTTCTTGATAGAAAACGATTACGATTGACTTAATCAAGAATTTTATATAAACTTATACTCAAATTAATGAAAGGGTGACCCTATTACAATGAAGTTATAATCCTATTTCTCAAGCTATATTTTCATAAGACGTTTCACATGCACCCAAGGGTAGTGTGTGTCTTTTTCGAAAATATACAGAATAGGATTGGTACTTTATGTAGGGAGAATTAGTGCTCAAGCTTCTTTTGTGTACGTTTTTTCACCTTTATCCGGTAGCCTCCTATTCTGTAATGAATATAGGAGGCTTTTTTTAGTCTCCTCATAACTAGGAGAGATGCATATGTTATTAGAAATAAATAATGTTCATTTAGCCGTTGCAGCTAGAACATTAGTAGAAATTGATCACTTGGAAATCCATAAGGGAGATCGGATTGGATTAATTGGGAAGAACGGCACTGGGAAGACAACCTTGTTGCAGGCAATCTTAAATTATGAAATGTTTGAAAAAGGCGAAATTAACGTCTTTACTACTATCGATTTACTGCCGCAAATCAAACAACCAATTGGTAACAAAAGTGGCGGTGAGATTACACAAACCTATATCCAACAAGCCTTCAGTCTACAGCCTGAGCTTCTTTTGGCAGATGAGCCAACTACACACTTGGATAAACAGCATATTCAGTGGGTAGAAAAAACATTCAAGCATTGGCAAGGTGCTTTTGTAGTGGTATCTCATGACCGAGCATTTCTGGATACGGTTTGTAATAAGATATGGGAGTTGGATCAGCAACGAATCACGGCATACAAAGGGAATTACAAGCAATATCAGGAACATAAGAAGCGTGAACTCTTACATCAACAAACGGAATACGAAAAATATCAAAATAAGAAACAACAATTAGAACGAGCGCTCCGTCTAAAGGATGAAAAAGCAGCTCGTGCTACTAAAAAACCCAAAGGAGTGAGTCAATCTGAGGCAAGTATTACTGGTGCCAAGCCATACTTCGCAAAAAAACAAAAGAAATTACAACAAACTTCAAAATCGATTGAAACAAGATTGGAAAAGCTAGAGAAAGTAGATAAGCCATATGAAGAGAAAGCTTTAAAAATGAGTTTACCACAACAAGAAAAAATCTTTGGCAGAACAGTCATTAGAATTGAAAACCTTGGTGGACGAATTGGGAATAATGAGTTATGGGAAAAGGCTAACTTTCAGGTGAAAGGCGGAGAAAAAGTAGCTATAATAGGGAATAACGGAAGTGGCAAAACAACATTAATTCGGAAATTACTAGATCGATCCAGCGGAGTACACCTCTCCCCTGCTTGTCAAATCGCCTACTTCAAACAAGACTTATCGATTTTAAATAATGGAACAAGTATTGTGGAGAATATACTGGAAGATTCCTTGCATGATGAAACATTAATTCGAACTGTGTTAGCAAGACTCCATTTTTACAGAGATGATGTCCATAAAAAAGTAGAAGTTTTAAGCGGCGGAGAGAAAGTGAAGGTAACATTAGCGAAACTATTTTTAAGTAATAGTAATACCTTAGTATTAGATGAACCAACTAATTTTCTGGACATTGAAGCAACTGAGGCATTAGAACAACTTTTAATCGAATACGAAGGTACGGTTATCTTTGTTTCCCATGACCGTCGCTTTGTAGAAAAGGTCGCTACAAAAATAGTGGAGATTAAAGAAAAAGAGGTAATTTCGTTTGATGGCGGTTATCAAGAATATATAGAGAAAAGCAAAGTACCGACTGAGCAAGACGATACTAAGGATCAATTATTAGCTATTGAAACAAAAATAACAGAAGTGCTAGGACGGTTAAGTATAGAGCCTTCTGAACAATTAGAAAATGAATTTCAAGATTTATTAAAGAAAAAACAGCGTCTAACCAATCGGAGTAATGAACAATAGCAGGACAATGCGACACTATTGTAGTGGTAATTATGAGATATTATGACTGCGTGACACTCGCTCCGGCTTGTCCGCTTCCCTTTCCGCGGGTTTTTCTCCTCAGCTAACTTTTTAAGCAAAGTTCGCTTAAAAAGTGGATCTTCGGATAAAAACTTCCCGCAGGAGTGGAAACGGACGCCTGCGCTTTTTAATGCCTTACAACTAAAGTAAGAAAAATCATATTGGCGTTATTCCATGTCGCCTATGAATTTGTCTTTAGATCACTTATCATAATTAACAAAATATGTTCCTATCTGTAACAAACCAAAATACTAGCATTTGCAATAGTTGTAGAGTTTCATTCAGCGTAGGCGGCCACTTCCACTCCTGTGGGATCGTTTTCCATGAAGATCCACTTTTCCATGCGGTTTTTGCTTGGAAAAGTTAGCTGAATGGAAAACCCCACGGAAAGGGAAGTGGGCAAGCCAAAGCGAATACCATGTAAATATACCATTTCAAAAATGCTACCAGAGTTATGTCACATTGTCCTGCTTATCTGCAATTTTAAAAACCCGAACGATGGCAAATTCTAATAGAAATTGCGTCATCGTTCGGGTTTGATTTTGTTGAAATACTTTTAGTTCGGTCTTTCTTAACCTTTGTTCTTATTATAAACGTCAAATCCAACTGCGATTAGTAATACCATACCTTTAATCGCTTGTTGCCAGTCAATACCGATACCGATAAGGGACATACCATTGTTCATGACACCCATTACAAGACCACCAACAATCGCACCAATTACAGTACCAACACCACCAGCCATAGATGCACCACCAATAAACACGGCAGCAATCGCATCAAGTTCTAGCATGTTACCTGCAGCAGGTGTTGCAGAATTCAATCGTGCCGCAAACATTAAACCTGCCAGAGCAGCTAATACACCATTATTAACAAATACCCAGAAAACTACTCGTTTCGTTTTAATACCTGATAAATCGGCAGCTTTCTTATTACCACCCGTTGCATAAATGTGACGACCCATAATCGTATTTTTCATAATAAACGTGTAAATGACAATCAATACAAATACAATAATTAACACAGTCGGAATACCTTTATTTAAAGCTAACTGATAAGCAAACCAGTTAATCGCAAATAAAAGCATCGCAAGTTTTGCTACCGTTACCCATAGTGGGACCACTTCGAAATCATACTGTATCTGAGTTTTTCTTTTATTAAACTCTAAATAAACTAATACTAATGATAATATAATGGATAATACAATCGTGAAAATGTGTAAATTCCCTGAACCAAATAAGTCTGGCACAAAACCACTACTGATTTTTTGGAACGATTCTGGGAATGGCGCCAACGATTGACCATCTAATAACCATAGAGTTAAACCTCTAAAAATAAGCATTCCTGCCAAAGTAACAATAAACGATGGAATTCCTACATAGGATATCCAAAAACCTTGCCAAACACCGATTAAAGCACCTGCTATGAGAGCGATAATAACTGCTAGCCAGACAGGTACATTCATATTAATAATTAACACACCAGCAATTGCACCAATAAATGCTACAATCGAACCTACTGAAAGGTCAATGTTTCCTGTTATGATAACAAGCACCATACCAACTGCTAATACTAAGATAAACCCATTTTGCAAGATTAAATTTGTAAGATTTAACGGTTTAAAGTTAATCCCGTCTGTTAAAATGAAAAATAGTCCAGTTATTAATACGAGTGCTATAATCATCCCATATTCGCGAATATTATTTCGAAATAAATTAATTAGCGTTTGCATCACTAGTTCCCCCTGTTCCGGTCATATAGCGCATCACGTTTTCTTGATCTGCTTCATCACGCTGTAATTCTCCTGTTATTTTTCCTTCATTCATCACATAAATTCGATCTGATAACCCTAATACTTCAGGAAGCTCAGAAGAAATCACTAATACTGCTAACCCTTGTGCAGCTAGTTCATTGATTTGCGTATAAATCTCAAATTTGGCACCAACATCAATACCTCTAGTAGGCTCATCCAAAATTAAAATGTCAGGTTCTGTGAAAATCCATTTACTTAAAACCACTTTTTGTTGATTCCCACCACTAAGATTACCTGCTACTTGTTCTAAGGATGGTGTTTTAATATTTAATTTTTCTCTTAAACTTTGTGATTCTACTACTTCTTTATTTTGGTCAATAACACTAGATTTAGAGATACGCTTCAAATTAGATAATGTTATATTTCGTTTAATATCATCTATTAGATTCAAACCATACGTTTTTCGATCTTCTGATACATAGGCAATCCCTTGCTCGATCGCTTGACTTACTGTATTTGCTTTAATTTGTTTTCCATTTTTATAAAGCTCACCACTAATTCTTCTTCCATACGATTTACCAAAAATACTCATCGCTAATTCTGTACGCCCAGCACCCATTAATCCTGCAATACCTACAATTTCACCTTTTTTTATTGAAAAGTTGATATTATCCAATATTTTTCGATCTTGATGTTGTGGATGAAAGACATTCCAGTTCTTCACTTCAAATACTGGTTCACCTATAGTTGCTGTTCTTTGAGGGAAACGGCTTGTTAACTCTCGTCCTACCATCCCTTTGATAATTCGTTCTTCCGAAACTTTTTCCTCTTTGGTATCTAATGTTTCAATTGTTTGGCCATCACGAAGTACAGTAATAGAATCCGAAACATAGGATACTTCATTTAACTTATGGGAGATTAATATAGAGGAAATACCTTGCTCTTTTAATTCAAGTAATAACTTTAATAAATTCTCACTATCTGTTTCATTTAATGCTGCTGTTGGTTCATCTAAAATTAGAAGCTTAACATTCTTAGATAGTGCTTTTGCTATCTCAACTAGTTGTTGCTTCCCTACCCCAATATCCATTACAGGTGTTTCAGGTGAATCCTTCAAACCCACTCTTTCCAATAGTTTCTTTGATTCGGAAAATGTTTCTTGCCATTTCATCACTTTTCGTGATTGTCGCTCGTTACCGAGAAATATATTTTCAGCGATAGATAAGAATGGACTTAATGCTAATTCTTGATGAATAATAACAATGCCCAGATTCTCACTTTGTTTAATATCTCTGAAATGACATTCTTGCCCTTCAAAATAAATAGATCCATCATAAGTACCATGTGGGTATACACCACTTAGCACTTTCATAAGTGTTGATTTTCCTGCTCCGTTTTCACCTACTAATGCATGAATTTCGCCTTTTTCCACTTGTAAATTCACATTATCCAAGGCCTTTACACCTGGAAATGTCTTCGTAATATTGCGCATTTCTAATATATTATCAGACATTAGCTTCACCACCTTCAAAATCTAATAGGAATGAATTTAGTGGTGATCGAAACCACCACTAAATTCTCTTTCCATATAATTTGTGGAACTTATTCTAGTTCATCTTCAGAATAGTAACCACTGTCCATTACAACTTCTTGATAGTTATCGATATCAACTGATACAGGTTCTACTAGATAAGTAGGAACAACCTTTACGTTGTTATCGTATGTTTCTGTATCATTCACTTCTGCTTCTTCACCTTTTAAAATTGCCTCTGTCATATCAATTGCTACTGCTGCAAGGTCACGAGTATCTTTAAATACAGTTTGTGACTGCTCACCAGCAATAATTGATTTAATCGATGCTAATTCGGCATCTTGACCAGTGATTACAGGAAGTTCCAGATCACCAGAACCATAACCTACACCTTTCAATGCTTGAATAACACCACGGCTAATACCATCATATGGTGATAGTACTGCATCTACCGTTTCTCCACCTGAGTATGAACTACTTAGAATGTTTTCCATACGAGATTTCGCAGTGTTACCATCCCAACGCATTGTTGCCGCTTGTTCAAATTCTGTTTGCTCACTTTGAATCACTAATTTACCTTCATCAATATAATCTTGAAGAACACTCATCGCACCATCCCAGAAGAAATACGCGTTGTTATCATCTGGTGACCCACCGAATAATTCGATGTTAAATGGTCCTTCTTGATTTGGTAAATCTAGTGCTTCTTCAATATAAGATGCTTGAAGTACACCTACTTGGAAATTATCGAATGTTGCATAGTACGTTACATGTTCACTTTCCATAATTAAACGGTCATAAGATACTACTTGAATACCTTGGTCATTTGCTTTTTGTAATACATTTGTTAAAGCGGTTCCATCAATGGATGCAATTACTAATGCGTCTGCACCTTTTACGATCATGTTTTCAATTTGCTCGATTTGTTTGTCTACATCATCTTCCGCATACTGTAAATCTGTTTCATAACCTAATGCTTCTAATTGCTCTACCATGTTGTTCCCATCATCTACCCAACGCTGAGACGATTTTGTCGGCATTGCAACACCGATTAGACCACCTTCAGATTCTGATGCTTCTTCTCCTCCGTTATCAGAAGATCCTCCATCATCAGTACCACCTTCTGCACTATCATCTCCACCACAGGCAGCTAAAAATAAAATAAGACCAAATAATAGTGCCAATAAACTAAATTTCTTCATTTGTGTAACCCCTTTCAACCTTTAGTGTTTTTAATCTCTTGCTTGTTTAATACTTTACCACCATTCCCAATGTAAGGCTTTACATAAAATTAAACTGTTTTTATAAAATTTTAATCTAAATGTAATTTTGTTGTAATATTGATCTATTAATTCGCATTTAACTCAACTGCGCAGTACCAAATGTGGTAATTTCGAATGAAAGTAAATGCGTAACAACCGCTCCGGCTTGCCCACTTCGCTTTCCAGGGGGCGCGTCTTCAGCTAACTTTTGTAAAGAAGTTCACTTTACAAAAGTGGATCTTCAGATCACGCTGATCCCCTAGGAGTCGAAGTGGACGCCTGCGCTCGATAAAGTTATGCCAGAGTTTTAATTACGACTTCTATCTCATCATTTAAATGGAAATAGGTATCGGAAGCTCAAATTGATAACTGTCACAACAGTTGTAGAACATTTTTATAGCGCAGGCCGCCCACTTTCACTCCTGTGGGAATGTTTTACCTGAAGATCCACTTTTTCGAGCGACCTTTGCTTGAAAAAGTTAGCTGAAGGTAAAACCCCACGGAAAGGGAAGTGGGCAGCCGAAGCGAATATTTAGTAAATAAAAGATTTCAAAATTACCACTTAGGCTAGTAAATACTCATCAGTTACTTCGCAGTTTGTGTCTAATTTGGAGTTGTTTTATTTTACACTTCACCTATTAAAAAGCACCGATCGTTTAAAATAACGATCGGTGCTTTTTAGTCTTGTTGCTTATATTGCTTTGGTGTTATTCCGACTGATTTTCGAAAGGCTGTGCTGAAATAGTGTTGCGAGTCATAACCCACTCTTTCTGCTACTTCTCTTATGCTAAGATCCGTAGTCTGCAAGAGTTCTTTGGCAGCACGTAAACGCATGTGTGTAAGAATCTGAACATAAGATTTACCTAGTTCCTGTTTAATCATTCGACTTAAATATACCGTTGACACATGCAAGGATGCCGCAATAGTTTCCAATGTCACATCAGGATCCCGGTAATGTTTTCGTATATATTGCAAGGACTGTTTAACCAAGGGCGATAAACGCATATACTGGTTAAGTTCTTGTTTTGTCTCTTTATACTGTACGGTGATATTTGTTGCATCTAATGGTATGTATTTAGAGTAAAGACGTTGATTCAATTGTTCCATTACTCGCTCTTCTATTTCTATTGTTACATCTGATCGTACCTCTTTCCACAAAAATAAGGTTATAAAATGAGCATCCTCTATAAAAATAGCATGTAGATAATCTGTCATTACCTCATCCAACAATTCTTTAATAGCTTGTAACTGTTGCTGTCGGTCTGCTTCTTCTAACAAGTTGTGCTCCGCTTCTCCTTCAGCCCATTTCAGCATAATAAAAGATGTTGGCGGATCATGCGGTAAATTTAAAAACTGTAACTGTCCCGCTACTTCACTTTCTTCCAATCTCCCTTCAATCCAATCATGAAAAAAACGTTGGCGAAGTTGTTCATGGTTTTTCTTCACTTGAGAAGATGCTTGATGCAGATAATCTTCTTCTTGTTTTTTTATTTCTAACTGTTGCTTTATTTCAACTAAAATTTCTACCAACTTATCTGGATTGACCGGCTTTAATAAATAGTCTTCAACCTGTAAACGAATTGCTTCTTGCGCATATCTAAAATCATCATATCCCGAAATAACTACCATGCGACACTCTGGCAGAATCTCTTTAATCCGCTTCATTGCTGTGATTCCATTCATAATTGGCATATTTAAATCAATTAACAATATATCTATTTCATGTTCAAGCGCTAATTCTACCGCTTCTTCACCATCTTCCGCTTCTGCGATTACTTCCATGCCATAATCAGACCAATTTACTGACGATCTTACTCCATCCCGTATTATAAATTCATCATCTGCTATTAAAACTTTCCACTCTGACATACTTATCATTGCTCCTTTTCTTGATCAGGTTCATTTATTAACGGCAATAAGATCGTAACGGTCGTACCGCTTCGTTCTTCGCTTTCTAGAGATATTCCATAATTCAAACCATGCGTTAATTGGATTCTTGCTTGTACATTTAACATGCCATAACCCTTTTTATCTCTCGTTTCCTCGGGGTTTTCTGTCCTTGAAATTGATTGTGCCAAAGCTTCACGCATTTCTAATAATTGAGTTGTCGGCATCCCTTGACCATCGTCACTGATTGTAATGAGAATACCATCTTCCACTTCCTTAGCATCTATCAAAATATGTCCAGGACCTCTTCGTTCCTTAATGCCATGATAGATGGCATTTTCAATGATTGGTTGCAAAACAAATTTTAATATTGGTAGATTTTTAATTGAATCTTCAACATCAATTTTATAATTCAATTTCTCTCTATATCTCGTTTTTTGTATCTTTAAATAGCTTTCAATATGTTCGATCTCTTCTTTCAACGAGATCACGTCGCGCCCCTTGCTTAACCCAATCCGGAATAGTTTAGCTAAAGACTCGACAACCTCTGCCACATCATTTGCATGTTGTTTACGAGCCATCCACTGAATCGTGTCCAATGTATTATATAAAAAGTGCGGATTAATATTCGCTTGTAAACTACGAAACTCTGCATCTCTTTTTTGCCTTTCCTGTCTTTCCGTAAGATGCATTAATTCGTTTATTTTTGCTAACATCGCATTAAAACTTCTGCCTAGTAAGCCAACCTCATCATCTCTTTTTTCTTTATACCTTACGTTGAAATTTCCACTTTCCGCTTTTCTCATAAGAGACATCAATTTTACAATTGGCTTTGATATAGAATGGGATAGAAAATAAGATACCGGAATACCAAATAACATGATAATAAAAATAAATACAACTAAATAAAAGTTAATTTCACGTAACCCAAAGACAGTTTCATCTGCCGGGAATACACCAATCGTTACCCAATTGACAAAAGGGGATCGTTGATAGATAAATTGAATTTTTTCATCATCTATTGTTTTTGAAAAATCCCCTGATTGCTGTTCGTTGATCCAGTTAATTGGAATTTGATTTACAATCGGTTGCGTAGGCTGATATATATTATCACCATTTTCATCGACAACCATTAAGTAACCACTTTTACCCAATGTAACATCTTTCACTGTTTCTGCAATTACTCGTAATTTCAAATCTATTAATACAACACCTTGTACTTGTTCTGTAAAAGGATCGATTACTGCTCTTACAACTGTAACAATATCATCATTCTTATAATCAACGATTGACGTTAAGCGTCTCCCATCAGGTCGTCCAATTATTTTAAAAATCCCTTCATTCTCTACGGCCTCTTGATACCAGGAGGCTTCGGTTAAATCCGTTATAGAGGGGGCATATAACTCATTACTAATATAATCACCTTGATGATTTACCACCATGATCCCTGCCACTTCCGAAGAAACGGCCGTAAAATCTCTTAAAAATCGTTGTATTTGATATCTAGTTTCAGATTCATCATTTGGATCACTTTCCGCATCCTCTAAAAATAACTGAACATCATCGTCGTTAGCAATCATATAGGTATGGCTTTGTAAATTACTAATATAAAATTCAAATGTTTCATTTACTTTATCTATTAACTGAATGGTATTATCATTCACTTGTTCTTCCATTACACGTTCAACTGTCCAGCTTATTAACAAAGCTAAACAGAAAATAGGCAAAATACTAATAAGCAAAAAATGTGATATAAGCTTATAACGAATAGGAAAATTATTAATTTGAGTCCAGCGCTTCACAAGCATCCATCCATTCTTTATCACGATGTAATCGTACGTAAAACCCCAACTTCAAGAATCGAGCGACAGCAAAAAAGCAAAGTGGGGGAAAACGGACGCTAACTTCCTGATAAGTTTCGCTATCAACGAGAATTTAAAACTCTCACTGACTGAAGTCTCACTTTAACGTGGCACTACACAAAGGTTTATAACCACTGACAGTTTCATGTATTCAATAAACTAAGTAAGGAATATACACCAAAGATAACCTTCCAATACGCTTTACTAACTATTAACAAGAATTTAAAACCCTCATTATTCAACCGGATAGTACTCGTTCACGTTATCCTTTGTAACCACTGTGATTCCTGTATCCATATACCGTGGCAAATTGGTTTCACCTTCTAGCTCACCTGCTAAATCATGTTGCAAATGAAACAAAAACTGCAACGACCAATATCCCATTTTCCATGTACCCTGAGCCATTGTCGCTGAGATAACACCTTCATCAATCATATCCAATGTACCTTTATCAGTATCAAAACTAATGATATGTAAATCCCCTTTTTTTTGCAAGTCTAGAACAGCCTTACCAACTCCGACTCCACCATTTGCTTCTGAGGCAAAAATACCTTTAATATTAGGATGTTCTCGGATTAATTCTTCAGATACTTCTTTCGATATCATTTGATCGCCTCGACCATCTTTGATATCTACTACCGTCATCTCTGGATAATCATTTTCGATTGTTTCACGAAAGCCTTGTGTACGTTCCTGATGATTTAATTGGTTTGGATGTGTTACCACGCCTACTTCACCAGTTTCATTTAATAACTCTGCCATTTTATGTGCCGCTGTAACACCTGCATAATGGTTATTCGTACCTAAGAAAGCATATGCTTTGCTATCTGGGGCATCTGCATCGAACATGACGATCGGGATACCCGAATCAACTGCTTTATTTATAACCGGATTCAAAGCTTCTGGATCCATGGTTGAAACAGCAATTCCTGAAGGATTTTTAGCAATTACTTGTTCTAACACCGTGATCTCTTCATTAACATCGTACTGAGTAGCACCTCGGTATTCCACTGAGACATTTAACGATTCTGCTGCATCTTCAAACCCTTTTAATGGTCGCTTCCAATAATCAATACCTGCCTGAAACGTAACCATCACATAATTTTCATCAATGGTTCCTCTTAACTCACGATCAGACCATTGATTATTCGTTGTTTCTTCTGATTGATATTGATAGACATATACTACAAACAAACCGATTAATATTAAATAAATAAACAATAATTTCCGCATGTTGTAACCCCTTTCAATAAAATGGATAATAAGGGTAGTGAATGTAAAGACTAAGTAGCTTTTTCATTAAGTAGTAGCATCACTAATTTGACTTACCTAATTCAATTGTACCAAAATTTTAAAACAATTCATAAATATCTTCAATAAAAAAAGATAGGCAGATTATTCCTTATCGAAATAATCACCTATCTTGTTACTCATTTTGACCGATCAATACGGTAAGATCTATTGTAATAGTAGCGAACTTTTCTTTTTGCTTTCTCCTCCAAGTTAAAGGGGTCATGATCCATAATCGTTCTTGCATATCTGGTGGAACCTTCCACTGATAATGGATCGTGTCCGTTGTTATCTTTGAAAAATGCTTGTGAAAATGCTCTATTGTCTCTTGATTGGAATAAGACTCCGTTGTATCTGTAAGTTGATCCCTAATCTCGATTAAGTAATTTTGATTAGGAATGACTTTAACCACCGCACCATTGGCTGTTAATAACCTATTAAACTCCTGGTAATTCGCTGGTGACAAAATATTCAAGATACTATCAAATCGATTCGTTTGAAAAGGACTTTTAGCTAAATCAGCCACTGTCCATACTACATCATCATGATATTTAGCGGCTGTTATAATCCCATCTTTCGCAATATCAATGCCTATTCCTCGTGAATCGGTGCCCATTTTATTTAATATTTTCTTAAGGTGTGAACCTTCACCACATCCGACGTCCAGAATATGTAGTTTTTCAGGAAATTGCTGTTTCAGCCACTCTGTTATTTTATCATGCAACTGATCATACATCCCTTGTTGAATTAATTCATACCTTGCTTCAAATAATGTACGATCATAATCAGGTGGGGAGGGTTTTCCATAGAAATTTACATAACCTTTTTTGGCAAAATCAAATTGGTGACCATCGTTACAAATGACCGATGTGCCTTCAACATGTATATCCTTCTGGCAAAGTGGACACCAAAACAATGATGCTTGCTCTGCTAGCAATTTTGCCGCTTTGTCAATTTTTTTCATGCAACCGCTCCATTTTTTCATCTTGGCTTAACTGTGGGTAAAACAGCCAATCGATAAAGTCTCACGTTTATCGTATCTTTAATTATATCCAAATGCAAACAGTGTCTATACCAAAATCAGCCACGAACTAATTTATTACGAAAACGATTGGACGACCATTCTACTAGTAAAATTAAAACAACTAAACCAATCAAAATCGAACCTACCTCATTCCAACGATAGGCATTCATAGCAAAAATTAAAGGCGCTCCAATACCTCCTGCTCCCACTAACCCTAAGACTGATGCTTCACGTAAATTCATATCGAATCGATAAATCACGATCGATAAAAACATCGCAAATAGTTGTGGAATAATGCCATAGCGTATTTTCTCAAAAGTGGTACAACCAATGGAGGTCATCGATTCTAATATACTAGTATCTAAATCTTCAATCGCATCGACATATAGTTTAGCTAACATGCCAATAGAAACTAAAGAAATGGTTAAAACACCTGTAAACGGTCCTTGTCCTGTCACTCTGATAAACATCAGTCCATAAATCAATGCTGGCACTGTGCGGATAGCAATTAATAACAGCCTAGTTATAAATGAAACAGGCTTCGGTACGATGTTTGATGCTGATAAAAAGGCTAACGGCACAGCCAAGAAAGAACCAATAATTGTTCCTAAAAAAGCAATTGCGATTGTCTCCACTAATAGATAGAGCACGCCTTTATCACTTATATTTAATAGTAACTCTAAATCTGGCTGAATAATGCCCAGTATAATATTTTGAGCAATTGCTAAGCCACTTTCTTCAATATTATTTATATTAACAGCAGTTAACGACCATATAAACAAACCGAATAAAATAGTGCTGGTCGTGATTAAATAACGATAATTTCTAGGTGAAGCATATAATTGCTTTTCAACTACATCCATTCTTTTATTCCCCTTTACATTAACCTCTTCCGAAAATGTTCGCTTACCGTCTCAATAAGGAAGACAGTGATGGCAAGCATCAGTAAAATCATTCCGACACTGGCATAATCACGCCACCCGATTCGTTCATTCAGTAATAATCCGATACCACCAGCACCAACATACCCTAAAATTGCCGCATAACGGACATTTCCTTCAAAACAAAATAAGGAGGTTGATAAAAAATTGGGTAATACTTGCGGAAGAATCGCATAGCGAAATGCTTGTACTCTTGTCATCCCAATTGACTCCATCGCTTCAAATGCCCCCATGTCCGCATTTTCGATCTGCTCATATAAGAGCTTTCCGACGTAAGCTAATGTAAATAAAAAAATCGCAACAGTACCAGCTAGCGTTCCTAAACCAAAAACAAAAGTAGCTATTAAAGCCGACACCAATGTTGGCAATGTTCGTAGTATACTAAGTAAAATCTTGGTCAAATTAACGATCGATTTAAGGTGAACTACATTCGAAGCTGCTAGATATGCAGCTGGTACTGCTACAACAGAGCCGAGTACTGAACCTAACAGTGACATTTTTATCGTGTCCATCAATGGTTGCCATAAGTGGGGAAGATACTCCCATGTTGGTGGAATCATGTCTAGAATTATGATAAAAAACTGAATTCCTCTTTCAAACAGTATTTTTAATTCAAAATCCGTAACTTCTATCGAATAAATCAGCGCAATCAACAATGCCAATAGCACAAAAGGTATACGCGATCTTTTTTCCAGAATCTTTTTTCCATTGGGTAATTCCATTTGTTTTGGAGGAAATACTTTATCAAACATAAGCATGTTTCCCTTCAAGTTCCATTGTTCCTTCTGCTACTTTACCTTTGTAAATATGATCGAGTACTTCTTCTGTTACTTCCGATGCTTTCCCATCATAAACAATTTGACCTTCTCGTACGCCAATAATTCGTTCCGCATACTCAAGCGCCATCTCGACATGGTGTATGTTAATGATCAGGGAAATATCCATTTCCTGATTAATCCTTTTGAAATCATCCATCACTTGTTTGGAAGTCACAGGATCTAATGAAGCAATAGGCTCATCGGCTAAGATAATGTCCGGATTTTGCGCTAATGTTCTCGCTAATGCGACACGCTGCTGTTGGCCACCGGATAATTGATCAACACGTACATATGCCTTATCTAAGATACCAACTTGATCTAAAGCAGTTAACGCCTTTATTTTCTGTTCTTTTGTAAAAAGACCTGTTACTTTTCTCCACCAGCTTAATTCTGGCACAAAGGAGACTAGCACATTTTTTAATACGGTGGTTCGTGTGACAAGGTTAAACGATTGAAAAATCATGCCAATTCGTTTGCGAAATGTTCTTATTTGCTTACCTTTCAGTTCGCCTACATGAATATCATCTACGATTATTATTCCTTCGGTTATATCATGCATCCGATTAATACAACGAATAAAGGTAGATTTACCTGCACCTGATAAACCTATTACTGCGACAAATTCACCTTTATCTATTTTTACATTAATATTCTGCAATGCTTTGACATTATTTGAATATGTTTTTTCAACATCTATAAATTCAATCATTTTTATGCTCCATTCTTTAAATCCCTTTTCTACTTAACAGGCCTATTCTAGTAGCTAGCTAAAAATGAGATTAGTATATCACCGATTGTCTTAACAACAAATACGAACGATACAATAAGTACTGTTGCGTAATACAAGGAAACTGCGACATAACCTTGTGGTAATTTTGACATGATGTAAGTGTGTAGTATCCGCTCCGGCTTGGCCACTCCCCTTTCCATGGGGTTTTTCCTTCAGCTAACTTTTCCAAGCAAAAATCGCTTGAAAAAGTGGATCTTCAGGAAAAACGAGTCCCATAGGAGTTGGAGTGGCCGCCTACGCTGAATGAGATTCTACAACATTTACAAATGCTACTACTTTGATTTCCTACTAAAAAATAGTGAAAAAAGCCAATATGAATACTCTTGCTTAAGTTGTCGAGTATATCAAAGCGAAGGCGTCCGCTTTCACTCCTGCGGGACGTTTTTACCCTAAGATCCACTTTTTAAGCGAACTTTGCTTAAAAAGTTAGCTTAGGGTAAAAACCCGCGGAAAGGAAAGCGGGCAAGCCGCAGCGGTTGCAAAGCACATATAAAATCTCATAATTACCTCTTCAGCTATGTCGCAGTTTGTTCCTACTATGCATAAAAATCCAAACGATTCAAAGTCTATCGTTTGGATTTTGTAATTATAAATTTCTTTTGATCAAGCCTCATCTGTTTTGTTTTTAGTTTAAGCTTTGCACCATTTCTTGTGCTTGGCGTTCGTTGTCATAGTCAGAATCCTCTGCTTCCTGGTAGCCTTCGTGATTATAAATCGAAATGACTTCCTTTCCTTCCTCTGTTTCAGAGATATTTAAAAAGGCCTGTTGGATGGCTGTTTTTAAATCATCATCCATTTTATCGGAGTTTTTGCTGACACTAATTGTATCGTTATAGATACCAGGCGTTACACCGATCACATTTGTTTCATCCCAAATCGATGCCTCGCGTCCGAAATCACTTTCCCATGTTTCTTCATTATCACGACGGGCATCTGCATAGGTCACCATCACATCAATTTCACCGGAAGCTAAGCGAGCAAAGGCACTTCCATAAGAATCAGATTGCACGACATTGTCTAAATCTGTAATTGTTTTATCATAATTGTCTTTTAACCATAACGCTGGATAGATGTAACCTGCAGGAGATGAAGATGACATTACTGCCCATGTTGCACTGTTAACATCGTCAAAAGTAAGCTCTTCTCCACTGTTCACTTTTTCTGCTAACTCTTGTCCTTTGTCAGATGGTCCTGCAATCATTAAAGCACGATAATAAGTTACTTGTTCATCACTAGCTTCTGTTGGTTTATTGTCATTCCAATCCTTCGCACTATCAGAATCATTATTTAAGCCAGCACGAGTTGACGTTAACACAACTTCTGCACCATCATCATAAAGCACATATGTACCTCCCGGGATTAAGCCGATATCTGTTGTACCTGCAGACAACGCTTCTCCCACTGCTTCATAATTGGTACCTACTGTAATATCCACTTCACCAATATCGTAACCAAGTGTTGCCATTTCTGTTTTCAATAGGTCTTTTAACGGTTCCGTTGCTGTAATAATTTCCTCTGGTTCACGTGAAGGAACAAAGCCTATAGAAAGTGTCTCGATTTCTTTATTACTAGCTTCTTCCTCCTTCATCTCTGTGTCTGTGTCAGTATTATCTTCAGTTTCTACAGTATTGCTTTCCTCTGTTTCTTCAGCCGATCCCTCTTCTGATTCACCACATGCCACTAAAACAGCAGCAAATAGCATAGTTATAAGCAAAAACCAAATTTTCTTCATTTTATATTTCCCCCTGTAAAGCTCAAATTGAATCTACTTTTTAGTTTAATAGAGGTTTATTAAGCTTGTTTAAACGTGGAGTAAAAGTTTCGTAAAGTCGTATATTAGAGGAGATCAAGAAGTATTTATTATATTTTTTAGTAGTAACCTTGTGATGCGAAACTTTGTATTTCTAGCATTTTATATTAGGATAGATCAATTTTATATTCGTATAGATCATTGTCATGATCAAACTGAATATAGTAACTTTGTATTTGTTAATAGAGTTTATCAAAAGATTTGTAATTCACTAACTGTTGAAAGGCGGGGATAAATGACTTGAGGATAAGAGTATTTTAGTGTTCGTAAGAAAATAGAGTTATTACAATAAAAAGTAGGAAGGTGAAAAAATGAGGAAGATTTACTTGTTGACATTAACTTTTTGTATCTTTTTTGCAATGGCTCCAGGCTCCATTACAGCTTCTGAGAAAACAGAACCCGCTCCTCCTGGATATGATGAATATCGAAGTGGAATTCCTCATGGAGAAATGAATATGATAACGTATTATTCTACGACAGTTGGAGTTAATCGTAATGCATTGGTTTATACTCCTCCAGGTTATTCACCAAAGAAAAAATACAATGTTTTATATCTTCTGCATGGAATAGGTGGGGACGAAAATGAATGGAATGATCAAATGAATCCTCAAAACATCCTTGATAATCTATATGCGGAGAATAAACTGGAACCTATGATTGTTGTTTTTCCAAATGGTCGGGCAATGGAAGATGATCGTCCCATTGGAGATATCTTTGATCCTGAGAAAATTGCCGCATTTGAAAGGTTTGAAGGAGATTTACTAAATGATCTTATCCCACATATAGAATCAGAATATCCAGTCTGGAAAAATCGCCATCACCGCGCACTGGCAGGATTATCTATGGGAGGCGGTCAATCATTAAACTTTGGGTTAAATAATTTAGATACCTTTTCTTGGGTTGGAGCATTTTCTGCAGCACCAAATACAAAGGCACCAGAAGAATTGCTTGTAGATCCAAAGAAAATTTCTAAGCGTCTACATTTACTTTGGCTATCATGCGGCGATGAAGACGGTTTACTATCTATTAGTGAAAACTTCCATAATAGTTTAACAGAAAATAATATTCCTCATAAATGGTATTTAGATCAAGGAGGACATGAACCAGCTGTCTGGAGTAGTGGACTTTATCATTTCTCTCAACAACTTTTTAAAAAATAGAAAACATATGTAATATCTTAAATATTATTGAAACCGCTTTCTAATAAAAAATTACTGAGGAGGAATTTTTATGAAAAATGTAAAACGGTTGTTTCTTTTTCCTGGAATGTTACTGTTAGTGGTTATAACTCTTGTGTTCACATATTCGATCAGCAATTTCTCTGATGTCTCTGCAGCAGGCAAAGGGAATCACCCAGGTAAACCAAATACGGTACCTGCTAAAGTACCAGTAGATAAGGACGGATTTGATTCACAGGGAAGAATGGTTGCCTATTTCGGATCTCCTCTCATTGACGGAGAAGTAGATAAGGTATGGAAAAAGATACCTGAGGTTACACCGAAACACGTGTCTACTGATAGTGCATCGGCAACATTTAAGGCGTTATGGGACGAGCGTGCATTGTATATCCTTGCAGAAGTCCAAGACGAAAATTTATCCGTACAATCCGATACGCCATACATGCAAGATTCATTAGAAGTTTTTTTAGACGGAAATAATGATAAGTCTCAAGAATATGGAGTAGATGACTTGCATATCCGAGTAAACTATGAAAATATGCTTACCGTGGATATCGGCAATGTCGAGGATTATTTCAGTTCTGCCAAAGTAACGGATAATGGTTATGTAATCGAAACAAGAATTGCACTCAAGGACATTCCAGAAAACGGAAAAGTGCTAGGTGTTGAATTGCAGGTAAATGATGCAATCGAATCAGAGAGAGCAGGAAGCATTAATGTTTTCGATTCAACAGGCAATGCCTGGAATGATACAAGTCAATTTGGTGAGATTGTACTGGCTGGCAAAAAAAAGAAACAGGTTAGCGGATTGAATCCATATGACCTCATAAATTTGGTCAAGAGTACGCTTGAGATGGATTTTACACTTTACAAAAATTCAAATATTGTAACCGATGCCATTGGTAATGTTACTGAAAGTACACTAATCAATAACAAAGTCACTCAAAGTCAAATTGATGAACAATACGATGCATTAAAAGATGCGATTAGCCAATTGGAAATGACAGAAGAAGCAGCAAATGAAAAATATTTCGAACCGGTTCCAGATGAATATCGAATGGAAAGTGATCAGCCGGGGACCATCCAAACATTACAATATGAAACGCCTAATTTAGATAATGGGACAGATGAAAAGAAGCTAAATGTGTATCTCCCGAACGGTTATGATGAAGCAAATTCGAGCAAGAAATATAATGTTCTTTATCTAATGCATGGGGGCGGTGAGAATGAGGACCTCATTTTCGGTGGACCAGGCGAAAGTAAAGAGTTGATGAAAATATTGGACAACATGATTGCAAATGGGGACATTGAACCTCTTATTGTGGTTACGCCTACTTTTTACGGAGGAAAAAATGAACCCGAACATTTCCACGATGAGTTGATTAATGACATCGTTCCATTAGTGGAGACCGAATATCATACCTATGCCGAATCGGCAAGTATGGAAGATCTACAAGCAACCAGAGCACATCGGGCATTTGGCGGTTTCTCTATGGGAGCAGTAACAACGTGGTTTACATTTACAGAAGCCCTGGATTATTTCAAGTATTATATACCTTTAAGTGGTGACAGCTGGGCACTAGGTTCAAATGCTGGTGGAAGCAAGCCGGCGGAAACAGCTGAATACCTTGCGGATGTTGTAAGAGCATCAGGTTATACATCTCAGGATTACTATATTTTCAGTGCCACAGGCAATAAAGACATTGCGTATCCGAACTTGAAACCTCAGATCGATGCGATGAAAGAATTAACAGATGTTTTTAACTACTCATCTGATTCAAGTAAGGGCAATTTTTACTTTATTGACGCTGATGGTGGGACACATTCATGGTATTGGCAAAATCAGTATATTTACGATATACTGCCAGATCTTTTTGAAAACGAAGAATAATCGTATCGCATATGTTAAGACCCGTTTTTTCAATATTTTAGTTACAGATACGCATATGGCGGTTTCAACATATACAGCATTTTGTTGGAATACGCCTTGCGTCCTCTTCTTACTATTATAATCGAATCAACACAGTAATTAAAAACAAATCTAGATAAAGGAGGTCAGACGATGGAATTAGAAAAGATAATGGAGGTGTATGTTCAATGTTCAGAACCAATGGAAATTGGAAATACTCCTAAAGGATTTCTTCGCGTCATACCAATTGTAGGAGGGACCTTTGAAGGACCGGCGATTAAAGGAAGAGTCGTACCTGGCGGAGCAGATTGGAACACAGTTCGTGAAGATGGAAGTACTGAAGTCTGGGCAAGGTATACCATGGAGACGGATGACGGAACATTAATTTCCATTATTAACGAAGGAGTCCATGGTAATAATGACGGAGATACAATCTGGACACGCCCCAGCTTTTTGACCTCAATAAGTGGTCGGTACTCATGGTTAAACGAAAAGACTCTGATTGGAAAGTTAGAGCCTCAGCAGGTTAATGAAGGGCTAGCAGTGAAACTTCATTTTTACTGTTTAGGATCGAGCACCTGATCTAGGGACAAAAAATCATGGGGTCCCTCTCTGAGTAAGATAAGTTCAAGAACTATGTTTTTGGTATCCTCTTGGAGTTTTTCCTGTCATATGCTTGAATTGTCTGAAGAAGTGTTCTACATTTTGATACCCGCATTGAGAAGCGATTTCTGCAATACTTTCGTTGCTATGAACTAAGTATTCTTTAGCTAATCGAATTCGATTGTCAATTACGTCGTCTATACAGGAAATCCCAAAGGTTTTTTTGTATATAGATTGCAGATATCCTGGACTAATTCGGAGGTAATCTGCCATCCTTGAAACCGTCCAATCTTCCCCTGGATTATTTTGAATCATGGTACGAATCTTTAACAAATTGTAGTATTGGGGTGAAATGTCTCCATGAAAGTACGATTCCATTAGCTTATTGAATAATGTCTTCAACAAATAATCGATGGAAGATTTTTTGTAATCTCGATTGAAGTTGTGTTCTATAGATAATAGTTCAAATAGTTTGTGACAGTAATTTGGATCATTCACAGAAAAGGGATGGCCGAATGGCAGCGGTGAATCCGTTATATAAGGGGCATCGGATTCAAAACGAATCCAATCATTAATAAATTGATCCGTGCAGGCTCTGTAATATACTTTCTGTTTAGGACGATAGAGAATGGTGGTGTATGCCGGATATTCCTTAATGTCACCCTTCACCCAGAATTGTGCGGGGGTCTTCGTGATGACAAGAAGCCAATGATATCCCTCTGGAACATCAATAACAAAATTGCTGTTGTGTGCCCTATTGTTTTCAACATAATGTATCTGTGTCATCCGTAAATACCTCCTCCGCAATTATTGAATATATTATATCATTCCTCTAAAATATACAACATGCTTTGGAAGGATTAATGAGGATTACTCGCTGTTGAAAGATTTCTTTGTATTAAAAAATCCGAACGACCACAAATCCCTTTGAATTTGCAACGTCCGGATCACTTTTGTCCTAACCGATTAGGCAATTATTCGTATTCTTTTTCAAAATGCTTTGAGCTTCTTTCCGTATCAATATGTCGTACCATACCCTCAATTTCTTTTCTTTTATCTTCTAAAAATGGTGGTAAGGACAGTTTTTCACCTAATGTTTCGTAAGGCTCATCACCCATGAATCCTGGTCCATCTGTTGCAAGTTCAAACAAGATTTGTGGAGCTACTCTCGTATACAAGGATTTAAAGAAAAAGCGATCGACATATCCAGATGTCTGCAGACCAAAACTGCGATAATGCTGATCCCATTGATGCAATGTCTCCAAATCATCAATTCGGAATGCTGCATGATGAACCGTTCCATAACCTTGCTGAGCCATCGGTAATACGACATTTTCTTCTACAATCACTTGGGCTCCATTTCCACCTTCTCCTACTTCAAACAAATGAAAAGAATCGCTATGATCGATCTCTTTAAACATCAATACCTTTTCCATAACTTGTTTGAAGTATTTAAAATCTTGGATTCGTACAGTGATCGGCCCCAAGCCTGTGATCGCAAATTCTAATGGGATCGGTCCATCCTGCCAAGGTGTGCCCGAAGTTACTCCCTCGTTATTTTGATCTGATATTAACTGATATTGCTGATCATCAAAATCAACAAATGATAACACTTTTTTGCCAAACTGTTCTTTTATTCCATCATGTTGCACATTCAAGCGATTAAATCGTTTTTCCCAATACTCTAACGCTTCATCTAAAGGCACCCTAAAAGCAGTTCGGTAAATTTCGTTTGTTCCATGTGATCCTTTTGGAATCCCTGGAAAATCAAAAAAGGTCATATCCGTACCCGGACTACCTTTATCATCTGCAAAGAACAAATGATAGGTTTGAATATCATCTTGATTAACTGTTTTTTTGATTAGACGCATGCCAAGTACATATGTGAAAAATTTATAATTTTCTTCTGCGCTACTCGTAATAGCTGTTACATGGTGCATTCCTTTTAAGCCGTTCATACACTCATCTCCTAACAAAGATGTTCTAATAGTTTGAATTCGAGATAAATATAACAAATCCAATATGAAAAAGCAATTAAAAGGTGATGCCACATAAGGCAATCACCTTTTAAAGGTTACTTCCACCATTGATCAAAAACCGTTACTGGTTCTTCTCGTTTATGACGTGTTTTCGTATACCAATTTTCAATCGTTTTCGCTTGCTCTTCGTTTACTTCTTTACCTTCTAAATAATCATCAATCGCTTCATAGCTTACTCCTAATGCGACTTCGTCAGGAATTTGTGGTTTATCAGTTTCTAGATCTGCTGTTGGTACTTTCGTATACAAATGCTCTGGACATCCTAACATTTTTAAAATAGATCTTCCTTGTCTTTTGTTTAAACGATATAATGGTAAAATATCGGCTGCGCCATCCCCATATTTCGTAAAAAAGCCGGTAACCGCTTCTGCTGCATGATCTGTACCAATCACAACACCATCACACGCAGCTGCTATATCATATTGTACTTTCATGCGTTCACGAGCTTTGGTATTACCTTTGACAAACTCATTTATATTGCCGATTTCTTTTTCCACTGCTATTTCACTGGCATCAACCGCTGCTTTAATATTGACACGTACTACCCTGCTCGGTTTGATAAAATTAATAGCGTCGATGCAATCATCTTCATCTGCTTGCTCCCCATATGGCAGACGGACTGCAATAAATTGATACTTTTCATCTTTTTGATCAGTGTTTAACTCATTGACTGCTGTTTGACAAATGTAACCTGCCAAAGTCGAGTCTTGCCCCCCTGAAATCCCTAATACAGCACTTCTCAAAAAAGAGTGTTTACTCAAATAAGCTTTGACAAACTCTACACTACGTCGAAATTCCTGATTGGGATCAATGGTTGGTTGTACTTGTAAGGTTTCAATAATTTCTTTTTGTAATGAACGCACAATTAAGGCTCCTTTCCGCTACTCTACCATTTGTTTTACTTTTTTCTTAATATTACGAATAAGGTTCATTTTGTTTTCCCAGCATTCTTCACTTAAATCCACTGGATACTCTTCCGGCTTCATGGTTCGCTTATATTCTTCCCATAACAAGTTCATATTACTAGTCGTATAGTTTTGAACTTCTTCTAGTGATGGACTTTTATAATTGATCTTGCCATTCAGAACAACATCTTTATGTAAATTCTTAGCTGTAAAATTAGTAACAAACTTACTAATGTATGTATGCACCGGATGGAACATTTTTAAACGTTCTTCTGCTTGGGGGTTTTCATGTTCTAAAGCAATGTAATCCCCTTCAGAATGTCCGTTTTCATTATTAATAATACGATAAACCCTTTTACTACCTGGAGTTGTTACCTTCTCAGGATTAGCTGAAATTTTAATGGTGTCAATCATGTCACCGTCTTCTTCTATTGCTACTAGCTTGTAAACACCACCAAGTGCTGCTTGGTCATAAGCAGTAATTAGTTTGGTACCAATTCCATAGATATCAATTTGAGCCCCTTGCGCCTGTAAGTTTAGAATTGTATATTCATCCAAGTCATTGGAAGCAATGATTTTCGCATCCGGAAAACCTGCATCATCTAGCATTTTTCGTGCTTTTTTCGATAAATAGGCCATATCTCCACTATCTAGGCGAATCCCTCGGAAATTAATTTTGTCACCAAATTCTTTTGCGACACGAATCGCATTTGGCAAGCCAGACCGTAATGTGTCGTAGGTATCTACTAAAAAGACACAATCTTTATGAGTGCTCGCATATTTTTTAAAAGCAACGTAATCATCACGATAAGCTTGCACCATCGAATGAGCATGTGTACCCGCAATTGGTATACCAAAAAGTTTCCCTGCTCTTACATTACTGGTGGCAGAAAATCCTCCGATATAGGCAGCGCGCGTTCCCCATATCGCTGCATCCATTTCATGTGCTCTTCTTGTACCAAACTCCATTACCGTATTATCTCCTACCACATATTTAATTCTTGCCGCTTTGGTGGCTATTAATGTTTGGTAATTCACAATATTAAGTAAAGGTGTTTCGATTAATTGCGCTTCTGCCAAAGGTGCCTCGATTCTCATTAAAGGTTCATTTGCAAAAACAACCTCCCCTTCTTTCATGGAACGAATCGTACCAGTAAAACGTAATTGTCTTAAATAATCTAAAAAATCGTCCTCATACCCACCAATTTCCTTCAAATAGGTGAGATCACTTTCGGTAAACCCGAAATTTTCGATAAAGTCCAATACACGGTCCAATCCTGCAAAAACAGCATATCCATTGTCGAATGGTAGTTTACGAAAGTATAATTCAAATACTGCTTTTTTCTGTGCCTTGCCATCTCGCCAATACGTTTCTGCCATATTCACTTGATAGAGATCGGTATGAAGCATTAAGCTATCATCTTCGTAAGTCATTGTTATTCCCCTCCAGATTCTATTACCGTTGCTCCCAATGTATCTTTAAAGTGTCCAAGTGCCCACTCATGTCCTGCTTGATTAAATGAGGCGATCGCATCTTGATAAATAACAATGTCATATCCCTTATTATACGCATCCACTGCTGTGTGCAATACGCAAATATCAGAACAAACACCAACCAGGTGGACCTCATTTATTCCTCTTTCTTTTAGTTTAATCTCTAAATCCGTTCCTGTAAAAGCAGAATACCTCGTTTTATCCATATAATATACATGTTCTTCATTTTCATACTGATTATAGAGGGCTTTTAACTTTCCATATAGATCCCGTCCTTTTGTGTTTCGAATATTATGTGCCGGGAAAAGTTTTGACTCTGGATGAAATCGATCCTCTCTCTCATGGAGGTCAATGGCAAACACAGTATATGCTCCCTCTTTCACAAAGTCTTCCGTAATAGCAGTAATTCTGTCCTCTATTTGTTGTCCTGGTTCACCACATGTTAATGCACCATTTTCTGCGACAAAGTCATTTGTATAATCAATATTGATTAATGCTTTCTTCATCAAGGTTCATCTCCATTCATTTAATAAGAGTTATTCCTATGATTCGTTCTATGTACTTAAAGATCTTTATAACTGTTAATTATAACAAATACCCTTATAATTGTCAGAAAAATTTTACAATGACGCAACTTTTGTTATGATAAAGAAAATGCAAAAATTGGGAGTGTAGCAGATGCAACCAAAAGTGGTATTAGCAGGTGGAACTGGATTTATCGGAAATTATTTTAAACAGCAATTTATTAAAAAGGGTTATGACGTTAAAATTATTGCGCGCCGATCTCCAGCTATTACATGGAATGATCAAGAGGCGCTGATCGAAGCATTAGAAAACGCAGAATTAGTTATTAATTTAGCAGGTAAATCGGTGAACTGTCGCTATCACGAAAAAAACAAAAAGGAAATCATCACTTCTCGAACAGGGACGACAAAGTTGCTTGGGGATGCCATTAAGAAATGTGTCAATCCTCCTGAGTTATGGATTAATTCTAGTACGGCAACGATTTACCGTCATGCGGAAGATCGGCCAATGACCGAAGAGAATGGAGAGATAGGCTCAGGTTTCTCTGTAGATGTAGCTACTAAATGGGAAAAAGCTTTTTTTCGTTTTTCATTACCACATACGCGTCAAGTTGCCCTAAGAATTGCAATCGTCCTTGGACCTAATGGCGGTGTGATCACTCCATATAAAAACTTAGTTTCATACGGACTTGGCGGCATCCAAGGGAATGGAAACCAAATGTTTAGTTGGATACATGTGGAGGACTTATTTCAGATTACACAATTTCTAAAAAAGGAAAAACAACTAACAGGTGTGTTTAACTGTTCTTCACCAAATCCAATTCCAAACCACCATTTAATGCGGGCATTACGCCAACATTTGAATCGTCCGATAGGGTTACCAGCTCCTGCACCGTTATTGGAACTAGGCGCTATTTTTCTAAGAACGGAAACAGAGCTTATTTTGAAAAGCAGGTGGGCTCTGCCTAAACGATTAGTAGATGCAGGTTATGTTTTTCAATATGCAACAATTGAACAAACAATCGAAGACATACTCTAGTTAGGAAGCAAAATTCGTTTACATCGCACACATATTTCTTGTATAATAGAAATAGAATATGGAGTGAGTGCGAGGAATTCTCCTCACACTCATGTGGTTTACTTGGGTCGTCGCTTGGCAGAGCGATGATCCTTTTTCTTATGTTTTTTTAAGTTCATAATTGCAGTTGTTAAGTTCAGACAAGCAACTACAATGCTCACACTTAAAGCAACCAACGTTAATACCACTTCCATATTCCCCACCCCCTTTCTTTCGAGAGGGTTGTCTTTAGTATAACACATAACAGAACAAACGTTCTACTCAAAGATAAAAAAGTGGACTTTTCTCCTAGAAAAGTCCATTTTCTTATAAACTATTAATAAATACACGTACAATATCGGTACCCGCTATAATGGTTCCTAAGGTACTTCCCAAGTTTGCAAACACAATAATTAAAAGTATTCTCGTCACTTTATTGTGCCAGAAGCCTTTTACCGTATGGGCATCGTCTGATAAAGATTCAAAATCAGATACGTGCGGTTTTTTTACTAGTGCTTGAACAAATCCTGCAAACCATCCCGCTGCCATCAGTGGATTAAGTGATGTAATCGGAGCTGCAACTAGTGCAGTCAATACCGCTAACGGATGGCCCAAGGCAAGCACTACACCTAATGCCGAAAAGCCACCATTCCAGATCAGCCAACTCATCACCTGTTGCCATCCTGAAACAGGATCAGATAAAAAGGTGTAAGCAATTAACGCAATAATAACCACTGGAATCGACCAACCAATAATCTTCGGTGCTTTTGACTTAGGTGGCAATTTCGTTAGTTTTTTCAAATCCTGCTCTTTATGAATTTCTTTTGTTATTCCTGGGACATGAGCAGCACCTAGAACGGCTACAATTTTTTCGCCGGGTGCTTTTTTAATCTTTTGTGCTAAGTATTGATCGCGCTCATCTATTAATGGTTTCTTTAAGCGAGGAAAAGCTTGAGAGAATTCGCTTAAAACACTATCGATGGAATCTTGTGTTTTCATTTTTTCTAATTCCTCTTCGGTAATGGATTCTTTAGAAAACACACCACCTAATACCTGTGTTAATAACATCATTTTCCCTTTAAATCCAATACTTCCCCATATGCGGGCAAACGTTATTTGAATATTTCGATCCGCTAACACTAATTCTGCTCCAATATCGTCTGCAGACTCAATACCTTGGATCATTTCTTGTCCAGGTTGAATACCAAACTGTTTTGCCATTCGTTTTTGAAATGAAGAAATCGCTAAATTCATTAACAATAGCGTTGCTTTTTTTTCTTTGATTACCTGAAAAATGTCCATATCCTTCCACTTGCTACCATTCACAACCGATTCATAGCGTTGTTTATCAAGCTCGACACATACCGAATCCGGCTGCTCAGCTTCAATAACTTGCTTTACTTGCTCAGCACTTTGTTTGGAAACATGTGCTGTGCCAATTAGTATGTATTCTTTCCCATCTAGTTCAATTCTTGTTATATTTTGATTTTCATCTGTCATCAAAGAAACCTTCCTTTTTTAGAGAAACTATACTGACTAGTATATATGATTCCTAGTGAAATGAATACTATATTTATCTTGAATATTAGCTAAAAAAATAGGTTTAGATATCTTCTATAGAGGGTAATGCTTATTACAAGGCGAAACACTTCTAGTGAAAGGCACAGCCTTGGCGGAAAATTTGCTTAACTGACGAAAGAAACTCGTCAAGTGTAAGATTAATGTTGTAAGTGATTTTTTGTGGAAAGTGCTTTTGATACTGGCTAATGTGAGATTGTGATCGTTGCAATATTCCTACCGAATAAGGTAAGAGCCAGTTGCTTCAAACTGCTAAAGACGAGTGAAGAACGGTCGTCAGTTGCAAGACAGTTTGCTCAAGACAAAAAGAACGGTATCAACAACCAAATAGGAAAATATTCAAATTTTCCGCGTGCAAGGAAGAGACATGGTCCCTAACGGAGCATGTCTCTTCTATTCTGTTCGTGGCAACTGTACCGAATATTTATATTTATCTGCTCTGTAGCTTGTCTGAACATATTCAAAAGGGATATCGCCTTTGATATAGGTTAAGCGGTGAATCAGTAAGATAGGTGAGTCTTTTTCAATTTGCAATAGATTACTTTCCACCTCTTTGGCCAAGGTCGCTTCAATCTCTTGTTCGCCATGAGATATGATATAGTTCAATTCCTCTTCAATATATCGATAAAAAGATCGAGTCATTTCTTCTTCATTCAAACCCTTCGCAATCGCTACAGGTATATAGGATATTTCAAAAGCGATCGGGATATTATCCGCTTTGCGCAGACGCTTTATCATATATATTTCTTCCGACTGATTTATTTGTAAATGTTCAGCAATGTTGTGTGGTGCTGGAACTTTTTCAAAAGCGATAATTTCTGACGTAGCTTGCAATCCTTTCTGGTGCATCTCTTCACTAAAGCTAGTAATACCAGTCAAATGATGATTTAACTTTTGTTCCGCTACAAAAGTCCCTCGTCCTTTTTCTCTTACTAACAACCCTTCGCTCGTCAAGGTATGCAATGCCTGTCTGATGGTCATCCTACTAATATTATATCGTTCCGTATAAACACGCTCTGAAGGAAGCAATTGACCGGGTTTTAGCTTTCCTGATTTAATTTGTTCTCTTATTTCTTGTTCGATTTGGTAGTAAATCGGAAGGGGAGAATTTTTATCTATCAACGTAACCCGCTCCTTTGTCCTTAATACATTATATTTTAACAAAAACTTGTAAATATGTATACACATTTAAATGTCTAGACATATATACAATAAGATGATATTATTTTGTTAATATGATGAGGAGGATTCAAATGAAACAACCTCTATTACTACACAATATAAAGATATACACCGAAAAAAGTATTATTGAGAATGGATATATTCTAATACAAGAAGGCATCATAGCTAAAATTGGTACAGGTCAACCACCAAATTTAGAGCAAGCAAAAGCAATCGATGGAAGGAAGTTACATGCTATACCCGGTTTCATTGATGGACATATTCATGGAGCGAATGGAGCGGATGTGATGGACGGAACTCCAGATGCCATTAAACGCATTGCTGCTTTTTTACCTAATGAAGGGGTAACAAGCTTTTTACCAACAACGATCACACAACACCCATCTTCTATTACTTCCGCTCTCAAAAATATAGCGGAATACAACCCTCAAGCAACTGAGGCTGAAATCGTTGGCATTCATCTCGAAGGTCCATTTATAGCAAAACAGAAAGCTGGAGCCCAACCAGTTGAATATATCCAAAAGCCATCTATTGAACAATTCGCATATTGGCAGGATAGTGCAAAAGGAAAAATAAAAACCGTTACAATCGCACCGGAATTAGACGAAATGGCAGGATTGATGACTTTCTTATCCGAACAAAATGTTAATATTTCTGCAGGTCATACAAATGCTACATTCAAAGATATAAAGAAAGCATTAAAACAAGGATTACAACAGTTAACCCATTTGTGTAATGCAATGAACGGCATTCATCATCGCGAGATTGGCCCAATCGGTGCTGCTTTCACATTTTCACAATTACGTTCGGAAATTATTGCTGATGGTATTCATGTGGCACCGGAAATGCTAAAGCTAGTATATGACAATATTGGCAGTGAAAATCTTTTATTGATTACAGATTCGATGCGAGCTAAAGGGTTATCTTCAGGTGTTTATGATTTAGGTGGATATCAAGTAACTGTTGAAGCGGATAAAGCCACCTTAGAAGATGGCACGTTAGCCGGCAGTACCTTAACTATGATCGATGCTGCTAAAAACATGCGAAAATACGCACATGCTTCAGTTAGAGACATTATCAAAATGGCTTCGGTAAACCCAGCTAAACAAATCGATATTTATACACAGAAAGGTAGTTTACAAGAAGGAAAAGTCGCTGATATGTTGTTAGTGGATGAGGAGCTCAACCTTCACTACACGATTTGTCAAGGATCTATTGCTTTTAAGGAGGGTCAGGATGCAGATTATTAAAGCAGAAAACTATCAGGAGATGAGTAAGATTGCTTCTAATATTGTAATTAATAAAATACAGTCGATCCATCATCCTGTCTTAGGACTTGCCACTGGTTCTACCCCAATAGGTTTATATAAAAAACTTATTTCTGAACACCGTGATGGAACGATTTCTTTTAAAAATACAGTGACTTTTAATCTAGATGAATACATTGGATTGCCAGCTGAACATGCTAATAGTTATCGTCAGTACATGAATAATCAGCTATTTCAACATATTGACATCCCCTCAAATCAAACGAATATACCAAATGGTATGGCAGTTGATTTTCATGAGGAATGCCGCAGATATGATGCATTAATAGAAGAAGCAGGCGAAATTGATCTGCAAATATTAGGATTAGGCAATAATGGGCATATCGGTTTTAACGAACCTGGCACTCCTTTTAACCAAAGTACACATATAGTAGAACTCGCTCCGTCTACGATTGAAGCTAATGCTCGTTTTTTTGATAGTCTTGATGAGGTTCCTACACAAGCAATTACGATGGGGATCGAAACCATTATGCGAAGTAAAGAGATTTTGTTACTTGTAGCAGGTGAAGAGAAAAAGGATGCGTATAGACAGCTATTAAAAGGGAAGGTCACAGAGGATTTCCCTGCTTCCGTTTTGCACAATCACAAAAATTGCACCGTCATCGTCGATAAAACCATCTTAACTTAGAGAAAAAAAAGAGACATTGTCTATGTAATCAGACTATGTCTCTCATTCTTTCAAAACCGTATAAACTGCCAATCGTTCTTCATGTGTCTCCATTGATTGATTATATAAGCCTGTACATGTCAAAAGATTTAAACGCTTTTCATCAGTAGGACCAAATATCTCTCTGATTGGTGCATCATCATAAGGATATGCCTCAATACGTTCTACAACAAAAGTTAACGTTTCTTCATTATCACCTTCTATGATGACCTCTGCACCTATTTCAATATTTTCTAGCTGAAAAAACACTGCTGGACCTTGATAATCATCAACATGGCCAGCTAAGACGGAATTGCCATTTGCTCCTGGCATACGTCCAAGTTCAAACCAAGCGACTTCTTCTCCATTATCAGGAACAACCATTTCACCTTGATCATTTAATCCTGTGTGGATGATTGGTGCATCGATTGCTAAAGAAGGAATACGGATTGCTACAGGTTGGTCGACTATAACCTGTTCTTTCTTCTCTGTACTATCCGTTTTATCCGTTATTTGCTTATGCTCTATTTCTATGGAACTTACTGTATGAGCACTTATATTTACTTGCTGTTCCATTGCTTGTGTCTTATTTAATGAAGTATAGAAAGTAGCAGATCCTCCTATAATTAGGAGAACCGCTACCAGCCATATTATTCGTTGGCCCATCATCATTATGATTGATTCATTGATTTTTTACGAGTAATGGCAAATCCCGCAAGTACTGCACCAGCTAAAGCAGTTGCTAAACCAATCATCATTCCATTAGAATCTGATTGGGCACCACCCATACCAGTTTGTGGCATCTCACTAGGCATCATCGTATAATCTTCTAGCATCCATACTTCTAGGTTATCTGCTGTATTGATAGCAAACACACTATATACTGTGTTTTCCTCTAAAGTTGTTCCAGATAAATCCAATACCTGTGTACCATCTTCTGTACGAATTTCTAAATCATATGTTCCTGCCTCTAATTCAGAGTAGTCTGTAATTGCTGGGAACGAAGCTCCAGAGAATAACGCATCTCCATCGATTACACCTACATCAACAGTTGGAGCATCTGGTGACAGGTGACCCACTCTAACCTTTGTCATTCCTTCTGATACTTCCATGGAATCCATTGCTACTTCTAACGATAAATTTTCGAGCATTCCTGTTGCTGCTACAGTATATGCTTGTCCAGCTTCTACCGTAAGTGTGGTTTCGATTACCGGATCTTCTTCTCCATATGTTCCTGCAGCATAAATTGCTACATCATGATCACCCGCCGGAACGGACATATAATCTGTCGCATCTTTAAAAGCTGCTCCTTCAACTGTAGCTTCATCATTGACATAAACATCGACTTCAGGTGCATCAGGTGACGCATGCAGTATTCGAACCATTGCCTCTTCCCCATCATGATTGTCAGCCGATACAGCACCCACAAACAATGACGACATTAAAACGATTACAAAAAACATGGATAAAAACTTTTTCACACTCAACATCTCCTTTTGTATAGTTTTTGTATAACTTATCTGATCGTTTTCCCCTTATTTTATTTTATAAACCTGTTTTGCTAAATTTATTTCAAAAACCGTTAACTTTGAAAAGTTACTGAAATATCTTGTTACAATTTCCCTTTTATTTATCGATGTCAAGATTACTTTTTTAAATATTATTTCTATTGTTTCCTATATTTGGATTAAAAATTAAGTACTCTCCTTATCAAATAAGGAAGAGTATTTACTGGTTGTAAAATGGGTTTTTATTCCAAAATTATTACAAAAATCCTGTGCTATGATAGAGTTGAAATTTCAAAAAAGAGGAGTGTTTTTGCATGATTAAGAAATTAAGCATAACAGGGATAATGATCAGTGCATTCGTGTTTGGTAGTGGATTTTCAGCTGAAGATGCTGCTTCCGCAAAACATCATAGCAAGAGTACAATCTTTCAAACTATTAATTCAGAAAGATTCTCTGAATCCGATATTCAAACATTAATAGATAAATTGCTAACAGATTGGACAGTAGAACAAGAACAGCCAAAAGAAGAGGAAGCACCTGTTCTTGAAGTTCCAGAAGAAACAAAAGAAACAACACCTGCTGAACCAGCTGAAGAAAAACAAGAGGAAGCAGATCAAGAAGGTCAAGAACAAGCTAATATAGAAAACAAGCAGCAAGAGCCCGTAAAGGAAGAACCTAAAGAATCCACAGAAGAAGCCAAGCAAGAACAATCGGCTCCAACAGAAGAGGTTAAACAAGATGATACTGAAGACGAACCTGTATCAAATGATATCAATCAATTTGAAAGAGAAGTAGTAGAGCTTACTAACCAGGAACGTCAACAACAAGGGTTACCGGCTTTGAAATTGGATCAGGAACTAAGCAAAGTAGCTCGAAATAAATCTCAAGATATGGCGGACAATGGCTATTTCAGCCACAATAGTCCAACATACGGTTCTCCTTTTGATATGATACAGCAAGCAGGAATTAACTATCAAACAGCTGGTGAAAATATTGCAAAAGGACAGCGCACACCGGAAGAAGTAGTCAATGGTTGGATGAATAGCGAAGGGCACCGTGCCAATATTTTAAATGGTGACTTTACCCATATTGGTGTAGGATTTGTCGAAGACGGAAACCACTGGACACAACAATTTATAGGAAAATGAAAACCAACAAACACCCTAGCGAATTAACTAGGGTGTTTGACTTTCTGTATATATTTATATATATGGATACAACATTAAAAAGGATCAATCAAGTGAATTTTCATTAATAGATATTCATATTACGATTCTTTCCCTTCATGATTTGGAAAACACCGTATAGTACAAGACCTATTGCAACTAGACCTAGCATCCACTGCCCAAACGGCTGCTGAGCAATTTTCTGAAGTGCACCGTCTAGACCTGCTTCCACTTGTAAGTCTTTGGTGAATCCGGTTGCCATAATAAAGAAACCTAAGACAAGAAATGTTATACCTCGAGCAATCAATCCGATTCTCCCTACTTTTTTACCTAGCTTTATTTCTTTTTTGCTCATTTCATTGAACTTAAACTTATCAACAAACTTCTCCTTGTAACCATTGATTATTTCGTTAATCCCGACAGAAGCTATTATTAATCCAATACTAAATACAATCCATTCCCCGAGGGGTAAATCCAATATGATACTGAGCCAGCTGGAACTACTAGAACTTTGGTTAGAGAGAAGCATAGAGAACGACTTGTACGCTAACGATAAATAGATACTTGCGCTTACGAGATATGTAATTCTCATAATTACGTCTTTTCCTTTATTGTTTTCTCTTGAAGGACCTTTGAAGAATTGCACAATCTTCCATCCACCATAGATTATTAAACCAATAGCAATAATCCAAACCAGAACATTGCCAAACGGTTCATTCGCAACAGCAGCAATGGCCCCAGATCCGTCTGTGGTTTGACCTCCCACACCTACAGCTGCCATGACGGAAAGGACGCCAACCAATATATAAACGATACCCTTTGCAATATATCCGCTACGAGCTATAGCCCTTAACCAAGGTTTTGCTTCATCTGTTGCTTTTTTTGCTTTTTGTTTTGTTTCCGAATGATTGGACATTTTGGTCATTACCTCCAGCTAAAAAATGATGATTATTTTCTCATACTTTTCCCTGAAGGCAACAAATTGAAACGCTAATGATTCTTGAAAATCTATACATTAATTTTATAAGTGTCATAGGCAAATTCAAGGTTGTATCCTTTATTATTATAATAGGTTGCTATTTCTTTCAAATCTAGATAACCCAATTGAGCTGCTTCTTCAATGTGCGTTAAGATAACCTTCTTTGCCTTTAATTGATCTATGATATGAATAGTTTCCTCGAAAGTAGCTTCTTCCTCTAGAACTGGGTGGTCTGCTTGAATTTTTCGTTCACCTGAAATAGGGTGATATTCAAAAACCCCTGTCGGTAATATAGCAATATCGATATTTTTCAGCTGTTCACTCGGCTGCCAATTATTTAATTCATCCATGGCAATCAGCACCTTTTTACTGCCATTGTCCAAAAGATAGGCATATACATATTCTTCTGCAAGTCGAATAGGCTGAATGGTTACCTCTTCGACACTAATTCTATCATCATCTTGTAATTGCACTACACGAGCGTATCCCTGCCGTTCCAAATGGGTTAGATGTTTATCAGTGCCAATATATGTAGCAAAATCTTTTTTTACTTGCTCTGGCAAATATACATTGATGGCCTCCGGATGCTCTGGATAATGGATCCAGTCTGCTGTAATAGATTCAATCACTCTTATTCCCATTACATGGTCTGGGTGCCAATGCGAATACAAAATCCCTTGAATTTGATCGACAGATGATCGATTTATTTGTACAGTGATCTCCTCTGGCGTATCTATTAATAGATTTGGTCCATGAACAAAAATACTAGGTCCTAATCTACTAAAAGGTACTCCTTTTTCTCTAGCTTCTTTACATACATCACAACTACATAGTGGTCTTGGAGTGGTCATCGCACCGGCTGTTCCTAAAAACTCAATTTCCATACGTTTCTCCTCCATTCCATTTAGTTATCCACAATTCTATTTCTCTTAAGTCTGTAATTGAAATAATCCCCTCGTAATTAGAAGCACTTCTCCACAGTACATTCATCCCAACTCTCTTTGCTGCGAACACATCATTTTCTAAATGATCGCCGATAAAAACACTTTGATCAGGAGGTACCTCTAACCTATCCAGTGCTCGTTGAAATATGATGGGATCAGGCTTTTTCACACCTTCTGATTCTGAGATGAGAATCGTATCAAAATAGGATGTTATTTGCAATGCTTGGATGTTGTTGATTTGAAATTGCTCTTTACCATTCGTAATCAGACCTAATTTGAAATGTTGTTCTTTTAAATTCTCTAACATGGGGATAAGATGTGGAAAAGGTATACAATGATGTTGAAAATTCTGTATATAATCCTCCAATAAGGCTTCTTTCGAAATATCTGTAATCGAAAATTCTGTCACGAGCTGTTCGTAGACAACGTCTTTCCAAACATATCCGTTTTTCTCTAATTGCACAAACCTTTTTTTATAATCATCTTTTGGAATGTGTTTTAAGGATGACAACCTGTCATATTGATTGGATAAGAAATGTAACACGGATTCTTTTCTGTTTAATAATGTTTCATCTAAATCGAATAGAACAGCTTTAACCATCATTTCACCACCTGTTATCCATCATTCTACCATATTTTACATATAATCGTTTATATGATAAATAGCATGGGTATCCTAATAGAGGGAAAAGAAAGGAGTTTATTATGGAAGATACAATCAACTATTCTTTTCGTAATATTTTATCTGGTATTTTGTTTGGACTTGGTATCGTAGCATTTGTTGATGAAGTGATATTCCATCAATTGCTTCATTGGCATCACTTTTATGACCAATCCACTACTAGTATTGGATTAATTTCTGATGGTTTATTTCATGCTTTCAGTTGGTTTGCAACGATCGGTGGTTTATTCATGTTCGCTGATCTAAGACGAAGGGCTGCTTTCGTTAAACATAAATGGTGGGGCGGTATACTTCTTGGTGGCGGTGGTTTTCAATTATATGACGGGATTATTCAGCACAAGCTTATGAGAATTCATCAAATTAGATATGTAGAGAATGTAATCATCTATGACATCATTTGGAATGTAATAGCTGTAGGGATGATCTTAATAGGGTTGATTCTATTAACTAGGAAAGGGACCATCGAACATGCATAATCAATCTGCACAGTTACTGGTTATAAGCCAAATACTTCTGACACTCCCTTTCCTCATCTGTTTCATCGCTTATGTTGTAGCACACGTAATATCTCATAGAAAAAGAAGGTCATGGCCTATTTTTCGCACAGCTTTATGGACGTTGGGAAGTTTTTCTGCACTTATATCTGTTATTGGTCCTTTAGCAGAAAGAGCTCATTCTGATTTCTTGTTACATATGGTTGTACACCTACTTTTAGGAATGGTGGCCCCTTTACTAATGGTTTTAGCTGCACCAATTACTTTAATCCTTAGAGCCTTACCGATACATCACGCAAAAATAGTAACGAGTATATTGAGGTCCTCTCCTTTTCGTGTTATGACAGATCCGTTAGTAACGGCGATATTAAATATAGGCGGGTTATGGCTATTATATACCACCAATCTTTTTGTTCTTATGCATCAGCACCTGTTTATATATGTCGTCGTCCATATTCATATCTTCCTTGCAGGTTATATCTTTACAGCTTCTTTGATTTATATTGATCCGTTACCACATCGAACTAGTTACCTTTATCGATCCATCATACTAATCGCAGCCTTAGCTGGACACGGTATTTTAGCAAAATTCATCTATGCCAATCCTCCAATAGGTATTCCTTCAGAGCAAGCTGAACAAGGCAGTATGCTCATGTTTTATGGAGGAGATATAGTGGATGTCGTAATTATTTTCATCTTATGTCTCCAATGGTATCGACAAACCAAACCAAGGGAAACAATAGACAACAATGAAACAACGTGGTCATTCTAAAAGGCAGAAAAGTCTTCACAACCACTAAGGCTTGGCCATTATATTAAAAATAAGCAGATCATACGACGATGATCTGCTTATTTCATATTTTAGGCTAGTTCCTCTTTTACTTGCTTCTCGTTTTCTTTTTGTTCTTTCGTTTTCCATAATTGGCCAATTTCTTCTAATGATTTGTTTTTTGTTTCTGGCACGATGGTCATAACAAAGATAAAGCAAATTACGTTGATCACTGCAAACATCCAGAACGTAAATGCACTGCCCATGTTGTTAATAAGCACTGGTGTAAATTGGCCAATCGCCCAATTTGCGCCCCATAAGAAAATTGTAGCAATCCCTACTGCCTTTGCACGTAAGTGGTTCGGGAAAATTTCCGGGATCATAATCCAAGGGATAGGTCCCATTGATACGCAGAACGCTGCTGTAAAACCAGCTATAAAGATAATTAAGAAAATTCCCGCATTGGGAAGGTCTAAATAGAATACAGCACCTATTAATACCATGAACACTGCCATCAAACTAGAACCAATTGCCATCAGTTTTTTACGACCTAATTTATCTATTAATAACAACGCCACAATCGTAAAGACTACCTGTACACTACCAATGATACTTGTAGCTAAAAATTCTGTATTATTCTCAAATCCGACACTTCTAAAAATATCTGGACCATAGTACGTTACCGCATTCATACCGATTACCTGATTAAACAGGGCCAAGAAAATACCTACACCCATTGCCATTCTTAGACCTGGTCTTAGTAATTCTTTTGCGGAACTGCTTTGTTCCACTTCAATCGATGCCTTTATTTCTTTTAATTCTTTCGCCGCTACTTTTTCACCGTTAATACGTTGCAAAATATGAAGCGCTTGTTTCTCGTCTTTTTTCTGTACTAAATATCGTGGACTTTCCGGTATAAAGAATAAAAGAATTAAGAAAATAATCCCTGGGATCGTTCCATAACCTAGCATCCATCTCCAACCAAGTTCAAGTCCCCATTCATATGTCCCACTGTTTGCTACACCATAATTAATATAAAAGGTAGCAGAGATACCTAGAATCGTAAATAACTGATACAACGATCCTAAACGACCACGAATTGCCGGTGGTGCACACTCACTAATATATGTTACCGATAATGCCGAAGCAAAACCGATTCCTAAACCACCTAGAATTCTAGCTAATACTAATGTTGTTACGTCAATGGCAAAGGCTGATCCTAATGCTGAAATGATAAAGAAAATAGCGGATACCATTAACAGTTTTTTACGACCCCACCGGTCACTTAAAAAGCCTGATAGCGCTACCCCTGTAACACCACCGATCATGACGCAGGAAATCACCCAACCTTCCATTGCCGGACTTAAATTATAGATTTCCTGCAAGTAACCGATTGCACCTGAAATAACAGCTGTATCAAAACCATATAATAACCCTGCCATCCCTGCTGCAGATGCAATAAGTATGACATACCAAAGTGAATGTTTCTTTTCCATGATGTTAATCCTCCCATATGATAAAGTGTGATATCGTTTTCTTTTACTTCTAAAGATTAAAGCCCTTTCTTTATACGCTTTCATTAACTGAAAAAAGCTTTTAACTTTAAACTATATCCAATTTATCATGTTTGCACTTTCATAAAAGGACAACCATCTTCACTTTTTTGCGAAATACTAGATTATCTTGTTATTATTGCTGGTTTCGATACTCTGTAGGATTTAGACCGAGCTCTTTTTTGAATACTCTGCTAAAATAATTGGGATCTTTATACCCAATCGTTAACGCCACTTCCTTTAGCGGCATATTATCATTCAGTAATAATGTTTTTGCTTTTTCTAGTCGATAGGAGGTTAAATATTCTACAAATGTTACTTGAAAATGTTCTTTAAATAATTTACTGAAATAATAAGAACTTAAACCGACCTTTTCTGCAACCTCTTCTAATTTCAGCGATGTGTGATAATGATGTTCGATATAATCCTTCGCTTCTAATAACAAGCCTCTTACCCCTTCGGAACGCCACTCACGTATTTTTCCGATGATGATTAATAAATGAGCCTTTGCTGCTTCTTTTATTTGCATCGTTGTCTCAAATTGGTCAAAGGTTATTTGAAAATCATCTTTAATTCCTAATTCCTTTGTAGTTCTCGTCAACACAATGAAAAAGTTTTCAATCGTTTTCTTAATAAGAACGACTTGATAATCAGCACTTTTTTGAATGGACTGAAAGTAATTATCAAATCGTTGTATCCCTGTTTGATGATCGCCTTTTTTCACTGCTTCAATTAGTGCTTTTTCCTGCTCAAATGGAAGCAGTTCTTTTCTTTTGGATTCAAGTTGATCCGTATATATGAGGTATTTTGCACCTTTATGACGCTGTACCAATTCTAATGCATAGATGGCCTCCTCATATGACCTGGAAAATTGTTGGAGTTCAAAAATCTTTTCTCCCACCCCAACAAATACCTGACTATTATCGATATTTTTTTGAACTGTTTGAATCATGTCTCTAGCAAATTGGTCTATCTCCGTGTTTTCTTGATCATATTTAACGAAAACCGGTACTTGAAAACCTGTAAGCGGACCAATAAAAGCAGTATAGTTGGTTTCTTCTAACGCTTGTTTTAATGCCTGATACCAGCTACTTCTTTGATCACGATCTATTTTTGAGTTATCAGCTTGAAACGAAAAGACTGCCACAACTCCTGTTGTATCTTGTAAGTCTAACCATTCCTGCCAATCTTCTGCTTCAAATTCATGCACATGATCCATCATCAGTGTTAAAATAAACTCCATCTCAACTAATGAACTAGCACTTTCTAAGCGGGTGTTAGTAGCTAGCTTTTCTGCGTCCTGTTCTTTCTCCTGCTTTATCTCTTCTACCATTCTGTCATATGCTTCTAACACTTCTGAGACTTTGCTTGGCTTTAATAAATATTCTTTTATGCCAAATTTCATCGCTATTTTTGCATATTGAAAGGTATCAAAAGCGGATACCATTATACATTTTGTCTGAGTCTGTTCTTGAAGTATTCTTTCTATCGCTACTAAACCATCAAATTCTGGCATTTTAATATCCATAAAAATAAGATCTGGTTGATGTAGCAAAGCTAAGTCGACGGCTTCTTTGCCATTTTTCGCCTGCGCTACTACTTCAAAATCTGAACGATTTCTATTTAATATCATTTCGATACCTTCACGTTCAATTGCCTCATCATCCACTAGCATGACTTTTATCATAGTGTTTCTCCTTTCGGTAACTTGATCATTACCTTTGTTCCTTTTCCAACTTGAGAGAAAATCGATACTTGTGCGTCTTTAGCAAATAACTTCAATCGATCGATTACATTACGCATGCCAATCCCTGTCGAATGTCCTTTGTTTCCTGACTGGTTAACGTTACTTTGGTCATCCCTTAAGAGCCGATCAATCGCTGTTTGCTCCATGCCTACTCCATTATCGATAATCTCAATATAGACATCCTCTTGTTTAGGATAGATTTTAAGCGTTATCTCAGCACCTTCAGCCATTTCTTCAATCCCATGCATGAAGGCATTTTCGATAATCGGTTGTAAGGTCAAACATGGAATAGCAACCGATAAGCATTCTTCTTCGATCTCTTGATGAAATGTGACACGATCACCAAACCTGGTTTTTTGTATAAAAAAGTACTCATTTACAATCCTGACCTCATCTTTTAAAGAAGTATCCCGTTCAAGATCGCCAATATTATAACGCAGTAAAGCAGAAACGGATGATATTAAGTCACTTGTTCGCTCCGCACCTTCAATATAAGAAGTTTTTGAGATCGTATTTAACGTGTTAAAAAGAAAATGAGGATTTATTTGGTTCTGCAGACTCTTTAACTCCATTTCCTTTAATAACTGAGCAAGTCGCGCTTTTTCTTCAATATCACTTACAGATTGTAAGATATTACGTTTCATCTGATTAAAAGTATCTGTTAATATTTTTAATTCGTCTTTTTGAGAAACCACGACATCTTCACCAGCATAATTTCCTTTTGAAATCTCTTTCGCTGCACTTGTTAAACGATCGATCACTTTGGTAATACCGTTAGAGAACCATAAAGCATAGAGGATACTCAACATAATAATCGAAACAAAAATGGCTGTCCCCATATTTTTTGTATCTTGCACTCGTTGATCTTCTAAAGCAATTAATGTTTGATATTGAGTTAACTTTTGATTAATTAATTCTAACGTTTTTTCATGAATATAGGTTGCTGTATTATCCGCTTCATTTAAGGAAAAGGAATACGCTTCTACATCGTCCTGATTTACTCCATTGACCGTTTGATCACTATGTTCGACAAAACTTCTAATTAAGTTAAGGTAATTTTGCTTAGAGACGCTATCTTCTGTCGCTACATCATATTGCTTTTGTAACTCTTCTAGTTCGGCTTTATCTTCCTGGTAGTAATTTAAATTCTCTTCGATTGGTTCGTGAACGTAAATTTGCAAGGACTGATAGGTTTGATCCGTAGTGTTGGTTATTTCATTTAATAAAAAGTAATGTTCGGAACTTTCATCATGTAATTCTACAATTTGCTGTGCGCTTTGCTCTCTTACAAAGAACAAAATGACAACAAGTAACAGAATTGCAGTAAAATATATCAATAGTTTAGTGCGAATTTTGATCACGGGTTATCACCCGCCTTCTGGATTTGCCCAAGATCATCCTTTCTTACAACCGAAACATCTGTATGGTAAACATCTTGAACAGATGAACCCTCCATGATGTCTAACATTAATTCAATACTATGATACCCCATCTCATAAGGCTTTTGTTCAATCAGTACGTCGATCTTATCTTCTTGTACTAATTGAATATTCTCTTCTAAAGTATCAAAATTAATCATATATAGATCATCCATCTCTAATGACTCCGCTGCAGCTACCATCCCGATACCGTCTAATGCACTAGTACCATACAAGGCAGTGATTTTAGGATTATCTGTTAACATTTTATAAGCTTTCTCCTCTGCCACTACTCGAGTAATGTTGGATTCTTCGATGGCAACTATTTCAATTCCTTCTTCTTGCTCGACTACCTCTCTAAATCCCTCTACACGCAATTGATGATGCGCATTACTAAAACTCCCTGTTACGATTCCAACTGTTGCTTCTCCACCCGTATCCTCTACTAATGTTCGACCAGCCAACTGACCTGCTGCATAATTATCTGTTCCTATATAGGTAGCTCGAGCACTGTCTGGGGCATCTGTATCTACCGTGATCACCGGAATCCCCTGATCAACTGCTTTATTAATCATTGGCAAAAAGTCATCATTTAATGCTTGCACAATGATACCATCTACTTGTGATTGTATGGCAATGTCGAGCAGTTTCAACTGCTCTTCTGGATTAGAACGTCTAGGTCCTTTATATTCAACAAAAACATCATAGTTCTTTTCTGTATCTTTCGCCCCTTCTCCAACCAAACGCCAATAGTCATGATCCATTTCTTCGCCAATTAACGCGAAATGATAAGTTGGACTGTCATCTTCACTTGTATTGAGCGACAGTGGTTTTGACTGGTATTGTTGTGACTGATTGTAAAAATATATCGCAAAACTAACTGTTACCAAAAAACAGATAATTAATATGGAATAAATAAACTTTTTTCGTTCCATAGAATCCCCTTCCAGAACAAGTCGATAAGAATTATGATAGCATACCCCTCTTCCATCAAGAAATAATAAAATTGTCTATGTTTATACTTAATAAAATTGGGAATGGTAGATTGTGTAATACAAATTAAAAATGGAGGGATTTTCATGAGTCACCAAAACTATCAAGATCTATTAGAAACATTACATGATTGTATGACAGAGTGTAACCATTGTTTTGATGCATGCTTACAGGAAGATGATGTAAAGATGATGGCCGAATGTATTCGACTCGACCGGGAATGCGCCGATATCTGTGGCTATTTAGAAGCTGCAATATCAAGAAATTCTCCATTTATTAAAGAATTGGCAGCTGTATGTGTAAAAATATGTACCGCTTGCGGGGAAGAATGTAAAAAGCACCAACACGATCACTGCCAAAAATGTGCTGATGCATGTTTTAACTGTGCTGAAGCTTGTAAAAAGCTTTCATAATATTAAGTAAAGGAGCGTGAAAAAATGCCTTGGGATACAGGGGATTATCCTAGCTCTTTAAAAAATTTAGATACTGCCACACGCAAAAAAGCGATCGATATTGCAAACGCAATGATTGATGAAGGATATAAAGAAGGACAGGCGATTCCAATCGCTACAGAGCAAGCAAAAGAATGGTATAACAATGCAACAGAAAAAGAGATCAATCAAGTCAAACAAATGAGTGATAACGATTTACGCTCACGTGACGAAGATCCACAGTCAAGCCGACCCGAATTATTAGATAAAGGGGAGCATGTCATTCCCCATGAGGATGGTTGGGCTGTAAAAACGCAGGATGCTAAACAGGCATCAGATGTTTTCTCAAATAAACAAGACGCTATTGATCGAGCAAAAGAAATAGCAGCTAATAAACAAACAACTGTTATTATTCATAAAAAAGATGGTTCCATACAAGAAAAACTCACTAAATAATATATTTGAAAATGTTTATAAAATCCAATTAAGGGTATTATTTGAATACAAAAGAAACGAAAGGAGACAAATCAGATGGCTGACAACAATCAGGGAAAAAGCGGTGAAAATCGCAAAGAAGATACAAACAAAGAATATGGCCGCCAAGGGAAATACGCAAAAGGGAATAAAAAGAATAATGACAATGATAATAACTAAATAACGAAGAAGGCTGATCAGAGGTATCTCACCCTTTGATCAGCCTTTTTCTATTTATTAGATTTATTTGAATCTTTCTACTTTTAATGAACTTGTATGTATCTTCATCTTCTATTTTTTTATATCAAGATGTAACATTTCTCTTGTTCTATGCTATGATTATTAGGAAACCAAATGTGCTGAATGGAATACATCTCATAATAATTATATCAGTTAAATTTAGAGGACAGTCTTATTATTAGCATTACAAATACACATATTCTTATTGTTATGACTTAGAATTGATATCCCATCACTGATTGAAGAGAGGACATCTAACATGAACAAGTGGACAAAGACAATTGAGATCCATGCACCAATCGAACAAATTTGGAGCTATTTCAATGGATCATTGGAGAATATGCAAAAAATGATGCCACAAGTAGTCGATCATGAACCAATAAAGCTAACTGAAAATGGTGTAGGAAGCATCTATCGCCAAAAATATCAAGAAGGCAAGCGCATCGAGGAATATGAGGTTGAAACGATTAGATACATAGATGAGGACCAGAAGAAAGAATTAATGATACAGTTCAAGCTTGCCAATATGTTCGACATCACGGCCCATTATATGTTAGAAAAAGTAGACAACGAAACAACCAGATTTACGTATGCGACAATAAATAATCCTCTTAAATGGTATGTGAAACCTTTCTTGCTGTTTGCTAGTGATAAAGTAGTCGTGAAATTTTTAGATAGAGTGAAGCATGTCGCAGAATCTGAGTATTCAGAGGAGAATAAATAGATGTCAGAAAAATCTGTCGAACAATATATTGTAAAATTTCCGAAAAACATTCAAGAAATAACTGTAGACCTGCATCACTTGATCCTTAATACTTCTAGTGAATGGACGGAGGAAATAAAGTGGGGGATGCCTTCCTATAGCATTCACAAAAACATTTGTTACCTTCAAGCTTCTAAAAATCATGTGAATCTGGGTTTCTATCACGGGGCACAATTAAAAGATACGTACCATTTGTTAGAAGGAACGGGTAAACAAATGCGCCATATCCGAGTGAAAAGGGTAGAAGATATCGATGAGTATACGCTTGAATTTTACATTAGAGAAGCTATCCAGCTTGATCAAAGTTAAGAGGACAGGCACAAACCTGTCCTCTTACTTTTATTCTGTATCCGAAACTTCTGCTTTTTCGGTTTTAGAATTTGCTAAGTTATTCTTAATTTTTGATTCACTGTTGGATGCAACATTGTCTAGCATTCCTTTTAGATCAACACCTGATACATCTTTAAGTGTTTCTGGTAATTGACTCATCAACTTGGTAACATAACTACTCATTCTCGTAGCACCATCACCTTCGCCATTACCATTATCTACTACCGTCACTTTATCAATCGAACTAACTGGTTCTGCAATCTTAGCAGCAAAGTCAGGAAGCATCTTGATAATCATCTCGAGAATAGCTGCTTCGCCGTATTTCTCCATTGCTTCTGCTAATTTTTCTTTTGCTTCTGCATCTGCTAAACCTTTTTGGCGGATTGCATCTGCTTCCGCTTCCCCATCTAAGCGAATTTGCGCTGCTTCTGCTTCTGCTTGCTTAACTCGTGTAACCTTATCTGCTTCTGCTTTTTGCTCTGTCGCATAACGTTCCGCTTCGGCCTTCTTAGAAATCTCTGCTTCATATTGACGTTGTTTACGCAATACTTCTTTTTCATCGATTTCAATTTGTTTATTCTTCTCAACAAGCTGGATCTGCATTTCTTCTTGTTTTACTTGTTGTTCAGATTTGGCACCTTGTAATTTATAGGCCATGTCAGCTTCTGCTTTAGCGGTATCTTGATCTCTTTTATATGCAGCCACCTTCAATTCCTTTTCTTTCGTGGACTCTGCGATTTGCGTCTCGCTTAGCAACTCTGCACTCTGACTTTCGCGTTCTGCTGATGCTTTTTGAATTCGAGCATCACGCATCGCATTTGCTTCTGCAATTTGAGCATCACGCTTTACTTCGGCAATACGAGGTTTACCTAGCGCTTCAAGATAGCCATTTTCATCTTGGACATCTTTGATCGTAAAGGAAACGATTTGCAGACCCATTTTCTTAAGGTCAACCGCTGCTTGAGTTTGCACCTCTTGCGCAAAACGTTCACGATTTTTATAAATCTCCTCCACCGTCATCGTCCCTAAAATTGCTCTCAAGTGCCCTTCCAATACTTCTTGCGCTTCCTTGCGAAGTTCGGAATTATCTTTTCCAAGGAACTGCTCACCTGCTGTTGCAATGCCTTCTGTTGTACTTTGCACTTTAATAATTGCTGTTCCATCAGCCATTACTGGAACACCATTTTCGGTATAGACATTCGGTGTGGAAATATCTAAACTGTGAGAGCGTAAACTGATATTCTCCTTCTGTTGGAAAATCGGTAAGATGAATGCACCGCCACCACGGACTATCTTAATTCCACCACCATCTTCCGTTCTATGTACATTTTTGCTACCTAAAAAACTACCCGTTACGATCATCGCATCATCTGCACCTACTGTTTTATATCGTGCAGCAAAAAGTATGGCAAATGCCAGAATGACAGCTACTACAACACCAACTACAATTAAAATATCCATCCTATTCCTCCTAACAATATTATAATTCCTCTAATTCAGATACATATAGAAGCTGATCCTTCACTTCGACAATAACAATTGTTTTACCCTGCTTAATTTCTTGTTTATCAAAACTAAGCGCAGTTTCATGCCTGCTCCCTTGTGGTGAGGAAATTAATACTTCCCCCATTCCAGTGGCAGGAATAGTCGTGATCACTTCTCCAGTCTTTCCTTTTAAATCATTTACAGAAATCGAAGTAGAAGACTCCGCATTCGACATCGGGATCACTAAGAAATAATAGATTAAAACATAGGCGCCTACTCCTGTAAAAACGCTAATTAACAACACGTAGACAGGATTGATTTGAGAATATTTCGTCCATAACACACCAGACCCAGAGATTACAGACAATGTACCGAATACCAATAAAGGATTAAAAAACTCTCCTAAACTATCAAAAATACTATCTAATATACCATCAAGTATATTTCCTAAAAATATAGAAAGAAGTGCAAACCCTAAACATGTCCATAAAAGTATCCAGTATATATCTAATACTTCGATATTTTAACCTCCCTTCAATAATATATACGATTCAAAACTACAAAAGGTTCCAATTAATTGTTATTTACGACACATTTACCCATTTATTAGATTATATGCTACTTTTACAAAAATATGTTGTTATATTTAGATTGATAGATAATACTCGATTAAAAAATGCTAGATAAGAAGTTCAAATGCAAGATAGACACATCTATCTGCAAGAAGAACTCCTTTTTTTGCAAGATAACACTCCCATCTGCAAGAAGAGCTCTTTTTTTGCAAGATAAACACTCTCATCTGCAAGAAGAACTCCTTTTTTGCAAGATAAACACTCTCATCTGCAAGAAGAGCTCCCTTTTTTGCAAGAAAAACACTTCCATTTGCAAGAAGACACTAGCTACAGGTCACTCGACAATCCTCTACCACATCTTTCAAAATAATTGACAATCTCGTAATTTCCCCTATAGTTTTAATTGATTGTTATTTTAGTAGGAGGACTCCCATGAATTTCTTCATATTTATTCTAGCTGCTATCATTGTTATTCTCGCAGCTATTCAACTGAACAAATACGGTGATGTAATTAATCAAAAATCCTCGATGAGTGGTGCTATGATTGGCACATTATTAATCGGAGGTGCGACCAGTTTACCAGAGCTAACGACAAGTCTCACAGCTGTATATATTGACAGCCCCGATATAGCGGTTGGAAATATGCTTGGTAGTAACGTTTTTAATATTTTGATTCTCATGGTATTTGACTTGATTTACCGACATAAAAAAGTATTTAATTCGGTAGATTCGAGAACACATCTCCCTATCGCCAACACTGGTTTTATCATGACGGCATTATTAGCTGTAGCGATTTTTTGGAGTAATTCGCCTAGTCTTTTTAATATAGGAATTGAAATGTACATGCTTGTCATTATTTACATTCTAGTTATGAAACGAATGGATAGTGAAGAAGAAGAGATTGAACAAACTTCAAATCTCACATTAAAACAAGGGGTTGTTCGATTTATTGCTGCTGCATTAGTTGTATTTATTGCAGGGAGTGTGCTAACTGTTGCAGGTGATGCCATAGCACAGCAAACGGGTATGAATGCTAGTTTTGTAGGTAGCTTTCTGATCGCTGCATCTACTTCACTTCCAGAGTTAGTAACAGTATTTGCTGCTTTTCAAATGGCAAAATATTCACTCGCATTTGGATCCATTCTGGGTAGTAATATTTTCAATCTGCAATTATTGGTGGTCACGGATGTCTTTTATCAAAAGGGACCGATCTTGAATATAGCTAGCATGTCGAATATCACTACAGCTTTATTAGGTCTTCTGATGATTGCTCTTACGATTTATTCACTGCAACGATCATCTATCAAAAGAATGATTGCCTATGTAATTCCTTCTGCCGCAACGATTATTCTCTACTTTGTTGCTTCATATGTGATGTTTTAGTTTCCTTAAGATAAAAAAAGAGCTGAAGTCATCAGCTCTTTTTTATCTTATTCAATAACCAACATATCCTGATCGTCAAATTTCCATTCATCACTGAACGCCACTTCCCAGTAATAACCGTCAGGGTCGATGAAATAACCACTATATCCACCCCAGAAAACCGTTTCCGGAGTCTTCGCAATTTTACCACCATGTTGCTCAACTAACTGTATAAAGTCATCCACCTCTTGTTTCGACTTCATGTTAATCGCTAGCGTCATCCCTCTAAATCCATCGCTTGCGATTTTCGGCGGATCCGCTTCATTAATATCTTTTGCTAAAGCTTCTATTTGAAATAATTCCAGCTTAGTCCCACGATTATTAAAAAATACGACTGGGGCATCCATGGTGGCGCTTGTTTCAAAACCAATATTCTTATAAAATTCTAATGCGTTTGGAATGCTTTTTACACCTAAACAGATCAAATTAATTCGATTCATGTTATCCCTCTCTCTCACGGCTCCAAACCATCGTGTATTCGATCGCACCTGTTTCAGCTTCATTAGCTTCCTCTGTGATTCGAAAACCGTTTTTTAAATAAAAACGAACTGCTTGCTCATTTTCCTTATACACATTCACTGTTAATTCATCTGATAGTTGTTTCACATACGCGAGTAAAGCCTTTCCAATCCCTTGTTTTTGAAAAGCGTATTCTACAAATAATCCGGCAATATACACATCTGTCATCCCAATAAAACCAACTATTCTCTGATTAGAGAATGCCACATATAACGTAGCTTGCGGCAGTAGTTCTCTAACGTGTTCCTCTTTGGCTAACCAATACTCCTTGCCTACAAATGCGTGGGCTTCAAGATTTGCATTAAGCCAAATCTCCATTAATTGATCTAATTCTTCTTGATTCGGTTCTAATTGCTTTATCATGCTAAATATCCTTTCCAATTTATACTGTGAGATATTTAGATTCAAGCATCCATCAAGCCACCTCTCTTCACTAAAAATATATGTTTAACCGCCTTTATAGGTAGCTATCCATTGATCGACACTTACTTTCGATGCCAATACTCCTAATAACTCGTAAGGAATCTTGCTAGGGTTTGTAAAACGAATGCAGCTTTTGCCCATATTCAGCTTTGTTGTCATATGTTTTGGATATTCTTGTTCGAACCATTCTAGCAATTGTCGATCCGCATAAATTCCCATATGATAAACAGCGATGTGATTTTTTTGAGCAGCGAGACTTAAAAAAGGTAAGGGTGTATTCTCCTCACAATGATACCCTTCAGGAAAAGTGGCTAAAGGTACGACAAAAGAAGGCATCCCATATTGAATGACACACTCAAAGCCGTCTGGGATACGTGCATCGATGGTGTGATACAATTCTCTAAAGGCATCATGCCATTTCTCATCTTTATCTTCTAAATATTGATTTATATTCGCTTCTTCCATCATCATTCCTCCCTCAAAAGAATTAGTTTAATTTACTATATCATACATATATAACTAAAAAGGAGTTTTTCCTTTGATATTAGGGTAATAGTATATAGATAAGCATGTTGATAATAAAGGAGCTATAACAAGATGATTACTTTTGAAAATGTAACCAAACAATTTCCTGATGGCACTACCGCTGTCAATGATCTGAATTTTGCCATAAAAGAAGGCGAATTCTTTGTTTTAATAGGCCCGAGTGGCTGTGGTAAAACGACGAGCCTCAAAATGATGAACCGACTCATTCCTTTAACGAAAGGTACCATTTATGTAGATAATAAACGAATTAGTGATTACAACATTAATGAACTAAGGTGGAATATCGGTTATGTATTACAGCAAATAGCACTCTTTCCACACTTAACAATTGAAGAGAATATCGCGATCGTTCCAGAATTAAAAAAATGGGATCAGAATAAAATAACAAATCGCGTCTCGGAATTATTAGAGATGGTCGGCCTTGACCCTCACACCTATCGCAAACGCAAACCTAGTGAATTATCTGGTGGCCAGCAACAACGAATCGGGGTGATTCGTGCACTTGCGGCAGATCCTGACATCATTTTAATGGATGAACCATTTAGTGCATTAGACCCTATTAGTCGGGAAAAGCTTCAGGATGATATCATCGACCTTCAGAAAAAAATTAATAAAACGATCATATTTGTCACCCATGATATCCAAGAAGCTTTGAAACTTGCAGATCGAATTTGTTTAATGAAAGATGGGAAAATGGTGCAATTAGGAACACCACATGACTTTCTTACAAATCCGGCCAATGATTTTGTTCGGGATTTTGTTGGTTCCTCGAAAAACATTGGCGATGATTTCCGTTTAGAGAATGTGATTCTACCTTTAGCTGATCAACCAGGATCTAATAACTTCAGAATCGATGCTGCAACATCCTTAGAAAAGGTATTAGAGATTTTAGCAAAAGAAGAGGAAGTATATGTAACTTCCAATGATGAGGTTATCGGTAAACTCGATCGTCAAATGTTAATGCATTATTTAGCTACGTCTTTCAACGAAGGTAGGGAAACACATGTCTAATTTTGCAGACGTTTTTCAAACAAGACAAGATCAGTTATGGCAAGCTCTGTTAGAACATATTCAAATTTCTTTTATCGCACTATTATTTGCTGTTCTTATCTCGATTCCATTAGGAATTTATTTGACAAAGGAAGAAAAAATTGCGGAACCGATTATTGGTGTAGCTGCCGTGCTACAAACGATTCCTTCACTGGCATTACTCGGTCTTTTCATTCCCTTATTTGGAATCGGTAAAGTACCTGCCATTATCGCATTGATCCTATACGCATTATTGCCGGTTTTGCGCAATACCTATACCGGAATTAAAGAGGTAGATCCTTCATTAATAGAAGCAGCTACGGCAATGGGTATGAATACTTCCAAAAGATTAATGAGAGTAGAACTACCACTTGCTATGCCGGTCATTATGGCGGGTATCCGAACTTCCATGGTATTAATTGTTGGAACAGCTACACTTGCTGCACTAATTGGAGCAGGTGGTTTAGGCGATATCATTTTATTAGGAATTGATCGCAATAACACGTCCTTAATTATATTAGGTGCGATTCCGGCGGCATTGTTAGCAATTTTCTTTGACTTGCTTTTACGTAAGATGGAGAAATTTTCTTTCCGAAAATCATTCATTACACTGATCATTATCACTGTTATTTCGATTCTGTTTCTCGTCGTACCCAACCTTTTAAATAAGGAAGATGACACGTTGGTTATTGGTGGTAAATTAGGGACAGAACCGGAGATTTTGATTAATATGTACAAACTTTTAATTGAAGATGAAACAGATCTAAATGTAGAATTAGAACCCAGTCTCGGTAAAACTTCCTTTTTATTTAATGCATTAGAATCAGGTAGCATTGATCTATACCCGGAATTCACCGGTACTGCATTATCACAGTTCTTAAATGAAACTGCGACAAGTAATGATGAAGAAGAGGTATACAAACAAGCACAGGCTGGTTTATTAGAAGAATTTGATCTGGCCTTCTTACAACCGATGGAATTCAACAACACCTATACATTAGCTGTAACACAAGAATTCGCTGAACAATACGATTTGGAAACCATCTCAGATTTAAAAGCGGTGGAAAGTGAAGTGCAAGCTGGCTTCACCTTAGAATTCTCTGATCGAGAGGATGGTTATTTAGGTATTCAAGACTTATATGGTTTAGAATTTCCAAACCTTACAACAATGGAGCCGCAGCTACGATATTCTGCCATCGAAGAAGGGGATATTAATCTAATTGATGCTTACTCAACAGACAGTGAATTAAGAAGATATAATTTAAAGGTTTTGGAAGATGATCAAAATCTTTTCCCTCCATACCAGGGTGCACCGCTACTAAGACAAGAAACGATTGATCGTTATCCAGAGTTGGAAGAGGTACTGAACCAATTAGCAGGAAAAATTAGTGATGATCAAATGAGAGAAATGAATTACCAAGTAGCAGTTGAAGGTGTAAGTGCTGAAGAAACAGCACGAAACTATTTACAAGAAGAAGGTTTACTGGAGGACTGATTCATATCAGCCCTCCCTTTTTGCATGTTACAATGAACGGCAGGAAGGTGATTTGTATGAAAAAAATATTAGATCATATCGGTGTAGCTGTTCGAGATTTAGACGCAAGTATCGATTTTTATATAGGTATATTAGGTGGAGAATTGATCGATCGTTATCGTAGTGAGGCCATTGGTGTTGAGAGTGAGATCGCGATCATTGATGTAAATGGGGCACGTACTGAGCTATTAATGCCGACAAATAATACGACATCTCCGATTGCTCGTTTTATTAAACAAAAGGGCAAGGGCGTCCACCACATTGCATACCAGGTCGAAAATTTAGATACAGCAATAGCTGATTTAAAAGAAAAAGGGATTCGAGTAATGGAAGATACACGACGTGTCAATAAGCATGGTAGACGCTTAATTTATTTAAATCCCGCTGATACAGAAGGAACGATTATTGAGTATTGTGATTATCCAGAAAAATTAAAATAACTATACATGCGAGGAGGATAATTATGCAAAAAACACAAATTCCAACAGCATTTTTAAAAGATTTTCATGTCTTTATGGATTATTTACAAAAACATGATGTCAAGTTCACTAAAACAAAAAAGCAAATCGGACTAAAATACTTACCTGAGATCAACCAATTATTATCGATAAAATTGGATGGGATAAGAAAGAATGCTGGACAAAACTTTTATCCAACGATTGATTTTCTGTTTTCGATAGCGTTAACCGCTAATTTCATCCGAATCGCTTCAAAAGAAATTAAAGTAACAAGTAATTGGGAATGGTTTCAAACATTAAATGAAGTAGAACAATATTTTGTTTTGTTAGAAACGGTTTGGATCGACCTAGATTGGAACCTGTCTCATGAAAGAGCGTCTGCTACATTTTATGACATTATAGATGATGTCGGCTTTGAATGTAGTAACGCGATCATAAGTCAAAAAAAATTAAAAATAGAGGAATTACTAGTGGATGATAATATTTGGTATCTTTATTTTGAATGGATGGGTTTTTGGAATACGGAAAATGAAGATATTGCTCACAATATGAGAGACTTCCAACCTCGTAAAGTCTATCATTCACTTACGATGACTGATTTCGGCAAACATTTGTTAACCATTTTGTATACTAAACGCAATATCGAATATTGGAACAAGCCTCTTATGGCGCAAGAAGGTATTTGGAATCCGATACCAGGTATCATGGATCAAAGTGATGAATATGAGCCTTTTATTAATGCTTTTAAACCACTATTCCCTAATGATCTTCATCAATCATTAGCACGAGATCTTACACTAGCTTTTCAAGAAGGGCAACATTTATTTCATATTTATTATTCCGATGATATTTGGGCTGATGTATGCTTGCCAGCTGATTACACATTGGAACACTTACATGATGCGATTATGCAGGCATTCGACATGCTAGATGATCACCTCTATTCATTTTTTCTCGATAATAAAAGATGGTCCTCTAAACAGGAAATATCGTGTCCGTTTGATGTTATGAATCCGTTCCATACAGATGAAATTAGTATTGGCGAGTTAGCTTTGAAAAAAGGGCAACCGTTTCTTTATGTGTATGATTTTGGAGCTGAAACTACTTTTCAAATATCATTCAAAGGGATAGACAATACATGTGAGGTTGGTATTTTAGATAAAAACGGAACTCTGGAATATTAAGGATATAAAACAAGTCGGTCAATGGATGAGCGGCTTGTTTTATGTTAAATTAGATTTTGGTATTCTCTTTTTCCATAAAGTACTCGCATAATAATCACTTCTCTTTTTCTTTCATTAACTAAATAAAAACAAATATAATGATGAATGATTAATTTTCGATAACCTTTTTGCAAAAGTGTTTTATCTTTAACATAGCTACCGTGAAAGGGATAATGAATTAGCTTCAAAAAACTATTTTCCATTGTGACCATTAAATCATCAGCGGCTTGTTGGTTGTATAATTCTTCCACAATATAACGATAAATGCTTTCCATATCATCCTTTGCTACAGCAGTGAATTTCAATGAAAAGCTACCTTTTTCCATATTTATTCCTTAATTCTTCAAATACTGCTTCTGCTTCGTATAATGAATCTGTTGTTTTTAATTGTTCCTCAGCTTTGGCAAGCTTTTCATATAGTTCTAATCTTGCTGTTTGTTCTTCGTATACCTCCATGCTCATTAGTACCATGTCACCATACCCATTTTTTGTAATAAATATTGGTTCCTTACTTTGATGGCATAATTCTGAAATTTCTGTTGTATTTCTCAAATCTTTAATCGGTCTTATTTCCGGCATAAAATCTCCTCCGTTATATTTCATGACATAATTATAGCATAATTATGTCGTTCCAGAAAGACAGACCTCTTATTTATGAAACCCTCAACACCTTCTTATACTTTTTGCTGACCCACACATACATGGATCATTACGGCCGTTTTCTGATGGAACTTTCAAACTCTTTTTAGACATTTCTGGCAATTTTGTCCTTCTTTTTTTGTTTTATGGAAGATATACCAACTAGAAGAGTTAAAAATAATAAGACTAATAACCCTACCTTTTTTTACCAGACTTTCACCCTAAAATCCCCGCTAACAGATCCGGATAATCCGTAAAAATTCCTGTCACACCCCATTCTAATAATTTTCTCATCTCATCTGGCTGATTAACGGTATAAGCATGAACCAGTAAATCAGCTTTTCTTAATTCTGTGATACTTTGCAGGTCTAACGATTTAAAATTAATCCCAACACCTACTGCATATTGTTTTATAGCATTTGGATCTTCTGGTGGTTGTTTCAATAACTGGATCAAGGGAATCGATTGATCGTGTTTATGAACCTGTTGTAAAGCTTCGGCACTAAAGGATTGTATAATTACGGACCCTTCTCTTCTATCTTTTCTGAGTAAATCATGAGCAGATAACACCTCAAGCAATTTATCAATCATATCTGGATAAAGCTTTGGAGTTTTAATCTCAATATAATAATTGGCCTCATTGCCGAAATGCTCAATCACCTCCGTTAGAGTAGGTACATCTAAATGAGCAAAATTATCATTCGCTACACTGGGATTTTTCTGGTTGAACCATGATCCAGCGTCTAGCGCTTTAATCTCCTTTAATTCCATTTCACTGACTAACTGCTGATGATTTGTTGTTCTTTCAAGACTTTGGTCATGAATCGCAACAAGCTCACCATCGGCACTCATATGTAAATCTATTTCTAAATAATCCGCCCCCATTTTTTGAGCATATTCATAAGATACTAAAGTATGTTCAGGCGCATGAGCCGAAGCACCACGATGAGCAATATTTACAATACGATTGGGAGATAACAGAGATTGAGAGCGATCATTTTCAAATTCTTTTATGCTCGTTATTTCTTTTGAGCTTGATAAATCCGTCATATAACCAACCAATACAAAAAGTAGCAACAACAAAAGTATCCACTTTGAAATTTTTTTCATAATCGACCACCTTCTTCTTCTCATTATACGGAATCCTCATCTCAACTGATAGAAAAAGTACGATTCTTAACAAAAACTAAAAATTTGGCAAATGTTTAACACAACTTTATATTTTCTTAATAAAATTTCTTTATACTATTTTAATACGGGCATGCATATTGTTTTCATGAATAAAACATTGGGGGGATTACGAATGAAAATTTTAATCACAACTGAGTGTTATCTTCCTGTTATTAATGGAGTCGTCACATCCATCGTTAATTTGCGCAAAGAATTACAAAAGATGGACCATGATGTACGCATTCTGACACTGTCGACTAAGAATAAATCCTTTCATCAAGATGGCATCTATTATATGAGTTCGTTAAGTATTGGAAAAATATATCCTGGTGCCAGAATTTCGTTATCTACCCATCATTCGTTTCTAGAAGAGATTTTAGAATGGAAGCCTGACATTATTCACAGTCAATGTGAATTTAGTACCTTTCGTATTGCAAAACACATTTCTAAAATGTTACACATTCCTATTCTACACACCTACCACACTGTTTATGAAGATTATACCCACTACTTCTCACCGAATCATAAATGGGGAAAAGCGATGGTATCTCTATTTAGTAAAAAAATATTAAAACATGCAGCAGCTATCATAGCACCTACTAAAAAAGTTCACGCCCTCTTACTTAGCTATGGAGTAGATCGACCAATACATATTGTCCCTACCGGCATCAATTTACAACAGTTCTCTATTGTAAAAGAGAAACGTTATATTTATGAAGCCTATAAGATCCCGTATGATCATCAGCTACTTTTATTTGTCGGTCGTCTCGCGAAGGAAAAAAATGTAGAAGAGATATTAACTTACTTCGCCCAATTGTCTCAGTCAAAGCTAAGCTTGTTAATTGTAGGAGATGGACCACATCGTGATTATTTACAACAATATGCACAAAACTTATCAATCGAGAAACAAGTAATTTTTACAGGATTAATAGAACCTAACGATATTTCATCTTATTACCAAGCTGCCGACTTATTTGTAAGTGCATCAAACAGTGAAACACAAGGTCTAACGTATATAGAAGCATTAGCTAGTGGCCTTCCAGCTATATGCCGAAAAGACCCATGCTTAGAAAATGTAGTTACAAATGGGGTGAACGGTTGGCAATATGATGATTATACTGATTTTAAAAATATCGTTGATCGACTCTTAGCAACTCCAACGCTTTATCAACAATTTTCCAATAATGCAAGGCAAGGAGCCATTCAGAATTATTCTTCAAAATCTTTTGCCGTAAAAATGGAAGGTATATATATCGATACTATTGCCTCATACTATTTAAAAACGGAATATATTTATTAAATGAACAGAAGATCTCTATTAAAGATTGGATGGCACTTTTTAACTACTCTAACTTTCATCGCATCGATATGCTTTATCATATATGGCTTTGAGCATGCTCTCTTTTATTCCGAGCAGGCATTAGACAACTTTCTTGGCCAATTTGGATTTTGGGCACCCATTCTATTTATTATTTTTCAATTTATGCAGGTGATCCTTCCTATTGTGCCTGGTGGAATTGGTTGTCTCGCAGGAATATTAATATTTGGGCCAATCATGGGTTTAATTTATAACTATATTGGTATTTGTTTAGGTTCTATCGCTACCTTCGCGATTGCCAGAAATTACGGGACTACTTTTATTTCATTTTTTGTCAGTAAAAAACTTCGGGATAAATATCAGCTATGGGTTAACCATCACAGATTTCACTTTCTCTTCACATTGGCGATATTTTCACCAATTGCACCTGACGATTATTTATGTTTTCTAGCAGGAACAACAAAAATGACCTACCAAAAATTTATCACAATCATTCTAATCGGTAAGCCACTTCCAATCATTATTTTTAGTTTTGGTCTCGAATGGATTTTCAAACATCTCGTATCATGGTTGAGTTAATGGAGGATAAATATGAAAGTACTATTATATGCCGGCTCCTTGAAGTTAGTGGATAAAAGTGGAGTCGGCCAAGCGATGAAGCATCAAAAGAAGGCACTAGAATTAGTAAACATTCCACATACGTTAAATAGTAAAGAGGAATATGATATTATCCACCTTAACACCATCTTTCCGAACGCATTATGGATGGCATGGCTGGCAAAACGCCGCAAAAAAAAGATTATCTATTATGCTCATTCTACTATGGAGGATTTTCGTGATTCATTTATTGGCTCCAATTTATTAGCACCTCTTTTTAAGAAATGGATAACGTTTTGCTATAACCATGGAGACATTGTAATCACACCAACAAACTACTCTCAAACCATATTAGAAACCTATGCTATAAAACGGCCGATCTATACTTTAACAAACGGAATAGATACTGGATACTTTAAAAAGACAGAAAGAGGACGTCAACGTTTTCGAAAAAAATATGGTATAAATAAAGAAGAGAAAGTCATCTTATCTGTTGGACATTATATGGAACGAAAAGGGATTATCGATTTCGTAAAACTAGCAGAAAAAATGCCGACTTATCAATTCTTTTGGTTCGGATATACAAATCTACATTTGGTTCCAGCTAATGTGAAGCGCGCTCTTCAACGCAAACTACCTAACCTTCATTTTCCTGGATATATTTCAAGACAAGAATTATCTGATGCTTATGCTGGCAGTGATTTGTTTCTTTTTTTGACTCATGAGGAAACGGAAGGGATCGTTTTATTAGAAGCATTAGCCGCTAAAATACCCATATTAATAAGGGATATACCAATTTATAAGGATTGGTTACAGAATGGACAGACTGTCTACAAAGGAAGGACACTAGAAGACTTCGAGCAAACCAGTAAGGATATTATAGAGCAACGATTACCTGATTTATCTGAAAATGGATTCCAATTAGCTCTTGAACGTGATATTAAAGTAGTAAGCCATAAATTAATGGAGCTCTATCAATTATAAGAGCTCCACTTTTATTTCCACTTATCAATATATTCTCCCTGATAACCCTTTAATCGTTGAATAAGTTTTTCTGATTCGTTTTCAATCACAACTAAATCTCTGTATGCCGGTTTGACAAAACCTTGCTCGATCATATGATCAAATAAAGTCATAATCGGATCATAATAATTATTGATATTAAGTAAGGCACATGGTTTATTGTGGTAGCCAATTTGCGCCCATGTGAAAACTTCAAACCACTCTTCTAGTGTTCCCGTACCACCTGGTAATGCAATAAAGCCATCCGCATAATCAGCCATCATCGCTTTTCTTTCATGCATTGTGTTCACCACATGCAGTTTCGTTAGTTTATCATGGGCAATTTCCACATTGCTCAGCTTTTCTGGAATGACACCGATCGCGTTACCACCAGATTCTAAAACCCCATCGGCAACAGCTCCCATACAACCAACATTCGAGCCGCCATATACTAAATCAATGCTTTCTTTGGCTAAAAGTTGTCCTAATCGTTTGGCTTCTTGAACATATATCGGATCATTTCCACAGCTTGATCCACAATACACTGCTACTGTTTTCAAATGTAAGTCCCCCAATCTAACTTGCTTTATGTACATTCTCTCTAAAATTGTATGCCTAAAACTTCTTTTAATTCTTCAAGTATTTCATGATGAGCGGTAACAGTAACTAAAGGATGATCTGGATTATTTATTTGATCAAAATTAAATATAATGGTACCGTCATCCATTATTTGAAAAGCATACTGATCCCTTTGCACATTTTCCCCATTTTCTCCAACAAAACCGAACCGATAATAGTCATCTTGATTTTCAAGTTTCTGAATGAATTCATCTGTTGAAATCTTTTCTGCTGGTAATCCCTCTACTATTGTTAACACTTCTTGGATCTTTTCTTGATCTTCAATCGGTTTTGTTAATTCCCTTGAACTATAATTATTTTCTATTTTTTGAACATAGAGGATATTTGCAAAATTCTTATCCTCAATTGTAACTTTTTCTTCATCATTATTACAAGCACTTAGCAGACTTAAAAATAGGATAGAGAAAATCAAAATTTTTCTCAATTCGGTGATGCTCCTTCCATTTCTTTAACGGATAGTCTTTCTTTTTATGTATACCACAAATCTGGTATATCTAAGACAATAATCTCTATTAATATGACGTTTTAATAAGTCGATTGGTTTCATTTAAAAGCTATTTTTTTCCAATCATATGTAAGTTAGCAAGTTGGATCATTTAACTTTTGTGCTGATAGACTTTAAAATAGAAAGTGAAATATATTAGAAAAGGGTGAAGCATGTGAAAATTTTAGTAGTTGGCGCGAATGGTCAAATTGGAAAGCATCTAGTAAAATTCATTCAAGAAAATGAAAACTTAGAAGCAAAAGCAATGATCCGTAAAGAGGAACAAGCTTCTTATTTTAAGGAGTTAGGTGCAGAAGTTGCAATTGTCGATTTAGAAGATGAGATTGAAGAAATTGCAAAAGCTGCTGAGGGCGTAGATGCGATTGTCTTCACTGCTGGTTCTGGTCCAAAAACTGGTAAAGATAAAACCCTTATGATTGATTTAGATGGTGCTGTAAAAACTATAGAAGCTGCAAAACAAGCAAATGTGAAGCGATATATAATGGTCAGCTCCTTTGATACGAGTCGTGAAGCGATTCAATCTGCACCAGAAGCATTTGCACCCTATGTGGTTGCAAAGCATTATGCAGATGAATGGTTAAGAAACACGGACTTAGATTATACGATTGTCCACCCTGGGGGACTAACAAATGATCCAGGTAAAAATCAAGTACAGCTTGCTGAAAAAGTAGAAAGAGGCCAAGTCCCCAGGGAAGATGTGGCAAGAGTTATTTTAGCAGCACTTGAGAATGACACAACTATCGGCAAGGCCTTCCAAGTTGTCGAAGGAAATACATCTGTTGAAGATGCTATTAAATCTGTTTAATTTTTATAACTGATTTAATCAACACTCTATACGAACATAAAGAGATCCATTTTGTGTATTACAAACAAAATGGATCTCTTTTAATAAAATAACGACTAAACCATGACTCTAAACAGCAAAATGAATAATAAAATTTAACAAAAACAAGAATGCTATCACATAAAGAGTGAATGATACCCTTCTGGCATTTCCTGTACTTAATTTTAGAATAACATATAAAATAAACCCAATCGCCATTCCATCTGCAATGCTATATGTGAAAGGAATCATGACAATGACAAAAATTGCAGGAAAAGCTTCAGACAGATCACTCAAGTCTAAATTCCTGATATTTTGAACCATGAGACCCCCGATAATAATCAAAATCGGCGCAATCGCATTGGAAGGGATCATTTGAATATACGGTATAAAAAAAGTTACACCTAAAAACAAAAAACCAGTTGTAATGGTCGTTAACCCTGTTCTTCCACCAGCAGTAATAGCCGCCGTTGTCTCTGCGGTAGACACCGTTGGACTTGAACCGAACATACCAGACAACATGATAGAAATACCGTTTGCCTGGAAAGCCTTTTTGAACTTTTCCGGACGATTCGTCGCTGCAACATGACCATAAGTCAAACCAATATTTTCGAACACAACCACCATCATAATCGAAAAGACAGCAATTAAAAATGGAAGTGAGGTCCATTCGGTAAAGGTGAAGGCTCCGAATACTTCCTGATATCCCTCTAATGAAAAAGGATCATTCGTTTTCGATGGAAGTACACCTAATACAAATCCAATACCTGTTCCGAGCAAAATTGTCCATAAAAAATTGCCTTTTACATTACGAATAAAGAGCACGAACGCTATCACTAACGTTATGATCGTTGCCAGGACAAGTGGATCACTAAAGTTACCTAAGGCAATGATCGATTGATCTCCACGTTCTACCAGGTTGCCCTTTTCTAAACCTATCAGCATTAAAAATAAGCCGATACCGATATTAATCGCTTCTTTTAGTGATTTAGGTATCGCGTTTTTAATGATAGTCGTTAAGGCTGAAAAAGCGATTAGTGTAAAGATCAGACCTGAAATAACGGTAACACCCAGTGCTTGTTGCCACGTTAATTCCATCGATTGTACTAAGGTATAGGTAAACATGGCGTTAATCCCCATACCAGGGACAACGAGAATTGGTGCATTTGCCCATACTCCCATTATCAAGCAACCAACAAACGAGGTAAGGATTGTACCTAGAACAGCTCCTTCAAGAGGTACTCCTGCTTCAGATAAAATAAGCGAATTCACAGCAATAATATATGCTATCGTGAAAAAACCAATCAATCCAGCAGTCACTTCTTGTTTCACATTGGTATCATGTTGCTCTAATTGAAATAAATCTCTTTTCAATGTAATTCCTTCTATTCAGTTTTCCCTCTCCCTGCCCACTCTAAAAAAGAGCCAATCTTTATTCTAATATAATCCGGAAAGTTGTCAAGGTGTAATAATTACTTGGCAGACTGCTCGTATTTTTCAATAAACCGCTTCACTTCTTCTATTTCCACAGAAGAAAAAAGTGGTTCAATCTCTTTTGAATCGGAAGGCTCATATACAACAAAAAGTGGATAGGTAAATACAATAGGCAGAGGTATACGCTCCGCTTTTGCTTCATCAAAACTCATAGGGCCTGACTGTCCTACCGAAGAATATTGCCACAATTCTTCTTCCGGGTATTCCTCAAAATATTGCGATAAAGCTTCCTCAGAATGATCGAAATCACGATATACCACTAATATTCCTAGTTTATCGTGATAGGTTGGCTTTTTATCAGGTTGTTCCTTTTTCTTTTTACCGAATAGGTTAAACATTGATTTTCCTCCTTTTGAAAGTAAGACGGCAATTAGTGTGGGAGTTTAATACATGTTGATTTTACCACTTATGCTTATGCGCAAATCTTGAAATAAAGAAACGGTTGCCAATGATAAAATAGCGATGACACCAAAAAACTCATTTCACCCGCAAACCATTTTTAAAGCTTTTCAATCTTCAACGTACCAATCTCTTTTAACAGGAGTTGGGTGAAAATTAAGGTTAATAGATAAACAACAACCGGTTCATTCGTTGGGAAAAACGAAATGATTAAGAAAAATAACAGTGTCGACATTACAATTAGAAACAACAAATATAGTAAAATACTTATTAACCTGGTCATAAATAAATTACTCCCTTCACTAAATATTGACTATAATTTTATTATATAGCATTCTTCAAAGCAGCTGGTGAAAAGTCCATGTATAAGCTGGCTAAATGCTATAAAACAACGAGCCTCCCATAATAAATGGTTACCAAAGTTAAAGCTAATAAGATAAGTGTCTCCATTTGTCCACCGGTTTTAATAGATAGCGGAAAGCGAATGGTAAACTGCAAAGGATAGAGAAGTTTGATTCCCTTTTTAGTTGCGGCATCTAATACGAAATGGCTTACCATTCCAACTAGTAGACCCGTAATAATCGATTGGTTATTAATAAACAATGATAATACCAGATTCATCAGTACCAAAAATAATAAACTATGTGTAAACGTGCGATGCCCAAAGATGGTATTAACCACTCTCGAGATGAGCGGGAACTTCCTACCAATCTTACTTCCACCGTGACATATGTCAGGTATGATTCCTCCAATTGCTCCTGCGATGATAAACATCACGGGTTCGTACGTATAAAAGTGGGAGATTGCGACTGTTGAAGCAATTCCACCCATAATATGTGTTTTTCCTGTCATTCAAACTCTCCTTAAACAAATTCTACTTTAATATATTCGAACAAATAAACTATTTTCTGTATTCCCTCCACTCTTTATCAGATAATTATTGGAAAATGATCTAAGGTAAGCAACGTGCATACGAAATAAAAAAGCCCTCTTCTATATTTAAAGAGGACTTTCGCTATTTAAGATTAATAGAACCTTTTAAAACTAGAAAAATGTTTCTTCCAGTAGGAGTGAGTTAAGCTAACTATTTCGACGCCTTTAGAACCGGCATGAATAAATTGGTTGTCTCCCAGATATATGCCCATATGAGAAATACCAGATTTGTAGGTACCTTCAAAAAATACAAGATCTCCGACTTTGGGGTTGTTTACATAATAAGACCGATCATAATACCCAGAACTAGAATGACGTCCCATTTCTTTACCTGCTTGTTTATAAACGTAGTATATGTAACCACTGCAATCGAATCCGCTTGGTGTTGTGCCAGCCCACTTGTAACCTGTCCCTTCCAAGCTTGTTGCTACTTCAATTAACTTGGAAACATTGTAGTCTATATCAGTTGACGGCTCTTTTTCAGCATTTTTATTATCAGAAGAAGAGTTTTTATCTTGTTTTGCTCCAATGTTTAACTTTTGCCCAATATAGATTCTATCTGAGCTTAACTTGTTCCATTTCTTTAAATTAGACACTTTTACACCATAGTCTTTACTGATATGAGAAAGTGTGTCCCCTGACTTCACTGTGTACACAGTGTAAGAAGAACTATTCACTTTTTTATCGGAACTTGAATTTGAACTAGAATTACTATTATTACTACTTGAATTATTATTAGAATTTGGTTTTTCCACAACAAAAACATTACCAGGGTAGATTAAAGTAGTATTTAAGTTATTCCATTTCATCAAATTATTAAGAGAAATATTATGTTTAGAAGCAATACTACTTAATGTATCTCCACTCTTTACGGTATATTTACTTGCACTGCTACTCGAGGATGATTGCTTTTGACTATCATTTTTACTTGAATTACTGTCATTTTTCTTGCTCGTAGAAGTACTTGTTTCTAAAACCTGATTAGGATAAATAATATCTGTTCGAAGTTTATTAATATCTATTAGCGTTTGAACACTTGTATTATATTTCTGAGCTATTTTCCATAACGAGTCACCACTTTGAACTTTATGGGACGCAGCTTCTGCTTCATCTGTCCCTACTACTGCTGTTGCAATGGCAGCACCTAGTGTAACTGTCATGATTGCTTTTTTATTTGCCATTCACTATGACCTCCTGTTAATTAAGTGTATGAAAGATTTCATATGGATTGAATTATGTAAAATCTAGTTCAGAAAGTTTCATAGTTTAACAGAATTATTTGTAAATTGTTAACTCAAATCCACATATAACCATATTATATAACTTTTCTGCAAAAAATGATATATAATAGTGAATTTTGTTGGAAAAATTTTACGTAGTACAAAAGGATCAATGAGACAATATGCTTATCTTGTAATCTCATTAAAACGATTACTCTCTTATTACGTTATTTCATAAACATACTTCTTATAACCTGACCTCATTTAGGTTTATTGATTAGCTTAGCAAAAATTTAATTATGACTTTTATTCAGGTCTAGCACATAAAATATTTACCTATTCAAGGTTATATAATGTTTGTTAGTCATATTTTTAAACTATTCATTAATACCTTTTGTAACCCAAAAATAATATTTACTTTGTTTATCCGCTCATTCTTTATGAATTGAAGTGCTTTCTATTATCTGATGAAACCTTATTCACTTAAGAATCGTATATAGATATAGAGAGGAGCTTATACATATGAAAAAAATAGCGATACTGCTTATTATTGCTTTTTCTATTTTCCTACTACCACTACCTGTCTTTGCCGTTGATTTTTCCATTGAGAATACCGAAATCAATGCTCACTTACAAGAAAATGGTGATGTGCAAGTAACAGAACAACACATTTACCAATTTGATGATGATTTTAATGGCATTACGCGTACACTTATTCCTAAAGAACAGACGCAAATAGTAGACTTCCAAGCTTCTGAAAACGGCAATACTTTAGATGTTGAACAAGAAGAGAATTTTTACAACGTTTATCGAAGTGGTTCATATGAAGAAGTTGAAGTCGAACTTTCTTATACGATTACAAATGGTGTCGAAGTGTTCTCTGATTTTGCACAATTCTATTGGCCATTCTTCGATACAAGCAATGAATCTAACTATGAAAATATGAATATTTATGTCCACCCGCCTCAACCAACTGAAGAAGAGGTGCTGGCCTTAGGTTATGATGAAGCATTTGATACATCCACTATAGATTCAGATGGTGTTGTACATTTTGCAATGGGAAAAGTTGATAGTGGGACAAATGGAGATATCCGGGTTGCTTATGATACTTCTTTATTTCCTACGACTAGTCTTTTAGAAAACAAAACAATAGGCGAGGAAATTGCTGCTGACAAATCGAGGTTTGAAGCAGAAGCAGCCGCTTTTGAAAGCAGACAAGACATTTTAAACCGTATTTCCCCTTATATTGTCGGTGTATTTATCATATATTTAGTCGTACTGTTGTTTAGGGCACTAAGCATCAAGAGCAAGAAATTATGGGAAGTAGAACGTAGCTCTTCACAATCTCTATACTTACCGAAGCAAGAAATGAGTTTACCCGCTACTATACTTTACATGCGAAATATGTCAGCAAATACTGAATTTTTATCCGCTGCTCTATTAGATCTTGTTAGAAAAGGGTACGTCCAGCGAGAGGATGATAATAAATTTACGGTTGTAGATGAAAATACAGACCATCAGCATGAAAGTATACTTATAAATTGGCTATTTTACAAAATCGGAGACAATGGAAATTTCTCTTTAAAAGCACTTGAAGCCTATACAAAAATCGAAGACAACCATTCAACGTACAATGGTGACTTTCACAAGTGGATACAAGCTGTAAAAAGCGAAACAAATGACCACGATCTTGTTGATAAACAACAAGGGATACGATGGACTTCAGCTGTTGCAAGTTTTCTCCTTATTCCATTTATTATCATGCTTGGCGTTCATTCTCTTTTCATTTGGATGGTTTTATCGATCTTTATAAGTTTAACTTTATTGCTTTTCGCGGTTCTCTATCAACCAAAAACTGTCCAAGGACTTAGGATTAAGAAGCAATGGGCAAATTTCAGTTCCAACTACGATAACATCAGCGAACAAGAGTGGAATCAATGGATGAGTGATGAACAAATGCAAGCATTTATTTATGCTCTCGGTACCGGCAACAAGTCGATGCAGAAAAAAAGCGAACACCTTAGCAACGGATTGTCATCGACTGCTCATACTGATTCCAGTTTGCAAACAAATGACATTGTCATGTTCATACTGATAGCAAGTACCATTAACAATCAATTTGATAAAGCAAATTCAACCGTTGTAGCTTCTACCAGCAGTAGTGATGGTGGTGTTCCCGGCGGTGGAGCAGGAGTTGGTGGTGGCGGTGGTGGTTCAGGTGCTTTTTAGAAAGAATCTAACACGGGCCATTAGAAAAGCGTAAAGAAGCACATTCAAGTGTGCTTCTTTTCAAGTTACGTAATCTTGTAAATCATTATTATAATTCCTTTGCATACTGTTTTAATTGATTACTCATCTCTTCAATTTCATCTATAGACGAGGAAACTTCTTTGGTAGAAGCAGCCTGAGTACGACTAACCGAAACGATTTTATTCACTAACTCCTGTATTTGATTAATCGAAGCCTTCATTTCAGTTAACGTGTGGCTAATTTTATCCGTAGAAGCTACCGTTTCAGTCGATAATTTGCGAATTTCTTTTGCCACTACATCAAAACCTCTGCCTTTATCACCCGCTCGCGCTGCTTCAATCGAAGCATTTAATCCTAAAATATTGGTCTGATTAGCAATTTTTTTTATAAAAAGAATGACCTCATCCGTATTATCCATACCTTCTGTTGCTTGATTCGATTGAATTAGAAGCGTATCAGTGATTTCGGCTAAATCATCCGCCCCTGTTGTAATCGTTTTGATCCGATCATTTGCTTGTGAAAGGGACTGAAATATTTGATCAGAAATGCGTTTAAGTTCTTTTTCATTTTGTTCTTGAATTTGAATAGCTATGGCACCGATTACATCATTTCCATCTAAAATAGGTTTAGCTAGACCAGTAAACGAAAACCCAAAAAATTCTGCTGGTACTTCTTCTTTGATAAACTTATTGTTTTTAATACAATCTGCCAGTGGTTCTTCTGGATCAATTTTAGAACCTGCTTCTACGCCTAGGTTAATCTTTGTACCTGGATAATAACTTAACCATTCTGTTGTATTCGATATACCAATTCCTACATCTGGTATCATCGCGTGAATAATCGGGATAACTTGATTAAACATTTCTAATTTACTATGTTCTATTTTTGTTGATAGGTTAATCGTCATATATTACAACCCCTTCTTAGTTGTTCTAGCGGAAAATTATAATTCGAAATAACTACTTTTTAATTATACAAAAGTTATACAAAATAAACAAATTATACGATTAGTAACAAAAACGATGATAGGAGAATACGATTTTACATCTATTTATTTTTGACTCGGATATAATGTGTAGAATACACTTTTTCCATATGAGGATTGCGACTTTTAGAAAATTGCAAAGTCTTCTTTGGTCCTTTCCCCCATGATTTATATGTGGTAATTGATGGTTTGAGGTTTTGCTCTTTTGCAAACCTTTCTAATGTCTTTAACACATGGTTCAATTTCCCTAAATTTCCTGCAGCCACACGTTCTAAATATGTAATCTTTTTCATTCTCCAGTCTTTTACTTGCTTATCTGTAAGTCGTTCCATTTTGACCAAAAGATCAACCGGGCTGATATAGCCTTTCTCATGTAATAGCACCGGAGCATGGCGATAGACACTTTGTTCGATTTTTTTCTTGCTCATAGAACACCCTTCTTTACAATAAACTTTGCTTGTTGCATTGATCTTGAATATTGATCATTGATAACCGTATGTCTCGCCCTTATCCAACTTTAAGGTGTGGTTATTTATAGATACTATACGATCATTTTCCCATTCCACTTTGGCTTCATCTGCATTATGTTCAAGATAAATTCTTTTTTTAAACCAAAGCGGACCGTTTAATTCTCCCCTTATACCAAATGAACCAGCTGCACCTGCGTTAAAACGATAAAAATCAATCGTGTAATTGTCATCGGTAGAACTTACTGTCTTTATGTATTCATTCGCTCCCATTGATGAAAAGAGGAGTGTAAATGAAACTATCAAGAATAATCCTATCGTTGTAAATGATGATAATATTATAGTGATCCAACTTCTTGTTTTTGTCCACCCATTTCTTTTATCTTTGAAGCCGAGAAAGCCTAAAATGAGAGCTATCAAACTAAGGAATAATAATATGTAATTTGGTGGGGCTAAAATCCAAGTGTTATTCAAATTCGAATACAATGAATAACCTGCTAATCCCACACAACTAATTATTAAACAAAAAGCCCAAATGTTATATTTTTTGTTCATCATTCTCCACCTTTTTAATCTTAATTTTCCTGATCTAAATCCAATTGTTGCCTTTCTATGTAATAAAAAAACCCTCACGTTTTAGAGAGAGTATATAGATTAATTATTAAATGCTATTGTATTTACAAACAATTGATTGAGTGGTTTCGTAGTTATTGCAGATTGAATCATCGCATGCATGTAAGCTTCTCTGTCAATATTTTCGTAATGCCAAGTGATACCCCTTGATAAAGCAAAAGCGTGTATAAAAATACGAATTGTTCGCCCATTGCCTTCTCGAAATGGATGTAGTAAATTAAGCTCTGTTTTATAATATGCAAGGCGATCCGCTGCTTCTTCAACTGATTTCCACGCTGGCTCATCATTTAACTCTGCAAATAAGCTAGTCGCATAACTGGCAACAAACTCAGCCTGGCAAAATCTCGTATTTCCTTTCGTTAACTGCACATTGCGATATTCACCCGCAAATTTATAAACATCCTGAAACAAATGGAAATGAAGTTTTTTAAAGGACTGTTCCGAAAAAGTCTCCAAAAATTGCTTTTCACTAACAAGCTCTGCTGCGCGTGCTGCAAATGCGATTGCTTCCAAGTCTCTGAGTTCTTCTAAAGAAGAGACACCAAAAAGATTATTCTCCAATAAGTATCGATCATTATCTATTGATCTGTATTTATCCATTTTGATATATTTCCTTTAAAGCACCAACTGTAATCTGTTGACCAGAATTAATAAATTCCAACAACCTCTGCTGCCTCTTAGATGAAATATCTAATTCCTCGATATGCAAGTTATGCATAATGCGCTTAAATTCGACCGAATCAACCGTTAGCTTACGCATGACAAGCTCCCTTCCGAAAAGATCTCACTCCCTTATTATACCACAAAAAACGCATAATAACAGTGATCAGAGGGAATGAACTCACTATGTCATGTCTGTTTCAAGGAGGTTGCAATTTTGTACCTGCTTTGTGCATACTATAATTTTCACAAGTAAAATATCCAATGCATTATCTCCTTAGATATGGTAATATAAGAGAGATTTTCAAACTGAAAACGGAAGTGATAAAATGAATAAAAAAGTTTGGGCCTTATTTGTGTTTTCATTTATTATTCTTTCAGGCTGTAGCTTTTTCGATGCAGATCCTGATTTTTCAAGAGAAAAATATGATAAATGGTATGAAAAGGAACAGTATGAATTGGCTTTAGAAGATGTGGATCAACAATTGGAAAAATACCCTGACGATCCAAAACTGTATAATGAAAAAGGCCATGTGCTAAATTTGATGGGGCAATATGAAGAAGCAATACACCCCCTAGACAAAGCAATTGAACTAGAGAACCAAATGGATAGTGCATTCAATAACAAGGCTTTGTCATTAAATGAACTAGGCGAATACGAACAAGCGATTGTCGCTGCACAAAAAGCGATTGATATTAGCGATAAAGAACCAGAGCAATTTATCAACATGGGAAATGCTCATTTCTCGCTTGAAAGGTACGAAAAAGCCCTAGATTATTATAATAAAGCTTTAGAGATTGATGCCAGTACACCTTTTGCTCTATATGGAAAAGGAGTTTCACTTTACTTCTTATCCGAAGATGAAAAGGCAATCCCTTATTTAGAACAATACATAAAAGCAGAACCCGCAGATATTGACGCGCTATGGTACCTTGTCTATCTCCATGATTCATTAGGGGAATTTAATGATACGATTCCATATTTGGACAAAATTATGGAGCTTAACTCAGAACAATCATTAAATGCTTTAGATTATAAAGGTTTAATGCTTACATATGCCGGTAATTTCAAAGAAGCTGAAGAAATCTATAACACTATTATTGAGCAATTTCCAAATGAAGCTATTGGATACTACGGAAAAGGTGTAGCACTTGTTCAACAAGGAGAGACCGATCAAGGTTTGGAGGAATTAGCTAGATCGATAGAATTAGAAGATACACTAAGAGAGACAGCATATAATGATCCTTTGTTATCCACTATTTATAATAATGAGACGTTTATGGAGTTGACAGCGTATTAATAATAATTACAGGAGATTATTCCTTATTGCGCTAAAGCCCCATTGACGCAATAAGGAGTTTTTTTCTTCTTAAGATCATAATTTGAATAAAAATACATGTTTAATAAAAGAGAATTTCACATTTCAACCGTCCATAACGTCCTATGAAGTACTAGCAATTACATTCGCTTTATTTGAATCAGCTTATCTCAGGTTTAAGTTAAAACTTTAATTCAACACGTTCACTAATCGTTTTGCTTGTATCTATTCTTATCAAAAGCAAAAGGAATCATTGATTAAAATCACTAAACTCATATTGTGGCAACGTAATCTTAAATGTTGTTCCGCTTGCACTGCTTTCTTTCACCTTTATTTCTCCTCGGTGTTCAAAAATGATCTTTCTTACAAACGGAAGACCTACTCCCATTCCCTCTTCCTTAGACGAAATAAGCGGATCGAAAATAAGTTCAAAATTCTCTTGTTGTATTCCTTCACCTGTATCAGATATTTCAATGATGATATGGTCCCATTTTATGTCTGTTACAATTTCAATTTTATTAGATGTATTTTGCGATTCAAAAGATTCTATACTGTTTTTAATTAAATTAACAAATACTTGTTTTATGTAGGCCTCGTTCACATAAGCTTTTAAAGGCTTATACTTTTTTGAAATGCAAGATTTATATTATATTTCCTTAATCTCTCAGATGTTATTTCAATCGAATCGTCAATAATAGTATTTAAATCAGACATTTTAAATGCTATCGATTTTTTATTAATGTATTCTCTATAATTTTCAGTCAAATCCTCTAATTGTTTTGATGCCTTTTGGATTCTCATTACTTTTTCTATACTTTTTTCTGATAAATCATCTGTTCCTTGTAGCATTTGAGAATAGGATTATTTAAGTAATGTGATACCGTAGCAATCGAAACACCAGCCTCATTTGCAACGTCTTTAATCGTAGCCAATATATTCTCCTCCTTTTTACGTAAATTTTTGAAAGGATTTTACTATTTTTTGAGTTATAAGTCAATTTTTCGTATTGATGCGCGAATTTTTTAACTAAAAACACCCAATAATATCAAAGTTGGATTTGTGTCCCCAACATTAATCTTTTTACCTCCCCAAATTCCTCTCAATTTTGTCACGCTTGTTTCTCACCCTTTTTCCCAAACAAAAAAAGAATCGAGAAACTGTACAAGTTGTACGTTCTCGATTCTGATAAGCACCACCATAAAGTTCATACATAAATGGTTTACCGCTGCCCCTTATTTGTAAAACTTACTTACATTTTTGTAAGAGAGAGTTACAGGGGACAATCCCCTGTAGCTTTAAAATAAAGTTTGATAAAATGTTTGCTTTTAAGTGCTTTCTAATCTAAAACAAAAAGAGGTAAGCGTAAGATAGTCCACACCTAGAAATTAGATGTGGACTTATTGTATGCTTTATTTAGTTTCATTAGGAACGTAGCACTCTTGCGGCAAAGTCTTGGACCAAGGTAGGAGAGTAGCTACTTTATCTTTATTTGTTGTATCCATATTGGGAAGAACTTCAAAAAGATAGCGCAAATAATGAAATGGATTTAATCCATTTTCTTTCGCTGTCTCCACAACGCTGTATGTAATGGCACTAGCTTTTGCACCTTTTATGGTATTGCTGAAAAGCCAGGCCTTGCGGTTATGTACTTAAACACATAACCGCAATTATGTGCTGAACCTAGTTATGTGCTGAGTTTATTACCGGGGGTAAAAAGTGCTTTTAAAGCAACGACTTTCTTTATTATAACTCAACACATAACATGTTCATTATAATGATTTCAAAAACTGAAGGATATCATCAGTAGCATGATATCTATTGTCAGCTGCATTCGAATCTGGTTCATGTAGTTTGTTTAGCGCACGTTCTTTTAATTTTATATCAGCTACCATATATTTGTGTGTAGTTTCAATACTCTCGTGTCCAAGCCATATAGCAATTGTTGAAATATCAATACCTGATTGCAACAGGCTCATTGCAGTCGAATGCCGGAATACATGTGGAGTTACTGATTTATTTTTTAAAGATAGACAATTGGTAGCTGCTCTCTTAACAATGCAATCTATTCTGTAACGTACCCCAGATCGTGTTAAATGCTTTACATTTCTGCCAGATAACAAATAGTCATTGTCTTTAATTCCATTCTCATGCATAAAATCAGAAATACATTTTGTTGTCGTTTGCCATAAAGGAACGACTCGTTGCTTTCTTCCTTTTCCCATAATTCGTAAATGGCATTTTCCATTATCGGAAAAATGAGCATCTTTCCCTTGTATCGATATCATTTCCGAAACCCGCATCCCTGAATTATAAAGGAGAAGCAACATAAGATAATCACGTCTTCCTTCAGGATTCTTTGTTTCGCAAGTATTAAGTAATATATCCATTTCCTCTTTAGTGAGATAGCAGATTTCTTTCTTTTCTACCTTTCGAAAGGGTATCGCCTTAATTTTTCTTACAGTCCCTGAATATTCCGGGCATTCGTAGGATACATACTCCATAAATGATTTTATTGCTGCTAGCCTATTATTTACTGTCCTAAATGTGTTTCTTCGATTATTCTCAAGGTAATGCAAGAATCTAATAATAGCATCTGCATCTATTGCTTCCATGCTTATTGAAATTGCTTTAACGCCATGTTCTTCGTTCATATACTTTAAAAGAATACGAAATGTATCCTTATACGCTTGGATAGTAGAAGGAGATACTTTCTTCTGACCCATCATCCATTTTAGGAAAAAGTTTTGAAGTAGCTCTTGGAAATCATTATTTTTCATCACTGACACCCTCCCTCATAGAAGAATTCTTCAAAATTCCTAGAAGTAAGTTGTAATAACTCGGGTGTTCCCGTAAGATACCAATAGGTATCTGCTACTTTTACATGGCCGAGATAGGTGGAGAGGTATATTATCTTCCTATCTATGTTTATACCATTATTAAGCCAGCGCAGCAGTGTGTTACATGCAAAAGTATGACGAAAATCATATAATCTTGGGGGACGTCTATCCCATTCATTTTTATCTATCAGGATCTGATCTCTGATTACTTGTAATGCACTTTCAAAATTACGTAATACCAGTTTGCGACTGCCTGTTGTAATAAGGAAATGTAGATCTGAAAAATCTCTTCTTAGATTATCTCTATCATTTACATATGACCTTAGTTTTGAAATGGCTGTCTCATGAATAGGGATAATACGGCTTTTTGAAAACTTGGTCTCCCTTATGGTAATTAAGCCATCATTAAAATCAACATCGTCGTCCATTAATTGACATACTTCATTTGGACGCATCCCTGTAGACCATAAAAGGCCAATTGCAGTTGAGATGGTCTTACATCTAAGACCATCAGGTGCATATAAATTCAACGATGCTTGCATTAAAATGCATATTTCTTGTTCAGTAAAGATGTAAGGGGTTGTCCGACCATGACATTTTCCAAACATCCCGTTTGGAGGTATTTGTGCCATAGGATCGAAAACACTAATATACTTTGCAAACGTTCGGATTGTCTCCATTCTTCTTGCCATATACCATTGCGAATAATTTGGTTTAAGAGTAGCCCATTGGAACGCAATATCTTTGGTTAACGAGCCCTCATATCCTATTGAGACAGTATATGACGCAAAACGTCTTAATTCTTGGGATTCTATTTTAATCTGATATCCAAGGGCTTTTTTATAGGAAATGTACTTTTCAATTTGCCTTGAAATGAGGTTATTATTCATGTTCTCACCTCTGGCCAGATTCCAGCCACATCCTGTAACTCCGTAAAGTTTATCTTCGTATAAATACTGGTAGTTTCAATAGATTCGTGGCCTAGAATATCTGCAATCATCTTTAAGTCCACACCATTATTGATCATTTCTTTTGCAGCTGTATGTCTTAGCATATGAGTACCTGTGAAATTTTCTATTCCGGCTCGAATAGCAGCCCTTCTTACAGTATTTCGAACTTGGGAGGTTCCCATTGGTTGCCCTAGTTCTTTTTTAAATCTCACAAATAAAATTCTTTCTTGGGTATCTGGACGTGAATGTAATAAGTATTTTTCAATAGTTTTACCTGTAACGACGTGGAGTGGAAGACTCCTTTCGGAGTTTGTTTTTGTTTGTCTAATGGTTACAGTTCCCTCCAACCACTCAAAGTCATTCAATGAAAGTCTTGCCACTTCCGAACAGCGAAGACCTAAATCTTTTAAACAGCGTGCAATTGCGTAGTCGCGAATTCCAGTTGGATTTGATTGATCATATGCTGCTAAAAGAGCATTTGTTTCTAAATCAGTAAGATATTTTGAGATACCTGCCTGTTTCCAAACAGGAGAAGTCATTGGTAATTTCAGTATTTTATCAAATTTTACACCATCATTGAATTCAAGGAATCTTACATAACTTCTAATTCTGACTATAATAGTTTTCCTCGTTACATTTGAAACATGACGAAGCGTGTTAGTCAGGTATACTCTAACATGGTCAACAGTTATCTTTTCAGGAGAAAAATCTTTTTTTGGAAAACAACAATATAAAAATATTTTTACTGCATTGCATTGAGAAACAATCGTACTATCGCTTAGTTTAGCTACTTCGGTTAAATACTTTCGAAACCTTTCTATCTCAGCTTCAATAGACATATCCACATCAAAATCAGATAGGTTTAACCGTCTAAAAATCTTGTTACCACTAAGAAAATAATAATATGCATGGAGAGCAGCTTGAATTGTACTTTTCTGGGACGATAACGGGGTGTTCTTTAAATATTTCGATATAACTTGCTTTAATTCCTCATAATCTGTCCATTGAACAGAATACGTATCTTTGTATTTTAAAAATTCCTTTGCCTTTCTTATGTACTGCCCAATAACGAGATTGGAATAGCCATTCTTAACAAGATGTTTTTCAAAATTAACGATTTGGATTTCATTGCACATAAGCATTGACTCCTTTTATTTTTATTATTGCCAAAAGAAGTAATACTTATATTGTTATGTGCTGAAATTAGAAGAATTGTTTCACACTGTAACAGTTTTGTACTTATGTTAAACACATAACTAGGTTCAGCACATAATTGCGGCCTATCACGAATGGTTTGATAGATCTCTCTGCACGATTATTATCTATCTCCAAACGCCCGTCTATCAGAAAAGCTTCTAAACGTTCCCATTGATTACGACAATATTTGATTGCTTTTCCTAATGCACTTTTTGGCAACACACGTGGTGTTTGTTCACGAAGCCATGCTGAAAAAGCATCCAGTACTGGCTGACTGCGTTCTAAACGTTTTTCATAACGTTCTTCTGGACTTGTGTCCTTTAATTCACGTTCTATATCAAAAAGTTTATTACAGAAGGCTAATCCTTCTTGTGCTTTCGTATTGGTGGTAGTCGCTGTTTCTGGTAATGCTGTCAAAGCTTCCCGGAAATTTCGACGAGCATGCGACCAGCATCCAACCAATGAGACATTGGGTAATCCATTATAACCTGGATACCCATCAACATGTAGTAATCCTTGAAACCCATCCAGAAAACGTCGTGGATGTTTGGCGGCTCTGGTTTGTTGATAATCATATAAAATAATAGGATTATCGGTATGACCAGATCGGTATAACCACATGTACGAATTGGATTTTGCTGGTCTCCCTGGTTCAGATAAAACCTGTAAGGTTGTTTCATCCGCATGTGCAACATCGAGTTGCAATAGTTGGTTGTGCATTTCATCATAAATCTGTTCCAGCCAGGTATGAGCCCCATGTAAAATCCAATTACTTAGTGTCTGTCGTGGAATAAAAACGCCGAATCGTTCAAGATTTTTCTCTTGTCGATAGAGTGGCAATCCTTCCACATACTTTTGCGACATTATATAGGCCATCGCCGATGGCGAGGCTAAACTTCCTGGGAATACCGATTGTGGCATAGGTGCTGAGACGATTGGCGTCTCTATCTCATGCTTTTCACAATGGCGGCAACTATAGATGTGATTAACGTGCTCCACTACTTTTACTTGCGCTGGAATTACTTTTAATTCTTTTCTTACTTGTTGACTCATCTCATGTAAATTTCCACCGCAACATGAACAAACCTGTTCCTTTTCGGATAAACGATATTCCACCGTTTCCGTAGGCAGGTTTTCCAGTTTTGCTTCACTTTGACCTTTTTGCTTTTTGCGTTTATATGTAATCGTTTCGACAGTTGGTTCATCCACTGTTTTATTGGATGTATCTTCTGCTTCATTGAAAAGAGATAGTTGATCTGGATTAGTTTTCTCACTAGAAGCACCAAACCTGCGTTGTTGGCTTAATCGGAACTGTTCCTCATACCATTTCACTTTAGCCTCCAACTCTTCCTTTTCCATTTCAAGCTTTTCGGCACGCTCTTTAAAATATTCAATTGATTCTGGGTTAGTGGATGAATTTTTCATACCCTAAGTATACGAAAAAGAATCCGAATTGACTAGTCGGATCCTCATCATTTTTATCATTATTTTATAAAATAGTACGTGCTTTTACTTCTCGATGTGCATGTTGTTGATGAATGGGCAAACCATCCAAGAGCCAACGAAGTTGGCGATGACTAATAGACACAGCCTCGGTTTTATCACCTGAAGGCCAGTGGAATTTTCCACGTTCTAGTCGTCGGTAATGCAACCAAAAACCATTATGTTCCCATTCTAATACTTTTAATTTATCGCGTTTGCGGTTACAGAACACAAATAGACAAGGGGAAAAGGGATCGAGTTCAAAACTCTCTTGAACAATGACAGCTAATCCATCTATTGATTTTCGCAGATCGGTATTTCCTTGCGCTAAGTATACCCGGTCATAACTTCTGTTATGTAGCATGATTAGGAGATAACACGAAGGATTTCAGCTACTTGAACGGGATCCGCACCAACAGGAACTTCCACTGCATAATCATGTACATGAATAAAAATGGGACTACTATTTATGACAGGTGAACCTTCTGTAACCTGCACGGGCAGCCAATTGGCTGTCTCTTTGGCGTCCGCATTTCCCTTTTGAAGCCTTTGCTTCCAGTAGTACATTTGATGAACATTGACATCATGTTCTCTACACCATTGGGCTACGCTTCGTCCACTCTCTTTCCATTCCTTCATGCGAGCTTCCCATTCTATTCTTTTGTCCGATAATGTCATGGCTTAACCTCCTACAAGTTTTAATGTAATGACATTATCTCACGCATTGAATGAGTAAAGAAGGTGTGTATTATATGACGCTTACTTTTAAGTGCTTTCTAATCTAAAACAAAAAGAGTCTATTATAATAATGATTGATAAAAATAGACTCTTTCTAATAAAACCTATAATAATTTTTATAAAAAAGTTTGATAATTAATGGTCGTATTGTGTGCTAAAAAGAAAAGTTAGTTGTTAAATAACAATATTATTTAGTTCAATGCGATGCTACTTGTTAATTTCATCTTTAGCCAAAAGCAAACACCCCATTAGACCTTGATCTCCATTTAAACCAGGTTCTATAATAAATTCATCTAAATCTAAAGTATTAACATAATCTTTCATTAAGTTTTTATATTCTTTGCGAATTTTAGGGAATAAGTGTTTTTGGTCCATTACTCCTCCACCGAGAATTATTACCTCCGGCCTTAATATAAATGTATAATTTACTAATGCTTGTGCTAGATAATAAGATTCAATATTCCAATATGGATCGTCTTCCTTTAACGAGTTAGCTTTATTTTGAATTCTTTTCTCAATTGCAGGACCTGAAGCTAATCCCTCAAGACAATTTGAATGAAATGGACAATTTCCATCAAAATTGTCTTCTGGATGCTTTCGAATTAGAATATGACCCATTTCAGGATGACCAAAACCTTCTAAAATCCCATCATTTATAATAGCACCACCACCTATTCCAGTTCCTACGGTTAAGTATAAACATGAATTTGCTCGATGAGCGCCACCCAATTTATATTCACCATACGCTGATGCATTTACATCTGTTGTCCAAGCAATAGGTATGTCAAATTGATTTTGAACGAAACCAACGAAATCAAAATCACTCCATCCTTTTTTTGGAGTAGTAGTGATATAACCGTATTTTTTTGATTCTTTATTAACATCTATAGGTCCAAATGATCCGATACCAATTGATTGAAGAGAATAATTATTAAAAAAACGAAACACTTCTTTCATTGTGTCTTTTGGTTCAGTTGTTGGAATATTTATTTTTTCAACTATGTTTAAATTGGAATCACTTACTGCACATACAAATTTAGTGCCTCCAGCTTCAATTGCGCCATAATACATTCTAATCACTCCCGCTATACTTTTATATGTTGTCTGGTATTATTTCAAAAGTGTTCTAGCTTTATAGCATGCTCTGCTCTATATTCATTTGGAGTTGTACAAACATGTTTTTTAAACACCTGGTGAAAATACCTTGGATTCTCATATCCTAATTGTTTTGCAATTGTTTCAATTTTCAAATTAGTAGTACGTAGTAATTCTTTAGCCTTGCTTATTCGTAGTTGTAATAAATAATCAGATATAGTAACTCCAACTTCCTTAGAAAATGTGCTACTTAAATAAGACGCATTCAAATGGAAATCAACAGCAATATCTGATAATTGTAAAGGTTTATGGTAATTATGGTCTATATATTTTTTGATGTCATATATCAGTTTTTCTTTCGTAGAAATCCTTTTATTATTAAGGTATTTTTCAGTTTCCTCAATCATATTCTGTAAATATTTATGATAATCATCAATGCATACTAAGTTTTCTATGATCATATCCTTTCCTGTAATAACTTGATCAATAGAAATTCCGTATTCATAGTGTAAGTAATTCTCATATTGAACAACAAAATCATAGCATGTTTTTTTGAAACTATTGGGACTTATTTTTTGTTTTTTTATTGAATCTAATAACTTATCTATAAATTTATAAATAGATTCATTATTTAAATTATTCTGATTAAATAGCGATTTAATCTCTGAAAAATGACTATATGAGAATTTCTCTTCAATTTCTAGTACTTCATCAAAAAACACAATATTTTCATTTAAAAATTTAGCCAATTCAAAGGCTTTTAGTGCTTCTTTATAAGATTGAGAGATCTCATACTTTTTGTTGTAAATTCTTCCTACACCGATTCTCAACTGTAATGATAAATTTTCTTTAACAACAGATTCTATTTTCGCAGTGATCTCATGTATGTCCAGATCATTATTTTTATCACCAATAAGAATAAATACTTTTTCATCAATCGCATAATAAAGACAAAATGTAAAGTCGTCTAACTTATCATTTTTAAGCTCATTTATAACCTTTTGTTGAAGAGCTAATTTGAACTCCGCTTTATAACTACCTATACAGATGATTTTGAATGCATTCAATTCATCTTTAATCTCTACTGGATTAACATTAACACCTAACATCAAATCTAAATAATACTTATCTACTAATTCGTACTCATATTTATTAATTTTTTGACCAATAAGTAATTCTTGTTTCTTTTCCTTATGTTTAGCAATTGCCTTATTAATTACGGACAAAATATCATTAATGTTTACTGGTTTTATTAAGTAATCAATTACATTTAATTTAATTGCCTTTTTTGCATATTCAAATTCTGCATGACCACTGATCACCACAAAAATTGTATCATGTAAGTTGTCTTTAGCTTTCTTAATAATTTGAAGGCCATCTAAACCCGGCATTCGAATGTCAGTTAATACAATATCTGGTTTTTCTTTCAAAATAACTTCTAAACCTTTTTTGCCATCTGTTGCTGTCCCGATTATATTAATATCATACTTTTCCCACTCTACAACAGACATTAACCCCTCAATTACAATTTCCTCGTCATCAATAATAACCATGTTATACATTAGATCACCTCCTGGGGTTTAAACACGAATTATTATACGAGCTGTTGTACCTTGATCTTTTTTACTTTCTATAAATAAACCACACTCCTGACCATAATATAATTTTATACGTTCATTTATATTTTTAAGAGCATAACCTTTATTACTGATCAACATTTCTTGATAGTCAAAACCTACACCATTGTCAATTACATCAATATAAATTAAATCTTCTTTTGTATAACCTTCTATTGTTAAATTTTTGTTTCCTTCTTTCATAGGCAGGCCATGATTTATTGCATTTTCTACAAGGGGTTGAACTAGCAATTTTAATATTTTTTTCTCTAAAATTTTGGAATCAATATCAAAAAGTAAATTTAGCTTATTGGCATGTCTAACATTCATAATTTCAAAATATCTTTGTACTCTCAGTAGTTCATCTTGTATTGTAGTAATATAGTGGCCATTGTTCAACATCATTTTGTAATAATCGGACATATTTAATGCCATATCAGCTATTGGTTTAATCTTATATTTTTCAGCCATCCAATAAATAGAATTCAATGTGTTATACAGAAAATGAGGATTGATGTGACTTTGTAATATAAACAATTCAGATTCTTTTGCTTTTAACTTTGATTCATATAACTGAACTAACAAATCATTATTTCTGTTATATAAATAAATTAATCGATTTCCAATTTTACCTATTTCATCTTTAACATCAAAATTTACTCTTTGAATTTTTTGTTTTCTTTCTTCTAATTTATTAGTAATTTTCGCTAACAAATTTAACTGTTTTGTAATCTTTTTAGTTATTAAATATGCAAATATTAACACAATCAAAAATGACAAAATCATTAAGAAAAGTGTAATATCCCGCACATTCGTTGCTTCATTTATTACCTCTTGATATGGAATTACACTAATTATTTTGAAGCCAGAACTAACGTTTAGTTTATTATTAGTAACAAAAGTTTCTTTGTTTATATTATAATTTTTAACTCCATTACTAGTTAAATTAGTCACCATGTTAAATATTTGATTATCTGCTAGTAACTTAGGATTTTTATTATAGATTATATTTGAATCATTACTTGTAACAATAATACTTCCTGTCGTTTCTAAATCATCAAACATAGCTTCAAAAACATTTTCATCAAAACTTATAAGTAATATACCAATTTGATTAAATTTATTAATGTCATTTATTACTTTTCCATACGTAATAGAATTGGATTCTCTTAATAAGTTGATTTCATCTGATTCAAATAATATTCCTTTTCCCTTATTGTCAATAATTTGTTCAATAATTTCCGTGTTTTTAATTTGATTATAAATATTATTTGAATATCTGCTTGTTCCATGATTTTTGAATGTGTACTCGACACTTTCATTACCAATATAAATGCTATTAATATATGGCTTATTGTTTGCAACATTAACTATTAAATCACTTGTGTCTCTTCGAATACTGTATAAATCATTATTTTGTTGTGTGAGAAATTCTTGAATATCGGTTGAACCCAATAATATTTTACCTATACTTTCAATATCGGTTAGAAAATTATCAATATTCCAATCTACAATATTCAAGAAGTTAGTAGTTGTAGTTAACGCTTTCTTTTCTTCCATATTACTAAAGTAAATAAAACTAAAAATACTTATAATGACTAAAGGTATAAGTGAAGAAAAAATACCTAACAGGAATATTTTCCTTTTAATTGAGGGTGGATTTGTTAGTAGTTTCATTTTATCCAATTTGCAAACAGCTCCTCAAATCATTTACCCCATGAGAATTTTTATAATTATTAGTTTCTACAAACTTAGGATTATAAATATTGGCAAAATTCAATTCTTTCATAATTTGGACCTTCGATAATAAAAAACTTAATGCCTTTACTCCAAAAAGGAAGAAATTCTATATCGTTACTTAATATTTTATAGTCATCGCTATAAATAATTTCCCACAATTCAAGAATATTTGAAACATCTAAAGCTATATGATCAATATTACCGACTTTATTAATAGGATCTTTCATTTCATATAATTCTATAATTAAACTATTTAATTTCATAAATGTAACATTCGGATGATTTTGAGTACTTTCAACGCAATATTCTATAGAAAAACCTAAACTTTCATAAAATTTTATAGAAGTATTCATTTTTGTTGTCGGAATTCCAATATGCTGTAATCCTTTTACAAAATTGTCTAAATTCATTTCTTAATCTCCCTTAATTTATAATACATATAAGAGTAAGGTACTATATATGAACCTTACTCTTACTTTTAATTTCTAGTTATTTTATATCTTGTGAAATTATTGTTTCTTTATCTATGTTTAATTCACCTTCAACAACATACATAGATAAAGAAGTCCCTGCTTTATCATACATTCTTGTATTCAAAGCAACACCATCTATATATACTGTTGCAATAGTATCATCAACAATAATTTGTAGTTTATATTCTTTATTGCATTTTAAATTTAATGGTCTATCTAATCCTTTATCGAAATATCTATTCCATGGCTGATTAGGTGTTCTATCAAAAGTTAAGCGATTTTCACCTATATTAAAATTAAAAGCATATGCATCACCAGTTTTTTCATCTTCAAATAACCGTATCCCGAATTCTCTAGTATTCTCAGTAAATTTAATGGTAGTTTCAAACTTAAATAAATCAGATACTTCTTTGTCTAGATATACTTCATCACAACCATCTAATGAGGATAACGTAATAGGTTTGTTGATTAATGCATGAGGATTTTTAAAAGCATTATAAACACCATCTGGTATTTTGACTCCTAATGAACCATCCTCTCGTTGATAAACCTCATGAACTACTAATGTTCCGCCCCATTGCCAATTATTCAAGTCATTTTCTTCTTCCTTCGTTGCAACCCAACCAAAAAGATATCTTTTTTCTCCATCTGAAAAAGACCTTGCTGCGTAATACGCTCTACCATCAAATGCATCATCTATTGGAGCTGTCCATGGTCCGTCTATGCTTTTGCTCATTCGATATACTGTTTTACTTTTATGACTATACTCTGTAATTAATTGGTACCAGTAATCACCGATTTTGAACATATCAGGCATTTCATGCATTGAGTAAAGGTTTGGAGCCCATAAATCTCCTTGGAACGCCCAGTTTTCAAGATCTTTAGATGTAAAATATACCGTACAACCAGTTCTAACTTTGTCTCCATCTAATTTCCGTGCACCCAAAATCATAATGTATTCATCAGTATCTTCATTCCAAAATACAAATGGATCTCTCCAATCATCTGGATCGTATCCTTCTTGAGGTATAACTAATGAATCATCAGTTTTTTCCCAATTAATCAAATCTTTACTAGTTGCTTTCATTAATACTTGAGAAGCTTTTCCTAATTTAGGATAATCTCTATTAAACCCTGTATACATAGCGTAAAAAGTACCATTCGCTTCAAAAACACTTCCAGCAAATATAAATTGATCTTGATCATCATTACCGCCTTTTTTCAGGGCTTCACCTTTGTCTTCATAGTTAACAAAGTCATCAGTCACTGCTAGGTCCCATCCGAATGGTTCGCAAACTGGTAATGGACCTGGATTACGTCCATCTCTTTGATGAAATAAATAGAATTTCCCATCATGATAAAAAGGCATACAATCCCCAAACCAATATCCTTCTGGTTGATAATATAATTTGTGCATTTTCAAATTCCTCCCATAATTTTTATTTAAATTTGTGTATTAAGATTTAACAGCTCCAGCTGTCATTCCCTTCATAATATGTTTGCTCAAAAAGAAGTATAGGATGTATGTTGGTAAAATAGTTAAGGTGATAGCAGCATAGGTTTGACCCCAATCTGTTAACCCATAGTTTCCAACGAAATCTCTTAATCCTAATGTCACTGGATACATATTAGAATCACTTATAAAAGTAAAAGCAAAAATAAACTCATTCCATGTGAAAACACCAAATAATGTAGCAACAGTCACTATCACACTCTTTGACATAGGTATTATAATACTGAAGAATATTCTATAAATTGAACATCCATCTATAGTAGCAGCTTCAATTATTTCGTTTGGAATGTTTTTAAAAAAAGAAACAAATAAATATAATGCTATAGGTAAACCAAATCCAATTTGTGGTAAAATTAAACTTGTATATGAATTTAATAACCCTAGCTCACTGTAAATTTGAAAAAGTGGTATTAAAGCAATTTGTAATGGCACCATAATACCGATTAGGAAAAACATTAACATTTTTTGATTATGCTTGAATTTTAATTTTTCTATAGCAAATGCCGCCATAGAAGCTAATGCCAAAATACCTATTAGTACACCTACTAGCACAATGAAACTATTTAAAAAGTATTGTAAAATGTTACTATTTAAAAATACATTCTTGTAGTTTTCTATATTTATTGAATTTGGAAATGCTAAAGGACTAGATGTCTGAAATTCTTCTAAAGTTTTAAAGCTAGATGATACAACCCAAATTACGGGATACACTGTGATAGCAGTTACTAATAGAATACTAATGATTAATATAAGCTTTCTGTACGCGAAAGAAATGTTTAATTTATTCCACTTATTTAGAGTACTGTTATTATTGAAAAAAGATTTTATCACTGATCAATCACCTTTTCTTCTAGTAAATAAAAATATTAAAATAATTATCAAGAAACTAAGCAGTGCAATAAAAACAGCGATTGCACTTCCGTACCCATAAGATAAAGAGCTAAATGCTTCTTTATACATATAAGTTATTGTTAACTCACTAGAAGTCCCCGGCCCACCTTGAGTTAATAAATAAGGAACATCAAACGCTTTTAGTGATCCATTTAATACTAAGACAACACATGTGATGAACACAGGTTTAATTAACGGTAATTTAATCCACTTATATAAGTTCCAACCTGATGCTCCATCTATTTTTGCAGCTTCGATAATTTCTTCTGGAATAGCAATTAATGCTGCATAAAATATCACCATATATACTCCGGCATATCTATATCCTTCTGCAATAGTTCCGGATAATAAGGAGAGGTTAGGATTTGTTAGCCATTCTATTGTATACCAGTCTTCATTAATTAGACCTAATACATAATTAAGTAATCCCACTGGATTTACGGAATATATATTAGAAAAGATTTCAGCAATTGCGACAGTTGATATAATGACAGGAGTGAAATATATTGTTTGGAAGAGTTCTCTAGACCTTCTTATATACGTTAATAATATAGCCATTATTAAACCTAGGAAAATTTGAATAAATGTATTTAACACAGTAAATTTTAATGTATTCCACAAAGTTTTCCAGAAAACACTATCATTAAAAAATAATTTCCCGTAATTTTCTAATCCAATGAATTTCATTTCCGTTAATCCATTCCAAGAATAAAAACTGTAACCTAAAGACCATATTAATGGTAAAAATACTGTCAAGAGGTAAACAAGAATAGCCGGAAGTAAAAAGGTTATTACGGCTAATTTATTACTTAAAAATTTATTCATTACATTCAATCCTTAATTGATATAATTTTTAATTGTTTTATGATCATTCGACTATTGAAAACGCTCAACAGTTGAATGATCGATAAGCTTACTCTCCAAAAAATGCAGGTGCATTTTCATCTATAACAGTATCTATCCTTTCAGCGAACTCTTCCGGTGTAATCATTCCTAAAGCTAATTCGTTTGCAGCAACACCCATTTCCTCTGTACTAGCAGGGTCAAGCTTATCATCCCAAGATAATCCACCCAATTCAACATCGTCTAAGTCCTTAGAAAAATCTACAAATAATTGACTCGCATTTTCTGGGGCATCACCTTTTAAAGGAGACATAAAACCTTCCTCATTTGCACGCTCGTGGTAATTCTCAACTAAATATTTAAAAAAGTCTTTAGTTGTTTCGTCAAACGTATCTTTATTAAACGCATATGCAAGACCAGCAGTTATAGACGTCTTTGGGCCAACGTTGTCTTCACCTGCAACTTCAGGAATAAAAAAGTAATCCATTTCTCCAGCCGCATATTTTTCTTCAAACTGTGCTATTTCCCAACTACCGTTATAATGCATCACCCCTTGTCCACCGCCAATGAATTGATTTATTGAATCGGTATAGTCTGTATTACTAAATCCTACTTGAAAGGCTTCCATTTGACCTAATTCATGTAAAAAATTAAGAGATTTCATTCCTATATCAGTAGTTAAAGATGTTTCTCCTGTTTTTAAACCATTAATGAAATCATAATGAGTAAGTCGTAAAGGGATATGTGATAAATATCTAATTAATTGCCATCTTTCTTTGCCTGCTACATTAATTGGTGTGTAGCCTGCTTCTTTTAGTGTTTCTGAAACATCAATAAATTCTTCAAAAGTTGTTGGTTTTTCTAACCCTAATTCTTCAAAGGGTTCAGTATAATACCAAAAAGCTTCACCATATCTACCCTCTGGAAATAAATACAAACTACCGTCTTCAAATGAAAGAAAATCTATTACTGAACTATGAAAATTGTCTAATTCCCCAAATTCTTGCAATGTGTCTTTAACATCAACTAATTTATCTTGTTCTACCAAAGTCTCAGCAATTGGGCCGTTTGGTAGTTTAAAAAAATCTGGCATTTGATTACTGGCAATATAGGTTTGTAATTTTTGAAAATATTGGCTTTGAGTTGGAATCGATTCTATTTCCAAATTAAAATTGGGATTTACTTCATTTTTATAATCTTCTGCTATTGAAGTAACTACTAAATAATCCCCATTATTTTCATTTCCATTTGTCATGAACCGTAGAGTTTTTTCTGGTTGCGACTCTGTATTATCGTCTGTTGATGAACTATTTGAAGCATTATCCGTATTTGACTGACTGCTACAACCAACAGCAAAAATCAATAAAAGCATTAATGATAAAAAATATTTTTTACTCATAATGATACCCCTTTCAATAATTAAATCTTTATAAATGATAAGCGCTTACATCTATAATTAAAGTTTACAGTAAATATTATATATATGAAATTCTAATATTTTTGAAAATTGTCATATATTTTTAGTTCTTTGATAATTACATATAATTTTTAATCATTGTTGTATGTATTAATAATTTAATCATTGAAAAGTACCAAAAATATAATTATAAATATTTTATCCATCAATCTTTAATATCTAAAACCTCCACTAAGATATCCGTTAGTAGTTAATATTAATATGACTATGACCTTGATCATACGAGTTATTGTAAATTGCACTTTTTTCTTGCAGAAAAAACACTTTTATAATAAACCTTATACAAAAGCTGTGCTTACACAAAGCACAGCTTTTAAACAAATAAACTATCTAGGCCACCTCTCTTTTGCATCTACTATAGGTTCAAAGGGATGATGGGGCTCCGTTTGATACCAATACGCAACAGAACAAACGTCGTCTTGTCTTTCAAAAAGTCCATTCTTGTAAACACCGATTTGTTGCACAGTTACTTTAAGTTCTTCTTCGAATCGAATAGGATCTAAAATATGCCAACGATAAAAACCTCGCATAGGTGGTACATCATCATTATGGTAAGGATTATGAACAATTTCATCATGTCGTGAATAATACGGATAACCCAGGTAAGGCGTACAATACGTGTTTTCCACCGTTCTCCCATTTTCTTGAGATGCAAAACTCCATGCTCCTCCAAAATAGTCTTCCAAGCCTGTACCACAAATAGTAGGGTAATCGGTATCTCCATCAAGATACATCTTCACTTCCCCTTCTCCCCACCAATATCTCTCCAAAGTTGCTAAACCTATATACGTACCAATATATTGTCCTTTTCCTTTAATTCCATCAATAATCACATAGTCTTCTGCTTTATTCGTAATTTTTTGGCGATTCCATTTCGCGTGAAAATAAGCTGTGTTTTTCGGTAATTCATCATATAGAGCATAATCAATTTGATAAAACAGAGCAGGTATCGGTCCCTCATGTTGATTTTCAATGGTGATTTTTGCCTTTTTGTGAAATGGCATAGCAAAGTAACTATTAAAACCACGCGTAGGATTCACAGCAATCGGTTGAGAATTAACCTGACAGCCTCTCCCAAATCCATTACAGAAAAAGTCTCCCAATGGTGTTTCTACAGATGGATGTTCTTCATCATCCCAATACATACGTAATACTAAATCTCGTAATACAAAAAAGTTTTTTTCTGTTTGATCTGTAACTGTCATCCAAATATGTTGAATGACACCTGGTCCTTCTATATCACATAAAGTGACTGTCTCACCAGGTTGTACATCTCTTAAGCAAGGTGATCCTTTTCGAGATGGACCTAAATGACTCGCCGCTTTGCCACCAGCACCTTTCTCTCCTTTAGGATTTTCTGCTGTAATAGCTCTGGTTTTTACATTATTCGTTAATGGTAATGTGGATAGACTATTTAAAAACATATCTTGCATCATAACTTCTCACTCCTTCAAACAGTTTGTTATTATTGTTTAACGCCACCTTGCGTAATACCTTCCATAATGTTTTTCTCGAAAAATAATACAAATAAAATAATAGGTAATATGATAAACCAGCCCATTGCACTGATTAGATCCCAAGGCACCTCAAAATTACTCTCTCTTGGCACTGTTGTAATTCCCACACTTAACATTTTAATTTTATATGTGAAAAATAGTGGGGTAAAAAACTCATTTAAACTAAGAATAAAATTAATAATCGAAACAGTTGCTATCGCAGGCTTCATAAGTGGAAAGTATATTCTAAATAGAATATGACCAAAATGAGCACCATCGATTTGCGCTGCTTCTTCTAAAGACGTTGGAATCTGCTTAACAAAGTTATATAATATCAAAACTGAAAATGGTAATAATAAACTGGTATAGAGAATAATTAAGCCTAAATACGTATCAACTAAATTGAATGACTTCATAAAGTCATACAGTGGCCTAGCTGTAATGACAGGTGGTATTAATGCTGAAAATAATAATAATCTAAAAGCCCAACTAACGCTGCTAAATATTTCAAATCTAGCAAATGCATAAGCTGCCGCTGTCCCTAAAATAATGGTAGCAATTAAGGATAGCGCTGTTACAACTAACGTGTTCCACGCCATTACTTCTACATCTAAGTCAATAAACAAATCAATATAATTTTGAAATGTGAAATTCTTTGGAAAATAATTAATTGGTGTTGAAAATAATTCTCCTCTAGGTGTGATCGAAGAAACAAATATCCAATATAGAGGAACTAAAATGATAAATGCAACACCAAATGTTAATCCCCACCTTACAAAAAATTGCAAAATATACTTTTGTTTTGCATTCATAAAATCCCTCCTAGTACTGTGCCTTTTTAATAAATAATAGGTTTATGGCACTAAACGCAATCATGATAAAGAACAACATCAAAGCTAATGCAGATGCATAACCAATATTTAAATTTGTAAATGCTTCTACAGCAATTCGATATGCCAATAGACTAGTTGAATCGCCTGGACCACCAGAAGTCATTGCATACACTAAGTCATACATGGTTATTCTCCACATTGTAAAGAAGATGCATAAAGTTAATAAAGTAGGTGTTATCATAGGGAGCGTTATTTTAAAGAAAGATTTTAATCCATTTGCACCATCGATCTTGGCTGATTCATAAATTTCTTCTGGAATAAATTGTAAACCTGCTAAAACTAAAATCGCGAAAAACGGAATATCCTTCCATAAATCTACTAATATTACGGATAATTGTGCAGACCAAGGATGGATAAGCCAATCGAAATGAAAATCAGGGTTAATTCTCCTTACTAAATCATTGATTAATCCATAACTATCATTGAACGCCCATTTAGCTGCTATACCCGTAACGACCATAGGCATTGCCCATGGAATTAAAGTAATCGTTCTTAAAAACTTTTTTCCTTTGAATTTCATATTAAGCATCAAAGCTAAAAAAACACCTAAAATCACATGAAAAACCATAGAGACTACAGTAAAGATAATGGTAAAGTTAATAGAAGATTGTATTTTTTCGTCTTGGAATATATAGAAAAAATTTTCGAGACCTATAAACGTTGCTTCCCCACCTTTAAACATATTAATTTCAAAAAAGCTATTAATAAATGTTACTATCAAGGGATATACGATAGTAAAACCTCTAACAAGCAGTACAGGTAAAATTAATAACCAGGCAATTTTCCACTTTACTGATTTCTTCATTGTTCCTTGCATTTTGATCACTCTCTCTTTTAAAAATTATCGGAAGAAGATTACCTTCTCCCGATAAGTAATATGCTATTGATTAGCTAGTCGGTCTATTTCGGATTGTGCTTGTTCAACAGCTTCATCTAATGTAATCTCATCTGATACATAATTTTGGAATATACTACCGATTCCAGTGACAAACTCCATAGATTGTGGAACTAAAGGGCGCCCTCTTAACGTACTTTTTTCAATATATTGTTGTACATGCTCTAATCCAGGAGCAGAAAAATCAGGGTCATTTAATACATCTAATCTTGCTGGTAAACGTCCAGACATTTCATAATACGCTACTTGACCTTCTGGTGAAGCCAAGTATTCCAATACTTTTTTCGATGCTTCTTTTTTCTCAGAAGAACCATTAATGACATGGTGCCAAGAAGCAATATAAGCATCATTTGTTTCAAACGTAGGCATTGGAGCAATATCTAACTGATCAGGACCATAAGCTCCTGCTTCATCAAATGTTGGAATAGCCCCTGTGTACATAAATAACATGCCATACTTGTTATCTATAAATTTCTGAATCATTGGATCATAAATATCTGCTAGTTGACTAACAGGTGTTACTTGTTCTTCATGTGCTAGATCATGCAAAAACTGCAGTGCTTCTTGGGTTTTAGGATTTTCCCAGTCAAAATAATCTCCACCAAATAAATTTATAAATGTACCTATTTCATTAAATACATAACTTCTTTCCCATGCACCACCATATCCATACACACCTTCATCTACATCAGTAACCGCACGTGCATATTCTAGAAATTCTTCTTTATTAGTTGGCGCTTCCATTCCAGCTTCATCTAATAATTGGTTGTTGACCCAGAATGCTAATATCTCTAAATAACTTGGAACAGAATATACGCTTCCTTCATAAGTAGGTATATCCTTCATATATTCTTCTGCATAATTTGATATAACGTCTTCTGTCATCACATCATTCTCAAGTGGCTCTAAATAGCCTGCTCGTGAGAAAGCTGTCATCAACTCATCATTAATATGCATAATATCAACTTCTGTATCGCCAGAAGAAAGAATGGTTGTCATTCTTGCTACCATATCATCGGGATTAGTAGGAGTAACTACTACATCGATTCCTACACCCGTTTCATCTAAGATTTTTTGTTCTAAATCTTCCCATCCTTCTCTGGAAGAATCATTTGTCATCCATGTAATGGTTTCACCTTCTACATTTTCAGAACCTTCTTCTGAATTTGTTTCTCCATCATTATTCGAATCTTGGTCATCCTCACTCGAATTATTCACACCAACACAACCTATTAATAATAATGACAAAAACATTGCAACGACCATTAACAATAAATTAGAGCGAAATTTACTTTTTAACATTTTATAAAACCTCCCACTTTAATTATAAGCGCTTACATCGTATTAAGGATCCTATACTCTGCATTATAGAGTGTCCATACGAAATAGAAAATGCAAATTTTATAGGTTTTCTTTATAAAAATTCTAGGTGCACTTAAATTTTTGTTAAGAAGATAGTATATTAAGTAATAACGAATCCACTAAAGTTGGTGAATAGATTTGCAATTAATACAAAAAAACATAAAATCATTTTTTTCAAAATTCAGAAATAAAATTATGGTTAATTTCCTGATTATTGCTGTTATCCCTTTAATTATAGTTGGTGTATCCTCCTATGTATTGGCTTATAGCATAGCTAAAGATAAAATAATTGATTCCGTAACCTATTCAAGTACACAATTAAACGCTTCCTTATCAGAAAGATTTAATCAAATGCGAAATGCTGCGGATGTAATGGAATATCATATGTATTCATTAATATTACAGCCAAAGGCTTCCCTAACAAGTCAATTAAACACTTACAGCAATGTCCGCAATAGTCTATTTAATTTAAGTAGTACATTTAATTTCAAAAATATCAGTGTGTATACAAGCGAAAATTATATTTTTAGTAGAGAAGGGATTACTTTCTTTTCCTTTGATGATTTACAAAATAGAAATCTCACTATAGAACAACTACAAGCAAAGGCGAACCAAAACAATTGGCAAGTGATGTCGGATATAACAGAACCCTTTGTAAAATATAATTCAAATGCACCACAAAATTACATCTCTTCCTATAAAGCGTTTCAACTAGCTGACAGTAATCAGATTGAGTATGTTTATTTTATTGATATACCCACAGAAGAAATCAAGAAAGTATTACAAGAAAGAGAACTTGAAGATTCGATTAATATTTTTATTACGAATGAATTCGGAGAAACTATTATAGGTAACGCCAATTTTGTAAATAAGGCCACTGTTGCTGATGCGATACAGACAAGTACAACAGAAAGCGTCACAGTATTAGAAAGAGAGGATACTACCCTTATTACGCTTAAAAATCCTGTCACTCAGTGGAATGTGATCACAGAAATACCTAATAAGTACATTCGAGATAATACACAAATATTAATCAATATACTATGGATTACTGTTATATTAACGATTGTTGCTGCAATTATTAGTAGTTTATTCATTTCTGTGAATTTAAGTAAAAGAGTGAATAAAATAGCATCTGCCTTGAAAAGTTACAAATCTAATAGTAATAAATTGGCACTTACCAATATAAATCTCCCTGTATCAAAACAGACGGAATACCATGATGAATTTGACCTGCTTTCACAAGTATTTAACGAAATGTCGGAGAAAATGAAGGAAGATTTTGAACAAATCATTGAAATGAAAGAAATTGAAGAAAAGATGCAGTTTGAACTGCAACAAGCTAAAATAAACCCACATTTCTTATATAATATCTTAGACTCGATTAAAAGCAGTCAAAGTTCTGGAAACATATCGGAAGCTAATGAAATGATCACGAGATTAGCTAGATTCTATCGTTTATTATTACGTAAAGAAGAAGAACTAATTCCAATAAAAGATGAATTAGAAATTGTACAACTATTTATGGAGATAGAAAGTATTAATAAAGAAAACACGTTCTCGTGGAATATTAAGACCGATGAAATGATAGAAAATTTCTTGATACCAAAGTTTGTTTTGCAACCGATTATTGAAAACTCTATTAAACACGGATTATATAATGGAAAAAATACACTTCATATTCAAATTAACATCCTATACGACGAGGACGACATCCTTATCCAAATTCAAGATGATGGGGCTGGGATAGAGTATACAAGATTACAGAAAATAACAAATGTTTTAAAAACAAAAGAAATCGATTCCAATAAATTCTTTGGTATTAGTAATGTTAATTTCAGATTATCAAGATTTACAAATCAAAACCACCCTTTGAAAATATACAGTCAATTGCATAAAGGAACGACAATAGAAATGAGAATGAATCCCATGCTCTCTGAAGACGAGTTTGATTCAGAAGGAGAATAACAACCATGAAAAAGATTATTATAGTTGACGATAATTACAAAACAAGTGAAGGCATTTATCGTCATATGGATTGGAAACAACTAGATATAGAAGTTGTTAATATTTTCACCAACCCAGAAGAAGCTTTAAAATGCATACAGAAGCAAAGTATTGATTTAATCATCACTGATATAAATATGCCTTCCATGAATGGTATAGAATTGACTAAAAAGGCCTTAGCTCTACTCCCTATGATTAAAGTAATTTTTATTAGTGCCTATGATGAATTTCGTTATGCTCAAGAAGCCGTAAGATTAGATGTATGTGATTATATAGAGAAACCGATAGATTTCAAATATCTTCATGCATTATTGGAATCAACAATAGAAAAAATCAATGAAGAAAATGACATTTTATATCAAATTAAAGAAAATAAACCTTTATTAACAGAAAAGTTCTTTATTGACTTAATTGAATCCAGTCCAAAGTATGCCTCCTATTATTTAGCTGACCAAGCTAGATTTTTAGGAATCAATACTAGTGATGAAACATACATATGTGTTATTTTCGACATCAAAAATTTGCGTGATTTAATGACAATTCATCATATTGAACAGTGTCATATTTCTCTTATTCAACTTAAAAATGCGTTCTATCATTCATTCATTACAATGGGTTCCATATACTCTTTTCAACAAGGAGATAATATTATTTTCATTATTGGAACTCAGATAGATCAGTATAAGAAACTTAATCGAGATTTAGAAAAATTTTCAAACTTTTTTCAAACAATACTTTCATATAAAATTGGAATTGGAGTCATTGTAAAAGATATTTGGGAAATTTCGATTTCGTTTAACAGAGCTGAACAGGCTCTTGAACATCAATTCATATATCCTGAAACAAATGTTTTTAATGCTAAGGAGATAGATGATCTCCAACAACCTCCGCTCATTTTTACAGATGAAGAAGAAGACTTACTCGTACGATTGATTTCAACCAATAATTTAGCAGAAATAAAACAATTTATTGATAAGTTACGATTACAATGGACTGATCAAGGTGCATCGAAAAATTTTATTCATGCTCATATCTATAAATTAATTGTCAGAATAATAAAATTCTCACAGGATACGAATATTATTGATAGTAAATGGAACCAACAAGTATCTTTATTTTTTGTTGACATTCATGAAATGGAAACTCTTGAACAAATCACGAAACATTTTTATATTCTATGTGAAAAATTGTGTAGTAAATTTGATCAATCCATTTCAAATAGGACAGAGGTTATTACAGAGGAAATTAAAATCTATATCCATAACCATTACATGGACTATAATTTAAACCTTAATAGTATTGCTGAAGAAATAAATCTCAATGCATCGTATCTTGGTTCAATTTTCAAAAGAGCAACAGACACGAACATTCCAAAATATATTACTAAAATCAGAATGGAGCGAGCGAAAGAATTACTTGAAAATCCACAACTTAAAATAAAAAATATTAGTGAACTAGTGGGTTATGCCAATCAATATTATTTTAGTGCAAGCTTTAAAAAATATTATGGTAAAACACCATCTGAATATCGATCTTAATGTCTATTTTGCTTTTTTATATGCCTCAGTTTAGAAAATGCTAAATCGATTGTCTATATTAAGCAACGTCTTTGATTCTTTCTGTACAAGGAACATAGCTCAAGCACACAATCTTTATTAATAGGCGGGGCTGATAAGTCAAATAAAATCATATATTTATTAATTCATTCCAATTTCATGCTAATCACGTATGCTAGCTATTTTAGATTAATAGCATATATGATCTTTATTCATAACTAACAGCCCCTATCATGGTCAAAAACTAATTTAAAAAGGAGTTCCAATGCACAGTGATAAGGCACCTTTTATTCCTGCTTCATCTGTTAAACCAGGAGGCACAATATAATTGTCTATTTCCTTCTCTGTAAGAAAAGGAGATGAAACATAACCATTCAACATCTCTAATACATTTCTTCTTATTAAAGGGAAAAGCTGTTTCTGCTTCATTACCCCTCCCCCTAAAATAATTCTCTCTGGTGACAAAATGTAAATGTAATTCGTTAATGCCTGAGCCAAGTAAAAAGCTTGCATCTCCCATACATTTTGATCCTCTGCAAGGTCATGTCCTTTCATGCCCCATCGTTTTTCTATTGCTGGTCCTGATGCCATTCCTTCTAAACAATCTCCATGAATAGGACAACAGCCTTCAAAAGTATCCTCTGCGTGTCGACGAACTTTTATATGGCCCATCTCAGGGTGCGATAGTCCCTTTAGTGTTTTACCATGAAAATAGGCACCAGCTCCAATACCTGTCCCTACTGTAATATATAAACATGTAGATACGTCTGTAGCGTTTCCCCACTTAGCTTCGGACATAGCTGCAACATTTACATCAGTATCTACCATTACCGGAATACCCAATTCTTCTTTCAAAACTCTCGCTAATGGGAAATAGGCCCAATCGAGTTTTGGTGTTTTTTGCAACATACCGTAACTTTCACTATTCTCATTAATATCAATCGGACCAAACGATCCAATCCCTAATCTCTCTATGTCTTTTCCTTTAAAGAAATCTACTATTTTCGGGATTGTTTTATCTGGATGCTCTGTTGGTATTACACATTTCTCTTCAATATCTCCTACATCATTTCCAGTTGCTAGTACAAATTTTGTACCGCCTGCCTCAATAGCTCCTAACAATTAAACTCATCCTTTTTCTAAGTACATTTATATTTAAATAGCTGTGCTTATATAGCACAGCTATAATATTACTATGATACGATTTCAACCTTACCTTGCTTCGAATCAATATTTTTCTCCATCGTGTCTGCTTGTCGTTCCCAGTCCTCAAATTGACCGTACGCCGTGTAAATGGTTGAGCCAGTAGGTAATTCAGGGTATTCATTTTCACCATTTGTTCCCCAATTTACCCATCCTGAATCTTTTCTTTGCACAATTTGATAACGAGCTACTACTTCACTTGTGTACCAAACCATGGAATAACCAGTTTCTTCATTTATCTCTGCTGTTTTATTTGCACTCATAGGAAAGATAGTCTGCTGAGGTGTACTATTCACATCTACACCATCCGCGCTAAATAAAACTTCTTGATTTCTATCAGATTGGTGAACCTGCGTATGTGCTTCAGGAATAATGTGAGAGATATGCTCTTCAATTTCTCCAGCACTTAAGATTCCCTCTTTTATACAGAATAACCTCCAGAAATAATCCCAGGAAACATCATTTAACTCTTTTCCTATACTATCCTTGTATCTCTTAATGTTTGGATAGTTTGTTTCATCTGCTTCCTCTAATAGTTTATACACGCCATCATAAAGAATATTAGCGTACAAATCTCCCTCTCTATAATACGTGCCATCATAACAAGCGAATCTATTAAACACTGTATCGCCTTGTCCACTTTCATATTCATCCCCTACAGTAATTTTATTTACAACAGGAATGCCATCTACGGTAGTGGAGAAATCATCTACTTCATATTTTCTTCTAAACCATGGTGTATTATAGAAAAACTCCCATATTATGTTGAAATTCTTATCCCTTAAATTAGGGTCCAATCCTTCAGGTACCGTTCCCTCAAACCGATAGCGGCAATAAAGCGGTCCCTCTTCTTCAACTGTACATTGTACCGTTGTATGCTCAGGTGGGTTAATTAAGCCGTTTTTCGGAGTGAAAAATGGACCATAAAAACCACCAATAGCATTAGAATAGTCTTTTATTAAATTTCTTTTCTCATTTTTCTCTTCAAAATATCTAATACCCCACTTGCCGAAAGAAGTTCCATCAGCTGTTCCAGAACAGAGCTCCAACACATAATTGCCAGTATCCAGCCTTCTAAAACCATCTGCTTGGGTAGGCGTTAAAATCTTTATCCCTTCCTTTATAGACTTTTTACTCTGATTAGGAAGCTTATTACCATACAACCAATAGGAAGTTACTAATTCTTTCTTATCCATATTAACTAGATAGACGATCGACGCCTCTTGAATATATTCGCCATCTAATTCTACATCTATCAATTGAAAATCAACTTCTTTTTTTGCATCATTATATAAAATCAGACTATCCTTATGAATCTTGTGAATATCAAAGTTTAGCTTTGTAATGACTGGCTCGTTTTTTCTTTTTAAACCATCTGGGTTGTTAAGCATGATTTGAATTTTAAAATTATCCCCCATTAAGATACCCCCTATACGTGTTAATCTTTGTTGTTTTTATTTAAGAAATTTAAATTGAATGGTAATTTCTTTCCTTTCTGTGAATCAATGATGACTGCAATCAGAATAATAAGACCCATAACTAATAATTGCCAGAACGAAATAACACCCATTAAATTAAGCCCGTTACTTACCACACCAATTACAATGGCTCCAAAAACTGTCCCACTGATTCTACCTTTACCTCCAGCCATGGATACACCACCTAATACACAGGCTGCAATTGCATCTAACTCATATCCTTGCCCTACAGATGGCTGACCAGAATACATACGAGCAGCTAAAACAATACCTGCAAAAGCTGACATAAAACCGATTAAAGTATAAACAGCGATTTCAACTCGTTTGGTTCGGATCCCTGATAAACGTGCTGCTTCTCTGTTACCACCCATTGCATAAATACTTGTACCAAATCGAGTCTTCATTAGTACAATAGAAAATAGTAGAATGAAAACAGCCATATAAATAATAGAAATAGGTATGACATCGAATAACCTGGCCGTACCTAGCTGAGTGAAAGCTTCTTCCGTTACTCTGAGAGATCGTCCACCACTGTAAATATAAGCAATCCCTTGCCCCACATACATAGTTGCTAAGGTAACGATAAATGGTGGTATTCCAAATTGTGTAATAACTGTTCCATTTAACAAACCTATTAGCGCACCTAAAGCAAGCCCGATTAAAACGGCTACTACTACTGGTAAACCGCTGTTCACCATTAACCCGACCGTTATTGTTCCTGACATCGCTACAATCGCACCAACGGAAAGGTCAATACCACCGAGAATAATAACATAGGTCATACCTAATGCTAAGAACATATTAATCGTTATCTGTAAGAAAAGCGTAATAATATTGTTTGCGGTAAGAAAAACAGGTGAAATAATAGATAGTGCAACAAATAATATAATAAGGACAGCGATAATCCCTTTATTTTCTTTAAAAATGTTTACGAATGCGTTATTAGTTAGTGTATTCATAAGCTAATATTGTCCCCTCCTGTTGCGTAGCTCATAATCGTTTCTTGTGTGATATCCTCTTCTTCTAATTCTTTAACTAGCTTACCTTCCCTCATGACACAAACCTTATCAGCCATATTTAATATTTCAGGTAAATCGGAAGATATTAGTATAATACCTATTCCCTGATTAGCAAGTTGATTGATAATGGCATATATCTCTGCTTTAGCACCAACGTCTACCCCTCTAGTCGGCTCATCTAGTATGAGTAGATCCGGTTGGATGGATAGCCATTTAGCTAACACTACTTTTTGTTGATTTCCTCCTGATAGACTTGAAACTAGTGCATCCGAGGAGGCTGTCTTTACTTTTAAATCCTGTACATATTTATCAATTGATTTTTTACGTTTGGATTCACTAATAAATAAAGGATTGTTCATTAAGTTTTTTAAGTTAGCTAGCGTTAAATTAAATCCTACTGAGTTTTTCAAAACCAATCCTTGATCTTTTCTATCTTCCGGAACCATGGCTATACCATTATCGATAGCATCAATACAATTGGTAATTTTGATTTCTTCACCCTGTATAAATAATTTACCTTGGTCATATGAATGAGCCCCGAATATTGCCTGCATCACTTCACTACGGCCAGCACCGACTAGGCCTGAAAAACCAACTATTTCTCCTGTATGCACTTTAAACGATATATTCTCAAAGAAATTTGCTTTGCTAAGATTTTCAACACGCAAGATTTCTTTCTTTTCGATATTTACGGATGTTTTCGTGTATAGCTTTTCTATACTTCTACCAACCATCATTTTTACTAATGTATCAGTATCTGTTTCCTTCGTGATCGTTGTACCGACATAAGTACCATCACGGATTACCGTAATTCGATCTGTCATACTAAACAATTCTTCAAACCTATGAGAAATATAAATAATGCTTATATCGTTTTCTCGCAGTTTTTCCATTGTCTTGAATAAGCGTTGTACATCTTCACCGGTAAGGGATGAGGTAGGTTCATCCATTACAAGGATTTTAATATCAAATGATACTGCTTTTGTAATTTCTACAAGTTGTTGTTGCGCAATAGATAATTCAATCACTTTTGTTCTGACATCTATTGTAAGACCTAGATTTTCCACCATAACTTGCGCTTGTTCGTTCATCTTTTTCATATCTTTAAAACCTGATTTTGTTAAAGGTTCTCTTCCCAGAAATATGTTTTCTGCTACTGTTAAATGAGGAACAAGAACAATTTCCTGGTGGATAATACCAATACCTAATGATTGAGCATCTTGGACTTTATCAATGGTTACAGGTTTACCATCAACTAATATTTGGCCTGCATTAGGTTTATGAATTCCACCTAACACCTTAATAAGCGTTGACTTCCCTGCACCGTTCTCCCCTAATAGAGCGTGAATTTCACCTTTTTTTAATTCAAAATTTATTCCACTTAAAGCATGAACACCTCCAAAGCTTTTGGAGATTGATTTCATTTCAAGTACAGTAGACGGCATTGGCTCACCCCCGAAGATATTTTTAATTTAATAACTAGATAGAATGCAATCCGCATTCTATCTAGTTATCATAAAGTTATTGCCATTCTCCTGAAGTTTCTTCCGCAATTTCTTCTGTCACAATATGTGATGGTAAGTAAACTTCTTCTTCAATTTCATTTCCTTCCAGATGATCAATTGCCATTTGGAATGATTCCTTCGCAATTTCAATTGGTACTTGAGCTGCCACTGAAGTGAAGGAACCATCTAATAGTGCTTCCTTACCATCAGGTGATGCATCTACTGAATACACATCAACGTCTTCCTGCTTACCATTGGCATCTAATGCAGCTACAACCCCTAAAGCAGATGGGTCATTAATTGCAAAGAAGGCATTTAAATCTGGATTCGACTGCAGGATATCCTGTGCAATCGGTAAAGATTCATCTAGAGCAGCTTTTCCATTTTGCTGAGCCACAATTTCATAGTCTGCGTCTCCACTTGCTAACCCTTCCATAAATCCATTAACACGTTGTACACAGCTTTCGTTTTCCGGAAAATCAAGAATAGCTATTTTTGCTCCATCCGGATAATCCTCCACTACTTGTTCACCCATAAGCTTGCCAGCCATGAAAGCGTCTGTTGCAATAACACTTTCTACAAATTCTCTGTCTTCTTCAATAACAGCAGTGTCGACATTAAAAACAGGAACATCATTATTTTGAAAATTTTCTAAACCCTGTCTGATCCCAGCAGAGTCAACTGGAATAACAAATGCTGCATCATATCCCTGATTTGCTGCGTCCGCCATTTGATTCAATTGCGTATTTAAATCATAATCAGGATCTAGCATCGTATATCCATAACCGTGTTCTTCAGCTAACTGCTGATATGTTTCATGCATAGCTATTTGAAAAGTATTATTTTGTGTATTTGGTAAAAATACAAAATTATAACCATCTTCACTCTCACTGTTTCCGTTTGCATTATCAGTATTTGCTTCATCATTAGCATCACTTCCGCAAGCTACTGTGATAGCCATCAAAGCTAACAATACAAAACCAATTAAATATTTTCTCATTTCTTTTACCCCCCAAGATTATTTTACGTAAATAAAACTTGATAAGCGCTTTCAAGTAGTTTACAAAGATAACCAGGCCTTTGCGTCAAGTTATCTTTACGTAAAATATATAGTATTTATAAAAGTATGTCAATACTAAATTCAATTTTTCTTTCTTTTTTATATTTTTTACGTAATTTTTCCTTTTACTATCTCTTCTATTTCGCTAGGAGCTGGTTCTGACATAATATCTTTCCATGCTTTAAGTAAATTTTGTGCCTCAACCGTATATGGCTGAACGGCAATATATTTATCTTTGTCTTTATTGATAAGTGCTTTTGCTGTTGCCAACCCTACGGCAAGTCCTTGTTCATAAGGTCTTTGTGTAGACAATCCTTTCACCATATGGTCCTTCGCTAAATAGGTAGCAATTTCATTATCTAAATCAAAGGTGAAAATGGCTATATCTTCTCTACCTAATTCTTTTAAGGCTTCTATCGCTCGAAGTGCAGGGTGATCCCATGATATATACAATCCTTTTATATCAGGATTATCTGTAATCATTTTTTTACATATCTCATAGGTTCTTTCAATTTTATAAAAATACTGTTCATCAGCAATACTTATGTTAGGAAAATTGCTTTTAATTAGATCTTTTGCTACTGCATCTCTGAGATGTGTTCCATAAAAAGGGGCCCCATGCCCAATAAAACCGATCCTTACACTATCTTCTTCTTTAAAATAATTACCTAGCAATACAGCAGTATTATATCCACTCTCACGCTCATTTACAGATACACATGCGGAGTATTCATTTTTCTCTATACCTTCTGGCACATGGCTCATAAATATTAACTTTGTCTCTTGTGCAATACTCTTAAACTGTTTAGCAGTTAACTCATCATCAGCTGGTATTGCAATAATTGCGTCAGGCTTTTGTATTCTTAATCCTTCTAACTGAGCAACTTGTAACTCAGGATCAAAATGAGCGTCCGTTATTGAAACAATGGATACGCCATATTTAGTTAAGATATGTCGTATACCATCCTCATATAACCTTGTCCAGGCCGTACCACCAAAATGGAAGGAAATAGCAACTCTAAAATTATTTGATTTTAGTAGTTCTGCATCTTTTGATGAAAAAGTTAACTCTTCAGGAGATACTGGTTTTTCACCAAATGGTCCTTTACCTATCACTTGTGTTGATCGATGAATAGATAGATTCATTGGGATTTGTAGTTTTGTCTCTATGTCTGCAAGCTGATTAATGTTATCCAACAATACATTTGCAGATTGTATCCCTAATTTATTTATATTATGTTTTATATTAGTTAATGGTGGGGTAATTATTTCTGTCCATTCTTCATCTCCATAACCTATTACAGAAACTTCATCAGGAATATTAACTCCTAACCTTGACATTACTTTCATCAATATTAAAGTGACGCTGTTACTTCCCGCTAAGAAGGTGGTTGGTTTAATTTGTGTCCAAACATGTGTAATTTTTCGTTCAAGCTCTTTCATATTACTTTTATCCACAATAATCATTAGCTCATTATTTAAAGGAATATTATATTCTTTAAATGCTAATTTGAAGCCTTCTATCTTTTCTTTTGTGTTGGAGAATTGATCTTCTTCAATAATAAACGCAATTTCTTCATGTCCTGCATTTAAAAGGTGTGTAGATCCCTTATATATAGCTTCCTTACTATCTGTGAATATTACATTTTGCCCTGTAAAATCTACTTGTCGATTTAAAAACACTAACGGAATATTCTTTTGTATAATTTTCTTAAATTGCTTTTTTTCTCTACTAACTGGAACAATGATAACACCGGCAATACTTTTCTTTTGTGACAAATTGGTAATAATATTTGATTCTTTGGATATATCATCATTGTGAAAATATGTAATAGTTTGATATCCTTCTTTTTCTAATTCGTTAACTATGACAGCTCCAACCTTTGAATATAATGTGCTTTTAAAGCTTGGTATAACGATAGCAATTTCTGAATATTTCCCCACTTTATAATTATTCTGTTGCTTTTTTTGAATCTTTTCAAAATAACCTGTTTTTTGAATAGCAGTTTGCACTTTATCTGCAAGATCTGGACTTACATATCTAGTATTATTTAAGTAATGTGATACGGTAGCAATCGAAACACCAGCCTCATTTGCAACGTCTTTTATCGTAGCCAATATATTTTCCTCCTTTTTACGTAAATTCCTGAAAGGATTTTACTATTTTTTGAGTTGTAAGTCAATTTTTTATATTGATGAGCTGTTTTTTTAACTAAAAAACACCCAATAATATCAAAGTTGGATTTGTGTCCCTAACATTAATCTTTTTCTCTCCCCAAATCCCTCTCAACCTTGTCAAGCTTGGTTTCTCATCTTTTTATCAAAACAAAAAAGAACCGAGAAGCTGTACAAGTTGTACGTTCCCGATTCTGATAATCACCATCATAAAGTTCATACATAAATGGTTTGCCTCTACCTCTTATTTGTAAAACTTACTTTCATTTTGTAAAAAGAGTGTCCCCCAACATTAATCTCTTTCCCTCTCCAAATCCCCCTCAATCCCATACCACACCTAACTCCAACCCGCTTTTACAAATAATGGTGCGTAATTAATGTTTTTCCGTAAAACAGCCGATTTTGACCCGAAACACGTCTTGCAAATTTTGTCGAACGGTAACTTTGTTTTTCCGTAATAGAGAAAAGGCTGAATGGAGATAGAAAAAAGAACAGAAGATAAAGGATACCCTTAACTTCTGCTCTAAACCTTTATATATCAAGTTTTATTCGATACTGAACCACTTCAATTTCACTTCATCTTTCTCTCAAATCATCTCCAAATGTCTTTCTCAAATGCTCTTTCCTTTCCCATTTAGGGAAAAACATTAATACTTACGGAAAGAGATTAAGACTTATGGAAAAACATTAAGTGTGGGTGACAAAGAGTTACAGGGAGACAGTTCTCATTTATTCTACTGTCACACTTTTCGCAAGATTACGTGGTTTATCCACATCACAATCGCGGTGAAGTGCTGCATAGTAAGAAAGTAACTGCATTGGAATTACACTCACCAATGGTGTCAACAGTTCATGCACTTGTGGCAATACAAAAGAATCACTGTCTTTTTCCATACCTTTCATACTTACTACACATGTGTTAGCTCCACGTGCTGCAACTTCCTGAACATTTCCACGAATGGAAAGATTGACACTCTCTTGTGTTGAAATCGCAATAACAGGTGTGCCTTCTTCAATCAAAGCAATAGTTCCATGCTTTAATTCACCGCCGGCAAAACCTTCTGCTTGTATATATGAAATTTCTTTTAATTTCAACGCCGCTTCTTGGACAACATGATAATCCATACCACGTCCGATAAAGAAGGCATTTCGCGTTGTTTCGAACATTGCTTTCGAAATACGTTCGAATTCCTCTTTTTGATCTGTTAGAGTTTCCATTGCACTTGCTACAATACCTAGCTCTTGTAATGGATCAAATGATAAATCAATGCCATTTGCTCTAGCACTATCTACAGCTAGAATAGCTAAAACAGCGATTTGAGCTGTATATGCCTTTGTTGAGGCTACAGCTATTTCTGGCCCTGCATGTAAATGCAAGGTATAATCTGATTCACGAGAAAGGGTTGAACCAGGCACATTAGTAATCGTTAATGCCGGGTGCCCTAAAGCTTTTGTCTGGACTAATACGGAACGGCTATCTGCTGTTTCACCACTTTGTGAGATGAACACAAATAATGGCTTATCAGATAAGAGTGGCATATTATAAGAGAACTCACTCGCAATATGCACCTCTACTGGAATATCGGCTAACTTTTCAATAAATTGTTTCCCGACTAAACCAGCGTGATAGCTTGTTCCTGCTGCAATAATATAAATACGATCCGCTTTTTTCATCGCTTTACGTATATCTTTATCCACTTTAATTGTATCGTTTTTATCTTGATATTCTTGAATTATTTTACGAATAACAAAAGGTTGCTCGTCTATTTCTTTTAACATAAAGTGTGGATAGGTTCCTTTCTCCGTATCAGCTGCATCAATTTCCGCTATATAGGATTCACGCTCAACTACCGTCCCATCCAGCTTTTGGATCTGCACGCTATCACGTTGTACCAACACCACTTCTTTATCTTCAATTTCAACATAACGATTCGTCTCTTTTAACGTTGCCATCGCATCACTTGCCACTAAATTATAACCGTCACCTAAACCAACAAGTAATGGGCTTTTGTTTTTCGCAACATAAATAAGCTCTGGATTTTGATTATCAATTAAAGCAATCGCGTATGATCCTTTTAAGATAGAAAGAGCCTTACGGAAACCAGCTAACACATCATTTGTCTGTGCAACAAATTGTTCAATTAACTGCACGACAATCTCTGTATCTGTTTCACTTTTAAGAGAAACGCCTGTTAAAAACTGATCACGAATTTCGTAATAATTTTCGATGACACCATTATGAACCAACGTAAAACGGCCAGAATTACTTTGGTGAGGGTGTGCATTATCCTCACTTGGTTCCCCATGTGTTGCCCAACGAGTATGACCGATCCCCATTGTTGAGGTCACATCATGATCGACTTTATCTCTCAAAGTCGCAATTCTGCCTTTTACCTTAAATACATTCATACCGTCGTCGTTTAATAAAGCAACACCTGCTGAATCATAGCCACGATACTCCAATTTTTCTAATCCATTTAATAAAATTTTCTTCGAATCATTTGCTCCAATATAACCTACAATACCGCACATAGCGTTGTTTCCTCCTTATAATAAGGGGCAAACAAACGGCCGATAATTACCTTACATGTAACAAGGGGCGTTCGTCTGCCCCTTTCTCGTGTTTGATTAGGCATCTTGTCTTTCTTCTTGTACAAAAAGTTGCCTTTTCGCTTTCGAATAAAGACATGTCGGTTGAGATGTACAACCGGGAGGTATCCGCCGATCAAACTCGATAAACCTCCTCCTCGTCAGCTATGATTGTTTCGAACGTCATAGCCCTGGCGCTTTACAGTAATATACTTCGATACTCCTTTCTCTATTTGAGTGGGTCATTTTCTGAAATGACTCTTTTCATTTTACTTGAAAAGCTTATTTTAATCAACAAATAATGTAAAATGACTTACTATAATACTATGCAATTGTCATATATAAGTGAAAAGAAGAAGCTGTGGATATCCCACAGCTTCTTCTTTAACCTTGTTCTTCCATTCCCATTACTTGCTGAATCACTTCTACTACTTCATTCACATAACGATTGCAATCTTCTAATGTTGGTGCTTCTACCATGACTCTCACTAATGACTCTGTACCCGATGGTCGCACTAATACACGACCTTGAGAGCCCATTTCCGCTTCTACTTTATCAATTGCATCCAAAACTGTCTTATTCATCATTACTTCATTTTTCTTAATAACATGAACGTTTTTTAATACTTGTGGAAACTTCTCCATTTCACTCGCTAATTCGGATAGTGGTTTTCCTGTTTCTTTCATTACATTCACTAGTTGCAATGCTGATAACATACCATCACCAGTTGTATTATAGTCTAAAAAGATGATATGACCTGATTGTTCACCACCGAGGTTATATCCGCCTTTGCGCATTTCCTCCATCACATAACGATCGCCTACTGCTGTTTTATTACTTTGCATTTCATTGGCTTCTAAGGCCTTGTAGAAACCGATATTACTCATTACCGTTGAAACGACACTGGAATGACGAAGTATCCCTTTTGAGTTCCAGTATTTTCCGATGATGAACATGATTTGATCACCATCAACAATGTTTCCTTTTTCATCAACTGCAATTAACCGGTCTCCATCCCCGTCAAATGCTAACCCAATATCTGCACTCTTGTCCACAACAAGTGCCTGCAGTTTTTCGGGATGCGTCGAACCTACTCCATCATTAATGTTCAAACCGTTTGGTGACGAACCGATCGTTGAAATATCTGCTTCTAAATCTGCAAAAAGATGTGAGGCAAGTCCTGAAGTCGCTCCGTGTGCACAATCTAAAGCGATATGTAAACCATCAAACTCATTATCAATCGTCTCTTTTAAGAAATGGATGTATTTTTGACCACCTTCGAGATAGTCGTTGACCTGTCCTACATGTTCTCCTACAGGTCTTGGTAAATCATCAGTTTCCTTGTCTAACAAAGCTTCAATCTCTTCTTCTTGTTGATCCGATAATTTAAAACCATCCGAACCAAAGAATTTTATACCGTTATCTTCTACAGGATTATGTGAAGCTGAAATCATAACGCCTGCTTGTGCTTTCATTACTTTTGCTAAATAAGCTACTCCTGGAGTAGATATAACACCTAGTCTCATTACTTCTGCACCAATTGATAAAAGACCTGCTACTAAAGCACCTTCAAGCATTGTTCCTGAAATTCGTGTGTCACGACCAATAAGAATTTTCGGCTTTTCAGATTCTTTTGTTAGTACATAACCACCAAATCGTCCCAGTTTAAACGCTAATTCTGGTGTTAAATCTTTATTGGCGATGCCTCGGACACCGTCAGTTCCAAAATATTTTCCCATTTTCTAATTCTCTCCTTTTACGATACTTATCCAATCATTCTGCCATGTATGTACTATTCTTCTTGTTCGATGTTTACTGTTACTTGTTCGTACTCCAATTCAATTTCAACATCCTCTTCCAATTCTTGAGGTCTTTCTAGCTCGACTGGAACTTGATGTTCACCAGCGGCGAGATCTCCAATATCAATGGATAATTGAAGATCTTCTGCTGTAAGATTTGTTATATCAGAAGGATAGCCTCGCACTGTTAGATTCATACTTTCTGTACTAGGCTCCACAAAGGATACTGAAAATTCCTCTGATCCTCCTACAACGTTGATTGCCACATCCTCTAATACCTCTTCTTCTATAGACTCGATATCTACATTAATCGTTACAGTATCTGTCCCTATCTTTCTTATATCGGAGGAAACGTCTAACTCTACTTCCATTGTTCCACTTTCCGTAATTTCACTTAAGTCAATTGGTTTTGTTGTAATTTGGTCTAACTGCGCTAAATAATCTTCCGATGCAAAAACCTGTACTTCCTCTGTTTCCGGCTCCAATCCATTCAAACGTAAACCTTCAGGTAATTCATTCGTAGTTTCAACCGATACTGGTACTTGTTTGTTTGGATTGGCCATATCGACTGTCACTTCTACAGTAGGAGGGTCAATTCTCACATTCAACTCATTTCCTTCGTTATCATATACCTTGATAGGTACGTTCTCAACCGTCTGTGTTTCATTAAAGCCTTCCACATCGACAAAGCCTTTTATGATCGCAATATTATCTACTATGCTTTTTGAACTTGTCACCGTAATTGTTTCTGGATCAGCAATAACATTTGCCACTTCAAAACCTGCTTCTACCTTATCACGGTTGACAACATCTATAGTAACATCAAATTCTTGACTTGCTCTTTCTTCAATTGATACTTCCACTTCCTGTGGTTCAATATAGACATTAAGCCGATCTGTAATCCCTGAGTATTCAAGCGGCACAGTATGTGTACCCGGCTCTAATCCTTCTAAATTTACAAATACATCAAAATTTCGCTGTAATTCCGTTGAAGTAACGATACTTACGGATCCTTGTAGTGTAACTTTGACTGTTTCTGGCACACCACTTACAACATATTTTTCTTCATCTATTTGTGTTTGAACCGGCACATCCTCAAGAGGTTGTGTTTTATTAGTGATGCCAAAAGGATTTTCAAAACCATCATCATCCTCACCAACATTCTCATCAAATGCAACAACAACAAAAAGTAATACGGATAATAATAAAGCGACAACTCTAATTACCCATGGCTTTTCTAACCATTTATTCATTACGCTTACCCCTCCAATTCCATGCCTTTGTCGTAGAGGTTTTAAACTTGTTTACTAGTTCTGTTTCCAATATTTCTGATAGTTTTTCTGTTGTTAAATTACGGTGTAACTCCCCGTTTTTTGTACAAGAGATGTTCCCTGTTTCTTCTGAGACAATAATGGTTACAGCATCTGTAACTTCACTAATTCCTAACGCTGCTCTATGACGAGTTCCTAATTCCTTTGAGATAAATGGACTTTCCGACAAAGGTAAATAACACGCTGCCGCTACTATTTCATCACGATTGATAATAACCGCTCCATCATGTAAAGGTGTATTCGGTATAAATATATTCGTTAATAATTGATTTGTTAATTTTCCGTTAATCGGTATACCTGTCGAGATATAATCACCCATTGCCGACTCGCGCTCAATCGTTATTAACGCACCAATTCGACGTTTTCCCATATATTTACACGATTCCACAATAGAATGAATCGATTGATTTAATTCCTCTTCTTCAGAAGCAGTGTTTCTAGAGAAAAAGCTTCCACGTCCTAATTGTTCTAAAGCTCTTCTAAGTTCTGGCTGGAATAAAATAATAATACCTAAAGGTCCCCACATGATAACCTGCCATATGATCATGCGAACCGTACTTAATTCAAAGAGAACACTAGCCAAGTATAATGTAATAACTACAAAAATACCTTTCAAAAGTTGAATTGCCTTAGTTCCACGAATAAGCATTAATAATTTATATAAAACGTACCAAACAATTGTAATATCTACTACGATTTTCAGGAGATCCAGTAAATTCCAGTCACCATTAAGCATGCAAACACAACCTTATGTCCATCTAAATCCTCTTCCTATCTAGTATTGTAGTTATTAATCATTATAGCATATAAAGGGAGACTTTTGATAAGTAGGGGTTTTTAAATTCCCCACTGATCATTAGCGAAACTTATCGGGAAGCTTAGCGGCTGTAATTCACTACTTACGCTGTATTACTTGAAAGAGAGAATTACACTCGTTAATCGCTTTGATTATGTAAATAAGATTTAATAAGAAGTGCTCATTTTCTTAAATTGTTTGTCCATGCCATTATTTATAAGTAAAACAGTGACTCTTTTATAAAGCATCGAAGAGTCACTGTTTTACACTAATCTAAACTAAACACACTTTCTACAAGTTCTTTTAATTTATACCACATCCAATTAAATACTTGGTCTACTTCTTTAATTTCCCCTGCCACTTTTCCAGCAGAAGCAGAAAGATGATCTCCATTGATTAAGATAACATCTCCTAATACCTCTCCTTCTACTTTCACATTCCCGTTTTTAATTTCTAAATCATTTTCGATTACGACCCCTTCTGGAACAATGACGGTATCGTTTTCTACAATTAGATTTTGACCTTTAGGATAACTTAATTGCTGATCTTGACTCCAGGCGGAAAAGATGCCCGAAAACATAAAAATAAAAAAGATTGCTGCTGCTGTCAAAAACGGATGATACTTCATCCATCTTTTAGCTGACATCCGTTTTTTTTCTTTTGGTAATTGTGCCATTACATTACTTGTAAAGTCAAGAGTTGGCTTCAATTCAATATTTGCAGTAACCAATGCTACGGTTCTTTTTAGTTCTTTAAAATGTTTTTGACAAGCTTCACAGGACTGTAAATGGGAGCGTAACGTTTGTTCCTCTTCTTTTGAGATATCACCATCTAAAAATTGATGCATTAATTCAATAACTTCTTTATTACATTTCATTTCACTCACACCCCTTATACATGGCGAAGCCTTTTCCTTAATGCTTCTCTACCTCGGTGGACTCTAGTTTTCACTGTCCCCACGGGTATTTCCAAAATTTCACTAATTTCTTTCATAGATAGTTCATCGATAAAACGCAGTGCGATGATACTTCGATATTTTTCAGGTAATTGCATAATTTCCTGTTGAATATAACTTTGCATCTCTAAACTTTCTACCTCTTCTTCTGGCAAAGCTTGTTCTGCTGGCAATTGTGCGTACATATCCAAACCATCTGCCCCTTTTATTTCGGCATCAAGATAATAATCAGGCTTCTTTTTTCTGATTCTATCAATAGTTAGATTCGTAGCGATTCGGTATAGCCATGTAGAAAACTTTCGATTCTCGTCAAAAGATTGAATATTAATATAAGCACGAATAAATGCTTCTTGTGCAATATCTTCTGCTTCATGACGATTTCCTATCATTCGATAACAAATAGCAAATACTTTATTCTGGTAAAAGGCGACAATATCCTCGAAAGCTGATTGATCGCCTTTTTTCACTGCTTTTATGTTCTTTTTAATTTTCTCCTCAATCATCTAATAACCTCCGCTACTTTGCGGTTAATATATTTACGTACAACCACTACTAAGGGTTTCATTTAATTTAAATTTTTTTATTGATTTTCCATTGCTATTATACCAATAATTTAGATATATTTGTTGTTGAATTACATTTTTTTCAGATAATAGTAATACGATTCCATTATTCAAACTATTTCTTCTATATTAAGTAAGTCTGGAAGTGGTGCTTTTATATTTATTTTCCCATAAATCCCCATAAGAAAAACCGGGAAAGCTCCCGGTCCTTTTAGTAGAAATTTTGAAATGGATAATAGATTTAACACTCGCTCAGGCGAAAATCCCGTGGAAAGGGAAGTGGACAGTCGTAGCGGTGGATTCATAATTTCAAAATGACTACTTTGATATAACAAATGCCTTGATACCACTGATTATATGCTTTCCTATCCCATAAAAAAAAAGCCGTTTCTATTCGAGAAACCGCTGCTTAGTAATTAATTTTATATAAATGAATGGTGGAGCCTAGCGGGATCGAACCGCTGACCTCCTGCGTGCAAAGCAGGCGCTCTCCCAGCTGAGCTAAGGCCCCTTTACTTATTCATTATAAATGGTGAGCCATGGAGGATTCGAACCTCCGACCCTCTGATTAAAAGTCAGATGCTCTACCAACTGAGCTAATGGCTCTAAAGAAGTTTACAAATGATGCTTATAATAAAATAAAAATGGCTGGGCTAGCTGGATTCGAACCAGCGCATGACGGTACCAAAAACCGTTGCCTTACCGCTTGGCTATAGCCCAACAAAAATAATAAGCGTACATATTTAGTTTATACACTTCAAATAAAATTATACAATGGTGGAGGGAGTAGGACTCGAACCTACGAACCCGATGGGAGCGGATTTACAGTCCGCCGCGTTTGGCCAACTTCGCTATCCCTCCATGTATTCATATATAATTAAATGGTGCCGGCCAGAGGACTTGAACCCCCAACCTACTGATTACAAGTCAGTTGCTCTACCAATTGAGCTAGACCGGCTGGAATGGTGGAGGATGCAGGGCTCGAACCTGCGACCCCTTGCTTGTAAGGCAAGTGCTCTCCCAGCTGAGCTAATCCTCCGCCGCACAGGATGTGCAAGTGCATGCGTTGCGACAGGACGTCGCGATCTTAGCATGCCATCCTTAATATAAAGTAGCAATAACTAATGCTTACTGTGGTTATTATGGTGACCCGTACGGGATTCGAACCCGTGTTACCGCCGTGAAAGGGCGGTGTCTTAACCACTTGACCAACGGGCCAAAAATTCATAAAAATAGCAGAGCTTCCAGCCGGACTTGAACCGGCGACCCCTTCCTTACCATGGAAGTGCTCTACCGCTGAGCTATGGAAGCAAATGGCTCCACAGGTAGGATTCGAACCTACGACCGATCGGTTAACAGCCGATTGCTCTACCACTGAGCTACTGTGGAATAATCAGTAATGATAGCTTCTCAAAGCTGAAATATATGCCTGGCAACGTCCTACTCTTGCAGGGGCGCGAGCCCCAACTACCATGGGCGCTGGAGAGCTTAACTACTGTGTTCGGCATGGGAACAGGTGTGACCTCTCCGCTATCGTTACCAGACTCGGCTTATATTATAACAAAAGGGATATACCCTAAAAACTAGATAAGAAGTAAAACAAGCTTCAAACAAACCGTAACTTATTAGTATAGATAAGTCCTCGATCGATTAGTATTCGTCAGCTGCACATGTCACCATGCTTCCACCTCGAACCTATCTACCTCATCGTCTCTGAGGGATCTTACTCTATCGAATAGATGGGAAGTC
>NZ_CZRP01000010.1 GCF_001458115.1 Gracilibacillus massiliensis
AAAAAGTGGATCTTCAGGTAAAACATTCCCACAGGAGTGAAAGTGGGCGGCCTGCGCTTTGAATATATTCTACAACTGTTATAACAGTTATCAACTTGAGCTTTCTAGAAATGAGATAGAAGTCGTTTTTTCAACTCTTGCAATCATTGTAGGACTTATCTAGCGCAGGCGTCCACTTCGACTCCTGAGGGATTAGCATGGTCTGAAGATCCACTTTGAAAAGTGCCTTTCTTTTCAAAGTTAGCTGAAGAACATGCCCCTCGGAAAGCGAAGTGGGCAAGCCGGAGCGGTTTTAAGCACACTCTTCATCTCAAAATTATCAAATCATTTGTAGCGCAGTATCCAAATGTTGCGCTACAAAACAGATAGCATTGTTCATGTTTGAAGTTAAGAAAAATAGTTTTGTCTCAGCCTCTTTTTGCTAATGAATGGGACGGTTACTTTCGTTTATTAATTTTTGATACTTCGGATGCCTTTTGACGAAATCGTCCAAACTTGCACCGTATTGCTGAATCCAGTAGCGCACAATTTTTTGTGTTACTTCTGCTCCTTCATATTTTCTACCAGCTTTTGCTCTGGTTGTTTCAAAATCTTCCCACAATAGCTCAACCCAACTTCTTGCTTCGAGTATTGTAAGCGAGGGATTTTTTTCTTGCAGTTCTTCTGCTAATCGTTGTATTTCTTCTTGCATCTTGCTTCCTCCACTATTGTTTTTGTATATCGCCTAAAATGGAAAGTGGGACCGCCTCTTCCTCTTCAAATTTTTGTCCCAATAAATTAATCCGGTGTCCCCAGGCAAACACACCATTAATATAGGTAATCTCAAATGTCTGACCAGGGTCCCCCGCTAATTCATAACGCATACCTTTTTTAAAATCTGCTGGATTTACTAAATAGGCCGCTGCCATTTGCATCTTTCTTTGTAAGATTTCATATTCACTGACATTTCCCCACTGTTCAGCTTTCTGTAGTTGTTCTTTTAGACTAGCAACCTCTGCTCTTAACTCATCTACTGTATAGGAACTGTATCTTCTCTCCATTCTTCCACCACCATCTTGTTTTCTAGTTTAAGTTTAGCACGGGATAAGTTTCGATTAAATATTTATGGTCATTTTATTTTTTTCTGTACTCAAGAAGCGTTATAATTAAAGTAACCTAATAAAAAGGATGTTGATCAAGTTTGATAAAATTATTTGCCACAGACCTTGATGGTACATTACTAAAACATGGTAATGTTATTAAAGAAGAAGATATCAAAGCGATTCATCGACTTCAAGAACAGAACATTGATTTTGCAGTTGCAACCGGTCGAATGGAACGTGACATAAAAAAGATTTGCTCAGAAATAAATCATGATGCACATCGAATCAGTCAAAATGGTGCATTCGTTGACACGAAAAGTAATCAGGCACTTCTAGCCAAAACATTTGATGCAAAAACTAGTAATGCCATACATAACGTTGTAAATTCCTTTTCAAGTCCATTTTCTATCACAACGGCAGATGAATCGTATATTTCAGTAAAAACACCAGAAATCAAGGCGGTGGAATCGATCCTCTATTTTCCATTGGTAGAGGGTGTAGATTTTGCTGATCAATATAACGATGATTTCTTACCTAGTAAGTTTATGTTACTTGGGGAAGAAAAAGATATTGTTGCATTACAAGAAAAAATTAACGAACAGTTTCTGGATGTTAGCGAAACCTATTTATCTGATCCAAGGTGTGTTGACATCGTTCCAAAAGGTGTCAGTAAAGCGTTGGGATTACGAACACTTGCAAAACACTTAGGTATAGAGCCAGAAGAAATAGCGGTAATTGGTGATTCATACAATGATATTCCAATGTTTGAAATGACCCCTAATAGCTTTGCAATGAGTACCGCACCAAAACCGGTGCAGGAAAAAGCAGCACATGTAGTCGATGATGTTCATCAAGCAATTGAGTGTCTGACACATTTGGTAAACAACTAAACCTGATACAAGCGTCTGCTTTCCAGTCGCTTGTATTCTTTTTATTGTTCTTCATTAACATGCTCTTCTATAAAACGATTAATCAGATCCCCTGCAAAACCTTTTCTGTATAAACTAGCTTTCACCTTTTGTTTTAAAGCAAATCCGCTATCTTTTTTTTGATATTTTGTCACCAACTTTTCGCCTTGAAATACAATAGCATTGTATTCCTCATCATGATCACGTTCGACTTCCAAATTGTTAACAACTTCTGAAATAACGTCAAAGGTAAAACCTTTTTGCAACAGGGTTTGCTTCAAGCTATCTTCCTGTTGCTTAAAAGATTTTTTAGTTGAACTATTTAATTTCTTAAGTGCCAATTTCTCTACCTTTTCAAACTGTTGATCAAATGTATAATGTTTTAAAGCTTCTTCTATAAGTGATGCTTGAATGCCTTTATCCACTAATTCTTTCTTGATCAACATTGGCCCTTTACTTGAAGTTTGGACGCGAGTGCGTACCAATGCTTCACTAAAAGCGGCATCGTCAAGCAATTTTTCTTTCTTTAAGCGATCGATCACTTCATCAATGTAGGTGTCTTCCACCTCTTTCTTTTCTAAATAATCAATTAATTCTTGCTCAGAACGCATTCTGAAACTTAAATACTTCACAGATAGGGTATACACTTTATAAGAGGAATCTTGCTCTTGAATTTGTTCGATTAATTCAGGTGTTAAAAGCATACCTTTTCGTAAATGATAGTCAATAAGAATGTCTTCATTTACACTAAAGCCATAATACTCTTGATCATTTTCTGTTAAAAAAATGTTATAACGGTATTTCGATTTTTTTTGGGTTGTTATTTTGGTTATTTCCGGCACACTTATCACCTCAATACTATTTTATCATTCAAACGTTTGTTCTACAATTTATAACTGGAGGGATTTCAATGAACATTGCTATTGCAGGAGGAACAGGATTCGTTGGTGAACATCTTACAAAAGCATTAACATCAAGAGGAGACGCAGTATATATCTTAACAAGGTCTCCTGAAAAATATCTCAATACCGCTTTAGTAAAATATGTTGGATGGTTATCAGATCAAAGCCAACCTGAAAAAGAACTGCCAAAACTTGATGGGATTATCAATTTAGCAGGAGATTCGCTGTTTGGTTATTGGACCAAATCAAAAAAAGATAGAATTTATCAGAGCCGAATTAACGCTACTTATGCAATCGATAAATTAATAGATAACTTAGAAGCTAAGCCTGAGGTCTTAATCAACGCCTCGGCAGTTGGCTATTTTGGTACCTCGGATGAAAAAACTTTTACTGAACAGTCTGAAGAACAAGGAAATGACTTTCTTGCTGAAGTAACTGATGCCTGGGAAAAAACAGCACTGCAAATCAAATCACATAATGTTCGCACAGTACTAGCCAGGTTTGGTGTTATTTTGGGCAAAGAAGGTGCTTTACCTTTGATGGCTCTTCCTTTTCGATTTCTTGTCGGAGGTAAAATAGGTAGTGGTTATCAGTGGGTATCATGGATTCATATTGAAGATGTTGTAGGAATGTTACTATTTGCTCTGGATAATCCTAATGTTGAGAACGCCTTCCATCTGACTGCACCAAATCCGGTGCGTAACAAAGAATTATCTGCTAGTCTGGCAGATGTTTTAAATCGTCCTAATTGGTTTCCAACACCTAGTTTTTTATTAAAAACTGGTCTAGGAGAAATGAGTATACTAATTGTTGACGGTCAAAAGGTGCTACCTGAAAAAGCGTTAGAATTCGGCTATCAATTTAACTATCCTACCATCGATGAAGCATTGAAGGAAATTTATAATTAAACGTCATAACAGTTGATATATCGTCATATTATCTCTTTTTTATGAAGAAAATGTTATATATATTAAATTTTCTTAATATTCCTTCTTTTTACTCAAAATTTTTTATGATTTTTTTATGATTTTCTATTTACAATTTCCCTATTGATTGTGTAAGATAAGGGTAAGATTTATTGTAAGTTAACTGCTTAAATGAGCAGTTCGTATAAGGGAAGGCAAATGGTGCGCCACCAGTAATACATACTGGTTCTAATGGGTTCGATTCCCATCCCGAATTTTTGTTAAAGTTTGATAAAAATTCGAGGGTGGGAAGAGCAAAGTGACGCACTGTCTCTGTCCTTTTTTCACCCTCCCATCAACAAGGAGGGATTTTTTATGCTTAAAAAAAGAGACGTCCAAGATGCTCCGGTTTTATTTGATTTAATGTCTGATCCTGAAGTATTTCCTTACGTGAGACACAAAGCATATTCAAGTGACGAGTTCTATTTTTTAACGAAACAAACCATCGAAGCGGAAGAAAACGGTGAATTGATTTCTCGTACAATCGTCGATGATTACTATAATCCGATTGGCACGATCAATTTATTTGATATTGAAAATAATGCAGGCTTTCTGGCAACATGGATTGGCAAACCGTATTTTGGCAAGGGATATAATAAGTTAGCAAAAGACGCCTTTTTCGAAGAGTTATTTTACCATCATGACATTGACGCTGTTTTTATTAAAATTAGACGCGCGAATGTACGCTCTTTAAAAGCAATTTTAAAAATCCCTTTTGTTATGTATGGTAATGAAAGCTATCCACAAGTATTTGATAAAATAAATGATTCACAACCCGAAGCTATCTATGACTTATATGTGATTACGAAAGAAAATTACTTCTCTCACGCTCAAACCACTGTCGAGGGAGAAGAAGCAATGTGATTTATCCACACCATTTATCCACAACTCTGTGTATATTGTGCATAAGAGTTGTGGATCTTGTTTTGATAAGGTCAGTTGTTCACTGCTTTTTTTATCGTTTTTCTGTGGATAATGTGGATAAACTCTAAAGAGCGTTCTAATAAGGAATACTTTTGTTGATAACCCTGTGAATATGTTAATATATGAACAGGAGGTTTATTTATGTTTGAAGCGAAATTATTTTGTGATCACTGTGAGAAAAAAATTGAGTTTCTTGAAGAATACTTTTTTAGGAGTAAACTACAAGACGGATTAGGTATAACAAACGTGAAAAAGTATTATAAAGAGTACGGCACTGTTTATTGTAGTACTTGTATGAAGAATTTGTTTAAAGATTAGGCTTGCGCTCTGTTAAAAGAAAAGCGTATGAAGATAGAGCGGAGGAATGGAAATGCGAAAAGTGCTAAAAATTATTATACAGATAAGTGTATTATTTATTTTTTATTATATCGGTGAAACGATCCAAGAAACATTCTCTTTGTTTATTCCTGGTAGCATTATCGGTATGCTGCTATTTTTTGCGTTATTAACATTTAGATGGATTCGCGTGGAGTGGGTAGAAGAAGGCATTGATCTATTAATAAAGGATATGCCGATATTTTTTGTTCCAGTCACAGTAGGGGTGGTTCAATATCTAGATTTCTTTATTGGAAAAGGAAGTTTAATGATACCTCTGATTATCCTTAGTACCTTGCTAGTGATACTGAGTGGTAGTCTGATTACCTCATTACTAGTGAAGAAAGATGGTCATACATATGAATGAATTTCTATTAGGCAGCGTTTTTCTGATTGCAACCATCGCTCTTTTCTTTGTCAGCAAACAAATATATCGATTATTTCCTAACCCTTTTACATTACCAATTTTTTTAACATCAGGCATATTTGTGATTATATTGTATGTTGTCGATATCCCCTATCAATTGTATATGCTTGGTGGACAATGGATCGATCTATTCCTAGGACCAATCGTCGTAGCATTAGCGTTACCTCTATATCGACAATTGAAATTAATTAAAAGATATGCACGTTCCATTTTTATTGGAATATTTGCAGGATCAGCTGTAGGCGTATTATCAGGGGTATCGGGAGCAAAGCTGCTTGGATTCGAACAATGGCTAATTCAATCGGTTGCAGCTAAATCTGTAACAACTCCTGTAGCACTTAGCATTACAGATACAGCTGGGGGAAACTTATCGTTTGCAGCCGTTTTTGTAATGATTGCAGGGATTAGTGGTGCTATGTTCGGACCATCGCTTGTTCGAATATGTCGAATTGAGCATCCTGTTGCTAGAGGGCTCGGGATTGGAACGGCTTCACATGCAATCGGTACGGCAAAGGCCTTAGAGTTAGGGCAGTTAGAAGGTGCTGTTAGTGCTTTATCAATGACAATTAGCGCGGTAATTGTTTCATTTTTAGTTCCATTCTTTTTAATGTTTTTTTGAATAGTTGATGTTTCACTGGAAAAGTTGTCATCTTAACGGGATAACTCTCCTCGTTGACGGGATACCATCTTCTCTTCACGGGATATATCGACTTAGCCTGTCAAGCAAGTAATATATCCCGTGAAGCCGACTGATTATCCCGTCTACAGCATCACTTATCCCGTGAAGAATTCCTTCCTGTGCCTCATTTTCGCACGACATACTTACAAGCCTTCCCCCCTTTTGCCAAACATTCTACTCTTTCAACTTGCTCAGTCTTGAGCACAGATTTAAATAAATTAAGTTCACCCTCACATGGCTTATCGTATTTATTTGCAATTTCTGCAATTGGACAATTATACTGGGAAAAAGATAAAGAAGTGTCATCCTCTTCTTCAAGTTCTGACATATATCCACCCTCACGTTGGATTTCAATAAGCGCTTGTACTTTTTCTGTGATGTTATCTTCAGAAAAAATACGCCTGCTGTACTTTTTGTATAATCGTTCTTTCCTCTTTTCGAATAATTGGAAAATTGCTTCTTTGCCCATTGTTTGTTCAATATCGGATAAAAAATCCACTACAAGTACATCATAACTTTTAGGGAATTGATTTTCACCAGTTCTTGTTAACGAATAATAAATAACAGGTCTCCCCATTGGCTGACGAACCGTTTTGGTAGTAATTAATTTGTCGCCTTCTAATTTGATCAAATGCTTTCGAACTGCCATTTCTGAAATATTTAAATAGGCTGTTATTCCACTAACTGATGATGCTTGATTCTTCTTTAGTAGCTCTAATATCTCATTTCGTGTAGATTGTTGTTTAATCATTTGTGACACCACCTTTATAAATATACTTATCTATTGACAAAATTGTTTTATATAGTTATTTTAAAGGATGATTCTCTTTTTGTCTGTGATTAACGTCATACAGACATAGATGGAAGGTGAGTTAAATGGGAATCGTTGTGGTAGAAATTTGTGATAGTAATTTAATGAACACATTTGATATAGAGGCAATTATTGAAACAGAGTACCCAGAGGTAGCTGTATTAATAAATGATTGTTTGAATTTTTGTGGATTGTGTCGATTAAAACCATACGCACTGGTCAATAATCGCAGGATTCATGGAAAGACACCTGAAGAAACTTTAGATAAAATTCGAAAGGTCATTGAAGAAGAATTAGCTTTCTTCAATGAGTAAGGTTCCGTCTAAACGGAGCCTTTTTTTCATCAAAAAAAGAGGCCTGAGCAACAAAATTCACTCAGACTACTGGAAAATAGATGATAATTCGGTATATCTTTTATCTAAACCTTGTGCCACTGCTTCATGAACAACTTTGCCTTGATACGTATTTAAGCCTTTAGCAAAAGATGGATTCTTTCGGATCATTTCTTTTAAACCCAGATTTGCAAGATGTAAAACATATGGTGCCGTAACATTTGTTAGAGCATATGTTGCTGTTTTAGAAACGGCTCCTGGTATATTAGCAACAGCATAATGATTGACACCGTGTTTAATATAAATCGGGTCTTCATGTGTTGTAATCCGGTCAATCGTCTCAATCGAACCTCCTTGGTCAACCGCAACATCTACGATAACCGATCCTGCTTCCATGGTTTTTACCATGTCTTCTGTGACCAACTTTGGTGCTTTTGCGCCAGGGATTAATACCGCCCCAATTAATAAGTCTGCTTTTCTTGCTTGCTCTGCAATATTATATTGATTGGAAGCCAATGTTCTTATTTTACCAGCGAATAAATCCTCTAACTGTCTCAACCGTTCAATATTTATATCTAATAATGTTACATTTGCCCCTAAGCCAATTGCCATTTTTGCCGCATTTGTTCCAACAATTCCGCCACCAATAATCACGACATTTGCAGGCGACACACCTGGAACTCCACTAACGAGAACGCCTTTACCCCCATGCGTCTTTTCCAAAAAGTGAACTCCTGCCTGTACCGACATTCGTCCTGCAATTTCACTCATAGGTGTCAGCAGTGGTAAACCACCATTATTTAATTGAATGGTTTCATATGCTATTCCAGTTGTTTTGTTTTCTAATAATGCATCTGCTACAGCACCTTCTGCTGCTAAATGCAGGTACGTAAAGAGCATTAAATCTTTTCTAAAAAAGCGAACCTCTGAGGCTTGTGGTTCTTTGACTTTTACAACAAGTTCCTGTGACCAGGCTTGCTCTGCCTCCGCTACTATGATTGCTCCAGCTTCTTGATATAAATGATCATCAATTCCACTTCCGATACCTGCACCTTGTTCAATCTTCACTTCATGACCAGCTTGTGTTAACGCCATCACACCAGCCGGTGTCATCGCCACACGGTTTTCATTACTTTTAATTTCCTTCGGCACACCAATCTTCATTATCCCACCTACCTTCTCTTTGCTAGTATGGTATGAAAATTTCTTATTATTCGTTTTCCCTTTTTTAGGTGGATACAATACAATTTAACAAAAAAAATTAATATAGATCTGATATTGTAGTAGATTGTAACGTTTTTTTCATGTCTTTTTCAGCTTGCGAAAGTACATGTTGAATATTTTGACCGACAAGACGTGATTTATCATCATTTAAGGTAGATGGAAGCGAAAATTTAAATAAGGGACGATCAAGCTCAATCGCACTAAATACATCAAATACCGTAATATCTTGGGCATTCTTTGATAATCGTATTCCTCCACCTGCTCCTTCTTTCGTAGTTATAAGACCAAAGCGATTTAGCGATTGCAGTATCTTTACTACAGTAGGATTTGGGATATTTATCTGCTCCGATAATTGTCGCGCTGAAACATACTCTGTGACACCCTCATCTATTTTTACAGCAGTATAAACAACAATAGATAAGGCATGGGAAAAAGCTGTAGAATAACTCATTTTATCTCCTCTTTCAAATATCTCTTAATTAATCACGAATAGTCCTCATTAACTGACTTCATTTATATTTACTATAACAATAGCTTTATGAAAGTCAATCTAAAAAAACAGTTGACTTATTTATAAACTAAATATATATTATATATAGTTTATAAATAAGGAGTGGTAATGATGAAAGTCTTTGTAACAGGTGGGACTGGTTTCTTGGGAAATCATTTAGTAAAGAAATTGTTAAAGGAAGGATATCAAGTAAAAACGCTGGTGCGCTCAATTAGTAAAGCAAAGGAAATATTAGGCTCTACAGACGCCATTTTTGTTCAGGGAGATATGGCTAATGTCGATGCCTTTGCAGATGAACTTAAAGATTGTGAGCTGCTTTTTCATACGGCAGCATATTTCAGGGAATCCTTCTTATATGGTTCTCATTGGGAAGAATTAGAAAAGATCAATATAACGAATACGCTCCGACTTTTTGAATATGCCAAGAAATATAACGTCCAGCGTATTTTTCATACGAGTAGTAATAACACGATTCAAAAAAGAAAAGATAATAAACCAAGCACTGAATTGGATCTGAAGAAATTGGAGGATGCGAAAACTCTATATGCAAAAAGTAAAATTATTGGTGACAAGCTTATTGGCGACTTTAGTAAACAGCAATCCATACCTGTGATTACTTTCCTACCTGGTTGGATGATGGGACCAGTTGATGCAGGTCCAACAACCGGAGGAAGATATATTCTTGATTATCTCAATAAACAAATACCTGGTAATGTGAACGGTAGCATCGATATCGTTGATGTAAGAGATGTTGCAGATGCAATGGTAGCAGCAATTACCAAAGTGAATCAGACTGATCGTTTTCTTGTTACAGGTAACCATTTCCACTTAAGAGAATTATCCCATCATTTAGAAAAAGCATCAGGAATCCCTTCTCCTAAGCTTACCATTCCTAAACCCGTTGCCTTTACCCTTGCATGGTTTATTGACAGGATGGCAGCTATCACAAAAAAAGAAATGTCTATTTCCGTAAATGGTGTCCATGAAGTGACTGAAGGCAGAGTATGTAACAATACTAAAGCAATCAATTCATTAGCCATTTCTTATCGACCACTCCATGTTACGCTTCAGGACTCTGTTAGTTGGTATAAGGAACATCGTAGTGAACTACTCACTGTACCCATATCACCACAGCCAGAGAAACAATCATCATAGTTGTACTTTAGCTTTATAGACATTCAACAGAATTTAGATAAATTTTAAAGTAAACCTTCAATTATTAAAAAACCGCAACCACCCTCGGTTACGGTTTTTGCCTATGGAGCATAGCGGGATCGAACCGTTGACCCTCGCTCTGCCAGCACAATGCTCTCCCAGCGTTGTTTGTTTCACTGTCCTTACCTTTATCAAAGAAATCTATTAAAAATTGATAATAACGATCACCTTAGTTATAATTGAAAAATAACCCATAATTTTACTAATATACCCAACATTGAATTTTAGTAAATTCCTGAAAACTACGGATTTTCAATTAACTACTATGCTTTATAGACGAGGAGGCGTAGCATTCCTATGAGAATAAGCCCCTACATAAGTTTTGATGGTAAGTGTGAAGAAGCGTTTCTTGAATATCAACGAATCTTCGGTGGAAAGATAGTCACGATGTTAAAGTATAGGGATGCCCCTATGGTAAGAGAGGTAGATCCAGATTCACATAATCGAATCATACACGCTTCACTTCAAATTAATGATTTTATCCTTGCTGGAGCAGACACATTACATGGAGACTATAAGAAACCTCAAGGTGTTTTTGTTATATTAAATTTCCCTGAGCAACTAACTGCAAAAAAGGTTTTCCATTCATTATCTGATGGTGGAGAAGTGCTTTTGCCGTTTGAAGAAACCTTTTGGTCCACAGGTTATGGTATATTAGTCGATCGATTTGGCGTTCCTTGGAAAATAAATTGCGATTAATCACCTATTCCAAATAGCGGAATATATACTAGCCCATGGAGATTGACCACCATGCGCATATAACGAAAACGACACTACAATATCGTGGTGTCGCTTTTTTTCTAGTTGTACCAAAGAGGGATACATTCTAATCCCCACTACTGATAAATGCAAAAGACCGACCCTTTCGGAACGGTCTTTTGCATTAATGGAGCATAGCGGGCTCGAACCGCTGACCCTCGCGCTGCCAGCACGATGCTCTCCCAGCTGAGCTAATGCCCCTTTCTATATAACTATTATAGTAGAAAAAGAGTTCAAAAGCACGAACTCTTAATCTGCCATTTCTTTTGTCTTAAGAATATAATTAGAAGCGATTAACAATCCAACAGATACAATAATTGTAATTGAAGCTGCTCCCCACAAGGCGCTTGGAACTGAACCTTCCATTAACATTTTTGTTATATGTCCACTAATACTATTAGGAAACCATGGCATCCGATAAGAAAATATTTGATTGATTGCAGACATTGCCATAATTGTAACAACAGTTAATGTTAAGACAAGACCAGGTACTTTCACTATTGTATTATAAAAGATAGTTAAGCTAATAACAAAAATCAGCCAGATCAAATAGAAAAAGAATAAACTAAAAAATTGCCCTACTGTTATCTGACCGAATAACAAATCAACATAATACCAGCTTGCTAACATACCGATCAAATATGAAGTGAAAACTAATAACAATTTTTCCGCCCATTTAGCTGATATGTAGGTGAAATAGCTAACTGGTTTCACTAAAATTAATTCTGCCACACCACTCTTTCTTTCACCAGAAATAACTGCCATTGAAATGGCCACAATTACTAGTACACCAAGCATACTTAATTCAGTTAAACTCATCATAATCGCTTGAGCAGGTTCTACTTCTGGAGGCTCGATTACTGTCCCTTCAGGCATTCCTCCTACAGATTCTAATATTTGTGGTAAGTAATACGTCGATATAGGATCCATAATACAAATAACGATAAAGACAAGCGGTACCCATATCCACTTATAATTTCGCCAATCTTCTAATAATTCTTTTTTAAATATTGTCATCCATTGCATTAGTTTTTCACCACTTTCATAAAGAGATCCTCTAACGTCGTTCTGCTTAATTCAAATTTAACAAGTGGCCAATCCGTTGCAATCGCTTCCTGTAATATTTCTCTTCTAGCTGTATCGATATCCTCAACAACGACATGGATTTCCCCTTTTTCTAAAAAGGTTTCCTGAATACAATCCAATTGCTTCAGCCTTTCCTGATATGTACTAGTATCGCCTCGGAAAGCTAGCTCAAATTTAGCTGTTTGATGTTTATGACGTAATGATTCAATTGAGCCCGATTCTACAATTTCTCCATGATGCATTAATAATAAATCATCACTAATTTCCTCGGCATCTCCTAATATATGTGTAGAAAAGAGAATGGTCGTTTGTTGTTTTAACTCTTCCATTAATGTTAATACTTCTCGGCGTCCAAGTGGATCTAACGAGGAAACAGGTTCATCTAACATTAATAACTGCGGACTGTGAATCATGGCCTGGGCTATTCCTAATCGTTGTTTCATACCGCCTGAGTATTTTCCAATTCGCTGATTTCTTGCTTCAAATATAGCTACTTTCTCGAGTAATTGATCTGCTTTCTCTAATGCTTCTTTTTTTGATAAATGGGCAAGCTGACCAACATACACTAGAAATTCCTTGCCTGTCATCCAAGGATGGAAGATTGGATATTGTGGCAAGTAACCGATATACTGGCGAATATCTTCACCTTTTGTAGCACCATCAAAATGAATCGAACCATCTGTCGGCTTCAAAAGCCCTGATAGCATCCTTAATGTAGTTGTTTTACCCGCCCCATTTGGTCCTAGCAAGGCAACACATTTTCCTTTTTCAAGAGTGAAATTCAAACCCTTCACAACTTGATCGCCTTTGAATGCTTTCATTAAATTTTGAACCTCAATAACTGCCATTTAGTATTGCCTCCTTCCGATAATAAAAAATAAAATAGGTCCAATAAATCCGATAAAAATAACAATCACTGCCCACATAGCTTTAGGACCATTCGTCTTTTCTGCTTTAATTAAAGATATAAGTGCAATAATCATTAACAAAAATTGAATAAAAATTATCGGGGCAACAATTGGTAGTGCATTTAATATTTCTTCCATGGTCTCACCTCCTCATATAGTATGTTTACGTTTATCAAAGTAAATAGTTTCAATATTTTATATTTTGATATGTTTCCACTCTGTTTCTTCCATTCCTTTTTGCCTGATAGAGAGCGTTGTCCGCTTGTTCCAGCAATAATTCCGTAGATTGATCCTGATGCTTGGCTATACCGAAGCTAGCGGTGATCTGAGGGATATCTTCAAATTCAAAATTAGCTATCGTCGTTCGAATTTGTTCTATTAATGGAAGAGCTCCTTTTTCTCTTCGTGTAACTATTATAAATTCTTCACCTCCCCATCTACCAATAACGTCATCTTCACCTAATTGAGAGGCTGCAATTTCGGTAATTTTTTTAAGTACTTTATCTCCAGTCGGATGACCATACGTATCATTCACAGCTTTGAAATGGTCAATATCAAATAATACAACATAAAAATCCTTTTTCTTTTGAATGCTTTTCTCTAACCATAAATACACTTTTCGTCTGTTTGCTATTCCAGTTAAAGGATCAAAATAAGCTAATCTCTCTATTGTTTCTTTTTCAGCATAGTAAGTGATAACCCTGCGAACGAAATAGATAAAAATAATATAAACTAAAATAGACAGATAATATTGGAGTAGTCTTTCTGTACCTTTATCTGGAATTGATGACCAATAGTCGAATCCAATATATATCATAATCGCCCATAAAACCAATGCATAATAAATACCTATTTTTCTTGGTAAAGCAATAAAAATAAATACTAATATTAACGGCGTCCAATATGTTGAGCTACCCGTATACGAATAACCCTTTACGATCATGTCTATTGTTATAATAGAATGAAATTTAATAATATGAAGGATAGTTACAACAGTAAGGTTTAAATATTCAACTAACTTTAATGTATTAGGGAACCATAATAATAGAAATGAGAGAGAGAAAACTACCACAAATACACTTAACATCCATATATTGAAAGGATTGGAACGCGAAGAAAAAAAGAGTCCTATAACGCTCGCAATTGTAATAACAGGTAAGATAAATAAATACATATGACGTTTGAGTCTTTCGTATCGATTCATGTTAGGTACCCCTCTGTTGTGGAATGATTATAACTAATCTCAGTATATCAAAACAACAAAGTCCCTTCTAATAGAGAGTATTCTAAAAATGTTCATAATTGAAATTTTTGAAGGGGCTACAACAGAAGTATTTTGTAATTAAAAAAATCAAAACGATTCGAATAGACTTCGATATCGTTTTGATTTTTACATATTCAAGAAATAAACTGCGCACTAAGTTCAAGGGGTGATATTGAAATGATTTAACTGGAGATACGGCTGCCCACATTCCTTTCCTTGGTTTCTCTTAATACTATGTAACAGCCTATTACTCTTTACTTTCTTTCAATTGGTAAGGTGCAACACCTAAATGATCCTCCAGATTTAATAATTTCTGAAAATTCTACTTCAATTACTTTAAAGCCTTTTTGAAATAGTTGACGATTGGTCTCTTCGTTTTCTGGCAATGAAATAACCTTTTTATCACCTATAGAGAATACATTGGTTCCTAAAGTAAACTGCTCACGATCCGCTACTTCAATTAAATCATAGCTCTCATGAAGTTTTTCAACATCTTCTTTTTTAAAAGCTGGACTATAGATTAAACCAATCTCTTCGCTAACTAGGTTGAAGGCACAATCTAAATGAAGAATATCATCGCGTATCGGGAGAGCCACCACGTCTTTATTTGGAAGATGGTGTTGCAATTCAGTTATAGCTCCACTGGTGGTACGTTCACTGTTTCCTACCCACACCTTATCTTCCGCAACGATTACATCGCCACCCTCAATCGAACGAGTTTTCAGCGTTTGATATGTAATAGCGTGTTGATCAAGTACTTGCGTTAATACATCAATTTCAGGCTTACGAATATTTCGTCCCATTTCAGCCGTATAAAGTGTATTACCTATAGCAAAGCCGATGTCTCTGGTGAATACTTGTTCATTTAATTTAGGATCTGTAAACAATTCGATAACGTCGACCCCATGTTTTTTGAGCGTCTCTACAAAATGTTGATGCTGCTTTGTCGCAATTTCAATATCAATATTGTCATTTTCATAAAACTTTTGTGTTTCATTGATCACTTTTTTTATTTCCATATATATTGGCGGACAGACGATAACCTTCTCTAGACTGCCATATTCGTTTTGTTGATGGATCATTTTAGTCCCCCTTTACATATATTGTACCAATTTTAGATAAAAAGATTCTTTTTTAAAAAAGTGTGTTACATATTCTTACAGTATAGTTTTACCCTTTTCTCATTGATGTTAATCTTTAAATAACTTAAAAACGATTTAGGAGGTATTCCATTGAATCGCAGACATAGGAAAAATCCAAATTTTTTCACTTGTGTCATTCTAACGTTTAAATTAATGTTTCAGTAATGAACCTCTCATGACTAAAATCACGAGATTCTTGGGAAGAGAGCCTACTTGCTCATTTTTTGCCTAATAAGCAGCGGTTTCTCTTATTTACCAAGCTATCCCCGTAGTTCCTACGGTTCTTCGTTTTCGTGACTATTCTAGCGCATAGAGTCTTAGACCTTAGTCTCGTATATTTTTACTCGCATTGATGTCACGGTCATGCTGGGCGTGACAAGCAGGACACATCCACTTTCGAATGTCGAGTGATTTCTTGCCGTCTCGATGACCACATTCCGAACAGCTTTGACTAGATGGAAACCATTGATCGACCTTTATGATGACACGACCATACCATTCCGCTTTGTACTGTAATTTCGCAACAAAACTAGACCATGATACATCAGAAATACTTTTCGCTAGTTTATGATTACGCAACATACCTTTTATGTGTAAGTCTTCCATACAGATCACATCGTGGTTTTGGATGATTGCTGTGGAGAGTTTATTCAGAAAGTCGTTGCGTTGATTCATTACTTTTTCATGTAAGCGAGCCACTTTTTGTTTTTGCTTTTGATAGTTTTTCGCTTCAAACAGGCGAATGCCATTCTTTTTTGCAACTAATGCTCTTTTGGACAATTTACGTTGCTCACGTTTTAGTTTCGCTTCCATTTTGGCCGTAAATCGATGGTTGTTTTCTTTATGTCCATCCGAAAAAACCGCGAAATCTGTGATGCCTAGGTCCAGCCCTATGGCCGAATCTGTCTTGGGCAATTCGTGTATTTCTTCTTCACAAAGAATCGAGACAAAAAATCGGCCACTAGCCTGTTTGCGAATCGTTGCTTTGACAATACGACCTTGAGGTTCTCGGCTTTTTGCACATTTAACGAAACCAAGTTTGGGTAATTTAATCGACTTGTCTAAAATAGCAATATTGTGATTCGTGAAGTGTGTCGTGTAACTTTGAATAGGATGCTTTTTGCTTTTGAATTGTGGCTTACCATTTTGGAGAGAGAAAAAACGTGTGAAAGAATCTGCGAGGTTTCGAAGCGCATTTTGAAGAGAAAATTTGTCTACTTCACGAAGCCATTCCGTGTCGGGTTGTTTCTTTAAATCGGTTAATCGCTTGGAACATGCGGAATACGTTAGTCCTTTTCCCGTTTCTGCATAGGACGTATTCCATTGATCCAAAAAATGATTATAGACAAATCTGGAACAACCGATTGTCTTCATGATCAGAATCGCTTGTTCGTTGGTTGGGTAGATTCTATATTTATAAGCTTTGTGTCGTAGCACCGTCTTTTCCTCCTTTCTTTTTCGGATGATGGATAGATGTACGCTCATTCTTCATGAATAGCTCCTACAGAAAAGTGCCTCGACAATAGTATAACATCGCTTGATGACAAACGCACGTTCGAAACCCATGTTATCTTTCTTGAATGTAAAAAACATGTCGGTTGATGAGCATCGCTAAAACGATGCCTCAACCGAAGCTTGCTTACTCACGACTGAAGGCACGAGTTTGCGCAAGTTATATCATCAAAAAAACATCGTTCACATATGATAAAGCAATATCCTATATAAGCACGGTTGATTCGTTTGATAGACAGTCAATCGTGCTTTTTATTTTATGGCCACTCTCCGATTATGTAAACTAAAAAAACACTAGCTAATAATTAGCTAGTGCTTCTCTGTACAACAATATCTTCATTATCAAGTACAATTTCTACTCTAGTTACATCTTCCTCTTCTAAGACAAGGTCTGTGATACCATCCTCGACTTTATCTTGGATTACGCGACGTAATGGGCGTGCACCAAAACGTGGATCATATCCTTTATCTGCGAGGAATTTCTTCGCATCTTCACTCACCGTTATTTCTAGATCTGCTTCTTTTAGTTGCTCAGAAAGCTCAGCAATCATTAGGTCAACGATTTGCAACAAGTCATCTTGCTCTAATTCGTTAAACGGAATGATCGCATCGAAGCGATTCAAGAATTCTGGCTTAAAATAATTACTTAAGTTTTCTAATGTAGAAACAGCTTCGTTATTGTCACTGTTAAACCCAACTGTAATATTTTTTGTTCCAGTACCAGCATTGCTTGTCATAATGATCACACTGTCCTTGAAGCTTACCGTTCTGCCATGACTGTCTGTTAATTGACCATCCTCCATAATTTGCAGGAACATATTCTGAACATCTGGATGAGCTTTTTCGATTTCATCTAATAAAATCAAGCTATATGGGTTATGACGAACTTTTTCTGTTAATTGACCTGCTTCTTCATGACCAACATAACCTGGTGGTGAACCGATGATTTTAGATACGGCGTGTTTTTCCATATACTCACTCATATCAAGACGGATCATTGCTTCTTTTGTACCAAACAGTTCTTTTGCTAATGCTTTAGTTAATTCTGTTTTACCAACACCTGTTGGGCCTACAAATAGGAAAGAACCAATTGGGCGATATTTTGATTTTAAACCTGCACGGCTTCGACGGACTGCTTTTGCTACTTTATCTACTGCTACTTGCTGTCCAATTACCTTTTGTCCTAAATTAGTAGCTAAGTGCTTCATTTTTGATTGCTCGTCAGATTGAATCTTTCGAACAGGGATACCTGTTTTTTCTTCAATAATTAATTGAATATCTTCGACTGTTACCTCTGCCTTCGGTGCTTCATTTGTTTCTTCCAATTTCTTTTCTAATTTAATTTCTTGATGGCGTAGATTGGCTGCTCGTTCATAATCTTCTTTTTCTGCTGCTTCCATTTTTTCTTTGGCTATTTCATCTAAACGTTTTTGCAAGGAATCATGATCGCTTTCACTTACCTCTAAATTTAGACGTGCACCAGCTTCATCCATTAAGTCGATTGCTTTGTCTGGTAAGAAACGATCTTGGATATAACGTTTGGATAATCCTACTGCTGCATTTAGTACCTCATCCGAATAGGTGACTTTATGGTATTTTTCATATCGCTCTTTTAATCCTTGCAAAATTTGTTCTGCTTCCTCAAGTGATGGTTCCTTGACCATAATCGGTTGGAAACGACGTTCTAATGCAGCATCTTTTTCAATTTGGCGATATTCTTTTAATGTGGTCGCACCGATAAGTTGCAATTCACCACGTGCAAGAGCTGGTTTTAGAATATTGCCAGCATCCATTTGCGAGCCTTCTGCCGTACCTGCACCAACTAGTAAATGAATTTCATCGACAAAAAGAATTACATTTTGACGTTCTTGCAGTTCCGCTACCAGTTGTTTCATTCGTTCTTCAAATTGACCGCGAACACCGGTATTTGCGACAAGTGATGCCACATCTAAAATATAAATTTCTTTGTTGAGTAACTTGGATGGGACATTGCCTTCTACTACTTTTAATGCAAGTCCTTCTGCTATTGCTGTTTTACCAACACCCGGTTCCCCGATTAAGACTGGATTGTTTTTATTACGACGATTTAATGTCTCCATTACACGTTTTACTTCTTTATCTCGACCAATGACAGGATCAACTAATCCTGCTCTTGCAGCATCTGAAAGGTTTTTTCCTAATTGATCTAAAATACCGTTACCTTTACCAGCTTGTGAGTTAACTGTTTTTGCTTGTGCTTGATTCGATTCACTTCCTCCACCTGCGAAAAAACCTTCAAATCCTTGATCTTTAAACATATTTCCTGATGGTTGTTGCATTTGATTTTTTATATCTTGAAAGCATGTACTACAAACATGTAAAGACTCTGTCTGATCATTGAATCGAAGGTTTACATTAATAGACGCTTGACGAATTCCACATTGTTGACATTTCATTTGTCATTCCTCCTTCAATTTTCAAAAGGTCAATTTGACTTTGACTATATTTGACCTTTCATCTTATTCCCTATTATAGTCTGACCTTTTTTGACTTTCAAGTCCTTTGCTCACAAAAAAATATTATAACAAGAAAAATCCAAACGATTCAAAATAGGCTTTTTGAATCGTTTGGATTTCTATGCGTAATAGGAATGCTGCGCAATAACTGATGTGGTAATTTTGACAGTTATTATGGGCGTATCAAGCTAATCCCCCAGGAGTCGAAGTGGGCGCCTGCGCTAATTTGATATTCTACAACGGTAATATAAAGAATCATATTGGTATTTCTATCTTTTTAAAAATGCATTATTTGGAGTAAAAGCTCAAAATACTAGCTGTGCCAATAATTGTAGAACCAATATATTAGCGCAGGCCGCCCACTTTCACTCCTGTGGGAATGTTTTACCTGAAGATCCACTTTTTTAAGCGTTCTTTGCTTAAAAAAGTTAGCTGAGGGTAAAACCCCACGGAAAGGGAAGTGGGCAGCCGGAGCGGATCTAACCAGTTAAAACAATTTCAAAATTACTACATCATTTATTGCACAGTAGCCATATATTGCGCAACAATATATATAACCGTTCGCATTTCAAGTAAAAAAAATAGATATGTCATAGTCTCTACTTGAAATGAATTCTATTTTATAATCGTCATTTTTTAAATAACAACCCCAAATGGAATCAATACAATTGCTAAGGCTAAAATGACCATCCATAAAATTTCTTTTAGCACATAGATCCCCCTAATAAGCTTTACTCTCATCATATCACAGGAAAGGTTATATGCTTGCTGTTTGGTACAAAACATTACAAAGAATTTACATTAGAAATGTTGCTAGCACTCTCAGCTAATGAATTTCTCTGCCCATGCTTTAACGCATTTTTCAACTATGCTACAATAGAAGTAATCCGCAAGTAAAAGGAGTTGTTCGACTATGACAACGATCCAATTAACCAATAATAAAAAAACATTGACCCTTCACGTACAGCAAATGACCATTTATAAACAAGCAAAAATTATCGAAGCTACCAGCAAACAAAACCAATGCTATAGCATTATCTTTTACAAAAACCGTTTTATCAACGCCAAGAAAACTACCTCTATCCGTCTGCAATCTTTTTTACATCGAGCCCTCATCAATGGTTACAAATTTACTTCATATCATCCGTTAACAAAAGCATTACTCTCTGAGGAGAAAAGCTATCCTATTTCAACCAACAACCATATGGTCAGCAAATTACAAGATAAATTTAATGATACAGAAATGCTCTATGTGCTTGCTATGTTTGATAACTTTCTCGATCAGAAGAAAATTCAGGCTTTATGCAAGAAAACTTTTTATCAATATCGCCGTAATGGACAACTACTAAAAGCATTTCGAATTTTAATTAATTTTCTCCAAGTTAGACCACATGACACATTCGCGCGTGACATGCTCCATCATTTTGACTTCCAAAAATATAAAGATCGATATCAAAAGATTGATCAAATTACCGAAAAATGGTCTGATCCTCTCTATTTAGAAGCCGTCTTTTTTGAACAAGATTATCCTAAATCAATCATAAATCCACTTCTGCAACAATATCATGTAGATAACCGTGAATTTGATCAGCTAAGTTTATATTTTATAAAATCTTCAGAATTAGATGCTGTTGCCAACATCGATAGACTTTCAGAAAAACTATTATCTAAAGAAGACCGAGCACACTTATGGGAACTTTTATTAGAAAAACAACCAGACTCTAAAGAAATTATAAATAAGCTGGTAAAACTTAATGGATACAAACAACTATTAAACCATTATCTCACTCATCGTCAGGCAAATATTGATTTAAAAATACTTGAAGAGGCATTAGAGCAAGTTTCCTCTGAAGATTTAATTGAAAATTATCAACTTCTATTGGAATCCTTAATGACTTCTTATAAAAATGACACCGTCCAATTGGAGAAATTATTACACATTACAATTCGCAAGTTACTACATCACCTATCATTACCTGATATCATGGAAGCATTACCGCAGACAGAATTGCCAATTATCAACAAATTAAAAAAGATGGAACAACTTACAGACAATCCTGATCAACAGTTTGCTCTCGGGGAAATTTATTATGACTTAGAACAATATGATCAAGCGATTGCTTGCTTTGAATGGGAAATGGAATTATCTCCTAACAACCCAGAACCTATTAACTATTTATACAAAAGTTATTTAGCCAAAGGTGATAAAACACAAGCAAATACTTACAAACAATTGATGGTCAACATCCCATCTTAAGCCTTTTCCATGCTACGCAATAAAGTCTTGTCAGCATGAATTATTACCCACTACTCAAGCTCTATCCTTAAATAGAGCTTGAGAGCATTTTGCATTCCAATATAAACTCACTTCACAAAGAAACTCCCTAGATTCAGAGTATTCTCTCTATTATGATATAATGGAAAAAAATTCACGACAAATAGGGTGATTCGATGAAACAACAATATTATGCAATTATTGACATTGGCTCTAACACGATGCGATTAGTAATCTACTTACGAGAACAAGGCGGTAGATTGAAAGAGGTGGAAAATGTAAAGGCTGTTGCAAGACTGCGCACCTTTCTGGATGAAAATAATCATCTAAATCAAGCAGGCATCAGTCGACTCGTCACAACATTAAAAAGTTTTCAAGATGTCTTAGTGATCTATCCATTACAAGAAGTTGTATGTGTCGCTACAGCAACAATCAGACAAGCTGCTAATCAAGAAGAAATCGTGGTACAAGTTGAAGAAGAAACCGGGATGACGATGCGTATTCTATCTGATGAAGAAGAAGCATATTATGGGTATCTCGCAGTCGTAAACTCTACTTCGATATCCACTGGTATTACCGTCGATATCGGTGGTGGTAGTACAGAAGTGACATACTTTAAAGATCGCGAATTACAAAATGCTCACAGTTTTCCTTTTGGTGCGTTAACGCTAAAAGAATTCTTCTCCAGCGAAATACCAACCGAAGTAGAGTTGAAAAATTTACGCAACTATTTAGCCGAACATTTTAGCACCCTACCATGGCTATCTGACAAAGAGGTGCCACTGGTAGCAATCGGCGGTAGTGCCCGAAATCTTGTCCAAATTGATCAAAATTTAAAGGAATACCCCTTAGCCGGCCTCCATCAATACAAAATGTACGACACAGATATTAAAAATGTTAGTAATTACTTAACATCATTAAAACCAGATAAGTTATCAAAGGTAGAAGGATTATCTAAGGATCGCGCAGATATTATCATTCCTGCGATAGAAGTATTTCACAGTTTATATCAAATTACACAAGCAGACAGTTTTATCTTAAGTCGAAAAGGGTTAAGAGATGGAGTCTTTTATGAGCAATTATCAAAGGAGACAGGTTCTATCCTTTTTCCTAATGTGTTAGAGGATAGTATTCAGGAATTAATTAATGATTATAATTTGGAACCTAAGCAAATCCTGCACGTTCAATATTTGACCAGAAAACTATTTGATTGTTTGAAAGAAGAGGGATTAATTCACTTTGATAAAAAAGATTGGCATTTATTAAAAAGAGCCAGTTATTTATGTAACCTCGGCGAATATATTGATGCCGAATCTAGTGCCCAACATACATTTTATTTGTTAGCCAACCGGACAATTGATGGATTAATGCACAAAGATCGACTCAGACTTGCTTTAATTGCATCCTACAAAAATAAAACAGTGTTTAAACAATTTATTAAACCTTATAAATCGTGGTTTTTAAAAGATGAACGCAAACGATTACGACACTTAGGAGCTTTATTAAAATTCAGTTATTGCTTAGATGCAACAAAAAGACAGGTTATTAAAGACATATCCTGCACTCACAAGAATAACAAACTATACGTCACCCTACTCTGTGAGGGAGATGCCACCCCAGAGGAATATCAATCAGAAAAACAAAAAAAGCATGTCGAGAAGGCGATAAAGAAAGAAATTGAGTTGAATTTTAAATTGTAAAGTTTAACTTTACCTATTCTTTACATTTTCTTAACAAAAGGACGCTCATAAAGCGTTATGATAGATGATAGATATTGTCTAAAAAGGATGATGATTGATGTCCACTGTCAAACAACAAAAAAATTTAGATTCTCCAACCTTTTATAATAATAGAGAGCTGAGTTGGCTCTCTTTTAATAAACGTGTGTTAGAAGAAGCAGATGATCATACAAATCCATTATTAGAAAGATTACGATTTCTTGCTATTTTCTCTTCCAATCTTGATGAATTTTTTATGGTACGGGTAGCTGGTTTAAAAGACCAGGTTAAAGCTGGCTTTAACCGACCTGATAATAAATCAGGCTTAACCCCAAAACAACAACTATCCAGAATATCTAGCTTCAATCATGAACTTGTCGAGCAACAATATGATTTATATAAAAATGTCTTACCACTCTTAACAAAAGAAAATATTAAAATATTAAATATGGAAGATATAAGTACCTCTCAAATCAATCAACTTGAACATTATTTTGATGAAGAGATTTTTCCTGTATTAACTCCAATGGCTATTGATGCCTATCGTGCTTTTCCTATGCTGTTAAATAAGTCAATAAATCTAGCGGTCCAGCTAGAGGATATATATGACTTTGATCATGAGCAAGTCAAAACAGCAATCGTACAAGTTCCTGCACTATTGGATCGTTTTATTCAAATTGGCGAATCACACCATTATGTCTTATTAGAAGATTTAATTCGCTATTTTATTCATAAATTTTTTAAAGGATATCATGTGTTATCAAGTACAACATTCCGAATCACTCGTAATGCCGATATGACAATACACGAGGAGGGTGCCCGAGACCTTTTAAAGGAAATTGAAAAAGAATTAAAGAAAAGAAAATGGGGTGCTGCCGTCCGTTTGGAAGTTGACGCCCGTGAAAATAATACAGAAATGACAGAATTTCTGTTAAATGTTTTGGAAATCCACAAAAAAGATTTATACATTATTAATGGACCATTAGATCTTACCTTTTTAGATGATTTTTATAGCCATGTCAAAAAAGAGTATGAAAACTTGGTTTATGAAACATTAATTCCACAGCCTGCTCAAGATATCCATGAGGATGAAACTATATTTGAAGCCGTTAGAAAACGGGACATATTTCTGCATCATCCTTACGAAACCTTTGAACCAGTTGTCGACTTGATACGTGATGCAGCCGATGATCCTAATGTTTTAGCTATTAAACAAACATTGTATCGTGTTAGCGGTGGCTCACCCATTATCGAGGGATTAAAGCGTGCTGCAGAAAATGGGAAACAAGTAACGGTTTTAGTGGAGTTAAAGGCAAGATTTGATGAAGAGAATAATGTGCAATGGGCTAAAGAGTTAGAAAAAGCTGGTTGCCACGTAATTTATGGGATGATTTCGTTAAAGACACATAGTAAAATCACGCTTGTAGTTCGAAAAACATTAAGTGGAATTGAACGAGTTGTACACCTAGGTACCGGTAATTACAACGATCAAACCGCTAAATTTTACACGGATATGTCCTATATGACAACGAAACGAAAATTTGGAGTAGATGCTACTAATTTCTTCAACTATTTGAGTGGCTATACAGAAAAGCCCACCTTTCATCATTTATCAATGGCTCCTTTTAATATTCGAAATGATATTATTAGCTATATCGATAGTGAAATCTCGTTTCATAAACGTTATGGAAATGGCCGGATCATTGCAAAAATGAATTCACTAACAGACAAGTTGGTGATTCAGAAGTTTTATGAGGCTTCGCAAGCTGGTATTAAAGTTGACCTGGTGGTACGTGGTATTTGTTGTTTACGTCCAGGCATCTCAGGTATTAGTGATAACATTAACGTAAGAAGCATTGTTGGGCGATTTTTAGAACATACTCGCATTTATTATTTTCATCATAATGGCGAAGAAAAAATATTCTTATCATCTGCTGACTTGATGACTCGAAATATGGTCAAACGTGTGGAATTAATGTTCCCGATTTTTGAAGGGAGAATTAAATCAAGAATTCTCTCTATTTTAGAAATAACATTACGAGATACCGCCAAAATGCGAATCCAAGCACACGATGGCAGTTACACACATGTTAGACATCAAACATCAGGCACACTATGGAACAGCCAACTGACCCTGTTTGATATGGCTTATAATGTATTGGAAGATGAAGAATAAGAGCAAACTAAAACGCTCAGAATATATTCTGAGCGTTTTATAATGTGATACTTATTTTCTTCTTCAACTAAAGAATCACCCGTTTGTTTAAGTACAATATTTCACATTTTTCTTGGTTCAAGATTATTTTATTGCTGATTCCCAAGCTAAGATGAATTCTTCTATTGATGAATATCTGCCTTTTTTGTCTTTTTGAACTGCCTTTATTGCAATCTGATAAAGTTCTTGTCCAGCATGCCACTTTGAAATTGAATGGTCAATTTCTCCCCCTAAAAGACCAAATGCTATTGCTCCCAAGTTATAAACATTGGTTCTTTCATCAATTTTAGCACCTAATTCAAATTCTTCTGGTGACATAAATCTTGATGAACCCCAGAGTCGCCCCATTGTGTTAATGAATGGTTTTTTCTTATATAAATCAATGTCGCAAATCTTTGTTACATTACTTTTAAAATCATATAAAATACTCCCGTCATAAAAATCAACTGCTACATAGTTATTTTTCTCTACATTTAGATGGAATTCTAATATAACCTTAAATGACTTTAAACGTTGTTCTATTGGTAATTGCTTAAACCGGTAAAAAGGAGAGTCAGGGTGTGTGTATTTATGAGGTGGTGGAAACGACCAATGGGAGTGAAGACACTCACCTTCAAACCATTCAAAGACTAACCCACATCCTTTCTCAACCTCAAAATGCTCTAGTAAATTTATCAAGTGTTTATGTTGCAAGTCTTCATAAATGGAAATTGAATTCTTCAACGCCGTTATCGCTTCTTTTGGTTGTCCTGTATATTCTTTTGTTTTTGCCCCAGCATACTTTACAAACTTTTTTATCTCGTCATTTTCAATTCCGAAACATATATTTCCTGAGTCTTGATCATCAAAAACCCTAAATACTTCTCCCATATTTGTTAGCCATTCGAAGTTATGTTTTTCTTTTAATTGAAATGATACGTTATCTAGACTTATAACTTGTAATTCGCCCATTTAACCCTCCATTTTTCCTATAAAGACTTATTCTATTTAATTTTGGAGTATGCTCTTTGTTGTACTAAACTGCTTCGTTAGTTCAATATGATTGCAATTTAATTTTAACATAATATCCCAACATTTCATCCGAAAAAAAAGACCACCAAATTAATGATAGTCTTGTTCATGTAGATCGGTCTGAGTTTGAAATTATCGCCCCCTTTTCCCTGTTCACGTTTTACGTGCTGCTTTCACCACTACAGTGTTCCATACACCTGTAACGTAGCATGAATTTTTATATAAGCTAGTCTTACTTACACACATCTAACCTCACAATATGGTGAGGTTAGACCCATACTTCAGAGGTTTGTCAGCTTAACCTTTTGTTTTAGGCTTTTAAGCATTCTCACCATATTATTTTGTAAATTATTCTAATTCAACTTTAATTGGTTCCATCTCAATCGGCTCTTCATTTGCACTTAATGTTCCAAATGGGACAACTATTGAATAATCTCTATAATCAAATTTATCAGGATCTTTTATGTTAAAAATGGATTGATAATGTAAATTACCATCATTTAGTGAGTTTGCTTGATCACTACGAGTCTTGTGTTTAAGCATTTTTTCCATATCCAATTCTCCATTTTCTTTCCTTTGAATATTGTCAGACTTAATTATCATTATAAATTCAGCAAAATTTTGGATCATATCCTTTCTAATTGAATTTGTATTGACATTCTGTATATGATAATCCAATATTAGTTGTTCTCCTTTTTGCTGTACATCATTTACCTTTATAGCATAGTCAAATCTACTACTTTCTACGATAAATGGATTCGAATGGTCTAAAGAATTCACAATATCTTTATCCGATTTAACTATTTCAGGTTGAATAGTTACATACTTTGCATCATCACTGATTTTACTACTAAATAGTTCTTGCTTATCTTTTTCAACAGATCTTCCGTTTACCTCAGTTGTTAAAACATTTGCGTGAAATTTTGATAAAGAATTTCCTTCATTATCAAAAACAGTAAGTCTAATATTATCCTTTTTACCAGCCAACGGTAGGGTCGTCTTATAATTTAATATCGTCGTTGCTTTCCCTTTTACAACTGACTCCATTTGAAGTGAATAACCTTGACCCTCAAGTTCCGTTTTAACTTCTGAATAAATTGTTTCAGAAGGGATTTGCTCAACTGGAACATCAAATTTCCAAAGCCCTTTCGCACCTGTTATATAAGTAAATGTTAAGGGTAAAGTATAATTTTTAGCTAAGTTAGCATTAGGATTATAAAATTCTATGGACGCGATGTATCCATCCTCTGTTTCTTTTAATTCTGTCATTGTCGAAGACCACTGATTTTGTTCTTCACCATCAAATAGATGAAAATTATATCCAGTTTCTGGTCCTCTATCCCCTATACTATCCATTGATACTTTGTCACCTTTAGCGTTAAATGTAATCCCAATAATATTCCCATCGTAATAAGCACTTGTTATTGTAATATCTACTCCATTACTTGTAGCCTGTTGATTTAGTTGAGTAATCAAATTACTTTCTAATAACTCATGTCCGATTTGCAAGCCAACGTTATCATAAATTGAGCCCAATAATGGGATGTATGATAAAGCATATGAAATAGGTGCAAAAACTAAACCTGCTGCTAAGAATAAGGTTACAGCAATTGAGGCAACACCACTAAAAAGTTTAACTTTAGATTTTCTTTTCGGTACTTTTTCTTTACTTCCTTTTTCCAACCCTTTATCTATTGCATTAAAGATTTCTTTTTTTGGAACTTCTATTTCGCTTATTTCTTTATGAAAACGCTCTTTGTTCACTGTAATTCACTCCCCCAATACTTTTTTTTAACTCAATTTTTGCCCGACGTAAATATGTTTTAATTGTATTTTCGGGTTTTCCCATTGTTTCTGCAATTTGAAGAATAGTTAAATCGTGATAGTAATATAAGATAATTACTGTTTGATAATTTTTACTTAAACTTGATATTGCGTTTATTACGTCCATTTCACCTTCAACATCCCTACTGCTACCATCTGATATATTATTAATAAGGTTCTCATCAAAAACTTCTTTCTTTCTTTTTCTTAATACATCATAAGCCGTGCGGATTAAAATTTTAGTTAACCAAGTATAAAAAAACTGAGGTTGCTTTACTTGTTCAATTGATATAAAAGCCTTATAAATTGTTTCTTGAAGCACATCCAATGAATCTTCTTTATTTCGGACGTAAAGAAAAGCTGTTTTATACAGTTTCTCACTTTCATTTTTGACAAGAGTCTCAAAGGCTTCTTCGTTTCCATTTATAGCTTTCTTTACTAGTGATAAATTTTTCAATTTATAACCTCCTTCCACCAGTTAGAGCAAACAACAGCTTAAAAAGTTTCAAAAAATTAACTAGAAGAAAATTGTTTTCTCCTAGCTTCAATAACTACTATTAAATCAAAAAACTAACGTCTTATGCTAATTAAGGATAAGCAACGCGTTAATTTAAGTGTCACAGAATTGCTTGTTGAATAATTAAATAAAAGAGTTTAGGACATCCCTAAATCTTGAATCATTTCCACCCTGTTTCCGAATGGGTCTCTGAACTCAAAACGTTCAAAACCTGGTATTGGTACCCCTTCAATTATCTGAATGTTATTTTGTTCTAACTCATTTCGCCAGTATGATATGTCCTCTACTTGATAAGCTAAATGGGCCTTTGTTTTTAATCGGTCAAAACCATCTTCTGTACCTATATGTACATCTCTATCCCCGACTTTTAACCAAAACCCTCCACGTCCCTTTAGTGATTCGGGCTTTTCTATCTCAGGCAGACCTAGAACCCCACAATAAAATTCTTTCCCCTCTTCTTCAGCACCTTTTGGAATGGTTATCTGAGCGTGATGTAAGCCAAGAATCATAAAATAATACCCCCATTATCAATTTGAATTTTTGATACCTTTTATATAAGATTCAACAACTTAGATGTAAATTCCTTCCTCCACTAGTTTAGCTTTAGTTGAATAAAATTTTCTATTTTTCACGCATATTTTAACATAAATTCAAAAAATCTTTTCGAAGAATAGACCACAACTCATTATTAGCATCACATATCATACTTAAAATAACATCGCTTTTACCCACATTTTCATACCTAAAATGTAAACTGTACATAAAGTTAAGTAAACATGTTAAAAGTATTGCTATTTACTATGTCAATCTAGGTGTTAAAAACTGATAGCCGTTGCTGTTTTAATAAAAATAGGAGTAGAAAACGCTATGCGATTTCTACTCCTATTTAATATGTTATTTATTGTTTTCTTTCCCGATACTGCACTCGTTATTAAATTTTGACTGCCTTTTTTCTTATTATTCCTAATTAAACCCGATAATCTCTCTTGGTAACAGTTGTTTTAACATCAGATCATCCAAACTTTTGAATTGATAGCCTTGTTCTCTGAGGTCATCAATTAAATAAGCTAAGGCATCTGCATTATCTTTTGAAACAGTATGCATCAGCACGATAGCTCCGGGATGAATCTGATCCATCACTTGCTGATAGGCATGTTTCCAACCTTTTTCAGAACCCTCATTCCAATCAACGAATGCTAATGACCAAAAGATATGTGTGTAACCTAACTCATTTGCCCATGCTAACGATGTTTCATTAAAAGTCCCTTTGGGAGGACGAATATATTGTACATTCACTTTATCATCTAGTTTTTCTATCTTAGTTGTCAGCTCTGTCACGTCTTTTGTAAAAGCTTCTTTTGAGATTGAAGTAAAGTCACGGTGTCCGTCCGAATGATTACCAATAATATGGCCATCAGCAATCATTCGTTTCACTAACTCAGGCTGGTCTTCTACATAATGACCAGTCAGAAAAAATGTGGCTGGTGCCTCTTTTTCTTGTAACACATTTAATATTTGCTCCGTAAACCCCGCTTCATAGCCGTTATCAAATGTGAGATAGACATGTTTATCTCCTGATGGATCTAGATAATAACTGTTGTATTTTTCTAAAATTTGTTGATACTTCCCTACCTCAGGCTGTTGATTATTTGTTCCCTTTTTATAACCCCAACCATAACTTTCTGCACCGAGGTCAATTGGTGCTACTATTAACAGAACTAAAAACAATAAAGTTAATTTTTTCATATGATCACCTTTTTTAATTATTATTGAACAAAAGGATGATCATATCCACATCATTTATAAAAGAATGCTGGCAATCCATCCAAATATAAACAATGGGATATTAAAGTGTAGAAAGGTTGGTACACAAGTATCCCAAATGTGATGGTGTTTGCCATCAGCACTTAAACCGGACGTAGGTCCTAATGTACTGTCACTTGCCGGAGAACCTGCATCACCTAATGCACCTGCTGTCCCAATTAATACAGCGATTGCCATCGGTGAAAAACCAGCGGCTACACAGATTGGTACATAAAGAGCTGCGATAATAGGGATTGTTCCAAAAGACGAACCTATACCTAATGTAATAACTAGTCCTACCACTAACAATATAAGGGCTATAATCGCTTGATTTCCTGCCAACATACTTGATGATGATTCGACTAACGCATCAACAGCACCTGTTTCTTTTAGAATGTTTCCAAAACCAGAAGCAACCAGCATAACAAAAGCAATTGTTCCCATCATACCTACACCTTGCTGAACAAAGGAATCACCTTCACGTAATGGTACAGCAAAAAATAACACCATTAGAATTACACCTGTTAAGGCACCAATAACTAAGCTTTCCGTTAGAAGTTGGGCAATTAATGCTGCTAAAATGGCGATTATAGTAAAAACATGCGATGAATTAAAAGTAATTTTATCCTTTTCATGATCTACTTTTATACTATCTACGGGCAAGTATTGCTTTGCTTCACGATTTTTTCTATAAGTGAAAAATACGGCAATTAATAAACCAACAACCATTCCGAGGCCTGGTAATAATAGTGAGAGTGCTATCTCCTTGACCGTAATCGTGACACCATTATTGCTCATTCCATCTTGAATGGTTTGATGAAAGATAAGTCCAAAACCAGCTGGAATCATCACATAAGGGGCTTTCAAACCAAATGTTAAAGCAGTAGCAACTGCACGTCTATCCAATTTCATTTGATCGAATAATTTTAATAATGGCGGTATCAAAATCGGAATAAATGCGATATGCACTGGAACTACGTTTTGTGATAGAGAAGCGATACCTGCTATCACTAGTACAAGCATCATTTTCTTTCCTGTTAATACTTTGATTAATCCACGTACTAATATTGAAGTAATACCCGTATAACTTATCATGGCAGCGAATACTCCTAATAAGATATAACTTAATGCGGTTGTCGCCTGGCCACCCATACCTTCTATCAACATTTCGATCGCTTCCTGAAGATTCATACCTGCCATCAACCCTGCCACAACCGCTGCGATGATAATAGCGAAAATGACATGGACTCTTAATAAACTAAGGGCCAACATGACAATAACTGATACAATAACAATCCATTCCATACTACTCTTCTCTCCCTTTATTCGTTAGCCAAGTTCTTTTTCCATTTTTTCGATCATTTCAATTAATTGATCAACATCTGCAATCGATGTTTTTTCCGGATCCATTTGATCAAGTTGTTTAAGGAAATGTTCTAACTGTAATCTAAGTTGTTTAATTTTTTCTTCGTTATTCATGCTCTCGCTCCTTTCCTTATTCGTGACGCTACTATATGTGGTCTCACTTTATCCCTTACTCATGCTAATAGAAATTCACATACTTGTCTAGAATTTTTTTAACCAACTATTATTTCCCCTTTAAAAGTCCTACGGCATAGTGGTTACAAAATGCATAGTATTGATAATTTTGTAAGTTCGTTTTACATGGATAAGTTACTTCTGATCTTCTTCACGGGAAAAGTCCTGCTATAGACGGGAATTATACTGCTCTTCACGGGAATTATCGTTTTTTCCCGTGAAGAAGCAAACAATTCCAGTCTACAGAAGGGTATTCCCCGTGAAGGGATTGTTAATTCCCGTTAACAGCACATAAATTCCCGTGAAGAGACTTTACACTCTGTTGTTTCAAAGTTTAGATAAAGGAATCCTTTTTAAAGTATAAAAAAGCATGCAGTCTGAATAGATTGCATGCTTTTGGGTTATTTTGTTTCGAAGGTGAAGGTGAGGTGGTTGGCGACTGGGATGTAGGCGCCGATCTCTTGCTTGGTCACGTTTTTGATGACTATTTTTTTATTTGAACCTTTTAATTCTAAGTATACTTCACCAAGCGTCATCTGACCTGTATCCTTAACAGCGGGAAGAAAAGCTTTTAACTGGCCTATTTTCGACTCAGGGACCGTGTATGTTTTGCTTGATTTCGTTTCTTTTCCAACTACCGCATGAAAAGTAAGCGGCAAATCATGGTGCGCTCTCGCTTCTTGCAAAATCATTTGATTAATCTGATCTGACTTTTCAGCCTTTGCAGTTAATGCACCTTTCACATGCTTTTCCTCAATTTGATAGTAAAAAAGATCTTCCTTCTTGTCACCATTCACATTGTTTATTTCGTTTACATTTACCAGTTGAAAATCCCAATTCACTTCAGACGATTCGGATTGATAAGCTAATGGCCAATGACCTAAAAAAACATTAGCCCTGTAACCAAATGCAAAAGGGGACGGCTTTATCGTTGATTCATTTAAGAGCTTTATGAGCACGGGATTATCTATATCAACTTTAGCATCTTCCAATAATTCTTTTACTTCATCACTTGGTTCAATTGTTGTATCCTCTTCTGACATCTGCGTGTACGTATTATCTTTCTCAATTGATGTTACATCATCTGGAACTTTTTCTTTGGAATTTGCAATTAGCGGAATCATTAACATCATAAGTGATAGGATGACAGAAAGACCTAGTTTCTCCATTTATTTCGCTCCTTTTTTTGCTTAGTTTTACATTTGGAGCGAAAAATATGCGTATTAATTACTTAAATTGATAACCTCTAACGTTTCTGTAATATTGACACTATCTTCAATTGTCCTGATCATCGAACAATTCTTTCTTGCAACCTCGATACTTTTTTCCAATTGTTCTTTCTTCAATCCTACTCCTTTTACGACAAAGTGTAATTGAATAGCAGTGATCTTATTTGCTTGATCTGATGCTCGTTCAACTTCTGCTGATATTTTTAAATCATCAATTTCGATTCTTTTTTTATCTAATATTTTACGAAAGACAGATGCACTACAGCCGGCAATAGACGCTACCATCAGTTGAAATGGTCGATAACCGTACTCTTCATTTCCAGAGATATCTAGTTCACCAAACGGTAATTGTGTTCGAACGCCACCTTCAGAAAGATAAAAATCCATTAAAATTCCTCCTCATTAATAATCTTTAAACACAAAGAACTTAACCATAAAAAAGCTTGCCAATGATGATAGTCCCATCGCTAACAATTTCGCTAGATTATAATTCCACCATGAAGGCATATCCATAAACATAAACAATGTATGTGCTCCGATAAATACACCATTACTAATAACTAAACTGACGACTGCTTGTACGATGAAAGAGAGTCGTTGATAGGCGTTGCCTTCGGATGTTCTTTTAAAAGTAATCGAAGCATTCCATATATAACTGTTTAATATAGCTAGCGAGTAGGCAATCGTGTTAAACACTAGTAAAATCATACGGTTTTCTGTGTGAAACAATAACAACAATATATTTAATGCCCCGATATCTATTATGGCATTACTGGCACCAATCATACTAAATTGCAAAAATTGAAAACGTCCACTTTTCTTTGGATGTTTTTTCATATTGCCCCTTCTATCCCTTAATCTTTTGTATTTTCTATTGTTTTATCTGTTGAATCTTGCAAACCTGCAACTTGTCGATAAAAATCTAATGCTTGTTTTGATTGTTCTTCCCATCCCATTTGATGAATCTCTTGCCAAGCTGCTTTTGCCAAACGTTTTCTTAAGGTCTCATCTTCAAAATGCAATACAGTCTGAATAAAGTTTTCCAGACTTTCAGGCTCATACAATAAACCATTTACTTCATCTTGAATTTGTTCTTTAGTGGGGCCACTCCTGGCAGCTACGATTGGCAGGCCCGAAGCCATTGCTTCCATTAAAACTAAACCAAGTGTTTCTGTTGTCGATGGAAATACAAAAACATCAGAAGAAGCATAGGCTTGAGCTAATTCCTCGCCATGCATAAATCCAGTAAATACTGTATCCGTTCCTTTAAAGTATTTTTCAAGTGTTGCTCGATGGGGGCCATCACCAACAATTGCTAGTACAAATTTATCCGATTTTTCAATGACTGATCGAATTTTCTCAATTTCTTTCTCTGCCGCTAATCTGCCTACATACAGTAGCAATTTTTTTGATAGCTTACCATTCGACAATTTGCTGCGCATTTCTTGACTCGATTTATTAGGGTCAAATAGTGTAGTGTCAACACCACGTTTCCAAACATGAACATTCTTAAATTGTTGTTTCTCTAACTCTTCTTTTACGATATGTGATGTACACAAATTAAGCTCTGCTTTATTATGTAATTTCCGAAAATACCACCATAATAACCCTTTGAACATAGATAAATGATAGTAATCCAAATATTTCGGTACTTGCGTGTGGTACGATGCGATTAAAGGAAAGTGTAACTTTTTGGCATAATGGACACCTGAAGCACCTACAAAGCCTGGATTTACCACATGGACAATATCAGGCTGGTATGCTTTTATAATTGCTTTTACTTTTCTATTGGGAAGTGCAAAGGGTTTGGAGCGATAAAAAAATAATTTCCGGGCTGGCAACCCAATCACTTCCGCCCCCTTGTATTGATCCACACCTAAGTCAGGTGCAACAACCTTGACTTGATGACCCGCTTGCAAAAAGTAGCGTATACTATTTGTTAATCGAGTGACAACACCATCTGTGGATGGCAAAAACGTTTCTGTGATGATTAGTATTTTCATTGTCGCCTCATCCTCAACATCTATTTCTACTATACTTCCCCTTTCTTGGCATCATTAATCAAATCTATTTCCACTTCACGTTAGGTAAAATATTCTTTTCTATTACCCGATCTTTATGTTTGATTACTGTTCTTAAGATTTCTCTTATTACATCTTCGTTTAGCAAGTGTGGTTCAAGTCCTAAATCCTTTAACTTCGTATTTTCTGCTTGAAAGAAATGCTCCTCTAACTCCACTCTTGGATTTTCTAAATTAGCAATCTTGGTTTCAAAGCCTTCTTCTTTAGCAACTTTTTGTACTTTTTCAGCTAAATCGGCAACAGAAAATTGTTCCGTAAATTGATTAAACACTCGAAACTCTCCAATATCAGCAGGATTATCAGCTGCGATTTCTATACATCTCACGGTGTCTTTAATATTTAGAAAGCCTCTTGTTTGTCCACCCTTGCCATATACCGTTAAATCATAACCAACTGTTGATTGAATAATAAAACGATTTAAGGCAGTTCCGAAAACACCATCATAATCTAAACGATTTGTTAATACTGGATCCAACTGGGTTTCTTCTGTTTCAAGACCGTATACAATACCTTGGTTGAGGTCTGTTGCACGTATACCCCAGATTTTACAGGCAAACATAATATTATGGCTATCATGTACTTTGGACAAATGATAAAAAGAACCAGGTTGTTTTGGAAAAGGTAGTGTATCTTTCCGCCCTTTATGTTCGATTTCAATATATCCTTCTTCGATTGGAATGTTCGGAGTACCATATTCTCCTAGTGTTCCTAGTTTAATTAAATGACAGTCTGGAACGATTTCTTTTATACCAAATAAGACATTTAATGTTCCCGTTACATTGTTTTCTTGTGTATATACAGCATGTTCTCTATCTATCATAGAATATGGTGCGGATCTTTGTTCAGCAAAATGAACAAATGCATCAGGCTGTTCTTTTTTCAATACTTCTTTTAGAAAATCGTAATGGACGAGATCACCATCAAAAATGTTAATATGTTTCCCGGTTAATTCTTCCCATTTTGCTACTCTCTCCTCTAATGAAGCAATAGGTGTTAGTGAATTAGAATGAAGTTCATTATCTATCTTTCGTCTTACACCATTATCAATAATCGATACATCATGTCCTTTTTTCGATAAATAAAGAGCTGTTGGCCAGCCGCAGAAACCATCTCCACCTGCTACTATAATTTTCATCTAAACCCCCACCTTTTCTCAAAAATCTTATACTTTTTTTGTTATTAAAATGTTATCATGGATCATAAATATAAAACAGAATATTCAGAATGTTTACATAATTTTAATATATATAGAAAAACGTAACAAGCAATAAGCTGTTACGTTTTTTGAATCACATATATTTACTGAATCTATTTTCTAATCGTTCTTGAAAAATAGATATTATAATACACAAAGGCCAGTAAATGAATGCTACTAGTATATACATGGTTAAAGAGTCAAAGCTTCTCCCACCAGCTATCTGGGCTTTTTGAAACAGTTCTGGAACTGTAATGACAGCAGCTAGGGACGTGGCTTTCACTAAGTCCAGAAAAACATTCGTCAAAGGTGGCATTGCGATACGGGCACCTTGTGGCAAAATAATTTTCATCAGTGAATTCCAATAACCAAAGCCTAGTGCTTTTGCTGATTCCCATTGACCTTTAGGTACACTATTAATCGAAGCGCGAATTACTTCTGCAATGTATGCCGCACTATTTAAGCCAAAACCTAAAATCGCTGCCGAAACAGCAGACATCTGTAAATCTATCGTGTCAATCATAGGCAGCCCATAATAGATAATAAATAGAAATACTAAAATCGGTGTCCCGCGCATAAACGAAATATACACCCTCGCCGGATACCGTAAAGCGATCAACTCAGAGCTACGTGCTAGAGATAAAAATAGCCCTAGCACTAGCCCTAAAGCCATACTCCCCAATGAAACAATAATCGTCATTGGTAAACCACTAAGAATCAGTGGTAAGTTTTCCATCGCTAATGTAAAATCAAACAAATCTTTCACAACTATCACACCTTATAGGTCAAGCCCCTCAATTTCTTCAATTTCACCTTCTGGTTTCTTAGAAGCATCTTCTTGATAAAATTGAGTTGCAAGCTCTGTTAATGTACCATCTTCTCTCATTTCTGCTAATGTTTCATTAATCTGCTGTTGCAATGTCTCGGCGTCTTGATCCATTGCCACTGCTTGCTCTGTTGGATGGAATTTCAAATCTGGATGTAGATGAATATCAAATTCTGGAAATGCTCCCACTCCGAATTTTGATAAGAAATAATCATTAACAATTACATCCGTATTACCGTTATGAACATCTCTTAGATAAGCCTCGTTTGGCGCGTTGCCGTATGTTACCACTTCAGCACCGAAATGTTCTGCTATCTGGCTAAAGATGGTTGTCGCTCCACCACCAGCACGTTTCCCCTCTAAATCTTCTAAGTTTTCGATCCCTGAATTATCTTCTTTTCTGACTACCATTGTGGTATAAGAATACTTATATGATTCAGAAAACGCAAATTGTTTTTTTCTTTTATCGGTTACTTCAATATCATTTACCGCTACATCAATTCTACCACTCTCGATAGCCGGCAACATACTGTCGATTCCCATAATTTCGAATTTCACATCTAAATCTAAACGTTTAGCTATTTCACGCATCACTTCTACATCATAACCTGTTAAATTTTCATCTTCATCATAGGTGGAAGCTCCAATCAACGTACCAGAAGTTCCGGCAACAATTGTTCCTTCTTGCTGAATTTCATCCCATTTTTCACTTTTGAGATTATCTTCATTTTGTTCTGCAGAAGACTGATTCTCATTACTATCACCAGTACCACAAGCAAACAGTGTTGCCATAACCATAATAAAACTCATAAAAACAAAAAAATTCCTCACTACAACTACACCCCTCATAATTTGTTATATGTATCATCTCTTATAAAAGATAACAGTTTATCTTCTTTATTTCAATGTTTTTATCATCTGTTATAGTAGAAAAATTTTACTGTTATATTATCACCTAACATAAATAGACACTATTGACTTTTTTCAAAAAAATGCTATTATTAAATTAATTATTAATTTATAATAATTATAATTAAAAGATAATGATAATCATTGTCATATAGGATTTTAACTGAATTATATTCTCAATTAGAAAGGAGAAATATTAGTAATGAGTAATGTAATTAAAATGATTTTAAATAAACCCATATTTGAAAACGAGACAACATGGAAGGATTCTCAAATACTTTCATTTTTGCGGAAACACAGTGAATTAATCGCTGCTTTATTTAGTGGCTTGTTGATACTTTCCGCATGGTTATTACACGATTCACTCTCTACGCGGAGTTGGACCATATTATTACTTAGTGCCTTTGTGATCGGCGGTTATGCAAAAGCAAAAGAAGGTATTACAGAAACCATCTCCAAGAAAAAATTAAACGTTGAACTTCTGATGATTATGGCAGCTATTGGTGCTGCTTCGATTGGCTATTGGACAGAAGGTGCGATTTTAATCTTCATTTTTGCCTTATCTGGTGCATTAGAAACCTATACGGAAAACAAAAGCGAAAAAGAATTAGAATCGTTAATGAATTTACAACCAGAAACAGCAACACTCGTCAGCAAAAAAGAAGTAAACGTTACTGAGTTAAAAATCGGCGATCATATTATCATTAAAGCTGGCGAACGAATACCTGCTGATGGGGTAATCATTAAAGGGGAAACATCGATCGACGAAAGTGCTTTGTCAGGGGAAGCCATTCCTGTCACCAAAAAAATAGAAGACGATGTATTTGCAGGCACTGTCAACATAAATGGCACATTATTTGTAGAAATCCATACATTAACCGATCAAACACTTTTCCAAAAAATTATTCAACTTGTCCAACATGCACAAAGCGAGAGATCTCCGTCACAACAATTTATTGAGCGATTTGAAAATACCTATGTAAAAGTAGTTTTAATTTCAGTCGGCTTTATGATGTTTTTACCATATTTCTTATTTGGCTGGTCTTGGACAGATACTATATATCGTGCCATGATTTTACTTGTTGTTGCTTCACCTTGTGCTCTCGTGGCCGCGATTATGCCAGCAACATTATCTGCCATCTCAAACAGTGCCAGGAATGGAGTCCTTTTTAAAGGCGGTATCTATGTCGAAGGTTTATCTACAATCGATACCATTGTCTTTGATAAAACTGGAACATTAACAAAAGGTGAACCTATAGTAACAGATTCCTTTATTGATCCAACGTATACTTATCAATATCTAGCGAATGTGATCTATCGAATTGAAAATGAATCAAATCATCCATTAGCACAAGCTATGACATCTTGGGCAAGTGACCACAAGAAGGATACCACGATTACTGTCGAAGAGGTAAAGCACGATAATGGAAAAGGATTAAGAGGTCGTATTGATAACGAAGATTGGTTGATTGGCAATAAAGCTATGGTTGGAGATAGACAGGCTGACGAATTTATTAATGCTCAGGGCGTTAACATGGATGAGCATGGTGAAAAAACGATGGTCTTTGTCAAAAAAGCAGAGAAAGTTGTAGCAGTATTCTTCTTGAAGGATACCTTACGAAAAGATTCTATTGAGGCAATAGAGGCATTAAATAAAATGGGAATCAAAACCGTCATGTTAACAGGTGATAACGAAAGTACAGCAGCAGCTATCGCCAAAGAGGCAAATATTGATGAGTTTTATGCTAACTGTTTACCTGAAGACAAAGTGAAATACCTAAAACAGTTATCTGAGAATAATAAAAAAGTTGCAATGATTGGGGACGGAATTAATGATGCACCTGCCTTGGCAACAGCGAACTTAGGGATCGCAATGGGAGCAGGTAGTGATATCGCATTGGAAACGGCTGATATTGTCTTAATCAAGAATAAACTTTCAAAAATCGTTAAGGCCGTACGCTTGTCTAAAAAAATGAATCGTGTTATAAAACAAAATATCGTTTTTTCTATCGCTGTCATCCTAACACTAATTGCTTCTAACTTCTTGCAACTGATCGATATGCCACTTGGAGTTATCGGACACGAAGGCAGCACCATCCTAGTCATCCTAAACGGACTACGCCTGTTAACATTTAAATAATCAATGCAAGAAGAATTATTACACAACAAAAGGATTATGCGACACAACTTTGGTAGCAATTTTGAAAAGGTATATGTGCGTGGTAACCGCTCTGGCTTGCCCACTCCCCTTTTCATGGGCTTTTTCCTTCAGCTAACTTTTCCAAGTAAAACCCACTTGGAAAAGTGGATCTTCAGGAAAAAGAATCACATAGGAGTGGAAGTGGACGCCTACGCTGAATGAAGTTCTACAAAGATAGCTAGTGCTAGCATATTGGATTATTACAGATATGAACATCTTTTATTAATTATCGTAAGTAAGCTAAAGAAAATTCATAAACTATATTGAATAATACCAATAGAATTATTCTTACTGGCGTTGTAAAGTATTAAAAAGCGCAGGCGTCGGCTTCCACTCCTGCGGGATGTTTTTATCCGAAGATCCACTTTTTAAGCGTCCTTTGCTTAAAAAGTTAGCTGAGGAGAAAAACCCGCGGAAAGGGAAGCCGACAAGCCGAAGCGGTTGTTACGCAGTTCTCAAATCTCATAATTAGAAACTAGAGTTATGTCGCATAATCCTTCAAATACGCATAAAAATCCAAACGATCAAATAACTATCGTTTGGATTTTTCTAATTAAAGAATTCTTTTGTGCTAATCTCTTTCTTGTTTATGGGTTTCTCTTTTGTTTTTGTGTTTACTTTCTATTTCTGCGTTAATTTCTCCTCCGGTGATGATGATGATTCCTGAAAGGTAGAACCATATCATAAGGATGATTACACCACCTAAGCTACCATATGTCGCCGAGTAATTGCCCATTGACGAAACATAGTAAGAGAATGCTAACGATGTTAACTGCCAAAACACCGTAGCAAAGATTGCCCCAATATAGACATGTTTAAAATAAACTTTTTTACTGGGAGCTAACCGATAGAGTGTCACTAAAACAATAAAGAAAATAACGGAAGAAATTACCCACCTTAATGCGTTCCACAAATCTAAGAATCCTGCAGACAAACCGAAAAATGAAAAGAGATACACGCCGATCATCCGTCCAAATATCGGTAACAGAAATGCGATAAGAATGACAAGCAACATCGCAATCGTCAAGACAATGGAAATTCCTCTCGTCACAATAAAAGACCGTTCTTCATCAATATTGTATGCTTTATTAAAAGAGCGAATTAAAGCATTAATACCATTTGAAGCAGACCAAAGTGTACCGATAATCCCAATTGATAATAACCCACCATTACGATTATTCATAATTTGTGTTAGATTATCAGTTAAAAGTGTCATGATTTCATCTGGCGCATAGGTAGAAACAAAGTTCATCACATCAATATTATCGAACGGTAAATAACCTACCAATGTTACAAGGAAAATCATAAAAGGAAACAAGGATAATAAGAAAAAATAAGATAATTGAGCCGCTAATCCCGGAACCTCATCAGACGTAATTCGTTCAAAAAGTCGTTTTAGAAAACGAATAAACGGTTGATTTAACCATTTCTGTTTCATTTAGAATCTCTATTGTCTATTTTCTTTGTGATTTCCTGTAATTGATTAAGCATATCTAGCGCTGTGGTTAAACCGGATGAAAGCTGCTGTGAACATTTAGCGTATCCTTCATTAAGTTGATGGATAGCATCTGCTGGGTTTTTGGCATAATATGCAGATTTATCCCCACAATTCTTGAGGTTTTCGGCTACAAAAATTCGTGTATCTCGATCAAATAATGTCAGCAAACCTCCAACAAGTGCTCCAGCTGCAATTCCTTTAATCAGTGTTTCTTTTCCCATTAGCTCTCAACCCTTCTCTATTTTGATAACTTACCGTTGCTATAAATTGTGCTCTTTTTCAATATACTCGAATAAATGTGCACAACCTTCTTGAACTAACTCGAATGTATAATCAAAATTTTTAGTGAAATATGGATCAGGTACATTTTGTTCTTTTGGCTGGTCGATAAAATCCATTAATTTTCTTACGGTTACTTTTTTAGACTCAAAATTAAATTGTTGTAAATCGTCCATGTTCTGCTGATCCATTGCAATGACGTAATCGAATTCTTCTAAGTCATTTGCTATAATTTGACGCGCCTTTTGTCCTTGATAAGAAATCTGCATCTCGTCTAATTTTTTTCTGGTTCCTTGATGCGGAGATTTTCCAATATGCCAATCACCTATCCCAGCTGAATCAATTTCAAACGTATCCTCTAGTCCTTTCTCCTTGACGATTTGGCGAAAGACCGCTTCTGCCATTGGCGATCTGCATATATTTCCTAAACAAATAAATAACACTTTAATCATATAATACCACCTCATTCATTATGCTAATCCTCTTTTTAAAAGGATCTGTTACGAATATTCTAACAATTTCTCTTTAATTATTTCTGGTTCCACTGGTTTACTATAGAAATAGCCTTGATAGTAATCACAATCTTGATGTTGAATAAAAGAGAGAATCTGTTCACCTTCTACCCCTTCTGCTACCACCTTTAAACCAAAAGTATGTCCTAATTGAATCATTGCTTTAATAATTTCAGCGCTTCCCGATTGATTAAATAATTCTTTAATAAAAGATTGATCGATTTTTAAATAATTTATCGGAAACTTTTGCAAATACCCCATCGAAGAGTATCCTGTGCCAAAATCATCAATTGATAATGAGATACCCATATCTCGTAATTGGTTCATTGTAGCAATACATTCTTCTGTGTTTTGCATGATACTGTTTTCTGTAATTTCAATTTCTAAATAATTAGGGTCCATCCCTGTTTCCTTAATAATATTTTTCACTCTTATTAAAAATTCTGCTTGTTGTAACTCTACCGCAGACACATTGACAGCTACCATCACTGGTTTGAGTCCGCTTGATCGCCATTTTACAAATTGGTTACATGCTTCCCGTAATACCCATTCCCCAATTTGTTCGATCATACCGATCTCTTCTGCTATTGGAATAAAAGTAGATGGTGGGATCTTTCCCTTTTTACCATGTTCCCATCGAATCAATGCCTCGACACCGACTATTTCATTCGTATGTACGTCCACCTTTGGTTGATAAGAAAGAGTAAACTCATTAAATTGAAATGCTTTACGTATATCTGACTCGAGTAATAGTAATTCATTATATTTTTCACTCATTTGATTATTATATTCAAATACGCGATTACCACCGTTCACTTTGCCATAATGAACAGCAACACTCGCTCTATTGATATAATCCTCTGCTTGCGCTCCCGATTCATTCAAATAACTGATACCTATTGTTCCGGTCATATAAAAGTCATTTTTCGATAAGACAAATGGCTGTCGAATGCTATGTAAAATTTCTTCAGCGAATGGACTTAAGTCTTCTATCGTTTGATCAACAACAATAATGAATTCATCTCCACCAAACCGATAAATCTTACAACCTCTAGGTGTTATCTCAAGAAGGCGATCTGCAATTAATGTAATTACTTGATCTCCTGCATATTGCCCTAATGTGTCATTTATATTTTTCAACCGATCCAAATCACACATAATCAGTGCTTTAGGTGTATTAATTTGCTCATTTTCAATGCTTATTTCTAAATCTTTTAATAATTTTTCACGATTAGGAAGGTTTGTCAATCTGTCATATGTTCGTAAATATTCTATTTCCTGCTCCGCCTTTTCAAAAGCTGTAATATCGATAGAAGTACCAACAATTTCAATAACTTTTCCATTCTCTATGATCGGTGATAACATCGAATATAAATAACATTGTTGATAGGTGTGTCTAAAGGCAATATCTTGACCTGTTAACGTTTCGAGTAATTTAGCCTTAAACAAAGCTTTCAAATCAAGATCCAATTTCGATAAGTCTGCATCTTTTCCTAATAAGTTATCTGATAGACCTAACTTTTCCTTTAACTTCCCCGCTAATAGTGAAAAATAGAAACGGCCATCCACTTGACGAATCACAAATATCAAGTTCATATTTTGCTGGATAATTTGTTGATAATTATGGTCTTCCAAAAGGTTATTGCGTTTACTGGGATTATTGTTTAGATCATCTTCGACTTGTTTGATTGCTTTTTCATTTGGCATGGTTGTCACCTTTATTTTTTATAGTTTCTTTTAGTATACGTTAAACAGACCAGCTAAAAAAGTAAATTAAGGACTTTTTTCTACTATTGCCCTATATTTCACTTTATTTCTATAAAAATATATCTTAACCTAATTTATCGATTCTTTTCTGTAAGGTCGCTTTGACATTGGCAGCAAGTCCGTCTAGCAGAAGATACTCTTCCATTCGTTGCTTGTTTTGACGATCATGAAATAAACAATCAAAAATATCAAAAGATGACACACGGTGTTTAGCCTCTTTTATCTTTTTCAGCTCATCCGTAGGTTTCACTGCACCTTCTTTTAATACTCGAAAATAAAATCCGCTATACCCTGTCTCCGTTACTACAGCAGGCATTTCATTAATACCGTTTACTTTTGCTATTTTGTAACATGGTTGCCGTGGTTGAGATACTTGAACCTCTGCTTCCCCTAATTGAAAAATGTCACCGATAAAAACATCTTTTTCAGTTAGACCTTCAATCGTTATATTTTCACCAAAAGCGGGATAAGCAAATGATTTATTATATTGTTTGTTCCAAAATAAATAATGTTCTTTCGGATACATTAGTAATGCTTTTTCTACACCACCATGATTTTTCAGGTCTGCCTGTCCATCTTCTTCAAAACCAGTTAACGTTAGAAAGCTAGGTTGATTAATTGGTTTTTTAATAAAGCCAGTTCTTATTTCTTTTCCTTCTAGTTGATATATTTTAGGTTTTCCAACGTTTAAAGAGATAATGGTATATACCATATGAATCCTCCTCCCACTATTTAAGTTCTATTATACAAAAAATAAACGAAAAAAATTACCATTCACCCCTTTTCACTATAATTTTCAGATGTTAGAATGGCACCTGCGAAATTTTTCAGTAAGGAGTGGTGAGTTATGCACGTAGGAAGTAAAGGTTGGTATGTAGAGAAATTGAAAGAAAAAGGTGTGCGTCATCATGAAGGAAGAAAAATCGAAAAATTCAAAGCACACGTCCTTGCTAATCTATTGGACGAAAAAGAACAATAAGCGAGCTTAAAATCCCAATTTAATCGGCGTATCGTTAGCGTCTCAAAAAGTAACAGGCCATACAACGGTCTGTTACTTTTTTGTTTTAAAATAATTGTTAAAATACACCACCCTTTCTACCGTCATAATTCTTAATTAAAAATAGAATAATTATATATAAAGGAGAAAACCATTAAAAGGGATATAGATGTCTTAGATGGTTAATAAAGCATATCATGAAATTAATTTTTGATATAAATACGTTCAACTTATGGAGGTAACAACATGTTTTCAAATACGGAAATTGGAATTGATTTAGGTACAGCAAATATTCTTATATACGCAAAGAACAAAGGTATTATTTTAAATGAACCATCTGTGGTTGCAGTTGATACAACGACTAATCAAGTAGTAGCAGTTGGTAATGAGGCAAAAGAAATGATTGGTAAAACGCCACGAAATATTGTTCCGATTCGTCCACTAAAAGATGGTGTAATTGCTGATTTTGATATGACCACACAAATGTTAAAAGCATTCCTAAAAAAAGTAAGTAAAAAAGCAGGAGTATCGATGCGAAAGCCTAGTGTAGTGGTTTGTACCCCATCTGGCAGTACGGCGGTGGAACGAAGAGCTATTGATAATGCAGTGAAAAATTTTGGCGCAAAAGAAGTGCATCTAATTGAAGAACCAGTCGCAGCTGCAATCGGTGCGGACTTACCTGTCGCTGAACCAACAGCAAGTATGATTGTTGATATTGGTGGAGGTACCAGTGAAGTTGGTATTATTTCCTTTGGTGGTGTAGTAGCTAGCCGTTCCGTCCGCGTAGGTGGAGATCATATGGATGAAGAGATTATTCAATATATTAAACGCCATTACAATGTATTAATCGGTGAGAGTAGTGCCGAAAAGATCAAAATGGAGATCGGTTACGCGCTAGTCGAGCATTCAGAGGAAGAAATGGATGTCAGAGGACGTGATCTTGTTACAGGCTTACCAAAAGTAGTTTCAATTCGTTCAACAGAAATCCAGCGTTCTATTAAAGAAGTATTGGAATCGATCTTACATGCCATCACTGAAACATTGGAAAGTTGCCCACCAGAACTAAGTGGAGATATTGTAGATCAAGGTATTACTATTACTGGCGGTGGGTCTTTGTTAAAAGGGATGCAAGAATGGTTATCAAATGAAGTGAACGTTCCAGTACACCTTGCTCAAAATCCATTAGAATCTGTTGCGATTGGTACAGGACGTTCTTTAAAAATGATCCAGAAATTACAGAAAGCTGTGAAATAAAACCTCAATCCTGATTGATTTTTTAGAAGATGTGAATAGACAATAACTCCCTGAACAATATGATATAATTGGAAATAATATTATTTTAAAGGAGTTATAGTATGAAAGCACCCTTCACCATCTCAAGAGAGAAAAAAGAAGAAATGGTAACATCGATTCAAGATTTCTATCTAAACGAACGCCAAGAAGAAATCGGAAATTTAGAAGCAGGCTTTTTATTAGATTTTTTTATGGTTGAAATAGCTCCAATCTTCTACAATCAAGGCATAAGAGACGCACATCAGTTTTTAAGTGAAAAATTAGAAGATGTTTTTGAAATTGAGAAAATAGAAAAATAAAAAAATGAAGAGTGTCTTAAGCTTACATCAATCAATGTATATCGGGCACTTTTCTATTTCTATGCTCTTTTTTCATTCCTGAAAACGTGTTATGATGCCTTCTATTGGAGGTGATCAAATGAAAGCATACATTCTCTTAATTTTAGCTGCTATGTTCTACGCTGGAAATTTAATTGTAGGGAAGCCTGTTACACAGGAAATTCCTCCAATAATGCTATCATTTTTTAGATATTTAATAGCTGCTATCGTTATTTTGCCAATTGGTTATCGTGAATGGAAAAACAATAAGGAACTATGGAAAAAAGAATGGAAAGCAATCCTGGCATTATCTATAACAGGACTTGTTCTCTTTAACATTTTCGTTTACTTAGCACTTAACTATACGACCTCTATCAATGCAGGGATTGTAGAAGCATCTACACCGATATTCACACTTATTCTTACCTTTTTATTATTTGGCGAACGATTTTCCAGAAAGCAAATGCTTGGGGTATTTATCTCATTATTCGGGGTGTTTTTTGTCATAACAAAGGGATCATTGGAAGTGATCACGAGTTTGCAATTTAACAGTGGTGATTTAATTATGCTACTAGCGATGATTACCTGGTCCTTTTATTCGATTTTCATTAAACAACATACATGGAAGTTTCCAACGTATGGCGCATTACTAGTTATGGTGGTAGTTGCTATTATTATATTTATTCCTTTAATGACCATCGAAATGAATCAATTCAGCACGATTAATTGGTCATGGAAAGTCATTGCCGGTCTTATCTATTTAGGTGTGTTCCCTTCTTTAGTAGCATTAATAGCTTATAATAAAGGAATTGAAGCCATAGGCCCATCACGTGCCTCTGTCTTTTTAAATTTAATTCCGGTATTTACTATGTTAGGTGCAGTTATATTCTTAGGTGAGCAATTAACATGGATACAGTTAATCGGATCGTTTTTTGTTATATTTGGGGTACTGATTACAAATAGAGCAAAGTTGAAAAAAAGATAGGTAACGGAAGATTATACCGTGATAAATAAAACCAACAGAAAATGCTTGGATTTTAGTGTCCAAGCATTTTTATTCTTACGATCTTTCTAGCAAATCTTTAATTTTTTCTTTTAATGTTGGCATCTCTTTCTCTACAACGTTCCAAACAATCTCATTATCGATACCAAAGTAATTGTGAATTAACACATCCCTAAGACCAGCCATCTCCCGCCAAGGTACATCCAAGTGGTGCTCCCTATACTCCTTTGATATCCGCTTTGTAGCTTCACCAATGATTTCAAGATTGCGAATCACTGCATCTTGAATTAATTTTGAGCTGAAAAAGTCATCTTTTCCATTAGGAAGATACGTTTCAATATTGGTTAAACACTACATAATATGCCTCAAATAAAGTTTGTCATCTTTCATAGGTGAAAGGCTCCACTTAAAATATCTTCCTTAATACTCCAATGAATAGAGTTTTCGGTTACAACATCAACGTTGGTTTTTACTATGTTTTCAACTTCTTGTTTAAAGCAAATCAAATCAAACAAACTTCTTCCTTCATCAAAATCCACTAATAAATCTAAATCACTTGAAGGTCCCTCTTCTAATTTAGAGACCGAACCAAAAACCCGTACATTTCGGATTCCGTGTTGATCTGCTAGTTTTAATATTATGTCACTTTTTTCTTGGAGCACATCATAAATCATAATGCATCCCTCACATTCGATATGTTACATCCATTATACCATTTCTGAAATCAGTTTATATAATGTGTGACTTTAAACTTTCCTTGTATATTTGTCTTGTTATTTTTCATTCACCAAATGTCCATTCCGCTAAACTATCGATCGCAAAAGTAGGCTGTTTTTCGATTTCTTTTAAATCCTTTTTCGTAGTAACGCCGGTGTGGACTAATAACGAATCAATTCCAGCATTAATTCCTGCTAATATATCTGTTGCATAATTATCTCCAACCATTAACGTTTCTTCTTTTGGTGTCCCTAACACTTCCAGTGCTTGTTCAACAATAATTGATTCTGGCTTTCCAATAAACGTTGGTTGAACTCCGGTAGTTACGGACAGAACCGAAATAAGCGAACCTGCACCCGGCAGAAAACCACGCTCTGTTGGAAGGGCAACATCGCCATTTGTCGCAACAAACGAAGCTCCTGAGCGAATATGTAATGCACCCTTCGCTAACTTTTCATAAGTAATGTCACGATCTAATCCCATTACGACCACATCTGCATTTTCTTCTACGATTTCAAGACCGCATTCCTCTAATGCCATATGGAGACCTCCTTCACCAATTGGATACACCTTTGCCTCTTTATTTTGCTCTTTTATATAACTTGCCGTCGCCATACTTGTAGTAAAAACGTGTTCTGTTGTACTCGGAACTCCCATATCCACTAACTTTTGAGAAACATCACTAGGGTGTTTCGTTGAATTATTTGTTAAAAAAAGATATGGCAAGCCTTTACGTTCTAATTCTTTTACAAATTCAATCGCTTCAACTATTTTTTCGGTACCTTTGTAGACCGTTCCATCTAAGTCAATTAGAAAACCGCTATATTTTTTCATGAGATCCTCCCGAATTTTTTGAAAATTCCATGTATTTCATTTGTCATTTTCACAATAAATGATAGTATATATTTATGACAGTTCCGTCAACACACCTATTTATATGTTATCATGTATAATATTTTCAATGCATTTTCACACATGGTAGTATAACATAGTACCATTATTTTTTTTGACACGTCGTTACAAGATTATAGCATATCGTGACACATATGCGTATAAAGTGAGACTTCTACTCACAACGGTTAACACCGTAAAAACTCGTAAATAAACATGTAGAAAGGTAGTTAAAGTTAATGACAACGAATAACCCGAAAGCAGTTATTGTTATTTTTGGTGCAACAGGGGATCTTGCAAATCGAAAACTTTATCCTTCCATTTACCGACTCTATCGTAATGGAAAGTTATCTGATAATTTCGCAGTGATTGGTGTAGCAAGACGTCCATGGACAAATGAAATATTCCGTGACAAAGTCAAAGAATCGATCGAAAGTTTCGATGATGATCATATTGATGCAGATGAATTTGCCAGTCACTTTCATTACAACCCATTTGATATTCAGGATCTAGATCATTATGAGAAATTAGAAAATTTAATTAATGAATTAGATGTTAAGCATGATACTGATGGCAATCGTCTCTTTTACTTCTCAATGGCGCCAAACTTTTTTGGTACCCTTGCAGCAAACTTAAAATCAGAAGGATTAACAACGACAAAAGGTTGGACTCGTTTAGTTATCGAGAAACCATTTGGCCATGACTATCAATCAGCGAAAGAGTTAAATGATCAAATAAGAGAAGCATTTAACGAAGATCAAATATACCGTATTGATCATTACCTTGGCAAAGAAATGGTTCAAAATATCGAAGTGATTCGTTTTGCTAATGCTCTATTTGAACCTCTATGGAACAATCAATACATTTCTAATATTCAAATTACATCAAGTGAAGTACTTGGTGTAGAGGAGCGTGGTCGCTATTACGATGGTGCAGGCGCATTAAAAGACATGATGCAAAATCATATGTTACAAATGCTTGCGCTCATCGCAATGGACCCACCAATAAAGTTAACACCTGAGGAAATTCGTAGTGAGAAAGTAAAAGCATTGCGTGCCTTACGTGTTCTAAATGAAGATGAAGTGGGACAATACTTTGTTCGCGGACAATATGATAAGGGACTCGTAAATGGCGAAGAACTTCCAGCATACCGTGATGGTAATGGGGTAGATCCTGAATCCAATACAGATACTTTTGTTGCTGCAAAGCTAATGATCGATAATTTCCGTTGGGCTGGTGTACCATTCTATCTTCGTACCGGAAAACGTATGAAGCAAAAATCAACAGAAATTGTAGTAGAATTCAAAGATTTACCGATGAACCTTTATTACGGTAAAGAACATGAGACAAAGTCTAATCTTTTAGTAATTCACGTACAGCCACATGAAGGGATTACCTTACATGTAAACGCCAAGAAAGGGGATTATAACGCTTCCTCCACACCGATCACGTTAAGCTATGACAATAACTCAGATGATAAAATGAATACACCAGAAGCATATGAAATCCTTTTACATGATTGTATGCGTGGTGATTCTACCAACTTCACTCATTGGGACGAAGTGGCATTATCATGGAAGTTTACCGATGTCATTGCGAAAGCATGGTCACAGAAAAAAGCGGATTTCCCTAACTATGCTTCAGGTAGTAACGGACCAAAAGAAGCTGACCAATTATTACACAATGATGGCTTCGAATGGTGGGACGTAACACCAGATTAAGTCAATTAGCAATCAATCAATATTTCTGTTGATTGATTGCTTTTTTATAATAAACAAAGAGGAGTGTTGACATGAAATTTTATGATATTTCGATGGATGTTCATCCTAACATGCAAGTTTGGGAAGATATAGAAGGGGCCAAACCTGTTTTTGATAGGAACACGAGTGGTCATGTGACGAGTACCACGGCACATATTGGCTTACATACTGGCACACACATTGACGCCCCCCTCCATATGATTAATGATGCGGATACTTTTGAAACGATTCACTTGGAAAGATTAGTACGTAAAGTGAAAGTAATTGATTTAGAAAATGTAAAGGATGGTATCACACGCTCTGACTTGGAAGCGCATTCGATAAAAAAAGATGATTTTATCCTGTGCAAAACGAAAAACTCGTATCACGATAAGCCTTCTTTTGATTTTAATTTTATCTTTTTGAAAGAAGATGGCGCTGATTATTTGAAGGAGTTAGACATTGAAGGGATTGGCATTGATACATTAGGAATCGAGCGTTCTCAAGAAGGAAATCCCACACACAGAACCTTATTCCGTCATGATATTATCATTATTGAGGGATTGCGCCTTAAAGAGATTGAGCCAGGTGAATACTTTATGGTGGCTGCCCCACTAAAATTAGTCGGCACCGAAGCAGCACCGGCTCGTGTTTTGTTATTTGATGAACTATAAATATATTAAAATATAAATTCATTGATAGTATTAACAGTTCCGAATACGTATATTAATCCGAACGATTTCGAAGGGAATCGTTTGGATTTTTTAATGGTAAAGATCTTTTATACCAGCTTCCTTTTGTTTGCTTATCATTTCATATGTTACATAACTTATGATAAAATGATATTAAGTAACATACAGGAGTGAAATATATGGAGTTTGTCCATCCAATTAGAACGAAGGAACAAATTAATCAATTCAAATCCTTTTTAAAGAAAAAGTCCGCTCGTGATTACCTTTTATTTGTGCTCGAAATAAACACAGGTATGCGAATTAATGACTTACTTACATTAAAAGTCCATCAAGTATGGGACGGAATACAACCTCGGGAATTCCTTTCAGTTTCAACACCTATCTACTTAAACACGAATGTCTATATCGCAATCGACAACTATTTATCCACTTCCTCGTTACATGGAGAAGATTATTTATTTCGAACAAAAAATAGTGGTAAGCCAATTACGAGACAGCAGGCATATCGTATTATTAACCATGCTGCACGTGAAATAGGGATGACAGATAAAGTTGGCATCCATACCTTAAGGAAGACTTTTGGATATCACGCCTACAAACAAGGAATTGCAATTTCATTAATAAGAGATATTTATGGACACTCATCTACTTCCGAAACATTACACTATATTGGACTGAATAATGAAATGCCCAATTCGATTAAGATTGATATCAATTTATAAGAAAGGAGAATGTCCTTGTTTGGTGATACATTATTTACAGAATATTTTATTTTCTTAATAGGTCTTTTATTTATTTTAGGGGTGTTAACGACCAAGTTTTCCAGTCGTATAGGCGTACCTGTTTTAATCTTATACATAGGATTAGGTATGTTAGTCGGCAGTGATGGTCTTAATTTCATTTACTTTAGTGATTATAGTCTTGCTCAACATATTGGGATGCTAGCTCTCGTTATCATTTTATTTGAAGGTGGCCTTCAGACAAAATGGAGCGATATCCGCCCTGTGATTGGACCTTCGATATCCCTAGCTACTCTTGGAGTTATCCTAACCTCAGTCATAGTTGCAATCTCTGCAAAATTCATATTGGATGTTAGTTGGTTAGAAGGATTTTTATTCGGTGCGATCGTTGGTTCGACTGATGCAGCCGCTGTATTCGCAGTATTAAAAGGACAAAATATTAAAGCTAAAATAGGATCCACATTGGAAGCAGAATCAGGTTCCAACGACCCGATGGCAATGATTCTAACCATTTCCTTTATCGAATTAATCACAAATGATCAAGCCTCCTATTTAATGTTAATCGGTTCTTTCTTTTGGCAGATGGTGATGGGGGTTGTGATCGGCTTAGCTATGGGTGCGATCGCCGTTTATTCGATTAACAAAATTAATTTAGATTCCAGTGGACTCTACCCTGTTTTTGCTCTAGCCTTGGCCTTATTAACTTTTAGTTTAGCGGACCTTACTCAAGCTAGTGGACTTTTAGCTGTTTATGTAGCAGCGGTATTTGTAGGCAATTCTGAGATTGCTTATCGCCACTCGATTTTTCGTTTTAATGAAGGATTCGCCTGGATTGCCCAAATATTAATGTTTACTATTCTTGGTTTATTAGTATTCCCTAGTGATTTATTTGCTTGGGATATCATTTGGAAAGGACTAGTTATTTCCTTAATCCTTATTCTACTAGCGAGACCTGCTGCCGTTTTTCTAAGTACAATAAAGCTCAACTATTCGTTAAACGAAAGGCTGTTTCTCTCTTGGGCCGGATTAAAAGGGGCAGTGCCAATCGTATTAGCTACTTTCCCTCTGGTTGCTGGGTTAGAGAATGGACAGCTTTTCTTTAATGTTGTATTTTTCGTAGTGCTTATCTCTGCCGCCATTCAAGGTTCAACGATTTCTATGTTTGCAGAAAAACTGGATTTATCTGGGCCAAAAAGGACCGAGCCGATGCATAGCTTGGAACTTGTCTCAATCGGAAAGGCTAACGCAGAAATGATCGAATATGAGGTGAATGAAAAGTTAGATATTATCGGGAAAACATTAATCGATATTGATTTCCCCAAAAACACTTCCATCAGTGCGATCATTCGAGATAATCAATTAGTCACTCCAACAGGTACCACTGTTATAAAAGAAAATGACATTTTATTTATTCTTGTTTCCCACAAAGATAAAAAACATGTGAAAAAACTATTGGAAGGTAAATGAATTATCTTACGGACAATTTTTATTTATATCACGACTTTTGTCCATAAGATCGATTCTTACGGACAGAAATTAGACAATAGTTAGAATTTTGTCCATAAGGTTCATTCTTACGGACAAAAAATCGGCCAAAAGCGAAAAGTTGTCTATAAGATTCTTTCTTATGGACAACTAGCTATCTATTTCTAAACTTTTGTCCGTAACACAAAAAAATCCCACAGCAACTGTGGGATTTTTCATTATGATTAATCTTCTAACCACTCTGTGTGGAATACGCCTTCTTTATCAATTCGTTGATACGTGTGGGCACCGAAGTAGTCACGTTGTGCTTGTAAAAGGTTTGCCGGTAACGTTTCAGTACGATAGCTGTCATAATAAGCTAGTGCACTTGCGAAACCTGGAACTGGAATACCTCGTTCCATTGCAATCGAAAGCACTTTACGCAATGACGTTTGATAGCTTTCTACGATCTCTTTGAAATATGGATCTAATAATAGATTCGCTAAAGCTGGATCGCGGTCATATGCTTCTTTAATTTTTTGTAGGAACTGTGCACGAATGATACATCCACCACGGAAGATCATGGAAATGTCGCCGTAACGTAAATTCCAATCATTTTCTTCAGAAGCTGCACGCATTTGCGCGAAACCTTGTGCATAAGAAACGATTTTACTCATATAAAGTGCTTTACGGATTGCTTCGACAAGCTCATCCTTGTCACCTTCATATGGTTTTTCTTGTGCAGACGGCCCTTGTAGTACTTTACTTGCTGCGACACGTTCTTCTTTCATTGCTGAAATGAAACGTGCGAATACAGATTCTGTGATAACTGGTAATGGTACACCTAAGTCAAGTGAGCTTTGGCTTGTCCATTTACCTGTACCTTTTTGACCTGCAGTATCAAGGATAACATCTACCATTGGTTTACCAGTTTCTTTATCTTTCTTCTTGAAGATATCTGTTGTGATCTCGATTAGGTAACTGTCAAGTTCACCTGTATTCCATTCTTTAAAAACTTCATGTAGTTCATCTGCTTCTAATCCTAGAACATTCTTCATAATGAAGTATGCTTCACAGATTAATTGCATATCACCATACTCGATACCATTGTGCACCATTTTCACATAGTGTCCTGCACCATTTGGTCCAATGTACGTTACACAAGGATCTCCTTCTACTTTTGCAGAAATTGCTTCAAAAATAGGTGCTACTTTTTCATAAGCTTCTTTCTGTCCACCTGGCATGATCGAAGGTCCTTTAAGTGCTCCTTCTTCCCCACCAGATACACCCGTTCCAATGAAGTGGATACCTGATTCATCTAGTTCTGCATTACGACGGATAGTATCTTTAAAGAACGTGTTACCACCATCAATTAAGATATCTCCTTCATCAAGCAGTGGTTTTAATGACGCGATTGTTGCATCTGTCGCTGGACCTGCTTGTACCATTAACATAATTTTACGTGGTTTTTCTAATGATTCAACAAATTCCTCAATCGTTTCTGCACCAACGAAGTTTTTGCCTTTTGCTTCATTATTTAAGAAATCTTCTGTCTTTTGATAAGTTCTATTAAATACTGATAAAGAGTATCCTCTGCTTTCAACGTTTAACGCTAGGTTTTTACCCATTACAGCAAGACCTATCACACCAAATTGTTGTTTTGCCATTGTCTTATTCGCTCCTTTTCTTTTATCACTATGTATGATTCCATCCTCTATTTTAGCATGAAATCATAAATTCCTGTAGTGATCTGAAAAATTCACTCCATCTAATAAGTTATTATATCCTTACCATCACTGCAAGTAATAGCCATTCATTTTCTGAAAATTCTGCTTACGCAAGTTACAATATCCATTCTTCGATTGCTTTTGCTACACCGTCCTGGTCATTGGAGAGTGTTTGCCAATCAGCCTTCTCCTTAACGGTCTCCTGCGCATTACCCATCGCAACCCCTAGACCAGCTTGCTCAATCATTTTAATATCATTAAGGCTGTCGCCCATCGCCATTACTTGGGACATGTTGATACCTAACCGTTCACAGACAACCTCAATCGCTGCTGCTTTATTGACACCAACTGCATTCACTTCAATGTTGGTTGGACTTGAGTTACTTAATTCTACCTCTTCCCAACTCTCGATCACGTTCATGATTTTTTCTTTTGTTGCAGCATCTTTTGTATCAAAACCGAATTTTAACCATTCATGTGCTAATATATCTTCTGGAACCTCACCACGCCAGATGTTATCAATCGAGGAAAGCCATGCCCATGTTTGATGTTCTTCTTTTAATTGGACAAGTTTTTCAATAATTCGTGCGTCAATCGTTTGTCTTGCGATCAAATCACCCGTCATCGTCCATATCTCACTGCCGTTGACTGTGATGAGGTAGTGTATATCTAACTCTTTTGCAATGATCGAACTTGTTTGATAATGTCTTCCTGTAGAAATAATTACTTCTACACCTTTTTCACGTGCCTTTATGATCGCTTCTTTATTTGCTTTGGAAACTTGATGGTCCGTACCTAATAAGGTGCCATCCATATCTAATGCAATTAATCGAATGTCTTTTTTCATAATAAACTCCTCTGGTCATAGTCTCACTCTATTTTATGTGAAAAATGATGAATTAGCAAAAAAGCGAACTTCGTATGTTCCGTGCTATAATAGCCATAATAATGAAATAAATGAGGTGAAAGAAAATGCAAAGACGTGCTGTCGTCAGTGTTGTTGGAAAAGATCAAGTAGGCATTATTGCCAAAGTCACAACCGTTTTATATGAAAATGAAATGAATATTTTAGATATTAGACAAACCATTTTACAGGACTTTTTTACAATGATTATGTTAATCGATATTAAAGATCCCAGTAATTTAGAAGCATTACAAGAAAAATTTAAACCAGTTGAAAAGGAATTAGGACTTAAAATTAATATTCAGCTAGAAGATGTATTTCAAGCAATGCACCGTGTTTAAGATAGGAGGATAACAGATGCCAATAGCTTTTACCGAAATTCAAGAAACCATTCGCATGGTGGAAATGGAACACTTAGATATTCGCACCGTAACAATGGGCATTAGTTTGCGCGATTGTGCGGATCATGATTTTGAAAGAGTGAAAGAAAATGTCTATCAAAAAGTGACAAGTTATGCGAAAGACTTGCAGAAAACAGCAACACAAGTGGCAACCGAATATGGGGTACCGATCATTAACAAGCGCATTGCCATCTCTCCTGCTGCTGACCTTTTAGGTAATGCTACTAAAGAACAAGCAGTTGAACTTGCAAAAACATTAGATAAAGCTGCACAAACGCTTGATGTAGACTTTATTGGTGGTTTCTCTGCGCTTGTACATAAAGGCATTTCAAAAGGAGAACAGATTCTTTTAGATGCTTTACCTGAAGCACTAAGTCAAACGGAAAGGGTTTGCGCATCGATATCAGTTGCTACAACACGCACAGGGATTAATATGGATGCTGTTAAACAAATGGGCAACATCATTCATCAGACAGCAGAATTAACAAAAAATAATAATAGTATTGGCTGTGCCAAACTTGTCGTCTTTTGTAACCCTGTTGAGGACAATCCGTTTATGGCTGGCGCTTTTCACGGTGCAGGTGAAGGAGAAGCTGTCTTAAGTGTTGGGGTTAGTGGACCTGGTGTTGTACTAAACGCCCTGAGAAGATATCCCAATGCAGATCTTGGAGAAGTATCAGATGTCATCAAAAAAACAGCATTTAAAATTACAAGAGCTGGTGAATTAATCGGTCGTGTCGTAGCTGATCATTTGAATGTACCCTTTGGTATTATGGATCTATCGCTTGCCCCTACCAATGCGATGAATGATAGTGTAGCAGAGATATTAGAAGAAATCGGATTGGAACGTGTCGGAACACATGGTACGATCGCTGCCTTAGCTCTTATGAATGATGCTGTTAAAAAAGGTGGCGCGATGGCAAGTTCTTACGTTGGTGGTTTAAGTGGTGCCTTTATCCCAGTAAGTGAAGATAACGGGATGATTCGAGGTATTGAAGATGGCGCCTTAAACTTATCAAAATTAGAAGCAATGACGTGTGTCTGCTCGGTTGGACTTGACATGATTGCCTTAGAAGGAAAAGCTAGTCCTGAAACATTAGCGGCAATCATTGCAGATGAAGCAGCGATCGGAATGATTAATAAAAAAACAACAGCGGTACGCGTTATCCCTGTGATTGGTAAAGAAGAGGGAGATACCGTCGAATTCGGTGGACTACTTGGCCGTGCACCTATTATTGGTGTCAATCCTTTTACATCTGATAAATTAATTAACCGTGGCGGTAGAATTCCGGCTCCATTGCAATCGTTAATAAATTAATGCATAAAGAACGAGCCTCTCATTTGGGGCTCGTTCTTTTTGTGCTTTATATTCACTTATGAAAGACAGTTCTTCTCGGTTTTCACTTTTTTGTCCTTCATCTCGCTTATGATGGACACTTTCTCTCCGGTTTCACTTTTTTTGTTCTTCATCTCTCCTATGAAGGACAGTTCTTCTCCGATTTCGCTTTTTTGTCCTTCATCTCGCTTATGAAGGACAGTTTCTCTCCGATTTCACTTTTTTTGTCCTTCATCTCTCCTATGAAGGACAGTTCTTCTCCGATTTCGCTTTTTTGTCCTTCATCTCGCTTATGAAGGACAGTTTCTCTCCGATTTCGCTTTTTTTGTCCTTCATCTCGCTTATGAAGGACAGTTTCTCTCCGATTTCACTTTTTTTGTTCTTCATCTCACTTATGAATGACTATCTCACTCTATTTTCTATTTTTTTGCCCTTCATCTTAAATATATTTTCAGAATTTTATGATTATTTTTACTTTTTCTTAAATAATTGACGAATATTGTATAGAGTGATATTATGTTTTTTACCGAATTATATACGTTAGCTCTTATCAAGAGAGGTGGAGGGAATGGCCCTATGAAACCCGGCAACCGTCAGCAATGCTGATAGGTGCTAATTCCATCAAAGCAAATTAATGCTTTGAAAGATAAGAGGACATTTAATGAACTTCCTTTCTGTCCTCTTGTGCAGAAAGGATTTTTTATTGTGATTTACACACAATAAAGTGAAAGTTATCAGGAAATTTGCGTCCGTTTATTCTATGCTTCTTTGTTAAAACTCAAGCATTGCAGTAGGATTGCACCGTGTTAATGGAAGGAGTGAGCAATCATGATTCAGATTAAAAATCTATCGAAACTGTACCAGACAAAAAAGCAAAAAGTGCAGGCAGTCGATAATGTTTCATTAAATATTGAGCCTGGTGAGATATTTGGTGTTATCGGCTACAGTGGTGCTGGAAAAAGTACTTTTGTGCGTTTAATTAATCGTTTAGAAGAACCAAGTGATGGTTCTGTTGTAATTCATGATAAGGACATAACCAAGATGCCTGGGCATCAATTACGTAAAAAGCGTCAAAAAATCGGGATGATTTTTCAACATTTTAATTTACTTTGGTCACGAACCGTTTTTGATAATATTGCTTTTCCACTAGAAATTGCTGGGGTCTCAAAAGCAAAAAGAAAAGAGAAAGTACTAGAATTGATTCATTTAGTTGGTCTTTCTGGGAAAGAATATGCCTATCCTTCTCAACTAAGTGGCGGTCAAAAACAGCGCGTCGGTATCGCCAGGGCACTTGCTAACGATCCTGAAGTGTTGTTATGTGATGAAGCAACCTCTGCACTTGATCCGGAAACAACCGATGATATATTAGATTTACTTGTCTCAATTAATAAAAAGTTGGGATTAACGATTATTTTAATCACCCACGAGATGCATGTCATACAAAAGATTTGCCATCGTGTTGCCGTAATGGAGAATGGTAAAGTAGTCGAGACGGGAGATGTTTTAGATGTCTTCGTTAAGCCGCAATCAAAAACAACGAAGCGGTTTGTGCAACAATTAAACCCGCTAGAGCATGAGAAAGATAAATTATATAGCTTTATTAATGAGCGAGATGATAGCGAAGTTGTAAAACTCCACTTCATCGGAAATCATGCAAGACGCGCCTTAATCAGCGAATTAGCCAAAAAATTCGAAGTAGAAATCAACATTTTACAAGGCTCGATTGCTCCAACTCAAGAAGGGGCATATGGTACTTTATTTGTGGAGATCAATGGTGAGAAAGCTGTTTTAACAAACACAATTCAATACATTCAGGACTCTGGTGTGGAAGTTGAGGTGTTAAAGCATGCTTAAAGAGCTATTTCCAAATGTAAGAATGGAAGATATGATAACAGCCACAGAAGAAACATTATATATGACATCAATTGCAGTTCTCGGAACACTTATTTTAGGAATCATTTTAGGATTACTACTATTTTTAACAGATAGAGGTAACCTATGGCAAAATCGATTTGTAAACTTTATTACTGCATTAATTGTAAATGTATTTCGTGCTATACCATTTATCATTTTGATTTTATTATTATTTCCTTTTACGGACTTTATAATAGGTACAATTCGGGGATGGGAAGCAGCCTTGCCTGCCTTAATTATTGGAGCTGCACCTTTTTATGCCCGATTAGTCGAAATTGGATTAAAAGAAGTTGATAAAGGAGTAATTGAAGCCGCGAAATCAATGGGCGCAAAAACACATACAATTATTTTTAAGGTGCTATTACCTGAATCGATGCCAGCACTAATCTCTGGCTTAACGGTGACGGCAATCGCCTTAATTGGTTATACTGCAATGGCAGGAATTATTGGTGCTGGAGGTCTGGGTGATCTAGCCTACATGAAAGGTTTTCAGCGCCGTGATTTTGATGTCGTATTGGCTTGTACCATATTTGTGATAGTTATTGTATTTATTTTTCAATTTATTGGGGACACACTATCCAAAGTGATAGATAAAAGATAAAAAATATTGAAGGGATGATCTATAATGAAAAAATTACTAACATTATTGCTTGCAACATTGCTTTTTGCATTAGCTGCTTGCGGAACTAGCGAAGAGGAAGATCAGACAGCAGACGAATCAACAGGAAACGAAGAAACAGAAGCTACAAACGAAGGTGAAGATGAAGAAGCACAAGAACAAGAAAGTGTTGAAATTACGGTAGGAGCAACTAGTGTCCCACATGGTGAAGTATTAGAAGAAGTTGCACCTCTATTAGCAGAGCAAGGGATTGAAATGGAAATTGAAATTTATCAAGATTATGTTTTGCCTAATCAAGACTTAGAAGATGGCATTATTGACGCTAATTATTTTCAACACATACCTTACTTTGAAGGCCAAAAAGAAGAGATAGGCTATGATTTTGTTAATCTTGGTGGGGTTCATACTGAACAATTAGGTATCTACTCTAAGGATATTCAAAATGTAGATGAAGTACCCGAGGAAACAGTTGTTATTCTAAGTCGATCTGTGGCAGACCATGGGAGAGTGTTATCGTTATTACAGGATCATGACCTCATTACACTTGACGAAAATGTTGATCCGGTTGATGCAACAGTAGATGATGTTGTAGAAAATCCACTTAATTTAGAATTTGATGCAAGTGTGGACGCTGGATTATTGCCAGAATTTTATGACCGCGAAACAGATGCACTAGTAGCGATTAACGCTAATTATGCAATTGAAGGTGGCGTAAACTTTGATGATGCTGTTATTCTAGAGGAACCAGATTTCTCTTATACAAATATCATCGCAGCTCGCTCAGAAGACGAAAATAATGAAGCATTGCAAAAGTTAGTAGAGGTACTTCAGTCAGAAGAAATTAAAACATTCATGGAAGAAGAATATAAAGGTGCAGTAGTACCTGCAGAATAATAATGTAAAAAAGGTGGCGAACTTGATAAAGTGGTCCCTATGTCAAGGACACTTTTAAAAAAAGGCCTTAAATTTAGATGATTAATATCGTATTCTTCTGTTAAGGAGAAGATACGACATAAGAACCAGTACCTCTTCTGCCATAGAAAGTTACTGGTTCTTAAATTTTATCCGTGTCTTAGATGTATATATGAATAGAAATTTTATAAAGTCATTTGATAGCTTTCAAGTATTTATGCTGGGGGAAGATAGGCCGAATTACATTCATAGGTATTGTAACCAATTGGATGATTCACAATGGCAATGGTTTTATGAACAGATGTTGGAACCTGTTGCTTTTGTTACGGACATCACGTATCTTTTCTATGTACTAAAGTGGATTCTAAAGTATGACTTTGACGATTTATCCTATGCTGTGTATTTTCAGGATATTATGAATCCCGAATGTATTCCGCAGTCACAAATCAAAGATGAGTGGTTGGCGAAACTGTTGGATCGCTATGAGCAACGTTTGAAGAAGGAATTATCGGAAATCCATTATAGCTCGAATGTTACTATTGATGATGACGCTGGTATATTCTAAGTGGGTATTCACCTGTTTTTAAATACGCTGCATATTGATTAGGGGAGAGTTTTGCTAGTTTCCATTGATAACGGTCATTATTATAATAATCCATGTAGTTATCAACCTCTTGGCAAAGCTCCTCAAAACAATGGCAGTTTTTCAAATTGAGTTCATCCTTCATATGCCCGAAAAATGACTCCTGCGGTGCGTTGTCCCAACAGTTACCACGTCGGGACATGGATTGCCTAAGTTCCTTATCTTTTAACAGTTGTCGGAAAGAGACGCTTGTATAGTGACAGCCTTGGTCAGAATGGATGATGGCATCCGTCTCTAAGTTATTACCATGCGTTTTTAGTAGGATTTTAATTGTTTCCAATACAAAATCGACTTCAAGTGATTCACTTGAAACGTATGCCAGTACCTGTTTCGTGTAACCATCCTTTATGACAGAGAGATAAGCTTTACAGCCATTATTGTAATAAAGATAAGTTATATCTGTAAGTAGTATTTTTCCTGCACCATGTTGTTCAAATTCTCTATTTACTATATTTTCTGATATGGTATCTGTCCTCAACGCTTTAGCCATTCTTCTGTATGGATTTGCCTTTCTGATTGGACAAAATAAACTAAACTTTTTCATGAGGCGACTGATTTTCTTTTGGTTCATCCTTATGCCCATATGCAGAAGGCGCATATATATGCCTCGTCTGCCTTTGTCATATCCGCGAAAACGATATGCTTCCAATATTAGTTCAAAATCTTTTTTATCCTGCTCATCTTTCTTTATGCGTTTCTCTGCGGACTTCAACCAGTTGTAATAACCACTTCTTGACACACCTGCCATATCACAAAGCCAATAGATATTAAGCTCATTATTATCTCTTAATGTTATTTCTTCGATGTGTCTGAATTTTTCTTCTGGCGTTGCTTCTGGTTTTCCTGCCACTCTGCCTGCCTGTCTAGAAATTCTGTTTTTTTTAGAAATTCATTCTCTTGTTTTAAGTATCTGATTTGATGTTCCAATCGCTTTATTCGGTCGACATCCGTTAATTCCTTAGTGGAAGGACGACCAGAATTTTTCCCTCTCAGGTCTTGATAACCGTCTATTCTCGATGCATACTCCTTAATTCTTTGAACCAGACTGCTTCTTCTCTTTTCACCTAAAAGAGTCGGATCAATTCCCATATCACTTAGTATAGCTGATGGTCCTTTTCCAGTTTGGTATTCGGGATGAAAACGTTCTTTAAATTCTTTTGTGTAAGAAATAGTTGTTTCACTTACTTTCTCGATGAAAGGATTGGACCGTAGCTGTATTTGTTGTTCTTCTGAAAATTTGTTTCTCCCCATTTTTTCAACCTCACCTATTAGAATAAGTTAACTATAACAAAAAAAAGACCCTGCAAAACAGAGTCAGTAAAAATTCAAGGACATGCCTCTTTTTTTAAACTGTCTATTCTACAGGGTCCATTTTATGATTCGCCACCTTTTTTTTATAAGTTAAACCGACTGACAAGTTGATTCAAATCTTTCGATAGTTTTGCAAGTGAATCAGCATTACTCGCAATCTCTTGCATGGATGCTGATTGTTCCTCAGCAGTTGCTGAGCTCTCCTCTATTCCTGCCGCTACTTCTTCTGATGTAGAAGCAATATCTGTACTGGCACTGCTTACTTTTTCACTTGAACCAGCAATCTCCGTTAAGTTGGTTGTGATAATATTGATACGATCAATCATACTACTCATCGATGACTGAATCGTCTTAAAGCTTTGCTGACTTTCCAGTATCTGTTCATTACCAGTCTCCACTTTTGAATAACCGCCTTCTAGCGCACCAGCTACTTCAGAGGTTTCGGATTGGAGACCACCGATAATATCTGTTATTTCTGTAACAGAATCACTCACTTGCTCCGCTAATTTACGTACTTCATCTGCGACAACAGCAAACCCTTTACCGGATTCTCCTGCTCTTGCTGCTTCAATTGCTGCGTTTAATGCTAAAAGATTTGTTTGTTCGGCAATATCTTGTATCACATCAATTAGTGTAGATATTTTTTTCGATTGATCTTCTAAACCTTTTACTTTTCCAACGGTATTCCTCATCATTTCTGTAATTTCTTTCATATAGTCTACGGATTGATTCATTTGTGTTTCACTTGTTGTTGATAATTGCAGGACATCCTCTGATGCAGTTTGCAAGGACGAACCTTCTGTGCTTGAATCTCCTATTTTGCGGTGTAATGCTTCCATCGATGCCGAAATATCTCCTGAAGCACTTGCTTGTTGCTCAGCCCCTTTTGACATTTCCTCCATCGTTGTTGCTATTTGCTGTGAACCTTGACTAACTTCATCTGACGCTCGTGAAAGTTCATTACTTTGACCATTTACCTGATTAGAAATCGTTTTGATTTGTCCGACCATATTTCTTAATTCATCCATCATTCTGTTCGTACTCTTAGCTAAACGACCAATCTCATCTTTTCGATTATCATCTAGATGAGCCATGTTAAGATTACCATTTGCTACATTTTCATTCACTTCCACTAACTGTCCAATCGGTTTCGTTATTTGACGAATTAAGAGAAAGCTCATTAGGAATAAAACAATGATAAATATAGCCATGATAATAATAAAAGCAACAAATGTATAATAGGTGGTCATTTCTATTTCTTCTAAAACAGTAGTCGTGCTCTCATCTAATTCCTGTTGCAATAAATCGATCTCATTACGAGCAATTTCAAATTCATTGCGCATATTGTCTAATAGACTGTTTATCATAACGGTATCTGAAGATTCAAAAATCGATTCGGTCATCGTTTTCCATCTGTCGAAGCTAGCATAAAAATTAGAGAAATGTTCATCAACGAGCGTTTGATCAAGATGTGTATTTTCTCGTAATATTTCCTCTGCTACTTGCATTCTTTCCTCTACTTGTGACACATTTTCTTGATAATCTGCTACATATGTTTCTTGATTTCCTTCCTCTAAAAATGATGTAATAATAGATTGATCAGCCTGATACAAATCTCGATCCGCATTTAACAAATTAAAGGTTGGCTGATAAAGGTCATCATAGAGTTGTTGTTCTAATTGGTCACTTGTTGATACAATAGTCATAATGAATAGAGTAGTGCTTGCTACAATCACAAGAATAGCCAATCCGAGGATGGCATATAACTTTGTAGCTATCTTTTGGTTTTGTATAAATCTTTTCATTTAAAGTCCCCCTTCCCCCCCTATATCGACATAAACAGTCAAAATATTAAACTTAGGAGATGGTAACATGCAGAAATTAGTATTAGAAGAAGCGTGGAAAACAACAATTAGTGACCAGGATCACCAAGACATCGTCACAATTTTCAATAAAACGAAAGAGACACTAAAAAAAATCATCCCGATTCGTTCTGCCTTCAATCATAGGGATGATTTATTAATAACTGTATTACTTCATAATTTTACTGATACCAAGTTAGACTTGCGTAATGTAACCATCCAACTCGTAAAGGAAGAGGAGACCTTAGCTACTCAAAAATTCCAAGATAACAGACTATTATTAGAGCCAATCACCAGTATGCCCTGGACATTCATTTTCCCTAAAAATAGCTACTCATCGCTAGATAAATTCAATGAACAATCCTATCAGATGATTATGATACCTTAGCCGAGAGCATCTCTTCGGCGATAGCTAATAAAACTGAACACAAGTCCCACCGTACTAATAAATAATAAAATTAAAATCGGTGTCCAATTAAATTCATCGACTGGTAATTGTGGAATATGCGAAAAACTTGATAGATCCGCTAACCAGGCGGGCATCTCGATTAATCCACCTAAATATACCGTGAAGAAAGAATAAACGAGATAGAGCCAAACCAATGGTGTCGATTTCGGTTTCCACGCAAATAATAAAACGGCAATCATTAGAACCAATAGCATCGCCGGTAAATACGACAGACCTGCTTTTAGTAGATTAACAAATGGAATAGGTTCTTCCATAACTTGTGAAGAAGCAAACCACAAACCAAAATTAGCAAGAAAAAGAGACACGATTCCAAGTAGAATAGCGATGATCAAATAATGAGCGATTAGGGAGAATCTTGAAATTCCTCGTGTCAATAAATGCTCTGTTCTGCCTTTCTTCTCTTCCCCTCTTACTCTAAGAAAAACTAACACTGCTGGTACCGTCGCCATAATGGCTAATACTACCATCAACATTGTAATAAATTGTTCTGTCATACTATATGCTGAATTGTCTCCTACCATTTGCATGAGTACTTCATTATTTTCAAAAAAGGCTTCCAGATCACCTAATACCGAACCATAAGAAGCACCTAAAAAAAACATCACAATCACCCAGGAAATAATAGCCGTTCGTTGTAATCTCAGAATCAGACCCAAAGGAGATAACAACCATCTTGATCCTTCTCTTTTACCTGGTTTTGACGGCAGAAGCCCTGCACCAATGTCACGGTTGTTATTTAAATAAAATGCAATCAGCGTAAATACAAGAGACACCACAATAGTTACCAAGATCGGCCACCAATAATTTTGCACATATACTTCCGTTCTCAAAACAAGACCAAGCGGTGAGATTAAACTTAATACTTCACTGCTTACATCACCAATCGCTCGTAATAAATAGGCGACTATTAATACTAGAAACGAAAGACCAACTACACCACGGGATGTTTCTGAGAGTTGGCTAATCAACGCTGTAATCGAGGTAAACCATAACCCTGTAACTGTAAGTGTCAGTCCATATAAGATAGAGCCTGTCATCCCCATTCCACCTAAGTTCATCGCAATTAAGCCAAAACCGATTAATAACCCAATCACGATATTTAAGAGAGTAACGAAAATAACGGAAGCACTTAAACTAGATAAGCGCCCAACTGGTAAAGAACGAAGTAGTTCCTGTTTTCCCTCTTCTTCTTCTGCCCGTGTCATTTTAGTGATGAGTAAAATACTCATCACAGCAAAAACAATTGCTGTAAACAATAACATTTGGTGTGCCATCATTGCTCCATTTGTATAATTATCCAAGCCATAGCCTGGTCCTACCATTGCTGTCATTGCGGGATTTTCCATTGTTTGTGCCATCGATTGCCGTTCCTGATCTGACTGATATAACCCAGTAAAAGCAGAAGCTGTTAAGACCGTGACCCCTACTAACGAAATCGCCCAAATTAAGCTCGCTACTCTATTTTGTCTCAAAGTAAAGAACAACAACTGGAATGTTTTATCATATAACATGCCCTCACTCCTTATTCAACTGTTCTTCAGAATGATAATGGCGCATAAACAAATCTTCTAATGTTGGTGGATTACTCTCTATCCTTTTGATCCCTAATTGACTTAATTCTTTCATAACTTGAGAGAGTCGTTCCGTATCTGCTTGAAAATAATAAACTCCTTGATCTAAAAACAAATGATGAACACCTGGTACATCCTCTAATATACTAGCCGATTTTTCTGTTTCCACTCTAATATTTGTTCTGGTTAAATGACGTAATTCGTCCAATGTTCCACTTTCAATCATTTCACCTTTTCTAATGATACCGACCTTGTCACAAAGCTTCTCCACTTCTGATAAGATATGACTGGAAAGCAGTACACTTTTTCCTTGTTGTTTGACCTCTTCTACACATTGTTGAAAGACTTTTTCCATTAGAGGATCTAATCCAGAAGTAGGTTCATCTAGAATAAAAAGATCACTTTCAGAAGCAAATGCAGAGATAAGTGCTACTTTTTGGCGATTACCTTTAGAATAGGTGCCAGCCTTCTTTTTGGGATCTAATTGAAACAGGTCAATAAGATGATCTCTTTTTGTTTTATTTAATTGCCCTTTTAAACTTAAAAAAGTATCGATGATTTCTCCACCTGTTAGGTTATTCCATAAATTCACATCCCCAGGAACATATGCTACTTTTCGATGAATATCTACCGCGTCTTTCCAAACATCTTTACCAAAAATAGTCGCATGACCGGATGTTGCTTGAATAATACCTAATAAAATTCGAATAGTAGTCGATTTTCCAGCTCCATTTGGTCCAATAAAGCCATAGACCTCTCCCTCTTTCACTTCAAATTCAATGTTATTTAAAGCTTGAAATGATCCAAACTTCTTACTAACTTGCTTTATTTCGATTCTATTCAATAACAAAACCTCCCTATAGTTTTGAAATATTTTCACTTATATATTTCATAATATATAAGTTTTTATTTAATTTCAACATATTTTGAAATTTATTTATTGTTTAATTTCAAAATATTAATTAAAATAAGAGATAGAGGTGAAGTAAATGGACGGTTTTCAAAAACGAACCAAATTAAAACAAAACAGTATATTAGAAGCGGCCTTACACTTATTTTCTCGCTTCGGTATAAAGAAGGTGTCGATTGGTGAAATTGCCCAAAAAGCGGAAGTTTCCCAGGTAACCATATATAATTATTTTGAAAGTAAAGACAATTTAATCCATCAAACACTTGTCTATTATATAGAAAAAACCTATCAGAAATACCAAGATATTATTAATCGTAATACAAGCTTTCCTGAAAAAATAGAAAGCATAATTTTTAATAAAGTCGATATTGCAGGTTCTATACACGAAGAAGTTTATCAATATCTGATAAAAGATTTTGCAGATGGACAATCCTATTTAGAAACCATATACCAGGAAAAATCGATACCGTTTTTTCGACAACTGATCGCACAAGGAAAAACAGAGGGGTATATTCATAAAGAAATATCAGAAGAAGCAATCATGTTTTATATCCACATGATGAAAGAACATATGCAAAAAAAGGAACTAAATGATTATTTATTACCTATTACAGAAGATATAATGCATCTGTTCTTTTATGGTATAATGGGCAAAAAACAGTGAAAAGTATGACATCAAGGAGGCAGTTTGATGACTTCATCACCCAATCAACGATTCACATATAACGACTTACTTACTATTATTCAACAAATACCGACACCGATGTTCCTGGCAGAAATAATCGATGAATATCATATTAATATCACAGAAAGCAACCATGTTGTAGAGAAGTTAACTGGTTTTTCAAAACAAGAACTGCTTAAAATGAGTCCCTACGATCTAATAGATAAAGACCTGCTACGTAAAGCCAGTTTTGACCAAACAGAGATTTCTGAAAATACACCTTTTATGTTTGAATCGATTATTACCAAAAAAGATGGTTCCGTCACACCAGTCTTATTTCAAGTAATTATTATTACATTAAGTCATAACAAAAAATATTCAATCACTTTGATTCACGATATTACCGATAAACGAAATACAGAGGTTTTGTTGGAAAAGACCCATCAACAACTAGAATCCTTATTTGTCTATAACCCAGACCTTATTTTTATGCTTAATCGACAAGGGCATTTCACAAACATAAATCCTGCTAATGAACGAATATTGCAATACACAAAACATGAGATGTTGCACATGAATTACAGCGATATTATATATAAAGAAGACCTAGACTGGACCAACCAGAAATTTGAGGAAGTACTTCAGAATGCTACCATGCAAATAGAGTTACGAGTACATAATAAAAGTGGAGATTTACTTACTTTAGATATCACAGCAGTTCCTACCATACATGATGGAGAAGTGACTGGTGTGATTGGTGTGGCACGTGACATAACTTCGGAGAAAGAAATGGCAAAACGACTTCAAGCAAGTGAACAACGGTACCGTTCTATATATGAAAATAATATTGATGCGGTACTTTCATTTGATTTGAATGGCTGCTTCTCTTATATCAATAAAGCGACAGAACAATTAATGGGTTATCGTGCAGAAGAATTAATTGGCACTCCTTTTCTTCCTCATATCATCCCAACGGAAAGAAGACGCACTGCAGAGGAGTATACCAAAGTAGAACAGGGGATTGCGGTTCAGTATGAAACATGTATGTTCAATAAACAAAAAGAACATGTCTATTTACATGTAACTGTTATTCCTATTATTGTCGATGGAAAATTAACCGGCGTTCACTGTTTAGGTAAAGATATTACAGATAAGAAGAAATTTGAAGAAAAACTGAATTACATGGCCTATCATGATTATTTAACAGAATTACCGAACCAGCATTACTTTCATCACCAATTGAAAGAACTAATGGATACGGAGCAACCGATAGAACCTTTTTCTATTTTCTTTTTAGATTTAGATCGTTTTAAATCGATTAATGACTCTCTTGGCCATGAATATGGTGATAAATTACTAAAAAAGGTCGCAGAACGACTACAATGGTTCACCCCGAAGAATGCAACAGTTTTCAGGTATGGGGGTGACGAGTTTATTTTGCTTTTACAACAGACCACTGTATCCAAAACCGGTGAACTTGCTGCTCGGCTAATGGCGGCTTTAGCTCAACCATATGAGTTAGAAGGAATTGACATTGTCGCCACACCTAGTATAGGTATCAGCGTATACCCACAAGATGCACAAGATGCCAGAACACTGATCAAAAAAGCAGATAATGCGATGTATCATGCTAAACGAATGGGTAAAAGTAATTTTCAGTTTTATCATGATTCCATGCTTAGTAAAATAAAAGGAAATATTGAATTAGAGTCTCTCTTACGAAAAGCGATTAAACGGAAAGAATTTTCACTTTTTTATCAACCGCAAATTGATACAAAAAGCCAGCAAATTTATGGTGTAGAAGCATTAATTCGCTGGAACAGTCGTGAACTAGGCATGATTTCACCAGCAGAATTTATTCCGTTAGCAGAGGAAAGTGGCTTAATCGTTCCGATCGGTGAATGGGTGATTAGGGAAGCATGCCAACAAGTGAAAAAGTGGCAAGATAAAAATCTCCCATTGTTTCCAGTATCCGTTAACTTGTCGATTAGACAATTCTATCAATCTGATTTAATACCTATGGTACGTAACATTTTAGAAGAAACTGGGATCGAACCACATTACTTAGAACTGGAAATAACAGAGTCAATGGCCATGGAAGCTGATACTGCGACTATTATTTTACAAGAATTAAAAAATGTTGGCGTAAAAATCGCAATGGATGACTTTGGTACTGGCTATAGTTCACTCAGTTACTTAAAGAAGTTTCCGATCGATCATTTGAAAATTGATCAGTCTTTTGTCAAAGATATTTCCTATGATGAAGATGACAAAGATATTGTCTCTACCATTATTACCTTAGCGCATAACCTTAACATGCTAACGATTGCTGAAGGCGTAGAAACAGCAGAACATGTTGCATTTTTAAAAGAACATAAGTGTGATGTATTACAAGGATATCATTTTAGTAAACCATTACCACCGCAAGAGTTTGAAAGTTGGATAAAAAGTTGGGATAAGTAAAAAAATGAATAGATCTTATAGTGAAAGTTATAATGTGATACTTCAATCAGAGGCTGGAACACTAATATTACTCTTAACTTCAGACACGAGCGATGCAATATACATTGTTGCGTAATATCAGGATACTGTGCAGTAAATTTTTTGCGTTGTAGTAATTTTGAGATATTAACACTGTTTAGCAATCGCTTCGGCTTGTCCGCTTCCCTTTCCACGGGTTTTTCCCGTAGGAGTGGAAGCGGACGCCTACGCTAATTTGATATTCTACAACGCTAGCATGAGGTTGCATTATACCATTACTTTCATGTGAAAAATTCATTGATGGAGTAACAGCTCAAAATGATAGCTGGCACAATAGGTGTAGAACCATTATATTAGCGCAGGCCGCCCACTTTCACTCCTGTGGGAACGTTTTACTTGAAGATCCACTTTTTTAAGTGTTCTTTGCTTAAAAAAGTTAGCTGAAGGGAAAAAAACACTGCATAGAAAACACTACGAAAGCTTTGCTTGAGTATATGTTGCACTTGTGCCCGTGGTAAAAGGAAAGTGGGCAGCCGGAGCGGATGTTTATCAGACAATACATTTCAAAATTACCACTTTGGCTAATAAATACACTTCGGTTATTGCGCAATTTCTTCCTTATACTCATAAAATCCGGTGAAACTTACCAGGAAGTTAGCGTCCTAGATGAAAACTCGAATCTTGAAGCGGTGTATTACGGCCGGTTGGCGTCGTGATGAAGCTGGCGGACATAAGCTTCTACATTTTGATCATAGTCAGGGACTTTGAATTGCAATCTATCCGCTACAAAGGTCACCAATTCTCTATACATCTCGAACATATGAAATAACACACGCCAGCAATTATCATAGGTAGATAATTGAAACGTTTGTTGCAGCGCTTGCCAATCTCTTGCTGTTGTATACTGCTCTAAAAATTTATATGATTTCCCTAGATTCACTTGAAAACCATACTGGCAACCTACTTTCCATGCTATCAATCTTAATATTTCTTCTCGCATAACTTTTTCGATATGATTTGTTGCATACAAAAATTCATTACGACAAAGCCCTTTTGCGACATAAGTAGAAACCCACCAAAATTCATTACACGCATCTAAAAATTGATTTTCAGTCGGCATTTGCAGGAAATGACTTTCTTCTGTAGGAATTGGTTTATTCTTAACACGCTCATCTTTGTCTAATAATATGGTTGTTAAACTATCATTTTTTACGTATGAATCTAATTCTTCTATCGGAACAAGCATCAAATCAATTCGATTTCCATCTGTAAATTGCATCAAAAAGCTAAACCAATTACCAAGAGATGGCGGAAAAAGTTCACTATCTTCTGGTGTTTGCATAATTAAAATCTCTCCAAAATAGTCAATCCACTCTCTATTTTTTATAAAAGAATCCATTTCTGTAACAAGGTAAACGATATCATAATCTTGGTAGCTGTCTTTTTCAATATTTTTATTAACTCGTGAACCATTCATGCCAACCACACGAATACGTTCGTCCTGCTCTGCAAAATTCATGATTAACTGCATCATTTCCGATTCCTTCCGCATCCACTCACCCCTTGTATAGAAAAAAGCGGATATTATCTAAGCTAATAGAGAATGATCCGCTCGTTTTTTTCATTCATATATCCCATATGTTCTGTTTACATCCTGCACAAAGATAATCCCATTTCCCGGTTCATTAATCTTCAAATCGTCACTGATTTTAGTCACAATTGCATCTGTTACATTCTCATCTGAGAGGATCATAACAATTTCCTTTTCTGGTTCAATGTCCATGGAAAAGAGCTTGCTCGTCTCATGAACCCCTGAGCCCCGTGCATTAAGAATGGTACCACCTTTTGATCCCGCCTTTTGTGCAGATTCTACCACTTCTTCTGCCTTGCCTTTATCGACTACCACCATAATATTTTGATACATAATCTCTTCGTCACCTCTTTCATCACCATCATCGATTTGACAACTTCTAGTTCCCATTAGACTTGATAATGACGTTGTATAAACGATCCCATGGTTTGGCTTATCAAAACGAAATACTTTATTTAAATGTTCCAATGTTTTCTTTGTTGTCTTGCGGTTGCTAATCATCATTACGACTTCTTTACGCATATCAGTAATCGACAGTAATTTTAGAATTTTATTACTTATTGTTCCCTTTCCGATACACAAAGTTCCACCAGATACTCCGCACTTTTTTGCTTCTTTTAATATTTTACTTCCCATTCCAAACTTGACAATAACGTGGATCAGTTCAAAATGAGGGATATGGTCTTTTGAGGTCATATTACTCAAAACCCCCTTTTTTCGACTTTATTTTAAATATTAACCCTAACAACTGCAAGGTGATCAATGGTGTTAATGCTACCATAGCAATCATACCAAAGCCATCAACGATTACGTCAGCACCTTCGATTGCGTCGGCTGCACCATGCGTGAATGCGAGAATAAAAGTAGCTGTCATTGGGCCTGATGCAACGCCCCCAGAATCAAATGCAATACCGACAAACAATTTGGGTACTATATACATTAAACCTACAGCAATTAAATATCCTGGAAGTAAGTAATGCCATAATTGCAACTCAGGAATTAAAATTCGGAGCATTGATAAGGCGATCGCTATACCTACCCCAATTGCTAAGGTGAATAATACAATTTTTCGTTTAACATAACCACTTGTTACATCTTCAATTTGATTGGTTAATACATATACAGCAGGTTCTGCTAATATCGTTACAATACCTAGTATTAAACCAATAATAACAATATACGCTTTATTATCTAAAGAGGCAATACTATAACCTAATTCTGTTCCCAATTCCATAAAACCTGCATTTACTCCTACCAAAAATAATACAAGGCCGATAAAAGTAAATACAAGTCCCGATATTATTTTACGAAAAGAGCTTTTTGACAGTTTAAAAGAGATCTTTTGAAAAATTAAAAAGATTAAAATAATTGGTAAAAGCGCAATGAATACTTCTTGTGCAATATGACCAAACTCGTGTAGAAATGGACCAAATAGAGAACTTGAGACTTGATGATCTTGTTCCATTTCCCCAGAAATCTCTTCTTGATTGGTGATGATGCTCATTAACATTACTGTAATAATCGCGCCAACTGAAACGATCGCCACAAGTCCAAAACTATCCTTCTCAGATGCTTTACTATCCTTTTTCAAAATGGAAATACCGATCGATAACGCTAAAATAAAAGGAACAGTTAAAGCTCCTGTGGTCGCCCCTGATGCATCAAATGATATCGCTAAAAATTGAGGGGACGTAAATATTGCAATCACAAGAACAATACCATAAAGTATGGTTAATAATTTAAATAATGGAATGTTGTGAACTATACGAATTAACCCTAGTGCCAGCAATGCCGCTATTCCAATTGAAACAACAATGACGATCATAAATTTCGATACAGACCCAGCTGTTACTAGCTCAACTTGACCAGCTAGAATATGTAGGTCAGGTTCTGCTATTGATATAATAAAGCCTAAGAACAAGCCTGCCAAAATGACAACCCATATTTTATTAGATTTTGCAATTGCTTTACCCATATGCTTTCCTATTGGTGTAATACCGATGTCCACGCCCAATAGAAAGATTGATAGACCAATAATGATAAATACTGCACCTATTAAAAACCGGATGATTAAGGATACATCGAGAGAAGTCAACGTAAAATTTAATATCACCACGATTAGCGTGATTGGAAGTACAGCAAGAACTACCTCTAAAAGCTTTGAAGTTAATACATTCAAATAGACACATTCCTCTCTTCATTAGGTGTTTGGTTGTTAACGGACGATCACTTCCTGTTACATTCCATTAACCACAAGTTGGAGCATAAAATTCACTATATCTATGGTAATTAATTGCACGGAAAAATGAGGGGGAAACGGTAGATAATAAAATTATATCATAACAAAAGTTTCCACTACAAAAGAGAAGATTACTTTAAATTGCACTCAATGGGCTAAGGACCACTTTCTTCATTATTAGAATTATGTTACCATCAAATGGAAGGAGGGTTCCCATGGCTCATCAAAATCAGAACAAACCATTCAATGATGTTATCGATCATATGGAAAAACACACTGGTGGCACTTTTAAGACTGGTGGCAGACTTCCCCGGCCAATTAAAATAATAGGATATATATTATTTGGTAGCCTATTAGTCATGTTTATAATCGGTGTAAGCCTTTCTATGTTTTTATAGAAATATACTCTTTATTTACTTCAAATCAGCTAATATAAACTCCAAATATAGCCGCACAATATTAATTTCTGTATGTTCACTTAACGTTCTGCTACCGACGACATCCTCTATTTCGTTAAAAAGAGGTTGGTCCTGGTCATCAAAAATAAAGTCAATCCCAACCATACCAAAGGGAAACAGTTCTACAATTTTATCTACCATATTTTTTTCTTGTGTCGTCAAAACATATGCCTGAGCTGTGCCACCTAACGAATGATTTGCTCGGAAATCTTGATTAGATTCTCTTAAAATGGCAGCTATAATTTGTTTACCAATCACAAAAACTCTAACATCTTTTCCTGATTTAGCTAGTGGTTGCACGATAAATTGCTGTCCATTCAATCTAGGTATTATGCCTTTTAATTCTTGATAAGAGTCAATTTTATGTACTTGCTTTCCTCCACGTCCATCCACTTCTTTGATAACAAAAGGGAATTCATGAAATCCCTGTTTGATCAAGCTCGATCGATTTAAGAAAAAGGTATCTGCCATTGGAATATTGTGTTGAGCCAGTAGTTGATGGGTCTTAGCTTTATCATTTGCTACACTAGCAACAGACGAAGCATTGTAAACAGGAAGCCCCATACATTCTAATTGTCTACTTAAAAGATCATTGATGGTGCGCATGATAACAAAATCAGGAAGCGAATCCTCTTGGTTCGACTCGATAAACAATTTATTATTCCTAACTCCATAATAAATTTGATGAACATACACTAATGTTAATTCCACCTTAAGAAATTTCGCTTCATTTATAAACCAATCAATGTATGCTTTATTTTTGTCTGCATCTTCTTGTTCATAGATGATCCATGCTTGCATATCTAATGCCTGCCTTCCAATGCGTGTTGTATATATTCCATCATACTTATGGTTACGTCAACCCCAGTACAATCGTAGATATTTTTAAAATGAGAATTTGAATTGACTTCACATAAAATTGGTTCCCCATTCTCACCAAATAATAGATCGACACCAGCAAAATCGGTACCTATTAATTGACTACAACGAATGGCAAGTTCTTGCTCTTGTTCAGATGGTTGATAAGGATACATTTTTCCACCAGCCGTTACATTAGCTCTGAAATCATTATCCGATTGCCTTAACATCGAAGCTACAACCCGGTCTCCAACCACATTTAACCGAACATCTTTACCGTAACTTGAACGAATGTATTTTTGAAAAATATATGCCTTGCTTCCCAGTTCAGTCGTTTTTTTTATCAAATCTTTTTCGTTTTCGATCAAATAGACTTGTTCCCCAAAAGAACCGAATGTTTCTTTTATGATTAGTGGAAAGCCTAACGTTTCTTTCACCATTGACAGGTGGCCATAATCCTGTAGTTCCATAAAAACTTTTGGGGCAATAATGGTTTGCGGCATTGAAATTCCATGATCAGAGAGGTGTTGATAAGTGAGTGCCTTATCATCACAAATTTCGATAGCGCTCGCTCTATTAAATAACCGTATTCCCATTTTTTCTAATTGTCTTGCTAAAAATAAATCTTTATCCCAAAAAAACACGAAGTCAGGGTATTCGCTAATTCCCAACAATGCTGCTTGAGCATTATGAATAGTTACTAATAAATCATTGTTTTTGATTGCCTTCATTTCTATGTTGAATGAATGAGCAGTCTTAATTAACCACTCCACTTGTTCCGAGAATTTAGTGCTATGTAAATTACCATTATAAATAATCCAACCCTTTTTTCTAATCATAGAGACTCCTTCTACCACTTTTTTATTTTTTAGTATAGCACAGCAACAATAATAAGATATTTACCCTCGATTAGTGAAATATTAGATGCAAGCAATACATGCGATTGGTGTGCCGACATACTCATTCTGAATAAGCAGATATTTGATTGCGCCCATTTCTCTTGGCGTTGTATAACGCTTGATCAGCGCGTTTTAACAATTCGGAAGCACCAAAGTCAGAGGTGCTAATTATTGTTTCTAAGCCCATACTTATGGTGACATACGGCTCAATCGAAGAACATTTATGTTCAATCTCTAGTGAAGCTATTCCATTTTTAATTTTTTTAGCCTCCTCAAGAGCATTTTCACGGTTCGTTCCTGGGAGAATGATAACAAACTCCTCTCCCCCATACCGTGCAAAAAAATCTTCTTGTCTAACTAAGGATTCTATCTTGCCTGATACTTCTTTCAAACATTCGTCTCCCTGCAGATGACCATACGTATCGTTATAGACCTTGAATTCATCAATATCAATCATAATCACAGATAAAGGTGTCAACTCTTCCGAAAATTTTTCATATTCCTTTTCTAAAACTTGATCAAGTTTTCTTCGGTTTGGTATTAATGTTAATCCATCAATATTAGCAAATTTACTTTGGATTTCTAATTCTTTACGATGAGCTGTTAATTCTTTAGTATCATCTCTCATTTTTTTAAAAAGATTTCCGACAAATCCACCGATTATCGAGAAGAAAACCAATCGAATCATCCAATACATGGTCATTTGATTCACATTACCTGTTACCTCCAAAAATAACAGTGGCCCTGCTAAAACACCTGAAATCATCCCTACTATTAAACCACCAGGCATTTTCCAATACCAGCCCGCAAGAATAATTGGAAAATAGAACAAATGAACAGGAACCGTATGCGGTCGAAATATTAGGGCAATCCCCCATGTCAAGAGTAAGACTAGTAGAATTACCATAATTAATACACTTTGTTTTTTCATCATAAATCTTTATCTCTCCCAAAGCTCTGTAATTTTAAAAATAATCTACAAATTTTATTTACTTCATATGTTATCAGACTACATTGATATGTAAATATGATTTTTAAGAAGGAGTAGATAATAGCTTTTTAATGGATTAGTCACATCTATTTCTCTAGGTGAATATCATGTGTTGAATAGGAAGGAGTGATCTTAGATGTACAATTATTCAGATGGAATCTACCAGCAGCACGAAATAAAAAACTTATGCGAAGAATATAAGAATTATTATGTAATGGGCCAACTAAATGATGGTGCACAATTTGAAGGCATTGTTGATAGCGTTGATAACTCTGGGGTCAATATGTTAATAGCTGAGGATATAGTGGAAGAGCAATCAGATCGACAGCTTGGTTATTACGGACCAGGCAGAAGAAGGTATCGTCGTTTCAGAAGACAAAGATATCCCTTTGGATTATTAACAAATCTATTATTGTATCCATTTTATTATCCACCGTATCCTTATTATCCTTGGTATTAGAAGAAATCCTCGATAATTATAAAAATATATGTCTAATCCCATATTTTTTTTACTTATGGAGATTAGACTTTTTTTTATTCTATGTTTGCTTGCTTTCAGTTAGTTATACTTCACTATTATTATGGTAATAATAGTATAATAATGGCTCTGTTATTTAAAGTTAATCACAAGTAAGGAAGTATGTAATCATGAATAAAATTTCAAATATACAACTATTTTCATTGATATTAGTATTTGAGATTGGAAGCACCACATTATTTGCATTAGGAATCGGTGCTAATCGTAATGCCTGGATTGTGATTCTAATTTCATATTTTCTAAGCTTGAGTTTGTTATGGTGTTACACCCAGATTCCGCGCTATTATCCAAATCAAAATTTTTCTGAAATTCTAACCGACAGTTTAGGTGTCATTTTGGCTAAGCCGCTTCTATTACTGTATGGTATTTACTTTTTTAATCAAACAACACATAATTTTTATGAATTCGGTGTACTGATTAGAATAACCGCTCTGCCCAACACACCGTTGTTAGTTATTTTATATTTATTTATTTTGGTTATGATTTACGTGTTACACAAAGGTTTAGAAGTTATCGCAAGATCCATAGAAATATTTTTACCATATTTCGTTTTATTTTTAATTCTCATTTATTTCTTAACGTTTCTGTCTGAGGATTTTCAACTTTCCAATTTACAACCTATTCTCGGCGATGGCTTCAAACCGGTACTAAAAGAAATACCGACTGTACTCGCTTTTCCATTTGGTGAAATGGTGGTCTTTTTGATTTTTTGGCATTATATAAATAAACAGCAGTTAATAAGAAGAACAACTTTTATAGCTGTTACAGTCTCGGCTTTAATCATAACAACTTCACTAATAATATTTCTTGCAATTTTAGGACCGGAATTGACCTCAAGCTCTGAAATACCTTTGTTGGAAACTTTATTATCAATCCATATAGCAATGATTTTTACGAACCTTGACAGTATAGGTGTATTTATTATGTTTATCGGCGGATTCTATAAAACAGCTATACATTTCTTCGCCTTTTCCTTAGCCTTAACTTGGCTATTTAACAAATCTAATCCGAAGTGGGTCATTTTTATTTTTGGCTTGCTATTGCCAATTATTACTCAATATCGTTTTTCTAGTTTAGATGACCAGAGATGGAAGGGTATGGAAGGAGGAGTCTATAACATACTCTTATATTCCTTACTTCCATTATTAATACTACTCATTATAATGGTAAAGAAAAAAGCAAAAAATTGAAAAGGAGATTCCTTCCATGTTTGATCCAGATGTACTTAAAGCAGATCCTTTATTAGCCTTTCTCTTATTTGGTGGTTTGACATATGCATTGCTTTTAGTAATCATCCTAATAATAAAACTAATAAAGAAACTTTTTTATTAGTTATTGCTTAGGTTCTAATGATCCTTGAATTAATCCAGAATTTAAAATTTCCACCTCTACATCCAAGTCGAATGAGGCGTTTATAAATTCGGTCTCCCAATTTTTTTTTACTTGATTCCAGACTACAGGATTTTTTTTATTTAAAATATCACCGAACCCAAAAATATCTGTTTGAAACTCTTTTTGTGCTCTCGATAACACTTTAACTAGTTTATTTTCTATTTCAGATTCAGCTATTTTTTCAATCTCTTCAATAAATTGAATAACATCTTTTTTCTGAGAAAAGTTATTTATCGCTTGTTGCTCTGCAATCTCTACTGTATGCTTTATTTTTATAGTGAAAGATATATCAGATTTATTAGTAACATTTGGGACAATTTTAGATTTTAACTCAGTTAAATTGAGGGTTATATAGTCGTTTTCTTTATATGGAAAAGTTAAAGCGCCAATTTGACTGTTTTCGTTTTTATTGGTAATCCAGTTATATGCCATCGTTTCTTCATTACTAATAAACCCTACAAGTTTATCCTTTTTAAACACAGCACCGCCCGATAAATGTAAGTTTTTTTTAGATTCTTCCTTCTCTAATGTAAGAACACCCAAAACGGGATTACTGCCCATTTCTAATGCATCTTTATAAAATGTTAGTAAATTATCAGCTACGGCGTCATATTCAGCATTATCAAATAAACTGTACAAAAAATTAGCCGGAAGTTTAGAAATGCTATTATGCTGTTTTTCTATAATTGCCGCAGCACTAGTTTCTTGGGCTACAGCCACCCACACATAACTACGTACTTCCTGTTCCCTTTGAAAGGTTTCAAATAATGATATCAAACCTTCTTTAGCAACCTGTTCACTTACAACAATTACTTTATTATGGGCATAAAAGGCTTTTCTATCTATTTTATGATTCGCTTTTCTCATTAGTTCAGAAATAGTTCTCCCCTTCACAGCTACTATTAAAAAAGACTCATCCTGGGAAGATGTAAAAGTACTCTCTGCAGACGGTCTAAGATATTGAGAGGTTAAAATGTATTCGCCTGTATTTTCATCGATATCAATCGCCATTGCAGTTACAATACCGATCTCTGTTAATTCTTGTACATCCCAACAACCTGCTAGAACTAATACACTTATCACTAAAATCATGATTAGTTTTCTCAATACTGCTACCTCCCCAGAATTAATTTTTTCCTCATGATCAATACCTGATGTTTAAAACCTTTTTCTTATAATTGTTTTTGACTTACTTTGCAAAAATCTTAATGGAAGTCTAATGATACTATCTCTTAAATCCTTCATTACTATTGGTGCTAAAGGAGTTAGATATGGTACGCCAAAAGACCTTAAAGAAACAACGTGAGCAACTAAGAATAGAGTACCAATTAATAATCCGAAAAATCCGAATATGCCTGATAGCAACAATAAGAAAAACCTCATCAATATCACAGCATTGTTTAATGCTGTCACTACAAATCCAGTAATCGCCGTCAAAGCTACCACAATTACCATCGGAGCTCCGACAAGACCCGCTTGAACAGCCGCTTCTCCAATTACTAAAGCACCTACTATACTCACTGCAGATCCTATAGGTCTTGGCATCCGGACTCCAGCTTCCCTTAATAATTGAAATATGACAATCATGATGATAGCTTCTAAGAGAATTGGAAAAGGAACCCTCTCCTCTGCTGCAGCCATAGTTGTCAGTAGTAAAGTGGGAACCATTTCATGATGAAAAGTAGCAGCTGCTACAAAAATAGCTGGCGTAGATACGGTCAGAAACAAAGCCATTATTCGAAAAATACGTATTAATGACGAAATATAAGCATTCGAATAATAATCTTCTGGAACTTGAAAAACTTCAATAAATAAATGTGGAACCGTTAAGACAAAAGGTGTACCATCACATAAAATAGCAACCCTACCTTCTAATATCTTCGCTGCAACTTTATCTGGCTTTTCGCTATTTCCAATCGTTGGGAAGATGGAATAAGGGTGGTCTTCAATATAACTTTCAAGATAACCTGATTCTAGAATGACATCTGTGTTAATTTCTTTCAGACGTTTTCTAACTTCTTCTACGACTTCTTGATTAACAATATTATTCAAATAAGCGATTCTTACTTTTGTTTTGGTTTCTTTTCCGATAATTGATTCCTCAAAAATTAAATTAGGATTATTTATTTTACGTCGTATCAAAGAGGTATTGGTTTGAATTACTTCATTAAATCCTTCCCGAGACCCTCGGACCGTTGCTTCTGTCTCCGGTTCTTCAACACCTCTAGATTGATAACCGACTGAAGTAACTAATAATACTCGATCATATTTATTGATGAAGATTGCTGTTTGCCCTGTTAATATACCATCTATTACTTCCTCTAGTGTTGTTGCTTCCTTCATCGATGGAGCTTTTATCATTTGATTTTTTAGAATCGATATAAATCCTGGGGAGTCTGCGTTCATGTCCTTCAAGTTAGTTCTTGCTAAACCATCCATTACGTTAAAATGGATAAAATCCTCACTAACCATCCCTTCCATATAACAAATAAATGCTGAGGTCTCTTCTTGATTTTGAATTTTAAAATTTCTAAATTTAATGTCGATCGAGTTATGAAAAATCTCTTGTAGCATAGCTTGGTTTTCATTCAAATCCTTCTTAATTTTTTCACTTGCATATTTTTTTTGCCTTGGAGTCCGTAACCTTCTCATCAGAATACCCTCTTTTATAAGATTATTACTTTATTGTTTGTTGAAAATATAAAATAGATACACGGAGAGAAGAAATATAACCAGGAAAATTTCATGAAAATGCCACGGAAAGGGAAGTGGACAGCCGCAGCGATGGTTTCCTGTACGCTTTATTTCAAAATGGCTACTCTGATCACAAACGCGTTGATATCTAGTGTTATATGCTTTCTTTCCTTACAAAAAAGGAGTGAACGGTTTGTGTTCACTCCTTCTTACTATTTATTGACCGTAATGCTACCATTTTTGGTTCTTAACTTAATCGTATGATCGCCATCACCGATGATCATGTCATAACTAGAATCATTAAAAAGATTAATACTACCGTTATTCGTCTTAGTATCAAATACAACGTTCGTCGGTTCTTTTTCCGTCTCTATAGTTATGCTTCCATTATCTGTTTGAAAGTCAATTTGTCGATCTAATTCTTTGGATACCAGTGAAATCGCTCCATTATTGGTTTTACCAATCAATTTACCTTCCACATTCTCAAGTTCAATTTTACCATTATTCGTGTTGACTTCTACTTGATCAGAAATGATGTTATGAAGAAAGATTTTACCGTTCTTCGTTGTTGTCAAAATATTCTTTGCATTCATTTCTTTAACTCGTATACTGCCATTATCAATTTCTGCTTGCAATGATTGATATTCTCTTTCAGGTACGTAAATTGTTAACGTACGGTTGAAGTCAAAGAAGTTTAGACTAAATAGTTTTCTTTTTTCATTTTCTGTTTCAATGAGTAATGTAGCGCCACTCTCTTCAACCATTAAATTGTTTTCATTTTTATTTACTGCATTTCCTGTTAACTCCACTCGGATACTATCATCAGTCGACGGAACCATTTTCACCGCTTCATTATTCACTCGAATATCAAAGGAAATTATATCTTCATTTGTAATTTCTACTGATTCTTCAAGCGTACTTGGCTCATAATAACTGTAGGCAACTGCACTTCCAATTCCACCAACAAGTAAACATACCACGGCAATCACGACTAATTTTTTCAGATGTTTCATTATTTCATTCCACCTTTCACAATTCTTACATTAAAGTTTAAGTAGCCCATAAAACCTTTTGTAACAAAATTAGTGACATATACCATCGCAATTATTATTAATAAACCAATCCCTGTTAAAGTAATAGAAAAGAATAAATCGAAATATAGAAATGAGCCCGGATAAAACAGTAAATTTATTAAAAATAAAAACGGTGATATAACAAAAGCTCCACCCATTATCCAGCCTGATACAATCAAAGAAACAAGGGCGATAAATGGTCCAAGTACAATAACTAGGTTGAAGAAACCTAAACCAATAACAGCCCAAACTGCTCGCAGAAAATTCCCTGTCGATGAAGTAGCTTCTGCCTTTTCAAGGTAATGAGTGGCTAACAGTTCTTTTGCTATATGATTCGGGGAACCTAGCGATTGTGCAATTTCTTCTTCTGTTTTGTCATCTTTCTTGGCCATGTCAAAATGCTCTTGGAAATCCGCTAATATATCTTTTCTTTCATCATCTGAAAGTCTGTTCAAAGATTGATCTAACTTTATTAAAAACTGATCTTTATTCATCACTTACACCTTCCTTTAAAATATAATTTACACCGTCTGAAAAATGTTTCCATTCTTCCATCAATTCGTTAAGATGATCTTGCCCTTTATCTGTTAACCGATAATACTTACGAGAAGGCCCCTCTTGTGACTCCTGTAAATAGGTGGTAAAGTATTCTTCTTTTTTTAATCTTCGAAGCAACGGATAAACAGATCCTTCTGAAATTGCTATTTGATCAGATATTTTCTGAACAAGTTCATATCCATATCGATCTTGTTTATTCAGTAATGCAAGCACACAAAGTTCTAGAGCACCTTTTTTAAATTGAATATTCACTCTTTGATCACCTTCATTCTTCATTTTAGTACTGTTCATTGTATAGTACTAACTTTTTTATAATACTTTCTAACATAATATACCACTTACTACTGTTCATTGCAAGGTACTAATCTAAATTTAATATCAAAAAAGCCGAAAATATGCTTTTACACATATAATCAGCTTTTTTAAAAAAATTTTATTCCAATTAATAAAGTTCAAAAGAAGCATCGTATAATTTTTCTGTTTCCTCAAACCGCTCTGTTTTAGATGATGTTCCCATAACAACGGAAATTAACCGTATGCCATTTTGCTCAACTGTTCCCGTAAAACCATAACCCGCAAGGTCCGTGTATCCTGTCTTTAAGCCATCCACACCTTCATATGCCAAACCATATGCGGTGACAGTTGGTAGCATCCAATTGGTGTTAGGATAGGTTGTATTGTTTCTTACATATTGTTTTTCATTAATTGTTTCCAGTAACTCGGGATATTCCGTGATTAAATAGTTAGCAAGCTTCGCTAAATCTTGGGCTGACATCGTATTCGTTTCCTCAAATTCACCTACAGAAAAATATTTACCGAGATCCGCATTATCAAGCCCTGTGCTATTTACAAAACGGGAATTTTCTAATTTCAATTCTTCTGCTTTTTGATTCATTTGTTTTACGAATTGCTTTTCAGTTGTCGCAACAGCCTCTGCCAAAGCAATGGCTGCACCATTAGCAGAATGAATGGCCATCGCTTCAAATAATTCTTTGACCGTATATGAATTACCTTTTTCTAAATGAACAGAAGCAAACCCAGGTTGACTAGATATCGCATAAGCATAATCACTAATCAAAACCGTCGTATCCCAAGCAAGGCTTTTTTCCTCAATCGCCTCCAATACGAGTAGTTCCGTCATCATCTTTGACATGCTAGCAGTTGGGAGAGATTCGTCACTATTTTTTTCGAATAAAACTTGTCCGGTGTTAGCGTTTATAAGAAATACCGAGCTTGCATCCAATTCTATATTCTTTATCCGTAAAAACCTAGGTATTTTTTGTTCAGGTAAGCCTAGTGTATTTAGTTGTCGTTCAGATATAGAAGCTTTTTTCATTGGCAATGGTTCACTTTCTTCTTTGGCCATCGCCCCTACAAAATAAAATCCGCTAGTAAATAATACGAGTATAATAACTACTAATAACTTTTTCATGTAACCTCACCATTGTCTTTGACTTTACTAAAATATTATATCATACCATGCAACCTCTACGCCTGTAGACCTAGAGAATTTACGTCTACAGAACAATATGAACCTCTCATCACTAAAGTGACGAGTTTCTAATGTATCAACTTCAAACGATGCTTAACATTAGTGGGCGGGACACAACACCCTCTATCCCCTCGGCAAGAGCGTTAGGGACTACTTTTCTTATGATATTTCCTGCTGCATTCACATCAGCGTGGATGAAAGTCTTCTCTTTGGTCCGATATAATCCTCGTTTTATCCTGCGGCCACTAAACCTAACCTTCGTTGGAACACCTTTTTCATAGTGGGGCAATTCATCCATGTCCACCAAACTTGCTTTTGATGTGTAGCTTTCTTCTTGCTGGTGTACGCGGATGTCATAAGCTTCCGCTTTATATGCAATCATACGAATCAGCATCGTATGGGGGAGCGTTTGAAAGTGTTGCTTGTCCTGCTTACGAAGACTCACTTTCTGCTTCCATCCCTTATTCACCCCGATGACAATCGTGCTGACTTTGCGTGCTAGTGCTAACTGAACGATATGAAAACTTGCTTTATGGAAGGCGTCTTTTAACTTAAAGAAACGTTTTTGATCTAACCGATGTAATCGTTTACTTTGGAAGGAACCTTCTTGTGGTCCCTTTCCTTGTCGTAAAACACAGTAATAATGGGCACGCTGTTTGTTATAATATTGATTGATACTTTTCACCATTTGGCCCTTGATAATGACAGGTGAGGAGCCTGTATTATCGACGATGGTTGCCAAACAATCAACACCGAGATCGATACCCATGATATGTTGTTCATCCAGTTCTAAGCGTTCTTTCTCTTCCTCTTTCCTGATCACCAATTCGATCGTATATTCGCCATAGGTCGGTATCATTCTTACTTGTTGTAATGGCCCCTTAAGCCCTAACTTTCCGATATTCAGTCTTTCTTTCGTTTGAGGAAAACGGAGATATTTATCGTCCTTCACCTTACATACCTGATTAGAAAAGACACAAGCGATTCTTCCATTCTTCGGGACATACTTAGGAATTTTTGGCCTTCCGATATATTTGTCTGGATGGACTTTGTAATCTTTCAGGCTGACAAAATAAGCTTTCCAATTTTGAAACACTAGTCTCATGACTTGTTGATTGACTTGACCAGGTAAAGCTAGGTAATCCGCATTCTCTGACACTTTAAACAAGCTGTCTAAAAAGGCATAAGAAGGCCATTTCTGTTGGGCAGATGGATACTCGAATAACACAGCATCTTGGATCTCTTGGCGCTCGTCCACGGGCTTTTTTAATTCTTTTTGCCGTTTCTTTTCTACTGTATTTCTTTTGATGGCATTCATTTGTGGAAGATGTTGGTCAATGAGGTCGAACACTTCTTGTTGTTGTGGTTGAAGGTTTTTTCCTTCATCAAAGGCGGTAAAAATTTGACGGATGTGAAAGTTGGTGGCATTGTACAGATTTTTCGCTAAAAACGTGAGTTGGTCACAATAAGGATAAAGCCGATGCCCTTTTTTAATGCGGATTTGTTGCGTACGGTACATATTCTTCACCTCTTCTTTTAAAGTAGCACCCAACAAACACAAACATACGTTCCTTTTTTATTATTATATACTAGAACAAATGGTCTGTCAAAACCGTTCACCATTCATCTCATCACTAAAGTAACGAGTTTTCTGGTGAACATTTATAAAAAGAAATTATTGGTTATTAAAAATTGTAGGAGGGATTATTGTTGAAGTGGTTAGAATTTATTATTAAGCGAAAGATTTTAGTTGTGTTGCTAGTTGTTTTAATAGCTATTCTCGGGTGTGTTTCTATTTTTAAATTGGACAAAGAGCTATTACCATCTGTTGATATGAATGGTGCATATGTAAACATATTAGCTGGGGATATGGCTGCTGTAGAAGTTGAACGGAAAATAACAACACCTTTAGAAAAACAATTACAAGGATTAGATATAGTGGTATAGTGGAAGAGCTTCATTCTAATTCTGAAATTGGTCGAAGCAATATTCAAATTAACTTTAAATCTGATAGTGGTGATGCTGGCATTCAGGAAATTGAGTCCATTGTACATACTATCGCCGCCAGTAATCCTAATATTCAAGATTATATGACCGGGCAATACGGTACAAATCAGGATTATGAATTATATATGGATTTATCTGGAGAAGATATGGAAACTATTACCTCTTTTGCTGAGGATGTTTTAGAACCAAGACTTGAAAATTTAGCTGAGGTTAGTGATGTAGCTTTTGAAGGGTTATATCAGCAAGAAGTAAGTAAAAGTCGTATTCATCGTCCAATTTTTTTTATGACTAGCCTTACGACATCTGCTGGTATGCTACCTTTGGCCATAACAACTGGTTCATCAGGAAATTATCAAGTCCCGATGGCAACGGTGATTATTTCCGGATTATTATTTGCCACATTCATCACTTTACTATTAATACCAGCTGTTTATCGACTTTTCAGCAAAAAGGAACGAAAAATAGAAGAAGAATACTCAGATCAAAAGCAAGAAATCATCTAAATGAGAAGATGCTGGTACAAAGAAATTTATAATTACAAAAATCCAAACGATTCAAATAGACCTTGAAATCGTTTGGATTTGTATACATATAAGGAAGATACTGCGCAATAACCAATGTGTATGTATTAGCCAAAGTGGTAATTTTGAAATGTATTGTCGGATAAACATCCGCTCCGGCTGCCCACTTTCCTTTCCGTGGGGTTTTACCTTCAGCTAACTTTTTAAGCAAAGAACGCTAAAAAAGTTAGCTGAAGGTAAAACGTTCCCACAGGAGTGAAAGTGGGCGGCCTGCGCTTATATATTTGTTCTACAACTGCTGTGACAGATAGCATTTTGAGCTGTTATCTTATTATTTCTTTTTTTACATAATAGAAATGGCATAATGCTACCTCATGCTAGCGTTGTAGAATATCCAATTAGCGTCCGCTTCTACTCCAACGGGATGTTTTTATCCGAAGATCCACTTTGGTAAGTGATCTTTGCTTACCAAAGTTAGGTCGAGTAAGCGGGAATACTTGATTACTTAAAGTATTCCTCACTCCTCACAGAACCGTGCGTGCGCTATTCACGCACACGGCTCTTCCTATCACCTTTCACAGAATATACGATATATGCCGTCTCAAGTCATATATGTTCGTTTTCGTTCTCGGATTTGGTAATGGATATTTCACCAAAAATAATTCAAACTTCTCCCAACTGAAGGATTTTCGTTGACTCCTTCGATTCATCCATTTAAATAGTAAATTTTTTATACAACGCAGAAAATAGTGGACTTCGTGAGCATTATCCGTGATACAATAATAATTATAGTAGCCCACTAGCGATTGTTGGATTCGGCGCATGATGTCTTGAATATCCCTCGTTCGATTTGCTTTTAACCAAGCTTTATGTTGTTTAATCTTGGCCCGGACTTTCTTCTTACTACTTTTCCGTTTTACACGGTAATTACCTTTCTTGCTTTTACTACAATAGTGCGTAAAGCCAAGAAAATCGAACGTAGATGGTTTCTTCTTTCCGTCACGCTTTGCATCTTTCCAGGCATAAGGACCAAACGAGATAATCTTCGTTTTATCCTCTGCAATTTCTAGATGAAACTTACGTAACCTTTGAATCAGATTCGTGTAGAATCGGTTGGCATCTTCTTTGTATTGGAAACAACACACAAAGTCATCCGCATAGCGAACCATGTAGGCTTGACCCTTACATTGTTTCTTTACTGCTTTCTCAAACCATAGATCCAACACATAATGAAGATAGATATTCGCTAGAACCGGAGAAATGATACCCCCTTGCGGGGTTCCCCGGTCTGTATCGATAAATTTCCCATCTTCCATATAACCACCTTTTAGAAATCGAGCGATAATACGAAGTAAGTTGGGGTCATTGATACGATGGCGAAGAAACTTCATCATCCAATCATGACTCACATGATCAAAGAATCCTTTGATATCCGCATCTACTATATAATTGGTTTTCCGTTGTTCCATGTATACATTTAAAATCTTTAATGCATCATGGCAGTTTCTATTCGGACGAAAACCGAAGGAACAATCGAGAAAATCATTTTCATAAATGGCATTCAAAATCTTCGTAATACCCATTTGAACGATCTTATCTTCATGTTCGGGGATACCTAGTGGCCGTTTCTTGTTGGAACCCGGCTTGTCAATGTAAGAACGCTTGACCGGAATCGGTCGATAAGCCTTTCTCTTCATTCGTTTCACTAGGCCTTTGATGTTTTGGTCTAAATTCGCTTCGTACATTTCTTTGGTAGTGCCATTCACACCGGTTGCTTTACCTTTCGGTAATTGGTAATGGCACTGTTTCAAGTTACTTTCATTTAGTAAATGTACGAGAGAATTAAAGACAAGGTTCTTATCCGATTTTGCTAATTCTGTTATCCTATTAAGTTTCGTTTCCATAATACGTTCCACCTCTGGGTATGGATTATGTTTCTCTATCAAGGGTGATGACAGGTAACGGCCTTTCCTCCATCGGCATTACCCAACTTCATCAGTACTACGCCGTTATCCGACTTCCTTTAGGCATTTGACAGCCCTCACTTTATTATCGCTTGTTCGTCATTACTTTCTTTATCCGAAAGACCTAAAGGACCTCCCGAGTTACCGCAACATATCAATGTGTAACGTGCCAGGGTCTTCGACTCCGGAGAAGATAGCATTCTCTCGCCTTTAACGAGAATCCTATTGTTGCCTTCTATGCCTCAGAACACATCGACCTTCTCAGCTTTGGTTTTATTTCAGAGCTCTATCCCTCAGCCACTAGGGCTTTCCGGCCCGTTACCTAACTGTCTACGCTTAAAGGCAATGTGTTACCACTTGCCCTCCAAGACTCGCTACAAGTGAATGGCTAGTTCTTACTTGGCGGGAATCCCACCCGCTATATGTTACGACCTATGCTCGGCCGCACCTGAGGAGAAAAACCCGTGGAAAGGGAAGTGGACAAGCCGTAGCGGTTTCTAAGCACACACATCATGTCAAAATTAATACATCATTTGTTATATCGTTCGTTTATGATGTTGAGACAATAGGTTATGTGCTAATCTATTTTTGCTAACCTAAGATATTATAACCAGAATCAACGTAAACAATTTCACCAGTAACCCCACGGGATAAATTACTTAACATTGCTAATGACATGTCTCCGACTTCTTCTTGTGTCACGTTGCGTTTAAGTGGTGCTGTTTCTTCAATTTTATGAAGTATCTCATTAAATGATGGCACACCTTTTGCTGCGAGCGTTTTAATCGCTCCTGCAGAGATAGCATTTACACGAATATTAGAGCTTCCTAAATCCATTGCTAAATATTTCACGGAAGATTCTAATGCCGCTTTTGCTACACCCATGACGTTATATCCTTCCACGACACGTTCCGCTCCTAAATAGCTCATGGCAATAATCGAACCACCTTCTGTCATGAATGGCTGTGCCTCCCTAGCTACCGCAATCAGCGAGTAGGAACTGGTATCCTGTGCAAACGCATATCCTTCACGAGTAGTATTGACAAAGTTATTTTTCAAATCTTCTGAATGAGCAAAAGCAATGGAATGAACAACTCCATGAATAATGCCGGCTTCTTCACCAATTTTTGAAAAAGCTTTTTTAATACTCTCATCGTCATTTACATCACAAGCAAGAACTTGTTGAGCTTCAACATCTGTTTTTTCTAATAATTTTGTTAGTTTCGTATAGGATCTTTCTTTACGATAGGTAAAAATAAGGTTAGCGCCCGCTTGATGAAGTGATTTTGCAACACCCCACGCCAGACTTCTCTCATTCGCTACTCCCATGATAACAAAATTTTTATCTTTCACTTTTAATAAATCGATCATATTGTCCACCTCTTGTTTTTATATATGGTATTAGTACCTGATACCAATATAACATAATTATTTCTTCTATGTATATTAAGAGCTATATTGCACAAACCTAAAGCAAGATTTCAAACAGTGAATTTGTTAACAAAACTCACCGGAAAGTTACCGTTCATTTACCTCCACACTTAATTCTATCACTTGAAGTTTGGGTTTTTCGAATGGTCACTCTCGTGATAATAAAAAAAGGCGGTTGATTTTTTATGGTTGTAACATTAATTATTGCAGGTCTAATCGTTGCTCTCATTGCCTTAGTTTACACTGTAAAGGTTGGTAAAACAATAAATGCACAAAAAAGTGAGTATGATCATAATCCTAAAATTTCTGAAAAACATCCATTTCTCCTCAATCCTGTATTTTTAGCATATATCTTAGGATTTGGAGCGCTACTTATTTTTATTTTTTTCCTCGCTATGCGCTATTATTAAAGTGTATGTGTCCTTTGCTTTATAAAAATTTTTATACTATTGACATTCTCTCACATGTACAAGAATAAATTTATTATATAGTTTGATTATTAAATTTATGGGAGGGAAGTGTCATGGAATGGTTAGCGGATTTCAATGAACAAGGTGCTGAGTTACTCGGTACAATTGGAGGCTGGGTGTGGGGACCTCCTCTGCTTATCCTTTTAGTCGGTACAGGATTATTTCTTACATTCAGACTCTTATTCCTACAATTCAAATTACTACCTTATGCGTTAAAACTATCCTTCAGTAAAAATCAAGACAAAACATCCAAAGGAGATATTAGCCATTACCAAGCATTAACAACCGCCATGGCTGCGACCATCGGTACTGGTAACATTGCCGGTGTAGCAACAGCTGTTGTAGCAGGTGGTCCTGGAGCTGTTTTTTGGATGTGGATTACCGCTTTAGTTGGAATGGCAACAAAATATGCAGAAGCCTTACTAGCCGTTAAATATCGGGTTCAAAATGAGAATGGTGAAATGTCTGGCGGTCCTATGTATTATCTAGAAAGAGGTTTAAGAAATAAAAAGCTGGGTAAATTCTTAGGTGTTTTATTTGCGATCTTTGCTGCTATTGCAGCTTTTGGAATTGGTAATATGGTGCAATCAAATACAGCTGCTGCATCTTTAGAGGAAACATTTTCAATTCATCCATTTATTACAGGTATTATTTTTGCATTATTAGCTGCCCTCGTTATTATAGGTGGTATTAAGAGTATTGGACGAGTAACCGCTTACTTCGTTCCAGTAATGGGTGCTTTTTATATTTTAGGCGGACTAATCTTAATTATATTAAATTTCGAACTTGTTCCAGCTGCTATCAGCTTTATATTTGAAGATGCCTTTACAGGAAGCGCAGTTGGTGGGGGAATTTTAGGTACTGTTATTCGTTATGGGGTTGCTCGGGGTGTATTTTCGAATGAAGCAGGTTTAGGTTCTGCTCCAATAGCCGCTGCTGCTGCAAAAACAGATTATCCTGCCAGACAAGCATTGGTATCGATGACACAGGTTTTCTTTGATACCATCATTGTTTGTACCATTACAGGAATTACGATTGTAATGGCTGGTCAATGGGATGGTGGCCTCGATGGTTCAGCCTTAACTAGTGCATCTTTTTCACAATTTTTAGGAACAACAGGTTCTTATATCGTAACATTTGGTATTTTATTCTTCACTTTCTCCACGATTCTCGGATGGTCTTATTATGGTGAGAAATCCGTAAATTATTTATTAGGAGAAAAAGGTGTCCGGTTTTATCGATATATCTTTATTGCCTTTGTCTTTATTGGTGCTGTCGTTTCACTCGATGTAGTATTTAATTTTTCTGATGTAATGAACGGACTTATGGCATTTCCAAACTTAATCGGATTGCTTGCTTTGTCTGGTATTGTTGTGGCAGAAACTAATTCCTTTATGAAGATTGCAAAAAAAGAAAGATCTCCATCGAAAAATTAGTCTAAAATACTGGAAACATAAGAAAAAAGCGCAGAGCGCCCGTTTAGAAACGTAGCGACTTCGGAATCAACTGAGATAAAGGAATCACGTTGAGTTTACGAACCGATGATGACTTATCGTAGGGCGATTCGTGAAGTCGCCTAGTTTCTGGGTGCTTGGAGCTAGACATGACAATGCTTATATTCTTTCTTTACTCATAAATAAAAGCCTCCTAGAGGGGCTTTTATTTATCAGTTATAAGGTTTTAGGATTTTTTGCTTTTGCTAATTTAAACTTCTCTTTCAATAAATGGAAGAACCCTTTAAAAAATCGTCCATTCACCATCATTAATATTCCATCAACCATTGGCATATTGACCATTCCGCCCGTCATTCGAGCGATACCCCTAAAAGGCATATTATAAATCGACATCATGATTAAATTTGCCGTGCTTCGCTTACCGATTTTACGTAAGAACCAATGAGAGAAAAGTACACTTTTATACAAAAGCCTGCCAAATACCCCTTTCGCATAATGACATTGAGCAATCATATCATTATATCCAAGTGGTTTATCACGATCCCAATTCGGATCTGGAAGCTTTTCTCCTATTAAATGTTCAAATTCATCAGATGGCACCTGATTAACTTGTCCTTTATAATAGGAGGGTAGGAGCTCCTTTACGTATGGCAAAGGCGCATTTGTTCCTTCCATAAACACTTCTTCCTGTAGTTTAATGTCTGCACTAGAGGCTCCGATCATTATTTGATATTCTGCCTTTTCAATTTCCCATTGGTTTGTTTTTACATTAAAGTATCGAAATGTATTATCATTAAATGGAATTCTTACTGTTTTGGTCTCTCCAGCATTAATAAACACTTTTATAAAACCTTTTAATTCTTTTTTAGCTCTAAAAATATTGCCAGACTTACAACCGACATATAATTGAGCTACCTCCATCCCAGCTTTACTTCCAGAATTAGTAAGCTTAAATGACACGCCATTCTTGTCCACACTGATATCCGAATATTCAAACGTTGTATAACTTAATCCAAAGCCAAAAGGGAATAGCACATCTACGTCAGCCGAATCATAATAACGATAACCGATATAGATACTCTCTCGATACTCCACCGTCGCTTCCTTTCCAGGAAAGTGTTGATAAGAAGGTGTATCTTCATATTTTAATGGATAGGATTCTGCTAATTTACCAGAAGGGTTGACGTCTCCTGATAAGACTCGTAAGATAGCGCGTGCACCCGCTTGTCCTCCTAAATACCCGTGTAATAACCCTTGCACCTTATCTATCCAAGGCATTTCAACTGCTGAACCACATGAAATTATACCAACGATATTAGGATTGACAGCATGAAGTGCTTCTAATAATTCAATTTGATTTTCAGGAATTTTCATATCTTTTCGATCAAGTCCTTCTGCTTCTGTCACTTCATCTAAACCGATATAAAGCAAAACAACATCAGCTTGTTTTGCCAATTCACATGCGTTTTCAATTTTTTTAGGATCTTTTTTTCCATAGCGTTCAAAACCTGGCTCATATCCAATATTAATAATTCCTGATTCTTCAAAACAATCCATCGTATGATCTAAAATGGTTGGATTTACAATCGAGGAACCTGCACCTTGATATCGTGCATCTTTGGCAAAGTCACCGATTACCGCTACTTTCTTACCAAATTTCAATGGCAGAATTTCCTGATCATTTTTCAATAATACAATTGATTCTTCCGCAACTTTCTGTGAAACACGATGATGTTTCTCAATATCAAAATCTATTTTCGGTTTTTTATAGGCATTTTGTGTAGTGAAAATCAAATCCAGCAATCTATCTACCGATTTGTCTAATATATCTTCACTCAGATCTCCGTTACAAATTGCAGCTACTATTTCCTGGTCCGTTTCACCACCAGTTGTAGGCATTTCTAATTCATTCCCCGCTTCTAATCCCTCAATACGATCATTACTTCCTCCCCAATCAGTAATGACCGTGCCGTCATATTGCCATTCTCCCCGTAAAATGTCCTGCATAAGATGAGTATTTTCATTCGTGTAAGTACCATTCAGTTTATTATAGGAAGACATAATAGCTTTTGTGTTTCCTTCCTTTACAGCTATTTCAAAAGCAGTCAAATAAATTTCTCTTAGTGCTCTCTCATCTACTATAGTATCAATTGTCATCCGTTTTTCTTCTTGATTGTTAACAGCAAAGTGCTTTACACAGGCAGAAACTCCAAACGATTGGATGCCCCTAATATATCCAGCAGCCATTTTCCCCGTAAGATAAGGGTCTTCACTAAAATACTCAAAATTCCGTCCGCATAACGGATTTCGCTTCATATTGATACCTGGTCCTAATAGTACATTGACATTTTGTTCAATTGCTTCTTCGCCCAGGTATTCGCCTACTTTTTCACCTAATTCAACATTCCAACTATTAGCTACAGTTGCTGCTGTAGGATAACAAGTTGCTGGAACGCCCTCATTCAACCCAAGCTTATCTGCAGCAACAGCTTGTCTTCTTATGCCATGGGGGCCGTCAGCAAGAAATATACTTTTAATACCTAAACGTTCTATATCCTGGGTTTGCCAATAATCTTTTCCTGACATTAAAGATGCTTTCTCTTCCAGTGTCATTTCAGCTATTATATCTTTATATTTCATATGAAGTCCTCGTTTATTCTTAAAGTTCATAGTTCCATTTTGAAAGCGTAATTACTCTCATATGTATTCTACTACAGAATATAGCTATTTTCTATTACTTACTTTAAAACCATACCCCATCATATTCACTATTGCATATAAGAAGGATTATACGACATAACTCTTGTAGTCATTTTGAGATGATGTATGTGGGTAGTATCCGCTACAGCTTGCCCACTTCGCTTTCCAGGGGGCGCGTCTTCAGCTAACTTTTGTAAAGAAGTTCGTTTTACAAAAGTGGATCTTCAGATCACGCTGATCCCCTAGGAGTCGAAGTGGCCGCCTACGCTGAATGAAGTTCTACAGAGATTGCAAGTGCTAGCATTTTGGATTGTTATAGATATGAGCTTATTTTGTTAATAATAATAAGTAATCTAGATACAAATTCAAGTCGATGTTGAATAAAGCCAACATTTTTATTCTGACTTTAATTGTAGGACATTAAAAAGCGCACGTCGGCTTCCACTCCTGCGGGATATTTTTATCCGAAGATCCACTTTTTAAGCGCACTTTGCTTAAAAAGTTAGGTCGAGTAAGCGGGAATACTTGATTACTTAAAGTATTCCTCACTCCTCACAGAACCGTGCGTGCGCTATTCACGCACACGGCTCTTCCTATCACCTTTCACAGAATATACGATATATGCCGTCTCAAGTCATATATGTTCGTTTTCGTTCTCGGATTTGGTAATGGATATTTCACCAAAAATAATTCAAACTTCTCCCAACTGAAGGATTTTCGTTGACTCCTTCGATTCATCCATTTAAATAGTAAATTTTTTATACAACGCAGAAAATAGTGGACTTCGTGAGCATTATCCGTGATACAATAATAATTATGGTAGCCCACTAGCGATTGTTGGATTCGGCGCATGATGTCTTGAATATCCCTCGTTCGATTTGCTTTTAACCAAGCTTTATGTTGTTTAATCTTGGCCCGGACTTTCTTCTTACTACTTTTCCGTTTTACACGGTAATTACCTTTCTTGCTTTTACTACAATAGTGCGTAAAGCCAAGAAAATCGAACGTAGATGGTTTCTTCTTTCCGTCACGCTTTGCATCTTTCCAGGCATAAGGACCAAACGAGATAATCTTCGTTTTATTCTCTGCAATTTCTAGATGAAACTTACGTAACCTTTGAATCAGATTCGTGTAGAATCGGTTGGCATCTTCTTTGTATTGGAAACAACACACAAAGTCATCCGCATAGCGAACCATGTAGGCTTGACCCTTACATTGTTTCTTTACTGCTTTCTCAAACCATAGATCCAACACATAATGAAGATAGATATTCGCTAGAACCGGAGAAATGATACCCCCTTGCGGGGTTCCCCGGTCTGTATCGATAAATTTCCCCTCTTCCATATAACCACCTTTTAGAAATCGAGCGATCATACGAAGTAAGTTGGGGTCATTGATACGATGGCGAAGAAACTTCATCATCCAATCATGACTCACATGATCAAAGAATCCTTTGATATCCGCATCTACTATATAATTGGTTTTCCGTTGTTCCATGTATACATTTAAAATCTTTAATGCATCATGGCAGTTTCTATTCGGACGAAAACCGAAGGAACAATCGAGAAAATCATTTTCATAAATGGCATTCAAAATCTTCGTAATACCCATTTGAACGATCTTATCTTCATGTTCGGGGATACCTAGTGGCCGTTTCTTGTTGGAACCCGGCTTGTCAATGTAAGAACGCTTGACCGGAATCGGTCGATAAGCCTTTCTCTTCATTCGTTTCACTAGGCCTTTGATGTTTTGGTCTAAATTCGCTTCGTACATTTCTTTGGTAGTGCCATTCACACCGGTTGCTTTACCTTTCGGTAATTGGTAATGGCACTGTTTCAAGTTACTTTCATTTAGTAAATGTACGAGAGAATTAAAGACAAGGTTCTTATCCGATTTTGCTAATTCTGTTATCCTATTAAGTTTCGTTTCCATAATACGTTCCACCTCTGGGTATGGATTATGTTTCTCTATCAAGGGTGATGACAGGTAACGGCCTTTCCTCCATCGGCATTACCCAACTTCATCAGTACTACGCCGTTATCCGACTTCCTTTAGGCATTTGACAGCCCTCACTTTATTATCGCTTGTTCGTCATTACTTTCTTTATCCGAAAGACCTAAAGGACCTCCCGAGTTACCGCAACATATCAATGTGTAACGTGCCAGGGTCTTCGACTCCGGAGAAGATAGCATTCTCTCGCCTTTAACGAGAATCCTATTGTTGCCTTCTATGCCTCAGAACACATCGACCTTCTCAGCTTTGGTTTTATTTCAGAGCTCTATCCCTCAGCCACTAGGGCTTTCCGGCCCGTTACCTAACTGTCTACGCTTAAAGGCAATGTGTTACCACTTGCCCTCCAAGACTCGCTACAAGTGAATGGCTAGTTCTTACTTGGCGGGAATCCCACCCGCTATATGTTACGACCTATGCTCGGCCGCACCTGAGGAGAAAAACCCGCGGAAAGGGAAGCCGACAAGTCGGAGCGATGGCAAAGCACATATAATATCTCATAATACACTACAACAGTGTCGCATTGTCCTGCTTATATGCGCTTAGTTGAAATTTATGTTCAAGGAATATGAACATGCTTTTGATACGAAAAAGGACAGGTAGATAGCAGAAGGGGCTGTCGCAAAATGCAGAGTATGCATTAGACGACAGCTCTTTTTTCCATTGGATTGTGTATTTAAGGTCGATCCTTTTTATTTCGGTTGGGTTGTTTGGTAATAATAGGATAATAGAACGGTTTTTGACACACTTAAATAAGCCTCCACTTTTTCAAAAATTTTTAAGCTGTCTTTAATGGATGGTAATAGAGACGGATACGGTTCGATTGAATTTTTGTATGTATTTTATTGAGATTATAACCAAATGCCAGAATCATTAACTCATTTCGCACATTGTTTATTCCTCTTGAATGAAACTTTTTCAAATGATAATCTTCCTTTATGACACCAAAAGTTCCTTCTACTTGTATGGAACGATTCATGCGATAGAGCGTGCCTGTTTCTGTTTGAATATTTTCTTGCGCTGTTTCTCGGAACGCAAGAAATTGCTTTGCTACGTGTAGTTGTCGATTACCTTTCGCTTTTGTACATTTCTCCTTAAGTGGACAACCTGTGCAGTCTTCACATTCGTAGACGGTTACCAAAGATTGGTAGCCTGTCTGCGAGGTTCGTGTATAGTTTCGAATCGCATGTAACTGCTTGTCATTTGCGCACGTGTACGTATCGGTGCTTTTGTCGTAAGCCATATTTTCTCGGTGTTTGATTTCCTTTTGGAACGAAGCTTTTTTCTTTCGTTCATGATTTTGTGGCTTGATATAGGCCGTCTGCTCCTGCTTCTCTAAATACACATAATTTTCTTCGCTTTCGTATCCGGAATCCGCGACGATATGGCGATAGGTGAAAGGGAGATGTTCCTTTAGATAGCGAAGTAGCGGAATCAATGTCGTCGTGTCGTTACGATCTGAAAAAGCATCGATCCCCACGATGAATTCTGCATCCACGGCAGCTTGGACATTGTAAGCTGGTTTGAGTTGTCCGTTTCTCATATGATCGTCTTTCATTCGCATAAACGTGGCATCATGGTCTGTTTTGGAATAACTGTTCCGTTTTTCTCCCATAATCTGCTGGGAAACGTCATATTGCTTTTTGCGTTGAAGCATGTCCTTTACTTGTTCATGGTATCGTTGAAGGACGGTTTTTCTTTTCCCTTTACCATAAACAAACACGATTTGTTCTTCTTCCTGTCGTTCTTCTAGGAAGGCAAGAACCTTTTTTAAATCCTTATGAAATGTCTCATAAGAAGTGTGGAACATTTTACAGTAAGTTGTATTGATCTGTTCTAGGAGTGTTTGCCATTTCACGTACATGTTCGTTTCATATTTGGTGATGGCCTTTTTCCATACAAAGGAATACCGATTAGCATAGGCTTCGATTTTGGTACCATCAATATAGACGGTTTCTCCGGTAATCACTTCTTGTTGGTAGAGCCACTCGATTTGTTGGAAAAAGAGCTTTGCCATCACGTCATCTGTTAGGTATTTTTTCTTGAATCGACTGATGGTCGCATGGTCAGGAGCGGGATACCCTTGGAGAAGCCAATGAAAATGAATGTCCCGACGACACGCCTTTTCAATGGCGCGTGAAGACGTGATTTTTTGGGAAGCCGCGTACGTAATGATCTTAAATAAAATGACTGGATCGACTACCGGTTTTCTCCCTTTTGGAGAGTATGCCTGTAGTAATTCTCTGTAATCCATCCTTTCACATAAGAGGCAATGGAGTCGGACCGAATCATCTAATGGAATCATTACTTCCAGATCCATCGGCAGATATAGTTGATAATTTGTCGATGGTTGCGTATACTGAGTTTGTGTTATTAGTTTATTGGTCATAAGTTAATAATACACGAAAGCAGGCCCTTTGTGGTCTGCTTTTTTTGTCTTCACAAAAAAACTGTTGCACAATCTAAATTCTTGATTGTGCAACAGCCCCTTCTTATTTATTTCTAGTTAAAACCTACTAGACGTTGTGAAATTTTGTAGGCACCTACCGAAATTTTACGCCCTGCACGGCCAGGCAGATTAATTAATCTCCCCATTATTCCATATTTTAAATTCCTATATAACAATAGATCATTCCGTTTTATATATCGCATTAACTCTTTTTTCTTTGCCAAATTCTCCGCAGTTCCTGATCGAATTAACAATATCGCAGAAACTACTGTAACTATTTCTAAATGTCGTAATAGATAGTTCCGTAAATTGTCATTGTAAATAGTCATTTGTTGCGCCTTTTCGATCATTAACTTATTCACCTTTATCTGCTGATCAATTCTTTCTATCATAATATGTTCTTGTACGGATTGGTCATCTCTACCAATATAGTATCTGTATAAGTCAACATTGACATAATAGATAGTTTTAACAAATTCTAAAGGAGTAAATACGTATAAGTTATCAACGTAAAATGTGTGTTTTGGTAAATTCAATCCACAACTTTGCAATAATGTTGTACGGTAAATGACAGAATGCATTAGAATATATTGTCCTTTGCGGAAGGGTTGCATATCATCCCAAGTAAAAATTTCCTCTTCAGGCAGCGCATTATCATATTTCATAATTTTTTTATATTTAGAACCTTCTTTTTCGTAAACAAAGTTATTGACTACCATATCTACTAATTCTTGATGATTTAATAGATTACGTAATTCAGCTAACAGTTTCATATAGGCACGAATATCTACCCAATCGTCACTGTCTACTACTTTGAAATATAGACCTGAAGCATTCCTAATTCCTGTATTAACAGCTTCTCCGTGCCCACCATTTTCCTGATGAATAGCCTTGATGATATTAGGGTATCGCTCTGCATAATGATCTGCAATGGCAGCTGTACCATCACTTGAACCATCATTGACAATAATAATTTCGACTTCATCATTGCCAGGTAACAGTGATTCAATACAATATTTCATATATGCTTGTGAATTATAGCACGGTATTACAACTGATAATAATTTCATAATTCCACTACCTTTACTCCGCTTGTTTTTCTGGTTCTTGTTTAAAAATGATTTTAAAAATAGGGAAGAATACCCAAAAAGATATCGCACTATTTATAATCATTGTAATCACATCTGCTGTCGTTTCACCTAAAGATCCCATCCCCCACGTATTCATTAGTAAATCATATATCGGAGCTTTATAGAAACCTTGAGCAGCAGCAGCACCAATTGTAATAATAACATAGGCTACTAAATACCAAAATGCTGCGTTCCAAATATTACTGTTTGATTTAAAGGTAATACTTCTTTGGGCAAAGAAGTTAATTATCTGAGCAACTGCAATTGCTATCTGTACAGCTAAGAAATAGGCAAGTCCGCCGCCACCTCCTGCAGATAAAGCACCAGCAGCATAATCAAACACATAATAAGAACTACCATCAAAGTTCTCGCCAAACTGCATAATCTGAAAATTAGTAGATACTAAAGAGGTTTGTGCAAAAATGCTCTTCAGAATTGGCATTAATGCAAGTTGTAATACTGTTACACCATTACTTAATAGAAAAAACACTAAGAATTGGGCTATATTAGGATGGTTTTCCTTATATCTCGCCCAAAAACCGAGTGGTCCTGACGCTAATTTATTTTCGTTTGCATTATTACTCATTTTATCTCTCCTTTGTCGCATTAGCTGTTTCCAACTACTTGTTGTTGCGACTTTAGCATCTTTCTTCGTTCTCGCAAGAAATGTCTTAATCCTTTAAAGAAATGGCCATTCACCATTTTTAATATTCCATCTAACATTGGCATATTCACTACTCCACCTGTCATTCTAGCAATTCCTCTAAATGGCATATGATAGACTGACATCATAATGAGGTTCGCTGTTTCACGTTTACCAATTTTACGTAAAAACCAATGAGAAAACGTAATAAGTCGAAAAGCCAATCGAGCAACCATTCCCTTTGCATATTGACACTGAGCAATCGTGTCATTGTATCCTAAAGGTTTGGAACGATCCCACGATGATTCAGGTACTTTTCTACCAAGTAATGTTTCAAATTCTGATTGTTTTACATCAGCAACTTTTCCATGATAATAGGAGGGTAGTTCTGCCTTATGGTAAGGTTGTGGTGCATCTGTCCCTTTAATTAACTTAGTATCTTTTAATTTAATGTCAGCACTGGATGTACCGATTAAGATATCATAGGATGCACTCTCAATTTCCCATTTATTTGATTGAACATTAAAATAACGAAATGTTTTATCATCAAAAGGGATCGTTACTTGTCTTGCTTCGCCTGGTTGAAGAAAAACTTTGGTAAATCCCTTTAATTCTTTCTCCGGTCGGAATATCTGATCGGATTGACTATGAATATACAACTGAGCAATTTCCGCACCAGCATAATCACCTACATTTTTTATCGTAAATGCAACTTGATTGTCTGTTACATCAATATCACTATATTCAAACTCGGTATAACTTAAGCCGTATCCAAAAGGAAAGCGCACATCTACCTTGGCAGAATCATAATATCGATAACCGATAAACAAGCCTTCTCTGTACTCTACACTTACTTCTTTTCCCGGAAAATGTTGATAGGCTGGAGTATCTTTATAGGTTAAAGGATATGTTTCCGCCAGCTTTCCAGATGGATTGACCTGTCCAGTCACGACATTCATGATTGCACGCGCACCAGCTTGCCCGCTTAAATAACCATGAACTAACCCTTTTACCTTGTCGATCCAAGGCATTTCAATCGCTGAACCACAAGACAATATCGTTACAATATTCGGGTTAACTTGATGAAGTTCATGTAATAATTCCACTTGATTTTCAGGAAGTCTCATGTTACTTCGATCAAGACCTTCTGCTTCTGTCGCTTCGTCTAAACCAATATATAATAATACAACATCAGCGTTTTCCGCTAGTTGACAAGCATTGTTCATCATTTTCTTATTACGTTTTCCATAGCGTTCAAAACCTTGTTCATAACCGATGTGTGTTATAGGCAATTCTTCAATAATATCTAACGTATTGTCTAATTTAGTAGGATTAACAATCGATGAGCCAGCACCCTGATAACGTGGATTCTTGGCAAAGTCACCGATTGTTGCTATTTTTGTATCTTTTGATAAAGGAAGAATGTTGTCTTCATTTTTCAATAAAACAATCGATTCTTCTGCCGCCTTCTGTGCTTGTTGATGATGTTTTTCAATATCAAAAGATGTCTTCACTTCTCCCTCAAAGACTTTCTCTGTGGTAAAATGAAGATCTAATAATCGGTCCACACATACGTTTAAAGCATCTTCACTAATGATTCCATCGTAAATCGCTTTGACAATTTCCTTATCTGTTTCTCCTGCTGTTGTTGGCATTTCCAACTCATTACCTGCTATAAGACCTGCTACACGATCATTGCTGCCTCCCCAATCCGTAACAACAACACCATCAAAGCCCCACTCATCGCGCAATATTTCTTGCATCAAGTGAATATTTTCATTTGTATATTCACCATTTAGTCGATTGTAAGAAGACATAACCGTCTTTGATTGTCCTTCTTTGACAGCAATCTCAAAAGCAGTCAGGTAAATTTCACGCAATGTTCGCTCATCGACCACTGTATCAATTGTCATTCGTCTTTCTTCTTGATTATTTACGGCAAAGTGCTTTACACAGGCAGAAATACCATGTGATTGAATTCCTTGAATATAACTTGCAGCAATTTTTCCAGCATGGTAAGGATCTTCACTAAAATACTCAAAATTCCGACCACAAAGTGGATCTCTTTTCATATTAATACCAGGGCCTAATAATACGTTCACTTTTTGTGCTACTGCTTCTGCGCCTATGAAACTACCAATCTCTTTGCCTAGTTCTGTATTCCAACTATTTGCCACTGTTGCAGCTGTAGGAAAACATGTTGCCGGGATACTTTCATTTAATCCTAAATGGTCCGCAGCCTCTGCTTGCTTACGAATACCATGAGGACCATCTGCCAAAAACATATTATTAATTCCTAAACGATCAATATTTTCTGTTTGCCAAAAGTCTTTACCAGACATTAAAGATGCCTTTTCTTCAAGGGTCATCTTATCAATTATCTCAGTGTATTTCATTTTTTTGATACCTCTTTTTCTAGAATTTAGTTGTTACTTTTGCATCTAAATTATATTAATTATCTTTAGATTATTAAGAATGAAAGGTAAGTTAGTCCACATAATGTAAAACAAACCATGAAAACCTTTTTATTTTCTCGATAACTATGTATATCCCAAAAATTCAGTTGTTTCTCCAATATATTTTTCGAGCAAGACTTTCACCTTTATCAGAGATTTTTCATTATCTAAGAACGCTTACAATATGTCTTTATGCTACCTTTCCTACAATCTAAAAGAATTGTCGCACCTTACCATGAACAAAGAAATTTTAGCATATTTTAAATACAAAAAACGACTAGCTTCATAAACAGTCAAGTTTATCCCACGAATTGTTCATGAAATTTACTAACAGTTTTTACTATTTGGAATTTTTTCATATAGTTGCTTCTCCGCTAAATGTTGTACTTTAATGTAGATCAAAAAATAGGAATTAGATACTACCTTATGATTCTCGAACTTCAGGGTTTATACACTCGACATAAATATCAGAACTATTAATTGCATTCAAACTCTTTCACGAAGTTTTAAAACTTCTTCCGCCTTCTGCTTTGCCAATTACAAATTAACTACCAAGTGGCTTTATTTGGATTAGACTTTCACCAAATAGCAATTATGAACTTACCATAAACAAAACCCAAAAAAACTTGAACCTTAGTCCAAGTTTTGTGATAGTATTTTTTTATCAGAAATGAAATACTTATAAATAATTTAATTATAAAAGAGCTAATCCAAAAGTGGCATAAGAATTCTCATTTCAAACCAACTCCCTTTCTTCTCTATATTCACTACCCCATCATATTTTTGCAATGTATAACGAATACTTTTTAATCCAAAACCATGTAGATGTGACTCTTTCTTTGTTGTTTGAGGTAAACCTTCAATTAAATGCAGTTCATCTTCAAAATAATTTTCAAACCTTATCATCAAAAAACCTTTTTGTTTAAACAACGCTACATGTATTAACCTTTTTTCTTCGTCCTCTATTTGCCGTTCATATTCAATTGCATTATCCAAAGCGTTTCCAAAAATTGTGCATATATCCATTATATCCATATTATTTAACAATGTGCCATCAACTACATAGGTTAGTGTTATATTATTCTTTATACAATATAAATTTTTGCTTGCAAAAAGTGTGTCTAGCACATGATTCCCTGTTTTGTTCTGTGCTTCATAAAACTTAATTTCATTCTCCATTTTCGCTAAATGTTCACTTCTCTCTTCTTGATTTTCTAGTGCTTTAAGAGCTATTATTTGGTTTTTTAGATCATGATATTTATAATTTATAATTGCAATACTCTCTTTCGATTGTTGATACTGTTCATACTGTTTTCTTAGAATACTTTGCACAGCTTGTAATTCATGCCGAACTCTTAAATCGTTGATTTGTATATGGTAAGCATATAATATTGCAAATCCACCTAGATCTACAAAGGTTCGTATATTAAGAATGTCTTGTGCATATTGCCCACTAAATGGTGTACGAGAAGTAACAAAACTCAAATTACTTATGGAAAAAACAGCCACTCCTATCGCCAATGTAGAAAAAAACTCACGGTATCTAATATTTAACTTTCCTTCTTTCGGCATAAGTCTCCTTTCAAAGATCCAAATAAACCCAAAAGAGAAAACATATACTATGATAAATAGAAAGGTGGATGCCATAAACGTATTTTCTAGCTCACCTTGCCATAAAAAATAATGAATTTGCCATTCAAATGATGCAACTAATTCAGCTGCAACAAATGCCCGAACACTAAAATAACCAGCTTCAATTAGTGTAATATCGCAACTGAGGTAAATAAAAAGAAACATCAATGCGATAGCTACAATCATGGATGGAATCCAAAATTCAATAGGTAAATCCTTTGTAGCTATTAAAAATATAGCTTGTGCAAATAAAACCAAAACAGCAAACCCAATAAGTTTCCAGCCATGTAACTTCTTTTTTATTAGTGAAACATAAACAATACAAGCAATCCATTCGGCTATTGCCGTATATAATCGTGGAATATCTGGCAATACATCTGTCACTGTATCACTTCTCCCCAATATTTCGTTAAGGCTTCCATAAAGGGTTTCTTTTTATTGCGACTGACTAACAGTTTCTCCCCTCTAACAACTGCGCAATTATTGCTCATACCTTCTACATGTTCCAAATTGATCAAATAACCTTTATGTGCACGAAAAAAATGGTAGCTTCCTAATTCTTTCTCTAACTCCTTCATTGTTCCAGCTGTGACAAATTCTTCTTTCTGTGTTTTAAACAATAAATTATGCCCCTGACTCTCCACATAATAAATGTCTGAGACCTCTAAACGCTTCACGCCACCTTTGATATTAATCGTTAGATAATGAGTTTTTTTTCGGTTTATTCTATCTACAGCTCTACTTAATCGTTCTGAAAATTGAAAATAAGAAATAGGTTTTAAAATATAGTCCAAAGCATTCACTTCATACCCTTTAATCGCATATTGTGTAGAATTCGTAATAAAAATAATAATTACTTCTGCATCTAAATAACGTATTTCCTCAGCTGCAGACATGCCATCCATAAAATTCATTTGAATATCCATTAAAATAACGTCATAATTAGACTGATAATTTTTAACGATCTCATCACCATCAGAATATGTCTCTATGGTAAGTATTTCTTCTTTTTCTTCTTCAAACCTTCTCAGATATTCGGTTAATTGTTGCTGATACTTCACATCATCTTCCACTATTGCGATACGTATCATAGTATCTCTCCTTTCATTTTATTCTTTATGTTTTCCTACTTTTTTCAAAAAAATATTTTTACATGGTATACATTTTTTACTGATTACAACTGTCTATCCTATCTGTTTGAAAAATATAAAAACAATTTTATAATTCAAATTTACTATTAGGTTATATTTCATAGAAATTATAACATAGATTATTTCTTCCTTATGAAAAAACAGAGCAGTTCTCAGCCTAAGATATAGACTTTAAACTACTCTGTTTACAGTAATATAACTGTATTGAATACGTAATTCGAGTGAAATTTTTCATTTGCTCTAGCGTTTTAATATTCTTCCAACTTCTCCGGATGATTGACACTTTAACAATATGGTATTACTGCTGCATTTTCCAAGTACGTGATACAGCATAGAGTACATTTTTATTTGCTCGTTGTAAGCTTTTAACCGTTCCTACTTCTGTACTAGAATCCTTTGCAGCTTCCATGAAGATCTCACTTTGATTCTTACCACCTTGCCATTCAGCCATCACATCAAGAGTTACATCCCCTCCTGCATGGATCATTTGCATAACGTTCATATGTGGATATATGTTAGCATCTGTGATAACGATACCTTTAAAGCCCCATTCGTTTCTAAGCACGTCCGTCAACAAGCTTTCATTTCCTCCTGCCCATTCCAATCCAATGTAATTGAACGAACTCATCATACCTAAGCTACCGCCTTCTTTAACAGCAATCTCAAAAGGTTTTAGGTAAATTTCTCTAATTGCTTGTTCATTGGACCAAGTAAAGAGTGTTGAACGAACACCTGCTTCACGCTCATTTAAAGCAAAGTGTTTTATATAAGTGATAACACCTTTTTCTTTAGCACCTTTAACTACTTGTGCAGCAATTTTTCCAGATAACACGCCATCTTCGCTATAATACTCAAAGTTTCTACCATTGTATGGTGTTCTGTGAATATTCATCGCTGGTGCAAACCAACCACTATAGCCAAATGCTTGTGCTTCATTACCAACACTTGTACCCATTAAATACCCTGCATCCGGATTCCAAGTTGCTGCAACAATATTTGGTGATGGATATGTGACACCGACTCCTTCTGTACCCATGATCGGACCTGAGTATACATTAGATGCAATAGCCATCGTACCATCAGGTTGTAAAGTCTTCGGTACACCTAATCGTTCAATTTCTAATAGTTGGTAAGCACCTGTTCCACTGACTTGTGTCAATTCTTCAAGTGTTAATTGTGAAACAAATTCCTCCCATTTTGGGTCATCGTAAGGAACATCAACCATGTCGGAGAGCATGATAGTTTCTTCAAGCTCCTGTCCATAAGCTGGCATATCTTCATCCGTATATCCTAAGGACTTATCTGTAGGTACTTCATAGGACATAGCATCGAGAATTTCCTCTGTTGCAACATAGTCAGACTCTTGAGGGCCTGTAAATGCTCGGCTGGATTCATCCCATTCTCTTGTTAGATAATCATCGATATGGTGAGCATCTTCAAATTGATTTGCGGCAACTTGTGCATCTGATGGCCTCTTACCATCATTTTCCTCATTATATATAACATTATCTTCTAAATTATACGTTTCAGAATCCACCATCGTATGCGAGTCATTCATTAACATAATTTCATAATTACCCTGTTCTAAGACATACGCTTCATGTTCTTGATAGTCATAAGAAGCCATATCTTCTAATTGAAAAGAAAGTGAATAAGTCTCAGTATCGCCAGGTTGAATTTCGTTCGTCTTGTTAAAAGCAACTAGGTTCACTGAAGACTTCTCTATTGCACCCGTGTAAGGAGGATTATAATAAAGTTGAATAACATCCTTACCAGGTACATCTCCGGTATTTCTTACTGAAACACGTACAGTTACTTCCTCACCCTCAACAGCCATGTCTATTATTTCTTTCTCAAAGTTGGTATAGCTAAGACCATGTCCAAAAGGATACATTACCTCTTCATCATAATTGTAATTTTCGTCGGTCGCATGACGGGTTTCATAATATTTATAACCTACATAAATCCCTTCATGATTTTGTACGAAATACCCCTTTTCCTCTGGTGCATTAGTATAATGGAAATCATCACCAGTCCAGTTACCTTCCTCGTCAATACCCTTATAATTATTCGCTGCTGGCATACTTAAAATATCTTTTGGCCATGTGTCTACTAAACGACCTGAAGGATTAACAGAACCATTCAAAATTCTAGCTAGAGATTTTGTTCCACTTTCACCTGGATATCCAATCCATAGAACACTTTTAATAGATGGATACTCCTTTAAAAAGTCTAACTCCATTACATTTGCTGAATTTACAACTAAAATAACATTTTCAAAGTTCGAACTAACAGTATCAACTAAAGCTTTTTCATCGTCTGACAGTTGAAGGTCTTTTGCACTCAAATCAACCATTTCCCCGCCTCCACGGCCAATCACAATCAAAGCCGTTTCAGAATAATCTTTTGCATGCTCAATAATTGTTCTTCCGTCTTCATATAAAGAAGTATCTTCATATGCATCTGCTTGAACTTCAGGGAGTTTAATATTATTTTCTGTTCCTAATATCTCAGAATCACTTTTATTTGCAGGTGCTTCCGTTTCATCAATCGAAATATCACCATTTGCTATAAAGTTATATTGTAAATATAATAAATCTTCATTCAACTCGAAATTACCTTCCTCTCGAAGTGCATCTTCAAGCTTCATTGCAGATGTTACGTCTGTTGCAGTGGAACCACCTGAATTATACAAGGTTTGAACCGCTCTCATACCAAACACATTAATCTTGGCTTTTTCTTCTTCAGAAGTAGAAATTGGCAGAAAATCATCTTTATTCTGCATTAGTACAAAGCCTTCATCGGTAATCTTTTCGACTGTCTCTTTCGCACTGGAAAATGCTAATTGTTGTTCTTCTGTATCCGGTTTAAATTTTTCTAGCAACCAATACCCAGAAGATGTAATAACAAAACCATAAATTAAAACTCCACCTATTATAACAAATAGTGTACTAAAACTTGCGATAAGAATGTTTCTCTTTTTCCTACTCATTTTACTTTTTGATTGCTTCTCTTTCTTTTCCATACTTTACCCCTCTTTCTTCCATAAATTCCAGATTACTTTTTACATTTATCTTCTCAAACTAAAATATATATTTAAGGTTTAAGACCCACTCATTTTGATAACGGATTCATTAATAATCCAAGCTCACCTTCCCTTAAATATAATTTAATTTAAAAAAATATTATCACATATTATCCCTTATTTTTTACTTCTCTCATAAACGGTAGATTTTATTTCATAAACTGCATATTTGATAATTTTCTTACATATCTTTAAATTAGAAAATGTTAAGGATTTAACTATACCTTCTCCAAGTTGTAAACAATCTCTGCCTTTTTGTTTCTTTTTCTGGTTTTTCGGTATGCGTGAGATAACGTATCACCCTATCTAAATAGTTTCTCGCTCCCTGATTAAAGGCTACTTTTATATCCAACTGCCCATTTATCTAGGCAAACTTCTCCCATATAGTCATAATAGTTATCGCAATGAGGACAAATCATAGGGTCTTTTCCTCCACTTGCGATCACTCGCTCTCTCCACGTTTGACGGTGCAAAGTCTTTTTCACTTTCACGAGGATGCACTCCACTTTCTCTTGCCACTTCCCTAACAGCTTTCTGCAGATCGATTTACTTCTTCGAGAATAAATATCATAATGACGAATCACTTTAAATTGTTCATCGAGAATATGTCTAATCAAACATTTAATTTATGCTTCTACCATCATCGTTTTCGTTTCTTTTTCTCCTGTTTTCTTATCCACATACGTAAACGTCACAAAATCACCATCATAGGCCACAATTCGATTCAGACTAATCGCTGGTCGTCGCATATAATACCCTATATAGAGTAATGGTTCGGTTACATTCCCTCTATTTTTTTTGGTGCATACACATAAAAACCTTCTCCATTTGCGGTATACGCCTTCTGTAATCGGCCTTGCACCCTCTTTTTCTCTTTCGGAGACAAATATGCACGAATCATTTTCAATACTACTGTTTGCCATTGCTTACGCAACCTGGTATACGGAATATAATCATAAACGTAGAACCAAACGTATGGTGGTCCGCAATAATATCTGGTGTTACCTTTACCTTTTCTTCAAAAAATTCTTGAATCAAACGCACGCCTTCATCCATTAGTGGTTTTAACAATTCTCGTCGCAACAGATATATATATCGTAAATCTTCATCAAACGTGAGAATCACATGTCGATGGTTCACTTGATACACATCTTCGCTTTCTCCCTAAGCACATGTGTTACAGAAGCGTTCTTTACATCGATAGGGAACGTGTTTCGTCTCATGGCAACCTTCACAAACAAAGAGTTTAAATCCTTTTTTCATATCCCCGCAATCTCTCAACGTTCTCCAATGTTGGCGATGATTAAATAGAATTTCTTTTAGTATATTAGCCTCCATGTTACTACCTTATCATAGTTCAAAATCCTATGGTACCGCGGATTAAATACTTTTTCACATACAAAAAAAACCGTTCTGACAATAAACAGACCCATGTCAAAACGACTATTTCAATTCTTTTATATATTTTTGGAATAAGGAAACGACTTTAGATTGTACCCCTCTTTTTCGATAAACAAGATAAACATGTTGTGGAATTTTATCTTTCAATCGGACTTTTGTTAAATGTTTATTATCAATTGATTCTTCTACAAAATCAATCGAAATACCTACGTATTCATTAATTTCACATAATCGATGTGCCGTTAGTATGCTGCCAAATTCATGGACTATATTGGGTGAGAAACCTTGTTCTAAACATTTTTCTATAAAAAGGTGTTCTTTACCATTACTAACTGCTTTTACGACTATCGGATCATCAGTTAGTTCTTCGACAGATACTTCTTCTCTTGCAGCAAGCGGGTGACTATTTGATACAATTAAAACAACTTCTCCCTCAGCAATTACTTCATATTCACAATTATCTATACCTTCAGGATCCATTACCAGGCCTACATCTACTTCGTCATCAAATAAATTAGCTAAAGGATATTCATCTGGATATTCCCTTAATTTTAATTGAATGTCGGGGTAAATTTCCGAAAACTGAAAAAGATAATCCACCGGTAATACAGCAGTTGTCGAATAGGTAACCAGCACATTTAAGATACCTTTACTACCACTAATAATACTTATTTCTTGTTTAATATCCTCAATTAGATAACGCAAGTGTTTAGCACGCGCATGTAACAACTCACCTGCTTCTGTCGCTTCAACACCTCGTGGCCCTCTATAAAATAATTCTGTTTCTAGCTCTAGTTCTAATTGCTTTATCGTCTTACTTACACCTTGAGGAGTTATATATAAATCTTTTGCTGCAGCAGTTACACTCTTTTTCTCATATACTTTTATAAAATATTCTAAAGCTTCGGTATTCATAGCAGTCCCTTTCATTCGTTGACAGTCTGTCTCAGTTCTCGTATTGCCAAATCCGACAGAATGTGAAAAAATAACATTGATATTAAAGTATAGCTTACCATAAATAATAGGATGCTTGTAAAGAATTTATATAATTATTACTCTACTAAACAACAAAAAGGGGATGTCATCGTGTACGACTATCTAATTGTAGGTGCCGGGTTGTTCGGATCAACTTTCGCGCACGAAGCACATAAACGTGATAAAAAATGTCTTGTAATCGACAAACGAGACCATATTGCGGGAAATGTATACACTGAAGAAATTGAGGGAATTCAGGTTCATAAGTATGGGGCACATATTTTCCATACCAACAGTAAAAAAATCTGGGATTATATCAATCAATTTGCTGAATTCAATCGGTATACGAATTCCCCTGTCGCTAATTATCGCGGGGAAATTTATAACTTACCTTTTAATATGAACACATTTAACAAACTATGGGGAGTCTCTACTCCTCAACAAGCAAAGGAAAAAATCGAAGAGCAGAAAAAAACTATTACAGGGTCTACTATCACTAACTTAGAGGAACAAGCGATTTCCATAGTAGGTACAGATATCTATGAGAAACTAATTAAAGGTTATACAGAAAAACAGTGGGGGCGACCAGCTAACGAACTTCCGGCATTCATTATTAAACGTCTACCAGTGCGTTTTACATATGATAACAATTATTTCAATGATCGCTATCAAGGCATACCCATTGGTGGTTATACGAAAATAATCGAAAAAATGCTTAATGGAATAGACGTTCAATTAAATACGGACTATTTTGATCATAAAGAAAAGCTCGATCGATTAGCAGATAAAGTCGTTTATACCGGTATGATTGATCAGTATTTCCAATATTGCTATGGAAGACTGGAGTATCGCAGTTTACATTTCGATACCAAAATATTAGATGATACAGATAATTTTCAAGGTAATGCTGTCGTAAACTACACGGATGATATTACACCTTTCACCCGAATTATTGAACACAAACACTTTGAGTTTGGTACACAAGAACATACAGTTATTACGGAAGAATATCCAAAAGAATGGACGGTTGATGACGAGCCTTATTACCCAATCAACAATTCTAAAAACACAGAGATGTATAAACAATATAAGGAACTTGCCGATATAGAAGAAAATGTCATTTTTGGTGGAAGATTAGCTACTTACAAGTATTACGATATGCATCAAGTAATAGGAGCTGCTCTAGCTACCATTGATAAAGAGTTTTCCTAAATAACAAAACCTCCATATTTAATCGAGACTTAACTCATTGGGCGACTGGCACATATCAAGTGAATAAAAATAAACTTAAGAAGGACAAATCGACATAACTTTAGTGTTCACCATAATACGTTAAAGTAGAATAACAAATTCTCATGATCACCCTCACAATAAAAATCGCACTGTCCTTCTTTTATACATACAAAAAATCACATTTGTTCCAACCGCCTGATTAAGTTTCGATTGGATTTACTTGGGTCTATTAATAATATATCCCATAAGTAATTCAAAGAATTCTGTGTTTCTATTCATATTGCTTAATGATTGATGTGCCTTCACATAGTGATTCCACATCTCTTTTTTAGCACCGTCTATTCCTAGCACGGTAACAAATGTTGCACTTTTATTTGTGACATCTATTCCAGCAGTTTTGCCTAAAACTTCAGTATCAGCTTCGATATCCAATAAGTCATCCTTAATTTGAAAAGCAATACCGGCATGATAGGAGAAGGTTTTAATAGCCTCCTTTTCTGCTGATGTGGCTTCTGCTAATATCGCTGGCATCATTAGGGAAGCTTCAAATCCTATCCCCGTTTTATAAAAGCATAACTCTGTTAACTCCTCTAATGTTAAAGCTTTTCCTTTAGCTTCTAAATCAATAATTTGACCTTTACACATTTCTTGAGTCATTTTCGTTGAATATTGGATTAATTCCAACACAGTGTTCGCATCGTATGACGCCAATCTCGTTTGTTCTTCAACGGCTTTCTGTGTCATAAATAAACCGGTAAGTTCTGCTACGGCACTATTATATACTTGATGAACGGTTTTGCGTCCTCGTCTTATGTTTGCATTATCCTGTGATGGTAAATCATCAAAAATCAAGGAAGCAGTATGCATATATTCAACCGCACGAATTAACGGAATAATACTCTTTTTATCAAGCTGATAACCATCGATCGCCATCATACAGGTCATGATCGGTCTCAGCCTTTTCCCGCCGCCCACTATACTATAATTTGCTGCATCAATTAGTGGATGTTTTAATTGAAAGTCTTCTTCCTTTTCAACCTCTAACAACTCATTAATTTCTAAACGCAACGTTTCCAATATCTCATGAAACTTTTCCTTCTTTTTCTCATTGTCTTTCAACGTTTGAATCATTTGGTCACGAAGTAATTTATCGAAAAAAGCTACATTGTTTACTTTTGCCACAGACTTTTGTAATAACTTTTCAAATGATGTAACACCTAATGAAAAAGTGGCCATTAATTCCTGATAGCGACCCACTCCCACTCGTTGTTTTAATCGTTTTAGCCCATTTATAGCTCTATCTAACAGGATTTGTCGCACATTTGGATCACCATGATAAACGTTATTTATAAGATAGCTGACGACTGTCCAATACAATGCGAACGGATTAATTAAGTCAGGGCGATTCTTTTTATGCTTCAGATAATACGTATATGGTGTCACACTATTAGCTTTTAAATCTTGATCAAGATCTGCCAAGTCATCTGCTAGCTGATTATAAATACCATAATAAAACATCCGCTGATCGATTGAATCGTCATCATCTAATTTTTGAAAAGAACGTACAATCATTCTTGAAGAAGATGACTTTAGAATCACCGGAATATATAGTTCTTCGTTGGTATAACTTGTGTCTGCTAAGTCCTTATTACGATCTATTTCCTGAGCATGAAAGAATAAATAGGCATTCTGATAAAAGCGATCAACATTTTCCTTACTTTGACTTTCTTTTAAAAAGGTGTATGCCTCCGCTAATTCGTGATAAATCCGTTTAATCTCCTCTTCATGCTCACCGTGCCAATCATTCAATGATACAATTTCACCTTTTTTTAATGTCGCTTCAATTAAGTTTGAAAATTGTTCTTTTTCATACGCCGTTAAAAAGTTTGCATCTAACAGATCATCAATAAATGGATAAGTTAAACCATAGCAGTAACCAATCCGAACTGCTTTGTCTAGTCGTCTGCTACGTTCTTGACGCGAGAGGTCCTCTGGCAATGACTCGATTTCATGCATCAACACTCCTGCAATAATCTTGATTAACTTCCGTTGTGCATGCACTTTGTTTAATTCTGTTGGAATAAGTGAGGATACAACTTTCAATTTCTCGATTAACCAGAAAAAAGTTGACTCTAATCCGTCTTTTTGGGCGATTTGATAAAGAGTAATCAAGCTAAATAATTCTTGTTGCGTATTCTCACCAAGATATACTTGAACATCCTTAGTGATAGTCTTTATTCGAGTTTTCACTTCTGGTTTGGTCACATCTCTCCCTAAATCGCGCATATAAATATACGTAATACTTCGCTCCAAATAACGATTTAACTTACCCTTCTCGTTTAATTTCTTCAAAAAATAGGAATAATGCTCTTCAATGACACTTTCTATATGAAAAAATCGACTCTCTTTATTCTTCTGCTTTCGATAACGCTTCAGATCTTTCACAAGTACCTTTGCGAAACTTTTTTCTTTTAACTGTTGTGTGAGTACTTGGAAATAAGCGTTGGCCATATGTTCTGCATCTTGATATTGTTTTATATTTTGATCGACCATTTCAGTCCATTCCTCTTCATATCTTTTTCTCTATCACTGTGTAAACGTCCGTCATATCCTCAATGAAAATGTTCAAGCGTTAGCAAAGAGCATAAGTGGAGGATAAACGGACACTAACATCCTGATAAGTTTTACTAACAATCAGTGAAAGTTTAAAACTCCCATTAATTGAAGTCTCACTTTATTATAACATCCTATGATAAAAAAATTACTTTAGAAACATAACCAGTGAATCGATCATTGTCTTTTTCAATTTACAAAAGAAGATTTTACATTACTATGATCAATCTTCTTTTGTATACTCGAAATAGTCAAAATCAACAAAACCACCTTTTTCTTGTGTAGCATAATTAAATAACCCTATTCGATAACCCATGAAATGATCTAGAGTATATTTCATTTGTAACGTTTCACCGATTTGCACCCAATCGTTACCATCTGCAGAATAATAGAATTGAGCCTGATCGACACTATCTTCAAAATCGAAGTTGATCTTTAGATAAACATGCTGTTCTGGACAAGCTTGTTCTTCTACTATTTGTTCTTGTCCCTCTCCGTTATTCGTCGTCATTCTCACATAACGATCTCCATTTTCTTTTTGGCTAATACCGACCGTACCAAAGTTACTTTGTAAAGCGATTAATCCTGCATAATCACCATTTTTCATATTATTAAGATCTACAGATACCGTTCCACTACATTTAGGTCCTTCTGTTCTTTGTGTTAACGTATTTGGTGCATGTAAGACATTATTGGTTACATGACCTGTTTTTAACCTAAGAAAACCAGATCGTTCTGTAACAGACCACAACTTATGATTTGGATTGTGATTCCATTGCCAATGTAATGCTAATCGTTCACTTTCATATTCAAAATCATCACTTATCACTAGAGGTTTACTATCATCTTCCGGTAAATTAATTTCAAAGTGTTTTGGTGCCTCACCATTGACACCGATCATCGGCCAACCCTCTTGCCATTCCACCGGTAATACATATGGAATACGTCCAACTGCATCATGATCCTGGAATAACATGGCATACCATTTATGATCAGGCGTATCAAAAATAGCACCTTGTGCGATACCTTTGTTTTGGTATCCCATATCATCATCTAAAACAACTTTACGTTCATAGTCACCTAAAAGATCTGTGGAACGGTAACACACTTGCCTACGTCGCGCATTACCATCTGTTGGCCATTCAATAAATAGCAAATAGTACACTCCATCTATTTTATAGGCATGGCAGCCTTCACAACGAAGGCCTATATTATCTCTTGGCGTTTCTAATAAAATTTGATCGATTCCATCCTTTTTCACATCGGAAAGGTCTGCATGAAGCTCGGTAATTCGAATATCTCCGCAACCATAGATCACAAATACCCTTCCCTCATCAAAAAGTAAAGCAGGATCATGGTAAATACCATCAATAACCGTGCGAGTCCATGATCCTTTTTCGATATCCTTTGTTTGATAAATATAAAACTGTTTCATGTCATTGCTGGAAAAGCACAGATAAAAAGTATCATTATGGTATCGCAAACTTGTTGCCCATTGACCTTGGCCATATATACCTTTACCACCTACTAATTGGTGGGCAGGATTTTCTTCTAATATGTCATATACATAAGAGACAGTTTCCCAATCTCTTAAATTTACGGATTTCATAATCGGGCAACCTGGCATCGAATGCATACTGGTACTCACCATATAAAAAATATTTTCTACTCTAATGACATCTACATCTGGCACATCTGACCAGAAAATTGGATTTGTTAGCGTGATATTACTCATTATTTTTGCTCCTTCCATAACTAAGAACATCTGATTTGAATACCCTTACATTATTCCAAAATAATTAGAGGATGGCAAACAATATTGACTTTCTAACACCGATGGATTAAACAGAAAATGAGCATCAATTAGTTGTTGATGCTCATACTTATCTTATGTTCCACAAAAAGTCTGATAGTTTTCATCACTATCTGGCGGTACCTTGCTATAGGCTTCCTGATCGAGTGTATATGCATATGGGTTAGATAGTACAGATAATAACTGATCCATTACATGATAATTACCTTCACTAACTGCTGCTTCGATTGCTTCCTCGACTCGATGATTTCTCGGAATAATGGAAGGGTTGTGCTCTCGCATTAATTGTTGTACTTGCTCTTTCGACTCCGTTTGTTCTTTTAATCTGTCTTGCCACTGTTGATACCATTTTGTAAATGCTTTTGATTGGAAAAGTCGTACTTCCTCATCAAATTGATCCAACGTTAACGACCTAAACGTATTGGTGAAATCTGCTTTATGCTGTTCCATTAGATCTAATAGTCGCCTTATTAATACTTCATCATCCGCTTGTTGATTAAAGATACCTAGTTTTGTGCACATACCATTTAAATAGTTCTGGTCGTATAAGGTTACATATTGCTCAATTACTTCTTTGGCTAAAGGTAATGCTTTCTGTTCATCCTCGTTAATCAAGATCAGGATTGCTTCAGCAAAACGCGCTAAGTTCCAGCCGCCTATATCAGGCTGATTACCATATGCATAGCGACCTCGGATATCAATCGAACTAAAAACGGTACTTTTATCATACGTATTCAAAAAAGCACATGGACCATAATCAATTGTCTCACCACTAATCGTCATATTATCGGTATTCATCACGCCATGAATAAATCCGACTAATTGCCATTTCGCAATCAAATCTGCTTGTCGTTTGCTCACTTCTTTTAACAAGGATAAATATTTATTGTCATCTTCTTTTACATCTGGGAAATGGCGATCAATTGCGTAATCGGCTAATGCTTGTAAATCCTCTTTTGTGCCCCACTGCCTTGCATATTGAAAGGTACCGACACGTAAATGACTTGCTGCCACTCTCGTAACAACCGCTCCAGGGAAATCGACTTCACGCTGAACAGATTCTCCTGTAGTAGCAACCGCTAAACTGCGATTAGTCGGTATTTTTAAACTATGCATTGCCTCACTCATGATATACTCTCGTAACATCGGACCTAAAGCTGCACGCCCGTCCCCACCTCGTGAATACGGAGTTTTCCCAGATCCCTTTAATTGGATATCAACACGCTTCTTTGCTGGTGTTATTTGCTCACCTAATAATACTGCCCTACCGTCACCCAGCATAGTGAAATTAGCAAATTGGTGACCTGCATATGCTTGTGCAATAGGAATACTTCCGTTTGGGAGTTGATTGCCCGCAAAAATTTCTGGATTCTGCCTTAATTCTTCTATATTTAAGCCAATTTCCTTTGCTAATGACTCGTTTAACTTAATTATAATTGGTGCTTTAACTGCTGTCGGACTCACTCGAGAATAAAAAAAGCCTGGCAATCGTTGATAACTGTTATCTAAATTCCATCCAATAGTTTTTGTCATACAGTCTCCTTTCGACCCGTAATACTTTTTTAGTATGGTCAATAAAAAATACTAGCATGTCCTTTATTCATATTATAACAGAAGACGATAGATAGTATCCTCTCACTAAATACAGCGAATTAAATAATTTCCACTAATCACTTAGGATAGTTGACTCTTTCAGTTCGAATGGGTTGTACATAAACTAGTAGTAGCTACAAATGAGGGAGGAATTAAAGTGTCAAATAACACAAAACCAATGACAGGCGATTTGGCGAAGAAGTTGTTAAATGATAAAAATGTATATTTAACAGAAGAAGGAAAGCGTCTATTAAAAAATATGTCGTCTAAACATAAATAGTTTAACTACTGTAGTGTTGATGATAATTCTTATGAAATGCAATGTAAGTTCCAACTCTACATTTTCAATATAGGTTGGAACTTATTTCACAGATTAATCTAACTCTGACATTCCGATTCTATATAACTTATCATCGTTCACTTCTGCTGATCCTCTTCCGTCCGTATTATTACTAATGAAATAAAGGTAATTATCTTCAGTCCAAACGTCGCGAATTCTACCTAATCCCGTTACAACTTCTTTATGTTGATTGGTTTCTAAATCAAACTCTAAAACGGCTGTCCCCCTCAACGCTGCGACATATAACTTTTCGTCTGAATAAGCCATGCCAGACGGTGCCCAAGTCGTGTCATCTCCAGAAGTAAAAAGCGGCGACACCAAACCTTCTCGTTCTTGATTACCTTCAATGATCGGCCAACCATAATTTTCTCCAGCTCCGATATTATTGATTTCGTCATTTGCACTATTTCCGTGTTCACTAGCATAAATTTCACCTGATGAAGACCATGCAATCCCTTGTGGATTTCGATGTCCATAACTATATACATAAGAATCAGATTCAGGATTATCTTCCGGAATAGATCCGTCTAATTCCATTCTAAGAATTTTACCTCCCAGAGAATTAAGATCCTGAGCAATTTCTGCATTAGAGGCATCACCTGTTGTCACATATAATTTATCATCAGGTCCTATTTCCAATCTTCCGCCATGATGATAGGTGCCACTAGGTATCTCATCAATGAGCACTTCTTCCTCTTGCCAACCTTCATCGGACAACCTTAGTGTGACTACTCTGTTAAATTGACCCGATTCGTCTGTATATGTGTAATATCCGTAAGCTAAGTTCGATTCAGAGAAATCAGGAGTTAGAACAAATCCTAATAAGCCTGCTTCAGCTGCATCGGATTGGTCCTTTTCCAAGGAAATAGTTTGTCTTTCCATTTCTTCATTTTCAATTTTTACAATTCCGCCTGGTCTCTCCGTTATATAAAAGGCATTTTGATGTTTGGTAATCGACCAGGGTACATCTAAATTTTCTGCCAATACGGTCAACTCTGTTTCTGTACGTTCCTCATTTGCTGATTGATTATTCTCTACACCTGTCTGATCTTGTTTTTCCTCTTGAAATTCTTGATTTTGATTTGACGAACAAGCACCGATAATGAAAAGCACTAATAAAATAGCGACTGACATCTTTTTCATATATTCACCTCTGATAATATGACTACTTATAATCCTTTTTATCCTAATTACTATAAAAGTAAACTACTAATATTTATGTTCAGCTTTTCTTGGAAAGTTACAAAAATCCACTTAGTTTTGCTATTTAAGATTATAATGCTTGTTGATTGCCATCAAAAAAAGGTAAAATGGAAAGAGAAAGGTAAGGTGTATCATATGAATAATGAACAATTAAATGCAGCATTACCTCCAAAAACGTGTACGATTGATCGGTTGATCACAGTTCCAGCTGATGTAAATAAAGCATTGGAGGGGAAAAAAACTGCAACTAGACGTAATGGACGTTATGCTGATATCGGAGAAATAATGATATTAGAAAATCAGAAATTCAGAATAGATGATGTCTATCAACAAACGCTTGGTGAGTTGACAGATGAAGATGCGCAAAGGGAAGGATTTCCAAACCTTGAGGACTATAAACAATCAATTTTAGCAATGCATCCAGGAATGCCTTGGGCAGCTAAAATGAAAGTATGGGTCCACGAATTCAGCAAAATCGATAGCTAATCAATACAAAAGGGAAACTCATACCAGAATAATGAGTTTCCCTTTTTGTTAATATGAATGATGATTTTCATCTGCCATCGCCATTGCTTTTGTTGGATGAACTGTGCCAAATGGGTGTTCTGGCGGTGCATAGATCGAGTAAAGTTTCAGTGGTTCACGGCCAGTATTGATAATATTATGCCATTTGCAGGCAGGGACCATTACTGCAAAATCGTCGCAAACAAATTGTTGATAATCTAAATGGTCACTTCTGTCCCCCATTAGTACCAGACCTTGACCTTGTTCAACTCGTAAAAATTGATCTGTATGTGGATGCGATTCTAAACCAATATCTTCGCCTACACCGATACACATTAAAGTTACTTGTAAATGGTCTCCGGTCCATATTGCTGTACGAAATGTATTATTTCGTTTCGTTGCTTGGTCTATATTTATTACAAAGGGCTGCTTCCCAAAGTCATGGACATGTTGCCCCGTGGCACTGTTTTGGTAGTTCCCTTGCTGAGGCATTGTTGGATACCATTGATGATAAGGATTGTAATGCAATTTAACTTCTCCTTTCTTTCTTGCTATATTTCTATAGTATGCATTTGCCTAATCAGTTGTAAGTATTCTAAGAAAGAATAGGCGAAAGGATTACATTTGAAGTTTTGAATTTACAAAAAGCACTACTCTTGAAAATAGATAACCAATTACTCCTCCCACAACATTTAGAATAATGTCATCCACATCGAATTGGCCGATTCGCAATGTAATTTGTGTTACCTCTACCAAAACAGTCAAAACTGTTACAGTTACTACTAGTTTAGAGAACTTACGATATGTCTCAAACAATAATGGCAGAAGTAATCCTAAGGGAAGAATGACTAAAATATTTCCGATTATATTATTAAAGATGACGACCAAAGGAAAATAATCACTCCCTGTCAAATAATGATAAGTATTGCTAAATGGAATTAGATTAGCATTATCCCAAAAAGACTCTACAAGAGATGCGTCATCAGAAACAGTAGTGTGATATCGATTACCTTCTATCCCATTGAAATAGTCATTGATTCTAACGATAATTCTTTCAAAGATTAACAGAAAAGAACTAAGCAAAAGAAAGCTGATAAAAATTAACCATAATACGATTCGATATATCTTATGTTTTAATTGTTGAGACAAAATGAAACACCTTTCTGTCTGGTTTTCTATTATTTTACCATATTTTAGTTTTGGTTATGCGACATAACTATTGTGATAATTATGAGATGTTATATGTGCTTTACAATCGCTCCGGCTTGTCCGAGCGATTACCACCCACATATATCCTTTCAAAATTACCACTAGAGTTATGTCGCATTGTCCTGCTTATACGCACAAAAATCCAAACGATGCAAAATGGTCGTTTGGATTTTTCTAATTATATAATTCTTTTGTCCCTAACTCTTATCAACTAATCATCAATCAATATTAATCACAATTTTCCCTTTAGTATGATGACTTTCACTTAGCGCATGGGCTTGCTTAACACCTGATTCAGATAGCGGGAATCGATGCCCAATTGTAACACTTAATTTGTTTTGTTCTAATAAGTCGGCCAATTCTTTCAAGCGATCACCTCTTGGCACTAACCAAATAAAGTCTGATTTGATATTTTTTTGCTTGGCCATTTCTTGATCGGGCTGACCAGCAATCGAAGCAATCGCGCCACCTTCTCGTACAACATTGAAACTTTTTTCAAGAATATCTCCACCGAGAGCATCTAATACGAAGTCATAGTCTTTTAACTCATCTTCAAAATCCTGTTTTGTATAATCAATCACCTCATCAGCACCAAGCGAAAGTAAAAAGTCGATGTTTTTTGTACTTGCGGTGGTAGAGACATATGCCCCTTTATGTTTGGCAAGTTGAATAGCAAACGTACCAACACCGCCTGCACCTGCGTGAATTAAGACTTTATCATCCTTTTTAACATTACCGAAATCAAAAAGACATTGATAAGCTGTCAACGCTGTTAATGGTACGGCAGCTGCTTCTTCAAAACTGGTATTAGCAGGTATTGGTGCTAATAAATTATCATCTACCAAGGTATACTCTGCATATGTTCCTCGATTGGTTGTATCAGGCCTTGCAAATACACGGTCACCAACCTTGAAATCTTTTACACCTTCTCCAACTTCATCTATAATCCCTGCTGCATCCCAGCCTAAAACAATAGGAAACTCAAATGGAAGCATTTCTTGTAAGTAGCCTTCGCGCAACTTCCAATCAATTGGATTGATTGAAGTGGCATGAAGTTTTACTACTACTTGATTTTCCCCAGGTGTTGGCTTATCTAACTCCTGCATTTTCAGTTGTTCTTTTCCACCATATTGTTCAATTACAATTGCCTTCATTTATTTATCACCCTTTGAGTAAAATTTAACACTTATAAAAAATTAATTATTTTCTACAAATAAATTTCGAACTGTCCATAGCATACCCCGATTTTTGACAGAAAAAACATTTGGTCTCAAAGAGCAGAGGGCACAGCATAGTAAATTTCCGTTTTGTGTACTACTAAATTATTACTCCACTTTTTTAAACTTGTTCACCTGATTATTTAATTCATTTACAGTCTCTTGGTTATGGTTCGCTTCATCGGTAATCGTAGTAATCGAACCTAGTAAGCTGGACGTATTTTCATTTGAGTCCACCACCACATTTACACTTTCTTCAACCGCCAATGAAATTTCTTTAAGACCTGCAGCCATTGTGTCAGATGTACGTCGTAAATCACCAGATTTCGTGCTGAACCGTGCTAACATTTCATCGATCATGTCCATATCTAATTTATAATTAGTTGCAACTTTTACAAATTCATCATAGTCATTCAATATCTCTTCCATCACATATGTCATGATTTTATTTGAATTATCAATGAGTTGATTAACGGATTGTGTTACTACAGTGTTAATATTTTGGATATCATTCGCCGTTTCTTTCGTACTATCTGCTAATTTACGCACTTCATCTGCTACCACCGCAAAACCTTTGCCAGCTTCTCCTGCTCTTGCCGCTTCAATTGAAGCATTTAACGATAATAAATCTGTCTGGTTAGATATATCCAAAATGTTGGTAGTAAGTTCATCGACTTTATCAACAGATCTACTATTTTCGATTGATTCTGCCATGGAAGCTTGAATCTCATGTAATATCGTCTCTGTCTGTTCCTTATTTTGGATAGACTTAGCACGAACTCGATCCGCACGTTCTGTTATTTTGCCGACTTTCCCCTGGTTTTCTTTGGCATCCCCATCAATATCATTTGCTGCTGAAAGAACTTGTTGCGACCCCTCTTCAATAGTCTGAATTGTGCTACTTATTTCTTCCATACTAGCCGATAATTCATTCAAGGCTCCCGAAATATTAGAGGTAGACTTTTTAGATTCAATTAAATGATTACTAATATTTTCAGTTGATGTATGGATTGTATTGGAACCAGATTTTATCGAAATCATTGCATTTTGCAAAGTCTCTAAAAATCGATTAATCCCCTTGGTCATTTGTCCTATTTCATCTTCAGAATTGTTTTCAATTCGTGCTGTAAGATCTCCTTGATTATGTTCTAACTTATGAATAATATCTCGCAGACTCTTATTTGCATTTTTGAGAGGACGAATGATAGTTTTCATGGTTATTCCAAACGCTGCAATTGCTGATAGGAGAAAAATTACTGCCATTGACCAGATAATGACTGTTGATCTAAATACTCTAGAATCTATCAGAGATTTTTCATGTTCTACACGATTGTCTAATATCGTCTCAAAATCACCTTTAGTAATCTCCACCTCTGTTGATAATGCTTGCAGATCATTGTAATTTTGTTGCAGAGAGGAAACCTCATTTTGAGAAATATTCTCTATGATTACATTAACTTGTTGAAAATACAAATCGATGTTTTCTCGAAATGGTATGTAGGCATCTGTTAAGGAAGCATCCATCGACTTATCCGAAAACCCATCAGATAATGAAGCGATTTCATCAACCGCATCAATCGCTTCATTCATACTATTCGTAATATTTTCAGTTACTTCCGATCGGTTAACACTCTCATTTATTAAAACCGATTGAATGGACGCCTCCATCTCACTGATCTCTTCTGTTAATTTTATTTGTTCATCTTTAATATTTACAAAATAATTGGAAAACAAGTTGGTTGATAGTGACACTTGAGAATTAGTGATTCCACTTAAAATTGTATTTAATGAAAATAAAAAAGTTAAAAAGATTAGAATAATCAATATTCTTTTTGCTATAGATCTACGCATGACTTTCCTCCTAGAATATATATACTATATTAAAAGGATAGTCTTCGTAAGTCTATAAGTCCATCAACTATTAGTTGATACCGGGTGACTTTTGGTTTATGCTACATACTACTTATTTCTTAACAAATGCATTTTGATCATAACCTCTTTCCACCCAATAGCCGATATGTTCATGGTCAAGCAATTCAATTTTTGTTAACCATTTTACCGATTTATATGCATAGTGCTTAGGGGTGACTAATCGTACTGGCCCACCGTTTTCTTGACTAATTAATTCTCCATCGATTAAAACAGCTACCATAATATCATCCGCCAATGCCTGTTCAAGGGACAAGGCTTCCGTATAAACACCATCGCCTGAGGAAAACTTTACATATGTTGCGGCTGACTGAATACCTGCACTGTCTAAAAGTTCTTTTAAGGGAATCCCCTCCCATGTTACATCATAGACACTCCACCCTGTTACGCAATGGAAGTCACTTAACTGTGCCTTACGTTTCAATTCCAAAAATTGTTGCCAATTGAATTGCATCTTGTTGTCTACAAGCCCTTCAATGGATAAAACCCAATTTTCGTTTGAAAAAGTAGGAGTTTCCGTAACCGTATAATAACGAAATGTTCCTCGTCTTCCTTCCGCTGACAAAACATCGTGCTGTGGTGCTGGTATTGGTTTCATATCATTTTCCTTGCTTAGTGTCTTACTGACATCGCTCCAACTTGGTAAATAGGATCGAATCCAGTTACCTAATAATCCAATTGAAATAATTGCTGTTACCCCTCCTGCAGCAAATTTAAGAAAAGTACGACGACTCACAAATGGATTACTTTTGCGAATCACTATTGGTTTTTCATTTTCGATTGTTTTAGGATTTTTCAATAAATTTTTAAACCATTGACTTCTGGTTATGCTGTGATAGATAACATAAGGAATCCCTATCCATGTCGCAACATCATGTATAAGTAAGGCATTAGAACTAATAACCGGTGTCACTGCTTCTGGAAAAGATAAAATAACACCAGAAACAATAAGTACTATTAATATACCGAGTACAAGGTAGAGATTGATGCGATGATCTTTTCTTTTTCTGAGCGTTGTAAGGTGTTTGGTGATTTTAGGAAGATAAAACAATAACGGTAAAATACTAATAAGTCCGATCCAAATATGCAGATCTTTAATCCAGACACGTGTCGCAGGAAAGGTAGAACGAAAACTCGCTGATACTAATATTAAACCCGTGATACTTAATAACAAAAATAAGATTGCATTCGAATGGTGTAACCGTTTCAATTTCTTTGCAAACTTCAGATCTCGTTGAAAAAATAGCTTCCAGTTCATTAGAAATCCCCCCTCAAATGCTTAAAGTGAGACTAAATAAGTTGTTGCAAGCATAATACAATTCACTCAAAAATCATAGGGAGACAGCTCAGGAAGCACCAAACTTGAAATTAATTAAGAAAAACCGGGAAAGCCCACCCGGTCCTTTTAGTAGTAATTTTGAAATAGATAACAGATGTAAAACCCGCTACGGCTTGCCCACTTCGCTTTCCAAGGGGCGTGTCTTCAGCTAACTTTTGTAAAGAAGTTCACTTTACAAAAGTGGATCTTCAGATCACGCTGATCCCTTAGGAGTCGAAGTGGCCGCCTGCGCTAAATAATGCGCTAGAATGGGTGTAAGTAGTAATATCGTGACTTTTTATTTTGTTAATAAGCCGCGACATGTTAGCTGTCACAAACGTTGTAGAATCACTTTATAGAGTAGGCCTTCCGCTTCCACTCCTGTGTCATCTGTTTTCCCTGAAGATCCACTTTTTTGAGCGCTTAGTGCTCGAAAAAGTTAGCTGAAGGGAAAACGCCGCGAAAAGGGAAGTGGGCAGCCGGAGCGGTGGCTTCATATATACTACATTTCAAAATGACTACTTTGATAACAAATACCTTGATACTTTGGATTATATGCTTTCCTTGCTTATAAAAAAGATAGGAGAATATCCCCTATCTTTTCCACTCTTTATTTCAAATGATCGACAGCTGCTCTTTCGATTGCAAGGCCTTCTTTGTAACGCTCCATAAATTGCTCAAATCCTTTGACATCCTTTGGATCTGGAGATATTGTCTTCACTTCCTGATCTGCGAATACTTTCTCGTTTAAATAGTCGTCTAATGTTTCGCTACCATCTTTATTGATCATATAAGATGCTAGTAAGGCAATTCCCCATGCCCCACCTTCTCCAGCTGTCTCCATTACGGAAACAGGTGCATTAAACGCTCCAGCTAAGAAGCTTTGAGCTACACCTTCTGTCTTAAATATTCCACCATGGCCTAAAACTTCTTCAAGCTTTACTCCTTCCTCTTTTAAAAGAATATCCATACCTATTTTCATCGCACCAAATGCGGTGAATAAATGGGTGCGCATGAAATTCGCTAGGTTAAAATTGCTCTCGGAAGAACGAACAAACAATGGTCGGCCTTCTTCAAAATGTGTCATATGTTCCCCTGAAAGGTAACCATAGGATAATAATCCCCCACCATCTGGATCTCCTTTAAGTGCTAAGTTAAATAATGTTTCATAGAGTTTATTAGCATCTACTTTGATTCCCATAGCATTTGAGAATTCTTCGAACATTCCTACCCATGAATTCAAGTCAGACGTACAGTTATTAGAGTGAGCCATCGCTACTAAATTACCAGTTGGTGTTGTTACAAGATCGATTTCAGGATAGACCTTAGATAGATCTTTTTCCAACACTACCATCGCAAATGCCGATGTACCTGCCGACACATTACCGGTACGTTGTGCGACACTATTTGTCGCAACCATTCCCGTTCCTGCATCACCTTCAGGCGGACAAAGTGGAATACCAGCCTTTAGTTCACCACTAACATCTAAAAGCTTTGCACCATCTTCTGTTAAGTAGCCAGCATTTTCTCCTGCTACTAATACTTCAGGGAAAATATCTTCCAGTTTCCAAGAGAAATCCTTATCTGAGATTAGGTCATTGAACTGACCGATCATTTTCTTGTTAAAATCTTTCGTGCTTAAATCAATTGGAAATACTCCAGAAGCTTCGCCTACACCAAGTGCTTTTTTACCAGTTAGTTGCCAATGGATATATCCTGCAAGTGTTGTTTGAAAATCGATATCAGCAACATGCTCTTCCTTATTCAAAATTGCTTGATATAAATGTGCGATACTCCATCTTTGTGGAATATTATAGTTGAATAATTCGGTCAATTCCGATGCAGCCTGTCCTGTCATGTTATTCCGCCAGGTACGAAATGGTACAAGAAGCTGATCGTTTTTATCAAAAGCCATATAGCCGTGCATCATTGCACTAAATCCGATAGCTCCAACCGTTTGCAAAGGAACGCCGTACTGTTGTTTTACATCCTCCGCCATTTTTTGATAACTATCCTGTAATCCTTTCCAAATATCATCAACACTGTACGTCCAGATGTTATCTACATAGCTATTTTCCCAATCATGACTACCAGATGCAATTGGCTCATTGTTTTCATTAACAAGCACAGCTTTAATTCTTGTTGATCCCAGTTCAATCCCAAGTGCTGTTTTACCGTTTAGAATCGCTTCTTTTACATTTTGACTCATGTTATTTTCCTCCAATAATAATGTATTTTAGATGTTTATAAAAAAGGTTCCTAGAATAGTTGTGTATGTACTCTGAGTGAGTAAAAGCGCTTTCTTTATTATAGACATATAACTTGTCGGTACAACTAATTAGTTTATCGCATCTATCTATAAGAAAGGATATTTTGTGAATTATTATTGTTTCTTGAGTTGTAATTCTATAATAGCATTTGTATATATAAAGCGTCAAACCAAATTCGTCCGTACGTGTTATTTCTAACTAAAAAAAGTATGAATCATTAACTATACACCTTAAACCAATTAATCTGACTTTCGCGAAAGAAAAGAAGTACTAACGTAGAAAATTTTTTGAATAAAAAATGCGTCTGGATGTTTTTTTGATGGTATTGCATATTGAGTGAGTTGGAGAAGTGTAAAGGTTGATCTTCTAAAAAGAATGTCGAAAGAATCTATTAAAGTCACATGCATGTTATAATAGAGTCATCAATAGATCGACTTCATATGAGGGGTGGCGCACTGTTGTCCTGTCGTTAGTCTCGTTGGGAGACTTCCCAGGATGGGAGGTGGCGCCTATGGATATCGATAACGTTTTGACAATAATGCTTTCATTTTTGTCACTAATGATCTCTTTTGGGATGTTAGTTGCGTTTATCATGTCCAATAAAAATGATAAAAAATAACCCCTCATATGCTGGCAAGCTCTAGGGGTTATTTTCCTCTATTTAGTGCTGCCCCTCTTACCGGGGTTCGGTCTATTGTAACCGTAGACGTTGGAGCGTCTGCGGTTTTTAATATTATATGGATTTCTATTAGTATTATACCCTATTCCAACAGTTTTTACAATTGCCTTAAACCACCTCTTTCCAAATACGTTAGTTATGTTTAGGAAAAAAAACAATATTATGGTACATTATTTTTAAAAGGGGATGTGACAAATGGAAGATCAAAATAGATTTTTAAAATTTATTGGCGGCAAAAATATCTTTTACATACTTGCTTTTTTCATTTTAATTGGTATTTCTATCTATATTTATACCAAAATATCATTTATCTTTCACCCGCTTACTGTGATTATATCGACAATTGCACCTCCAGTGATTTTAGCATTTATTGCATACTATCTGCTAAATCCGATTGTTAACCTTCTTGAAAGATTGCATATCAAACGAATTTGGGGCGTTATTATCCTGATTCTCGGTATCAGTGGTGCACTTACTGGACTTATTTTGTTAACTGCACCATACATTGAAGCGCAAGTGAAAGATTTAGTACAATCCTTTCCAGACTATTTAAAACAATTTGGTACCAGTATGACAAAATGGGTTCAAAACTCATTTTTAGCTCCCTATTATGATGATGGATATCAGTGGGTAACCGATCGATTAAGTGAGCTTCCACAATTAATAGGAACTTATATTTCTGACGGTTTTGAGGGCATACAAAATGTTGCTAGTACCATTACAAGTACTGTAGTATCAATCATTACTTTTCCATTTATCTTATTTTTCTTATTAAAGGATGGTAAAAAGTTTCAGCGTTTTACAATTAAATTATTTCCACCTAAATTTCGTGAGGATACAAAACAAATTTTCAATAATATCGACACACAAGTTGGTTCCTACATTCAAGGTCAAATTATTGTAGCGACTGTTATTGGGATTCTGTTATTTATAGGTTACCTGATCATTGGGCTCGATTATGCTTTTACATTGGCAATTGTTGCTGCGGTAACGAGTGTAGTTCCATATTTAGGGCCAACCATTGCCATTATTCCGGCGGCCATTATTGCGATTGTCGATTCACCTTTTATGCTACTTAAACTTGCGATCGTATGGATTGCGGTACAATTCTTAGAAGGAAATTTCGTTTCACCAAATATAATGGGTAAAACAATGAAAGTTCATCCTCTAACTATTATATTAGTATTACTGATCGCAGGTAATCTGTTCGGTGTTGTCGGGGTCATTCTAGGTATTCCTGGTTATGCCATCGTTAAAGTTATAGGTTCTTATCTTTTCTATAAATTCCAGAAACGGTATAACAAGTATTATGGAGAAGATCGTGGACATTATGAAATAGAAAAATAACCGTTAACAGATGTTGCTTCTCATAAAAGAGAGTTTCATCTGTGGTTCAGAATGAAAGGGTTACCATTATAACTGATTTGTTTTATAATAGCATCAAGATCATGAACAACTATACTGAGGAGTGAACATTCATGGAACAAAAAAATTGGGCAGGTAATTACACATACAATGCAAAAAATTGGTACGAGCCTGAAACGATCGAACAAATAAAAGAAATAGTAAAACAAAGCGAAAAATTAAGAGTAGTTGGCTCACGACATTCTTTCAATGGCATAGCCGATTCAAAAGAAACTATTATCTCACTTCAACATCTTAATCGAGTGCTATCGTTAGATCCGGATAACCAAACAGTCACAGTTGAAGGTGGGATTATCTACAGTGATCTCAGTCAGTATCTTGAAGAACATGGTTTCGCCCTGCAAAACATGGCCTCCTTACCTCACATTTCTGTGGCAGGGGCTTGTGCAACAGCCACACATGGCTCCGGGAACCATAACCGAAGTTTATCTGACGCGGTTGTTGCTATGGAAGTTGTCACAGCAAATGGTGAGCTTGTACAATTTTCTCGAACTAATACTCAAGAAGAAATGAATGGGGCTGCAGTAGCTCTTGGTGGTTTAGGCGTGGTAACCAAACTTACCCTAAATGTGATTCCATCCTATTATATTAGACAAGATGTTTATGAGAACTTACCGTTAGAAAACCTTAAAGACAATTTTGAAGAAGTTTTCTCAAGTGCTTATAGTGTCAGTCTATTCAATGATTGGCAAAGTGAAACATTTAATTATGCATGGTTAAAACGACGTCTTGCTCATCCCCAAGAACCTATTGACCTGAGACCCACTTTTTTTGGTGCTACAAGTGCAACCGAAAGTCGTCATCCTATACCAGGTATTGGTGCTGAACATTGCACCGAACAATTAGGAGTGTCTGGAGCATGGCTTGATCGCCTGCCTCACTTTAAAATGGAGTTCACACCAAGTAATGGAGAAGAATTGCAAAGTGAGTATCTTCTTCCACGTGAGTATGCTTATGAGGCGTTATTAGCAATTAATAAGATAAAAGAGCACATAGCACCTCTACTCCATATTTCAGAAATACGCACGGTTGCAGAAGATCAACTATGGATGAGTTCTTGTTACCAGCAGGATTCTGTCGGTTTTCATTTTACCTGGAAAGATAATTGGGAAGAAGTGCAAAAGGTATTACCGAAAATAGAAAAAGCTTTAGAACCTTTTAACGCTAGACCACATTGGGGAAAATTGTTTACCATGGCACCTGAAAAAGTTCAATCACTTTATCCGAAGTTGCCAGATTTTCAACAATTACTGAAAAAATATGATGCAGACGGTAAATTTAGAAATTCGTTTATGGATACTTATATTTTTCGTGATAAATAATAGGTTTAAAAAAAAGAGCGAGTCTCCTCTCGCTCTTTTTTGTTTACATACAGACAGTTAACTCTTTGTCGCAGCAGTTTCCGAAAAATTTAGTGTCTGTATTTCTTTTTTTATAAGCGATATGACACGTTCTCGATCTGATGAATTGTTCTCAAAATCCAAACGATCTACATTAATTTTTAATACTGGTGATGCGTTATATGCTTTGAAATATTCTCTATACTCTTTGTTTAGCCTTTCCCAATAGGCATTTTCTGTATCTATTTCATAACTTCTGCCTCGTTTTGTAATGCGGCGAATCGCTTCTTCTGTAGATATTTCAAGATAAATCATTAATGCGGGTGGCTGACAATGCTCGATCATATTTTTAAATAAACTTAAATAAATATCAAACTCTTCTTCTGACATTTCTCCGTTATCTTTAAGCATCTTAGCAAAGATAACATCACCATAAATCGAACGATCCAAAACAGCCTGGTTCATTCTACTAGCATTTTTTATATGCTTAAAACGTTCGTTCAAAAAGAATACCTGCAAAGGAAAGCTGTAGCGCTCCCTATCATAATAAAATTTATCCAAAATCGGATTATTAACTACTGGTTCTTCAAATGGAGTGTATCCTAACTCCTTTACAACAATATCCATTAATGTAGTTTTTCCTACACCTACTACACCATCGATCGTGATCATTTTCCATCCAGCTCCTCTTGTTTTTTTCAAACCTTTTAAACAATCATTATAAAAGCCTTTCAATATCATTAGCTCCTTCAACCGAGATTTCTTCCTTATTAAACAACTTTTTTATCTTTGATAGTGGGAGGAACGGAAGACTTTGGCTCCGAACTTATCCATGCTAAACCTAACACTATAATTATTGCACCAATGATTTGAGGTAATAAAATGGCTTCATTAAAAAATAATGCGCCAGCTACTGCGGCTGAAGCAGGGACAAAATATCGATAAAAATTGGATTTTGTTGCCCCTACTCGCTTCATTGAGACATTCCAGATGACAAATGCTGCGACTGTACATAAAACTACGTTATATCCAATCGCTCCCCACGTTATAAATGATAAAGAAGACCATGCAATACCTTCCCATCCCCCAATGGTAAAAGGAAATAAGAATAGCGTACCAAATAATATGTACCAGGTTGTCACTTTTAATGGAGAGTATTTATTCATGAGTGGCATACATGCTAAATTAAATAGCGCTCCAATCAAACTGATCGACAATGCCAAAAGGTTCCCTACCATATATTCTGAACTTAAATCAAAACCATCGCCACCACCGAGAATAATCAATGATACACCAACAATTGCTACTAGACCTCCAACAGCAACTCTTAATGTCATTTTTTCTTTAGTAAATAAAGGTGCAAAAAGTGCAGCGAAAATCGGCCATGGAGCTACATTTAAAAGAGAAGCATTAGCGAGCGTTGTGAATTTAATCGAATACATCACTAAAATTTCTAATAAAGTGACCCCGATTAATCCGATCACTGCTAATTTAATCAAATCCTTTTTCTCTACCTTTAGATTCCCTTCCGTCCATTTAAGAACCAAAAATAAAATTGGGAGTGCTAATCCAAAACGCAAAAACACGAAAACCTCAGCAGCAAAAACCTCCATTGCCCACCGAGATACCCCAAAATTCACTCCCCAGATTACCGATACAAAAATAAGTCCTAAATAAAATATTACATTTGATTTCAACGACAAAACATCCAATCCATTTTAATATACCTAGTCATTATACACGATTTTTCGACAGGGTAACAGATACTGTATCCACTTAGTAACATACTATTTTAAATAAGTTTTATGTACGAAAAGTTAATGAGTTCGTTCCTCGTCGAGAGTTTATACGATAGTTACTGCTAGATTGCCAATGAGAATCTTCCTCGTCGGCTTTTCTTGCGATAACCACTGTGATTTTGCCGATGAGAGCCTTCCTCGTCGGCTTTTCTTACGATATTCACTGCGGTTTTGCCGATGAGAACCTCCCTCGTCGGCTTTTCTTGCGATATTCACTGCGGTTTTGCCGATGAGAACCTCCCTCGTCGGCTTTTCTTGCGATATTCACTGCGGTTTTGCCGATGAGAGTCTTCCTCTTCGGTATTTCTTATGATAATCGCAGTGGAATATCGATGACTTTTTCTTAAAAAACTAAAACAACAAACAACAGGTAACTATTCTTTCGTTACCTGCTAACTGTTCATCTAATATAATTAGGATCGGAAAAACATACGTCTATTTCTTCGCTTTACTCACTTTCAATTGCTTACCTTTTACTTTTGTATGTTCCATTGCTTCTAAAACTAGTGATCCTTTACCATTCAGGATATCCACATAGGACCAGTTGTCTTTAATCGAGATAATACCAATATCATCTGCTGTTACATTGGGGATGTTGGAAATAGTCCCAACAAGATCGATTACCCTTATTTTCTTCTTTTTACCGGCATTAAAATGTAATTTCATAATATCTTGATTGATTCGTGCACTTTTATTATTCTTTACAATGCGACGTTCTCCCATTTTTTCATCGAAGGATGCTTTAGCATCTCGAACTTCTTCTTTAGAAGGCGCAAGCTTTTCAAGGAGTTCAAAACCAATATAATTTTCAATTGGTCGTAAATTCTTCTCTTCATAGTGACTTGCAAAAGTGATTGCTTTTCCTTTATTACCAGCACGACCGGTTCTCCCAGTTCGGTGAACGTATCCTTCTTTTTCCCTCGGCACATCGAAGTTAATAACAAGTGAAACATTATCTACATCAATGCCTCGTGCCGCTACATCTGTCGCAATAAGATAACGAAACGCACCTGACTTAAAACCATCCATAACAGCAAATCGTTGTTCTTGCTCCAATCCACCATGAATTTGTTCACACGGGTAACCTGATTGTTCCAATTCGGTCGAGACTTCGTTTACTTGTTCTTGGGTATTGCAAAAAATGATACAGCTATCGGGATTTTCGATAACGGTCAAATCTTTAAGTAAGTCCATTTTTGATTCTTTTATGACGCCATACAGACAGTGTTCAATACTTGAAGTTGTAACTTCTGTGGTAATTTCAATTTTTATTGGATCTTTCATATGCTCCTCACAAAGCTTCTCAATTTGTATTGGTAAGGTAGCGGAATAAACATTTGTTATTCTGTTCGATGGTAGTTTTTCCATGATCGCTTCTACTTCATCGATAAAGCCCATCTTCAGCATCTCATCTGCTTCATCAATAATCAGGTACTTAATATGATCTAGGTTTAGTGTCTCTTGTTCGATATGATCTGTTACCCGACCTGGTGTACCCACCACTACGTGTGTTTTTTGTTTTAGTTCTTCTTTTTGAAAAGCAAAAGGTTCTTTTCCATAAACAGCTAAAGCTTTAATTCGTTTGAACCTACCTATATTGGTTACATCTTCTCTAACCTGTGCGGCAAGTTCCCTTGTTGGTGTTAGTACCAATGCTTGCGGTCTATTCTCTTCCCATATAATTTTCTCACAGATAGGGATGGCAAAAGCAGCAGTCTTTCCACTTCCAGTTTGTGACTTTACAATTAGATCCTGATTTTTAAGTAATCTGGGAATGACTTCACTTTGAACGTTTGTAGGTTCATTATATTTTAATACATCAAGTGCTTTATTTACTTCGTCACTTAAATGATAACTTTCAAAATTTCCTTCCATCACTATACCTCATTTATTTAAATTTTACTTATACTATTTACGTAGACTATGAATCATATTCTGCAGTATGGTCCTAGAAAAAAAGAAAAAGGACTCTATATAAGAGCCCTTTAGAAATTAAATTATGCTTTATTAACATTTGTAGCTTGAGGTCCACGTTGACCTTCTTCTACGTCAAAGCTAACTGCTTGACCTTCGTCTAACGTTTTAAATCCGTCACCTTGAATAGCTGAGAAATGTACGAATAAATCTTCTCCACCTTCTACTTCGATAAAACCGAAACCTTTATCTGCGTTAAACCATTTTACTGTACCTTGTTGCATATTTGTTTCCTCCTATGTGGATCATGTTTCCACAATTTAATACTATTATTGCTCAATCTAGATAAAAGGTGAAATGTGTAAAAGTTATTCTTACCTCTCAGACCAATACCGAACAAAAATAATTCTTACTTAGAATAGCATATAATGTTTGGAATAGCAAGTGTTATTTGGAAGTAGCAAATTATTTATGTCTTTTTGGCTTTTTCTTTTTCTCTACTTCAAGCCTAGCCATTTTGTAAAAGGACACTATCATTAAAAACATGATAATAGAAAAAGGTAATGCCGCAATTATTAACATATTCTGTAACCCTTGTGTACCACCAAAATATACAATAATGGCAGCCATTGCAGACATAGCTAGTCCCCAAGTAATTTTAATTGAACTGGGAGGATTGATCGAGCCGTTAGTACTCAACATTCCTAATACGAAGGTCGCTGAGTCTGCAGACGTAATAAAAAAGATTGCAATCACTAGAATTGTGATCATAGACATTAACGTTCCAAGCGGATAATGTTGCAAGACTCCAAACGTTGTGGTCTCCAGGGAATACTCAGAAATTAGATCTATTCCATGTTGTTCAATATTTAAAGCCGATACTCCGAAGACAGAGAAAAAGACAAAACAGACAAGAGCAGGTACGAAAAGCACACCCATCATAAATTCTTTGATCGTGCGACCTTTTGAAATTCTTGCGATAAATATACCCACAAATGGCGCCCAGGAAATCCACCAAGCCCAATAAAAAATCGTCCAGTTATCAATCCATGTTCGACCTTCATCATTTAATGGTGAAATACGAAAGCTCATATCAAAAAAGTTTGCAATATAACTTCCTAGAGTGGATGTGAACATATTCAATATATATAAAGTGGGACCAACCGCAAATAATAGGAGTAATAATGCAAAACCTAAGCCCATATTAATATTACTCAAATATTTAATCCCTCTACCAATCCCTGACCATGCCGATATAATGAATAAAAGCGTAGCAACAGCGAGGATAAGCAGTTGCATACTAAAGGTATTAGGTGTATCGAATAGATAAGAAAGTCCTCCATTAATTTGTGCTGAACCAAAACCGAGTGTTGAAGCAACACCTACAACCGTTGCGAAAATCGCTAAAATATCAATGATTTTACCTGCTATACCTTTCATACTTTTTTCGCCTAGAATAGGTATCAATGTCGCACTAATTAATCCAGGTCGATCATAACGAAATTTAAAGTATGCTAAAGACAACGCTACAACTCCGTATACAGCCCAAGCGTGAATCCCCCAATGAAAAAAGGAATATTGAAGGGACTGTTTGATCGCTTCACCAGAGCCAGGCTCAGCTCCTGGTGTACTTTTAAATGCATGTGATATTGGTTCTGCTGTCGTCCAAAAAACCAACCCCATTCCCATCCCTGCACTAAATAACATAGCAAACCAGGATGATAAGTTATAATCTGGCGTATCATTTTCTTTTCCTAATTTAATATTGCCAAAACGCGAAAAAATAAGATAAATACAAAAAGCTAGAAATAGCATAATCGTAATTAGATAATACCAGCCAAAAACTTCGGAAATGTATGTAGTAATAGCTGATGTCGTTTCTTTTAAATGTTCAGGATTAATTACTCCCCATATGACAAGTGCAGCACATATAGAAAGTGAAATCCAAAATACAGGTCCATTTCCTCTCACAATTCCACCTCAAATCATTTTTTTCAAACGATTATATTATCACCGATAAGTAATAAAATATCAAACACAATTCGACATATCCTGAGAAAAATAGCGCTATCTTTTAGCATTTGTTGTTTTACCTGATTCATACATGACTTAAAACTCATTAGAATAATGAATTATGAATAGAATTAGGAAAACATTAAGCGTTAGGTCATTTACCTAACGCGTGTATGCCTTGAAACTAATCATGATTTCAAAGTAGTTTTTATATTACCATCTTCTTTTTATAAAAATGCGATATGCCTCTTCCGTTTCTGTAATAGACATGGTATGTGTAATAATATCAGTAAAATCATTCATTTTTTAGATTTGGAGTAGTGTCATATCAATCTATTTAAACGGATTAATCCTTATGCGTCTTGTACCCTGACCACAGTACTAATAAACCTGCAATCAAGTACTATATGCCTTTTTCGCAAATAGAAAAGGCATAAGTTCGATATCGAACTTATGCCCATTTCTTTTTTAAACTACTTCCTTTATCTTCCGATCATTTCGTATAAAATTCCAGTTCAGCGATATTCGCGTGACCTCCATCAGGACTTATATAACGAAGATAGCGATACGTTTCTTCATTTGAAAGTTCCACTACGTTCCATCCAGAGTCTGGCTCTGAGCTGATCGTATATAAATCGACGAACCCTTCGTTTGAAGAAACATTTGACCCTTGAATTTTACCTCCGGTCATCCTGCGCGCAAATCCTTCCCTTGGGTAGAATCTAATTTGAACAGGTTCCACTTGGTTACCTTCTCCTGTATCAATGCCTGTATAACCACCATTTGCTTCTTGATAGTCGAAGAAGGTACTTGTATCCCCATCAAATGCTTTATCATATTCTGTACCTGCTGACCACGCTGGGCTTGTTCCAAAAAGATCTCCTGTTACTAATGCTAGCTGATTGGAAATGTCAACAACTAGCTCTCCTACTACCCCTGAACCGTCCATTGCCTCTGCAATAACTTTAACTTCTCCATTTAGACCTTTCGTATTACCGGATAATAATCCATCTGCGGTAATAGAAGCAGTTTCTGTATCTGAACCATCTAAATCAGTTAGAGACCATTCCACGTTTTGGTTTGCATTGGCTGGAGAGACTTGTGCTGTTAATTTTAATGTTCCACCATTTGAATCGATGGCCTGCACTCCATCTTCGCCACTCACAGAAATGTTAGAGACTTCATCAAATAAATTAATTGATTGGGCAACATCCTCCATTGAAATGACTTCCTTACTAGTTGTTGTATAGGCCGTATCCGTTAGAATAACATCAGTTGTAAATGCCTCTGTTTCTTTTGCTTTCATATTCACCTTAAACAAGTCTGGATCGTTAAAGAAACGACTTGGTGGACCTTCTACCATGAGACGAATCTCACCTGGTTGTTCAGAATCATGCGTTATTTTTAATTTTTTTACTAAAGGATCGACGGAAACAAACTCCAGTTGCTCCGGATCGTAATTAAGATTCATTTCGATTGAACGAAGGTTATCACCTTCACCGCTCATTGCATAGGTAAGACTAAATGAATCACCTACTTTTACATCCTCTACTTCATTAACAGATAAAGCAGGTTCTGAAGTTTGAACATTCACCGTATCTGCTCCAACAAAAATCTCTCCGTTTGAAGAGGTGATACTAATCCTAACTTCAGTGTCGCCGGTTTGTCCAGATAATGCTCGAACAAATTCTCTACGTTCCATTTTCACTTGATAACCCTTGTTTCCTGCTGTAATGTTACCGTTAACCGTTTTGCCGTTAATAGCAAGGGTAGCAGATTCACCATCAACTAAATCCTTAGCATTATCTGGCACTTCAACATTTATGGTAAGCTTCCCTTTCAACTTTCCATTTAATTTATCAGGGTTCACATCAACATTGGACGAAACAATAAAGTTAGCGTTTGGTTTTGGTGCTTCCTCCATGTCGTTACCTAAGAAATAGCTTGTGTGTGGCGGTTGGTTATAGGCCACATTTTGCCAAGCAATTCCTAAGCGATACACCGAATCATGCATAAGAGTTGGAATTCTATGCTCTGTGAGATCAGTTGTTGTATAGAGACGAAGTTCTGTACTCTCAATATCTCTCACAATGACTTCTTCACGCCAATCACCAATGAGATCCGCTTGTAATGCCGGATTTCCTTTAGTACCATTGTTCGAAGTTGTGCCTTCCATCATCAAAATATTGTCTAGCTCATTATTTTCATAATCCCATTTATCAATCCTTGGTGTTCCAATTCCCACATCATAATCTGTCCATTCATGGTCTAATAGCTCACGGGATAAATCACCATCCCACCAGATAGCAAAGTTAGAAGTTGGAATGTCACTACCAATTTCTTCACCATCGGCTGTATAAAAGTAACCTTCATTATCATTCCACGCGCCACCGACTGCCCATGCTTCTGCACCTGGATATCGAGGATCTACATCTGCGGATAATCCCCTTCCAGTATCTGCACCTGTAGGAACAGCCCATAGCTCTTCACCTGAAGCTGCATCTCGCATGCTTAAACCATAATCTCCCCATTCATGAACTTGAAATACTTCCATACCTTCTCTATTAGGATCAAGGTCACTTACATGCATTGCATCACCATGGTTCCAGCCTGTTGAGTACATGCCTGTACCATCATCATCAACAGCCATTGCACCAAAAATAATTTCATCCTTTCCATCTTCGTCTACGTCAGCAATACTTAAATTGTGATTTCCCTGTCCTTCATATTCTTCATTACCTTCGTCCGTATCAAACGTCCAAAGCTCGGTTAGCTCCCCATCTCGGAAGTTATAAGCTGTAAGCATCGATTTTTCATAGTAACCACGCGTCATCACAATACTAGGCTTTTGACCATCAAGATAGGCCACCCCTGCAAGGAAACGATCTCCTCGGTTACCATATGTGTCACCCCAATCTCCCATGTTGCCCCGAGCCGGTGAAAAGTCTGTACTAACAAGTTCTTCTCCTGTTTCACCATCAAAAACGGTTAAGTATTCAGGTCCTTCCAGGATATAACCCGAATCATTACGATAATCTGCATCAGGATCACCGATCACATTACCAGCTGCATCCGTTGCACCATCAGCTGTTCTAAGTGTAACTTCCGCTTTACCATCACTATCAAAGTCATAAACTAAAAATTGCGTATAATGTGCACCCGCACGAACATTCTTTCCTAGACCAATTCTCCATAATTGTGTACCGTCTAATTCATAAGCATCCATAAAAACTTCGCCTGTATATCCTGAGCGCGAATTATCTTGAGCATTTGATGGTTCCCACTTTAATATAATTTCATATTCACCATCACCATCAAGGTCACCCACACTTGCATCATTTGCATGATAAGTATAATCTACCCCATCAGGAGTAGTACCACCTTCTGGTCTTTGAAGTGGAATCGAGTGATATTGATCTCCCCACACATTTACTTCTTTTGATTCGTCTGCTTCTTCTCCATCTAAGATAACGCTTACACTATAGGTCGACTCAATTGTACCCTCTTGATCTAAATAATTTGTGCTTGATGTGATGGGTTCATCATTTATCTTGTCACCGTCACGATAAATATTAAAAGTAACCTCTTCTGAATCTGTCCCCAATAGGCGCCAACTTACAAAAATACCGTCATCAGTGTTAACAGCAACAACACCTCGTTCTAAATACTCCATTTGATAAGGAGTCTCTCCAGTTTCATTTGCACTAACGGATGGCAATTGAAATGTGCTAGCAAATGAGGCAGAAACAAGAACTGAGCTTACAACAATTGCACTTTTCTTCAATCGTTTCTTAAATCGTTTTAACATACATTAATCCTCCTAAGGTTAGATTGAAAACAAGTAATTAGTGTTGATTGATATTGGATTTAAGTGCCTGGTGATGGTGTTAACTTTTTCTCGAAAATCAAAACAGACATTCACCTCCTTTAAATACTTTCATCATCCTAATCACTGTTAGCGCTTTCATTTTATGAAACATTAAAAATCCCTCGTTTTTTAGTCTAACAAGAGGATTTTTCAGAAGACATGTAAAGCTTAACAGAATATTGCATACTAAAATATTAAAAAAACAGACTTTAATTGTTAAAAAACAGAGAAAATTATTTCTAAATGTTTGAAATCTTTTGTTTATCATATAAGAATGTTCTCAGTGTTCTATAGGTTTTCTATCATTAGAAACATATAAAAAGCAGAAAGAAAATTTCTCTTCTTTCTGCTTTAGATTCTCATCTATTTTTTTCATAAATTAATTGATTGGCTGTAGCTATCCATTCCAATTGACGAAGCTTTATTTCAAACAAGGTAATCGGATTGCGATATAATTCTGGTTTTTTCTGCATATCATTTAAGTTAGCTTTATTACTTTCTATTTCATCATATGTTTCAGATAAAGTTTCCCGCAATACATTATCCGGATCTGCGAAAAACATGTTAATATCGCGTTCAATAGATTTCTCAAATATCTCGAACTGTTGCATAAATTCATCAATCACACTTTTGATCGTTTTGCTGTAATCTTTCCCCTTAATGTATTGTTTAAATTTATCATGAAGTATTTCTTTGTTTTTCAATAATGTATCGACAAGTTTCCCTGCACCTTTCCATAAAACTTCTGAACTAGCATAATGACTTATGAAGGTTGTTTCCGTCAACTGAATATTTCTTCTTGTCATCCGGTCGATATCCCGATTCCAGTCATTTAGAACTCTACTGTCACACTCAAAAGATATCTTTTCTTCTCCATATAAATGATTAAAACTCTCGCACATTTCCCTTAAATAGGTTTGACTCTCTTTAAGCTCATTTTCACTATTCTCAATCCACCTTTGAAGGTCTACATATAAGTCTGGTAAAACTGTATCCTCGATATATTGATTGGTTCGCTTATTTATTTCATGATTGAGCTCGCTATGGATTTTACTGAGATCACTATCTTTCTTTACCACTTCTGCACTTTGTTGAATCAATATCGGTAGCTTTGTCTTCAAATCCTGTCGCCACTTCTCGATAATTTTGCTATAAGCGTTTTTAATGACTTTTGCAGAGTTCTCTTCGATATCACGCAGTTGATTCTGTGCACCCTTCAGTTTGGTAACAATCTCTTCATTCCATTCTATTCGATCTCTTAATGAGATCTCCGCTTCTTCTCGTTTATCAAGCAAAAAGTCCATCGATTTTTTAATGTAATAAAGAATACTAGCCGTGCGATTATCTTCTATATATCGCTCATTTTTGATCGATTTTATGAATGCAGAAAACTCGTCTATCTGATTATTTTTACCTTCTTCTACAAAAAAGGTAAAAACTTTTGCATTCGAAAAATAACTATTAATTCTAGTACTTATTTTATTAGTCCGTTCTATTGCAGTATGCCGTTCGATCTTACTACATAATAGAAAATGGATAGGCAGATCTGGTGCTTGCTCTTTGATTTTAACAGCTGTATCAAGCTCGTTACTTGTCAGATTGGAATCTGCATTTATCACAAACAAGAGACCATCAGCTAATTTTAAATATTGGTTAGCTTGACTCCTGAATTCATTTTGTCCAGTGAGTGCTGGAGAATCAATTAAGGCCAGTTTATGGTTATTTAAAAAAGATACCGGCATTCTGCAAGATATTAGACTTTGCCCAGCAAGGGCTGCTTCTTTAAAATCGTGATGTTCTGAAATACTTCTTTCCTCTTCTTGCGTAATAGCCTTAATTTTCGCATTGTCCGCATCTTTATAAAGGACTGTAGCGTTACTCGTCTCTTCTGAAAGCTCTTCTTCGAGTATTGTATTCACAAATGTTGCCTTTCCTGTCGCTTCCGTTCCTGTAATCATTAAATGATAGTGATTTAAATCTTGTAATTCATTAATCAGCCATTGGTAACGTTTATCCGATGACAAACCTTCTTTCTCTGCCCAGCCCATAATGGATTTAAATAGAGTAACTCCATCTTCCATACCATGCTGATAACGAGCGGACTGACTTACTAGACTTTCCGCCTTATCAATAGTCGAAGCTTCTATACTAGATGGATAAATTTCATTCCATGTCAGTACGGCAGATGAGGCAATCACAGCATTTGAAGCTGTAGCTGTTTTCATCCAATTGGTTAAGTGAGTAGGCATTAAATAAGCGAATTCTTCTATTAAATAGTTTCCATTCAATAATTCAAAATATGTTATTTTATATTGATCGGAAAGTTTGCTCCATACATAGGATGGTTCTGGATCAACACTCAACAGCAGGTTGTTGATCTCTTCTAACCAAGAGAAATACAAATCATTTTGTTTATAACTATTCCATAGTGTTGTTGTTATAGACTCAAAACGATTGTGATCAACGTGATAAAGAATGGTTAAAACTTCGCTAAAATAATTTGGATGAATGGATGAAGTATGTCCTTGTTCTACATACTCTTCTAAAATTTTAAACCATAATAATGATTCTGTTCGTTTTGCTTCGTTAGCAGCAAGCTCAACCGCATTCTCCCAATCCTCTTGCTCTTCAAAGAATCCCCTTGCCGTATCGGTTACTTGAGGATAGTCAGGGTTTATATCAACCGCTTGCTTAATCGAATTTACTGCCTTCGCATACTTTCCAAGTTGTGTATATAATGAAAATAGCTGCAATAACACTTCCGTCTTTAATACATCTGAATCTGTTTCAACAGAATTGTAGTAGTCCTCCGCAATAGCAAGTAAATTCATTTTCACATGCGCATCTGCTATATTTTTCTGTGCCCAAGGTTTTAATTCATTTGAAACATTTTCCCATTTAAAAATGGCCGATTCAAAATCTTGATAGAAATAATATACCTCTCCCTGCGCAAATCGGATATACGATAGCTCAGGCATTTCATTTTGTTGTTCTTCGTTATATAATTCACCTAAAATCTTGATTGGCTCGACATTATTAATACCATCTGTATATGTATGATAATAGGATTTACTAATTAGTTGGTTTTCCATTGGTATCATGCTCCTCCATATTACCTTATTAAAACACGTTTCTTTATAATATAAATACCTCGATCTTAATTCTAACAAACATCGTACATGTACAATGTTTCATTTATTTTTCAATTATAATACATTTTAGTATCTTATCTGAAAATATTTCCATTTTTATATTGACTGATCGTTCGGTTAGTTGTATGATAGTTCCAAAGATACTTCTATGAGGTGGGTTATCATGACTAATGATTTAAGAATTACAAAGGGCAACGAAACAAAACATCGAATTATTGCTGCCTCCATAAAAATTATTTCAGAAGAAGGACTAAAAGGATTAAGTGCCAAAAAAATAGCAGATCTTTCAGGAATTAGTAAGAGTAATATATTTCACCATTTTGGTTCTGTAGATGAAGTGGTACATGTAATTTTTGAGAATATCCTCGCTGATATGGTGAAACCGATTGAAGCCAATCAGGAACCAGACTTAGAATCATTTCTTATTTTCCTTGGGGAAAGTATCTACTCTATTAGTGATGAAGAAAAATCAGCCTATGCTGTGTTACTTCATTTTTACAATACTTGTTTATACAATGAAAAATATAGAGCCTACTTATTGAAGACAAAGATTGAGGTGATTGGGGCTATTGCAACACAGTTATCGCGCTATAGTTCTCATAGAAAAGAAAAGCTTTTAAAGGTTTCTGAAATGATCATCATGACATTAGATGGTTACGGACTCCATTTTTTACTAGATTCTGATCGTGCTAGGTTTAAGGAAATATGGACATTACAAGTAAAAGCATGGCAGTCCTTATTACAATAGGGAACTGTCATTTTTAACAAAATAATAGTGACTGTTCGAACGGTCAGAAAGAGGTGTTCCATGTTGAAAATTCCAAAGTTTTTCCATGAAATATTAGGTGAGTTTCAGACAAAATCTTCTTTAGTTGTTATTGCTGTTTTTGTACTGATTTCTGGTTTTTTCACAGGTATTCTGGGATACGCTGAATGGAAAGAGTTATCGTTAATAAAACAAATAGTGACATGGTTTTTATTCTTAGATATTTCTGGAGGTGTTATTGCCAACTTAACAAAGGGAACGGATATTTTTTATAATCGGCATTCTAGTAATAGGTGGATATTTATAGCTATCCACGTGCAACCCATTATCCTTTCCTGGTCAATGGAAATATCGTTTCATTATGGGATTATAATTTGTGTTTACACGTTAATTAGTGCAGCAATCTTAAATTTGACTAGAGAGCTCTCGATTCATATCCTCTTAGCAGGTAGCTTTACCGGTATAGGTTTGCTGATTGTAGCATACTATAGTCAGGCGATACCCTTCTTTGCTACTACTTTATTCATTTTTTATATTTTTAAGGTGCTGTTTAGCTTTTCCGTTTTTCATCATAGGGGGGAACAAAATGACTATTAATCAATCACACATCGACTTGCTATCTAGTGCATTTGAACATGACCCTATGTTTGTTCATTTCTTATCAAACAAAAAAACATCTAAAAAGTTAATAACATTTATCATCAAACAAAATCGATTATTAGATGGGCTGGCCCTCACTGACGATAAGAGCGTGCCAAGTTACGTGGCAATAGTAGATCGACCAAAGAATTTGAGAAATGTATCAATATGGGCTAAAGTGAAATTAAATATAGAGATGTTTTTATTACTATTTCAGTTACCATTTCATGTGCTCAGATTCTTAACTAAGTATCAAAAAGCCACTTTTTCAGTTGCGCCAAATCAACCTCATTACTATTTAACAATGATTGGTGTAGATCCTCCCCACCAAGGAAAAGGCATTGGAATAAAGGTTTTACGTGAGATTCATAAAATTGCTGAATCTTCCCAGCCAGCCTATCCTGTTGCACTTGATACGGAAAATCCACAGAACATCGCTTTTTACGAGAGGGTTGGTTATGGACTGATGGATACTAAAACCATTGATGGATTAGAGATATATTGTATGAGGCGGGTTGTAAAGTAACATTAGTATTTTCTTAAATAATAGCGCTAGGTACTAATTCAAATGTATAATTTCGGTACTGTTTAGGAATATCCCCCCTAGAATACTTCTAGTGGGGATAAAATCTTTTCAAATTAGTTATTTGTTGTTTTTGAAATCATTAACTTATTTGAATTCTAACAACGCCACACTTTCCACATGTGTCGTCTGCGGAAACATGTCAACAGGCTGCACTTCCTTCGTTTGATATCCCCCATCTTCTAACACTCGTAAATCACGCGCCAATGTAGAAGGATTACAAGAAACATAGACAATACGCTTTGGCTTCATTTCTAGCATTGCATGTAATAGAGCCTCATCACAGCCCTTTCTTGGAGGATCAACGACAATAACATCTGGTTTAAGACCTTGCGCTTGCCACCAAGGCATTACTTTTTCAGCTTGTCCTACATAGAATTCAGCATTATCGATTTGATTTAATTTCGCATTTTCCTTGGCATCATTGATAGCTTCTGGCACAATTTCCACACCATAAACCTTTTTAGCTTTTTGTGCGAGAAACAATGAAATCGTACCTATACCACAATAAGCATCTATGACAGTTTCATTTCCAGAAAGATCTGCATATTCTAATGCTGTGTCATATAACTTTTTTGTTTGCGTTGGGTTGACTTGATAAAAAGATTTAGCAGAAATAGCAAATTTAATATCGCCAATTTCATCATATATATATTCGTCTCCCCATAACACTTTGGTTTTCTTGCCAAGAATCACATTTGTTCGATCTTTATTGATATTTTGCACGATTGATTTAATATGAGGATATGTTTCGGTTAGTTCTTTTATTAAAGCGTCTAATTGTGGTACTTTTTCTGTTTTCGTTACTAAAACAATCATTGTTTGCTTGGTTACTTGACCAGACCTTACCATTATATGTCGCAGGATACCTCGATGATGTTCTTCATCGTACGCCTCGATTCCAAGACGATTAGCTATTTCTCGAACTGCATCAACCATCCGGTCATTGACTTCATCCGTTATGATACATTGCTCCATGTCATCGATGATATCATGACTTCTTTTTCGATAAAAACCTGTGATCAACTCCCCATTTTTAGAGCCAACAGGTATCTGCACTTTATTTCGATAACGCCACGGATCATCCATTCCAATCGTAGGATGGACCGGAATATTTTCAATATGTCCGATCTTTCTTAAAGAGTTTTGCACTTGATTCCTATTCATATTGAGTTGCATCTCATAGCTCATGTGCTGTAATTGACAACCACCACATTTATAATAAACATTACATGGCGGATCGACACGATGTTCACTTTCATTTGTCGTCTCGATTAAACGACCAAAACCAAAGTTCTTTTTCACTTTGATTACTTTTACTTTTGCTGATTCTCCTGGGAGCCCATAGGGAACAAATAAAGGATACCCATTAATTTTCCCGACTCCATCACCTTCGTGAGTTATATCTTCAAATCTAACTTCAATTGTTTGATTTTTTTTAACTGGTGGGGCTACTTTTGTCATATTATCAACGTCCTTTGTCTAAAAAAAATGTCATGGTCATACCTCGACAATCTTTCTTATCATATGCTGTCCAAATTTTATCATAGCTCGTGTCAAATAGGAAATACTGTGTCTAATTTAATCATTTCCTGGGAAATAATAAAAGATACATCCGTTGGTTCGAATGTATCTTCTATTATTATTCTATTTCTGTCTGTTTCTCAATAAATTGATCTGATACGAAAAATTCAATGTGCTGATAAAGATTTTCAAATTCACCTGGTAATAAACCGCCGTATTCTCCATCAAGGTTTAATTGCATTTTTTCATCTGTAGAAACTTTAATTCTATTTGCTCTTGTATAAAAAATGTTTTTATCCTCTAAATGTGCTCCTCTAGTTGCAAGACTGGCAATACGAACAAATTCAGCCAAGTTTGTTTTACGAAGAATGACTAAATCAAAATAACCATCATCCATTTTAGCCTCTGGTGCAATTTTTTCAAATCCACCTACTGAATTGGTATTGGAAACAAGAAAAAGCATAATTTCATCCTCGAATATTTTTCCATCATATTCAATTTGTACATTTATCGGTTTTAATGATGGCAACATTTCAATACCTTTTAAATAATAGGCAAGTTGTCCTAGCATCGTCTTTAATTTACTAGGCACTTCGTATGTTAATTCAGTTAGTTTTCCACCACCAGCAATATTCATAAAATAGTGTCCATTAACTTTACCGATATCCAGTTTACGGATGTTATGATCTAATATCACACTTACTGCTTTTTGAATATCCCTAGGGATACCTAAGGCACGCGCAAAATCATTCGTCGTACCTACAGGAATAACCGCTAATTGTGGTCGGTGTTCTTGTTCCGCTATGCCATGCAATACTTCATTGATTGTGCCATCTCCACCGGCTGCGATGATTAATTCAAATTTGTATTCGACAGCATATTTTGCAGCATCAACCGCATCTCCTTCACATGTAGTGGCATGGGCAGATGTTTCATATCCAGCTTCTTCAAATCGTCTTAATACTTCGGGTAACTCTTTTTTAAACAGCTCTCTACCAGAAGTAGGATTATAGATAATACGTGCTCGTTTCATATTCATTCTCCTCTTACGAAAAACCTTCTACCTATCATCATATATGTTTTGGTTATTTTTGCAAATCATAAGCAAAAGCGACTTTCTTTACAGGATGTAATTATCTTTTAATGGATATTGTTCTGTGTAAATACATATGAACTTAAATGTTTTTTACCCACCAAACACGACGATACAATATGCAACGCAATATAAGGATACTACGTAATAAATGAGGCGATAATTTTGACATGGTGTGTGTGCTTAGACACCGCTGCGGCTTGTCCGCTTCTCTTTCCACGGGTTTTTCTCCTCAGCTAACTTTGGTAAGCAAAGATCACTTACCAAAGTGGATCTTCGGATAAAAACTTCCCGTAGGAGTTGAAGCGGACGCCTACGCTAATTTGATATTCTACAACGCTAGCATGAAGTAGCATTATGCCATTTCTCTCATGTAAAAAATTCTTTAATTGAAGTAACAGCTCAAAATGCTATCTGTCATAGTAGTTGTAGAACAAATATATTAGCGCAGGCCGCCCACTTTCACTCCTGTGGTAACTTTTTACCTGAAGATCCACTTTTTCAAGCGACCTTTGCTTGGAAAAGTTAGCTGAAGGGAAAAAACCACGGAAAGGAAAGTGGGCAGCCGGAGCGATTTATTAGTCAATTACACATTTCAAAATTACCACTTTTGCTATTAAATATGCATCCATTGTTGCGCAGTAGCTTCCTAATACACATAAAAATCCAAACGATTCAAAATCTATTTGAAACGTTTGGATTTTCGAATTACAAGATTATTTTTTTATATCCACTTCCGTCAAAGGTTTCTTATTACCTTTTTTCCATTTCTTCTAAAATTATCTTGTTAACCATCGGTGGATTGGCTTGTCCTTTTGTTGCTTTCATTGTTTGACCAACTAGGAAGCCAAGCGCTTTATCTTTACCGTTTTTGTAATCAATGATCGATTGTTCATTCTGATCCAAAATGCCGGTAATGATATCACGAAGCTGACCCTCGTCAGAAATTTGCACCAGACCTTTGTCTTTGACAATCTTTTCTGGGTCTCCACCTTTTTCTACGAGTTCTGCGAATACTTTTTTCGCCATTTTAGACGAAATCGTGCCATCTTCGATTAATTGGATCATTTTTGCAAGTGATGCTGGCGTCATTTTCAGGTCTTGAATTTCTACTTGTTGTTTATTCATATAGGCAGAAACTTCACCCATTAACCAGTTCGATGCTTGTTTCGTATCTGCACCAGCTTCAATGGTTTCCTCAAAGAAGTCAGACATTTCTTTTGTACTTGTTAGAACGGCTGCATCATATGTTGGTAGATCTAAGTCTTTTACATAACGTTCACGGCGTGCATCTGGTAATTCGGGAATTTCTGCGCGAATGCGTTCCTTCCACGCCTCATCAATATAAAGTGGTACAAGGTCTGGTTCAGGGAAATAACGATAATCGTCAGAACCTTCTTTGACACGCATAAGAATCGTTTCTTTCTTTTGTTCGTCATAACGACGTGTTTCTTGTAAGATCTCGCCGCCATTTAGTAATACTTCTCGTTGACGTTTCTCCTCAAATTCAAGTCCTTTTTGTACAAAAGAGAAGGAGTTTAAGTTCTTTAATTCTGTTTTTGTACCAAATTCCTCTTGTCCAACTGGACGGATCGAAATATTGGCATCACAACGTAAGGAACCCTCTTCCATCTTACAGTCAGAAACACCAGTATATTGGATAATATTTTTTAGTTTTTCTAAGTAAGCATATGCTTCTTCTGGTGTACGAATATCTGGTTCCGATACAATCTCGACAAGTGGTGTACCTTGGCGGTTGTAATCGACTAGTGAATAACCATCATCGCCGTGTGTTAATTTACCAGCATCCTCTTCCAAATGAAGACGGGTAATACCTATTTTCTTTTTCTCACCATTTACTTCAATTTCAATCCAGCCATTTTCGCCAATTGGCTGATCGAATTGCGAAATTTGATAAGCTTTCGGATTATCTGGATAGAAATAGTTTTTACGATCAAATTTGGTATTAGTTGCGATGTCACAGTTGATAGCCATCGATGCTTTCATCGCATAATTAACTGCTTCTTCGTTTAGTACTGGCAATACACCTGGGTAGCCTAAATCGATAGGATTGACATTAGCATTTGGTTCTGAACCGAATGCGTTTGGTGCAGGGCTAAAGATTTTAGACGCTGTTTTTAATTCCACGTGTACCTCTAAACCAATAACTGTTTCAAAATTTGTCATTACTGATCACCTCCTAAATTAGGACGTTTTGTATGATGATCTGTTGCTTGCTCATAAGCATATGCGGTACGATAAATCATCGACTCATCAAAGTGTTTACCGATAATTTGCAAACCGATTGGTAACCCATTGCTGGAAAATCCACAAGGCACTGAGATACCCGGTAAGCCGGCAAGGTTTACAGGAGTTGTTAATACATCGTCCGTGTACATTGTTAATGGATCATCAATTTTTTCGCCGACTTTATATGCAGGTGTTGGAGTCGTTGGTCCAATTACAACGTCATATTCTGCAAAGATTTTTTCAAAGTCATTTTTAATTAATGTACGAACTTTTTGTGCTTTTTTGTAATAGGCATCATAGTAACCTGAACTCAAGGCAAACGTACCCAGCATAATACGACGTTTTACTTCGTCACCAAAGCCTTCTGCACGAGATTCTTTGAACATATCAATCATATCGACATTTTTTTCGGTACGTTTACCGTAACGTACACCATCAAATCGTGCTAGGTTGGCACTTGCTTCAGACGATGCTAATAAGTAATACGCTGCTACTGCATATTTGGAGTGTGGTAAGGATACTTCTTCCCATGTGGCACCTAAGTCTTCATATTGCTTTAACGCTACTAGTACCGCTTCTTTAACCTCAGGGTCAACCCCTTCTGCTAAGTACTCTTTTGGTACTGCAATGCGTAAACCTTTGACATCTTCTTTAAATGCGTCACTGTAGTTTGGAACTTCTACATTAGCAGAAGTTGAATCCATTTTGTCATGTCCTACAATGGCTTGTAGAAGGTGGGCATTATCTTCTACGGTTCTAGTGATAGGCCCGATTTGATCTAAGGAAGAGGCGAATGCCACTAAACCAAAACGAGATACAAGACCATAGGTTGGCTTCAGACCTACTACACCACAGAATGCTGCCGGTTGACGAATCGAACCACCAGTGTCAGATCCTAGTGAAAATAATACTTCACCTGCCGCTACCGCTGCTGCAGAACCCCCACTCGATCCACCTGGTACATAATCGGTATTCCAAGGGTTGCGAGTGTTCTCGTAACTTGAATTTTCTGTGGAAGAACCCATTGCAAACTCATCCATGTTTAACTTTCCAATATTGATGGTGTTTTCAGCATTTAGCTTTTGGACAACGGTAGCGTCGTATAATGGATCATTTAAGTTATCTAAAATTTGACTGGCACAAGTCGTGCGTACTCCTTTTGTAACGATATTATCTTTAATACCAATTGGCATACCATATAGAATTGATGCATCAGCACCTAACTTTTCATCCAATTCTTTCGCTTGTTTTTTTGCTTTCTCTTCATTTAATGTTAAAAACGCTTGTACTTTGTCATCTACTTCATTAATTCTATCGTATGATGCTTGCACAAGATCACTGACCGTAATTTCTTTATTATGTAGCTTTTCTTGTAATTCTTTTAACGTATAATCAAAAAGTGACAAAAGAAACCCTCCTTATTCTAGAATTGATGGCACACGGAATTGACCATCTTTTTGATCTGGTGCATTTTTTAATGCATCTTCTTTTTTGATCCATTCTTTTGGCTCGTCTTTACGCATCACATTTTTCAAATCTAATACGTGTGTGGTTGGCTCCACATTATCTGTGTCTAGTTCGTTTAATAATTCTGCGTAGTTAATGATATCACCCAATTGCTTTGTGAACATTTCTACTTCTTCATCTGTTACTGCAAGACGAGCTAAATTAGCAACGTGCTTCACTTGATCTTTTGAGATATCTGCCATGTTCTTCACCTCCGTATATATTCAAACCTAGCATCATTAAGTAAAATCCATAACGTTTATTTTACCATTAATCCCGTGATTTCAAAACATTTTTGAACAGAATTAATGGTAAATATGGACAAAGCCTTCCTCTTCTCCAGGATTTCGAACAATTAATGCTTCTTGTGTATCTCCTGATGTAATATTTATTTCTAATTGATAATCATTTGGAAAACCTGATAAAACAAGCCCATAAACATACTGTGTGAAACCGATTAGTTCAGCCTTTCCATAAAACGAAACAGGGATTTCTACCGTTAATTTTTGCAAATCACCATTTTGATAGAAACCTTTACCTATTACACTGACATAATTCGGGAAATAAGAAGCGACATCGGTTTCAAAATCAACTAATGTGGCATGGGTATCTGCATACGTATTTCGCCCGTTTTCAGATGGGAATAATACATTTTCTTCGTTAATTTCTTCCCAATCATCAATCGATGCTCGATCACCAGGTATATTCGTCTTTGCAACAAAATTACCTGGTACTAGCGAACTTTGAGAAGATTCTCTAAAAACGGATAACATGATTGGCACATTTTCTAACCCTTCTATTTGACGAATTCTTTGCACCACTTCATCTGCTATTTGGTTCGCTTCTGAAAGCATTTTATCTTCTGAAATATCTTCATAATAATATGGACCACCTATTTCTGTTTGAAATCGATAGACAGATTTCATCGCGATTCCAATTGAAATACCTGTTAATTCAACCACATCATCATTCGATTTCGTCAAATAATTTTGCTCTAATATATGGGACAAATACTTTGGATTATCTTGCTCTGCTTCTTGCACTACTTCATCAGCTTCTTCCTCGGCTTCAACTCCCAATTCCGGGTTTAATCCAAGGGGTTCCTCATCTTCATCGTAACGTTCTAACCAATCATAAAGGATATCTTCTGTTAAATACTGACCCTCTTGAAAATAGTAGGTTTCTGGATCAAATACTTCCTTTGAATGACGGCGTAATCCTTCTTCCAGTTCATCAATGTCAACTCGATTGGCAATTTGGTTGGTAATAACACCACGTGCCTGACTTAAATTTGAATCAATCAGTACACGATAGTTCTCCTCAGACAAATTATGTTTTGGGATGATAGCTGTTTCTTGAAGACTATCATCTAAATTTTCATCTATTATCGCTTCTTCTTCTTGTTCACCGAAATCAGGGGCACATCCTGTTAAAACGAGTACTCCGACACAAAGGCTAGCCATCCACTTCTTCATTCTGTTTCGAATCCCCCTCAAGTGTCTCTTGTAATAATTGTTCGTCCCAAATTTCTATGTTTAAGCTTTTTGCTTTATCTAACTTGGAACCAGCTTCCTCCCCAGCTATTAACAGATCTGTTTTTTTACTTACACTACCTGTTACATTACCGCCTAATGCTTCGATACGCTGTTTGGCTTCTTGTCTTGTATAAATCGACAACTTACCTGTAAGAACAATTGTTTTTCCAGAAAAGGAACTATCAGCTGCAGCTTTGGTTACTTTTGGTCCTTGATATGTTAAATTCAAGCCTAGGGCACGTAACTCTGAAATAAGTTGATTCACTTTTTCATCTTCAAAATAGCGGACAATCGAGTCTGCCATTTTATCACCTATTTCATCTACTGCTACTAGATCATCAAAACCTGCCTCTTGTAACTTTTCCATCGTTTCGAAGTGAGTTGCTAACGTTTTTGCTGCTTTAGAACCAACATATCGGATACCGAGACCAAATAACAAACGCTCTAATGAATTTTCTTTAGAATCTTCAATTGCTTTCAACAGGTTGTCTACCGACTTCTCCCCCATACGTTCTAATTTAAGGAGTTCCTCACGATCTAATCGATATAGATCGGCAATCGTATGAATATACTCTGCTTGAAAGAGTTGTTCAACTACTTTTTCCCCTAGTCCATCAATATTCATAGCAAGCCTTGATACGAAATGGATAAGGCCTTCTTTTAATTGAGCAGGGCAGTTTGGGTTGATACAGCGTAATGCCACTTCTTCTTCTAAACGGACTAATTCCGCCCCACAGGATGGACAGTTCTCAGGCATCGCAAAAGGTTGTTGTTGATCGGTTCGCATATCTTCTACAACACGTACTACTTCTGGAATAATATCTCCCGCTTTTTTGATCACTACCGTATCACCAATCCGAATATCTTTCTCTTTAATTAAATCTTCATTATGAAGAGAAGCTCGCTGAACCGTTGTACCCGCTACTTTAACTGGTTCTAAAATCGCTGTTGGTGTGACGACTCCTGTACGACCGACACTTAACTCGATATCGGTTAGCGTTGTTACCGCTTCTTCAGCTGGAAATTTATATGCCGTTGCCCAGCGGGGACTTTTTGCCGTAAAGCCTAACTGTTCTTGTGCTTCTAAATTATCAACTTTAATAACAATTCCGTCAATATCATAAGTGAGGTTCGCGCGTTTTTCAACCCATTCTTCGACATATTGAATTACTTCTTCTATACTGTTACATTTTCGCCATTCAGGATTTGTCTTAAAACCAATTTTCTCTAAATATTGGAGTCGTTCAATATGTGTTTCTAGTGTACCTGATTCCCATTCACCAACCGCATATAAAAAAATATCAAGTTGACGTTTTGCTGCAATTTTTGGATCCAATTGTCTAAGAGATCCAGCTGCTGCATTTCTTGGATTTGCAAAAGGTTCTTCTTCGTTCTCCACACGTTTTTGGTTAAGCGATACAAAAGCCTGTTGTGGCATAAATGCTTCCCCTCGAACTTCAATAGGTGCTTGGTCCGGGATTCTTAATGGAATACTCTTGATCGTTTTTAAATTACTGGTAATATCTTCACCAGTTGTGCCATCACCTCTTGTTGCACCTTGAACAAAGAGGCCGTCTTGGTATCGCAATGAAATCGCTAGTCCGTCAATCTTTAGCTCACAAACATATGTTACTTGTTCTGTTGCTAATCCTTCACGTACACGACGATCAAAATCTTTTAGATCTGCTTCGTTAAAGGCATTTCCTAAACTCAACATTGGGACACGATGGGTGACTTTTTGAAATGCTTCTAACGGCTCGCCTCCCACTCGTTGAGATGGCGAGTCAGCAGTAATCAGCTCTGGAAATTCTGCTTCGATGTCTTTTAAATTTTTCATTTTCTTGTCGTATTCCGCATCTGGCACACTTGGATTGTCCAAGACATGATATTCATAATTATATCGATTTAATTCTTCACTTAATGTCGCCAATTGCTCTCGTGCCTCGTTCTCAGTCATGTTAACAGCACCTCCTTTTTACGCTTTCGTAATTGGGGCAAATTTAGCAAGAAGTCGTTTAATTCCTGTTGGTGCAGGAAAGGCAATATCCAATTCCATAGCATCACCTGATCCATTCACTTTCACTACTGTTCCTTGTCCCCACTTTTTGTGATTCGCTTTGTCACCGACTTGCCAAGCTTCTTTTTCACCACCAGTTGTCTTGTTTACTGTTTTTTGTGGTTTGCGTTTCGGTTTTGGTGTGTCAAAAGGTAAATCCTGATCTTGAATCGCTATTCTCTCTTGTTTGGAACCAAACATCGATTCATGGAGTTCTTCTTTTCCTTCTACTAAATCTTCCGGTATTTCGTCGATAAAGCGGCTAATTGGATTCATATTGGTTCGTCCAAACAATGTACGCATCTTCGCATGGGATACATGCAGGAGTTTCTCGGCTCTGGTTATCCCGACATAGGCGAGACGACGTTCTTCTTCCATTTGGTCATCGTCCATCATCGAACGACTATGTGGGAAGACACTTTCCTCCATACCAATTAAGAAGACAACAGGGAATTCCAAACCTTTTGCTGCATGTAACGTCATCATCGTTACTTTATCGTTCGCTGTCGGATCATCATCCATTCGATCAATGTCAGAGATTAAAGCTAAATCCGTTAAGAAGCTTACCAATGTTTTGTCTTCGTTTGTTTCTTCAAAATGTTTTGTTACTGTTTTAAATTCTTCGATGTTTTCTAAACGGGTCTGTGCTTCAATGCTTCGTTCATTTATTAACATTTCTTCATAACCGGTTTTCTCGATTACTTCCTCGACCATATCAGTAGCGGTGAGAAACTCTTGTTGTTGTGTCCAATTTTTGATCATTTGGCCGAACTGCATTAATGATTTCGCTGCTTTGGCACTAACCCCAACAAAATCAACCTCTTGCACAGCTGTATACATTGAAATATCATGTGCTGCCGCATAAGCCTGTAATTTATCTAGAGATGTTTTCCCGATGCCTCGTTTCGGTTCATTTACAACACGAGCAAAACTAATATCATCCTCTGGATTTACAATGAGGCGGAGGTATGCAAGCATGTCCTTGATTTCTTTTCGATCGTAGAACTTAGTACCACCAACCATCTGATAAGGAATATTTGCTTTCATAAATGTTTCCTCAATTGCACGGGATTGGGCATTGGTTCGATAAAGCACAGCAATATCATTATGTTTATAATTTTGTTGCATCACAAGTTCTTCGATACGATCCGCTACGAACAAGCCTTCTTCACGTTCGGTTGACGCCTGGAAATAACGGATTTTATTGCCATCGGTATTATCTGTCCAAAGATTTTTTGGTTTTCTGCCTGTATTGTTTTCAATTACTTGGTTTGCTGCTTGTAAAATCGATTTTGTCGAACGGTAGTTTTGCTCTAACATCACCACGCGGGCGGAAGGATAATCTTTTTCAAACGATAAGATATTGGTAATATCCGCACCACGCCATGCATAAATCGATTGATCCGAATCCCCGACAACACAGAGATTCTGAAATCGTGATGCCAATTGTTTAACTAGTTGATATTGCGCATGGTTGGTATCTTGATACTCATCCACATGAATATATTGAAAACGGCGCTGAAAATATTCTAATACCTCTGGCACCCTTTTGAAAAGGTGGATCGTCTGCATTATTAAGTCATCGAAATCTAATGACTGATTTTTTCGTAAACGTCTTTGGTATTCGGTAAAGACTTCGGATACTTGTCTACTGAAGAAGTCGTTCGCGCTTTCCGCAAATGTTTCAGGTGTAATCAATTCATTTTTAGCACCACTAATCATACCTAGGATTGCTCTTGGTTCGAATTTTTTCGCATCGATATTTTTATCTTTTACAATATTTTTAATAACCGTTAGTTGATCACCACTATCTAATATCGAAAAATTGCGACTATACCCAATCCGGTCAATGTCACGTCTTAATATGCGTACACACATTGAGTGAAACGTCGATACCCACATATCATTACCATAGGAGCCAACAAGATTGGCAATACGGTCTTTCATTTCACGAGCCGCTTTGTTTGTAAAAGTAATTGCTAAAACGTTTCGTGGTGATACATCTTTTTCATCTAATAAATAGGCAATTCGATGTGTTAATACACGTGTTTTTCCACTACCTGCACCTGCCATAATTAAGAGTGGTCCTTCTGTATGTTGAACTGCCTCTTGCTGTGGCTTATTTAATCCTTTTAATAAGTCGTGTTTCATCCGACTCATCCTAACACCGTCCTTTTACTTTGTTGCTTTCACTGTTTTTAGTGCTTCTTTTGGGCGATCATAGATAACATTGCCAACGACAATAATATCTGCATATTGACTCATTTCTGCGGCCTGTTCTTTCGATTCTATGCCACCACCATATATCAGCTTCGTCTGTTTTAGTTCCTGACTGATTTTTTTAGTAAGTGCTGGATCTCCATATGTACCACTGTATTCTAAGTAGAAAAAAGGTAGTCGGAATAAATGTTCCGCCATTCTCGCATAAGCTATTGCATCTTCTTCTGTCGGAAGTTTGCAATCGGCATGCTTGTAAACTTTTGATTGCTGATTCATAATACAATAGCCTTCAGCAAACATCTCATCCCAGTTAACGATATCACCATATTCACGAATCGCCTCATGCTGAACATCCATCATCCATTTTTTTTGCTTGCTGTTTAACACCATTGGTACAAAATAATAATCGAATCCCGGGGTAACCGATTCGATATTTGATATCTCGAGAATAACTGGCACCGTATGACGGCGAATTCTGCTTAATAATTGTAATACTCCATCAAGTGTGACATGATCTGTGCCACCAACAATAATGGCATCTGTTCCTGATTCACAAATTTTATCTATCATTTCTTCTGAGATCTCTTTTGCCGGATCTAACTTGAAGATATGTTTCCATTCGTCGATATTATACACAATCATAATCCTCCATTAATGACGATTCTATATCCATTATTTCATTATAGCAAAAATCTAGACATTTTTAGAATGATATCTTGTGGAAAGTAAAATATGATGCATTTATTGGCATAAATAGTTGCTGTGTTGTGCGATCGATGTGTTTATCGGACAAAATGAGGACTCCCAGGTTCTCCTTTTGGGTGATATATGCGTTTATCGGACAAAATGGGGGCTCCCAGGCACTCCTTTTGGGCGATATATACGTTTATCGGACAAAACGGGGGCTCCCGGGCACTCCTTTTGGGCGATATATACGTTTATCGGACAAAACGGGGTCTCTCGGGCATCTCTTTTGGGCGATATATGCGTTTATCGGACAAAACGGGGACTCTGGGCATCCCTTTTGGGTGATATATGCATTTATCGGACAAAACGGGGACTCCTGAGCACTCCTTTTGGGCGATATATATTTTCAGCGGATGAATCGCTGTTTTTTTTCTAATATAGCTTTATCTTACCATCTATTTAGCTTCTTTCACGTGTAATTGTTTTTTTTTACATAATATGCCCCCTTGTTTTTCCCTTTTTGTATATAATATTTGTTCAACACATAGCGAATTCGCTTTTCTGGCAAAGATAAATGAATCCAATGACTTACTCTGTCAGTTGTGATTCGTTGATCAGGAAAAAGAAAAGCAAACTCTTCAATTGCTCTTAGTACAGCTGAATGCAAGGCTTCGCGCATACCACAATAATGACAAATACAGGTTCGTCCTTCTACTGTTTCAAAGAACTTATGACATGATCGGCATGGTATACCTTTTTTCAACTGGTTATAATCATAAATGGGATATTGGATGTACGGAGATTTCTCTAAACGGATGGATTGAAGCTTTTCGGCTAAATGATGAAACGAAATATCTAATCTGGTGGGAGCTTGCTGTAATTTATGAAAGTATCGATTTAACTGTGAGGGTAATACTATTTTGGATGTGCGAGGAGCTTGAAGTAACGTGAATTCAGGGTTAACAAAAACGACTTTTGCTTGCACATGATTAAGAAATTCTAGATTTTTCAATAACTGTCGCAGCAAGGCTTCACTTCTTTTCAACTGTGTCAGAGGATCATCAACTTCTTGATTCGGTTCGATAAATAGTTTTTCGTTCTCATAATAGTAATTGCCTAGGAAATTTTTAACCTCATACATGTAAATAGTATTGTTCATAAGCAGGATGTTATCTACTTGAAAAAACCTATTGTTGTGGGAAAACCAGAGGTCTGTTAAGGAAAGATAGTCACAACTTAAGTTGTCGATATAAGCATCAAACAAAAGCTCACCTTCATATCCCTTTTTCAACTTGCGATACTTACTGTTTTCATCAGATGATAATCCTCTTCGAATACGGAGATATTCATACAGGATTAACTCATAAGGTTTCTTACGAGGGTGCATTGCTAACCTTCCTTTCTGTCTAAGTTATTTTACATTTTACAGTAAATAACATAAGAATACCAGACGTATTTTACGCCTGGCTTATTTGTCAATCTCACTAAATACACCAACATAATTGGTTACATTATCCCCAGCATCCTTTAATATGCTGATCGATAACCATTGAGTATAAATTTCTCCATCTTTTCGTTTATTTATAATTTTGCCTTGCCAAATCTCTTTTTCTCTTATTTGTCGCCACATTTCGTTATAAAACTCTTCACTTTGTTCTCCAGAGCTTAAAACATTAGGATTTTCACCTAGCACATCCTCTTCCAGATAACCGGTGATCTTCGCGAATGCTTTATTGACCTTCGTGATTTTTCCATTTTCATCTGTCACTAAAATTCCTTGTCCCGCATTATTCACAATGTAATTTGATAAGTTTAATTTATCCGTATAGTACATCCAAATTATAATGATCAAGCTGGCAAGCGCAAATTGAGACAATGCCATAAAACCAATCGCATAATGACCGTTAATATCGTGGACAATTGTTAATATTATCGGTGGGAAAAATCCACCTAAACCACCCATTGCCGCCACTATACCATTGACAATCCCTGCTTGTTTTGAGAAATATAATGGCACTAGTTTAAAAATTGTACCATTTCCAACTCCAGAAAAGATTGCTACCGACAGGCTTCCGATTGTATAAAGCAAAATGGTTGGTGAAAATGATAATAAAATTCCAGAAACAGTTAGCCCTGCAAAGACAATCATTAATACTTTGAATGGGTTGAATTTATCACCTAACCAGCCACCAACTGGTCTTAATAAGGTACACAAAGCAATGAATCCGGCTGTCCGTAAACCTGCATCTACTTCTGTTAGTTGAAACTCGGAAACTAGAAAATTTGGTAAATAAACGGTTAAAGCAACAAAAGATCCGAATGTAAGAAAATAAAAGAAACTGAGAAACCATAATTTATTGTTTTTATAGACACTCAATACTTGTTGTTTTAACGATGTGTCGACTTTCGGTTCGTTTCGATCGCCAAAAACAAAATTTAAAATCGCAAATAATAATAAGGGAATAACAAATACAAAGACAGCAATACGCCAACCATACATTCCTGCAATAATAGGAGCCCCAAAGGATGTCACCGCGGTTCCAATGTTACCTACACCATAAATCCCGTTGACGAAACCATGTTTTTCTCTTGGATAATATTTTGGTAGAGATGTTACCCCTACAGAAAAAATCGCTCCCCCAATACCTAAAAATAAACCTGCAACAATTAAATCTGTAAAACTGTTAGCTATCCCTAGATAACCTACAGGTAAAATCAAAAACAATAGACTTAAAATAAAAAGTCCGCGTGCCCCAAATCGATTCGTATAAAAGCCTAATGGAACTCGCAACACCGACCCTAATATAACCGGGATTGCAGTAATCAATGAAATCTGACCGGCTGTTAATATAATATCTTGTTTAATAAAACTCATTAATGATGAAAGTATCACCCAAACCATAAATCCAACAACTAAACTCAAAGTTTGTAATGGTAGCTGAAGGCCTTTTACATTCTTCATTTAAACACATCCTCTCTATATCTACATCTCGTTACTCATTATCATAGCTGCTTTTGCTCTCAAAATGTGTGATGTATTTCACACAAAGTCATTGAAAAGATTTTTTCTGGCTTGAATAATATCATCCGATTTCGATTAAAATGGTAGAATGGATTATTTTGTTACAATTATTTGAAGAATAGCCTTTAGCTTGACACTTCCACTACTATTTCATTTATAATTACAATTGTTGTGTAATAGATACTTTTTGTTTATAAGGAGTATCAATAAAATATAAAGAATTTATCAAGGAGGACAATCATTATGTCATTAATCGGAAAAGAAGTACTACCATTCCAGGCGGAGGCTTTTCGTCAAGGAGAATTTCTAGATGTTTCAGAAAACAATTTCAAAGGTAAATGGAGTATTGTTTGCTTTTATCCTGCAGACTTTACCTTCGTATGCCCAACAGAATTAGAAGATTTACAAAATCAATATGCAGAACTGCAAAAATTAGGTGTTGAGGTGTACTCTGTTTCCACTGATACACACTTTACGCATAAAGCTTGGCATGAAAGTTCAGATGCGATAGGAAAAATCGAGTATACAATGATTGGTGATCCGTCACACGTTATTTCTCAAAACTTTGATGTGTTACGTGAAGATGCAGGTCTTGCAGATCGCGGTACTTTCATCATTGATCCAGATGGTATTATTCAAGCAGCAGAAATCAATGCAGAAGGTATTGGTCGTGACGCGAGCCAGCTTATCAACAAAATCAAAGCCGCTCAATACGTACGTAACAATCCTGGTGAAGTTTGCCCAGCTAAATGGGAAGAAGGAAGCGACACATTAAAGCCTAGTATCGATCTAGTTGGTAAAATATAAGAAAGAAGGGTCTAAATGCTTGATCAAGAAATAAAATCACAACTACAAGAGTATTTGAAACTATTAGAGAATGATATCGTCATTAAGGCGAGTGTAGGTTCTGATGATGTTTCTAAAGAAGTAGACGAACTCGTAAATGAAATTACAAGCATGTCTGACAAAATTTCAATCGAACAAGGCTCTTTTGATCGCACACCAAGCTTTAGTATCAACCGTAAAGGTGAAGACTCTGGCGTAATATTCGCTGGTGTTCCGCTTGGACATGAATTCACATCCCTAGTGCTTGCACTCTTACAAGTAAGTGGTCGTGCACCTAAGGTCGATGAAGCTACCATTGAACAAATTAAAAAGTTAGAAGGGCCATTACATTTTGAAACATATGTAAGTCTTTCTTGTCAAAAATGCCCGGATGTCGTACAAGCATTAAACATTATGAGTGTCGTACATCCTGAGATCACACACACGATGGTAGAAGGATCTGCTTTCAAAGAGGAAGTAGAAAGTAAAGATGTAATGGCAGTGCCTTCTGTTTATTTAAATGGCGAGCAATTTGTCGATGGACGTCAAACACTTGAAAGTATTCTTGAAGAACTTGGAAGCAGTGTCGACATTTCTGAATTAAATGAGAAAGAGCCTTATGATGTATTAGTTGTCGGCGGTGGTCCAGCTGGAGCCAGTGCAGCCATTTATGCAGCACGTAAAGGTATTCGTACTGGCATCGTAGCAGAACGATTCGGCGGCCAGGTCCAAGATACACTTGGTATTGAGAACTTCATTACCACTAAATATACTGAAGGACCAAAGCTTGTTGCTAATTTAGAAGAGCATGTGAATGATTACGACGTAGATATCATGAACTCTATGCGTGCCAAATCATTAGAAAAAAAAGACTTTTTCGAATTAGAACTAGAAAATGGTGCCATGTTGAAAAGTAAGACACTTGTGCTATCAACAGGTGCTCGCTGGCGTAATATCGGCGTTCCTGGAGAAGCGGAATTCAAAAATAAAGGGGTAGCCTATTGTCCACACTGTGACGGCCCTATTTTTGAAGGTAAAGAGGTTGCCGTGATCGGTGGCGGTAACTCTGGCGTCGAAGCAGCGATTGACCTTGCCGGTATCGTTAAACATGTTACTGTATTGGAATTTTTACCAGAGTTGAAAGCAGACTCTGTACTGCAAGATCGTCTTCACAGTCTGCCGAATGTAACGGTTATTACAAATGCAAGAACTTCTGAGATTTATGGTTCAGACAAAGTTGAAGGACTTCGCTATGTAGACCGTGAATCAGAAGAAGAAATAGATATTGCTCTAGCAGGTGTATTCGTACAAATTGGTTTAGTGCCAAATACAGAGTGGCTTGAAGGAACACTTGAGCGAAACAAATTTGGTGAGATTATCGTTGATGAGCGCGGAACAACAAGCATCCCTGGTGTATTCGCAGCAGGTGACTGCACGAATAGCGCTTATAAACAAATCATCATTTCAATGGGATCAGGTGCCACAGCAGCATTAGGCGCATTTGATCACTTGATCCGAAATTAATTTAGTAATAAAAAGGTTGTCACTAGTATCGGTGACAACCTTTTTATTATGGACAAAATATACGATTTTGAAGTTTTTTGTCCGTAAGATCTATTATTATGGACAAAAAATCTAGTAATAACACAATTTTGTCCGCAAGATGTATTCTTACGGACAAAAACTAAAATTTTTCTCAAAACTGTCCATAAGATTCATTCTTATGGACAAAATCTTCTCATCAAGCCTATTTTTGTCCGTAAGAATTTACATATCACTTATGATCAGCTGGAAATTCTAGACCTATTTCAGCTCGTGCTTGATCCAATATCCGCATTGTTGCTAATGAATGCTCCCATGTATTAACATCATTTTCTGTTTTTCCGTTCTCTATAGTTTCAATAAACGATTTTGCTTCATAATACATCGTTTTTTCTTCCTGACCAGTATCTAAAACTTCTTCAGTGCCATCGTGATAAACGATTTTCACATCATTCATATCAGAAAACTTCCCAATAACAATAGATCCTTTTTCCCCTTGTATTTCAGATGGAAGAGAAGAATTCGTGATTTTCGAGAACATGGCTACACCATTTAAATCAGGATAGTCTACTGTAACCGTTCCTTCTCCATCCACACCAGATTCCAGCATATAAGCGGTGGCTTTTACACGGGTTGGTGCTCCAAATAAAGCTACCATCGGGTAAAGACAATAAACCCCAATATCCATTAGCGATCCATTCGATAATTCTGGTTTAAAAGCATTTAATACGATACCTTCTTTATATTTATCATAGCGTGAAGAGTATTGACAGAAGTTCGCTACATAACGACGAACAGGACCAATTTTATCAAGGCTATCTTTTATTAGCTTGAAGTTAGGAACATGTGTTGTTTTCATCGCTTCCATTAAGGTTACGTTATTTTTCTTAGCGGTTTGGATCATTTGCAAAACCTCTCGTTCATTTGAAGCAAAAGGTTTCTCAACAATCACATGTTTTCCGCCATTCATACAAGTAATCGCATGGTCACTATGCAGGGCAGTTGGTGATGCAATATAGACCGCATCGATTGAGTCGCTATTCGCGAAAGTTTCCACATCTGTAAATATTGTTTCTACTTGATATTTACTAGCAAATTCTTCAGCTTTCTCTTCTGTCCTTGAATAGACAGCATTTAATTCAAAATTTTCTAATTTACTTGCACCATCAATAAAACGATCTGTAATCCAATTTGTTCCGATAACTCCGAATTTAATCATCTGGGTACCTCCATCTTCACTGTTTTATACACTTCGAAAAAGAGTACCTTAAATAAGGCACTCTTGATTATTCTACTCCTGTTGTTCATCTTCCTTTAACCGGTCCAACACAATACGATAGCCATCATTACCATATGCTAAGCATCGCTTGACACGTGAAATCGTTGTGGTTGATGCACTCGACTCTTTGGCAATTGCCGTATAGGTTTGTCCTTCATCCAACATTTTGGCAACATGCAATCGTTGTGCAAGGGATTGAACTTCATTCATGGTTGCAATATCATCAAAAAAGCGATAGCATTCTTCGCGATTTTTTAGTGTTAACATAGCATCAAATAATTGATCTAATTGTTTGCCACGCAATTTATCGATTTGCATGGTATACACCTCTCCTTTTTATTCCGTTTCACTAGATAGTTGAACACCATCAATACCAGGGCTAGTAGGGATAACGTTTACCCATGTTTGACCTGAAACAAACGGAACAGGCTCTCCATCTTTCGTTGGGATTATTCTACCATCAATTCGCTCCCATTGCACGTGTTGCACTTTACCTTGCTGTAGTAATAAAGCATTCCCACCAGATTCCAAATCAATTTCACGACGACCGGCATCATCGATCACTTGGTGTGGCGTCTCCATAATTAAGACATTTTCAAGCATGATAGGTGTACTATCTGTCTTTTCTACTGTTTGTACTCCATCACTATATCGTTCGTAACTTTTCTTTTCTTGATCATAGACGTATCTTACCGAATAATTACTATAACTAAATTGCACATCTGTAGCAGTTTCCCCTTCTGATGCTTGATCTTCCTCGATAAAAGTAAGGGGCTGATACTCTGCTTCTAAAGGATACTCTTGTTCTTCTGCGCGCTGATAAATTCCATCAAATAATGCGTATGAGTTGTGAGGAGCAACGCGATCACTTGAACGTTCAAATAATACTTTGTCATTATCGTAATACATACCGTTCAAACCTTGTGCTGCACCGTTTTGGATCATATCTTCAATAAAGTTCGCTGCCCCATGATAGACATAAATAGCATTATAATCATCGGCTAAATTAAAATAATAGGGTCTTGCACTACGAACAGGTCCTACTCGTTCAGGAATGTCACTTTGAAAAATCGCCATTAATCTGGTAATGTTTCCTTCAGCTAAGATTTCAAAAACAGTATCTGCTTGCGAAAGACCTGTTTGTGGTCTAGCTTTTGGGTGATTATTTACCATCACAGCAATCATTCGGTCCGTTACTTTTTCTTCTGCTTCCATACCAGTTAACGGATAAATATGTTCTGGTGTCGATGGTTTTTCTGGCTCTTCAAGTTCTTCTTCTACCTCTTCCACTGGCTCTTCTTCAGGTTCAGGCTCTGTAGTTGTTTCATCATCAGAACAAGCAACTAAAGAAAAAAGTAAAATAAAAATAACGAATAATAACTTCTTCATCTGTCTGCCACCTTTTTCATTGTATGTAGAAATCAAAGATCGGCATACACTTCAATGCATGCCGATTTAACTATTATTAGTATAACAAAAATTTAACGCATAATCGCCGGAAATAAAATATCTTTTTTCTTCACATCGATAATTCCTAATGGTGTTATCCGGACGAAAGGTAAATGCATCGATGATAGAAACAACAAATTATATGGCGGATCTTGATACTGATAGCCATGATCAATCAAAATATCTTTCATTCGCTGATCTTCCACCATGAGATCCGGCATACTACCGTCATACATCATTCCAGCGATTGTTAGTGGCAATTCGAAAATGACCTCTCCTTCATGAACTAATACAATACCGCCACCCATTTCCTTCATTCTTGAAAAGGCAAGTAATAAATCAGATTTACTTTTGCCGATTAAAACAATATCTCCTGTGAGCGAATAGGAGCTAGCCAGTCCTCCAAGTGTTTTGGTAAACCCTTTGATAATCGTATTCACGCGCCAATCACCTTCGCGGTCTACTAACATCAAAAAAGATTCATCTGTAGAATTAATAATTTTTTCCGTATTCGCATCAATAGCAATCGGATATGGTTTCATAATGACGTCATTCACCATTTTCAGTCCGACAGGCATCGAAAATTGTAAATCACGTTCAGTTAACTGCCAGTCTAATTCAAGTTTACCTAATCCATATTTTTTCCAATCAATAGCCACGTCTTGATTCACTAATTTACCGTCTTTTTTGAGCCACTTTCCTTTTGCTAACACCGATTCAGGGGTGGCATTATCAGATGATGTCAATATATTTAAATGGGCAACACGTCCAGGGGCAATTCCGCCCAGCCTTTCCTCTAAATGAAATTGTTCCGCAGCATTATACGTCCCCATCATATAAGCTTCAATCTCCGGCACACCACTATCAATAGCGATTTGAATACACTGATTAATAATACCATTTTTATAAAAGGCAGGTGTCGAACCATCTGTTGTCATCGTTAAGAAATCATAAGAGTTTATCCCTAGCTCCTGTAACTCTACTAACAATTTCTCTAAATCTGGTCGAACCGAGGAATTACGCAAACCTACCCGGTAGCCCATTGAGATACGATTAAAGACTTCCTCTCCAGATAATGCTTCATGATCAGAGCTTACACCTAACAGTTTTAATTTTACTAAGGTTTTCTCTGAGGCACCTGGAAAATGTCCTTCAACAGGCTTTCTTAGTCGTTTTGCTTCTTGCATCCAGTATAAAATACGATCATCATCTCGTAATACTTGTGGCCATGCTGTTAACTCTCCACCTTGTACGACAGCCTCATGTTGTAACCATGCATGAACTTCTTCATCATTAAAAATTTCTTGTTCTTCATTTATTTCGGACTGTGAATCAAAACGCGCCCACCAATACATTGATACCGGTAATTTCATGAAATCTTCCAGTAATGTAAACGCTTTCTCTCTATTTGTTAAATAAAGCCATGGTAAGTTGTCATTCATCAATGTTGTTGTTCCTGTTTGTCCGGCATACATAGCTAGTTCATATGGGTTATAAAGTTGAAATGGATGTGCGTGTGGTTCGATATAACCTGGCACGATAAATTTCCCTGTGCAATCAACAACCTCAACATCCACAAGTGATTCAGGTAATCTGCTGCCCACATATACAATACGATCGTTATATATCCAAATATGTGCTTCCAACCATTTTCGCATAAAGACATTCAGATAATAAGCATTTTTTAATACCAAGGTTGGCTGCTCTTTCTCATCAATTACAGCTACTTGCTTACGAATTTCTTTGTTACGCCATCTATATAAATGATCATTCATTATAATCTCCTCATCTTCTTTTTCATTTCCTTTTATTTTATCACGTATTGATAGCGTTTGCATTGTGATTTATTTACAAAATTATGACTATTTTTTAGGCAGATTTACGTAAAAAAAGTAACATAATAAATGATACGACAATAATAGACAATACCCATGCCCACGCTAACGTCATTTTGTTGGATTCAAAGGCTACGTATATCGCCATCGGGATCGTTTGAGTCCGACCTGGAATATTACCAGCAAACATTAAAGTTGCCCCAAATTCTCCTAATGCTCGTGCAAAACTAAGAATTATCCCAGACAAAATAGACTTTTGGATGAGTGGAAGTGTAATAAAACGAAAGACCTTCCATTCGTTAGCACCATCTACTCTAGCGGCGTCTTCAATGTGTCGATCGACAAAGGATAGACCCGTTTTGACCGACTGATACATTAATGGAAAAGCAACAATTACTGCGGCAATTACTGCGGCCCAAATGGTAAACATCAGCGTTTGATTTAAAAGCAGATTTGTCATTTTACCTAATACCCCATTTTGACCAAATAGCATGATTAGGATAAAGCCAATCACAGTTGGTGGCAAAACAATCGGTAATAATAGTAATGTTTCGATCCAAACTTTCCCTTTGAATTGTTTCCTTGCCATTAAAAAGGCAACGGTAATCCCAATTGTAGAAACAATGATTAATGCAATAAGAGACACGGTTACAGATAATTTAATTGGTTGAAAAAATGCTTCCATCTATGTCACCATCTACTTCTAAAAATCCATATTGTTTAAATAGCTCGATCACTTCTTCAGTTTGTAAGAATTGATAAAAGGTTTTTGCTGCTTCTTTTTGTTGTGAGTTCTTTAAGATACCAACAGGATAGATGATGGGATCATATTCTCCTAGAGGTAACTCATGATTTATATTAACTTTGTCAGATATTTTTGCGTCAGTTTGATAAACAATTCCTGTATCCACATTTTCACTCTCTACATATTGGAGTACTTGTCTTACATCTTTAGTATATACTAATTTGCTTTCCAATTTAGTGAAAATCCCTGAGTCTGTAAAAGCTTCTTTTGCATACTGCCCAGCAGGCACTGTTTCCGGTGTCCCGATTGCAAGCTTATTGATCTGTTCAATTGATTTAAGAGGTGATGTATCTTTTGCTTGAATCCAGACCAGTTTGTTCATCATTAAAGGCTCGATAAATTCTTCATCCATCAATCCTTCTTGTCTTACCTGTTCAAATTTATCAATAGAGGCAGACAAAAACACATCCACGGGAGCTCCCTGAATTATTTGCTGACTCAATGATCCTGATCCTCCCAAGTTAACGGAAACTTGGATCGATGGGTGTTCTTGTTCAAATAAATCGATCACTTCTTCTAAAACATCTATAAGTGAAGCTGCTGCAGATATAGTTATTTCCTGCTCTTCTGATTGGCAGCCTGTTAGTAGAAGACCGACTAACAATATCGATACTATACGACGTTTGATCATGTTCTAAAACCTTTCTATGCTTGTATTTTACTATTATAACATGTTAACTTAGTGCTCTAATATTAGAAAGTAAGAAACCTTCACGGCTGGATGTACTTTTTAATTGTAGTATAATGAGGGAAAAAAGGTTGTGATATATATGACAGATTTTTCACATATCAATGAACAAGGCAGAGCGAAAATGGTCGATATTACCGAGAAAAAAGTGACAAGTAGAACGGCTATTGCTCACTCTAGCATATTTGTAAACAAAGAAATCTATAAGAAAATAATAGATCAAACAATTGGTAAAGGCGATGTCCTATCTGTTGCACAAGTAGCTGGAATTATGGCAGCTAAGCAAACATCAACGATTATCCCAATGTGTCATCCGTTGCCGCTGAGTGGCGTAGATATTCAGTTTGATTGGGTACAGGATGAGGATACATATGAATTGGTTATAACTATTGAAGCAAAGACCAAGGGAAGTACTGGTGTTGAAATGGAGGCATTAACGGCTGCTTCTGTTACAGCATTAACGGTCTATGACATGTGTAAAGCCGTCGACAAAGGAATGGTTATTGGTCAAACTTATTTAGTAGAGAAGACAGGTGGAAAAAGCGGTGTATATAGAAGAGAGGAATGAATCACTCAAAAATAATTGAGTGATTTTTTTTATTTGTGTGTAACTTTTGGAAAAGTGATCCGTTGTTAGATTAGATAAAAAATAGAAAGGAATGGGGGAACTTGCAAATCAACCGTATACATGACTGGTATGACAAGTACCATCATGATATTTATAATTATATTTTTTATATGCTTGGCGACCATGAGCAGGCAAAAGACTTAATGCAAGATACCTTCGTTCGTGCTTATCACAGCTTTGATTCCTTCCACGGTGGCGAAGAAAAGGCTTGGCTCGTTCGTATTGCAAGAAATATCACCATTGATTATATCCGCAAACAAAAGCCTATTGCTTATATGTTTGATTGGTCAAAACCGCTACTTGCAAATGTGAAAACACCAGAACAAATTTCCATTCTCAATGAAAGAGAAAAAGAATTATACCAAGCACTCCAAAAACTGAAGAATTCCTATCGTGAAGTTATTATACTACGAAAAATAAAGGAGCTTTCGATAAAGGAAACAGCTGTTATCTTAGATTGGTCCGAAAATAAAGTGAAGGTTCAGCTTTTTCGTGCCCTCAAGGCATTGAAAAAAGAATTGCAAAAAGGAGGATTTATGCATGAGCAATTTTGATAGGGAGTGGAAATCACTCAGTCAGAAGGTCAAATTATCCAAGCACGAAAGCGAGGAAATGAAGAGACTTCTTTCTCAGAAAATCCAAGAACCGCCTCGATCACGTAAATTTATTTTTAAACCTTTAGTAAGCATAGTAGCAGTAGCTTGTATTATTACTATTTTACTACTTAGTAATGGCAACACTGAAAGAATCACCCCCTTGAGCGACACGACCGAAGAACAAGTAGAAGATGACATAATGGTAGTGATTACGAATAACGCTACATTTGATTTTTTAGGCGTAAATCTAGTGATACATCAACCTTTTCAACGAATAACAGGTCCTACATCAGTAAATGCTGATTCATCATTTATTGATAAAGGAGATTCATTGTATATTGAGTTAATAGAGAGAGAAGATTTTGATTCACAAGAAAAGACTTCACTAGAAGCGGTAATTATTATGGAAAACAATGATCGCGTTACTATCGAACCAAAAGTTCCGATCACCGTTGAGAAGGGAAGAGAATACCATTTTGAGATAGTTGGAAACTCCGTTGAAGAAGCACAATTTAAAAGGTTGGACGGTATAGAGCAATAATTACTTTTATTGCTCTTTCTCTAACCATTCTTCAATAATCGACCAAATTTTTACTGCTTTCGCCTGGCTTTCGAAATAGTTATAATCAATATTTTCTTTATGAATCAGATACATACGGTATGCCCATTCATAGTCTTCATCTTCTTTTGGATAAGTGGTTGAAAAAGCAATTGCTTCTAGCCGATGAATAATAATATCCTCCACACCAATAACGTAGAGTTTTTTGTTATTCGGAAGCTCTAACTCTGTAACAAGGTCTTCGTTTCCCTCAAGAAAATTAGATGGTACTTCTATTGCAATTTCGAGCTCTGTATTATACCATTCACGTTCCACTCTAATGAAATCTAACTCGCTTAACAATTGATCAAATTGTGCCCAACCATCACTGACAAAATCAATATCATGTGTTTGATAGTCATTTCGAGTGTATATTTCAACCGCTAATCCACCCACAATAATCGGGTGAATATTCTTATTTTTCATATATTCTGTTATCATAGAGGCGAATTCTAATTGCCGTTCAAACTTAGGTAGTGTTTTTAATTTAGGAAAGGTTTCTTTTATTTTTTCAGCGGTAATCATAATACATTTTCCTTTTCGATATTCGCTTTATTTTGCCTTCTGCTTCCGCTTTTTTCCATCTAGCTACCGCAATTTTATCAAGAGCTTCTCGTTCCCCAAGTGTTCTTGTTCTTGATCTTTTTCGTCTCTTAGGTGGCAAGGATTTGAAAATCGTTTCATTTGCAGACTTACGATTTTCTTTAATGATAAGATCAATTTCTTCTAATTTCTTTTTTCTCATCTTCACTGCCACCTTTCTTTTTCTATTATAGACATTATGGTTTTGATTAAAACAATGAATCTATAAGTCTTTGTTGATTTCTCTCATTACATGACCAAGCTCTGGAATAATTAGTCTTTCCATTGCTAATTTTACAGCACCTGATGAGCCTGGTGTAGCAAAAATAGCTTTATCCTGGATGACACCTGCTGTTGCTCGTGAAAGAATTGCAGCCGAACCGATATCCTCTTGATAGCTCAACAAGCGGAACACTTCTCCAAAGCCTGGCATTTGTTTATCCAACAAGCGCTCGACTACTTCAATGGTGACATCTCTTTTCGCAATTCCAGTTCCACCATTTATTAAAATCGCGTCAATGTTTGATTGGGTAATCCCGTCCTCTATTGCTAATTTAATTTCCTTCTGTTCATCTTTTACAATTTGGTGTGCAACTACTTGATGATTATTTCGCTCTAAATAGTTACACATTAATTGGCCACTTTTATCTGTCTCTTTTGTCCGGGTATCACTCACGGTAATTATTTTACATCTTACAGAGTTTGGTGCTTCTGCTTTGTGTGCGTCTGACATCTATCTATATGCTCCTTTTTTAATTATTTTTGTAAAAATAGGTTTCTAACCAATCCAGAAATAACTCATAATCTTTTTCTACTTGTTTCTTATAAAAACGTGACCATAGGACAAGCTCATGAATAAAAGCATCTTTATTTTCTTTAATCCTGTTATGAATCTCCTCTTCACTATGATAGTCTAATAAATCTGCTTGAATATCTTGATCAGCTCTAGCATGAATTTTTGCTGCGATTTTCCCCATATTCTTCACTGATTGTTTGATTGGTTTTAACTCGTTTAAATGCTTGAGCGATATATCTTTATCATAAGCACATCGTTCCCTTACATAAAATTCACGCTTTCCGATCGTGAAGTAACCTAGATAAGCATCTGCTTGATGATGCATCGCTTTTTGGGTGGCGACTACTCGTTCTCCTTGATGTGGATACTTGCTCCAAAATAGTTCGTTATAAGGGAGAAAATATGCTGGTACTGCTGGACGTGCTTCTTTTACCTCTAATATAACGTCATCGTGATCATCGTTATGAACTCCTTCGATTAACACATAATATCTTTTTAAACCTGTTGATGCGACGCCTGATCCTGTTTTCTTAACAATGTCTTTTATTTGATAATGTTGCTCATTTTTATATAAATCAGTTGGTAATGATGCTAAATATTTATGCCAATTATCGATTATTTCTTTATATTCTTTTGCTGTAACTTCTTCTAATTTTTCCTTATCTCGATTAAACTCTCTTCCCCCTTGTTCATTAAGAATCGTTTGTTTATGCAATTCGTGTGTCTGTTTGCGCTCTTCGAGTTTTTCCAATGTCTTTTTGATAGGTCCTTTGGTGTTTTCTAGCGTAAAATGAAGTTGAGTGGGATCCTCTTCACGTTTCGCAAACTTTTTGATTTGTTTACTATATGCTTTTAGAAAGGATATGACTAATTCATCTTGCTCTGTCACACCTTGTTGTTCTGCTAACAAACGAATACTAACAATCATTCTTAAAATATCGTATAAATAGGAACCCAGGTATCCTTCATCAAAATCGTCTACATCAAAAACAAGGTTGCCCTCTTCATCTTGAAAACTACTAAAATTATCAAAATGCATGTCACCCATAATCCATGTCGCTTTTTCTTCGTTCGCATGGAAGCTAAACGGGATGTTGCTGACATCATAATAAAATAAATAAGCACCACCTCTATAGAAACTATAGACATCTTGTTTCATTTTATGATATTTTTTACGACGATCTTTCTTCGACAATTTCATTACACGATTGTCTAATTGCTCTAGAATAGTGTGCAATGCTTGTTTTCGCAAAATCCGTTTCGTTTCATATACTTTTGATTGCATATTTCGTACCAACGAGATCACTCCTATGATGATAGTAATTCCATTTTATCATACAAAAAAAGAACCACCTACCTATATATGGTAAGCAGTTCTTGTTTTAAATGGATAAAACTATTTTGTTCCCTGACGGATCTTTAATAGTCGCTTGTTTCTGTTGTTGTTCCACATGTACTCCAATTGCTGTTAAGTTGGATAAGGTATTATTTAATACTTCTTTACTTGGATAGGTAAGTGTAAAAGAGACAAGTCCTGCACTATTTTCAGATGGTGATGGTGCACCAACACCATTCCATGTGTTTAGTCCAATATGATGATGATACTTACCTGTTGAGATAAATAACGCTTGATCACCAAATTGACAAACAGTTTCAAATCCTAATCCCTCTTCATAGAAAAATTTTGTTTTAGCTATAGCTGCTACATGTAAATGAATATGACCCATTACGGTTTGAGCAGGTAAACCTTGCCATGCGCCTTGCTGACCTTCTTTTAATAGATCCTCAAAATCTAACGGGTCTACCGCCATCACAACCTGATCATTTTGCCATGTCCATGTGTTAGGATCTTTATCAATATAAACTTCAATTCCATTTCCATCAGGATCATTGAAATATAATGCTTCACTGACAAGGTGGTCTGATGAGCCTAATCTGACATTGTTTTTGATACAATGGAATACAAAATTTGCAAGATCTGAACGATTAGGCAATAGAATAGCGAAGTGGTATAGTCCTGTAGTTCTTGCTTGTTTTGGTTCTGCGTTTTTTGGTTGTTGTAATGATAAAATACTTGTTCTGCCGTCTGCTGTTAATATTGCTTGTGAGTCTGTTTTCTCTAATATATCAAATCCTACAATTTGTTGATAAAATTGAATGGACCTATTTAAATCTTGCACATTTATTTTTACATGACTTACATACGTATTCGGTTTTTGATGAAATTTCATAAGAGTCCTCCTGTTATTCAACTTACTTTATGTAAGTAATTATACTTTTGTAAGGGTTGAATGTCAAAACTGTTGATTTAAATTGATATTTCTCTCCCAAGAAATTTAATTATGTGATTTATCCTTCTAATAATTAGCTAGAGTTATGCTTTTTTTCTAGCATTTCCGATTGCTCTTTTTGCAGATCGGTTGCTCCTTCTTGCATTCTAAGCGCCTTTTTGCAGATCGACTACTCCTTCTTGCAAATCTACTGCTCCTTCTTGCATTTCAAGCGCCCTTCTTGCAGATCAGCTGCTCCTTCTTGCATTTTAAGCGCGCTTCTTGCAAATCCACTGCTCCTTCTTGCATTTCAGAGCGCCCTTCTTGCAGATCAGCTGCTCCTTCTTGCATTTCAAGCGCGCTTCTTGCAAATCCACTGCTCCTTCTTGCATTTTAAGTGCGCTTCTTGCAGATCAGCTGCTCCTTCTTGCATTTTAAGCGCGCTTCTTGCAAATCGACTACTCCTTCTTGCATTTCAGAGCGCCCTTCTTGCAGATCAGCTGCTCCTTCTTGCATTTCAAGTGCGCTTTTTGCAAATCGACTACTCCTTCTTGCATTTCAGAGCGCCCTTCTTGCAGATCAGCTGCTCCTTCTTGCATTTCAAGCGCCCTTCTTGCAAATCCACTGCTCCTTCTTGCATTTTAAGCGCCCTTCTTGCAGATCCACTGCTCCTTCTTGCATTTCAGAGCGCCCTTCTTGCAGATCAGCTACTCCTTCTTGCATTTTAAGTGCGCTTCTTGCAAATCGACTGCTCCTTCTTGCATTTAAAAAGCACCACAGTTTTCATCAACTGTGGTGCTTAAATCAAAAGTATTATTTTGAAAACCCAATATCCTTGCGATAGAAAAAATCATCAGAACTATCAAAACGTGAGAGGTAATTATAAATTTCGGTCTGTGCTTTTTCTGGACTATTTTGCAGTGAGCCAACGAGAAGGACTCTGCCTCCAGTGGAGTGAAAGCTACCATCTTCGGATTGACCTGTTCCTGCATGAATCACGTAAACATCAGAATTGGCAGTATCTAAATCTGGAAGCTTCACATTTTTCGAATAAGATCCTGGATAACCTTTGGATGCGACAACTGTACCTATCGCATATCCATCTTTCCAACTTAATTGTGGATCCTTTCCAGCTGTTACATCCTCAATTACTTGGATTAAATCATTTTCTAGTAACGGAAGCACTACCTGTGTTTCCGGATCACCGAATCGGGCATTAAATTCGATTACTTTCGGTCCTTCTCTTGTTTCGATTAACCCACCATATAAAACGCCAGTATATTTACGACCTTCTTGCTTCATCCCTTTTGCAACTGGCTTTAAGATTTTTTCAACTGTGAACTCGACATGACTTGGATCAAGATCCGCAACAGGAGAAAAAGCACCCATTCCCCCAGTGTTTGGTCCCTCGTCATGATCATACGCGCGCTTATGATCACGTGCTGATACCATTGGATAGACGTTCTCTCCATCTACAAACGCAAAAAGGGAGAATTCTTTACCTTCTAGATACTCTTCAATCACAACTCGGCTTCCGGCATCACCAAACTTATTATCAATTAACATATTTTCTACTGCATCTAATGCCTCATGATCTGTCATGGCAACGACCACACCTTTACCTGCCGCAAGTCCGTCTGCTTTGACAACGATTGGTGCGCCTTCTTGTTTTATGTATGATTTTGCTTTTTCTACATCTGTAAATGTCTGATACTTTGCTGTTGGAATATCATATTGTTGCATAAATGCTTTCGCAAAATCTTTACTGCCTTCGATAATTGCTGCATCTTTTGTTGGACCGAATACTTTTAAATTCTGATTACGGAAAGCATCAACGACACCTTTTGTTAAAGGGACTTCTGGACCAACAATTGTCCAATCGATTTGCTGTTCTAAGGCAAAAGTTACTAATTCATCGATGGCATCGTCTTTTATCGGTACACAGGTAGCTTCTTCTGCAATACCACCATTACCTGGCGCTGCGAAGATTTCTGTGACGCGTTCGCTTTCCTTTAATTTTTTGACAATGATATGCTCACGTCCGCCACCGCCGATTACTAATACTTTCATGGGAGAGCCTCCTTATATTTCGAATATAGGAAAGGATTCTCAACTTGTTGAGAATCCTCCGCTTTAATGCTTAAAGTGACGCATTTTTGTTAATACCATCGCAATTCCGTGTTTGTTACATTCATCAATTGAATCCTGATCACGTTTGGATCCACCTGGTTGAATGATCGCTTTAATTCCTGCTTTTGCTGCATTTTCAACGGTATCTGGCATTGGGAAGAAGGCGTCTGATGCCATCACGGCACCTTGAGCTTTTTCGCCTGCTTGTTCAAAGGCAATCGCAGCAGCACCGACACGATTCATTTGTCCAGCACCAACACCTAATGTTTGATCACTTTTGGCAACTACAATTGCATTTGATTTCACATGTTTTACGACTTTCCACGCGAACAGTAATTCGTCGATTTCTTTTGCATCTGGTTTACGATCTGTTACCACTTCAAGATCATTTGCTAAAATTTTTCCATTATCACGATCTTGCACTAGTAGCCCACCGATCACACTGACTACTTTTTTAGTATCTGTTTCATTGATTTCCATCGGTGTTTCTAGTAAACGAATGTTTTTCTTTACCGTTAGGATCTCAATTGCTTTTTCGGAAAAGCTTGGCGCAATCACAATTTCTAAGAAAATATCTTTTAATTGATCGGCAGTTGCTTCATCTACCTCACGGTTAAGTGCAACAATACCACCGAAAATCGAGACAGGATCTGCCTGGTATGCTTTTTGATAAGCCTCTGAAATCGTCTCACCAATTCCAACTCCACATGGGTTCATATGTTTTACCGCAACAGCTGCAGGCTGCTCACCAAATTCTAATACCACTTCTAAAGCAGCATTGGCATCTTGAATATTGTTATACGATAATTCCTTGCCATGTAATTGTTTGGCATTGGCAATCGATGCACCTTTGACATTTCCTTCTTTATAGAAAGCTGCTTTTTGATGTGGGTTCTCCCCATATCTTAGGGATTGAACCTTTTCAAACGTTTGGGTAACTGTTTCAGGGTCTTCCTCATCTGTAATATCGACAAAATAATTCGCGATCATTGCATCATAGTTTGCCGTATGACGGAATACTTTTGCGGCTAATGTCTTGCGGAATTCCGCTGTGCCACCGTTGTCTCCTAGGTTGTCAAGCACAGCATCATAGTCCGTTGGATCGACTACTACTGTTACATCACGGAAGTTTTTAGATGCTGCTCGCAACATCGTTGGTCCACCAATATCAATGTTTTCAATTGCATCTTCTTCTGTCACATCAGGGTTTGCAATCGTTTCTTTAAATGGATAAAGGTTAACGACTACGACATCAATTGGTGCAATATCACGTTCAGCTAGTTGTTTCACATGTGATTCTTCATCACGACGTGCTAGCAATCCTGCATGAATATAAGGATGCAACGTTTTTACGCGGCCATCTAAAATTTCTTCAAAACCTGTAATTTCTGAAACAGCTTTTGCTGGTAAGTCTGCTTCTTTTAAAGCTTTTAATGTTCCACCTGTTGATATTAATTCATAACCTAATTTATCTAATCCTTTAGCAAAAGGAACTAAATTACTTTTGTCTGATACACTTAATAGAGCACGTTTTTTCAACGTTATTCTCCTCTCGTAATCAATTTCTGAATCGTTGCTGGATAAAGCGTATGTTCCACTTGTTGAACCGCTTTTTGTAAATCTTCTCTACTCATATCATCTTCAATTTGAACAGGTGCTTGCGCAATAATCTTTCCGGTATCCATCCCTTCATCTACATAATGAATGGTTACTCCAGATACCTTTACTCCAGCATCAAATGCTTGTCCAATCGCATCTAGTCCAGGAAATGCTGGTAAAAGTGATGGATGAATATTAATGATTTTTCCTTCGAACGGACGAAGTAATGTTTCACCGATCAGACGCATGTATCCTGCTAAGACGATTAAATCTACTTTTTCTAATTGAAGTATTTCTACTAGCTTCGCTTCAAACATTTCTTTATTTCGATATTGTTTCGGATCAAATGCAAATGTCGGAGTACCGTACTCGTTTGCTTTTTCTAATACTTTTGCATTAGGTGTATCACAAACCAGTAATGCTACCTCTGCATCTAGCGTACCATTTTTTTCAGCTTCAATAATGGCATCATAATTACTTCCGGTTCCTGACGCAAATACTGCTATTTTAGTCATTGGAAAATGTCACCCCTGCTTCTGTTGTAACCTCACCGATAACATAGGCCTGTTCACCGATATCTTCTAACAATTGGAGTGCCATATCCGCTTCATGTGCATCAACGATTACTGCCATTCCGATCCCCATGTTAAATACGCCATACATATCTTCTTCTTTTAGTTCTGCTTGTTTTTGTAAATAATCAAAAACGGCCGGCTTTTGCCATGAACCTTTTTGAATGTTCACACCTAAACCTTCAGGTAATGCACGTGGTAGGTTCTCATAGAAACCACCGCCAGTTACATGACTAATCCCTTTAATCGTAAGGTCTAACTTTAATTGTTGAATCGCTTTGGTATAGATCTTGGTTGGTTCGAGAAGGGCTTCTCCTAAAGTGGTCGATAATTCCTCAATTTGATCTTGGTAGTTGAGACCTTTATCTTCTATAATTTTACGTACTAGTGAAAAACCATTGGAATGAACTCCAGATGATGCAAGGCCAATCACTTTGTCCCCTGCTTGAATGCTATCACCTGTGATGATTTGCTTTTTATCAGCAATTCCAACAACGAAGCCTGCGAGATCATACTCATCATCTTCATACATCCCAGGCATTTCCGCTGTCTCACCACCAATTAATGCGGCGTTACTCTGCACACATCCATCTGTGATGCCTTTAACGATTTGTTCGATTTTTTCCGGTTGATTTTTACCACATGCGATGTAATCCAGGAAAAATAGTGGATCGGCACCTTGAGCAACGATATCATTGACACACATCGCAACTAAGTCGACTCCGACTGTATCATGCTTATCCATTTCAAAAGCAAGCTTTAGCTTTGTTCCGACACCATCTGTTCCTGAAACTAGTACTGGTTCTTCATATGAGAATTTACTTAAATCAAAAAGGCCTGCAAATGCTCCAACGCCACCGATTACTTCGGGACGATTTGTTTTTGCGATATGCTTTTTCATTAAATCGACTGCCTGGTAGCCTGCATGAACATCGACTCCAGCATCTTTGTAGATATCACTCATTATTTGAACTCCTTTTTGTGCCTGGAAGTTTTATGGCCACTTTTGATGGTTTTATGGCCACTTCCAGGCTTTTTATGGCCACTTTTTCTACTTTTATGGTCACTTCTTAACATTTTATGGCCACTTTCCACCGTTTTATGGCCACTTTACTCTTTATAAGCAGGAATCACTGTATCCGGATAAATTTCCGTTGGATAATTTCCAGTGAAACAAGCTTGGCAGACACCATGCTGTCGGCGATCACGATCTGCTACAATCGATGCTTCCAAGCCTTTTGTTGATAAAAAGGATAAGCTGTCGGCACCGATGATTTCGCGCATATCTTCTAATGAATGATTCGCTGCGATCAATTCACCTTTTGTTGACGTGTCTATTCCATAATAACATGGATTTTGAATTGGTGGCGAGGCAATCCGAACATGTACTTCGGTTGCACCTGCTTCTTTTAATAAACGAACGATACGTCGGCTCGTTGTACCACGGACGATTGAATCATCTACCATGACGACTCGTTTACCATCGACAATCCCGCGAACTGCTGATAGCTTCATTTTCACACCTTGTTCACGCAGTTCCTGTGATGGTTGAATAAACGTTCTGCCGACATAACGATTTTTAATTAACCCGAGCTCATATGGAATTCCGGTTGCTTCTGAGAAACCAATGGCTGCAGAGATACTGGAATCAGGTACACCGGTTACGACATCTGCTTCTACTGGTGACTCTGTCGCAAGTTGTTTCCCCATTGTTTTACGACTCGCATGGACATTTGTCTCATTCAAATCACTATCTGGACGGGAAAAATATACGTATTCCATCGAGCAAAGCGTACGCTCCATTGGAGAGGTAAATTGCCTCGTACGTAAGCCATCTTCATCAATGATAATTAACTCACCAGGATACACTTCTCTTTCATAGGTTGCACCAATCAAATCAAATGCGCAAGTTTCAGAAGCAACCACATAAGCATCACCCAAGCGACCAAGCGATAACGGACGTAATCCACGTGGGTCTAATCCGATAAATAGCTGATCTTCAGTTAAAATTGAAAATGCATAAGCACCTTTTATCATGCCAAGCGCTGAGCTAATCGCATCTTCCATTGGTACATTTCCACTTCGTTTAATTAAGTGGGCAATTACTTCTGTATCTGAAGTAGTTTGCAGAATACTACCTTGTGCTTCTAATTGGCTTTTTAATTGGTGGGCATTCACTAAATTACCGTTATGAGCTAATGCCATACTATTTGTTTGAGAACGGAACACAAGTGGCTGGACATTTTCAAATCCGCCGCCACCTTGTGTTGCATAACGGACATGACCTACCGCTGCATGCCCTGTTAAGCGTGAAACTTCCCCTTCTGAAAAGACATCATTAATTAAACCGACACCTTTATGGACGTTCAGTTTTTCACCATCTGTCGTGACAATCCCTGCACCTTCTTGTCCACGATGCTGGAGGGCATGAAGACCGTAATACGTCATTTCTGCAGCCTTTTCATGTCCCCAGATCGCAAATACTCCACATTCTTCGTTTAAGCCTTTGATTTCAGCAAGCACGGGATAGCTCCTTTCCATAGCTGTTGTAATGATTCTACGTCTTCAGTGATTGCTTCCTTGTCACCATTTCGTACTACTAGTCTATTAGACGAAGTTACTGTTCCTAACAATCTTGCATCTTCTACTTTTGCTTCAAATGCCTCACGTTTGTCTTCTGGAATCGATACTAAGAATCGTGATTGTGATTCACTAAATAATCCACTCGTTAAATCACCATCTACCTGAATCTCTGCACCTAGCCCTTTCTCATTAAATAGACTTTCCGCTATCGCAACGGCTAGTCCACCTTCTGCAAGATCATGGGCAGAGGAAACAAACCCTGCACGAATGGCATCTAGTAATTGTTCCTGGCGTTTTGCTTCTGTATCTAAATCAATTGCTGGAGCTTTTCCAAAATACTTTCCTTCTAAAAGGTTTTGTAATTCACTGCCACCAAATTCTGCTTTTGTCTCACCGATCACATAAACAAGATCGCCTTCATTTTGAAAATGAGATGGCGTAATGTCTGCTAGTGATTGATGTAAACCAACCATACCTACAACAGGCGTTGGAAAAATCGCTTGGCCATTTGATTCATTGTAAAGTGATACGTTCCCACTAATAACTGGTGTATTAAGGCGTAAACTTGCGGCACTCATACCTTCCACACTTTTTTCCATTTGCCAGAAGTTTTCTGGTTTATCTGGATTTCCGAAGTTCAAGCCATCTGTTAAGGCAAGTGGCTTTGCACCAGATGCAACTATGTTACGAGCTGCTTCTGCTACGGCAATCTTACCGCCTACTTCAGGATCTAAATGAATATAACGAGAATTACAGTCGGTTGTCATCGCGATCGCTTTATCATAACCACGCACTCGAACTACTGCCGCGTCAGATCCTGGTGAGAAAACGGTATTTGCTTGTACCATTGAATCGTATTGATCATAGACATATTCTTTACTAGCGATCGTAGGCTGCTGTAATAATTGTTTCAATGTTTCTGCATGATCGTTCACTTCCGGTTTGTAGTCAGGCATCTTTTGATATTCTTCATAAAATACAGGAACTTTTGATTCTTTATGAAAAATTGGTGCGTCTTCTGCCAGATTATCAACTGGAATATCAGCTACAACGTCACCTTTATGCAATAAGCGGAACATTTTATCATCTGTTACTTCACCTACAGCTACTGCTTCCAGATCATATTTTTTGAAAATATCAACGATTTCCTGTTCTTCACCTTTTTTCACACATAAAAGCATACGTTCCTGAGATTCAGATAGCATCATCTCATAGGCGCTCATATTCTCTTCACGCTGTGGAATTAGATCTAAGTTCATTTCCATTCCCATACCAGCTTTACTTGCCATCTCACTTGCAGATGATGTGAGACCAGCTGCGCCCATATCCTGAATACCTACTAATGCATCGGAATGAATCACTTCTAAACATGCTTCAATTAATAATTTTTCCATAAAAGGGTCACCAACTTGTACGTTGGAACGTTTGCTTTCGGAATCCTCTGACAAATCTTCTGAAGCAAAGGTTGCCCCGTGAATACCGTCACGTCCAGTTTTAGAACCAACATACATAATCGTGTTGCCTTTTCCTGCTGCAATCCCTTTCTGAATATCTTTGGTATCGATTAAACCAACACACATTGCATTCACAAGTGGATTTCCTTCATAACAATCATCAAATTGCACTTCTCCGCCAACGGTTGGAACCCCTACACAGTTGCCATAACCAGCAATCCCATGTACGACTTCATCAAAAAGGTATTTGACGCGGCCTGTATTCAAATTACCGAAGCGCAGTGAATTTAGGGAAGCAATTGGGCGAGCTCCCATCGAAAATACGTCACGAATAATACCACCTACACCTGTTGCAGCACCTTGATATGGCTCAACTGCTGAAGGGTGATTATGACTTTCGACTTTAAATACGACACCTTGACCATCACCGATATCTACCACACCAGCACCTTCACCAGGCCCTTGCACGACTTGAGGACCTTCCGTTGGGAATTTGCTTAGTAATGGCTTCGATGTTTTATAACTGCAATGTTCTGACCACATTACCGAAAAAATGCCGATTTCCGTGAAGTTTGGACGTCGACCCATAATGTTTTTGATCATGTCATATTCTTTATCTGTTAAGCCCATTTCCTGATAGACTTTATCTTGTTCTACTTGTTCTGGACTTAATTCAGGCGCCTGCAACATAACGTTCCCTCCAGTTTTCTAACATTGATTGGAATAGTTTTAAGCCATCATCACTATTTAAAATAGCTTCTACTGCACGTTCCGGGTGTGGCATCATTCCTAACACATTTCCTTGTTCATTAATGATTCCAGCAATATCTGCCACAGAACCGTTCGGATTATTTTGATAAGAAAATACAATTTGGTTATTTTCTTTTAATTTAGCAAGTGTTTGATCATCACAATAGTAGTTTCCATCATGATGGGCAATTGGAATCGAGACAACTTCACCTTTTTGATATTTTGAGGTGAAAAGTGTGTCATTGTTTTCAACAACTAAGTTTTCAAAATGGCACATGAATTTTAAATTTTGATTTCGAAGCATCGCACCTGGAAGTAAACCAGACTCTAGTAGAATTTGGAATCCATTACAGACACCAAGAATCGGAATACCTTTTTCTGCTTGTGTGCGTAATTGCTTGACGATATCAGAAGTAGATGCAATCGCACCAGAACGAAGATAATCACCATAGCTGAAGCCACCAGGGATTAAAACCGCATCATATCCATCAAGATTTGCTTCCTGATACCATACTAAATCTGCTTCTTCTCCTAGTGCATCTTTTGCCGCATAGTACATATCGCGGTCACAATTGGAGCCTGGGAAGACAACGACAGCAAATTTCACTGTGTAACCCCCTCTTCCACTGTATAGGAGTAATTTTCAATAACTGGGTTAGCAAGTAACTTATTACACATATCTTCAATTTCTTTCTCAATATTGGCATCATCATTTACCGTTAATTCAAGATATTTACCGACACGAACTTCTTGTACGTTGTCATAACCTAATGTATTTAAAGATCCTTGTACTGCTTTTCCCTGTGGGTCTAAAACGCCCTCTTTTAATGTGATGTGTACTTTTACTAGTTTCATTGTTTTGCCTCCAGTCTCGTTAAAATATTGTCATATACAGTGACTAAATCTCCTAGATCTTCGCGAAACACGTCTTTATCCATTTTTTCGCCTGTTGCAATGTCCCATAGTCTGCATGTATCTGGACTTACTTCATCAGATAATACGATTTCTCGATTAGCATTTCGTCCAAATTCGAGTTTGAAGTCGACAAGCTGTAAATTGATTTCTTTGAAAAAGCTTTGCAGTTGTTCGTTCACTTGGCGCGCCATTTCTTTAATTTGCTTGAGGTCGGCCTCTGTAGCATCTGTTAAAAGCAAGGCATGCTCATCGTTAATGAGCGGATCACCAAGCTCATCCTTTTTATAAAAAAGTTCGACTAGTGGCGGTGAAAAAATCGTTTTTTCTTCGATCCCTGTGCGGCGAACAATGCTTCCTGCCGCGACATTTCGCACCACTACCTCTAATGGAATGATCGTCGTTTTTTCAACTAATTGCTCGGTTTCGTTTAAGGCTTCTTTAAAATGACTACTGACACCATGCTGATGTAAGTATTCAAATACTTTGGCAGAAATTAAATTGTTATAACGACCTTTACCTTGGAATTCTGCTTTTTTCTCTCCATTAAAAGCTGTTGCATCATTCTTATAAGAAAGGACTAACAATTCTGGCTGATCTTTGACGGTAAACACTTGCTTCGCTTTTCCTTCATATAACAACTTGTCCTTCATCTCGTTACACGCTCCTTATGCTAAGCCGATTTTTTTGAAGATTTGATCGACATTTTTTAAATGGTAGGTATAATCAAAGCAATCATCTAATTGCTCTTTCGATAATGTACTGGTAATCCGTTCTTCCTGTTCAATTAACTGACGGAATGGTGTTGCGGTTTCCCATGCTTTCATTGCGTTTGGTTGTACCATATCGTATGCCTCTTCACGACTCATTCCTTGATCAATTAAGGAAAGTAATACACGTTGAGAGAAAATCACACCATAGGTACGATCAATATTACGTTTCATATTCTCAGGAAATACCGTTAGATTTTTCACGATATTGCCAAAACGATTCAACATATAATTAAGTGCAATCGTCGCATCCGGTAAAATTACACGTTCTGCCGATGAGTGGGAAATATCACGTTCATGCCATAATGATACATTCTCGTAAGCTGTCATCATGTAACCACGGATGACGCGCGCCATACCTGTCATATTTTCCGAACCGATCGGGTTACGTTTATGCGGCATGGCAGAAGATCCTTTTTGTCCTTTTGCAAAGAATTCTTCCACTTCACGTGTTTCTGTTTTTTGCAGACCGCGAATTTCTGTCGCGAATTTTTCAATAGAACTTGCGACAAGTGCTATTGCTGATAAATATTGAGCATGACGATCACGTTGCAAAGTTTGTGTCGAAACGGGTGCTGCTTGTAAGCCTAATTTTTCACAAACAAATTTTTCTACAAAAGGATCGATATTCGCGTAGGTACCTACTGCGCCTGATAGTTTACCAGTCTCGATCACTTTGGCCGCTGCATCAAAACGCTCTAAATTACGTTTCATTTCTTCATACCAAAGCGCCAGCTTCAGACCAAATGTGGTAGGTTCAGCATGTACACCATGAGTACGTCCCATCATTACAGTATTTTTATGTTCAATTGCTTTTTCTTTTAAAATTTCAATGAAGTTTACGATATCGCGACGGATAATTTGGTTGGCTTGTTTCAGCATATAGGAAAGTGCCGTATCGACTACATCCGTTGAAGTTAAACCATAGTGCACCCATTTCTTTTCATCACCTAACGTTTCCGAAACCGCACGAGTAAATGCAACCACATCGTGACGTGTATCTTGTTCAATTTCAAAAATACGATCAATATTAAATGAGGCATTTGCTCTTATTTCTTTTACATCTTCTTTCGGAATGATACCTAACTCACTCCAAGCTTCACATGCTAAAATTTCCACCTCAAGCCACGCATTAAAACGATTCTCATCTGTCCAAATCTTTCCCATTTCTTCTCTTGTATAACGTTCGATCATGAATGTTTCCTCCTAGTTTTCGATTATCTTTTTTTCTACTAGTTCATTATATATGATTAATGGATCGTCCCCAATAAATGTTACATGACCCATTTTTCTAAGTGGCTTGTTTTCGGCTTTGCCGTACATGTGAATATGTGCAGAAGGATTGTCTTCTAATTGATTGAAAAAAGGTTCGACATCTTTACCAAGCAAATTGACCATTACTGCACCACCGTGAGCGTGAACTGGAATAAGTGGCAAACCACAAATTGCGCGAATATGCTGTTCAAATTGAGAAACATTACATGCTTCGATCGTATAATGGCCAGAATTGTGTGGGCGTGGTGCTAATTCATTAATGAGAATCTCTTCACCACAGACAAACATTTCAATTGCGAATGTTCCAACCACACCGATTGTCTCGGCAATAGCTTTTGCTGCCTGTCTTGCTTTTTCTCCAATTTGTTCTGACACAAGACCAGGTGCAATTGTTGCATGTGAAATGTGATCACGGTGCTTATTTTCGGCAACAGGGAAATAGGTCATCTCTCCTGATTTCGTTCTTGTGAACACAATCGAGATTTCTTTATCAAAAGGCACCCATTTTTCAATAATTAAGCGATCAGCGGAATCTAGCATTTCAGAAGCTTCTTGCAAATCATTTGGACTAGAAAGCTTGATTTGACCTTTGCCATCGTAGCCACCTCGACATGTTTTGGCTACGGAAGGGTAACCGATTCGTTCAACTGCGGTCTGTAACTCTTCGGTTGTCGTCACAATCGCGAAGTCGGCAACAGGCTGGTTACTGTCAACCATTGCTTTTTTCTCTAATTCACGATCTTGTGTGACTTTTAGTGAGTTAGCACCCTGTGGAAGAATACCGGCTTCTTCTAAAATTTGAGCCGCCTTTAAATCGACATTTTCAAATTCATAGGTCACGACATCGCTTTTCTCTGTCAATTGTTTGACTGCTGCTAGGTCATCATATGCAGCTACAATTTGCTGATCTGCAACTTGTGCGGTCGGGCAATCTGGAGTAGGATCTAAAACAATAACGCGATATCCCATATGTTTGGCAGTTGTCGTCATCATTCGTCCCAATTGTCCCCCGCCAATAATTCCGATGGTAGATCCGAATAATAATTTATTGGTCTGCAAGTTGGTCCCTCATTTCTGCTACTTTTTGTTTCATTTGATCTTGATAGTTTTCTAGACGTTTGGCAACTTTTTCATTAGATGTACCGATTATTTGGGTGGCAAGAATACCAGCATTTTTAGCACCAGCTTTACCAATCGCTACGGTTGCAACTGGTACACCACCTGGCATTTGCACAATTGAATAAAGGGAATCAAGTCCACTCATTGTGCTCGTTTTAACAGGAACACCGATTACTGGCAAAGTAGTTTTAGAAGCAACCATACCTGGCAAATGTGCTGCGCCTCCAGCCCCGGCGATGATTACTTTTAACCCTCTGTCACGAGCTTTCTCAGCATAAGCGAACATGTCTTCAGGTGTACGATGTGCGGAGATTACCTCTTTTTCATAACTAATTTCTAGTTCTTCAAGCATTTCACATGTATGCTTCATCGTTTCCCAATCTGAAATACTTCCCATAATAACACCGACCTGTACCATTGAAATCCCTCTTTTCTTTGTAAAATATCAAAAAACCTATTCATCTTCTCTATCAGGAGAGAAGATGAATAGGTTATAAGTCCATAACTACCCTGATGATTTTCTACTAAAAATCATCGTTCATCTTCCCTCATAGTCCATCATTTACGGTGACGGGTAGAAACTTTTGAGCCATATTCTCAGATTATATGAGGAATTAATTACAGTAAATTATTGGTTTTTCTGTTGTTTTGTTAGATTAATTAACTACATTATTATGATAACAAGAGCACTCGAACTCTGTCAACAAAAATCGAACATTAAAATAATAGTTCATTTTAATGTTCGTGTTTTGCTATTTTCGCATCAAATATTATGTTTCTTCCATATGGAAACTTTTCTCCATTTTCTTCTATAAAAATGGGTTCTTCCACTCGTCTTACTGGTTGATATCCTTCTTGTTTGATTCGCTCTAAACATGCATCAATCGATTCATTCTCCTCGACTGTGAACTTCTTCTTGTTTGGCTTCTTGCTGTTCTTCTGCTTTTTCGACACTTTTTCGAATCCTCCCTTTTTTTACTTGCTTCACCCAGAAACCACCATGAATCTGCTTGGGTTCATAGGCAATAATAAAGGCCTTTGGATCAATTGTCTTGATCGTTTCGTATAAATGCAGTTCATATTTTCTTGGTGACAAAATTTGCATCGACAATCGATCCCCGTCCATCCCATATGCATACCAAGCGGTCACACCGTAGCCTTTTTCTCTCAGTTGTCTTGTGAACGAAATATCAGGATTGGAAGAAATCACATTCACCGTAATATAACCTAATGCTAATTTCTCTTCAATCATTGAGCCAATTACCACCCCTAAACCATATCCAAGTCCGTATGCGACTAAGTTTTGAATTTCACCAAGATTGTCTAATACTAGCCCTAATCCCAATGTATAAATGACGATTTCAAAAGTTCCAATTGTTCCAGCTATATAGCGTCTTCCTTTTAACGTTAAAATCACTCTTAATGTAGAAAGTGATACATAAACAATATTGATTGCCATGATAATGACTACCATAATAAATGCATTTTCAAGCATTATAGCACCTCCGTTTACGCACAACCTTTTTTATAGGTTCATATCCTATATTATAGCGAACCTATTTTAACATAGCTACGCATGAAAGGGGAGAGATTGCTTTGGATCCATTTCAACATATGCATGAATGGAAAAACAATTTAGATCAATTTTTTGGCGGCAATTTTTGGGATGATTTTGAACATATTATCAAACCTCCGATACCTGCCGTTAATATATATGAATTAGATAATGAACTAGTAGTTTATGTTAACTTGCCCGGAATTAAAGATCGTAAACAAGTAAAGGTGTTTGTGGATTCTAATATTTTGGAATTGAAGGGGTCACTTTTTCCAGTTCAAACGTCGGGGAAATTAATAAAACAAGAGATTTTACAAGGGGACTTCTCAAGACAAATTGACCTTCCTTTCCCAGTAAGACAAGATCGGATCAATGCATCTTTAAAACAAGGAATGATGACGATTCACTTGCATCGACTTATCCAGGATCAAAAGAAAAAGAATGCTATTGAGATTGATGAATTTGAGGAATGAAAATAATAAAATAGCACTGATTTGTTTTATAATATAAAACTCACTTTTATATTATTGACACACTTTTTCTTACCCTCTATACTTAGACTATATGATGAAACCGCTTTAGATGGAGGGGAATGTATATGAGTAAAATAGATAATATAATGAATCATCCTGAAGAGATATACGATATAAAAACAGTAGCGAGAGGACCAATCGGCAAACTGCCTCTAACTGATAAAATGCTCAGAAAATCTCCAAGTGGAGACTTATTCGGGTTATCTCAAAATGTGGGGATGGGTTGGAGTCCGAACAGCCTAGATGGCAAACAAGTGTTATTACTAAGTACACAAGGTGGCCTAAAGGATGAAGAAGGCAATCCACTAGCATTAGGTTATCATACCGGGCACTGGGAAGTAGACATATTAATGAAAGAAGCGGCAAATGAAGTTAGTCAGCATTCAGGAATTCCTTTTGCTGCCTATGTGAGTGATCCATGTGATGGCCGTTCTCAAGGAACTACTGGTATGTTTGATTCCTTCCCATATCGAAACGATGCAGCAATGGTGTATCGTCGCTTAATTCGCTCGTTACCAACTCGTGATGCAGTATTAGGAATCGCTACTTGTGACAAAGGATTACCTGCTATGACAATTGCGTTAGCATCGATGCATGATTTACCTACCGTTGTTATTCCTGGGGGTGTTACATTACCTCCTCTATATGGGGAAGATGCTGGCAAGGTTCAAACGATTGGTGCGCGCTATTCCAATGATGAACTATCATTAGAAGAAGCAGCTGAGCTAGGTTGTGCGGCATGTGCAACACCAGGCGGCGGCTGTCAATTCTTAGGAACCGCTGCAACTGCACAAGTCGTTGCTGAAGCACTAGGTATGACAGTTCCACACGCTGCACTAGCACCATCCGGCCAAAAGGTATGGAAGGAAATGGCACGTCAATCATCAAGAGCGATTATAGCAATGGAAGAAGAAAAATTGACAACCAAAGATATCGTGACAGATGATGCCATCCATAATGCCATGGTAGTTCATGCGGCGTTTGGTGGTTCTACGAATCTACTATTGCACATACCTGCTATTGCACATGCGGCAAAATGTACGATTCCTTCTATTGAAGATTGGCACCGTATCAATAAAGAAACACCACGTTTAGTAAGTTTATTACCAAATGGACCAATACCACACCCAACAATTCGTGGTTATTTAGCAGGCGGGGTTCCAGAAGTGATGTTACATCTTCGTGATTTGGGGTTATTACGTGAAAACGTGATGACGGTTACTGGTCACACTCTCAAAGAAAATTTAGACTGGTGGGAACATTCCGAACGCAGACAAAAAATGAAGGAAAAATTAAAAGAAGCAGATCAAATTGATGCAGATGAAGTAATCATGTCAAAAGAACAAGCCGAAGAGCGCGGATTAACGTCGACAGTCACATTTCCAACTGGTAACATCGCACCAGAGGGAGCTGTCATTAAATCGACATCAATTGATCCTTCCAGACTTGATGAAAATCAAGTGTATTACCATAAAAGCGAAGCTAAAATCTACACTAGTGAAGCTAGCGCAATTGAAGCAATTAAAACAAAGCAAATTAAAAAAGGCGATATTATGATTTTAACCGGATGCGGGCCGTTAGGGACTGGAATGGAAGAAACGTACCAAGTTACTTCCGCATTAAAACACTTATCGTATGGTAAATATGTAACATTAATTACCGATGCTCGTTTTTCTGGTGTATCCACTGGAGCCTGTATTGGTCATGTTGGGCCAGAAGGACTAGCTGATGGACCAATCGGTAAGCTTCAAGACGGTGATATCATCGAAGTTAGAATCGATGCTAAAAATCTAGAAGGTACAATTAATTTTGTCGGACATGCTGATCAAGAAGTTTCGTATCAAGAAGGTGCTGCTATTCTCGCATCAAGAAGCATCAATGCAGACATCAAACCTTCCGACAACCTCCCAGATGATACTCGTTTATGGGCTGCTTTACAAAAAGTAAGTGGCGGTACTTGGAAAGGCAGCGTATATGATGTCGATCGAATTGTGGAAGTTTTAGAAGCTGGGGAGAAAGCATTGAAAGAAAAATAAAAATAAGGCTGAGACATAAATCAGGTGGTAATTTTGAGATTTTAGTACTGCCGTAACAACCGCTACGGCTTGTCCGCTTCCCTTTCCGCGGGTTTTTCTCCTCAGCTAACTTTTTAAGCATAGATCGCTTAAAAAGTGGATCTTCGGATAAAAACTTCCCGCAGGAGTGGAAGCGGACGCCTTCGCTTTTTAATGCTTTACAACTAAAGCAAGAATAGTCATGTTGGCTTTATATAATATTTTTTTGAATTTGTCATTAGATTACATTTCTTCGGTATCCAGTTAATAAGATTTATTGTTAATTTGTATTAAACCAAAATAATAGCAGTTGTAATCTTTGTAGAACTTCATTAAGCGTAGGCGCCCACTTCCACTCCTATGGGATCCTTTTTCCTGAAGATCCACTTTTCCATGCGGTTTGTGCTTGGAAAAGTTAGCTGAAGGAAAAAGCCCATGGAAAGGGGAGTGGGCAAGCCGAAGCGGATACTAAACATATACATCATGCCAAAATTGACACCTCAATTATGTCACATTTTTCTTCTAATAACATAAAGTCCAAACACTTCAGATGGATTTCCGAAGCGTTTGGACTTTTTAATTATAGAACTCTTTTGTTCCAGTCTATTCTTTTCTATCCTTTGATAAACACTGTCTTCGTTGTTGTGAAGAATTCTTTGGCTGCTTGGCCTTGTTCTCTTGAGTAGGAGCTTGATGCTTTCATGCCACCAAATGGCGCTTGTAATTCGACACCTGCTGTTTCCGAGTTAATTCTTACTAATCCTGCCTCAATATCGTCGATGAACGCTAAAATATGATCAATATTTTTCGTGAAAATCGAAGCACTTAAACCGAAGTCTACATCATTCGCCAAATCGATCGCATCTTCAATGGTTTCCACTTTCATTAGTGCTAAAACAGGACCGAAGATTTCTTCTTGTGCAATCGTCATATCTGTTGTTACATTATCGAAAATCGTTGGTTCGATATAGTAACCTTCTTTAAGGTTACCCTCCGTCAAAACATTACCACCTAACGCTAGTGTGGCTCCTTCTTCTTTCCCTTTTGCGATATAATGTTTCACGGTATTAAACTGGCCTTCACTCGCACAAGGACCCATCCAAGTTGATCCATCCATACCATCACCAACCGTAATCTCTTTTGCCTTTTCAAGTAGACGTTCTTTAAATTGATCATAGATAGCCGATTGTACGATGACACGACTACTACAGGTGCATTTTTGCCCCGTAGATTTCAAACCACCACTTAAAGTCGCATCGACAGCTGCTTCAATATCACAGTCTTCCGCAATGATGATCGGGTTTTTCCCGCCCATTTCTAGTTGATATTTTCCACCACGCGCTCCGACGGTATTTCCAATATTCCTACCTACATTGTTAGAACCAGTAAAGGTCACGGCGTTGACATCGTTATGTTCCGCGATACCTTGACCGACAACAGAACCACTACCTGTCACAAAATTAACTACACCTGCTGGAAATCCTGCTTTATCAAAACATTCAAAGACTTTTGCCGCAGTGACAGACCCCTCAGAAGCTGGTTTTAATACAACGGTATTGCCATAAATTAATGCGGGTGCCATTTTCCAGATCGGAATCGCAACAGGGAAGTTCCACGGTGTAATCACACCAACAACTCCAACCGGTACGCGTTTACTGAACATGAAGGCACTCGCATCTGTTGATGGAATCACATCACCCTCTGAACGCATGCCTTCTCCTGCATAATATTTGAGGATTTGAATCCCTCTAGTCGTTTCACCTTTAGCTTCAGGTAATGATTTCCCCATTTCTTTTGTCATGGTTGTTGCGATCTCTTCTAAATTTTCTTCCATAATTGCTGCCGCTTGATAAAGGTAATTACCTCGTTCCGCTCCCGCTAATTTACGCCATGCTTTTTGTGCACCTTTTGCTTGGGCAACGGCATCATCCAATTCGTCTCTTGTTGACTTTTGCACACTACCTACAATTTCGTTTTTGTTCGCAGGATTCGTACTTTGAACCACTTCACCTGATGCAGATGCTTTCCATTCGCCACCAATATAATTCAAAAATGTTTTTTCACTCATATCAAATTCTCCTTTTTTTATAAATTAGTTGCTAATTTTACTGGGTTTCTTAAAATACCAATTGACTCAATTTCTATCTCAATTACATCACCCTCTTGTAAAGTAAAACTATCATCAGGAATAATACATGTTCCTGTTAATAACGTTGTTCCATCTAGAATGTCGTTATCTTTGATTAAGTAGGACACTAACTCATTGTAAGTTCGCTTTAACATAGAGGTATTTGCATTACCCTTCGTTACTAATTCCCCGTTACGCTCAATCCGACACTCTATTTCTAGGTTGTATGGATCTTCGACTGTATCCGCTAACAAAATTGCAGGACCAATAGCACACGAATGCTTCCACATTTTCGCTTGTGGTAAATAAAGCGGATTTTCCCCTTCAATATCCCTACTACTCATATCATTCCCAACTGTAAACCCTACTATTTCACAATCTGCTTTTACTACTAATGCTAATTCAGGTTCTGGTATTTGCCAATTGGAATCTGTTCTAATTCCAACAGGTACATTAGGTCCAATCAATCGCCTTGCTGTTGACTTCAAGAAAATTTCAGGTCTTCTTGCATCATATACCTTATCATAAAAAGAATCTTTTTGAACATTTGCTTCACGATTTCTTGCTTCCTTACTTTTTAAATACGTTACACCAGCTGCCCAAACTTCATCTGATTGAATTGGTGCCAGTAAATCTAACTCAGAATAAGACTTTTCGATTGGTGATTTCGATTTGATATCCTCTTCTATTAATTGAAGAGCTGATTTTTTTTCCTGTTCTGTTTGGCTAAGTAAATCTTGAAATGTATCATACGTAAGCTCAAAGATGTTATTTTCTTTTGTGATAACAGCTAACTGTGTTTGACTTTCATTTTTTTTGTATCTTATTACTTTCATTTACACTTCCTCCTCATTTTCAAACTAATATGTTTTACATTATAAAACTAAGTTTTTATATATAGTTAATAAAAAAATTTATCACGAAAGATAAATCCTTTTATTGCCTAACGTTTGAGAAATTTCAGAACATGTCTGTTTCAACTGATCTACAATTTCTTTTTCTAATTTTGTGGTAATTGTTTGTTTTGTAGTTGAAATACTAATAGCTGCAATCGCTTGATTGGTATGATCAAAGATTGGTACCGCTATACAAAATATGCCTGGTTCATTTTCTTCATTATCTATAGAATACCCTGATTGTCTTACTTTATCTAATTCTTGTAAGTAAACTTGTTTTTCTGATATTGTATGGTGGGTCTGTTTAAAGAACTCATAGTTTTCTATAAGTTTCGCTATTTCCTCTTCACTTTTATAAGCAATTAATGATTTACCAACAGCACTTGAATGGATAGGTACTCTTTTTCCTATTCGAGAATATACAATTGCTGAGGCGCCTTCTACTTTATCGATATAGACACCATAAACACCCTCTAATATAACAAGGTGTGCGGTCTGACCGGTAACAACCGACAAATCTATTAAATGTTTTCTAGCAATCTCTCTAATATCCATACTGTTAAGGACAAATTGGCCTCTTTCCAGTAACTTTAAGCCCAAACTGTATTTACCACTATCCAAGTCTTGTTTAATATAATTGTGTTGTTTTAAAGTTTTTAGTAAAGAATGTGTGGTACTTTTATTTAAATCTAATTTAGTGCTAATTTCTGTGATTTTTAATTGTGAATGTTGATCATTAAATAAATTTAGGATTTTCAATGCTCGATCAACAGATTGGATAATTGGCATAGATGAAACCTCTTTCATTAGTTGCTTTTAAACGATTGTAACATAAAAGTTTTATATATTCAAAAGCTATTTCAAATAATCAAACTAATTGCAATATTAATGATTAAAAAAACCCCGGAGTTTTTCACCAAGGTTTTTGTTACATTTACAATATTTTAATGTAAGAATGCTAGATATGCTATGAAGATTATGAATAACACCCACATGATTGGGTTAATTTCTTTTACTTTTCCTTTAGCTACCATTGTAATAGGGTAGAATATAAAACCAACTGCAATACCTGTAGCAATACTGTATGCAAGTGGCATTGTCACCACGGTTAGAAATGCCGGAACAGCAATTTCGAACTTATCCCAAGGTATATCTTTTAATGATGAAGCCATTAGCACCCCAACGATGATAAGTGCCGGTGCTGTTACCGAATTAGTCACTACTCCTAGTAAAGGGGAGAAGAACAATGCTAAGATAAATAAAGCTGCTGTTACAACGGAAGTGAAACCTGAGCGGCCACCTGCTCCAACCCCTGTTGCAGATTCTACGTACGATGTGGTTGTTGATGTACCTAACGTTGCACCAACAACGGTAGCAGCAGAATCTGAAAATAATGCCTTACCTGCGCGAGGTAATTTGTTATCTTTCATTAGTCCTGCTTTAGAAGCAACAGCTACTAATGTACCCGCTGTGTCAAAAAAGTCAACAAACAAGAAAGTTAAAATTACAACTAACATTTGTAAAGTGAACACTTCACCTAAGTGTGAGAAGGCCGCACCAAAAGTTGGTGAAACGTCTGGGATTGGTGCAAAAATAGCTTCTGGTGTTGGAACTTGGCTAAAGATCATCCCAACAATAGCAGTAATCACCATTCCATAAAAAACGCCACCTTTTAACCCTAAAGTGATTAAAATAACGGTAATAACGATACCGAATACCGCTAGTAATGTTGGTCCATTTGTTAAATCACCTAATGCTACCATTGTAGAATCGTCCGCTACAATTATTCCTGAATTTTGAAAACCAATAAATGCGATAAACAAACCAATACCTGCACCTACAGCCATCTTTAAAACAGCCGGAATGGCGTTAATCACTTTTTCACGTATACCTGTAAGAGTTAAAATAATAAAGATAATACCTGAAACTAAAACACCTGCTAAAGCCGTTTCCCAAGGAATACCATAACCTAATACCACTGTATACGTGAAAAATGCATTTAGACCCATTCCTGGTGCGAGCGCAATTGGATATTTCGCAAAAACACCCATTATTAAGGTACCGATCGCAGCTGCTAGGGCTGTCGCCACAAATACAGCATTTTCATCCATACCCGTTGCACCGTCTGCTGCTAACATGCTTGGATTAACGAATAAGATATATGCCATTGCTAAGAAAGTAGTAATACCAGCAACTGTTTCTGTGCGATAATTTGTTCCTAAATTATCAAATTCAAAAAACTTTCTCATTTTATATTCTCCCCTTTTTGGACATCTGTCGTAAAAAAAATACTCTAGGCATTAACCTAGAGTATTCCTTACAATTCGGAGAAGTCACTAAAACAATTGACAAATAGCAACTTACATCCTCCTCGTAGTCGAAGCAAATTCCGGTGCTTCGGTAGAAACTCTTGGGCCATATTCCCAACATTATACGACGGATGGTTATAAATAAATTATTAAGTTCATTTAATATATTACTACCCTAGAAATCATCAGTCAAGAGAAAATACGAATATTATGCCATTTCTTTTATTTATCGTTCGTTTTTTCAAACGTCTGCTACATATGGTAAGAAATAACATGAAATACAGCTTATTTTTACATGAACCCGCACTAACTGATGAAATTCAAGCCTTAGAATGTTGATCTAGAGATTATATCCTAACACCGTTTCAAATAAAGGGAGACATCACATTTGATTAAAGTGATATCTCCCTCTAGAACTATTAACGATTTTCATTTGTGAAATATTCCCACTCTATACAGCTTTCTCGAGACTTTAAGCATACAGAACACACCATAGTTTACAATAATCAATATGGTTTCAAATTGAAAGTAACTCTACTACTATCCTCGCACATCTCTTGATCATGTTATTTATAAGGAGGACATCAGCCGGTTTCCTTACTGCTTATTGTACTTGTTCCATTCGCTTCCGCTTGTGTCGCCATATCACTGCCACACCTACAAGCAGGAAAAGACCTCCGACTATCAGCCACGAATACATCGATGTTGCTGTGGATGGCAAAGTAGCAACATCCCGTTCGCTCTCCTTATCTGGCAAGGCTGTAACACCTAAAGAATCTGTTTCTTTTGCTTTTTTGTTTGTATTTTTTTCTTCTATAGTTTTCTGTTCTTCGTCTGTATCCTCTTTTTTCGGAGCATCTCTTTCTTCCTCTGTTACATTTGTATCCTGTTCTTCAATTTTTGCAGTCTCTTGTTCTGTCACATTTACCAGTATGGTTGCAGAAAGTTCGTTCGGGTTCGATACATCCTCTGACAATTTTCCAATAAACATGTATTCTCCCGCTTCGTTACCGTTAAATGACGTTGTCTCACTAGCTTCCCATGTGACAAAGACTTCTAAAGTACTTTTATCACTAACTATCACTTCGATCGTTGTTGGTAAATTAAGATCTGAGATATCTGTACCATAGGCAACCGTAATATCAGCTATAGCTGCAATGCCCGTTATATATGGATCTATCATTTCTTCTTCCACAACAACTTCCATAATTACAGCTAAATTATCAGGGTTTTTCAAGCCTTCTTGTTCAACCAGCTCCCCTGTAAACAGATACGTTCCAGCTGTATTACCATCATAATTTGGAGCACCCTGATCCCAAGTAATAGCCATTTGGAATCTCTTATCGTTAGCTGTTATCACTTCCACTGTTTCTGGCAAACCTATCTCTTGACGTGTCGTACCGTAGTCAACTGACATATCATCAGGTGAGACAATTTCGGTAATATCTACTGGAATTGGGGTAAAGCCATACCCGTATTTATTCGCATACGCCTCTGTTGTCGAAGTTAAATAACCAACCAATGTAAGATCTCCCGCATGGTCCACATTTTCTTTAAACACATCTTCAATACTATCGTTAAGTAATGTTTCAGAATTAAGAATCGTTACTTTTGTAAGATTATTACCACGAAACGCTGCTCTCATCACATTCTCGATAGTTACCGGAAGTATTAAATCTGTTAATTTATTGTGAGAAAAAGCAAATTGTTCAATTGTTCGTATACTTTCTGGGAACTCGATTTCTTCTAATTTATTATAAGAAAATGCAGCGTTTCCAATCGTTTCAATCCCTTCAGAAATAGTAAGTGTTGCAATATCATTGGCATAAAAAGAACGATAACCTATTGTCTCTACATTTCCTGAGATAATTAATTCGCTCAATGCGTTGTATGAGAATGCCTGTGACTCAATAGTTTCAACACTATCTGGAATGATAACACTAGTCAATCCTTTATTTCTAAACGCTTCCTCTCCAATTGCAGTAACAGTTAAATGCTCATCACCAATTTGAGCAGGTATTTCTAATGCTCTCTCTGGTCCTGTATAACCTGTAATTGTCGCTGTGCCATCTCGATTATCCACAAACGTAAATTCCGGTAACGCTTCAAAGCTGTACCCATAATTATTAGCATGAGTTTCCGTGGTCGAATTTGCATAACCGACAAGCGTAAGGTCAGCAGCGTTTGCTACATTGTAGAAAAATATAGAATTATCATTAAAAATCGTATTTGAGTTATACACCGTTACCCTTGTTAAATTATTATTGGAAAATGCTTGCTCACCAAGTTCTGATATTGAACTCGGCAACACAACTTCTTCTAACTGATTATCACTAAACGCACGGGAACCAATCGATTCTAACTGTGAAGGGATTTCCAGCTGTGCTATCTTATTACTATAAAATGCATAGTTTCCAATGCTTTGAACACTTTCTGGTATGTTGACAGTTTGAATCTCGTTATTTCGAAATGTGAAAGCCTCAATGTTTGTCAATCCATCAGGTAAATCTACTTCTGCTAACTGATTATCAGCGAATGCATAGACTCCAATACTTTCAACACCTTCAGGGATAGAAACGGATTTCAGTTCATTATTAAAGAAAGTATACGGTTGAATAGCTGTTAACTTACCAGGTAATTCTACTCCCTCCAACTGATTACCTCTAAAAGCCATACTATCAATCTTCGTGATGCTTTCAGGAAACTCAATTTCTGTGAGATTATTATCTTGAAATGCCCAGACACCAATGTATTCCAAGCTATCTGGTAACGTAACAGATGTTAATCCCGCATTATGGAATGCACTATTCCCAATCTTGGTAACCGTTAAATGCTCACCACCAATTTCAGAAGGTATTTCTAATGCAGTCTCTGGTCCTGTATAACCTGTAATTGTTGCCGTGCCATCTCCATTATCCGCAAATGTAAATTCCGGTAACGCTTCAAAGCTGTACCCATAATTATTAGCATGAGTTTCAGTGGTCGAATTTGCATAACCGACAAGAGTAAGATCAACATCGTTCGCAACATTACCTGCAAAGCTATCGGTACCTTCAAATACCAAATTTGAGTTATACATCGTTACTCGCGTTAAAGCATTATTTCGGAATGCACCTGAACCAATCGATGCTACTTGTGCAGGAATCTCCAGCTTCTCTAACTGATTTCCAAAAAAAGCGCGATCAGTAATTTCTGTTAATGAATCTGGCAAGATAACTTCCGCTAGCTCATTATCTCTAAACGCTTCATTCTTAATGCTTTGAACACCTTCTGGAATCTTGACGGATTGAATTGCATTATTAGAGAAGGAACTACCTTCGATAATTGTCAGTCCTGTTGGTAAATCTACTTCAATTAACTGATTACTCCCAAATGAAAAACTACTAATTTTCGTTACATTATTTGGAATATTGATTTCTATGAGATTATTATTGTGAAATGCCCAAGAACCAATCATCTCTAAACTATCTGGTAGAGTAACGGCAGTTAATCCTGCATTACGGAAGGCACTGTTACCAATCGTTGTGACTGTTAAATCATCATCTCCAATTTCATCAGGAATTTCTATTTCTGTTTCTGTTCCTGTGTAACCAGTAATGGTCGCTGTTCCATCTCCGTTATTATCAAACGTAAATTCTAGCAATGCTTCAAAACTGTATCCATTATCATCTGCATAAGTATTGGTTGTTGAACCTGCATAACCGATAAGTGTAAGGTCTGTTGCATTCCCTATAAACACATCATCTCCAAATTCTGTATCCCTGTTATTAATAGACACTTTTGATAGACTATTATTTTGAAATGCCCCTTCATGAATTTGTCCGACGGTATCAGGGACATTTACTTCTGTTAATTGGTTATCACTAAAAGCATAAGCTCCAATTGTTTGCATATCATCTGATATTGAACTTTCAGATAAAGTAGAAGACGCAAGAGCCGAAAGAAGTATAGGTTCTGCTGTTTCAGATATTGTCAGTGTGGTTAATTGATTTCCTTGAAATGCCCGTGCTCCTATTTCCTTTACATCTTTAAAGAGTGTTAATTCTGTTAATGCATTGTCACGAAATGCCTCTGAGCCGATTTGTTTGATACCCTCTGGAAGTGTGACGCTCCTTAATCCTTTGTTTTTAAATGCGTCGTTACCAATTCCAGTCACATCTTTTCCTTCTATTTGACTCGGAATCGTCACGTCTTTATTACTTCCAGTATATTCCGTTATTGTAAAGGTACCATCGCCGTTATCACTCGTTCCAAATTCTGAAACAGCTCCCGATAATGGTTCAAAGCTATGTCCGTATCGGTTTGCGTAAGCTTCTGCCGTCGAGCCAACATGCCCAACAAGCGTAAGGTCTGCTGGATCTGTCACATTATTTTCAAATACTGCAATATCTAAGTCTAGTTCAGGGTTATAAACCGTAACTCTAGTTAGCTGATTATCTCGAAATGCCCTTTGATCGATTTTCACAACCTTTTGAGGAATCTCTAGTTCTGTCAGTTGATTATCCGAAAAAGCATAACCAGCAATAGTTAGTTCTGAATTTGGCAGTGTCACTTTTGCTAACTGGTTTTGATGAAATGCTCGCCCACTAATTGTCGTCACACTATCCGGAATGTGGATTTCCGTGAGTGCATTTTTCTCAAATGCATTGTTTCTAATCCACGTTACACCATCAGGAATGGTCACCCTTTCTAACTTGTCGACATTCTCAAGTTTATGAGAGGCAAATGCATAAGCTTCAATCCATTTTACTGGTAACATTAATTGATCAGGTTCAGCCAGACCTTCAGCAGGTATCTCTATTTCGGTAGCTGAGCCTGTGTAACCAGTAACTATAGCATGAGTAAGGCCATAAAAAGTGAAGCCTCCATTATCATGTGAAGTTTCCATACTTAATTGTTGAGAAGTTTCTACTTCTTCCTCTTCTACTCCTTCGTCACTGTCCACTTCTGGTGCTTCTTTCGCATCATCTTCAGGAATATCCTCTGTTGGATGAATCTGTTCTGCCTTCACTTCTTCACTTGGCTTCGAGCTATCTGTTTTTTCTTCAAGTTGTGCTTCTTTCTTATTTGTTGATTCTTTTTCTTCCTGTTCACTTTCTTCCTCTACATCACTGGTATTTACTTGATCATTCACTGTATCTACTATTTGTTCTGTTTCAACTGCTACTTCCTTTGTATCTGGATTTTGTTCTTGCTCCACTGCAACCACATGTAATCCAATTTGAGCGGGACTAAGAGCTAGTAACATACAAAAGAAAATCAAAATCCTTCGTTGCATTTGTTTCCGGTAATTCCATGGCCAATCACTGTTCTTCATCTCCAGGTCTCCTTTTACTTCTTAGTTAACCATCGTAATGTTCGATGATCGTTAAGATTTCTCCGCTATTTTTTTGTTTTCATCCCTTCTTTGATTTTTTACATTACCGGTTTTCATCATAAAAGATTAACGTTAAATCAAGGTTAAATGGAGATAATTCGATTAGATTTATAAAAAAAGGAGAAATTTGTTTTACATTTAAAATACGAATAAGATACCAAAACGTTTTTATCAACGATTTCAAAACTTCCTACCTAACAAAAAAGAGATATTGCTTTTACACAATATCCCTCATTTTTCTCCGTTTCCTCTGTGGAATTTAACGGAAAATCTATTCAGTTTTAATTATTTTCGCACCTTCTACATACAGTCAAATCAACATTTTCACTTAAAATGCTCTTACTAACTATTCCCACTCAATCGTCGCTGGTGGCTTACTCGTTACATCATAAAGCACACGGTTAATGTGATCCACTTCATTAACAACACGGACGGATATCTTTTCTAATACGTCCCAAGGAATACGTGCCCAGTCGGAAGTCATGCCATCGATCGACGTTACAGCACGGATACCAATCGCATAATCATACGTACGGGCATCTCCCATGACACCAACACTTCGAATATCAGGAAGAACCGTAAAGTACTGCCAAATATCTCGGTCTAGTCCTGCTTTTTTAATTTCCTCGCGTAAAATAGCATCCGATTCACGAACAATCTCCACTTTTTCGGGCGTAATCTCTCCCAATACTCGGATACCTAAACCAGGACCTGGGAATGGTTGACGCCATACAATCTCATCGGGTACACCTAACTCCGTTCCTAAAGCACGAACTTCATCTTTGAATAATGTGTTTAACGGCTCAATTAACGTGAATTCCATATCTTCCGGTAAGCCACCTACATTATGGTGTGATTTAATCGTTTGTGCTGTTTCTGTACCACTTTCGACAATATCGGTATACAACGTACCTTGAGCTAGAAAGTCCATCTTTTCTAATTTAGCTGCTTCATCATCAAAGACATAAATAAACTCGTTACCAATGATTTTACGTTTTTGTTCTGGATCAGATACACCTTTTAGTTTTGATAAGAAACGATCCTGTGCATCAACTTTAATGATATTCATATGGAACTGATCACGGAAGGTACGCATCACCGTTTCCCCTTCATCTTTTCGCAATAGACCGTGGTCCACGAAGATACATGTAAGCTGATCGCCAATCGCTTTATGAATTAAAGCTGCGACTACTGAGGAGTCAACCCCACCACTGAGCGCACACAATACATTACGATCGCCAACTTGTTCTCTAATCTTGTCTACTTCCATATCAATAAAGTTCGCCATCGTCCAATCACCAGTACATTTACATGCTTGGAAAACAAATTGCTTTAATAGATTATTACCATATTCGGAATTGCGAACTTCTGGATGGAATTGCACCCCATATAAGTTTTTCTCTATATTTCTCATGGCTGCTACAGGTGTTGATGAACTGGTTGCTTCAATCGCAAAATCTTTTGGAGCTTCGATAATTTTATCGCTATGGCTCATCCATACAACCTGCTCTTTAGGTGTACCTTCAAAAAGGAGTGCATTGTCTTTGACATGAATATCTGCTTTTCCGTACTCACGTTGATTCGCTCGTTCTACTACACCACCGAAATGATGGGTCATCAATTGCATTCCGTAACAGATACCTAGAACTGGTATACCAAGCTCAAAAATTTGTTCATCACAACGGAAACTATTTTCACCATAGACACTATGAGGTCCACCTGAAAGAATAATCCCTTTTGGATTCATCTCTTTAATTTCCTCTATCGTTAAACGATGGGAATGAAGCTCACTATATACACCAAATTCACGTATTCGTCGGGTAATTAATTGGTTATATTGACTACCAAAATCTAAAACTAAAATCATTTCATTGTTCACTTCCAAGTTGTCCACTCCTTCAATTAATCTAAAGAATCTTTATGTATTATCACAAATAAAAATCTGCCTTTCTTTAAAAATATACAGAAAGGCAGAAATCTACAATAAGATCACCGCCTTCATAGTCCGAACATTTACGGTGTTCTGGTAGAAACATTTGAGCCCTATTCTCAAACATATATGAAGGTGTTGAAACAGATGCATAGAGAACTGCATCAAGTAAAAAACAGATTGGCGTGCAACCATGCTGTCACACTATAATCACGCTATAATTTTTATCTATTCTATCAATCGTTTCGATACTGGTCAAGCTATTATTTGATCAATTACTTGTTGGAATAAATTCCTTAATTTACTTTTATCTTCTGATGTTTCCTGATTTCTGTAAATATATTGTTCATAAGCTAAGGTTAGGTCATACATTTCAGTTGTTCCTAATTGTTGATCAATTTCCTTTGCGTATTGTCTCAACGTCTGACCTTTTCTGCGTTTGAAACCTCTGTTTTCTAAAAGATCCAACAAATAAATATAGGCGGGTTCTAAATCTAATTTCTGAGTTAGTTTATCCCATTTTCTTAATGCATACCAATCTTTTATTTGATTCCTTTTTAGATAGGCAATTGTTGTTAATATCAGCGTGATGACAACGAGACTGATCCAAAAATAGAGCCAACCATTACCATTATCCTTATTTGCCGAACCACCTAGCATACTATCTTCTTGCTCTTCATCTGTTTCTGCATCTTCGGTTTCAGGTGTTTCTTCACTTATATCTTCCTCTGGCACTTCTTCCTCTTCTGCAGGATCTTCTGTATCAATATCACTGGTTACTTCTTGATAAAAATCAGTTGGATTAGTGAAACCACTAGTTGGCTCAAAAGGTACCCATCCCGTATCTGGGAAATAAACCTCAACCCACGAGTGCGCATTATTATTGGTCACTTCATAAAGGGAATAACCCTCCGGAAGCGCTGGTTGATCGGTTACTTCTGCTCCCCCAGTAAAACCCTTCACCCAGCGGGCTGGGATATCTAAGGAACGTAACATCACCACCATCGACGTTGAAAAGTTATCACAATACCCTACTTGTGTTTCAAATAAAAACTGATCGACATAATCTTCTCCGTCTTCCGGGATTGAAACATCTTCAATTTGATAGGTATAACCATTTAGAGCGAAATAACTTTCGATTGCCTTTGCTTTATCATACCTTGTTTCTTCACCATCTACTACTTCCGCCGCTAAATCACTGACCCTTTCTGGTAAATCCTCCGGTAATTGCAAATAGGACTGTTTAATGTGATCAGGGTCATTATTAGAATTTCCTCGAAGCTCATCTAAGGAAAAAGATGGTGCATCATATTGGACGGAGTACGATGTGTTAGGTGACTGTTCGGATGATTCCACCTCAATCATACCTGATTTCATGTCCATAAAAAACGACTCACGTTGCGAGGATTGTATTCGATTAACACCATAAGGATAGACTACTTTAGGTAATTCATTGGTTGACTCAGGGCGTACCATTGCTTCGTATGGCTTTGTTTCAGTATCTTGCACAGAAAATGTACGAAACCGCACCTCACCATTCTCTAAAGGAACATAATCTAATTCAGCAGAACGCTCCCACCCTTTTCCGGTATAGACATCCTTCGACTCAATACGCCAATATACATTATCATGTACGATTGCTTCAAATACTTTTGTATCGTCTTGCACAAATGAACCACCTAAACGTGAATCATCCTCACCATATCCCACTTTTTGGACTGGGCCATCGCCAAAACCGACATGTCCTGCAGTACTTTGGATAAAGGGTACAGGATCAGGCCACTGCGGAGTTGGTTTCGGTGAATAAATCCCTAATAAAGCAGCCAATAATACAATGGCAATAATCGGTGTCATCCAAGTCAATAGATTGCCTTTTTTATCATTCGTTTCACTATTATCCATTAGTTTCACATAACGGCTAAGTCCTAGAACAACAAACGATATCACAAACGTCCGCACCATCGCGAGTGGCGCTTCATATACAGTGAATGTATCTAATACAGCTAAATAAACGATCGTTAATACGACAAACAGGAAGAATTTATTTGCAACGGTGAACCAGTAGTGTAATAAATAACTCATTAACCACAACAATAATAAAAAGAGTAAACTTCTAAAAAAAGCAGTCATTAGAAACCAATCATTATCCCAGGCAATTTCTAAATTATACCTTAACTCTGACATGATTACTTGAAACCATTGTAAAGAAAGCAATGTTTCTTCAAGAAATAAATAATCGAGAATCAATAATAGGGATATCGATTTAATCAGAAATTTCGCCAAAGCATTTTTAAGAAAAAAGGATACTAAAAAACAGATCGCTGTGTAGATTACAAACAAATAGGAACTTCCGGTATCTGTCACTTCCTCTAATGGTCGCAGCCATTCCCAAAACAATAAAAATCCAGCTAGCAATAGGATAAAGGAGGAAATGGAGGATAAAGAGATCTTTGATGTCATCGGGATGGACTCACCTCCCACTGTTCTCTCAGTAACTGTTGCTCTGTAATTATCTGCACGCTAATATTTTTCAAGCGCAGTGATTTTATTAATTGTTGTTGGTGTAGTTGATGATCTTTCTCTGCAACAATATAACAAATCATAACGATATAATCCTGACTCTTCCATGCAACAAACCGATCTACTAGTACTTCATCTAAATGTGTAATCACAAATAAAACAGTAGAACCTTTTGTCAATTCGGGTATAGGGGAAATTATTTTTTGCGCTAAAGGTACTTCATGTTCTTGTTTGACAGTGGCCAAATAATTTTGAACAGCTGGAAACTGGAATTGCAACTGTTGATTAGAGAAATATTTCACTTCTTTACCTAACGTATAAAAGGAAACGTTTTGATTCTTCTTGCGGATCGTATGCAAAATCGAAATCGTCCATTCAATAGCCGCTTCAAATACTAAAAGACGCTGATATTGCAAGCCGTCCACATCAAGGATCAATGCCATACTTGAATCTTTTTCTTGCTCAAACTCCTTTGTCATGACCGTATTTTTCCGAGCAGTTGTTTTCCAATCAATCCATGAAAATCGATCACCCGGAATATATTCACGAACACCTGAGACAACATTTGTTAGTTTTTCATCATGCATATGGGACGCGCTAGCCCCTTCTTCTAAACTTAACGAGTAGTATTTCCACTTCATTTCTTGTATCGCGGGATAGACATAAAATTCTTGGCCGAGGTCGATCGTATACGCTGCCTCCACAAAGCCAAATGGATCGCCAACTTTCAAGTGCACTTGTGACAATTGATGCTTCCCTCTTGGCAAATGGGCTAACGGATAAGAAATGGCTATATTTCTATGAAAACCGGGATGAATTACCTTTTTCCATAGTCGTTTTCTTTCAAAACCTGTTTGTTCTGATAGAAATTGATACTTTTTTTTGCCAATATCCTGATATTGAAGTGACTCTGGATAGTCTTCTTCGACAATTAAAAAAAAGAGTGGGAATGGAAACTTTCGTTTAATGGTAATGTTTATCTCTAATTTTCCACCTGCTTGGAGATATCTATTAGTCAATTGTCTATCAATTTTCCAGTTTTGCAGAGGATAGAAAGGTAGCATCATCATATATAGAATAATTGGTAACATACTATAAAAGAGAAACCAACTAACAAATCCACCTTGGAACATAGCAAACACAAATAAAAATCCTAATAAGAAAAATAACTGGACTTCCGTTACTATTTTTCGAATGAGTACTTTCATCCATGTAATTCCTTTCGAACAGGAACATCTATTTCGTCTAAAATTTGTGTAATTAATTTTTCTTGGGTAACTCCTTCATATCTTGCCTCTGGTCGCAAAATAATTCGGTGTGCCATCACATATGGCGCTAATTTGACGACATCATCCGGGATCACATAATCCCGATCTTGAATATAGGCATGAGCTTTGGCTGCTTTCATTAGAGCAATTGAACCACGGGGACTAACCCCTAATTGCACAAAGTTACTTGTTCTAGTTGCAGAAACAAGCTGCACAATATAACGTTTTACAGTAGCGTCGACATATAAAGAATCGACTTCTTTCTGCATTTCTATCAGCTCTTCTTTATGAATCACTGGTGTAATTTCATCGATCGGATGTTGTCGATCCGTCCGATTTAACATCTCGAACTCATCTACTTCATTCGGATATCCCATACTTAACTTCATCAGAAAACGATCCAGCTGTGCTTCAGGTAATGGATATGTTCCTTCGTAGTCAACCGGATTCTGTGTTGCCATTACAAAAAATGGTTTATTCAATGATTTTGTCATACCATCGACGGTGACATTCATTTCTTCCATTGCCTCTAATAATGCAGATTGTGTCTTTGGCGATGTTCTATTAATCTCGTCTGCTAAAACAATATCACCGAAGATCGGACCACTACGAAATTCAAAGACCATTTCTTTCGGATTGTATATCGATACACCCGTCACATCGGATGGTAATAAATCTGGCGTAAATTGGATACGTTTAAATTCACAATCTAGTGATTTTGATAATGCACGTACCATCATCGTTTTACCAACACCTGGCACGTCTTCTAACAGTACATGTCCATCTGCTAGTAATGCGACTAAACTCAAAGTTACCTCTCGTTCTTTACCTATCATAACTCTTTCGATATTTTGCAAGATTTTCGCGACTTGGTTCTGGTATTCCATTGTTCCGCCTCCGTTCTGCAAACTATTCATTCCTGAAGCTATTCCTACCTATAACTATACTATACTTCAGCCCAATGCGCCTACCAATTAAACTAGTAAATTTAAGGAATATTTATTTTGGATCGTAATCAACTTATTAGAAACTTGATAATACTATATACAAAGTAGACACAGACTTCTAACTCTTGAAAACTTTAAAAGCCTAATGCACATAAGTATGACGTCGTTTATGAAGAAATTTGTATTCTTCACGGGAATCCCCTTTCGCTTCACCGGAATTACCATGCTCTTTACAGGAATTATTCTTCTGTAGACGGGAATTGTGCTTTGCTTAACGGGAAAAAAGGCTAATTCCCGCCAAGCGCACCATATTTCCCGTCTACAACAACACTATTCCCGTGAAGAAACTCATATATACTACACCACCGATTTAATAAGAGCTCCTAGAACAGAGCACATATACAAGTGTGAAAGGTAAAATTCGATACTTTAGTGGAAAAGAACAGTATGAAGACCCACTGGGGAGCAGCAGTCAAGCGCTGGTTTAGCATAATGAGGACGTTTTTTAAAACCGAAACAATAACCTCAAGGTTGCCCTTGAGGTTATCCGATGATTACTCGTTCGGTTGGATAGTGGAAACGATCTTTGGTATCGTCGCCTCGAATGATAAATAGGAAGGTGAAGACACCGATTCTACCGATAAACATCAGCGCCATAATCAGACACTTTCCAAATGAGGATAGATCAGGTGTAATTCCGAGCGAAAGTCCTGTTGTTCCAAAGGCAGAAGCCACTTCAAAAATAACTTCCATCAAAGGGAAACTTTCTGTTTTCATCAAAATAATAACTGAACTTACACAAAGCATGAGAGCAGTGGTTATGACAATAAAAGAGCGTAACATATCTTCTTGATGAATCTCCCGTCCAAATACTTTCACACTAGAATTTCCTTTAGCATAATTCCAAATCGTTAACAACATAATCGCAAAAGTGGTTGTTCGTATACCACCACCAACACTACTTGGTGATGCACCAATAAACATTAGAGCACTAATTAAGAAAAGCGTTGGCAATGAAAATTCGGAAACATCCATCGTGGATAAACCACCACTTCTGCTTGTTACAGATTGAAAAAGACTATAAAAAAAAGTCTCGTGCCACGATTTATCAGCAAAAAAGGCGTCTCTTTCCAATAAAAAAATTAAAATTGTACCACCGACTACAAGCCAGAAAAAGGTTACAGTAGTTATCTTTGTGAATAAGGAAAATTTATGACGATCATTAACTCCATATACTCTACCTCTTAAGACTTCCTGTACTTCTATTAATACCGGAAAGCCAATGGCACCGAGAATAATTAGAATCATATTTATAAACTGTACAAAGTAGTCATTGGCAAAAGGTATTAACGAAGCTCCAGTGATATCCAAACCTCCATTAGTTGTGGCACTGATTGCCCCAAACACACCTTGCAACAGCGCTTCAGGCATCGTGTCGTAATAATTCAAGAAATGAATAGATAAGATAATAGCACCAATAAATTCAATAATTAGCATTAATTTAAAGATTTCAAGCATCAGTTTTACAAGCCCGGCCAATGTTTTACTATTCTGATCAACCATGATCATTTTTCGACTTCGTATACCAATTTTTTTACCTAAAATCACCCATATAAAGGTACCCATCGTCATGATCCCAATTCCGCCTAAATGCAGAATAACGGCAATGGCAATCTGACCTGCTGGATTAAATACTTCTGATATTGAAATAACCGTCAGGCCTGTAACACTTATCGCTGTAACAGCTGTAAACATCGCATCAATAAAGGAAAGCTCCACACCTGGATTATGAAAAACAGGTAAACTTACCACTATTGTCGATACGATCACAGCTAACAAGTAATATACAACTATATGATGAATAGCAGACCAATTCTTCATTATTTCTTTCATTTTATCTATAATTGCCATCATTTACGTTCTCCTTCAATATAATGAAACTAGTCGATAGTTTACCATATATTGACCGATTAATCACCTTTTCTCTGAAATATTACTATTTTGTGAACTACTCCCACCACTTACCACCCTTACAGGTTGCTTGAAGTGGGGGCTTCTTGGGTAATTGCCACTTTTGGTAGCTGACGAAATTTACCAAGCTAACCCTCTTGTTCCAAGAGTTCATCTTATCATGAGGCACTCGCTAATAAGCGCATGCCTTCTTTTTTGATATTGAGTGCTGCGTTGTAATCTCGATCAAGTTTTAGTCCACACGAACAAGCATATACCCTCATGTTCATTGGCATGGGTTGAATATTTCCACAACTCGAACATGTTTTGGAAGATGGAAACCATTTGTCCACTTTGATAAGGTGTTTCCCTTGTTCTTTTAGTTTGTACTTTAAGAATGAAGTGAACATTCCCCATCCATTATCAGCGACGCTTTTACCAAATTGAAGTGCTTGTGACATTCCCTTCATGTCTAAATCTTCTATGACAACCGCATCATAGTGCGTTACTAACTCCTTTGATAGATGGTGAAGAGAATTCTTACGTTGGTTCGCGACTTTCTCTTGCATGTTAGCTACTCGAATACGTTGTTTGTTCCAATTGGAAGAGCCTTTCTTTTTACGAGATAGTTTACGTTGCTCGATCGCTAATTTACCAAGCATTTGTCGATAAAACTTTGGGTAATTGGCTTTCTTACCGTCGCTATCAACAAACAGCCCGTCCATCGTAAAGTCTAAGCCAACCATTGTGTGGATTTCCTTAGGATCGATCTGCTTTTCGTACGCTGTGAGAATAGAAATATAGTATTTTCCTGAGGAAGTTATAGATAAGGTGCAAGATTTGAGTGTATGTTCGGAAGGTATCTCTCTATGTTGTTTCATTTTGAGCCTTTTCAATTTCGGTAATTGGATATAACCATTTAACAATTGAATATTCCCATTCACAACATTTGTGGTGTAGCTTTGCTTGTGTCGTTTACTTTTGAATTTGGGGAACTTGGCAATTCCCTTAAAGAAGGCTTTATAAGCTTTATCTAAGTTTCGTTGAGCGTTTACCAAAGCTAAAGAATCTACTTCCTTTAACCAGGCATATTCTTGTTTATATTTGGCAGGTGTAGGAAGTTTCACCTTTTTTAATGTCTCTTTATCATCTTTTAGGTGGTCGTACGTTTCTTTTCGTTCAGCTAACATTTTGTTATAAACAAAACGAACACAACCAAAGGTTTTATGTATCATCAACGCCTGTTCCTCCGTTGGATACACTCGAAACTTATAGGCCTTGTTTTGTTTCGTCATATCCATCACCTCCCTCTTTCTAATAATCATTATAGAACGCAAGTTCGGTGATTGCAACTTCTTTGGGATATCTCCCAACCGACATTCATCTCCCCCTTACCGTTGGGCTATGCCCTTCACACGCTTGAAGAGGGCGACTTCTGTCGGAAGTGCGTTAAAAACCGCTATAGGAATCTCGATGGAACCTGCCATTCGCTTGAAATAGATAATTTTCTGGTACCGCTTTTTCAATCATAGGAAAAATGACACGTTCCTCTAAGCGTACATGTTCTTGTAATAATGCTCCCAATTCACGAAACAACTGGCGATCTGGACGTTTCGAACCTCTTATTTGATACACATAACTTCTAATTTGCACATGTTGAATCAGCATCTCTTTTATTTCAGGTTGGTCAACAGATTCGTATTGCCCGTAAAGAGGTAAAAGGACTTCTTCTTCGTCACGAAAATGATCTTCTCCATCCTTTTCCCAAAATTCAATCACATCTCTGGTCATTTTTTGAATACTGCTATTATCATCTGCTTTTTTTAGTTGTTGGGCCATTGTTAAGGTATGATGATGGTGATGGGATAATGGATATAACGCTTCGTGTCTCTTCATTTGATCGGCTCCTTTTTTAATATTCTTAGTTAAAAGTTGTGTTTACGCTCATTTCATTTTAAAATATTGAGGGTAGTGATTGTGTGATCGAACACACAGTAAAGGAGAAATGGTATGCGTTCCCCAGAAAAATTAAGTAAGTTTGTGATGGATACACGATTCAATCGATTCATCACCGCTCTAATAATCTTTAACGCCGTGTTAATAGGTTTAGAAACTTTCCCGACAATCTATCAGCAATACCACACATATTTTGTGGTAATCGACCTTATTATCCTAGCTATCTTTACATTAGAAGTGGTTCTAAAGATCATGGTACTCAAAAAGAGCTTCTTTACGAATGGTTGGAATATCTTTGACTTTGTGATTGTATTAGGTAGTCTTATTTTATATAGTACCCCATTTGTAAGTGTATTACGTATTTTCCGTGTATTACGGGTTTTCCGTACGATTACCACGATTCCAACTTTAAGAAGAATTGTGGCAGCCTTATTTATGGCGGTCCCCACTATTAGTAGTGTATTGCTAATTATGACAATTATCTTTTATGTATATGCTATCTTAGGGACCTCTTTTTACGGAGATATTTCGCCTGAATATTTTGGTGATATCTTTTTAAGCTTTGTGACATTATTCCAAATCTTCACCTTAGAATCATGGGCAAGCGGTATTTTCAGACCGATATTTGCAGAAGAACCATGGTCATGGCTTTATTTCCTTTCCTTCATCGTAATTGCAACGTTTATTATGATCAACTTAATTGTTGGGGAAATCGTTAATAATGCCCAAAAAATCACCGATGATTTTGAAGAAGAAACAGATGAAATCAAAGAAGATACCAGTGAAATTAAAGAACTGCGCAAAGAAATCAGAGAAATCAAAGAAATGTTACAAAAGTAAGGGGACAGAGAAGGGACAGAGGGACAGGCACCTCGTCCCTTTTTTGTTATTGTATTTCCCAATCAATCGGCGTGAGTTGATGTTGTTTCAGCAAATCATTCGTTTTAGAAAATGGTTTACTTCCAAAGAAACCGCGATGTGCAGATAGTGGACTAGGATGCGGGGATTTTATAATATAATGTTTCGAACTATCAATTAATGCTTGTTTTTTCTGTGCCGCTGCTCCCCATAAAAGATAGACAACAGGAGTAGTTTTCTCGTTCAGGGTATTGATAACATGATCGGTAAATCGCTCCCAGCCTTTCTTCTGATGAGAGTGTGCTTGCCCCGCTCTAACCGTTAATACATTATTAAGCAACAAAACACCCTGCTCTGCCCACTTCACTAAATATCCATGCGTCGGAATTGGTAATCCAGTATCCGTATGTAACTCTTTATAAATATTTCGTAACGATGGCGGAATGTCCACCTCTGGTTTTACCGAAAAACTTAATCCATGTGCTTGATTTGGTCCATGGTATGGGTCTTGTCCTAATATTACTACCTTTACTTTGTGAAAAGGTGTGTAATGTAGGGAATTATATATATCATGCATCTCTGGATAGATCGTGTTTTGTTGGTACTCTTGCTTTAAAAAGTCACGCAATCTTAAATAATAATCTTTTTCAAACTCGGATTCTAGTATTTCCGCCCAATCATTTTTGAGAATTTTTGTTGTCATATACCTCAGTCCTTCAATATAAATTGTTCCACTTGTTCTTTTGTGGGCATGCCTTTTTGTGCCCCTAATTTCCCTATCGATAATGCGGCAGCTGCGTTGGCAAACTTCACGGATTCCTCGATACTTTTCCCTTCCGCTAAGGCTACTGCCAACGCTCCATTAAAAGTATCACCTGCTCCCGTTGTATCGACAACATTTACAGGGTGAGAACTTATATGTTTTTCTTTACTTTTTTCGATAAAAGAAACACCTTGCTCGCCTCTAGTAACAATCAGTTTTTCATTCCAATTGTTATTAAATAATTGCTGCCATTCTGTTTGATTTGGAGTAATATAGCTAGCTTTATGCCAACTATCTTGTGCTAATCCAAAAGCTGGTGCTGGATTCACAATAATCGGAATATCGTGTTCTGCACACATATGTATACAATATTCAATTGTTTCTTTCGGAATTTCAAATTGAATCAGCACATAGTCACTATCCAAAATAGCTGCTTTCGTTTTTTCTATGTAATCCGGTGTAACATGGGCATTGGCGCCTGAGATTATTATAATTCGATTATCTTTCTCAGACAAAACAATATTAGCTAACCCAGATCGTGTATCTTTTATTCGAGCAACGTTGTCAACAGCGATGTTCTCTGTTCGTAAATTATCAAGTAATTCATCACCAAAAGCATCATCCCCAACACAGCCGATCATCTTTACATCTGCGCCTAGTCTTGCGGATGCTACCGCTTGATTTGCACCTTTTCCACCTGGAATCGTTTGAAAATCATTTCCTCTAACGGTCTCCCCTTGTGCCGGAAAAAGATCTGTCGATGTGACTAAATCCATATTAATACTACCAACCACTGTAATCTTAGGTCGTTTTACCATTCTACTTCCTCCCACTTAAAATAGGATTCAATCGAGTAACTTTATTTATTTAATTATAATGATAAACCGCTTTTGAATAGATGTAAAATATGTAGAAATGCAAGAAAGGAGGGTGTATTTGCAAGAAGAATAGTGTGAGATGCAAGAAAGAGAGTGAATCCGCAAGAAGAACTGCCTGATATGCAAGAAGGGGAGCTAATTTGCAAGAAGAACTGCGCTATATGCAATAAGAGTATCTTTTCCAACAAAAAAACTGCGAATCAATGAATCGCAGTTTGAGCATACTAATTGTTGGGAATATATACTAAACAATAGATTTTGTATCTTTATTTATCCAGCCATCTGCCCAGTGTTGGATACTTTGTAAAACTGGCTCCAGTGCCTTACCTTTTTCCGTAAGGGCATATTCAATTCTAACTGGTGTTTCGTCGTATACATTTCGTTTCACGATACCTTGTTTTTCAAGATCTTTTAGTCTTTCGGATAAAACTCGACCACTGATACCAATATTACCTTCTATTACAGAAAAACGTTGCGCACCTTCTAATAATTGAAAGATGATTAATCCAGTCCAACGTTTATTTAATATATTTAATGCCGATTCAAACTTCGGGCAAATTGTTTTATCTGCCATCGCTCTCACCTCTTTAATAATAGTATAGCAAATTTTTTTACAGAAATAAAATAAATTAATTACTTGACGTAATTAATTATTGTTTGTATACTTAGTTACATAAAGTAAGTTAATATTTTTTTGGGAGGAATTTTAATAATGGCAAACGTAAATTTAGACAAAGTGCACAGTGCATTGAATTTTGAAGTAAAACACATGATGGTATCAAAAGCAAAAGGTGAATTCCAAAATTTCGATATTGATTTTAATGGTAGTTTTGACGACCTTGATAATGCTAGTGTTAAAGTAACAATTGATGTTGCTTCGATTGAAACAAACAATGATGATCGTAATGGTCACTTAAAATCTGAAGACTTTTTCAATGTTGAAAAGTATCCGAATATTACTTTTGTAAGTAAAAACATTAAAAAATCAGGTGATTCTGAATATCAAGTTACTGGTGATTTAACGATCAAAGATGTAACTAAAGAAGAAACATTTACAGTGGAATACAATGGTAAAGCAAAAGATCCAATGCAAGGTAACACCATCGCAGGTGCAGACGTAGAAGGCAAAATCAACCGTGAAGATTATGGTTTAACTTGGAACGCTCCACTTGAAACTGGTGGCGTACTAATCGGTAAAGATGTTAAGTTCTCTGGTGGATTTGAGTTTGTTGTAGAAGAATAAATGACTCGAAAAGCCAACGCATTACGCGTTGGCTTTTATTTTACACTGTATTCCTCTCAATTAATGTAACATGAAATTGTTGATGAGCTGTAGACGTTGTCCTGATTACTTGTTGAAATAACTTTTCACCCATTGTTACAAGTGGGATCTCAAATGTAGTGATCCCCATCATTTTAGCGATCGGCTGGTTATCAAAACCAATAATCGCTAAATCTTCAGGCACTCTCAAATTCGTATGGTTACAAGCTGTTATAATCCCTGCTGCCACCACATCACTTGTTACTAATAAAGCATCAGGTTTATGGAAAAGTTGTTGTATCAAATTCACCACTTTTTGTCCATCTTCTAAATTATAATTCTCCGTAAAAACAAATGACTCCTGATAAGGCAAATCTTTTTGCTTCAAAAAATCCCGATATGCTTGTTGACGAAAATAACTATTTGAACCTGTTTCCCGTCCAATTGAGTAACCAATATTTCGATAGCCTTTTTCATATAAGTATTTTAGTGCAGATAAGAAGCTTTGATAATGATCGATATAAACAGAATCGATCGTTCTATTCCCTTTCGCATTTTCACAGATAACAATTTTACCGTATTGACGGTATTTTGTTATTGTATCTAGCCCCGAAATTCTAGAACAAATGATCAATCCATCAATCTGTTTATGCCTTAACATATCGAGCGCTTCCTGTTCCCTTTCTTTGTTATAATTCGTTTGGATTAATACAAAATGATAATTGCTTTCGACTGCTTTTTTGGCTATTCCTTCAATTAACAACCCGAAGTAAGGATGATTGGCAAAAGGGACAACAACACCAATCAGCTGGGATTTCCCTTGACTAAGGTGAACTGCAGTCATATTAACCTGATAATCGGCTCTTTCCATTGCTCGAAGAACCGCTTCTCTTTTTTCTTCACTAACATATGGATGTTCATTGATCACGCGAGAAACTGTTGTTACCGAAACATTTGCCATTCTAGCAATATCACGAATATTCGTCATATTATTTCCCTCTTTTTTCAAAAAAGTACTTGCTCTGAAACGCGTTCCATCCTCTAAACTATCGGTAGGAGGTTGGATGATGAATATCTTATTTGGTATTTTTGTTTGGTTATTAATGTGTAGTAGTATTCTCATTTTAGCATCGTTGGCAACTCGAATGGAAGAGAATAGCAACGAAGAAACTGTAGAAGGTTATGTTGGTTATATTGAGGAAATTTATAGTCGGAATATTTTGGATCAAAAGAAGTGAATGGTGCTCATTAGGTTAAGGGGAGTGCAAATCAAATATTTTTTTACACTCCTATTTTCATGTTAAAATGATGCAAATCAGATGAAATTTCAAATTAAGGAGTTCAAGCAAAATGAGAATCCCGATTTATCAGATTGATGCTTTTACAAATAAACAATTCAAAGGAAACTCCGCTGCGGTATGTCCATTAAACGAATGGATAGAAGAGGATTTAATGCAAAAGATTGCAGCAGAAAATAATCTATCAGAAACTGCATTCTTCGTAAAAAAAGAGGATGTATATGAGTTAAGGTGGTTCACTCCAATAGATGAAGTCGACTTATGTGGACACGCAACATTAGCAACTGCCTATGTCATATGCACGTATTTAGATACAAATGTGAAACACATTAAATTTAAAACAAAAAGTGGACTTTTAGAAGTATCTGAGGATGATGGTCTATTTACATTGAGTTTTCCTTCCAGAGAAGGGGAAAGATGCGAGACGCCAGAAGAACTTATTAAAGGTTTAGGGAAAGTACCTAAAGAGGTCTATAAATCACGAGACTATATGGCAGTATTTGAAAAAGAGCAAGATATTTTGGATCTTGATTTAAATATGGATGAATTAAAAAAACTAGACGGATTTGGTGTAATAGTGACAGCAAAAGGGGAAAAAGTGGATTTCGTATCAAGATTTTTTGCACCAAAGGCAGGAATAAAAGAAGACCCAGTTACTGGTTCTACTCATTGTACGTTAGTTCCCTATTGGAATAACATCTTAAAAAAAGAGGAACTTGTCGCATTGCAATTATCAGAAAGAGGCGGAAAGCTATATTGTACAAATACGGGTGAAACTGTAAGAATAGCTGGTGAGGCTGTATCGTATTTAGAAGGGTATATAAATGTTTAGTGGTGTAAGTTAGTTGAAGAAAAACGATTAAAAACGCTCAGAAAAACCTGAGCGTTTTTGTTTGCTGTTTTTTTCCAACACTCTATTCTTAAATATGCTTCAACATCGCGACAATCGATTAATTGTTAGAGCTAACCTTATTCCAATCCAAATCTCCCTAACTGTCCCACGATCAGATCTCCAACACGTAACTAATAATTTCTTTGATTTTGCCTTCTTTATGCTTATTCAATTTATAAATGTCACAAAAACTATAATGGCGTTGTTCCCCATCTTTATTGGTTGAATGGATAATCCCATTCACTGCTGCTTCTTTGCCATGTGTAATCATATGTTCGATCTCTAATTCAAATTCGTTGCCATTATCCATTCCTTGAAGTGCGGTTTCTAAGTTATCGATTCCTTTAATTGTATCATTACCAACCATGCGCCAGACGATATCATCTGTTACACTTGCTAGTATTTTTTCGATATCACCTTTTACAAATGCTTCATTAAATTCGCGAAACAGCTGCTGATTTTTTGTTTCCATATTCGATCCGCTCCTTTTTAAAAATTAGTATATCATATGGTAGATTTTTGTTATACTGAAGAGGAATAATTATGTTTATGAGATGATCTATTGATTGTAAAACCACCTCAAAAAACCGAACATTTAAAGCAATTAGAAATAATGAACGAACGTTACCTCGATATTCCCTCCAAGACCTTCGATTTATTCCGTCGTGAATTATCCGGCTATTTGGGCGAAAAAAGCCTGCCTTATTATGTTGATCTAAGTAATTTTACCTCCCGCTATGATTTATATGGATTACGTTTGAAGGATCATAACCACCACTTCCAAATCGATGGATTATTCTTATTCCCTACCTTTTTCTTAATTACAGAAGTAAAACACCTAAAAGGAAAACTTTACTTAAATGAATCAGAACAATTGATTCAAAATAAAGATCAAGAAGAAAAAGTCTATCAACATCCCTTAACCCAAGCAAATCTGCAGAAAACACAACTTCAGTCTCTATTAACAAACCTCGGATATTCAAATATCCCCATTCACACCTTGGCGATTTTCACTCATGACCAGGCTCAATTATCTTTCCAGCATCTTGATATGATACCAGTTCAACAGTGTCCTGATCGTTTGCAAAAGTTAGTTTCTAGCTATACTGAGAGAATCTATGAAATGGATCAGTTGTTACAGCTAGGCAAAAAATTATTGACTTTACATCAGGAACGTTCTATATCCATTTTGGAACCGAAGAGAGAGATCTTAAATAATATTAGAAGAGGTGTTTTTTGTCCGACTTGTAAACCTAAGGCAATGCGACGGACTCACGGAACTTGGATATGCAGTACTTGTGGACATCGTGATAAAAATGCACATCTTGATGCATTATGTGATTTTGTCTATTTGTTTGGTTTCTACATCAATAACAAACAGGCGAGATGGTTTTTATTAGTAGATTCACTTTATACAACATCACGAATTTTAAGAAAATTGGAAGTTGAAACTAGTGGAGGGACTAAATTTAGAGTTTACAATCTGAAAAGTCTGCTTAGAAAGTACAAGCGATAGTAAATCTTTTGATTTTCTATCGCTTTTTTTAGCTTCTTTCTTGCAATTCGCACTGTTCTTCTTGCAGATTTGCTCTCCTTCTTGCAGTTCACGCTCCCTTTCTTGCACCTCAACAAAAAAGCAGATTCACAAAAAGGAATCTGCTTCTACTAACTATTGAAAATCTCTCTTGATTGTTTTTTTCCATTCTTTTTGGAAGATTTCTTTGTTGTTTTCATAAGCGATCAGACGATTTACTAGATAAAAGTTGTCTTGATCACTTGTCATTTCACTAAAGCTCTCTAATTTCGTTTGCCAATCTTCTCGGCCAACATTTAGTTCCCATTCACATGTTACTTTTGCTGATAATGGATCATTTTCTTTAATAGTGAAGGTATTTTTATTAATACTACCGTGCTCTACACCATTTGATAGTAGTTTTCGTTCCCCTTCATCTGACATATCTTCTAATTTCCAAATGCCATTGATTAGATCATGCTTTACTTCACGTGTTCGTTTCTCTTTTCGTAAGACTTCTTTTTCCATCACTTCAGCAGTTTCTGGTACTTGGAAGTGGTCACCAGCACCCTTGTCTTCTGGCTGCGCGGTCCGAACAGGTAACTCCAGATAGGTATTTTCGCTTTGATAAATGGTTAAATTCACCGGTTTTGGTGATGGCCAAGCTTGAGGCCAATAAGTTGGTGCCAACACTAACTCAAGTGAATGTCCAGCGGGTATCTGTTGTCCTAGCACATTTAAATCGACACGCACTCGGTATTTTTCACCAGGTGATAGTGCCTTTGGATCTTCATGCGATTCTAAATGATTAAGATTTAGCATTCCCCATGTAATCATGGTAGATTCTCCAGTTGGTGCTTTATCGTTTACTTTTGCCATGATAAAAGCATTTTCTTGATCAACGGAGAACTCAGCATGGAAAGTAGGTTTTCCTAATAATTCGACGTTCTCCTCTAATGGTGCAGAAGTAAAGACGGCTGCTTTCCCATTTTCTAAGCGCTGGTCTGCAGGTAAATCTCCTGGTTGACCAAATGGACAGAATACACCATTGTAAAAACCATGCTCTTGCATACTTGGAATCACGACAGGATCATTACTCATACTCTGATCGGTCGTAATGCTTTGACCTTTTAACCACCATTTATTGCTAGAAACATTCTCGGATGGCCAAGAGTTATCGCCTACCCACTTACCTGGTCGTTTTTCATACGTTACTTGTGGTAACTCGCTATCCTGAATCCATGAAAGTAGCTTTGGCTCTTCCATAATGCCTGTATCGATTCCTTTGAGCCATTGGTCCCACCAGCGCAAGCATTCTTGTAAAAAGCCAATGTTCGGCTCAGGTGTTGCTACTTCTGGATACTCATGTGCCCAAGGGCCAATCAAGCCTTTGCTTTGATTTGGCAAATGCTCTAATAGGCGAAATACAGCATTGGTGTAGCCATCTTGCCAGCCACTTACAGCGAATACCGGAATATCGACTTTCGAGAAATCTTCACAGATAGAACCATACTTCCAGTAATCATCACGACGTTGATGTGTCAGCCATTCTTCTACAAAAGGTGGCGTGTTTTCCAATCGATCGAGCCAGTTATCGCGCCAGCTTGCACCTACTACAGCCGGATCTTGTGGTCTGGCATTATAAACAAACATCGTCGAAGCCCACCATAACATGTCAGATGCTAATACATTACCACCTTTGTAATGAACATCATCCGCATAGCGATCATCTGTTGAGCATAAAGTAATCACTGTTTTTAATGCAGGGTGTTGACGTTCTGCTACCTGTAAACCGTTGAATCCTCCCCAAGACTTACCAATCATTCCTATTGAACCAGTCGACCACTCTTGTTGACAAATCCAATCAAAAATTTCTAACGCATCATCGTGTTCTTGTTTTAAATACTCGTCTAATAGAACACCATCCGAATTACCAGATCCACGAATATCGACACGAATACTGGCATAGCCATGTCCAGCAAAATAGGGGTGTCTGATCGAATCACGAATGGCAGTAAAATCGTTCTGACGATAAGGAATATATTCTAAGATTGCTGGCACAGGATTTTCCGTTGCATCTTCTGGCAACCAAATCGTTGCTGCTAATTTCGCACCATCCGACATTGGTATCCATACATTTTCTAATTTTTTTACTGTTCGTGGAAAGTCTTTTATCACACGGCGTTCTTGTGAATCTTTTATATTAAAAACCAATGCTGTTCACCTTTCTTTAATAAAATTACGCTAATGCCATACGTTTCTTTGCTTTTTTCTCTAGTAATCCAAGTGCCAAGTCAGCAACAATTGCTAAAACTGTCGCTGGAATAGCACCAGCATAAATCTTCACTTCTGATTGTAAACTAATTCCTGAAATAATCTCTTTTCCTAAACCTTCTGCCCCAATATATGGTCCAATACATGCTACAGCTATTGCGATGACGGATGCCACACGCAGCCCTGCTAATAAAAAGGGAATCGATAATGGAAATTGGACTTTGGCTAATAATTGTAGAGAGGTCATCCCTGAACCTTTACCAGCTTCCATAATACTGTCATCTACTTCACGAATTCCAACATAGGTATTTCGCACAATCGGCATTAAGGAATATAGGAATAATCCAATCACCATTGTCTCAAATCCTAATCCGAAATAAAGCATGAGAATGGCTAGCATCGCTAAACTTGGGATCAATTGCAATATATTTGTTAACGAAATAATAAATGGTGCGATTCGTTCGTAACGTGCAGCTAGGATGCCTAATGGGATGCCTATGACTAACGCCAATGCGATACCATAGACCACCATCAATATATGCTGAACGGTTAATTCAAAAAGTAAACTGCTGTTCTCTGCCATGTATTGACTTAATTCTTGGAGAAAGCTCATGTCATCACCTTTCCCTATTCAAGCATTCCTTTTTCTTGTAAAAATTCACGTGCTACCGCTTCTGTGCTTTCTTCTTCCATATCCACTAAACGAATTAATTCTGTCATTTCTTCTGTGCTCACTGCCCCAACTAGGGAATCAAAAATATCTGCTACTTCTGGATACTCATCAATTACCGCATTACGCGCTACTAAAGATCCTTCATATGGCGGGAAGAAATTTTGATCGTCTTCTAAAATGGTTAAATCATATGCAATAATTTGTGGGTCAACTGTATAAGCAGTCACTGCCTCAACATCGCCGCTTTCGATTGCTTTATACATTAAGGCTACATCCATTCCTCGTGCATCAGCAAACTCATAACCATAGGCCTCTTTATAACCTTCATAACCATCATTTTCACGTTCAATCCAAGAGTTATCCGTACCGATCGTCACTTGATCAGCTACTGTACCTAAATCTGACATTGTTTCAATTCCATGTTCATCTGCAAAAGACTGTTTAATTGCAATGCTATATTGGTTACTAAATCCAGTTGAGTCATACCATTTCATATCATATTTTTCACCAAAAAGTTCTTGGGCTTGCTCTAACGTTTTTGCTGGATCTGTTGAGTATTCTACTTGATCTTCATCAAAGTGGTTATTGTATACTTCACCTGAATATAATGTCGCAAAGTCGAAATCCTCTTTATCAATAGCTGTCATTACCTGTGGACTTGCAGGAATATCTTCCGTTATGTTCACTTCATGGTCTGTTTGATCTTCCACTAAAAGTTTCACCATTTGTCCCATAATTTTAGGGTCCGTATTTTTTTGGGCACCATACTCAAAAACTTCTCCTCCATCTGCAGATGTGCTACCTCCACATGCCGTTACGATCATTACTAATGCTGTTAGTACACTTGCTAATATTAATTTCTTCATGATGTTTCTCTCCTTTTATGCTTTAGAATAATTTTTTTCAAATCTATGGAATACAAAATCCATTAATAACGCTATTACAATTGCTAGTATCGTTCCGGTAAAAATCATATGTTTATCGTTATAACCGATACCAGCCAAAATCAAATCACCTAATCCTCCTGCTCCAATTAAGGCGGCTAAGGTTGTCCAACTGATAATATACACAGTTGTTACGCGAATTCCTGACATCACATATGGAAGAGCAGCAGGAAGTTCTACTTTAAATAATCGACCAAAGGTGCTAAATCCCATCCCTTTTGCAGCTTCCACAATACTTGGATCAATCGATTGGATCCCTGTATAGGTATTTCGCAGTAAAGGTAATAACGCATATAAAAATAAGGCTGCTACCGCGGGTCGAAAACCGATTCCGAGTAGCGGTATCATAATTGCTAACAAAGCTACGGTCGGTATCGTTTGAAAAACATTCGCTATATTAAAAATAAGTCCTTTGATTCTTTCATTTTTCATCTTGGTCATATAAATCGCCAAAGGTACCGTAAATACAATCGATAATAGCATAACAACAAATGAAATAACTAAATGCTCCCACATGTATGAAAGAATCGAATCATACTTATCCTGCCAAAATTCGATATACTCTGTTAGTAAATCCACTATTTTCCACCACGCTTAAGTTGATAGAAGCGTTGTAATACTTCTAACAGTTTTTCGCTTTTTATGATTCCTACTACTTCATTCTGATCTGATACAACTGGTAAGGTTTCCTGTTGATTTCCGTTGGATTGATCAAGCAATAACTCTCCATGAGCACTATCAGGAACAGGTTTTTTATCGATGATTATTTCCTTTACTTCTTTATCTCGCTGTTGAAGTGCTGAAAATAGATCAATCATACCGATATATTTTTCATCACCATCCACGACAGGTATTGCACTTAATTTTTGCTGGGACATGCTTTGAATAGCTGCGTCAATAGTTGAAGTAAGCTCTATTGCTTCACATTCTGTCGTCATCAGATCTTGCACAGAAGGAACGACACTCTGCAAGCGGTCTTCACCTATAAATTCACGGACAAAGTCATTTGCTGGATGAGCTAATATCTCTTCTGGAGATCCTTTTTGAACCACTTGTCCACTTTTCATAATAATGATCTGATCGGCAATTTTAATGGCTTCATCCATATCATGTGTCACAAAAACAATTGTTTTGTTAATTTCTTTTTGCAAGCGAACTAACTCTTCCTGTAATTGTTCACGACTAATTGGATCTAGTGCACTAAACGGTTCATCCATCAAAATGGTTGACGGTTCTGCCGCTAACGCACGAATTACACCAATACGTTGTTGTTGACCACCACTTAATTCTGCTGGATAGCGTCCGCGGTATACTTCGGGATCTAAGTTAACCATTCGTAGCAAGTCATCAACCGTCGTTTTAATTTTTTGTTTATCCCATTTCAAAAGCTTTGGCACTGTTGCTACATTATCGTATATCGTCATGTGGGGAAATAATCCAATATTTTGAATCACATATCCCATTTGACGCCGTAATTGAATCGGATTGATTTGTTTAATATCTTTACCATAAATTGTAATTTGACCTTCTGTATAATCTGTCAGTCGATTAAGTAATTTCATGGTTGTTGTTTTTCCACAACCACTTGGGCCAATTAGAACATTAATTTTTCCTTCTTCAAAGGTTAAGTTAATATCTTTTAATGCTTGAAACCCATCATCATACACTTTATGAATTCCACTAAGTTGTATCACATAAGATCCCCTTTCTAAGAAACATGAACGAATTCACTTTATGAACATGTTCATTTTTTCGGCAAAAAAATATCTATTCTGTAATTTTCGGATAGGAAACATTGATTTCAGAACGTTTTTCTGGCTTAATTACCTTCATCACACTTTCATACACATAATACAATGTCATCTGCATCGCTTCTTCTTGTGTATAATTTCTGCGTTTATTAATAATGGTATTCATCATACCTTTCCAAATTAATAACGTCATATCCGAAATCATCTCAATGTCCTGCTCTTCCATGAACTTTTCTTCGACTGCTGGTTGGATAAAGAGCGCACTGCGTTTAGCAAAACTGTGCTCCATAATAATGTCCTTTACTTCTTCTGGCAAGCCGATCAAATCATTCTGATAAATCTTATAGTAATGTTCTAATAAATCTTCTGGTATCGAACCTAAATTATCCATGAAAATGACCGAGTAAATTTTAGGCTGGGCGAAGGAATGTTTGCAAAAGCATTCCCAACTATATAACCATTTTTCCACAGTATTATTACCTTTTTCTAAATAGGTCGGTAATTCTTCCAGATAATCGGACATAAAACGCATAGCAGCAAAAAATTTCAAATGGGATAAATCCTTGAAATAATTATAGGCGGTAGAACTAGTAAACCCTGCTTTATCTGCTATTTTTCGAATTGTAAAATGATCAATTCCATCTTCTTCAATGACTTCAGTTGCAGCATCTAAGAAATATCGCCACATGCGTGATCGTTGTATTTCTTTCCTGCTCTCCTTCATTGCTCCACTTCCTTTAATTCTATTCAAAATGTGAACAAGTTCTTTTCGTGAACATGTTCATATTAGCATAATGATTATTTAATGTAAAACCCAATTCACCCCTTTTTTAACAATTCGAATGAATGTAAACGAAAACATATCCAATCAAGCAAACCCTTCCATCTTGATCACAAAAGGTTTTGTTCTATTTTCTTTAATTCAAATCATTTTTTAAAAAAATAGCTGCTGAAGTTATACATTTCACTTCAGCAGCTCATTCATTTACTCTTTCCTTACATTATTTATCCAAGCTTGATCTTGATCCATCATTTTTTTCGCTGCATAAATAGTTAAGAATTGAATTACGATAATCGGCAGTCCCATTAAGCCTGATATCACCTCTAGTGGTGCTAGTCCACCGATCTGCATCAAGATTAATGCTAACGTCGTTATAATTGCTGCTACAATAATTCTCAATTTGCGTGATGGCTCCACTTTACTCATATCACGTTTACTAGTATAGGCTGCAATCGTATAGGTGGTTGAATCCAATGTAGTTGTTAAAAAGATCATCGAAACAATCACAAAAGCAATGATCGCAACACTTGCCCATGGTAAAGACGATAGAATTTCTGGAATGGCATGTAATGGATCTTCACTTTGTACCGTATCTAAGACTGCTACTTCACCTGTTAAATAGCGTTCAACCCCAAGTCCACCTAATACACCTGTCGCTAACCATGACAACATAGTTGGTGCAAGTAAATAAGTCAATATCATTTCTTTTACTGTACGACCCTTAGAAATTTTAGCGGCAAATATACTGTGTAGCATTGCCCATGTTGCACTATAAGCAAACCAAAATACCATATGACTTTGCACATGCGTCGTCGTTTCCATTGCTACGGAATCTGTATAAAATGATAGATTTAAATAATTAGAAAGCAGGTGTCCAACTGTGTCGGTAAAATAATCTAGTATAAATATACCTGGTCCTGCTATTAATATAAAAAGTGCCAATCCACCGGCAAGATACATATTAAATGTACTTAATCGTTTGATACCTTTTTCAATACCTAAGTAGGCACTGACTGAAAATAAGAAGACCCAGATAATTGTAACAATCATCGTCAATCCAAAAGTAACGTCAATATTTAATAATGCCGAAACGTTATAAGTAATAATCGGGGTACCAAGCCCTAAGGTGACCGCTGCCCCTGACAAAATACTTACAAGAAAAAGGACATCGAGTACCTTTCCTCCTATTCCATCGGTAAACTTATCACCAAAGATACAACGACATGCTTCTGAAATACGCATCATCGGCTTTTTCTTGACATGAATAACGTAAGCCATTGCCGGAGCTGCCATTACAAAAATAGCAAATACTTGAAAACTCCATAAAAACATACTATAGGCATTGCCCCATAACAACGCTTCTTGTGATTCAGGAGAAATTCCGAAAGGCGGGTCAAGAGCAACTTGTGTCCATTGCACCATTCCCGTTCTCATTATGGTCGACCCTACACCCATTGCTATCAAAATTGATGCATATTCAAACATCGTAAATCGAGGTTTTTCATGGGGATTGCCTAACACTACCTTACCGTATTTCGAAAATGCTAAGTATAGACCAGCGCCTAACAAAATAAGTGCATACCAAATATAGCCCCAACTAAACACATCGACAATTGTATCAAATATAGCATTTAATATGTTTAATGATTCCGATTCATACAATGAAAAAGGTATGCTGATTGCCACAATAATCAATAAAGACGGAAGAAAAATTCGAAAATCAATTAATCTCCAACCTTTCATATCTATTACCTCCAATAACATTTGCATTTTTCTGGATACAATAGACAAATACCACAAATTTTTGAAGATAAACAAAGAGTTTCTACTTACTAAAAAAGGGTATCTGATAAGAAAAAGAAAAAGAGGGGAAAAGTCTTATGGATACAACAATTACGATAAAAATAATAGCGGGATTTATAGCATTATTAATTGTGTTACGAATCATGGGAAAGAAAGAATTATCACAAATTACTCCAGTCGATTTCGTTTATTTATTGGTACTAGGAGGATTGATGGAAAATGCTGTCTATGATAAATCCGTTTCGATCTGGCAAGTATTATATTCACTTGGTTTATGGTCAGTACTCATTTTCATTTTAGAATTGTTAGTTCGTAATTTTGAGTGGTTACGACCTATCATCAAGGGATCACCGTCTATAATCGTCAACGACGGGGTGTTGAATATTAAAAATCTAAAGAAAAACAAGCTTGAATCAGAACAGTTACGTTCCATGTTAAGATTACAAGGCATTTTTTCAATAAAAGAAGTGAAATATGCGATATTGGAACCGAATGGTGATTTAAGTGTGATGGAATATGAAAAAGAACAGCCTGTTACAGCAGATATGTTACATATCGAACCGAAGGAAGCTAGTCTAACACATCTAGTCGTAGATGAAGGGGAAATACAAAATAACGTCCTTACTGAAATTAATAAAAGTGAAGAGTGGTTAAAAGAGATGCTAGAAGAATACGGACATCACTCTATTAAAGATATTTATTATGCTGAATGGTCGGAGTCCGAAGGTTTAATTGTCAATAATTATGATGAAGGAAATAGCTAATACACTATCTTTTTATCAAATTTTTACTAAATTGTAGAAATCAGTCTAGCAATAAATTAAACTATAATTAGATGGAGGTGTTTGAAATGGCAACCCGTGCGTTATTGCCTCACTTTAAACTAGCCCATGCAAAGCCTGATAAATAAGGCGATACTTTGTATGGGGTGACGGTTCATCGCCTTGCTTGTTCATGCTTTGCCCTTATAAATACAAAAATAAGGAGCTGGCTGAATTGAAAGTAACGAAAGCGCAAGAAATTTTACCTGATGACTTGTTAAAAGAGTTGCAACAACATATTCAAGGAGAGACGATATATATTCCAAAGAAACAGAGGCGACGTCAATGGGGAGCTCAATCTGGGAATCGTGAATATTACGATAAACGTAATCAACAAATTAAAGAAGCCTTTCATAATGGAAGAGATTTCGAGGATTTAGCAACACAATATTGTCTAGCAATAGAAACGATTAAAAAAATTATATATCGAAAAGAATAAACAGCCCATATGGTAAGAATATTCTCCAATCATTCTTGCCATATTTTTTTATGGGAAATTTGTTACAATAAAGAGAGACTTATTCGTAATTTAGTGTCCGTTTATACCGTGAAAAAGAGAGCAAGGAAGGAGTACCATAGATGCAAGAATTTATTTATCCTCATCAATTTCATTTAATAAAACAACAATTAAAAACGATTATATATGCGAAGGATAGCTCAATAGATTTGAATGTCGTTGATGCGGTTAGAGAGATGGCACTTGAAAGAATTTATAATGAGTTAATAAATCTAACCGATGACCAGAAGAATACACTCGAACCGATTCAACATATCGGTGATAAAGAAGAAATGGAAACTTGTCTATTCTCCTTAAAAAAACAGGTGATTCCTTTTCCGAAAATCAGCCAACCGATAGTAGAAAAAGCTTTTCCAAAAGCAAAAAAATTAAAAGCACCTGATATAGAAAATATCGACCTGAAAGAAACCGTCTATCTCCGTTGGTATGATAAAGGTAGTAACAAAACCTATATGTTGATACCTAATGAGGAAAAATTAGTGAGCATTCAGGGGGTTTTAGAGCCAACCCAGCACAAAGGAATTTGTTCCATATGTAATGGTTTAGAGGAAGTTTCGCTTTTCACTTCGGAGAAAAAAGGTAGAATTAGAGGAACCTATTCCAAAACAGGTAATTATATTTGTAAGGATTCAGAGGTTTGCAATCTAAACATTAGTACACTGGAACATCTTTATTTCTTTATAGATCATTTACAATAGTTTAATCTGAGAACTAAAGAAAATCCCGAAGTTTATCGGGATTTTCTTTCTCTTATTGAAACCAGCTTTTTATCGATTCTATAACTTTTTGGAAGAAATTCAACTCTTCTTCATTACTGTTATCCTCTTCAGTCTTAAGAGTTTTCACATTACTTTCCTCTGCAGTGTTTAATGGCCGCAATTCTAATGTTGATGCTTTACTGCCTTCGATCACATTGATTAAACCTTTGCCATATTTATCATATAATACTTGAGCATTACCTTCAGAATAAGGGTCAATTCCTATTTCAATCTTTGTATTAATGATATCGATGCCGGTATTGTATATACTAAACTCATCATACTCCAATCCATCTTCATTTATCTTATCTTGTTTTTCCATTAACTCTTGTTCAGTATAAGCTACTTGCTTGAAGGAAACTTCTGCTGGTTCTTCTATAAGACTTTCTATCTGTTCTTTATGGTGGTTCGAGAGTTCCTCGGTAAATAAAAATACCAGTACGCCTAGGTCCCTTTCTTCTCGATCAATATACATACCTGCATATGTGTCAGACACGTTTGCATCAATATAATCTAATACCTTTTCTCTAGCTTGAGTATGATTAGGATCTACGCCATCTTCTTCCAACTCTACTATATCTTTGGTCAGTCCCTCTGAACCTACTTCTGCTCCTACGCTATCTGCAGGTAAATTAAGTAGGATGATCACCATGATAAAGCTAATCCATTTTGCAAGCTTAAAACTCATATTTATCTCTCCTCTATACTTTTGCCCTATTAGATGTTGGTTTAAAGAAGAAGTTACAAATAATCAATTATTTGTCCACACCACTATTATAATCGTTGCTACAAAGGTGAGAACAAACAATGTGATCAGTTGATAAAAACCTTTTCGGGTTAATGCATTATGTTTATCACGATTTTTCTTTGAAATAAAAAAGCTAATAATCGCACCGACAACTACTAAAATCACCCAGAAATAACTAGTCATATAATAGAACCTCCTAGTATCTTTTTGACAAAACGACAAATGAAACAAAGACCGTCATTATTGTTAAGGCAGCGATCATACAAACTACTTGATACGCTGTTACATCCAAGATCTTAAATTGTAAAAGAGTCATCAGGATGATTAAATAACCTAAATTAATGAAATAACTAAAAAACATGCCTCTTTCTTTTATCTTCTTGGTTCTCTCATCGTTTTTTACAAACTGAGGCGCTAAGTAAGCATTAGAGAAGGACATTACAGTCATGGCAATCAGCATAATATCATGCCCTGCGGGGAAAACTCCCGTACTAATGGTAGCCCAATTAAATAACAGACTTAATAAAGTAAACATAATTCCAAAAATGAAAAATAATTTGCGATCATATTGTTTTTCCATGGTATTACCTCCTAGCATTTGTACTAAAGATCTTCCTTTTCTAAAATAAAAACCTCTTCGACTGTACTGTTAAAACACCGTGCAATTTGAATAGCAAGTGGTAGTGATGGATTATATTTTTCTCGTTCAATGGAAATGATTGTTTGGCGGGAAACATCCAACATATCTGCCATCTTCTCTTGTGAGATGCCTTGCTCTTTCCTCAGTTGCTTCATCCTATTTTTCATTCACAGTCCACCTTTCCATATAGCCATTCTAATGTAAAGCGACCTTTACCGTCAAGGTCGCTTTACATTAAGGCAAAAAAATAAACTAGCGTGTTTCTCTAGTTTATTTTTTTCGTACTATTTATTTCAATATGTTTTAACGCTTGGGAGGCTAAATGGTCTGCTTTTCGATTATCTTTGCGAGAGATTGTTTGATAGCTAGGTATAATGCATAATTGATTCAATTCTTTTTCGATACGATCTGCCCAGTTTGATAAAGATTCTTCTAGACACGGCCATTCTCCACTTAATTGATAGATCACGACCTTCGAATCCCCTAAGAAGTGGACAGGCATATGTTGCACACCTAATTCTTTTAATTCCTTTATTGCGAGATGAAGCGCCGCATACTCTGCTTCATTATTTGTTTCGATCTCTTCAATTAAAGCATTTTTTCGAAGACGATAGGTAGATCCATTTTGGCTATAATAAACTAAACAACCAAGGCCCGCTTCTTTTGTGCTTAGATCATATCCACCGTCAAAATATACCTTTATATCATGGGGTTCTGTTTCAATTTCTGCTATAAACTTTTGTAGTTCTTTCGCTGTCCATGTTGTTTCATGGTCATCGATGAATTGGAGTTCTTTTGCTCTTTGTAATCTATCTAAATCCTCTGCTATTTTTAAAGCATGCTCTACTGATAAAAAATCAGACTCAAAAGAAGTATCCACTCCTTTTGGTGTACGATATTTTACGATTAGTTTTACATTCATCCAATCGACCTCCTTACCTAAGTATTGGAATCGTTTATCTGTATTATACAGCAGAAAAGATTCGTAGACATATCTCTTCATTTGCTCAATATAATATATGGTACAAGCTATTCGTAAGGAGTGAATCGATTGGGCGTATTTCTTAGTTATGTATTCTTAGGTTTATCTTTAGCAGCGCCATTAGGTCCGATAAATGCTGCACAAATCAACCATGGTATCAGAAATGGTTTCTTACATTCTTGGATGGTCGGACTCGGGTCACTATTAGGCGAAATCATATTCATATTAGGTGTTTTTTTTGGAGTCGTTCACTTCTTAGAGACACCTTTTATGAAGACGTTCTTATGGTCGTTTGGCGCCTTTGTTTTACTTTACACCGGAATAGAAAGTATGCTGTCCACTAAAACAGTAGACAGTATCGAAGAAAGAACCAAAGATTCATTGTCAAAAACATTCCGTTCTGGCTTTCTTATTACGATAAGTAATCCCCTTTCTATTTTATTTTGGTTAGGCATTTATGGATCCGTTTTAGCTAATACCATTGATAAATATGATCACCTGCACCTCTTTTGGTACGGAGCTGCCATTTTAATTGGCGTTATGATCTGGGATGTTACAATGGCGCTTGTTTCCAGTTCCTCAAGACACATGTTTTCCACTAACACATTAAAACTGATTTCTACTATTACAGGACTATCGCTTATTGGTTTTGCGATATACTTTGGTTTCCAAGCAGTCCAATTAATATTTAAACTTTAATTCAACTAACAATTTACCATCTCCCTTAATAGTTATTTTAGACTATTATCTAAATTACTTTTTGAGAAATTTAGCATATAATACCCATTGCAATATCCGATATATAATTGTAATATATTTCCGAATATAAAATAAGGAAATAAAGGAGATTTATATGAAAAAAATATACTTATTATTACTATTTCTTCTAGCTATGTTAGTTGCTTGTCAAAACGAAGAAACCGATCAAAACGATGTACAATCAGAAGATACCGAAGAGACAACTACCGACAGCGAAGAGTTAGAAAGCGACTCTGAAACAGCAGAGGAAGAAGAGGGACAAGAAGAGGCTGAAATCCTAGAACCCTCAAATACTTCAGATACGAATGAGGAAACTATTGAGATCGTAAATTTATTGGACAGCCCTAAAGAAATTCAACATCCAGATCTAGATGTAACAATTACGTTAGAGGAAGCATTCTTTACAATGAAGGCCACGCCAACTGGTGATAACCCTAAAGATTCGAGAGAAATCATCGCTACAGATAAAGAAATATATTTCCAAGTCATTGCTTCTATATTAAATGATACTAAAGACTCCTTTTCGTTCGGAAATAGTTTAGGTGATGCCAAAGTCTACTTGGTATATGATAATGAACATGAATTTGATTTAACTGCAAGCGCTGAGACGAATGATGGCAATGAATTCGGAGCTTCTAGTGCTGAACCATTAACTACAACAACGGCGCACTATTTCAGAAATATACCAATTGCAGCATATGAAACAGATAAGGCATTGGCATTAAAAATTGTTGTAGGAGAAGAAGAATATAACATTGAATTGAGATAAAGTGAAACTTCTATCAATAGGAGTTCTAAATTACTCTAATTTTTAAGATAGGATTACGAACAGTTACGCCATGATACATTCTATACTATAAAACATTTAGAGGTGAAAAGCTTAATTATTTTCACCTCTTTTTCTTTATAAAGATTATCATTGTACTAAACATCTAGCAGCCTCTAAACCTAATTATTATAAAGTTTTTAACATGAAATCTTTCTCTTTATCCAATACTAAGCGAATTAACGGATAAGGAGTATTTTTATGAGCAATTTTAAAAATCAATTGGCCTGGTGGCAACTAGCGCTAACTGGTGTCGGATGCACAATTGGAACGGGATACTTTCTAGGTTCAAGTATTGGTATTTCTCTAACAGGACCCTCGATTGTACTTTCTTTTCTATTCGCAGCAATTGGCACGTATATTGTATTTAACTTATTAGCAAAAATGACAGCCGCCGATCCTCAAGAAGGTTCATTTTGCTATTATGCAGAAAAGGCTTATGGAAAATGGGCAGGATTTAGTTGTGGCTGGAATTATTGGTGTTCAAGTATTCTTATCATGGGAAGTCAATTAATTGCTTTATCGATCTTAACGAAAGAATGGTTTCCAAATATACCACTATGGGTGTTTGCTACTATCTATGCCGTATTATCTATTCTTGTAATTTTACTTGGAACCAGAGGTTTTGATCGCATTGAAGATTTTTTGGCGATTATTAAAACTGCTGCCATCCTTATGTTTATTATCATCGCTGTTGTTGCTATTTCAGGAGGCCTATCAGGTGGACCTAAATCTTCACCAGGAATACCTACTAGTATAGAAAAAATATTTACTGGTAATTATCGTGGATTTTGGGCCTCACTTATTTACGCTTTTTATGCTTTTGGAGGAATAGAAGTGATTGGATTAATGGCGATCCGATTAAAGAAAAAAGAGGATGCACCCAAAGCTGGAGTAGTTATGTTAAGCCTACTTTCCATTATCTATCTTATATCACTTGGTTTAACTGTTACAATGGTGTCGGTAGATCAATTCGACCCAAATGAAAGCCCTTTTGTAACAGCATTATCCGACTATTCCCTGTCGATTTTTCCTGATCTCTTTAATGGCGCTATTATAATTGCCGGGTTTTCGACGATGACAGCGGCTTTATTTGGTGTTGTCACTCTATTAGTATCCTTATCGAAAGATGGAGATGCTCCAAAAATATTTTCCAACAAAATAAAGAAGTTTAAAGACTTGCCCTTGCCATCTTTATTACTAGCAACGATCGGTTTATCTGCTTCTATTATTACCGCTTTATTGCTACCAGAGAAAATATACGAGTATATCACAACTGCTGCTGGGATCTTATTGCTATACAATTGGGCATTTATTATTATCTCATCGTTACGTGTTTTAGATGGGATCAAATTTATCAATAAGGTAATAGCGATATTAGGTTTGCTGTTACTTTTCGCGGCAGTTTCAGGTACTTTAATGGAAAAAAGTATTCGTCCAGGTTTTTGGGTGAGTTTATGTATAATTGCGGTTATTGGTTTGGTTACGATTAAGTTTGACAGAAAAAAAGTGTATGAACCCAAAAGAAGCTGACAATTAAGCCAGCTTCTTTTTAATAAATTGGTCTTATGCTATTGGTTAGTCGCTGCACACTTATTAATACAGAGCACTTTTTAATTTAAGAATTAATTCTCACTAAAAGTAAGGGGATATGTCTGACCAGCAATCGTTTCAAATTCTTTTCTTTCGTTATTATATAATACGACACATTTTTCGCCCTCCAAAGAATGAATCACAGCTTCTTTCAATTCACCCTTATCCCAAGACAAGTCGACTTCGAATCCACCTCTTGCTTTTAGACCAGTGACTTTTCCTGTTGTCCATTGCTTAGGCAGTGCTGGAAGAAGGTGTAACTCTCCATTATGGCTTTGTAGCAACAATTCTGCGATGCCCGCTGTGCCACCAAAATTTCCATCGATCTGAAATGGTGGATGATTATCAAATAAATTTGGTAGAGTTGAAGACTTTAGCAATTCAAGAATATTCTGATAAGCTAATTCTCCCTCTTGTAAACGGGCCCACATGTTAATAATCCAGGCACGACTCCATCCTGTATGTCCGCCACCAGATTGTAACCTTCTTTCTAATGTCACTTTTGCTGCTTCAGTCAGCTCCGGTGTATGGTTTGGTGACATTTGTTTTCCTGGATACAAAGCAAACAAGTGTGAAATATGACGATGACCAGGTTCTTCTTCATCATAATCTTCTAGCCATTCTTGAATTTGACCATGCTTTCCTATTTTCGGTTTTGGTAATTTATCTCTTAATTCGAGCAATTGCTCTCGAAATGTCTGATCAATGTCTAAAATCTCACTAGCTTCTATACAACTAGTAAAAAGAGCAAATATAATCTGACTATCCATTGACGGCCCTTCACATAAGGTTCCTTTTTCACCATTTGGTAAAATGTACGTATTCTCAGGTGAAACAGACGGAGTTGTTATTAACAATCCCTCTTCATTTTCAATTAAAAAATCAACAAAAAATAAAGCAGCTTCTTTTAACGTATCATAGGAATCATCCAAAAATTTCACATCACGTGTAAACTCAAAATGCTCCCACAAGTGTAAACAAAGCCAGGCAGCACCCATTGGCCAAATTGACGCAGGCATGTAAATGTCTTGTGGGGCGGTGTCCCCCCATATATCCGTATTGTGATGGGCAGTAAAACCACGACATCCATACATACTTTCAGCCGTTTTTTTACCATTCGTTTTTATTTTCTCGATATGTTCAAATAGTGGATGATGCAATTCAGATAAATTACAGATTTCTGCTGGCCAATAATTCATCTGCGCGTTAATATTAATAGTGAATTTACTATCCCAAGGCGGCAACATTTGTTCATTCCAAATCCCCTGTAATGTTGCTGGTAGCGAATTTGGGCGACTAGAAGATATCAGTAAATAACGTCCGAATTGAAAGTAAGTGCTTACTAAGGATAGGTCTTCATTACCTTCTTTCACTAAATCTAAACGTTCGTCTGTCGCCAAATCGGCATCTTCTTTGTTATCGTCACCTAAATTTAACGTTACTCTCTTAAATAGCTTCTGGTAATCTTCTATATGATTTTGCAGCAACTCTTGGTAAGTGTTTACCGATGCTTTTTCAATCGTTTTTAAACATTGTTGCTCCGGATCCTCATAGCGATATGAAGTAGCTGCTGAGAGAATCAATGTTACAGCATTTGCTTTGTCAACAATTAAATGATTTCCCAGTGTTTTAACTGAGCCATTTTCTGCTATTGCTTTAACAGCACCTCGAAAGACAATACCGTCTTTCCCTCCTGTTTCTCCTCGCATGACCAATGAATTGTTTGATAATGCATCAAGTTCATCGTAGTTTCTTGCCTCTGCACGATCTAGCAATGTTTGAAATGAGATAGCATTAGCTCTAGTGGCGGTTAACCGTATCACCATTACTTGATCTGGATAGCTCGTAAATATCTCTCGTTTGAACCCGGTGTTTCCTATCGAATATTGCACTCTCGTAATCGCATGATCCAAATCTAATTCTCTCGAATAATTAGATAAATCGGAATCATCATGTTTCATATTTATTAGAAGATCACCCAGCGGTTCATAATGGCGCTGTGTTTCTGGTGTTCCTGTCAAGGTGAGTGCTGCCAAATCCTCTGCTTCTTTTAATCTTCCATCAGCTAATAATTTTCTAATTTGAGGTAAATGCTCCAATGCATCAGGATTATTTCGATCTCTTGGTCCCCCGTACCAAACAGAATCCTCATTTAATTGCACGCGTTCCTTATGAACACGACCGAAAACCATTCCACCTAATCTGCCATTTCCGATTGGTAAAGCTTCATTCCAATCGTTCGCTGGCTGTTTGTACCAGAGTCCTGTGTTTAGATCTTGCATAATTAATTGTACTCCCTTCCATATGTAACTGCTTTTTAATCTAGTAATTCCACTCTGCATTCCCACTTTGCCAGGTCTTATTATGAATAAGCTGAAGAATATCCAGAACTTCTGCTAATATATCCTGATTGATCGGTTCTTCGGTCCACTTAATATTTTTCGTTATGTTGTTTACACTAGCTGTGCTGACTAGTGTAGTGGGAATCGATTCATTTTGCGTTGCATACTGAATAGCCAATTTAGCAAGATCTTCACCTTGTGCTTCACAAAATTTGGCTGCTTGCATACACAGGTGCTGTATTTCCTTATCAGCCGGGTGCCAGCTCGCAACGTCACGCGAATTCAATAATCCCATCGATAATGGGGATGCATTCACTAATCCTACCTGCCTGTCTTCTAATAAAGGTAATAACGAAAGCAGAGATGTATCATTTAATGCATAATGACAATAGGAAAGGATAACATCTAAATCTACCTGCTTTAGCACTTTTTCAAAAATAATAAGTGGTAAACCAGATACACCCAAAAAACGAATTTTCCCTTGCTTTTTTAATTCTTCCAAAGCAGGTATACCTTCCTCTATTACCTGGTTATATGAACCAAATTCGATATCATGCAAATATAAGATATCTACATAATCCGTCCCTAGTCTCTGTAAACTTTCATCAACACTTTTAGTGATTGCTTTCTTAGAGAAGTCAAAATCATCTACACCAAATCTGCCTGCTTTTGTAGAAAGAAAATATTTATCACGGGGAACATCAGCTAATGCCTTACCTAACACCGTTTCCGCCTTTGTTAAACCGTAATATGGTGAAACATCAATCAAATTGATACCTTGATCAATGGCTGTATGTACCGTCTTGATCCCTTCCGTTTCATTGATTTCCCTAAAAACAGATCCTAACGACGATGCTCCATAACTAAGTACGGAAACATCTAATCCTGTTTGACCCAATTTTCTATATTCCAAAATATTTCCTCCTTTTCTATTGATTTAACTTGTAAAAGTCGATTGCATTTTGTCCAAAAATCAATTCCTTATCTGCTTTAGAAACATGATCAGGTAATGTATCATCTAATAAACGATAGACTTGATCATAGTTAGCGGCTAATAAACAAACAGGCCAATCACTACCATACATAATCCGATTAATGCCAAACACATTTACAATATGGTGGACGTAAGAGATAAAATCTTTAGTATCCCAGTTATCATGATTTGCTTCGGTCACCATTCCTGATAGTTTACAATAGATAGTTTCATAACTTGCGATTTCAGTCATTTGTGTTTTCCAAGGTTCTAACCTTCCATTTTCAATTTCTGGTTTCGCTATGTGATCAATTACTCCACGTACTTTTACACGTTTTAATAATTCGCAGACAGCATCAAGCTGATTCGAAGTAACTAACAAGTCGACTGGAAGATCGATTTCTGCAAAATAAGAGAATGCATTCAAGTATTTTTCAGTTAATATGATATTCTCATCAGGCATATCTTGAATCATAATGCGAATTCCTACAAATTTTGAATGTTTTTGAAAAGTCTCGAGCTGTTCTTTATAGGACGGATCATCAATATCAATCCACCCTACAACACCAACTATTGATTCTGAATGGTCACTCAGTTTAAGAATGTATTCCGTTTCCTCAATAGTAGGAGCTGCTTGAACTACAATCGTTTTATCAATCCCAGAATTCCTAAGATGTTTGATTAAATCTTCCTCCAGAAAATCGCGATATAGCGTAGGAATATCTGGCGTAATCCATCCATAATCACCTCTATTTATCTTCCAATAATGCTGATGTGCATCAATTCGCATGACTTTACCTCCTCAACATTTTATAGAATTCCATTGATCTTAAAACTAATTCCAGAATAAAATGTGCTATCCTAATGCTTATTTAGTGATTATATCTCAATCATCGCTTTCACAACACCATTCTTTGGTTTCAACCAACTTTCGAATTCATTGGGTAGTTCATCAAATTTCGATCGATGCGTGATAAAGCTCTTTGCATCAATGAAACCACTTTCAATCGATTGAATAACAAAGTCAAAATCTTCTCTAGTCGCGTTTCTGCTTGCCAGTAGTGTAAGTTCTTTTGCATGAAACAAAGGATCAGAAAAGGTAATATCAGATTTAACCAACCCTACATATACTAATTTCCCACCATTTGCTGGATATTGGAAAGCATCCATCATTGATTTACTATTTCCAGTGGCATCGAAAACAATGCTTGGCATATCACCATTCGTAATTTTCATCAATTGCTCAACAGGTTCGTTTAATACATTTATCGAAACGTCTACATCTGCCCATTGTTCAGAAAAAGCTAATCGTTCTTCATTGATATCCATTGCAATTACTTTAGCTCCTTTTTGCTTAGCAGCCTGCATTACTCCTAATCCTATAGGACCCGCACCAATCACTAAAGCAATGTCATCTTTTTGTAAATCAGATCGTCTCACTGCATGTGCACCGATACTTAATGGTTCTAGAATAGCACTTTGATCTAAAGTTAATTCTTTTGTTTTAATGAGATGATCACATGGAACAGAGATTTGTTCCGCCATCCCACCATCAAAGTGAACCCCCATCACTTGCATATTTGTACAACAATTTGTTAGTCCTTTTTTACAGGCAATACATTCACCACATTCCATATAAGGAATAACGGATACTTGATCCCCTTGCTCTAAACCATAAGAATTCTTTCCTACTGCCTCTATAACTCCTGCCAGCTCATGCCCTAATACTCGAGGGTACTCAAAAAATGGTTGATTTCCTGTAAACGCATGCAAATCTGTTCCACAAACCCCAATGCGTTTGATGTTGACAATAGCTTTATCCTTTTCAAGTTGCGGTTTTTCCTTATTTATTATCTTAAAAACTCTAGGTTCTTCACAAACAATCGCCTTCAATTACATATGCCTCCTATGTGTGTTCATAATGAAATAAATATATTGTATAAATATAGATTAACAAAAATAAATTGAAATAAAAATTGCATTTATTGCTTTATTTATACTGTTTTTTGATATATGGTAAAGATAGGTGATATTTATGAAAACGATTAAAAAAAATGCTGATTCCTTATTTCCTTTTTCTTTTGTTTATAAAGGCAGTAAAGAACCTCAAAATGAATTACCAACCCATATCCATGATTTTCATGAAATTATTTATGTTCACAAAGGGACAGGTACCTTTTTCATTAATAACACGCTCTATGATATGAACAAAGGGGATGTCTTTTTGATCCCCAACGATACGATTCATCATGCCGTGCCAAATCAAGATGATTTAGTTACTTCATCAGTCATCTTTTTCAGCCCAGCTTTAATACAATCGATACCAATTGACGAGAATTTTTCTTATTTGTCTATTATTGAAAAGATAAAAAAACACAAACATTATAAAATGTCTCTTTCAGAAAAGAAGCAAGTAACTTTTGAACAATTTCTAAATACTATCGAAAAGGAATTACGTGAAAAACAAACAGGGTCCTTACATGCAGCTATCTTAATTACCCATCAAATATTGCTTTTTTTATCTCGCTTAAGTATAGAGCAGATTGATAAAACAATTATGGAAGAAAATTATAATCGCTTTTGGATGAATGAGATATTTGCATTTATTGATCATAACCTTCAACGCAATATATCCCTAACTCTATTAGCGGAGAAAGCCCATGTTAGTCCAGCTCACTTTAGTAGAGTCTTTAAAGAAATAACAGGAATTGGCGTTACGGTATATTTAAGCAAAAAAAGAACCTATAAAGCGAAAGAGTTATTGTGGAACACGGATTATCCTGTTGCACATATTGCCGAAATAAGTGGATTTGACAGTACGCCACATTTTTATCGGACGTTTAAAAAATTTGTAGGAACTACTCCTTCCGGTTATCGGAAGAGTAGATTAAAGTAAATCAAGTGAGACTTCGATAAATGGGGGTTTTATGGACATTACACCGTGATAAACGCAAAAAGAATAGCAGCACTAACCTGAAGATCAGGTATGTGCTACTATTCTTAAATTCTAGAAATGCTATGTAATACGTTCCATATTAACAAAGCATTTCTGCAACTTTATTTATAGAAACGCCTTTAATTCAATACCTTGATAAATACCACTTTCAAATAATTAAATTCCGGATAATTATGTGGTACAGTGAAATCTTCTGGCAACTGATGCTCTTCAATAATCTTGTAGCGCGTATTCGTTTCCGTAAATGCTTTTTCAATAAAGGATTTAAACTTTTTCATGTTAAAGCTTGCATTATTGGTCGATGCAATAATTATTCCACCATCATTGGTGATTTTCAGAGTATCTTTTAATAGTTTCGGATAATCTTTAGCAGTACTAAATGTCATTTTCTTTGTTCGTGCAAAACTTGGTGGATCTAATACGACAACATCAAATTTCAAATCATGACGGACCGCATAACGAAAATAGTCAAAGACATTCATCACCTTAATGTCTTGTGCTTCATAATCAATTTCATTGACTGCAAATTGTTCAATCGTTTTTGGCAGGCTACGTTTTGCTAAATCCACACTCGTTGTCCCTGTCGCACCACCAAGAACAGCCGCTACAGAAAATGCACCTGTATAGGAAAATGTGTTGAGGATAGTATTTCCTTTTGAGTAGTGGTCACGTAATCTCTTTCGTACATTGCGTTGATCTAGAAAAATACCTGTCATTGCTCCATCATTTAGATCCACCGCAAACTTCATCCCGTTTTCCCAAACAATTAAAGGGAATTCTCCTTTTTCACCTAATACATAATCATCTTGTTCCAAGTATTGTCCATTTTTATTAAAACGTAATTTTTCATAGAGACCACGAACCTCTACAACTTCACTTAAAGCCTGATATACATCGTGACGGAAGGAGTAGATACCTTCACTATACCAACTCACCATATAAAAGCCGTTAAAAAAATCAATAATTAATCCGCCGATGCCATCTCCTTCGCCATTAAACACACGGAAGGCAGTTGTATCTTCTGCTTCATAAAAACGATTCCGCTTCGCAACTGCTTCACTTATCTTTTTAACAAAAAATTTCGTATCGATTTTTTCCTGTTCTTTACGTGTTAACACCCAGCCTATTCCTTTATTTTGCAAACCGTAATAAGCTGTTGCGGTATACTTACCAGCGGGATCCACTAAGCGTAAGATGCTCCCTTCTTCTATGTTTACTTCTGAAATATCCACAGCTTCTTTTGAAAGTAACGGATAGCCACTTGTAATAGTTTTAACGGACTTTGTATTTATTTTCACTTCTACTAACTGTCTCATATCGTCACCCTTGCTTTATGTTTTATTTTAATTATGTCATTATTTTATCGAATAAGCGAAAAAATGCATTTATTCATCTGCTGATTTCATTAAAACCTATAATTTATGCTCTATTTCGACAAAACTAATCTTATTGAAAATCATCACCTTTAATTATAGCAAAGGAAAAAAGCGTCTCAAAAGTTTTAATCTACTAGTTAGGAACTTTGCAGAGTATTACGTACAGTTACCCAAGATAAAACAATAAATCCCCCTATTCCATCATTAAATGCAATTATACATTAAGGATAACGGATACATTCCCTTTGCTAAATCAACTATTTGTTCTTGAGTCTAAACTTTTAGTTGTCATTAACAATAGATTTTTCTAAGCTAACGTAACAAAAAAATACTGTACAGATTTCTGTTCTTCATTAGTATAAAAATATGTAAAATTGGGAAAAAGAAGAAGAGATAAGTGACTATTGATGTAGCTAAACTAAGTATTGTCTTTCTTCTCAATATAGTACATATAAAAAATTGTGATAGTCTGTGACTCCCCCATTAGCATGAACTGCGTGCCGGTAATGTTGAAACTCTAAACTGACAATTATTCAAAGAAGGTGTAGAAATGAATCAAAAGCATATCGTTGTACCACTCACATTAAATTTGTCTCATTTCTTCAGAAAGGTTAAAACAATTGAAGGCATCTGAAGCTTTATTATGGAGCATCGCACTACCTGGATTTGGCCAATTGCTCAATAGAAAGATAATAAAAGGAATCGTCCTTATTATTTTAGAGTTCTTTGTTAATGTATTAGGAAATTTAAACACTGTACTTTTTTTAAGTTTTCACGGGGAAATAGAAGAAGCTATTGCACACGCTGACTATCAATGGCTTCTGTTTTACCCTTGTTTATATTTCTTTGCCATGTGGGATGCTTATCGAGATGCTGGCGGTGGTAACAAACCCTATTCCTTTTTACCATTTGTTTTTTCTGCTTATTTTGTAACGATAGGAACTATTTACTCATCGAGTTTTACTATATTTGAGGTAGTATTAGGACCTATTTGGCTTCCAATACTAAGCGTACTACCGGGTGTGCTTGCAGGGTTACTATTACAAATGCTTTTTAGAAAGAGATTGTTGAGTATGGAAGAAAAATAAGTCTGGGATATGTATATTTTCTTAACTTCGAACACGAACGATGCAATATATTATTACGTAATAACCGGAAACTGCGACATAACCTCGTGGTAATTTTGACATGATTTGTGTGCGTAAAAACCGCTCCGGCTTGCCCACTTCGCTTTCCGGGGGGCATGCTCTCTTCAGCTAACTTTGGAAAGAAGACCACTTTCCAAAGTGGATCTTCAGATCATGCTAATCCCCAAGGAGTCGCAGTGGACGCCTGCGCTCATTGAGATTCTACAACAGATGCAAGAGTTGAAATAAAGACTACTATCGCATAATGTAAACGAAATACTTATAGAAACTTCAAAATGATAACTGTGACAACAGTTGCAGAATCCATTTAGAGCGAAGGCGTCCGTTTTCACTCCTGCGGGATGTTTTTACCCTAAGATCCACTTTTTAAGTGAACTTTGCTTAAAAAGTTAGCTTAGGGTAAAAACCCGCGGAAAAGTAAACGGACAAGCCGGAGCGGTTGTAAAGCACATATAAAATCTCAAAATTACCACTTCAGATATGCCGCAGTATCTTCCAAATACGAAGAAAAATCCAAACAATTCACAATCGTTTGGATTTTTCTAATTTTTTATTTTTGTCCCAGAGTCATTTTTCTCTAGCTAGCTTTTCCTTATCTTTAATTCCAGGCGGTTGCTCTAACCAATGGTTTTTAATCATAATTTCTGCTCCGCTTTTGGCTAACTTTGCTACTTCCAATGACAGGCGTTCATAATTAATCACCAAATCATTTCGTTGACTTGCTGCCGCGGCAGTCGCATAATTTCCGACTCCTGCAGTCATCATCAGTGACATATGAAACATGATTAATTTATCGGAAAACGTTTGAGTAGTCGAGTCACTAACGGAAAGATCCGGAAGTCGCGACGCCTCAATTTCATCGTTAAAAAGTGTATCAGCAAAAATTTTAATATGTTTCTTTGAAACCTCTTTACCTCTCAACATAAATTCTTGTATCTCTTTCGTTGGCGACGTTTGCGCAAACGACAAACACAACTTTACACCTATCGAATTTGTCATAATATTCAAGTACAAATGGGAGATCTCCACTGCGTTTAATGGCCTTTTTTCATTAAAAGGGTTTAGTCCGCTCAAATAGTTCTTACTATCGACATAAGCTTGTTCTTTCGGAACTTCCATGTATGGATGCCTTGCCGTTACTCCTTTTGATAAGGCAACCTCACTTGAACGATTAAAGAGGTTTGCCGTCTGATTCAGAACTTGAGTAAAGTATTCTCGTATATCCTCCCTAGTTGACATAGAAAGAGCACCACTATAGCCGATCATTCCAACTCTTGATAGGTGATTTATATAATTCAAACAAAATGTGTCTGTATATAACCAAGGGGCATCCAAATTAATATCATTGTCATTAAAACCAGTTGGTATCGCATAATTTTCTTGTTCAAAAATCGTTTGTAATTGCTCAAGGTTATTTGAAGAATTGTCATAAGCGTTCTGAATAACAGCATTTATTTCAGAATCTTTTATATGTTGCAACATAACACTTAACACGCATTTCGCCATACTGTCATTCATGTAGCCCGTCCATAAAGAAGCAATTTCACCAGATGTTAGGTATATCTTTCTATCCGTCATAAAGTACCTCCCAAATCATACAAATTATAGCCTTATTATGTACAAGATGAGTCAATTTATGCTCTATTAGCAATAAACAATGTACATAAAGTAAAAAATGAACAGATAGAGGTATATTACTCTTTAAAAAATAAGCAAAACTCATATTTCAAATATGTTGGATTGAGTAATTACTTTGACACGTTCACTGCTCCTTATCCAAATATTTGTCCACCATTTACTTGTAACGTTTGTCCCGTAACAAATCGGGAATCATCTGAGGCAAGATAAACAAACGTTGGGGCTAATTCAAATGGTTGCCCTTGACGGTCCATCGGATTACCTGCAAGTGTGACTTCATCGGCAGAGAAACTCGAAGGTATTAAAGGCGTCCAAAACTTACCCGGAGCAATCGCATTTACTCTAATACCTTTATCAACTAAGTTTCTAGCAAGAGCACGAGTAAATCCGATATTAGCCCCTTTCGTCGCCGTATAATCGATTAATTGATCATAACCATAAAACGCAACAACAGAAGAAGTATTAATAATCGAACTTCCGGATTTCAAGTATTTTAGTGCTGCTCGAGTAGTATAAAAATGCGAATATATATTAACTTTAAAAGTATCATCAAACTGTTCATCCGTAATATCTTCTAGACTTAATTGTTGGAACTGAATACCCACATGATTACATAAAATGTCGAGCTGACCAAATCTTTCAATTGTCTTTTCTACAATTTTAATGCACTGAAGCTTATCCCTTAAATCTCCTGGCAACAGCAAACAATTTTTGCCCAATTCTTCAATGCGCTTCTTCGTTCTGTTTGCATCATCATGTTCATCTAGGTATGCAATAGCTACATTTGCCCCTTCTTTTGCAAAGGCAATTGCGGCGGCTGCTCCTATCCCACTATCTCCACCTGTAATAAGCACAACCTTATCCTGTAATTTCCCACTTCCCTTGTAGTTGGGATTTTCAATAATCGGCTTTGGCACCATCAAATCTTCTACACCTGGTTGTCGAAATTGGCGTTGTTCTGGAACCGTTAAAGCAACCTCTTCATAGCGAGTTATTTTACCGTAATTAGGATGCATCGGATAATTTTGATGCCCTTGACTTTTATCACTCATTATAAAGCCTCCTTCAAAACTTTTTGTTCTGCATAGAGTACTTTATGTTTAGTAGGCATTTGACGTGTTTGTCTCATTAAGAAGAGACAACTAAACTAGCTCACTAAAAAAAGAAGCGCATAGTCTACTAACAGGAGGTGAAAAAATGCATTATTATTACAACCCAGAAGTTAAATACTTATTAATGCCAAAATCTCTTGAAAAGGAAACGTTATTGTACAATGCTAACCTATCGCGATTGAAAGTACCGACGATTGGACCCAGACCACCTTATTTCACTAACCCAATCTATCAACCCTATTATCCAATTATATAACCCTATATATGATGCAAAAGCCATCCTTTCAACTGAAAAGGATGGCTTTTCAGCTAACGAAAAGGATTATTTCGCTGCCTGCGGATTAGTAATGTCCCCCATGAATAATATGGTACCTGTTTCGTCATCTGTAATGGCAAAGAAAAAGGGGCGGTTCACTTCCATATGGAATGACAATGATTCATCTACTAGGGCCGACTCTGTGACCATTTCAACAGAGGTTGAGGCGGATGCTTCTGTCCCTTCTTCGGTTACCTCAATAAAGGTTTTTTGTTTCACTTTACTTATCCATACAGGTTCATTCTCTTTAATCATTTTAGTAAAATTTGCATCTTTATCAAATGCTGTCTTCATACCAAGTTTCTCTAATGTGTCATTCATCAATACTTCATATTCCATTTGAAATTTTGGTAGAATGATTGTTCCCTCTTGCTCATGGTATGCTGATCTCCATTTTTTCCAGTTATCATTCGCCAGCATTTTTTTAATTTCCTCGGTACTGGAGTGGGGTTTAGGAAGAAATACGTTCATACTCATCTCACTATCACCGTAAGGAAGAGAAACCGACTGAAAGTAATCATTTTCCATATAAGATACTTTTTCAGTAAGGGTCATAAGTGGCACATCTTTTGTGACTCCTTCTTCTACACAAAAAGGTTGTTTTTCAGTTTGATCTTCATCAAATTCATACTTCCACCCACCTTTAAAATAGATCGCATTAATAAGTAGGGCTACTAAATCATGATTTAATGGTGTCTCTACAATTTCTTCTATTTTACCTTTGGTTGATTTTTTAACCCAATCATTGATCTTTTGAGGAGAAGTGCTATCAGATATATCAAGTTCCTGTATTTCTGCATGGAAGTAATCACTATTATGTTGAGAGAAATCATTCTGAAAATGAAAATTTTTGTTTAACCAAATAGAGCTAGCTATATGTAATTGAATTTCCTCTGAATCATTATGTAGCATTGACATCAAGGATGCACTTGCTTTATTAAATTCATTTATATACATATCTTCAAAATGTAAAACTTTCGCTAATTCTCCTTTTGTCACCCCATCAGCCCCGTTATATACCATCGATAACGCTATATATAGACTTATTGGGGAAATGAATGTATTACCATCGCCATCCTCCTCAACTTCTGACAATAAATCAAATCCCAACTGATTATTGAGGGGAACAATTTTTTTATAGTCATCTTCCTCAAAGTCTACATCAGTATCGCTCATAGAATTACCTGTACTATCTCTCATTTCACAGCCCGCAGCCATTATGATCAAAAAATTTATTATTATAAAAAGAAAGATTATGTTCCTCAAAGTTACCTCCACCCTTTTATAACATATGTCGTTATAAAACGGAAAAAGTTTCAAGTATTGAAATTAGCTTTTCACTTTACAAATAAAGGAGTAAGCATATTGAGTCCAAAAAAGTAAAAGGGTTGCCAGTACGATATATATAATTGTATAGATGTAAAATGGTATTTCCACCACAAGTACGCCTAGATAATACAAGGGCAGATCGATTCCGTAAACCAAAATCGGCGCAAGCAAACGCCATCGAAGCTTTTGAAAAAGGAGAATTCCAATAACAAAGATTAAACTTTTTAATACACCCATGATCGTTGAGACAAAAATGTTATCCCGATAAACATCATCAAAAAAGCCAAATTGATAGTAACGAATAGCTGCAACGGACATAATAAACATTACGGTCCCCACACCACTCCAGCCTTGCATCCACAAAGTTAAAAAACGAGACCATTTAGTCCCTAGTTGCAGAGCACGCAACCAAAATTTAGATAATGAGAAAAAGAATAGGGCGACAAAGAACGTAAAACCCTTGTTCCACCAGTTTGTATGGTAAATATCTAACCACTCAAATAACCATTCTACACCTACCAATGTTATTGCAAATAGGATGAGCCAACGCAACCTCAGTTGATACACCGCGGTTACTACACCTAAGACAGGAATGACAAACAAATTTGAGACAATTGCCCCTAGCGCGTTATCGTAGTATTGTACGGCAAGCACTTCGGGATAATAAACGTAACTGTTTCCAATAACAAAGACGAAAAACTCTGCTGTAAACACTATTCCAGCAAAACTTAAAAATAATACAGTTAATCCAAATTGACGCTTATGAATAATTACTGCTATCAATATTGTTAAGCTTATAATAGTCAGGATTAAATAAGGGATATAGTTTGGCATTGAGCAGACTACCTTTTTTCATTATTATCCAACAGATATTTTAATAATATACACGTTACTTTTTTAAATATAGAAAACAAAAAGCATAAAACTTTTTCATTGGATAAATACGCGACAGTGTTGTTAGACTTGTACCATAGCAGTGTCCTTATAAAGTACGAAAATGTATCACCTTGAGATGCAGAGCATTAAATCATTCGTTATGTAATTAAAAAGAGGAGAGATTGATATGTCTAACGATGAATTAGCAAAAAAGAGATGGCTTGCAATACCAAGTGACATTCGAAAAAATTTGAAAGCGATGTGTAATGCTTCACTCTTTTGGCTTCTCATATTTTTCAAAAAAACAGAGAAGCCCTCTTTATCTTTCACCAAATGCTATAGGCAAAAGTGTTTAGTATGTTTCCGTATAAATTTAGCGATTAATCCATCTTAGTAATGCCTCCACCTTCTTTTTACTAACTTTCCCACCTGAAAAACGGTCAATTTGTCTAAATGGCATGTTTATAATAAAGTAAACGTTATTTGCCGTTAATGGTTTTCCAATCTTTTTAAAGAAAACATAGAAGAACATGATAGATTTATATAACGTTTTTCCTATCCAGTTCTTATACTGCGCCTGATTAATTGTGTCATTCATTCCTAAATCTTTATGACGATTCCATTCTTTCGGAGGTAGTTTTCTTCCTAATATTTTTTCGAATTCTGAATCAGGGATATCCTTTACATTAGCCGACGCATAGTTCGGAAATTCATTTTTTAAGAAAACTGACGGAGAAACACCTTCCAGCTCAATCATTTCCTCTAAATGAACCTCTTGAAGGGAACTTCCTATTTGAATCTTGTAATTCCCCGATTCAATCTCCCAATCCTTCTTTTCAGGGTTATAGTAAGAGAAATCTCGTTTAGTTAACTCTAGTGTAACTCGCTTCGTTTCACCAGGTTCCAAGTAAACTTTATCAAAACCTTTCAATTCCTTTTTTGAACGGAAAATTCTTGAATCTGCCTTTTCAATATACAACTGTGCAATTTCAGCTCCAGCCAATTCACCTGTATTTGTCAGATCAAAACTTACAGTTAAACCATTGATATCAATGTTGTTGTATTCAAAAGTAGTATAAGATAGCCCATATCCAAATGGATAACGCACTGGTAAATTAGCTGTATCAAAATATCTATACCCAATGAATAATCCTTCCTTATGTTCACTTGTTGCTTGATCTCCCGGATAGTATGCCGAAGAAGGAACATCCATATAATCAATTGGGAATGTTTCATTTAATTTACCACTAGGATTGTGTTTACCGATTAGAAGATCAACGACAGCTTCCCCAACACCTTGGCCTGAAAGGTAGGTGTGTAAAATACCTTGTACATCATCTGCAAATGGTAATTCAAGTGCTCCACCACCAGCTAAAACAACAACCACATTCTTATTTACTTTTACTAAAGACTCAACAAGCTCTAGCTGATTTTGAGGCAGTTTTAAATCCTCTCGGTCTACCCCTTCTGCTTCTTTACTTTCATCAAGACCAATAAATACAATTACTGTTTCAGCAGACTCCGCAAGACTTGTTGCTTCTTTCAATAATTTACTGCTCTTTCCTCCCATACGCTTAAATCCTTGTGCATAACCAACTATATTTAAAGAAGAATCTTGTAAATGATCAAGTGGATTACTTAACTTATAAGGATTAATTAAGGAACTACCTGCGCCTTGATACCTTGGAATTTTTGCAAAGTCACCAATAACTGCTACTTCTGCTCCGGCTTTAAGTGGCAGAATATTTTTTTCATTCTTCAGCAGTACCATTGACTGACGAGCTGCATTAACGGATCTTTTGTGGTGCTCTTCATAATCTACTTGCACAGATTCTTTATCATCTAAACGCACTTTATTTATAAGAGCTAACAATTGATCTACTGCTTCATCTAATATCGATTCATCTAGTGTTCCTGCATGTATTGCGTCAACAATTTCCTTATCCGTAATTCCATTAGTGGATGGCATTTCTAGTTGGTTATGAGCTTTTAAGCCAGCAACACGGTCATTATTTCCCCCCCAGTCCGTTACAATAACACCATCAAAGCCCCATTCATCGTATAAAATTTCATTTGCTAAATGTTGATTTTCATTTGCATATTCGCCATTCACCTTATTATAAGAAGACATGATTGTATAAGGGTTACTTTCTTTCACTACTTTTTCAAAACCAGTTAAATAAATTTCTCTAAGTGAACGTTCATCCACAATTTCATCAATCGTCATTCGCATATGTTCTTGACTATTTACTGCATAATGCTTAGGACAAGCTGAAATACCATTAGACTGAATTCCTTGTACCATTCCACTAGCAAGTTCACCAGTTAGGTATGGATCTTCTGAAAAATATTCAAAGTTACGTCCACATAATGGGTTACGTTTGATATTTAGTCCAGGTCCAAGTAAGACACTTACTTTTTCACTGCGAGCTTCCTTACCGATATCTTGCCCTACCTCATATGCAAGTGACTTATCCCAACTATTTGCTAACGTTGCTGCTGTTGGGTAACAAGTTGCTGGCAAACTTTTGTTTAATCCTAAGTGATCTGCTTTCCCACCTTGTTTACGCAGTCCATGTGGACCATCAGTTAGCATAATGGATGGAATACCAAGCCTTTCCACAGCCTTGGTATTCCAAAAGTTTTTTCCAGACATGAGGGAAGCTTTCTCTTCCAATGTCATTTGTTTAATTATACTTTTATGTTTCATTCTAAACTGCCCCCAAAGTTATTAATGGTAAGAAGGCGGACTATGTCCGCCTTCTTGTTTGATCAAATCATTTTTCTAGTTAAAAATGTACGTTTGAAGTGTTGCATATAGTGCGTTATGCATGCTATTTCGCAGTCCCACTGTAATCGCTTCTGGATGTTGTTCATATGCTTCTTTTAAAGTACTTTTGTTTTGTGGAATTGAAAAAATATCTAACATTACATCATTACCAGAAGTAATGGCTTGTGGTGATTCCATAAATCCAAACACCGCATCTGAAGATACGAAACCTTCAAAGCCCCACTCATCTCGTAGCATTCCATTTAATAATTCTGGATTTGCCCATTTCCCATCAATGTAAGAAAAACTAGACATTGTACCTGTTACACCAGCCTCTTTCACAGTCATTTCAAAAGGACGCAGGTGAATTTCTCGCATCGCTTGTTCATTAGACCATACTAGAATCCCAGAACGTGCATTTGTTTCTTGCTCATTCATTGCAAAGTGTTTCATAAATACGGTAATACCTTGGTCAGTAGCACCTTCTGACATACCTGCACCAATCATACCGTTTAACACAGGGTCTTCTGACATATACTCAAAGTTTCTTCCACCTTGTGGCGTACGATGAACATTAAGAGTTGGAGCGTACCATCCATGAATACCGTAAGCTTTTGCTTCTTGTCCAATCACCTCACCCATCTTGTATGCTAAATCTTTATTCCAAGTCGATGCTACAACGATCTCTGTTGGGTATGCACCGGCTTCAAATTGTTTAAAGAAAAAGCTAAAACCAGCAGGTCCATCCATTAAAACTGTGTTTGGAATACCAAGGTCTTCAATTGCTCTTGTGTGATAAGCACCTTCTGATACATAATTGATCATTTGGTCTGTAGTCAATTGATCTAAAAATTCATCCCACAAAGGATCATCATAATCTAACCCTTCTAGATCTTCCAGTTTAACCCCATTGTAAGAACCTGTTGTAGGCATTTCTACATCGTCATTATATTCATGTCCCTGCACTCTTTCGATCACTTTATCACTTGCAATTGGTGAATCATCTTGATCTGACGGGTATGTTCCTTCCCAATCGTTCCGAGAAAGTACGGTTAATTCATTTTCTGATTGAGTAAAACGATTTTTGTATTCCGTTTCTGTATCAGCATCTGTTTGATACACAATATCTTTAGCTAATTCAAAGTTTAGTGTGTTATCAATTTCATGAACATTCTTACCAAGTTTAATTTCGTATGTTCCATTTTCTAATATATAGTTTTCATTTTCCATATCATAAGAAGCCATGTCTCTTGTATCATATTGAATAGTTAATACTTCTGACTCTCCTGGTTCTAATGATTTTGTTTTTTCAAATGTGGCTAAATTAATGGCAGACTTTTCAATTCCTCCTGGTGTGTATGGAGCAGAATAGTATACTTGAACAACGTCCTTACCAGCTACTTCACCTGTATTTGTCACCTCTACTTGCAATTCAATAGAATCATTGTTTAATTCTTGATTAACTATATTCCAATCAAATGTTGTATAACTTAAACCAGAACCAAACGGAAATTGAACTGTTTGATTGTAAGCTTCTTCATTTCCTTGATAGAAAGTTTCATAGAATCTGTATCCTATATAAATCCCTTCTTCATAATTAAGGTAAGCTTTATCTAAATTCTCATACTGATAATCTCCAAAATTCTCACTTGCTGGTGAAGACTCTACATCATAGACATAGGTATCTGTAATACGGCCTGATGGATTTATATCTCCTGATAGTGCTTTAGCAAGGGAATTCGTTCCAAATGGTCCAGGTGTTCCAACCCAAAGAACGGACTGAATACTTGGATATTCCTCAACAAATCCTAACTCTAACGTATTACCAGCATTTACAATAATGGTAACATTACTAAAGTTTTCTGCTACTTTTTCAACTAGAGCATGCATTTCATCTGATAACTTTAGCTGATCAATACTTACATCAGAAGCTTCTACAGCTTCACTCTGAATAATAATCATTGCATTTTCAGAGTACTCTTTCGCTTGAGCTAATGCAGCATCGGTTACATCTGGTTCACCAGCTGCATCGTCACCACTGAGCATTCCTTTAATTACTTGAACAACACCTGTTTCCGAATCTCCTGTTGTTGCTTTCAATTCTGGCAATCCCGTATAGTAGTCATATAATTCCTGATTATATTCGATATCTGCATTCGTAAGTGCATCAAATAAATTCACAGCACGAGTTTGGTCTGATGCACCAGAACCACCTCCACCATATTTAAAAGTAAACGCTGTGGAGCCAAATACGTTGATTTTTTTTTCTTCTAATGGTAAGGAGTTATTTTCATTTTTTAATAATACTAATCCTTCATTCGCAATCTCTTCTGAAACAACATCAGCTACTTCTCTTGCTTGAACAGCCTCTTCACTTGTTGTATCAATCGTAATATGTTTACCAGTAATATTCTCCAATAAGCTAAAAACTGTCGGTCCTACAGTGACACCAATAGTTAGTAACAATACAGCAACAACAGACCAGCCCGTGATACGCCATGGTCTATTTTTCAATTTTTTATAGATTTTAGCTTCTTTTTTCGCTACTTTTCTTTCTTTACGGCTTAATGATTTCAATTCTTCTTTTCTTTGATGTTTTTGCTCTTTTCGCAACCGTTTATCCTTCTCAATCTCTGCCTTTCGTTCTGATTCTGGCAAAGCCGCAATTTCTAGCTTTTTTTCTTTACGTTTAGCCTTATCTTCCCTCACACGTTGCAATATTTCTTGCTTCTTGTTTTTTTTCTTTTTAAAGTATTCAAACACGATAATCCCCTCCAACTTCTTGATATATTTCATTTCAAAGAATATCCAGAATCATTTTTTCTAATTGCAAATATTAAGATAACGTTTTCAATTTGCATGTGTAAAATCATCTCGATATTACTTTTCTGATAGATAGAATAGCACCATTTTGTTACTTTATTTTCAGTATTCCTGTTTTTACCCCTCTCACCTCTTTATTACCAGGAAAGATATGAATCACATCTCCCTTTCCTACAGGTTAGTTACAATATACTATCCAATACCTATGAATACATTCCATTAATTAAGAAATGCTATTCCGATTATTGACTTTTATAAAAAATAGACAACACTGCCATTGATGAAGGCAGTGTTGTCTATTTTTCAGTCCTTATGCAAATGTATGGGATTTCAATATTAATACCGGCGTTTTATTTCAATCAATTGTATTTCATGAGGTTGTAAGGATGTTGCAAGACTATAATTTTCTTTTACAGAAATATGCTGTATTTTCACTCCAGGTTCCGCTCTTCCTTTAATATAGTTCATTGTATCATTGTCGATATCATCAGATGCTCCGGTGTCTACCCAAGCATCATAAGAAGACCCCTGTTGCCTATTAACATACTGTTTCTTAATTATATACTCACCATGTAAGCCATCTAAAGTTAATTGGAATGACTTCTCACGTTCCTTTTCAAATACCATATAGCGACTAGTTGGTGACAGTTGTGAATAGTCAAATGTTCGGTATAGATGATTGGGATGGCTATAATTGAAAAGTAAGATTTGATAATCTTCTCCGCATTTAGTGACTATCATATCTTCTTGTTTTGAAACTAAATAATCACCAAGCTTGCTTAGGAAGGAGAATGCATGATACCCTGCTTTTTTTATTCCATTATAGGTCACTAATCCAAATCCACCATGAAATAACGGCTGCTCCAATTGAAACTCGTCAAATATGTCTGTAAATGTCCAAAAACCCATCCCTTTCACTTTTTCAAAGTTTTCGATCACATTTTTTGTGATAAAGGCCCCCATATAACATGTGTCGTGTAACGGATCCCTACTATCAGTATTTGCGTTCCATTCCGTTATCCATAGTTCTTTATTTAGAGATACCAATCCTTTGCTCCTTTTAATAATATCGTCAATGCGTGTTGAAAAATTATCTTCATCCCCTATCATAATGCTACTCGATTCAGCTATTTGTTGCATGACGGTTCCTGTTACGTCCATACCACTCATTGATTCGGGTTTAGGTAAAGGATTCTTGGATAAATTATAAACATGAAATGTAAAGAAATCTACACCAATCTTTTCATTTTGCGCAAAAGCATCAAAATCATTTAACCAATTTTGATGTTGGGAAAAGTCAATGGTTCCAAATCCTCCAATTTTCAATTCAGGATCTATTGCTTTAATGCACCTATAACTCTCAGCATAAAAGGTAAAGAACTCCTGCCTTGTCTCCCCCCAGAAATGTTGTACTTCCGGTTCATTCCAGAACTCAAAATACCATGTTCTAACTTCTTGCAATCCATATCGATTAATTAAATGTCTGAAAAATGCATCCAGTAATTGTAGCCACCGATCCATTTCCTTTGGAGGTGATACAAACGCATCCCACCAAAATATCCTTTTATCAGTACTTGCTAAATCTTTTGGCATAAAACCAATTTCAATAAAAGGCTTTACATGGACGTCAAGCAAATTATCCAATAGAGAATCTATGTGATTAAAGTTAAAATAAAAGGACCCATCCGTTTTTTCATTATAGACCATGAGTTGGTCTGAAAAAATTCCATGAAATCGAATGTATTCAAATCCTATTTCGTCTTGAATCTGTTTCAATTGATCATAAAAATCCTTTCTTAGGGCATGAGGAGCAAACCCAAATGACGATAATCTAGTGAAAGAACGATTTATTTTATTTAAATTATTGGAAACATCAATCGTTCTTGTCTCACTTTTTTGTATTTGAACATCGCCCTTATCCTTATGATCTATGTATTTAAATAAATTTGTAAATGATTCCTTACTATTTATGCTCAGATAATCCTTTACTATGCCTTTTTTTAGTTCTAATCGATATTGTTCTCGATACTGCATTGGTGTTACCCCCAATACATCCTTGAAGACTCTGTAATAAGCTTTACTGTCTGGAAAACCAAATTTAAGAGCTATCTCTGTTACGGTTTCATCTGTTGTCCGCAAGGTAAACAATGATTTATTTAAGCGCATATTATCTAAGTATTTTTTCAGAGATACCCCCACATTTGATTTAAAATATCTGGACAGATAATGAGGATTTAATGAAAACTTTTTTGCTATATCCTGCAATCCAAAATGTATTTCTAGACTATGTTCATTCATATAATGGAGTATTTCTGCAAGTCTTTGGTCATCTTCCATTCGCTTTTTTCTTGTTTTGCTAGGCACCTCAAAATGCTCTAGCAGAATGACCACAAGATCTAGTAGCATTTTCTTAACCTTAAGGTGGTAAAGGTTTTTCTTATTCAATACCAGGTCCATCATATTGGCTAGAATATATTTTATTTCATCTAAGACAAACATTGATCCTTCCTCAACTTCTCTTGAATTCAAATAGAATCTTTTTTGCTCAAGATCGGTACCCAGTTTCTTAAAGTATCTGTTATCAAATTGCAAAGCTAACACATGTGTCTGTCCAAATACTGTCCTAGAATTGATAAAATGTAGCTCATCTCCATTCACAAGAAAAACATCACCCGTGTTAAGTTGATAGTCATCTTGGTTAACTCTGATATCCAATTCACCTTCTAACACAAAAAGCATTTCAGTAGCTTCGTGCCAATGAAAAGGAAATTGTTCTACTGTATGTGTAAAGATGTTAATTGGTAAATCAACCTCATAGTCTATCTGCTCATATTGATAAAGCATCCTTCACCGCCCCCTGTACGATAATTATACATACTTTAGCATAAGAAAAATAACTTCACAATTTTATAGAGTTTGAATAATAATTTTACTTTTAAAATCCCCATGTACAGTTAATAACATCTATTATATGAAAAAGCATCTCCATTATCGCTTTATTACCACATTAAACACTTCTCCCTTACCAATTAAAACAATAAAGATGTTGGGATAAGCTTGCACTCATTTAATGGGACTTTCAGCACTTAGTCCTGCTGGTAATGCATGCAAAAAAAAGGCATCTCTCAAGTTTAAACAACTAATGAGAAGACTACCTTTATATGCTTAAATGTTAGCATTGAGCTAAATTGATGTGAGAGCGTTTATCCTAAACTTATCAGTATATTGTATATATTTAAGCATTTATTTTATCGCACTTAAATAAAGGTTTAATGAATCTTCTACTTCGTCCGCGACTAACTTAATAAAGTCCTCATACTCTTTTTGTGTATGTGCTTTATCTAATGCTTCATAATATGTTATTCGATTTTCCACTTTAATAACAATTGGTGGAAAACCAGCTTTCATGAGTTCTAAATTTAATAACAGACGGGATGTCCGACCATTTCCATCAATAAATGGGTGAATCCCAACAAAAATAGCATGCAGCATAGCTCCACGAGTAACCGGGTGTAATTTTTTTGTTTCTGCTTGTTCATACCATATCATCAACTGTTCCATCTCTTCTTTTATCAGAAAAGGAGCCGGTGGGATATGTTTCGCACCAGAAATAAAAACTTGTTGGTCCCTATATACACCTGCATATTCATCATCAATTCCTTTTAGTACAAGACGATGTATATTTTTAATTTGCCATTCCGACAAAGGTTCACCCTTTTGCACAATCTCCTCTACAAAATGAATCGCATCCCGATGATTAATAACCTCTAAATGTTCACGTAGCGTTTTGCCACCAACAGTAATTCCTTCTAGAACTACCTTTGTTTCGTTGATCGTTAGCGTGTTTCCTTCAATAGCATTTGAATTATATGTCCAGTCGAGTAATAACTTTTCACGTAAGCTTTTCACTGCATATTTAGGTAAAGGTCTATTGTCATCTAAAGCTTTCTTCATTTGATTAATATGTTCGAACATTTGCTACACCTCTCTCACTGAAACATATTTACTTTTCTTCTATATTTGATTTCTTTAAAATTCACCTTATTGACAAATATTCAGTTACCTAGATCCTTTTGTTAATTAATTATACCATTTTATTGACTTCAAGCTTCTAGAATAACTGAATTTGTTGGCTCTTCTCTTTATTTTCACCTCTTATACGATAACCAATACTTTTATATCCCTTCAACCGCTTTTCAAACATTTTCTGTAAGATTTCCACGTTTGTATCAACATAATCAAATACTTTTACTTCATCTTTACCACTATGATCCCGATGAAGCCGTCCTACATATTGTTGCAACGTTCCTTTCCAGGAGATTGGCATTGTAAGGAAGAGTGTATCTAATCTAGAATCGTCAAACCCTTCTCCCACATATTGTCCTGTTGCAATTAACAATCTCTCTTCACTGTCAGGTAAGCTGATTAACTCTTCTAACTTTTCTTTTCGTTCTTTCTTCTTCATTGCTCCAGATAAAATAATAATATTTTTTGCAAATCCTTTAAAAAGCTCATATAGCTCATTCACATGGTCCAATCGTTCTGTTAACACGATAGGCGATCGCTTTTCTTCAAGAACTTGTAAAACATCATTAAAAATCATGTCATTTCGTTCTTTGTTAGTCGATAACAAAGAATAGATAGCTTGGATATCCGTTTCCTCTGTTTTGAATGAAGTTTTTCTTTTGATTAGAGTTTGATTAAATGGCTGGATATTTGCTTGCTGCTTCTGATTGGTTTTGTACCTTATAGGTCCACATTGCATGAAAATTATCGGGTGTAATCCATCTTTCCTAACTGGCGTTGCGGTTAAGCCATACACCTTTTTGGATCGAACTGCTTTTAATACCTTTTCAAAGCTAACAGCAGAAATGTGATGACATTCATCCACGATAATTTGCCCGTATTGATGTAACTCAGATTTAACTTTACCATTGTGATTTAGCGATTGAATGGTAGCTATATCTATATGAAAGTTAGGTTTATTTTTCCCACCACCAATTTGACCAATTTCTTTGATTGGAATGTTTAAAAAAGTTGATAATCTTTCCTTCCATTGATCAACTAATTGAGTTCGATGCACAATTATCAGTGTATTGATTTCATTTCTACTGATTAATGCTGCCGCTGTCACTGTTTTTCCAAAGCCTGTAGCTGCTGCTAATACTCCATTATCATATTTAGTCATAGCAGTAACGGCATCGTCCTGTTGGAGAGTGAGTTGACCAGAAAACTGAGAATTAATAGGTTTCCCTTCGTATTGGTTGTTTCGTATGTTAAGAGATATTTTATAATTAGCGAAAATCTCTTTTACTTTTTCTAATAGACCTCGTGGTAATACAAGCATATTGTCACTTAACTGTGTGCAATCAATTTTCCTAGGGATTCGATGTGTGGAGAAACGGTTTGCTTGTGCTTTGTAAAACGCCGGATTTCCAAATGTCGCAAGTTTTTGTAATTCATCTAGAATCGTACTAGGTAATGATTTTTTGGGAATTTGTATACCTTGTTTTAATTCGATCGTCATTTCTGGTGGCATTTCAATATTTTCAGTTGACTCTCTCACTTTGATTGGATTTCCTTCATCAGAGAAATCATTTACTATTTCTAAGATAGATGCTTCAGATATCCTTCTTATCGACGAAAGATATTGCCACTGATCGTCAAATTCCTGGAACGAATCATTTACAAACACACTATTCCCTTTTATTTTTGCTTGTTTTTGAAACGGGAGCGCTATTAAATTGCCAAAACCTCCTTCCTTTAAAATGTCTTGACTAGGGAACATTCGATCAAAGGATTTCAAGCCAACTCCAACGCGTTTTTCACATGTTTTAGTTAGTAAAAAAGAGCCTAATTTTCTAGCTATAGAAGCACTTATTGCTTTTTCAAAAAAGAACCATATATGAGCTCCTTCGCCTGAACGAGAGCGTTCGATATGATAGGATAATTCAAAATCTTTACAAGTTCCAATAAATGCACGCACATCATCCTGCCACAGCTTTTTGTCAAAATCGACAGCCAGAAAATAACACGTGTTATCTTCAAGTAACGGATATATTCCTACCGTTTTTGTCCCATTTAAATGATCATAGATTACTTGAGGTGTTAGAGGATGAAATAACCGAGATTTTTTCCGCGGATGCTTTTTATCCCACTTGATTTCAGATGATGGTGCGTAACCAGATTCACCTGTTTTACTCGATTGCCATCTTGTAGCAAAAACATCCATTCTGCCACGAAAAATGTTAATAAAAAGTGAAATGGCTGCTTTTTCTTTAGAAGTAAAATCCTGCTCAGTTTTCTTCACATTAGTTGTGCAATGATGATGTGTATTTCGATAGAGCTTCTTTTTTAATTGTATATTTTCCTTTTTTAATCTATCAATCTCTTTTAAAGCAGACCTGAGCTGTTCTTGAATATCCATAAGGCTACTCCAATCATTAAAGTCTTTAACTCTAGTTTAGACAATATTTTTCTCAGATAACCAAAATACTTTCCAAAAATTCGTCCGTTATTTTATATTCTTTCGGTCTTTGCTTAACGACTTTAACATATCCTTTATCTTCTAAGTTGCTCATTATTTGATTTATTTTGTACCTTGATTGGTTAGAGATTTCCATCAGCTTAGTGACAGGAAAGTTTGCATCATCATGAACAAATACACTAAGATGAGTCAAAATTTCCATTAATTCTGCTTCCTCTTTTCTCTCATTCCACATACCACTTTTAAATGATTCTTTAATTCTTTCCATTTTTGACAAATTTATTTCCAAGTCTTCAATAATTCCTTCTTGGCCCGAGGAAAGCAACTCTAACATATCTATTAAATAAAAGGTCATTTCCCCTTTATTTAAAGGAAAAGGGATTTCTTCAAGAGCTTTATAATACTTAGATTTGTTCTTATTGATAGCATACGAGAAAGTAATAGCAGAATATCTCTCTAAATATCTGGATAAGTAACTACACACTAATAAACGTCCTGTCCTTCCATTGCCGTCATAAAAAGGATGTATATACTCATAATAATAATGCGCAACCATGTACCGGTACAATTCTAAATGTTGTTCATCATCAAGATAATTTATTAACGCATGTAGTGACTCAATAATTTTGACTTCCGTACTAATACCTATATGTGTTGTTTTTGTTCCATCATTTATTTCTACATATCCTTTTCTAAATAGTTCACCATCTGGTTCATCATTTTTATCAATTTCATCTGAAACTAAATCATCGTATAACATCCTAAAATCAGAGATCGCTGTAAATGGTTCAATTTTATCGATAAACAAATACGTTTTCATGAGCCCTTTAAACCTTTTACGTTTTTTTTCTAATCTTACTACATCATCTAATACTTCTTTTAATTCCTTCTTGGTACTCCGAATACCTTCTATTTCATTATTACTTTGTGCTTCATTAACTATTAGTTTATGGAAATAGGGTTCTACAACAAAATTAGGAAGTTTACTAATTAATGAAGAAATCTTTGAACTATTGATCAATACTTGGTTATTTAAAGACATTAATTGATGGGTATTTACATAAAACAATTGGTAGGATTCGTTAATTTTTTGCTCTTTTCTAAACCCTCTAATATGTAAGGGGATTAAATAGCTACCGTAGCTTTTTTTTCTTTTATCTATTTCATTCTTATAAAATTCGTTACCTTCTTTATAAAAAATCTTTGTTAATTTTTCGTACTCCATAGTTATCACCTCTCTTATTTTAAATTATCGTCTTTTTTTGAAATTATATACCCGAATAGATGTGTTTTGCAATAAATTTATAGAGTTTTTAGTTTATTTTGAAATATATTTGAATTATTCTTAGAATTAACATTTTAAATAAAAATAAAGGGTGCTTATTGCACATCATTACTACCGCCTAAGACTAACTAAGCAAATATATAAATAAAGTTAGACTTATCAAGAAGTTCGCGTCTGTTAATCTTCCACTTATCTTCTTTGCTATAGCTCGAATCTCTCCTTTAGGGTATTACGGACGTTGCCCCCGTGATAAAGGTTAATGGATCTCATCTATAAATTCAGCAAAAGCCAAAAGCTACTCAATAGCTATTACAACTAATGAGTAGCTTTATTCAATTTACCTGATAATATAGCTAATTTAAGGTTTTAGAAATACGACTTAGAAAATTTTATCGTAATTTTGCATAATGAATGAATTTCTTCCTTTTCCATTAAGTTGATCAAGATATCCAAGCAACATTCTTAATTGATTATTTTTATAACACATTCTTGTTCTTATATCCCTAGTAGTGTCCCTAGGCCTTCTTATATTTATAATTTTTGTCATTTCATTAAGATCAAATTGCGTTTTAAAAGCCATAAATTGTGATAAATACTCTGAAATATTAACTTTATGAATAAAATCTTTTTGTCCATCCCACTCAAAAATATTGATTTGTTTTTGAAATAATTCTATATTATTTTCTTCAATAAGAAAACGATAAATAAGATCACTCTTAATAATTGGCTTATCGTCATTAGTATTTAAATATGACTTTTCCATTAGAAAGACTATAATTCCCATAAATAAATCAACTATTTGGAGTGGAATAGATGTATGTGATTCTTGATACCAAGACTTATTCACATAGTATTTCATACCACGGTAAATGGCATGTGCATTCATTTGCTGTTTTAATTTTGAATATACTCTCATTCTTCCATACTCTGGACTGTGATCAACTACAATCTCAACGGTTCTAAAATCATTTGAAAGACCTCTAGTTAAACCATAAAAGAGCCTTTCTGGAATTTTAACATAAAATAAATTACGTAATTCTGTAACCGTAATATCAGCATTTCTAGCAAAATTAAATGCAGTATCATTATCTACGACGAATATGTTAATGTGTAAGTTTGTGTTTATTAAATGGTGTAAACAATATATGTAGGGAGCGATATCCTTGTCATTATTATATTCCGTAAAGTGGTATTCACTTTTCTTACCAGTACTTGTTAAAATTTTGTTTATATCTGCTACTATACCATCACATTTAGATTGCTCAACCCCATATGCGCCATAGTAAGAATATTTTTTCTCCGCATCTAATTTATTTGATTCATCGAAAAAGATATTGTACTTCAAAACATCACCTTCTTGACTAACAATGAATATTTGTTTATAATTTACGTATAGTATGACATGTGATACTTCCAATCACCGTTTTGATAGGGAGTTTTTAAAGAAGAGACCACCCAGTCACCGTTTTGACAGGAGTGGTCTTTTACTTTATATATTTCCTCCACTCTGTAATACCCTTCTTAAAAATATCTACATAAATACAACATCTATACTTTTTTGTTTTTTTGCTACTTCCAAGCAGTTTTGTATGAACTCTTTAATCTGACGAATATCCCAATCATCATATTCTTCTGTTGCCACGGTGCCAAAAGTCTGTTCAAATTCATGTAAGGCTTTCTCTAACTCTTGCAAAGAAAAAGTACATCTACCACCTATGCCACTAACCCCTCCATTATATTCATCAGCATTCAATAAGTCATATAAAATAAATGCATTTACATTTCCCATGCTAAAACGAGCATAAGCTATTTGTTCTCCTTTTTTATTTATACCGTATATATCATGCCCCATTTATATCCCTCCTTAGAATTTTATAATTAAAAATATAACATTATGGAAACGCATTCATTTTTGGTGTAAAAAAACAGAAAAATTCCGGGTGTATATACTTACATTTGAGAAGATTATAAGATTTCCTAAAAGAAAGGGATAAATATCACAAGAGTGCTGCCAATTAAGAGGTGTGTGAGGAATATATATCTAGTTTTCCATAAAATTCTGTTTTTGTAAACAGTCATTAATTCGACAAAAACATAATAAAATTTTACTACATTTTAGAGTCTTACTAAAATCTCACATTAGATATTAAAGAATAAGAGACTTCTCCTAAGTATTATCTCGGTAGAAGTCTCTTTTATAATTCAAAATATTAACAATTAATGTTTTGTTAACAAAATAACTCTTCTATTAAAAGAGTTTGAGCAACTCTTACATCATGCCGCCCGTAAAATGAGAGTGTGTAATATCGTTAACGAGAGGTACGAAAAGTGCGGTAAAACGTTTTGGATATTGTTGACTGTAACATCTATAACAGGGATTTACCGCTTTTTATGGGATTACGTTAGCAAAATGTTAGCATTCTTTTTAAGAGACTTTAAAATCAGTTGAGTAGATACAGTTACACTTTTTATCAATTATGGAAGGAAAGCAATCAAAATAGAGATACTTAATTTAAATGGATTGTAGCAATGACTCATGGTATATTATAAGTGAAGAATCCAACTATGGTTTATTGTGATTTCTGAACAAAGGATGTATATATGCTCATGCCTAGCGCACATATGAGACCCTCAAACTATAATGGATTAAGGGTCTTGTAAAATAAACTTACAGCTTTTTTATGAATCAGCTTTCGCTCTACTCATTTACGATTATTTCTTGTAATAATCCCATCTGCTTAACCACTTCAATATCGTTAATAAAATTTTGCAAACTAACTTTAAACTCATTATTCTCTAAATCTTTTGAGTAACCGCGGCATAAGTTTAATATACTGTTTAACTTTTCTCCCGAACCGGCAATAAAAAATGTTGTAAGTATTTGATCATTTTCACTTGCAAGTACAACAACAGTTGCCATTTCTAGTACATATTCTATATCTTCGTCTGAAATAGTTCTAGTTTTCTTTTTGGGGCTGTTAAATTCATAACTATAAATCGAATGAATTCTTCCCTCAAGCAATTCAAGTATTGCTTTTTTACTGATTACGTAAACGCCCTTAATCAGCTCCATTTCCGGAGCATATGGATCATCTAAAATGAATTTTATACGATTATCTTCTTTAGAGATTTCTATTCCTTCAAAATAATATTCTAATATATAATCTACATCTTTAATTTTCTTAGGAGGGAATAGTTTCCCTAAATAATGATTTTTCCCCATACTATACATCCTTTATCAATTAAATTAATAAATTACCAGAGTTTTCCCCCACCATAGAATGAATGGGTACCATATTCATAAGGATGATAATGTGCAAACGTACGCTTTCCTTTTTTAGCTGAATGTGGTTCATCATATCGATATCATCCAGTTGAGGAAGCACCTTTTGCAATACTAAGTGCGTTTGATGATCCAATACTCCAGGTATCTAATCCCCTTTTCAACCTAGCAATAGCCTTTGTTTTAGATCTACCTGGTCCAACCCATATCCCCAAAGAATTTGATGTTCTCATTGCTTCATAATGCACATTACCTTTTATTTTTTTGTATTGCTATTCGTCACCTTACCAGCTACCCATAAAGCACCTGACTTTAATGAAAGAAGTCCTTTAGCAGCCAAATATATAAGTGTAGTAGCTCCGACACTTATAGCCAAAAGTTGAAGCAAACTTGCAGTAGCCACTACTCCTAGAACTGGGATCCAATAACATAAAAAGACTACCCCCTTAAATTTTAGGAAGTAGTCTATACTTTAGAAAAAAATAATTTACATGACTGGTTCACAAAAAGGGCAAAATTAGCCTTAACTATTTCTCAAGATGAAGGATTAACTCCTACATCATTCCACCCATTCCAGGCATTCCGCCGCCCATTCCACTCATGTCAGGAGCAGCTCCACCTTCTTCTGGAAGGTCAGCTACTACAGCTTCAGTAGTTAGGAACATTGCCGCTACAGATGCTGCGTTTTGTAGTGCGGAACGAGTAACTTTTGTTGGGTCTACGATACCTGCATCGATCATGTTTACCCATTCGCCAGTTGCTGCGTTGAAACCAATGCCTACTTTTTCACCTTTTAGACGTTCTACAATGATAGAACCTTCAAGACCAGCGTTAGCTGCGATTTGACGTACAGGCTCTTCTAGTGCACGAAGAACGATGTTAACACCTGTTGCTTCGTCATCTTCAAGGTTTAAGCCTTGTACTTGTTTATATACGTTAAGTAGTGCAGTACCACCACCTGAAACGATACCTTCTTGAACTGCTGCACGAGTTGAGTTTAATGCATCCTCAATACGTAATTTGCGTTCTTTTAATTCTGTTTCAGTTGCAGCACCAACTTTAACTACTGCTACACCACCAGCTAACTTAGCAAGGCGTTCTTGTAATTTTTCTTTATCGAATTCAGAAGTAGTTTCCTCTGCTTGAGCACGGATTTGAGCAACGCGAGCAGAAATTTGCTCTGGATTACCAGATCCTTCAACGATTGTAGTATCTTCTTTTGTTACAACAATCTTAGAAGCGCGACCTAGTTGCTCAATGCTAGTGTTTTTAAGTTCTAATCCTAGATCTTCTGTAATTACTTCTGCACCTGTTAACGTTGCAATATCTTCTAGCATTGCTTTACGACGGTCACCGAATCCAGGCGCTTTAACAGCTACTGCATTGAATGTTCCACGTAATTTGTTTACTACAAGTGTTGCAAGTGCTTCGCCTTCTACATCTTCAGCGATTAATAGTAGTGGCTTACCTTGTTGTACAACTTGCTCAAGTACTGGTAATACTTCTTGGATATTGTTGATTTTCTTATCAGTGATTAGAATGTATGGATCTTCAAGTTCTGCTTCCATTTTATCCTGGTCTGTTACCATGTATGGAGAAGCATAACCACGGTCAAACTGCATACCTTCTACTACTTCTAATTCAGTATTGAATCCTTTAGATTCTTCAATTGTGATAACACCATCGTTACCAACACGCTCCATAGCTTCAGCGATTAATTGTCCAACTTCTTTATCACCTGAAGAAATGGAAGCTACTTGTGCAATAGAATCTTTTCCTTCGATTGGTTTAGAGACTTTACGAAGTTCTTCTGTAGCAATTTCAACCGCTTTTTCGATACCGCGACGTACGCCAACTGGGTTTGCACCTGAAGCAACATTTTTAAGACCTTCTTGGATCATTGCTTGAGCAAGTACAGTTGCTGTAGTAGTACCGTCACCCGCTACATCGTTTGTTTGAGATGCTACTTCTGATACTAGTTGTGCACCCATGTTTTCGAATTTATCTTCTAATTCAATTTCTTTAGCAATTGTTACACCATCGTTTGTGATTAGTGGTGAACCATATTTTTTATCTAATACAACGTTACGACCTTTTGGCCCTAATGTTACTTTCACTGCATTTGCAAGAGTATCTACCCCGCGAAGCATTGCGCGGCGTGCGTCTTCACTAAATTTTAATTCTTTAGCCATTGTTAAAAAACCTCCTTAAAATTATCAAAAAGTTATGCTATTTATCGTTAATCTCTCCGCTTTATTTAGCTTACTACTGCTAAAATGTCACTTTCACGAAGAATTAAGTATTCTTTGCCATCGTATTTAACTTCTGTACCAGCAAATTTTGAATAAATGATAATGTTTCCTTCTTCTACTTCTAGTGCAATTTTTTCTCCGTTGTCTGTTACACGTCCAGAACCAACAGCTACAACTTTACCCTCTTGTGGTTTTTCCTTCGCAGAATCTGGAAGAACAATTCCACTCGCTGTTTTTTCTTCTTGCTCTACAAGCTCAATAATGACACGATCACCTAATGGTTTTAGCATCTCTTTCGTTACCTCCTTGAATTTCTCATTCATTATTTTTAATTATTAGCACTCATCAACAACGAGTGCTAACACAATTCTTATAATAATGAAATCTGAATTTTTTTGCAAGTATTTTAATAGTAATTTGGTAAATTTTTTTCTACTATCGAAAAACACCCACATACTTCTATGTGTAGACGAACTAGTTCCATTTTATTCTAAATATATGTTAAAATACATTCTACTTATATTTTACTTTTTCAAAAAGAAGCAAGAGAACCCTCTCCTATTAGTCATCATCCCCTTTATGAAAAAAGGAATAGGTAAGGACAAGACCACCGATGTAAAGCAAAATAGCAAAGTATGCAGGAAGTAAATGAATGAATGTTGTATAGCCAATAGCAATGTGGATGGATATAGCTGTAATAAATGCAGGTAAACCTCCTATTAAATAAGTCCACCACATCCACTTTTTCCCTTGTTGGAAGCCCCAAAGTGACAACATTAATACAAGAAGTCCCACACTCAGTAAAGCACTCCCAAATCCAGCCCGGTCATGTGCAATAACTGGAATCAGTCTGTCATTAAAAGATTGTAATTGTTCTGGTGACATGCATAAATAAAGGAGATCAGTTGGAACAAATACGGAAGTTACACCGTAAAGCGATATAACAATACCACCAATTACGAAAGAAAATCCTAATATAACAAATAGAAATTGCCCCCATACCGACCGTTTCCAAATCTGGTGATTTCTTTTGTTATTTGACGTAGGTGTTCCCGAAATACCCCTTGTAGAAAAAAATCCTTTCATATAAAAAGGTAGTAATACAAGCCAAAACAAAAGGTGTAGCCAATCAAAATAACCAAATCCAATAAATAAAAAAATTCCCAGAAATCCTAAAATAGCAGCTGCATCGGTAGCTTGTTTTGCCCACTTTATACCATATCTTATCCCGTGTTTCGCTAAATTCATATAGATGATCCCACCTGAGATCATTGTGCCAGCAAGAGTCATTCGATCATGGGCCATAAACAACATAATTCGCTTATTAAACCGAAAAATCTCTGTTTTTTTCATTCCTAGAAACGCTTCATCGTATGGCAGTATAATCGAAGTAACGCTAAATAATAAAGCTAATAGTCCACCGATACATATAAATAGACCAAATAACCAATAGTCCCACCAGCCTTTTTGTTGCTCGATCGGTAGTTCTTGTTTGGTTAACAATGCTTCATTAATGCGATTCGTTAATCCTGGACCTGAAAAAACATAACCATCTGCTAACAACACTAAATTAGCACCAGCTTCTATGATGTCTAGCGCGTGCTGTGGCTCTTGAATGCCACCTGAGGTAATAATTGTTTTCGAATAACCGCATTCCCTTATCTTTTTGATCTTCGAAATATAATCATCCACTTTGTTTTCATCAAAACAAAGTAAAATTCCTGAAAATTCACTGTGCAACTCAAAAATAGCCTCCTCCCATTTTTCAGAGGAAATTGCACAGTAAATTGGCTTAGATGTAAGTGAAATTAAGCTTTGTTCCTTATGATCAATTATAAAACCATCCGCATAGGGGTCTAGTGTTAGAATTAATTTTTTCACTTCGCTAACTGTTCCTGACAGTCGTAGGAATATCGGTTGTTTCGCCTCTATACTTTTAAGCTTGTTGACAGTTGCTTGAAGACCTAATGATCCCTGATCACTCGGGAATTCAATGAATTGATTTTCTGTATCAACCAAGGGGATCTGTACACAATCCTTGCGCTCTAATGTAATCGGTCCAACTTCCAAGAACCCAAAACCAAGATTGGTGAAAGCCTTAGTTCCCGTTAATAATGGATCTATTTTTCCAGAAAGTCCAACAGGATTTGCAAATGTAATTCCATCTAGTTGTCGCGAAAGTGCTGGAGAGCTTTCATGTCTTCCTAAAAAGTTAATAATATGGGGGCCAAAAGGAATGGAAGCTATTTTACTCATGCCTCGATGAATAAATTCCCTAGATGTATAACTAGATAACCTATGTAGTATTGGTTTAAAAATGGTATGATACGACCAATCCGGCATACTTCATCCCTCACCATTCTAACTAATTGTAAGTCTAGTGTAACATGTTATAGAAGGACGGACACCGGAACAGATAACCACCAGTCTGAACTGGTGGTTTTGATTAATGTTTTTGAATAAAGGAATATTGAACATATTATCAACTTTCACTTAGTCCAAATTACAATTTATTCAATCGTTTTATATATATTTCAATGTGGTCTACTCGGTTCAGTTTTTCACTTTGCAGTCCATTTGATGTTTCAACCTTTGAGTTTGCGGTCCATTTGCGGTCCATTTGCGGCCCAAATACAGCCTATGAACTTCCGTTTATATTTTATCTTGTCTATTTTAATACATAATGACTAGCACGTGATCTACCAACTAAAACAATTAAACCCTCATCTCTTAGCTGTTGCAAAATACGTTTACTACTAGTTGATGAAAAGCCACATAAACTTTCAACATCAGGGCGTGTTATCTTTTTATTATTTCTCAAATAATCTAGAATCATTTGTTTTGCTTGTATTTCATCAAAATCTTTATCTTTCGTATATTGAATTGTCTCTCCCAGACTTTCATATACACGATGAGTAAACATGTATTTATTTCTTGATGACCTTTGAAGTAGGTTTTTCTTTTGTACAAGTTTATTTAAAACATTTACTGCAGACTGAGTGGTGATTTGCGCTACCTCTGCCGCCTTTTGAACTGCGATGGTTTTTTCTCCCTTTACTTTCTTTAATATACAAATTTCTGATACTGAAAAATCACCACTTGCTTCTTGTTCGTTTGTGATAAATCGCAAAAAATCGATATCCTCTAAATTACTTCTCAGAGTAAGACTTACCGCTTCAGAATAAAGGTTATATTCAGGAGCAGATTTTCCTGAAGATAGCATATCCTTAAATATAATATCCACCCCTTGACCAGACCGTTGTACATATTTCAATTTTTGCAGTGTTTCCGCTATTAATTTATTTCTTGGAGAAGATGGATGAGTGATGATATTTGTACTATCAACTCCGGCTGGAAACGCCCCAGGATTTTCTATAATAATTTCAGTTGGATAAAACTTCACAAAAATCGATGCATTACTTTCATAATCACGGTGAGAAATGGCATTCAATAATGCCTCTTGAAATACATTTATAGGATAATCTTGTACTTCTAATTTAAAGAGACCCATTTGAATATTTCGAATACCATTTCTGTCTTCGAAAAATTGCTGAATTCTATCTACAACCTGAATAATAGGAAATAGGAAGTTTTAATTCTAAACGCTTATTGTATTCAGTCTGATCCTCATTATATGTAAGAAGAATAATCTCAGATTGGGGCATGTATTTTGCAATAGCTTCTTTCGTCCCTACAAATAATAAACCAGCAACTGTTAATTTCATTTCAGAGTCTACTAATTCTATTAACCGTAAGTCTTTCAAAAAACTTATGTTATCTGATTGATATAAAGTGGATTCACTATCTCTAGCTTGAATTTTTCGTTTTAACCGTTCTACTTCTGTAAAGTCTATATCATTCTTTGTTGCAGGTACAATAACTTTTGCCGAATAGTCCCCTTCAAATCCTTTTATTTTATTGGAAGCATACTCTGACGGATAGAATGGTTTAGTGTTTTTACCTAATCTTTTATATACAACACCTTTAGAAGTAGCCACAATATCGGGAGATTTCTCAACAGTTATTATCAAAATATCTTTACCTTCTATATTTGATACATCAATATCAGTAAATAAATTCGGCATCGTTTTATCATATATACTTTCAATTATCTTTTGTTCATCATAATAATCACACCCAGTGATTTCACCATTATCTTCTACACCGACTAGTATTGTACCGCCATCTGTATTAGCAAATCCTACAGATTCATTTACTAAAATATTAATCAGATCTTTTTTATTAGGCACTTTTATCCAGCTTTTAAATTCAACATGTTTTGATTCACCATATTGAATGATTGCGTTTAAATCCACTAGTTAACCTCCCATCCATACAAAGATCCTAACTTTCATAGAAACCCCCACCAGAATTAGTGAGAATTTATTAACTAAGATGTTCATAATATAAATTCAATATAGAAAAATAATATATATCACACAATCTTTGACTATTTTATTCTTAAAGTACTGTTTTTTCAATAAACAATACCTCAATATTTTATCCAATGAGAAATAACATTATGCTAATCATGACTGGACAACATAGTATATCTATAAGTAATAAATCATCTTCAACTGATAAAAAGTCACTTATATCATAACATATCATCTGGATATATATGGTGTAATAGTAATTATTTCATTTAAAATGGTTTTCTCAACTTTCTAAGTTTACTAAGATACCTACTTATTAAAATGCAAATGAATAGTTAATCCTATCACGAATAATTATATCAACCCTGTTATACCAATTGCAGAACGTTTTGGAAATGCACCAGGAATGATTTATAATGTGTACGGTCATGTCTTTAAGGAATTAGAAGAAGAGAGTGTCAAATTATTTAGCAGTAGTTAGAAGAAAGTAGGGCTTAAATTGGGGCTAACTCTCAATGAACATGTCTCAACCCCAGTGTTTATAAGGGAATCTAGAATTAGTTTATGTTAAAATACATACTACTTTTATTTTGCATCAGAAAGCAAAACATCTATTAAAACATTGATAAAACAGTCTTTAGGTCACTTATACAAATATGTTAGCATGCAAAATAATGCAATAAAATGAATGTATTAGGGGCTAAGTGGGGCTGATTTGGGGCTAATAACTATAGCGTGGGCAGATGGATGTGAAGGAAAAAACCTCTCACAGAATAATGTAAGAAGTCAGTGTTTCATTGATTAAAAGCATGAACCAAAAAAGATTCATGCTTAACCTTTTAAAGAAAACCCTAACCATTCACCAACAAAATATTTACCTAGTAGAATTCACAAGTGACGCATTGGCCACTTGTCCGTTCTAATGTAAATTTGGCTATTGTATAAGTTTTGTAATATTACCATTCCCAGTTCGAGTATCCAATTCTACGTTATTGATATAATTTCATTGAGATTAGTCATCCGGAATGAGATCATGGTGAACACCTACAACTATTTTCAAGTCATAAAAACACCTTCTGAATTTGCCATACCCTGGGTTAAGTCTGCTTTTAATACAAAAAATAACTTCGACAAATGGTATATAGTATACGGCAAGTAATAGAAATTCTGAAAAGTTATAAAAACAAAACTGGTTCTAACCTTTTGGCTAGTTCATCATCAGTTAAAGGGTTTCGGTGGGTATTTTCTAAATAGATATGTTTTTCTTTCTCTTCCATCAAATACTCTTTGTACCAAGCAAAAAAATCAGGACTATCCCCATGCATTCGGATGAATTTCCTTAGTGTATCGACATTTTTAATAGTACTATCTACATTAGTTAACCAATCAGCCTTGTAGAAGTTTTCCCATTTCCCATGTTCAGATGCTCGCATCGCCTCGTATCCTTTGCGGTAGTTCCATAATGCTTTGGAAGCATACACAAATGCTTCAGGATATTTTTTTTGATTAAAGTATTCATATGCAGTACAGACATCCATAATACCTTTACAGCCGGATTCATGTAACTTTACTTGAATAATAAACTGATCCGAAAATCTTTGTTTATCCTCATCTTTTAGTTGATCCTTTATTTTTTCGCACTCTCTCCTTAATTTCTCCCATGCACCTAAGTAAGACTCACAAACTTGTTTAAACCATTGCACTTGCTCAGGAAAAGTTTTTTCTCCTGTAGCCCAATTTAAAGAAATCAATTTTTGATCTGATTTTCCTTGCATCCAATGACCAATAATCTTTCTCACAGGATGGTGGTAAAATTGTTCTCCTGCCCGATTATCTTCATGTTTTCCATACAAAATGGTACATTGAAAATACTGATCATATAATTTCATTAAATCTTCATGATGTGTAGCATACATTCTTTTCACAAAATTCCCCAAGTGAGAATGCGTGTTTATTGTTCCTTCATTCCATATATCAGATACTAGATCGAGCGGATACAAATGCATACGAATATTCCCAGCATTTATAAGAAAATAATCATCTCCTCCGTACTCCATTACATTCTCTAGTTCATGTTTAATTATATTCGGAGATGCTGGAAACATAGTCAAGTGATTGGAGGCTTGTAGGTCATGAAAAGTTACATGATAATAGATACCTTGTTTTCCTTCTGAACCTCCTTCTGGCATAGAGGGTATTCGAAAATCTTCATTGTTATTTCGACGAGAAACCATCTTGCCATACCCATTATCTGCCCATACTTTTATAACTCCTTCTGGCAACTTGATGTGTCCGTTTTTATAAAGTTCAGAAATCTCCCCATAAAGCGCTACACAACATTCGGGGTTTTTTACATGTTTTTTTACCATCTCTAACTGTCTATGGATAACCTGTGAAATTAACCGGCCTCTTTTTTCGGGTGTGTCATAGCTTGGGTCTTGTTTCCAGAATGGTTCATCACCTTGTCCTCGAAAGGATAATACCCAAATGATCTTCTTATCTTTTTGTTTTTGTATAGCTTCTTCCCATAAAGATTCATACAACTCTGGATAAAGAGTATAACTCGCTTGCTTATCCGGAAATTCACGTTTAAACATTTCTGCTCCAAGTGGCTCTGCATGATGATGGGTAACCCATAACCCTAGTTCGGAAGCCAAATCAAAATGAATTCCATTGCGTGGCAAATCAGTTCCTGGAATAACCATATTTCCTCCACACCTTAGTAGCGCTTCAAAAACAGGGAACCAAACTTCTTTTGTGGGTGGATATTCTTTTTTCCATCCAATTAGACAAACTTCATCATTTAAAAACCAGCCTCGATAACGTACTTTCGGTTGTTTAGATGTGAATTTCTTCATTGGGATAGAAACATAATCTATCTTCTCAATTGGCAAATCAGCCCAGAACCAAAATGGATCAATTCTCAAATATATTTTGCTAACATATAAAATTCCATAAATAACTCCTAACTCGTCACTTCCTCTTATATGCATCGTTTTCATTCCATTTATATTAGAAAATGTAATAATAAATTGTTCCCACTTTTCTTTTTTTGGTTCCACTACATAGTCAATGTCTATTACAGTATTGTCATTAGCTTTTATCTTTGCTGAAGAATCTAATCGCTTGTCCATATCTCTTTTAAGCATATCTATTGCATATTGTACAGGGATTGAAAGTTTCTCATTTGATCGAACTTTTGTAAAATAATTTAGTACAAACTCTTCCATTTTAAGACCTCCATTTTCATTCATTGTATATGCATGTTTTGTTTCTTATGAATTTTCAAAAACGCTCGGTGTGCTGGCATCATTAAAGCAACACAAATAACACCCATACTAAAAAAGATTGCTAATCCTTGGAAATTCCATAATATATATAGTATACCTAACAATCCTAATAACATTGTTAATGTCGATAGGGGATTCAATAACATAATAAAAAAAGCACTTTTTAGGGTTTGAAATACCTTCATGTCATAATATACATACACTGGATAAACATAAATTGTTGTCAGTACGAATAAAATTAAAATAAACAGAAAAGGAATTGTCAATAAAGTTACATATTGATTAGGAGCAAGCGTAATAAATAAAAAATCTAAATATAATATATATCCAAAAAGTAAAAGAACATAACCTAAAATATTTGCCTCTTTAAATGATTGACGATACGCTAGAAGAAAATTACTGAAAATACCGATGTCAGTATCTCCTGTTATCCATTTACGAGCAATCGTGAATGCGGCAGCGGTTGCAGGGAATATCCCGACTACTATAATTCCAATCACTGTAAACAAGATCCATAATAAATTCAAATACGCTATCTTTGTAATCCATATCAATGCTTTATTTAAAGCTTCCAATTTAAATCACACACCTAAAATAGTAATAGAGGCAATTACTCAACTTCTTGTAATCACCTCATAAAGAATTTATCCTTTCAATCCACTCGTACTGATGCCATCAACTACATAACGCTGGAAAATGAAAAAGATAATAAACACTGGTATTAACGATACTACTGACATAGCAAACATTGCTCCCCAATTTGAAGCGGTCTCATTGCTTAAGAACATATTCAATGCCATAGATACGGTGTATTTTGAAGGGCTATTTAAATATAACACTGGCCCAAGCAAATTATCCCACGTCCAATAAAAAGTAAAGATAGCAGTAGTAGCAAGCGCTGGCACGATTAAAGGTAAAATGATTCGGTAATATATTTGGAATGTATTACAACCATCAATCGTAGCAGCTTCATCTAACTCTCTTGGAATCGTACGAATAAACTGAACGAGTAAGAAAATAAAAAATGGATGTCCGAAATAGGCTGGAACAACTAATGGTTTTAAAGAGTTTAACCATCCTAATTCAGCAAAAATGATATACTGCGGTATCATAACAACTTCGTAGGGTAACATTAAAGTCATAATCATAATTGCAAACCAAAAACTTCTTCCTGCAAATTTTAACCGTGCAAATCCAAACGCAATCAAGGAACAAGAAATGATATGGCCTATTAAGACCAGAATAACAAAAATAACGGTGTTGTTAATATTTGTTCCAAAACTGTAATCTCCGAAGCCTTGCCAACCTTGTACATAATTGCTTAATACAAAGGGATCTGGTATCAATGAATCAGCTGTAATAAATATTCTCTGACTCACCTTAAAAGAACTCATGATCAACCAAATTACTGGATACAATAACAGAATAGCAAATCCACCTACAAGAACATGATATATAATTTTCCTCATATTTTTTGTTTGCATGATTATCTGCCTCCTTCTGATTCATAGTGAACCCAATATTTTGATGATAGAAATATAAGAGAAGTTAAGATCGCAATGATAATTAACATCACCCATGCCATTGCCGAGGCATAACCCATATTAAAGAACTCAAAACCTTGCTTAAATAAGTAAAGGGAGTAAAGTAAGGTTCCATCTAAAGGTCCCCCAGTACCTTTGGAAATAATAAAAGCTGGAACAAAAGTCATGAACGCTGCAATAGTTTGCATAATTGCGTTGAATAAGATTACTGGACTTAACATTGGAAGGGTAATGTTCACGAATTTCTGTAAATAACTACCACCATCAACACTAGCTGCTTCATAATAGCTTCTAGGAATTGATTTTAAACCAGCCAGGAAAATTAACATAGAAGAACCGAATTGCCAGACAGATAAAAAGATCAGCATCCATAGAGCAGCTGTAGGATCACCAAACCATCTAATAGGGTCAATCCCCATAGATAGTAACGCCAGGTTAACAATCCCCTCATCTCCAAAAATATTACGCCACATAATTGCTACCGCTACACTTCCACCTATTAATGATGGTAAATAATACAAAGTACGGTATAGACCTACTGCACGGGACGCTGTATTTAATAACATTGCGACGATTAAAGCAAATGCTAACCTTAAAGGAACCCCTACAAAAACATATATAAAAGTAATTTTAAGAGAATGTATGTATCTCGGGTCAGATGTAAACATTTCTTTAAAATTTTCTACACCAATCCATTGTGGTGTTGTAAACATGTTATATGATGTGAAAGAAAAATAAAGTGAAGATACTATTGGAATGATTGTAAAGGCTAAAAAGCCAATAATAAAAGGTCCAATAAATAGATATCCCCATAGATTCTGTGTTATTTTTGTTTGCATCTCTAAAGCTCCTTTATCTTATTAAAATAATAGCTGATCTATAAAAGATCAGCTATCTATCTAATTAATTAGATCCCAAAATACTTTCCGCTTGAACTCTGAAATCTTCAGCAGCCTCATCTGGGGTTACTTCACCATAAATAATTTGTTCAGCAAGACGTTGCAGAGCACTTATAACCTCGCCAGCACCAGATGGATCAGGACCTCCCATTGGTGAACTATTTTCTTCTACCCAACTAATGTAATCAAATACTTGTGCCTGTGCATCAGGTACCTCATTACTAAGCTCTTCTTTGATTACAGAAGAAACCGGAATACCACGATCAGCCATAATCAATTTATTTGCTTCTACATCATTTACAAAGAAATCGATAAATTTAGCAGCCATTTCTTTATGATTCGAATTTTCTGCGATTGAGAATAACATACTAGGTTTAAGATATAACCCTTTTGTATCCTCAGAAGCTGCGGGTGGGTTTGTTAATGATAAATCCAAGTCAGTTAACTCTTGAGTCCCAGGAAACTGAGTCGCCCAACCAATTCCTCCTAGACCTTCACCTTTAACTAGCGAAGAATCTTCTGGTCCAGTTTGTTGCGCTACTTCATCTGGAGTTGGACCAGCACCTAAATCAACCAATTCTTTTTGCATTGTAAAGTAATCTACAAACAATTGATCATCATCATAAGCAAGACCACTTCCATCCTCCGCAAATAATTTTTGTCCTTTAGTTCTAAGATAGTAATCAAAACTTACTTGGGTTTCACTAACACCTGCTCCACCTTCATAACCCTCTTCTGCAGCGGTTTTAGCAATCTCCTCAAAGTCATCCCATGTCCAATCTTCGGATAATTCTACTCCAATTTCCTCAGCTATAGCAGGATTATAGAAAAAACTAGAAGCTGTAGTACCTACATTAAAACCATGTATTCCACCATTAACTTCTCCACCTGATATAACTGAATCGGCTATATTGTCTACGTTTATCTCTTCACCGATGAATGGAGTCAGGTCAGTTATTTGATTATTAGCGGAGTACTCAGATATATAAGATAAATCCATTTGAATAATGTCTGGAAGTTCTCCAGCAGCAGCCTGAGGAGCTAGTTTTCTCCAGTAATCATCCCAACTAGCGTATTCTGCTTCAATTGTGACATTTGGATTTTGTTCTTCAAATAGTTCGATTACCTCTAACGTGTAATTTGCTCTATTTTGTTCACCCCACCATGCAAATCTTAAAGTGATTTCTTCATCCTCACTTTCTTCTGCCTGATTATTGCTATCCTCTTCATTATTACTGGTTTGATTGTCTTGTTCATTTGAACCTTCACTGCTACTGCATGCTGCTAACCAAAAAATCATAGAAATAGTTACTAACAACAACAAAAATTTCTTCATAATTTTCCCCTCTTTCGTTTAGTTTTTTTAGTGTGATAGCGATTTAACCGTTGTAATGTTACAGACCTCTGTCACTATTATTTGGTTTTTAACATTGGAATAATATAGATAAATTCCGAAGAAACTACTTAATTTCTTACTTCTATTAAAAACAATCCTCCTCTCTTTTATTGTAAGTACTCATTTTTGTATAACGCTTTCATTTAATACGTTATATATTTATCATAACGAAAGTTATTCTTAATCATAAGACATAAAAAATTAATGTGTATAATAAGATTTTAATATTATTTGATATTTCGAAATCTCTCTCGACATTCCTGAGGAGTAATACCAAAATAGGTCTTAAACAATTTACTAAAATAAGGTGGGTTGTGGAAACCACACTGTTCTGAGATCTCAAAAATTTTGATATTTGTTGCCAGTAGTAGCTCTTTCGCATTATCCATCTTTCTTCTATGAATAAAGTCACTTAGGTTTTCATTAGTTCTTTTTTTGTATACTGTAGACAAATAAACTGGATGGACACCGACATGTTCAGCTATTGAATTTAAAGTAGCATCTGCTATGTTGCCTTCCACATATTTTTGCACTCTTTCGATAATTTGTTGCTGACTCTTTCCTTCTGTTGAGCTATAAATTAATTCAATATCATTAATTATCTCTAAAGACCAAGTAATAATATGTTCAATATCTTTAAAATAATATGGACCTTGCAACATATCTAAATTACTTCCTATTAGTTCGGATAACGATTTTTCTTTCATATGAGCAAAATGGGTAAACGCCTGAAGCACTGTATAAAACAACTCATTCTTATGTTCTTCTGTTTCCATTGTATTATCTATAAATTGATTAACTCTACTTAACTTTTCTTTAGCATCCTTCCATCTACCTAATTCTAATAGTTGGCCAAATGTCGGGGAGGTGGATAAGCTTTTAAGTGTATTAGGTCGTTGTTGTTCCAGATTTTCATCAATTGAAATAGAGGTTAAACTGTTCTTAGGTGTTTTCCAAAATTGATTCAGGGCCTTCTCGTAGATTGATACTATATCGGTTGGAAACACACCTGTCTGACTGATTAGAATAGATACCTCCCCTTTTAAGAAGGTATACACATCCTTTTTAAACTGTTCTAAAGTTTCTATTAGATGACTGTGGTTTTGATCTAGATCTTTTAGATTCTTTGGCTTTATTAAGTAAATTAATGTTTCAAATTGATCATTTCCTTGCCAATATTCAAAATCATCTCTTAAGAAGTCATTCATTAGGTTAATAATGGCATATTTGTAGATGGATCGATCCACTAATGAAGAATCTACGAACCATTTCTCTAATCGAATAAAAATCTGAACAAATTTATCATCCTTAGTAAAAGCAATTTTATAATTTTCTAGTTTAGTGACTAAGTCTTTTTGGATGTTAACCTTTCTCAATAACACATCATTTAACAATTGTGAGCGTAAAAGTGGCAAATGCAACTTAAAATTATCATGACTACTCTCTCGTTCTTTCTCCTCTTGTAATTTTCTTGTGCTTTTGTTAACTACTTCAATTAATTCATCATCTCTAATCGGCTTAATCAAATAATCCACTACATTATATTTTATTGCTTGTTGAGCATATTCAAACTCCGTATATCCTGACAATATTATGCATTTTATATTAGTATGATTCTGATAAATATGCTTACTTAATTCAATACCATCCATTCCAGGCATACGTATATCTGTTACTACAATCTCAATTTTATTTTCTTTTATAATTTGTATAGCTTCAGTTCCAGAGTACGCTTTTAATATGTTGTCTATCTTACATTCATTAACCAGTGTTTGCTCTATACTTCTCAATAACATTGGTTCATCATCAACTAGCAATATTTGAGTCATATTAATTCCTCCGTTTAAAGTAAACTATGATTAGAATGAGGTTTCAAAACTTTCTCACCGTGGTCAATTTTTTCTGTATTTCCAGCGGAATTCCACGCATAAACCACCATACTTTGAATGTGAAAATGTAAGTCCAGAACCTTCTCCAAAATGATATTTAAGTCTTTGATGCACATTTTGCAATCCAACTCTTACCTCTTCTTTGAATGGGGCATCTAAATTAGCTTGCATTCGTATCAGTTTATCCTGAGAGACCCCTCTACCATTATCCTCAATGGTAATTTTGTTGAAATTATCATCCATAGAACCTGTTACTTTAACCCATCCATCACCCATGTGCGTTTCTAACCCATGGACAACTGCATTCTCAACGATTGGTTGAAGTGTTAATCTAATAAATTCTTTTTGCCGCATATCATTAGGAATATCGATATCAAACTCCAATCTTTCAGATCTGATTTTATATATTTCTAAATAATTTTCGATCAGTTCAATCTCCTCTTGCAGAGTTGGATTTTGATTTTCCACATCTGTTGTATATCGATAATAATCTGCGAGATGATATGTCATTTTGATTGCAGAATCTGTTGCTCCTACTTTTGTACAGCTTGATATAAAGGATAAACAGTTATATAAAAAATGGGGGTTTATTTGTGATTGTAATTGTTTAATTGATGCTAATCTGGAACGATTTTGTTCCTCGTAAATATTTTCAATTAAGTACTGAATTTTTGCACCCATCTGATTAAAGCTAGAAATTAAATAATCAAATTCATTATTATATTTATTTTTTATTCTGAATGAATAGTTACCTAATTCAAATCCTGAAAGACCTTTTATTAATTGCATAATTGGGCGCTGGACATTTTTATAAAGCAAAAACAATGAAATTATTGTTAATATTAGTAGCGCAGATAGACTAATAATAAACAGATTTCTACTCTCCAATATCGGCATCATTACTTTTTCAATTGGCGTATAGTCAATTAAATAAGTATTTGATACAGGTAAATAAAGATAACTAACTTGATAATTTTCTCCGCTATGATTGTACTCAAATTGGTGATAATTCTCGTCTGTATAATTTGTCCGTAATATTTTTTCAACTATGTTTTCATTTATTTCTTTATTTTTCATTGGCGTCTCTATGTAGTCACCACTGCCAGTGTAAACAAATAAATCACCAACATCGTTTGTGCTATTTTGCATTAAAAGTTCCTTTATATTCTTGGAATCAAATCGTATTTCGATAATTATATTTTCTTCCTCAGGATTACTCTTTTGTGAATGAAATTTTGTATATAGAAGACGGAAGTATGATTCTTTTCCTACTTCGTAATACTCCCACTCACCATAATTCCCCTCTAAAAACAAATTATTTTTATTGATTAAGGTGGAGGTGGAGATTACTCTATTTAAATCAGAAAAATAAACAGATATCTCCGTATCAAATGGATTAGAGAATATTTGAAGGAACATTTTTTCCTTGAGTTGACGTTGGCTATCAACCCTCAAGTAAGGATCTTCTAGCAACACACTACTTTGCAAAAGCGCAACTGATAAGTCTTGAGACAAAGAACTAGGAACAAGAGACAACCTTTCTAGGCTGTGTTCCATTTGTTCCTTTAAGTAGGAAAGTTGATTTTTTTTATTGTTCATCATTTCTTCTCTCATTGTAGAGACGCTTGTTTGATAAGAATAGGAATGTAATATGACAATAGGAATGATTAATAATGCAATAATAATAGTAATTTTCACAAAAAAAGATTTTTTCTTTTTCATCAACCCCAACCCCTTAATGATTCTATTTATTAAACTCTTGTTGTTCACTTAAAAATAATTAAGTTTATTATACGCTAAAATCTACATTCATCTATAAGGAGATTGGACATTGTTAAAACAATTCATATATAAATAAAAGAAACCTCAGTTAGTGATAAGGTAAATAGAATCACTAACTGAGTACAGTTCAACTAAATAACAAAATCCACTTCTTCTTAAGACTGCATTCTCTTCTTGATGTATATAACAGATACTCCAATGATTATAAGAATAGCACCCAATAAAATCCAATTAAATAAGTTGGTTGCTGTATCTGGAAGTTTATCTTTCTCATTTTCTTGATTATTTTTCTGATTCGTTTCTTGATTGTTATCCACTTGGGGATCTTCCTCATTAGTTTGATCTTGATTTTCCACTTGTTGATCTTCTTCATTAGTTTCATCTTGATTATCCACTGGTGGATTTTCCTCATTATTAGCATCATCTGTTTCTTCAGCAAAAACACCGTATATTGAGAAATGTGGTACTTGTAATCTAATCGTACCTTTTTCAGCTTCTCCTCCTCGATGTTCCCATTCACCAGTTTTTTCATTAAGGTAGTAGATATTAATCTCATCTGCAGAGTAATTGGACGAATCGTATTCTAAAACTAATGTAAATTCTCCATTAGGCTCATTTCCAATTGGATAGTCAAATTCAAAGTCAAATAGGTCCCCTGCTCTATTTAGGCCCTCATATGTTAAATCAACCTCTTTAACTATTAATGTAGTGCCGGTTGGCAGATCATTAGGCAGAGTGATTTTTGAACGACTTCCTTCGATGGTAATAATGGAACCTGCCTCTACTGAAATTTTCTCCTCAATGCCAATTTCAATTGTCTTCTGTTCATCATTTGGGTCTTCATTCATAGATTGTAAAAATACATCAATAGCAGATTTTAATTCACCTATAGCCACATCCACTTCATCTTGTGTTATCTCAGAATTATCGAGAATCATTTGAGATTCTTGAATTACTTGCTCTAGTGCATCAACTGCAGTTTGTGGATATTGTCCTGTAGAATCCCCTATCTCAGATTCATCAAGATCAGCTTGAGCTGACTTAATAATAGTCTCTAATTCTGTTTTGTCTACTTCTGGCGATTTATTTACAGTATTTTTAAAATCTGATACTGATTCTTCTAATGTAGCTCTTGCTTGATTTATTTCTACTTGCTTTAAATCGTTTTTATCTAGAATCAATTGCGCTTCTTGAATAGCCCCTTTTAGTGCTTCAACTGCCGTTTTTGGGAACTGACCTGGTACCTCTCCTATCTCAGCTTCATCAAGAAGTGTTTCAGCTGTCTGGATAGCATTTTCCAATTCTGTTTTATTTACTTCTTCTTCAGGTTCAATAGTTAACTCAAGCTGTGTTTCAAATAAAAAACCACCCGTAAGGTCACTATAGGAATCAACTATTGCGCTAATATGAGTTGTTCCTGCTTGGTGAGTAGATACAATAAAACTATTATCTTCTGTTTTTTCAATGGTAGCGATTTCTTCATCACCCGATATCCAATAAATTGGTTTATAATCAGCTGTGGATTGAAACACACTCACTTCAAATTCGATAGTTTCCCCCTCAACCATTGTTATTTTCCCATTACTTGGGATCGGATTACCATCTATCCGTTCAATCGACATATCCTCCGCAATAATTGGTGATTTTATATCCACTGTTAGTTCTGCTGAAAGACCACTTTCAGACGTTGCTGTAATAATTGCTTGTTTTATTTCACCTTGCGAACCATCATGGGCATAAGTATTTATACTAACTTCTTTTCCGCTACCTTCTACTTCCGCCAAGGATGAATCACTAGTTTCCCATCTGATCTCCTCAATAATAAATGAAGGAGTTAACTCTGCAGTAATATCAAAGCTTTCTGTCATTACAACTGATTTATTAGACTCACTTAATACAAGTTCCGTTGGTTGTGTAATAAATTTTCCTTTTACTACAAAATCAACAATGGACTGCCAGTTTGTTTGATTCTCTTGGGTTGCCTCCACAATGGTAACTTTAATATACCTTCCTGTTACATCTTCTGGTAATGTATTAGAAACCGATTCAGAATCACTAAAAGAGTCTGTTTGATCGAACACTTCTTCGTATGTTGATCCATCATCTGAAACTTCAATAATATATTTTTGTAATGCCCAAAATTCCATATCTATCTGGTTAATTTCAGCTGTTTGTCCTAGATCAATCCACCAAGAGTTTGTGCCACTTGGCGTACCTGGTGACCATGCCGTGTCTTCATCAACATCATCCACAGCACGTGAAGGTGGGTGATTGGCATTTAGACTACTTGCATCTGTGAATTCCCCTCTTCCAATTTGTAATTCATCCGTTACTAATACTGTAGTTTCAGCTTTATACCCACCATCCACTGTCTCTACAGTTATCGTTGCCTCTCCTGCATTTTCAGCAATTACAAAGCCATCATTTGTTACTTTAGCAATAGTTTCATCTGAAGAGGACCATTCAACATTTGTATTATCAGCTACAGATGGAATAACTGATGCTTGCAATTGTTGATATTGACCAGCAATTAATTCAAGTTCTGTTAGATCAATCTCTACTCCTGTAACAGAAAGATCATCTGCTACTAAAACGTTAACGATTGTGGTTACTCCTCCATCTTCAGAAGTAATTGTTAATTCGGCTTCTCCATTTCCTACCGCTAAAACTTCTCCTTCATTTACTGTAAATACATTGGTATCACTTGACGACCATTCCAATGCTTTGTTAGTGGTATCTTCTGGAAAAACAGTGGCATTAATGGTTTGAGTATCACCTTTACGTAAGCCTATCATTTCCTGATCTATTTCAATTGTTTCAGCTTTTATCGGCACAACAGATATTGTTACACTATCAGATGCTTCACTATTTTCAACAGATGTTGCCGTAATTGTTGCTTCCCCTTCTGTTACACCTGTTATTTGGCCATTGTTATTAACAGTTGCTATCGATTCATCATTGATTGTCCATTCCAAATCAGGGTACGAAGCATCCTCTGGAAAAACAGTTGCTTCTAATTGCGCAGTTCGGTTAATACCAATAGTTGTAATAGAGGATTGAATTTCTACATTATCGACAGCAATTTTCGTAATTTCTAACATAAAACTCTCTTGAACATTCCCATCTGCTGATGAAATGGTTATTTCAGTGCTACCTTCTCTATTTGCGATAAGCGTTACATCATCTGTAACTAATGGCTGTTGGATGAGATGACCTGAAGTGACAGCTTCAACCGCTTCACCTAAAAATGATGCTACTTCTGGGTCAGAGGAAGTAAAGATCAAACGATTATCTGATGCATCATTTCCAATTTCAGCGTCTATATTAATGTGTTCACCAACAGTAGCTGTAATTAATTGATCAGAGACTTCAGGAGACTTAATAGTAAGGTCACTTGCCAATACTTGCTCATCTACTTTTACATTACGACTTGCAGTAAATCCCCCATCTTCTGTCTTGACAGTTATCGTTGATATACCTGGATTTACACCAGTTACAATCCCATGTTTATCTACTGTTGCTATCGATTCATCGCTGCTAGACCAACTGACATTTGAATACGTGAATTGTTCCACTGGTTTTATGGTTGGTACCAACCTCTGACTTTCACCTGTAACTAATTCTAAGTCTGCTTCATCCAGTTCTACACCTGTCACAGAAGTTGGTTCTACACTATAAGCATCTGCAGAATTGTGAGATACTTTCCCTGATTCTTCTTTTGACGAAGCTTTTCCACGCCATAAGTAAGCAAGCATACCATCCGAGACATGTCCATCGTAAGTAAATAGTGTTCTATTTTCCACTGTGTTTCCATATTCATTGTTACTCCCACCTGGAATCCAAGGTGAGAACCATTCATCATGACCTTCACCTTTACTCAACCACTCAGCTGCCCAATAGAAAAAACCTATTTCAGCATTATGTGGGTTAGGTACATCTCTGAATGCTTGCATATATTCAATCAGCCAATTATATTGTCCTCGCTGTGAAATTTCATAAAATTTATTACTAATATTACCGGAGACATTCATAGGAGAATATTGATTTCTCGTATGTGCAAGTCCAGTTTCTGAGAAAATCACATCTTTATCCTTCCAGCGATTTAAGTTATTTTTTAACATACTGACAATACTTCCAGTTTCACGACCACCATATAAAGAATAAGCTTCGCCGTCCCACTCTATATTATGTTCTTCCACATCTGCATACCAATTATTTGTATAATCCACATCATACCCATTATTCAAATGAAGGAATCCTCTAGTTGTAGGTGAAGCATCCTTTATCCCTTGATATGATGCATTGACCAATTTAGCGAAGCCTTCTTTATAATCAGACCATATCCTTCCTTCTGGCCATACTAATCCAGCGTTCTGCTCATTACCCATCTTGACTGTATCTGGAGTTACACCTTCATCAACCATAGTTTTGACAAAATCATAAGAATAATTATACATAGTTGTTTGTAATTGTTGTAGATCCTGATCAAACCATGCCAATGGTTTCCATGCTTTTCCCGCACTCATCCATTGATCACTATAATGGAAAGAAATTTCAAATTTCATACCTTGTTCTTTTGCACGTTTTCCTATTTCGATTGCTTGTTCCTTACCAAAATAACCTGGAATCATTGTTCTAGGATTTGTTTCTGTCCCTAAATGTTCAAGATCTCGAGTGTAAGTAATGGTATCCATTACCCTCGGCAAACCATCCATAACACCAGATCGAAAATCTTCCCAATCCTCATCTGTAAATTCTGTTTCATCATAGATATAATTTCCCGCTTCCACAAAGAACATTGAGGTAACTGCATTTACACCTCTATTACGGATAATATCAAAAAAGTCTTGCTCAACTCCATTTGCTTTATATTTTCCTCCAAAATCTTCAACAATCGGTAAATAAGAAACATCTACCCCTTTGGTGACCGTTTGATCTAATTCGAATAAATCAATACTATCTACATATCCATTACCTGAACCACCATTCGTTCTTTCCAAATAAATAGTAGCTGTTGTTTCATCTGATCCAGTACTAAAAGCAACAGGTAACAAAGAATAGTTCGTAGTTGTTGACGGAGCTGAACGAGTTTCATTAATTCCTTCTACTCCAATATTTATACGATCTGATTCACTACTCACTTTCGCTCTTACTGTTGCAATGTATTCTGTATTAGGTTTTACTTCAACAGTTTGAGAAATGCGGGATTCTGATTTTAATTCTGTAGCGTATTCACCAGCATCAACGTTTTCATCTACAACATCTGCATCACCGGTAACCGACCAACCATCTGTATTTCCACTTTCAAAATCCCAGTTAACTAGTGGATTATTGTCTGAATGTTCTAAATTAAATTCAACATCATCGACTTCAAGGGTTGTGCCTTCTACTGCATCTTTTAAATAAACACCTATGGTAGCTTGTCCGTTATATACAATGACATTTCGCAATACTACATGATTCCAATCTGATGAATCGTCAGCAAATAAGTTAATAAATGCACGCATTTCTGGGGCACCCGTATCTTTTGCTTCCAAATAAGCAGCTTCCTGTTGAGAACCACTGTCCGGATCAGGATTTGATGTCCGAACTTTAAGAGAAACCGTATATGTCCCCTGTTCTAATCCAGTATGAAATTGATAAATACCAACACTTGGGTTACTAAAGTCTCCCGCTCTTTCAGAAGACTCTAGCTTTACAGAATATTCACCACTATGACCTTCAGATTGTGTCGTTACATCTCCAGCCTCTGTAATGGTGTTCCAGCCATCAGGTGTTAAAGTAGTTTCTTCATCTTCTTCAAAACTGGGATTATTAATAATATTGTCAGTGGTTGCTAATACTTGATGAGTTTCTATTCCGGGGTATGGTGACATAAATAAAATAATAACAAAACAGATAAATAATACATAATGGTGCTTTTTCAATTGTATGTCCATTTTTGATTTTTTCCTCCTTATATTAGCACGCCTTTATTCTAGAGTGATTTTCCTATTTCCTATGTTTTAAAAAACATATTTTGTTTTCATGTAGCAACCCCCTTCAGACAAATTAAACGCTTTCATATTTTGCCTTCATAATAATCTTATCTAATCAAACTATAAGTAATAAGTAAGAAAAAATTAAGAAACATGTTAAAATTTTAATCTTTTACCTGTTTGGTGTTAGGTACAATGAAAAATAGATTTGTAGGTTTACAAAATAATTTTATATAAATTACAAAGGAGAGACTAGCATGCTAGCCTCTCCTTTTATGTACTCGTAATCTATAAACACCTTATTTTATAGCATATCTACATTATTAAATGTTATATTTTCTCCATATGTCGCCTTAATAGTAACATTTCTTAAAGAAAATCCTTTAATATTGTTAGTTTTACATCCATATTTACCTATCGCATTTACATTTATCAGTTGAATATTTTGCAAAGGACTTTCAGGTAAACCGGATAAAAATACAGCATTTCCCGTTAGTGTGTTTAATTCAATGTTTTCAAAATTTATGTCCTTAATAATAGACGTACCCTCATTCAACTCTTCAATTTTATTTGGATCAAATGTGTCATGACTGTAAAATTGATCGATATAAATTGCTCCTCTAAACCACTTACAATCTTGAAGAGATAGGTCATAATTCGCTAATGTACAATCTTTATAATTGATATTTTCTACTATCCCTCCTCTTCCTCTAGGAGCCTTTATACTACCAATACTATAGACATCCTTAAAGTCACAATCTTGTACAACTACATTCCTTACATTTCCCGACATTTCACTTCCGACTGCTACACCAAAACCACTTTTAAATGTGCAATTTGTGATTCTAATATTTTCAGAGGGAATGTCAATCATTCTACCTTCAGCACCCCTGCCAGATTTAATGGCAATACAATCATCCTGACTGGAAATCATTGAATTAAAAATGTATACATCCCTGGATGAATCAGGATTTAATCCGTCGCCATTTGCTATACCTTCATATTTTTTTCCCTGTTCATCTCGCTTCGTATATATCTTAATATTGTTTACACTTACACGGTTACAATATATAAGATGAACACACCATGCAGGAGACTGTTTGATTGTAATATCTTTCAAGTACAGGTTATCGACATTTCTTATACATATTGCCCGACCAGGCTTGCCGTTCTGTTCGGTAATCTCTTTCTCCCTGAGCTTACTTCCGTTTGCATCTATTTTACCTAAACCTTCAATGGTGATATTTTCTAATCTTGTATTATTAGAAATTTTCGTATTGATTAAGCTTGCATAGCATGTAGTTTCTAGACCTTCCCATCTGTATTTGAATAATGGATAATCAGCAGTATCAAAACTGCCTAGTAATAGGCCACCATCTTCAATATAAAGTGTCATATTACTCTTTAGAAAGATAGCACCTGTTACAAAAGTTCCTTTAGGAATATAAACCGTACCACCCTTTTCACACGTGTTGATTGCATTTTGAATTGCTCTAGTACATAAAGTTTTTCCATCTCCGATTGCTCCGAAAGAAGTTATATCATAAGATTTACTTTTATTTTTGGTTTTTATTTTAATAGTATTACTTTTCAAAGAAATTTCACCATTTTTTAAAATAGCTTTTATATATACTTCACTCTCCTGACTGCAGGGTATATTGTTGATGGTAAAATCAGTATTCCTACTAGTTCCAACCAAATTATTGTCCATATAAATATGATATATGGCTACTTTTGAAAAAAGTTTTGGTTTCTCCCAAATTAAAGCAACACTTGATTCTGTTTGAGAGGCTGGAGGAGATAATAAATTTTTAGGAGTTACATCTGTTTTTTTGTTTGTTTTATACATTTCTATTCCCTTTCTTTTGTTAACCATTCATATATTAATCCTACTAATTTTAATAAATTGTATACATTTTGTGATATTCGCAAACACATTATGTCAATAAACTACATCAACAATATCACCTATTATATAGACTCACAATACTAGTTATTTTAATATCATTATCAATAATTTAAGATATCATATAGTATCTATTTATTATATGAATCCTAATATAAGTCTAAATAATGAACATACAGTATTTATAACAATTCGAATGGCTGATCCTAATTACCAATAATTATATCAATCAAAAGAAGAGAGAAATGATAAAACTAGCAAAAGTGAAAAATAACCGTATTAATAAATAAGAGCCCCTGTTAAAGCCATTGCAGAACATTTGGGTAATACGCTAGGTATGATTTATGATGTGCACAGTCATGTTTTTAAAGAATTAGAAGCAGAGAGTAGCAGCAGTTTAAAAGAAAGAAGCCTAACTCTTAATGAACATGCCCTATATCCAGTGTTTATACGGGAGTCTAGAAATAGTTTATGTTAAATACATACTAATTTTACTTTGTATAAGCAAACAAAATATCTATTAGAAACATTGATATAACAAACTTTATCTCGATTGCAAAAAAAAGAAATAAAATGAATGTAATTTGGGCTAAGTGAGGCTGATAATAAAGCGTGGGCAGATGGATGTATAGGAGCAAAAAAACTCTCACAGAATAAGTTAAAAGATAAGTGGTTCATGAGATAATCTTTGATTAATTCTTCATCAATCTCTTTATTTCATCGGCAGTAACCCGAAGTAGAGCTTCATTTTAAAATTGATTAGGAATTTATAAATTATTTACTCAACTTTCGCAGATAGAAAAATGCGTTCAGGATAACTAACTGTAAAGCGTGTCACTATTCAAATATGGTCATTGACAATCGAAATAGGTATAAAAAAACACCTCAACTTTTGGTATAGTGTAATTGACTAGAAAACACTACCAATACAGAAGAGGTGTCTCCTATATGATAGCGAATAATGACCAAAATAATCAACTACCAAATGAACTTTCTTCCATCTTTAAAGAATTAAACGTGTATAAGCATCTTAGAAAAGCTGGTATTACAAAGTCTGTCGGCTTTACTTGTGCCTATCTTTTTCAATTGATTTTTTGTTTGATCTTTGAAAATAAGAACTGGTATCAAGTACTTCAAAGTAACAAAGCGAATGATTGTCCAGAGAAGAATGCCGTCTATCGCTTTTTAAACAAATCTACCTTTGCTTGGAGAAGGTTTTTATTATTTCTAAGCGCTCATACCATTGGAAAAGTAACCAACTTAACGCGTCATGATCGCCCCAAAGTATTGATTGTAGATGATTCTTCGTATGATCGTAACCGCAGTAAATCGGTTGAATTATTAGCTCGCTGTTTTGACCATGCATCCCAAAAAATGCGCTTTTATAAAGGGTTTCGTATGCTTACGCTTGGTTGGTCAGATGGTGCCACATTCATTCCAGTGGACTTTTCTTTATTAAGCTCGAAGAAAAGCCAAATTAATGGCATATCATCAAAAGTTGATAAACGTAGTTCCGGTTATAAACGCAGAGTAGAAGCATTACAAACCGCACCTGAGCAAATACCAGGTATGGTGGAACGCGCGATGAATGCCGGTATCGATGCTTCCTATGTGCTGATGGACTCTTGGTTCACGTATCAGCCTCTCGTTAAGGAGATAAAAGAGCAAGGACTCGATGTCATTGGCATGGTAAAGAACTTGAAACAGCGTTACCTTGTGAATGGCCAACGTGTAAGCTTAAAGGAACTATATCGTTTTGCGAAACCAACAGATGGAAAGAAAGGCATTCTTCGTTCGATTCATACCACACAAGCGAATGGCGTTCCTATTAAAGTTGTCTTTGTTCGTAATCGAAATAAAAAGAGTGAATGGTTAGCTATTCTAAGCACCGATTGTACACTTAGTGATCAAGAAATCATTCGTATTTATGGGATGCGATGGGACATTGAAGTTTTTTTCAAAACAACAAAATCTCTCTTAAAACTTCAAAAAGAGTTCCAAAGTCGTTCGTATGACGGCTTAATTAGTCATACGACCATCGTATTCACACGATATATTGTTCTCTCGTGGCAAAACCGATGTAGCACAGACGAGCGAACACTTGGCGGCATGTTTTATGAATTATGTGATGAAGTTAGTGATCTCGATTGGGCTGTGGCACTTCAGCAGTTGATCGAGCTTCTTGAAGATGCCTTGAAAATGAGCAACAAAAAGGTACAAAAATTAATCAAAAGTCAAGTCCAACAATGGATTGCAGGCTTACCCAGCTATATCAGGGCTTACCTGCCTATTTCAGTGTGCGAAAGTTGAGTAAATAATAAGAACCTTCTATTGTAAAATGATTATATCAACACATACAGAGCAGTGGAGGATGTAAAGGTGGATAATGATTACAGCCATTAAAATGTACCACCTTCTCCATGTTACTTACCACTTACTGACACTGGTTTTACCAATGAGTGACAATAGGTTTATCACTACAATAGCCACAGCAAAGCTGCATGTCCTTTACTGCAGTGCCTCTACTAAGTTATCAGTGATTGGGTGCAGGGTCCCAACCGCTGGTAACTTAGTAGAGATCGGTCGTGGTACGCTATATGTGCGGAGGGAGCCTATAAGGCTTGTTTTTTCCCATCCCGCAATCAACCACTACCACGACCGCAAACAAAGTCAAGGATGGCGGGAGGCAAATACTCATTGGTAAACAATTTGGCGATGTGTGGTAAATTTCTTGGCGATCACTGGTAAATACTATGGGCAAGGGTGGTAAAATCTAGTGGCCGTAATCAGATAAGTGGGAAATATATCGGGAAATACATCAATAAATTAAAAAGGGATTTAGTAAGTCAAAGATTGCTGAAAAACTGGAAATCTCAAGATCAACCGTTCATCGTTATCTAAAAATAATCCCTCGGATATGTCTAAGTGGGTAGATTCCATTCAAACCAGAATCTAGAAATTAGATCCCTATAAAAAGCTAATTTTATCATGGTTAAGAGAGCATCAAGATATTGTTGCGGCACAACTGGAAGGTTAGCTAATAGAAACGAATATGGGTATAAAGTGAGTGAGAGAGCAGAAAATTGTATTCGTACTGGATATTGGAGAGAGGACACCATTCTCGATATTTCAGAGGATTGGCTAATTAAATTTGCTAAGTAAGTGTAAAATAGTCCACACCTATTTCTAGATGTGGACTAATGTTATGCTTACTCTGTTACGGAAAAACAAAGTTACCGTTCGAAAAATATTGCAAGGCGTGAATCGTGTCAAAATCGGCTGTTTTTACGGAAAAACATTAATTACGCTCCCTTATTTGTAAAAGTGGGTTGGAGTTAGGTGTAGTATGGGATAAAGGGATTTGGGTAGGGAAAGAGATTTAATAAGCCCCCTGGAAAATTCGTTTTTCTTATGTTACGATATATAGTAGTGATTACCAAAAAAATGGTTATATAAAAACCCTTTTTTTGTGAAACCTTTTTAAAGTTTCACCGTCATATTATTATAGAAAGAATTATTTATTAAGTAAATAATTCTTTGAATGTTAAATGATTTGGGAGGTGATAGGGTGAAAAAACTTATTGGAGTAACTTTACTAAGTATTTTGCTTTTGGTATTAGGTGCCAACCTATATGCTAATGATGGGAGTAATACTAGCAACATGGAAGAATATTCACCAGAAAATGTTAAGCTTATAGAGACTCAAGTGGATGATAAAACCGGCCAGGTAGTAGAAGTTTATAAAGTGATTGAGGAATAGTTTACAAAATAAACATATAAACCACCAATAAAGCAAAAACTGCTTTATAGCAAATTATTATCTAGATGAAAATTTAAGCGACTTTTATACTTCAAGATGACACTGTTTATGCTTATTAAATGGTGTCTCTTTTTTCTCTTATATTCCTTCTTTAACTCTTTAATCCACACATCCCTATTTTTAATTACCAAACCTTTAGTTCTAAAGTAAAAATTCACTCCCTATATACCTAACATTCCTTCATCATAAATTTATATTATTTTATATTATTAAAAAAGGAGGGTATTCCTAGTTATTATTTTATAGGTTTCTATACCGTATATTGGTGGATATAAATAATTATACAAATAATTCACTAAAGAAGTTGAGGGAAGTTATGTATTTTTTAGGAGATAAATAAGCCAGTTATGTTTAGCTTGTATTAAAACGACTTTTATAAAGAACTATATTTTTTTATAGTTCACAAAATAAGACCCATTTCCCTCGTAACCATTACAGAGGGTCCCATAAATGAGAGACCAGAGATAGATTCTACAAAATAGGAAAATCTATAATTATTGTAACTTTTTTACCGTTGCCACCGTCTTAAGACTAAGAGCTAATTTGATAGAATTTTCAAATGCTCCATAGACGTCTAATTTATGGAGGTGAAAACCAAAGAAATATTACTTTTTCTGAAGACAACATGATATGACATACATACTAAAAATGGAAAGGAAGGAATTAAATTGAGAAAATTAGCAGGAATTCTATTTGCAAGTTTATTGTTTTTTACTTTTGGAGTGAGTGCACATGCCGACACTCTTCCCACAGGAAGTCTTGAAAAGGAATTAGAAGATGCTGTATTGATAGATACACAAACAGATCCAGATACGGGAGTACAAGTTGGAATCTATAAGAAAGAGAACGAAAGTTTAATCACTCCTTTTGCTGGAGATGGTAGTTGGGACGTAGTTGGTTCGGATAATTGGTTGATGACAGGTGATGATAGTAATTTACGAACAGATGCAACTTTCCACTCTTTAGGCGGTGATTATGGTTTTAAGGTACCACCTCACGATTATGATGAATTCTTAGGGTATAATGATCTAGGTATTGTAGTTGAATTATGGGAAGAAGACGTAGGCTCAGGAAATGATGACTATGTTGGAACTTTTGCGGTTAAAGGAGCTGCAAACTATACATTAATTTACGCAGCTAGAGGCGTTAATGCATTTGTTGATGGAGCCAGAGCAGAATTTTATACGAAACATGGTTCAAACTATACTGTACCTGGTAATTTTATAAATGTAACCTACCTTGATTAATCTATAACATTTATCTAGTACAAGATATACTTGTTTTCCATGGGTTGGTATTAATACAAATTTAAGGGGCGCTATACTCTAGCGTCCCTTAAATTTGTTTCATAGTCTTTTTAAATAGAAATGTGAAACCAGAAGAAATGTAATTTAAAAGCAATAATCGGCATTATATGGAATGCCGATTTTTTATGCAATACTAACCAAATTGAAATGATCTAGCCTTTTCTCCATAAAAGCAAAATTCGATATTTTTTGTTTCCTCTTTTAATTGATGCGGAGTAATTGTTTTTGAATATATAGTACCTTGCTCCTTACACTCATATAAATAACATCTATCTCATTCATGCCTTTAACATCTTTTTTCTTTTTACAATAATGGATACTACCTTTAAGAATATGTCAAAACGTCTGTATTAACGTAAGCGTAAGATAGTCCACATCTAATTTCTAGGTGTGGACTATCTTACGCTTACTTATATACTAATAATCTTGTTTCTTTTTCATTATTAGATTAAAGATTACGAAACTTAATAGAAGTATTACCACGTATATTAGTGTGTATACATTAGGGCTTAATAGCATAGATAAGATTTCTAAAAATGATAAATCTTTGAACACAGCTAATCCTTTTCCAGTTGAATTCATCTCAATCCCTGCATATCCGCCTTCTGTAAAATAAAAAATCATCAAATTGGAAAGAAAAAAACCTAGAATAAAGATGAGCAATACACTCAATTTTGATGACTTAAAGAAAAGCCCTAATACTGTACCTAAAAGCACAAAAATCACAGGATACCAGAAAAGTAATGCTTCAAAAGAGGTCATTAAACCAACTCCTTTTACTTTTTTAAAATTTTTATAACATAAAATGGCTTAATCTTTCGCAAAGAAGGTGAAACTAAATAAAGAGTTTTAAAAGTATTAATGAACTAATAACTTAATATTACCCCTAAAGTGAAATGGGAGTGAGAATACCTGTATTTAAATTATTAGTCATAACTAATTTATATTTTTAATGAAATAGTTACATACTTTAACCTACATTGTGATGAAATCTTGTATGAGTAATTCTTCTTTTTCAGGTAAAATAAACTCATTTAAAAGCTTTAAATTTCTTTCCTCATATTCATATAGAGTATTATCTTTTTGACTAAGGATATAAATTTTCTCATTTGCTTGTTTAATTTTTAATACTGAATGATTTATAGTGTATTCTTCTTCTTTAATAAGAGTATTTTTATTTAGAAAAAGCACTTTTGATTTTTCACCGCTCTTGACTATTATAATATGATTATCAGTAACTAATAGATGTGTAGGATTTTTGTATTCTAAATTTTCTTTCTCTATTTTATAATCATCAGTTAATATTTTAGCTATTTCACCTGATTGAAAAACTACATATAAATAGTCTCCAATAAGAATTCCATCAATTGGCGCCGAATTAATGGGAATGGGAAAAGAATCTATTACTTTACCATTTTTTAAATCAATCACGTCTATAGAAAATTTATCTTCATCTTCCAGTAAATGGTCCTTGAATACATATGCTTTTGAAACTTCAGCTTCTGAATTTTCATTTGTTACCATCAATAATGGAAATCCCTTTAATCTAAGTTTTTTTGAACCATCGTTATCCTCTATTAAATATGTAAAAAATTCCCTAACTCCTTTTTCATCACTATTAAATATTGTAAATTCAATTTCGCCAATTTGCTCGTAATATAGTGGGAAATCTAAGGTTTTAACTTCTTCTATATCTCCACCTTTTATCTTAATTAATTTGTCTGAGTATCTTACTGGTAAAATAAATGATTTTTGATTTGCTTTTTCAATTTCGAAGATTCCTTGAGCTTTTATTTCAGTATTACTAACTTCTTCACCTTTTTCGTTAAATATGCTAAAATTACTTTTTGCGGATTCGGCACTAGTATAAATAACACCAAATGAATCTTCTTCTAAACTGTTTTCTTCATTACATCCAATTAAAAATATTAATATTAAAAATATTATATATTTATTCATTGTAGAAATCTCCTTGTTAAGAGTATAGAACGGAGTGGGTATCCCACTCCGTTCTATATTCCAATTTATTGTGTGTAAAATACATAAGTATTATTACTTTGGATTAAATCAACTGGCCAAACGGCTAGCCCACCATCATCAATATCATAGCCTTGTTCATCCCATGCTTTGTAAGCCAATTGAGAGCAATACCAACGATAAGTTACATCCTTATTAAAGAAATTATAATTATAGGGTTCAAGTTCTTGTGCATTTGCGTAATTCTTTGCATTAACATAATCCGCTCTACTTGGACTACCTTTAGGTCTCACACCTGTTACATCATTATATCGAGTCCCCCAATCATTTGGCCAATAGCGTACTCCATTCTGAGCACCTTTGTTTCCAAAAGATTCTAATACCACCTGTGAACTATATACAATTCCTGCATGTCCTCCTGCCCAGCTCGAAGACCCTGAGCTTGTACCATCAAGTGTTACTAATACATCACCTACACTACCCACAACACCTGAAGACTGCGCACTAATAGGTTCTTCATCTGCTTTAACGTCTTTCGAGTTAGTTTCTACTTTAATTGCATCTGGGTTATTTAAAAAGTACTGTGTGTCCTTCTTTGCTTGATTTAATTCTTGAAGTTCTACGTCTGTTAAGTTTTGTGATTCTTCATTCTCAGATGCACTCACTGCAAGACCGGAAGCTCCTAAAAAAAACAGTACGGATGTAATAATTAAAATTTCTTTTAAATAAATCTTCATTTTGAATCCTCCTAGTATATTTTTATAATTAATTTTTCCTTGTCTCCCACCCTTCTTATATTTTTTTAAAAAAAATGTTTCACTTATATAGACACTAGCAAACGAAAAAAGGTTACATATTATTTGAAAATTCTCTCTATTCTTCAATTTCTTATTTTTTCTTTTACATAGTTCATAAGACTAAACCGTAAAATATCTGAAAGTGAATCATCAACAGAAAATTCGGATACTTTCGTTGTAACCATAATATCTGCCTATGACGGTATTACTGAACACTAAAAATATACGGATTTTCCAGTTGATATTTTAGATAATAATTTGTCTAACTCTGTAATAAGAGTGAAAATTACCCATTGATAATATTGAATGTGCATTCCCCTGAGTTAAAAGATAACCACTTATTCGAAGAGAAGGTAGGCCAATTTGCAAAAGATACACTAGTAGGAAAAGAAGAAGAAATCACACTTTTTACAAAAGATGATCCCACAGATAATTATGACTGTCTTTTAGTATATTTACATGTTAGCGAGAAGTTCTATCAAGAAATGATTGGATTAGCAAAAGTAGCATAATTGACAGAGCTGATACGATATAAGCTGAACAGTTATTAAGTGTTGAAAAAGAAGTATAATAAGCAGAGAAAGGGATATGGTAAGTAGACAGATTCGCCACAAACTCCGGATTCGAAATGTTGTTTGTCGAATAAACTTAAAAATATTAAATTAGTTTCCCGCTACAACATAATATACGATCTAAAGCATAATTAATATGGTTCAATGGTTCAGCGGAAGCATCATAAAAATAGTCATCTATTGTATATAACAGAGGTTCATTTTACGGTTTTTCAGATAGTGAAAAAACTCACATTTCAATTGGGTGATTAGGAATTAAAGAGTTAAACCAAGGGTCAAGGTTACCTTTACTACGATGAAAGACCTTATCCATGTATTGAAAAGAGGAGGAAGTTAATCGGAAATCACAGATTAGAATGAAAAGAATTAGAGATGCAGATTTAGTTATTATTAATGATTTGATGTTTATGGCGATGGATTCCTAGGAACCTAATATGTTCTTCCACTTGATTAATGATTTTTATGATCAATCATCATTTTAACATCAAATAAAGCACTTAAAGAGTGGGGAGAACTATTAAGTGAACAAGCAATTACAACGGCAATACTAGATAGAATTTCACCTCGAGTTGAAATCTTTCATTTTAAATGAAGATAGTTATCGAATACACTCCTTACTCCTAGAAATTATTATGTTTAGTATTAAAATCCTCGTTCTCTGTGTCCAATTATTGACATTCATCACTGTATTCGCACAACCAGTTGTGTTAATTAAAAGTTCAATGAAAATTATAAGGTAAAATAAGGTATCATATTCAAAGGGTTTTACGGTGCAAATTATTGTATAAATAGTTAATCTTTTTTATAAACGATCGAACTTTTTTACAAACGGTTAACTTTATTTTAAATTGACATTTATTTGAACATCTTTTCTATAGCTTCTTTAGCTTGATTCCATGTTTTAAAGCGTTTAATGAATACTATAGAAGTAGGATAATGGTTGTCTTTTGCATACTCATTCCATTCGCGAATACTCGAAGTTAAAAACTTTTTATGCTCTTTTTGAAGCATTTTCTTTAATTCTTCTTCGGTATATTTGTACTGCACAGGAACACCTGCTATATTCATTACCTCTTCCCACGAAAAATACTTTTTAATGGTTAAATAAGAGGGTAGTTTGTTATATGAAGCATATTTATCCCAATCTTCACGGGAAGTGAAGTAAGATCGATTTTTTTTGATTATTTGTGTGACGTCTTCCTTTGAATATTTTATCGGATTCGTTTCTCTCGATAACGGTTCGCCTACGATCTCTTTGGCTTTATTCCATGAATCAAAATGCTGAATATAAATTAATTCACTAGGTAAGTCATTGTTTAAAGCATACTCTCGCCATTTTCTTTTACTTGTAAAATGTTTTTTATGATTTTGTGCTATATTTATTAATTCTTGCTCTGAATACCTTCGTTTGTTCCCTTTAAACCCTAAGCGTTGCTTTACAGCATTCCAAGAACCAAAAGTATATATTAATCGAGCAGAAGACGGATAATTATAATGATGGGCTATTTTATCCCATTGAGTAACCGTCATTTCTTCTGTTATCTTTCCTTTTACCCCGCCTAATAGAGCACTTTCTTCGTAATTTTTTGATTCTCTCAAATTATCTGAACCCCTTTTAAAAGGAATATTAATCTACTGATTATTCTTTACCAGTCAGTATAGCATTAATTCGATCTTCATTTGGAAGAAAATGATTTTCTAGTTGATTTTGTGTTTCTTTATACTCCTCTTCATCTTTAGCTTTCTTTAACCGTTCTTTTAAAATACTTTTAGACAGAAAATGAGATTTGTATGATTCTTCCGCAAAACGCCCATAATGATCGGGATTACTAGCATACTTTTTAAAAGCACTCTTAAATAAGGGAGATTTGTTTACATCAAAAAACATTTCAATTTCATCTAAACGTATGGTTTGAAATTTATTATTTGATTGGGTAGGTATTGAAATATCCCATTCATTTAGTTTGATTTTAGAATTATATTTCATATTTAACTTTATTAATTCACAATAAACTTCGCCATTCTTTAATTTGCTGTTATTGAACACATCAATTGGTGAAGGAAGTAAGATATAAAATTCCCGATCATAACTCACTCCTAAAACAAAATTGGAATCTTCCGTTGAAGGAAGCTTTCTTATATTCTGGTATGCCTGTTCCATAGAAATGAGTGTATCATTTCTTTTACGATATTCGTCAATGTGCCAGACTTCGTATGCTTCTTCTCCTTTTTTTCTAAGGTACTTTTTCCGTTCCTTTTCTTCTTTGTAATAGTCTAAACCAAAACGTAATTTATTTATATCCTTCAATCTTTTGTTTTTCCTCTTTTCCTCAACATATCCTTGAGGGTCTTTATACTTTTTGTACGCATCCACGCAATATTCGTATGCGCCATACATTAATATTAATAAAAATGCTACAGGAAAAAACACAATAATTATTACTCCTAATAAGAATGGACTAGCGTAACTTACTACGAAAAATAAAACCATAAATAATAGAATACCAACAACACATATGAGTAACAAACCTAAGACAAATAATAAGAATCGACCAGCTGCTACATAGAATAAATCACCTTCACGAAACACATCAATCTTATAAAACATATCTATTATTCCAAGAGTCCCTAAAAAGTTCCAAACGAATTCAAAATTAAAAGCTATGACTAGTACCAATACAAAACCTACAAGCCCATATATACCTGTTGTCTTTCCTCGCTGATAATTTAAGATTCCATCAATAAAATGCAACAAAGTGTTCATCAAAACATCCTCTCTTTATCATTTATATAATTATACCAAATAACATATTTTTGATCATCATAAATGAAAAAAAGTACCAGACATTAACTGCCTGGCCCCTTATTGTTTATATATTTAAAACTCTTTCCCCTTTTCTAGAAATAATACCCGAATATCGACCATTTATGGGTTTCTGTTTACCAATTTCTACTTTAATCCCAGCCTTCTCAAATATCTCGATAATTTCTTTTTGGTACATTTCTTTTTTAATTGGATCATTATCTAGCAATCCTCTATCTTCCATTCAAATCACCTTTCTTTGTCGTATTTATATCACTGGTATAAAAGTAATTTTAGCTTTCCAAAGAAATATGAGGGATTTCAATAACCATTTCTCCACTATTGGTGCCAACCATTCCAGAGTAACAGTCGTTTACTGGATTCTTCGACAGTTACACATACTCTATTCAATTCCTTAGATGTAGATGATATACAAATTATACCACATTCTTTAGCTGAATGATATTTACCTGAAAGATGAAGATCATCTATTTAATTAATTTGTGACGCAAATTCTTTAAAAAAGAAAATGATTTTTTATAGCTCTGTAATAAATACGTTTCGCCATAAATAGATTTCGTCATAGCCCGAAAAGGTGAACTTAATTTGTATCGCCCCAAAGAGGTATCGATATAAGGTTTTGAGACATTTTGATATTTATTAATTGCTCTAGCCATATTAGGAATTTTAGTTAATGTTTCGACTTCTAGTAATTTTTCAATCTCTTCAATTTCTGAATAGCGGTCATATTTATTCGCGATAAATTGTAATTTTACATTATAACGATTCGAGTATCTTTTAATAGTTTCTGTATATGCCTTAAAATTATTGAAGTCTCCATCATAAATAATCCACCATTCATCCACATATTCTAAAATTTTCGTATTCATATAGTCTCCGCTTTTGTTGTCAATAATTACAGCATCAAAATAGGATGAAGCTTCTAATTGATCCAGTAAAATCTCTTCATATTTATCAATATCGTAATACTTAAAATCACGCGGATCCAGAGGCATCCAATGTACATTACGATATTTTAATTTAACACTCGAAGCTGGAAGTTTTTTATTTTGACTAACTTTCACAAATGAATTCCACTTCTCTATGACCTTTGAATTGTAGCGATTTAATTTATAAATATGATCTGCCTTTTTAACAGGAGCTTCAATGACGCACGTATTAAACTTTAACTCTGATAAATAAATGGCGTAATTCATTGCAATGGTCGTTGTTCCACTTCGAGCAATAGGAGCCCATATCGCAATCATTTGATTAGGTTGCAAACTTAAATTTCGAAATGCTTTATTTTTTATTTCTAATGTTCGGTTCGTATTCTTGCTATATTGCTTCTCTACATTTTGCTTCTTATGTTCCTTATTATTATCTGATCGATCTTTTGCTTTTTTATATCGTGGTTTATTATAATCGCGGTTAGTTTTGTTAACTTTATCTGGTTCCTCTATTTTTAGAAAGTTTTTTAATGTCATAAAAAGATATTCAAAGTCTTTAGCGATTACCATATTATTAGGTAAGTTGTTTTGTTTGATTGGTGATTTATGTTTAAATAAAAAATACTGTGTTTCATCTATCGGTTGCAAGCTTTCTATAAATTCTTCACCCGGCTCTTCAATAATAAACATCGAATTTTTTTCAGATAGATTAGTAATTAGTGATCTGTCATCTGGCAAGACTTCATATTCAACAGTTACTTTTGCTTTTTTAATAAGATTTATTATTTGTGATGCTGCTTGTTCATTAACATACAAGTATACTCTATACAAACAATTCTCCTCCTTGATTTTTGAATTTTACTTTGGATTTTGATTTATTCAATACATAGAACGCAGGTTCTTCTTGGAAATGTGTAATTAGTTCTGAGTTTGCAACAAATAATACATTTTTCCACGTATACGGAATGTAATCATTCATTAGCTGCTCTTTGGTACTATAGACCGCAATAATTTTGCTAATATGAATTTTCAACAACATGTTAGTCATCACATGTTCCAAAAAATACAGCTTATCTAAATCTTTTGTATTACCTTCTTCAATCTTAATGACTATCACATTTACTTCGGCTTTATCGGCTTTATGTTTTAATTTTAATACTTTATCTCCAAACAAATAGTCTTGCATATCGTGCATATATACTTTTGAATTATCTAAAGCATGAAAGCTATAATTAAATTTCTTATTTAGATTCTGTAACACATTAATTGCTACTTTCACCTCATCATTTTTCTTACTTTTAATTTTCTGTGAAATGTTATAAGCGATTGCTCTAGTCCTTTTCATGTGAGTCACATAAAAATCAATATTGCCTATATGAATATCATTTCTTACCATGAATATATTCTTCATATTTCCTAAACGTTTAAAGCCGTTATTCGTAAAAATTCTTTGAGTTGGAAAGGAATCATCTATTAAGCCAAAAACAACGTAAAATTTAAAAGTTGGTAGTATTTGTGCTAACGTCAGATAATTTTCTACTTTCTCTTTTAGCTGTGAAATCGATTCTGTGGCTAAATCGGTTTCAACAAAGACGATCTCTCGTTTTTTAAACAGTAACGCATCTGGTAAAAAATTAACTTGATCTAGTTTTATACCATCTCGAAATTTTGCAGGCCTCATAACACTTATATTAAGACCTTCTTTTTTAAAAGCTAAATACATCTCTAAAGCCATTTGTTGTGTTGCAAAATGATGATCATAATTTGTCATGTGAAAATAACTACTTAATTTCTCCGATACATCTTCATTATCTAATTTGGTATGTTGTCTTAAAATATAAAACCCTTTTTTTCCAATCCGATAAAGATTAAATTCATTACCAAATCGTTTTTTGGAAGTCAAATTTTTCGAAACAACAATATCGTATTTTTCCCATCTCCATATCTTATTACGAAAAGTATTATAACTAATTGTATTATGAGCATTAGCAAATTGGTGTAGTTGCTTAGAAGTTAATAACCTTTGCTGGAATAGATACCATATAAGTAATAAATCATTGTCATCTATATAAACCCCCTTTCCATTTATGCCAAAATTGTAGAATTTTCTCATGTGACTCACTCCTTTTTAAAATAAAAAAAACCCGAAAAAATCACAAATACACACACGAATAGTGTGTTCATGATCTTTTCGGGTTTTTCCCGTTACCTGTTTATTTAGTTATATTTAAGATTGCTAGTAATTAAAAATAATAATCTCATACAATTTTTATGGTGTCAATATTTTTTTAATCACCTGTAAAAGGTTTAGTTAAAACCGGGAAGGTTGATGAGGTGAAGTTATAGTTCTTTTTTCTTTCATAAGCAATAGGAACGCTCATTACTATCTAACACCAATGTTAGAACTTAAGTGTTAGAGAATAATTGATATTTTTTAGAATTAATGTGTTATTTCATGCAATGTTTACCGTTCAATTTAAAAGGTTGCTTTTAGTACATTCTGTGATATAACTTATCCTCAATCTATTATGCAATTTGCTTAATTGAAGATACGATACGGTTCTATATACTTCATTTAAGACGGCCTTACCGTCATTTATAATGAAACAGTTTCTGCTAAAATAACTGACACACTTTACAGGAAATTATCACCCCCATTATATAGTGAGTTGCATCCTCTAATACCAATATAATATGTTAATCATTGTCCTGATTTTAAACGGTGAAGATAAATAACAAATAGTCAAAGTATACAATTTAATGAGAACTAAAGCACCCGTTAACTACTCAAACTATTTCTGTTTCTTCTTTTTTGAAAATACCAACCAATAACATAACGAGCCCGACTATGAAAATAAAGGGAAAAATATACCACATTATCAATGCTGCCCAACCACTTTCTACAATGACTGCGTAGGTTAACCCTATCGCAAAAGAAAAAGCTGGTGAGATTGGTACCATAAGAGCGATGCCCCATACCTTATATTTTTTATTTTTTGGTTTACCTACGCTTAGCTGATAGGCTACAAGGGCACCTATAAATGCAATTCCATACCCTATAAAAATCGCCATTTTACCAATCCTTTCTCTATTTTAATATCCTCTTCTTTCACTAACTTGTTTCTTTAGCACAAGAAGCGAACATCCTTATTGAATAATCGCATCCTTTACTACAACAAGAAGTATGTTCAATTGTTTCTATTTCTCCGTTGCAACTCTAACAGTTCTTTTAACATCTTACTTGTTTTCGAATTATCTATCCCAACCCTCACAGCTATCGATATAATAATAAAAAGAAATAACCAGCCAATTAAGAAAAACACAATTCCAATTGCTAATGGCAATCCCGTAAAAAATCCTGAATCATCACCTTATATCCCCCTCAAAACTTTTATATACTACACTGATTCCAAATCAAAATAAGGTTATTGCTTGTTGAAGATAGGCACCCTTTAGTACAACAAGCACTACTTCGTTAATTTGCATAATTATTATTGTATATACATTTTTCGATAGTATCGATAAGGAAAAGACAAACAGTGGTTACATTACCCTTAATACCATCATACACATTCTTCCATAAAAAAGGGAAGTCCTTAACTGGAAAAAAGTTTTTCCTTTTATCAAGCAAAAACTGTGTCACCTGTTTCAAGCGGTCACAACGGGCTCACAATTTTTTTTCGAAATTCTTTTGATATTCTAATGTGCCGCACAATTAAACCCTAATGTCATACGCAATGACATCTCTAAAAAATTTTTAAAAAATTGTGATGCGATTATAATCACATCACAATTTAGAATGAAGCTTTAAATCCAGAAATCATTGTTATATTGGGACTTAATTGTGCCGCACATTTTTTAAAAACCATTTTTCAATATAAACATATGAATTTGACAAAAGAAATTAATTCATCTAATATCAAAATATCGTTTTTAGCCCCTTGCGGAAAATCAAAAAACGATAATCATTTTTATAATTAAATAATCAGAATGGGACAAACCCAAAAAGTAGACAAGCACTCAAAAGTAGTGTGTATATTGTCATGCTTTTTGGGTTTTTTATTTTTGAAAGGGGGTTATTTTAATCTATTCTATTCGGCAAGGGATACAATACTTTTAAAAAATCGGAGGAAATGAAAATGAGTAAATTTAAAAAAATCGGGTTAACTAGAACACTTGGTATTCAAACAATATTCAAAAGCGAAGATAACAATAATACTTTTCTTTTTATGAACAGCCACATATTACACAACGAACCAAATATGACTGGCAAATCAAAAAATATACTATGTTATATTTTATCTCGCCCACCTCAATGGGAAGTTTCAATAACTGATATTTCAGCAAACATAAAAGAAGGAAGAGACGCAATCAGGTCAGGACTCAAGGAGTTAGAAGAAAAGGGATACATCATTCGTTTCAATATTCGAGATCCAAAAGGAAAAATAGTTAGTAATATAACGTTTGCTTACGATCTACCACAAAAGAAGAATAGAGAGCGAATTATTTCAGCTGCTAAAAAAGAAATAGAAGAAAAAATCGCTAAATTTAGTGATGATGAATTATTGGAACTAACCACATACGGGATACTTGTCAACGGGAAATCAAACACAAGTAATAATAATACGAGTAATAAAGATCTAAATAAGTGCATGAATGGGTCCTCTTCCACTCCCAAAATAGATAATTTACATGCAAGTACGGAAGAACAAATAATTATGGAAAAAGTTTTTAAAGGTTGTGAATATATAGAAGAACCGAAGTTTTTCAATGAAATATACACGATGCTTTTACGGAAATTCAAAAATCAACTTGACCCAAGAATTATAGAACTTGCCTTTTCTCGTTATTTAGAAAAGCGAGTCGATTTATACCAAAATAAAGAAAAAGAAATTACAAATCCAACAGGCTGGTTCTATGATGCCTACCGAGATGCGATCAAAATATATAAAGCACAACGTTATGCGAACAAACGAGAACAAGTAAAGATCGGAAAAGAACTTAAAAAAATTAAAAACATGCACTTTTCACAAAAGGACAAGTTCAAATAAATTACGTATGAGATAACGTTTCTCCATAAATAAATAGTCTGATATAGAACAAAAATGAAGTAATTAAAAATAATAAAGGAAGTGATTACTATACCTATTGCCCAAATTGACGTGTCTGTGAACGAAGATGAGATCAAAGAACAAATAACTCAACGAATAGAAGAGATGATAAGAGATTCTTTATTAATGATTGATGTGGACACTCTAGCTAAAAAACTTTGCATGTCAAAACGTTTCTTAGAAGAAGAAATATTACAAGATGTCAGGATGAAAGCAATAGAACGAAAGAAGTCAAGAAAACGATTCTACTTTTATGATGAAGTAATACCAGTTGTTAAAGAAATTGTATATGACAAGTTCTAATAAAATTGTGGGCAGATGTACTCTCATAAGTGAAGGGTAGCTATATTTATTATATACTCAACTTTCGCACACTGAAATAGGCAGGTAAGCCCTGATGTAGATAGGTAATCCTGCAATCCAGTGTTGGACTTGATTTTTGATTAATTTTTGTACCTTCTTGTTGCTCTGTTTCAAGGCATCTTCAAGAAGCTCGATCAACTGCTGAAGTGCCACAGCCCAATCGAGATCATGAATTTCATCACATAATTCATAAAACATGCCGCCAAGTGTTCGCTCGTCTGTGCTACATCGGTTTTGCCACGAGAGAATAATATATCGTGCAAATACGATGGTCGTATGACTAATTAAACCGTCATACGAACGACTTTGGAACTCTTTTTGAAGCTTCAAAAGAGATTTTGTTGTTTTGAAAAAAACTTCAATGTCCCATCGCATCCCATAAATACGAATGATTTCTTGATCACTAAGTGTACAATCGGTGCTTAGAATAGCTAACCATTCACTCTTTTTATTTCGATTACGAACAAAGACAACTTTAATAGGAACGCCATTCGCTTGTGTGGTATGAATCGAACGAAGAATGCCTTTCTTTCCCCCTGTTGGTTTCGCAAAACGATAAAGGTCCTTTAAGCTTACACGTTGGCCATTCACAAGGTAACGCTGTTTCAAGTTCTTTACCATGCCAATGACGTCCAACCCTTGCTCTTTTATTTCCTTAACGAGAGGCTGATACGTGAACCAAGAGTCCATCAGCACATAGGAAGCATCGATACCGGCATTCATGGCGCGTTCCACCATACCTGGTAGTTGTTCAGGTGCGGTTTGTAATGCTTCTACTCTACGTTTATAACCGGAACTACGCTTATCAACTTTTGATGATATACCATTGATTTGGCTTTTCTTTGAGCTCAATAAGGAAAAGTCCACTGGAATGAACGTTGCACCATCTGACCAGCCAAGCGTGAGCATACGGAATCCTTTATAAAAGCGCATCTTTTGGGATGCATGGTCAAAACAGCGAGCTAATAATTCAACGGATTTACTGCGATTACGATCATACGAAGAATCGTCGACAATCAATACTTTTGGTCGATCATGACTCGTTAAGTTCGTTACTTTTCCAATGGTATGAGCGCTTAGAAATAGTAAAAACCTTCTCCAAGCAAAGGTAGATTTGTTTAAAAAGCGATAGACGGCATTCTTCTCTGGACAATCATTCGCTTTGTTACTTTGAAGTACTTGATACCAGTTCTTATTTTCAAAGATCAAACAAAAAATCAATTGAAAAAGATAGGCACAAGTAAAGCCGACAGACTTTGTAATACCAGCTTTTCTAAGATGCTTATACACGTCTAATTCTTTAAAAGTGGAGGAAAGTTCATTTGGTAGTTGATTATTTTGGTCATTATTCGCTATCATATAGGAGACACCTCTTCTGTATTGGTAGTGTTTTCTAGTCAATTACACTATACCAAAAGTTGAGGTGTTTTTTTATACCTATTTCGATTGTCAATGAGCATATTTGAACAGTAATAAGCTTTACAGCTAGTTATATGGAATGCTTTTTTCTAGCTGCGAAAGTTGAGTTATATACTTTAGGTAAGATATCTTCACTCTATTTTTTATACTACTCAAAAAATATACCTATATTCCTTCATATGCATCTGCCCACGCTTAGAAAGGATAGGTATTATGAGTAAATTAAATAAGTCACGGAAGGATCCTGAACTGTATTATTACTTCAATGCTACAGGTGAAAAGTTATGGTGTTACCGTCATAAGTATTATGATAATGTAGGAAGGCGCAAAGAAAAGAAGAAGAGTGGTTTTAAAACAGAAAAAGAAGCGTATAAGACCTTACTAGAAATAAAGGCATCTACACTTCGTGGAGAAACAAAACAGGTTGATTATGATAATATGTCCGTTTCAGAATGGTTAGATATTTGGTTTGAAACACATCAGAATGAATGGAAGCTTTCTACTGCAGTTACAAGAGAACATATCATTCGATTACACATCAAGCCCGCCATCGGCCATTACAAGTTGCAAAAGTTAGATAAAACTACCTACAGACGTGTTTTTATTAATCCTCTTCTTAAAAAGTGGAAAGTGAATACTGTGAAAGCATACCACAATATATTTAAGATCGCTATTAATGCAGCTGTAGATGAAGAGATCTTAATTAGAAACCGATTTAATAAAATCACACTAACAAATCTTAGTTCCGAAAAGGGAAATTCTGCTGAAGAAAATTATCTAACAACTGAGGAATTAAATAAACTATTAGAAACAACTAAACAACATGCGGATATTACAACCTACACCGCTACTATGTTACTAGCTTATTCAGGTGTAAGATGTGGCGAGCTACTGGGTTTAACATGGGACGATATAGATCTCGATGAAAAAACAATTAATGTGAATAAAACGCGTGATCAATGGGGTACAAGGTCACCTAAAACCGCTAACAGTTATCGTACTATCTTGATTGATAATGTACTAGTTCAACAATTAGAGGCATATAAAAAGTGGTGCAGAGAAACGCTATTTCGTTTTGGTATAAGTTTAAATAAAGGACATACAGTATTTATAACAAATCGAATAGCTGATCCTGTCACAAATAGTTATGTCAATCAAAAGATTAGAGAATTGATAAAACTAGCAAAAGTGAAAAAAATTACCGTTCATGGTCTAAGGCACACACACGCTACCATCTTAATTAATAAGAACGCCAATGTTAAAGCCATTGCAGAACGTTTGGGAAATACACCAGGAATGATTTATAATGTGTACGGTCATGTTTTTAAGGAATTAGAAGAAGAGAGTGTCAAATTATTTAGCAGTAGTTTAGAAGAAAGTGGGGCTAAAAGTGGGGCTAGCTCTAAATAAACACGCCTCAAACCCAGTGTTTATAAGGGAATCTAAATGTAGTTTATGTTAAAATACATATCATGAAATAAAAAGTATTTAAGGGAGTCGTTAAACGTTGCCTAAAAAGTATATTTACCTCATCATAACGTATATTGCAATGCAACTGTCAGGTGCATTAGCATTACCGTTTATAAAACAGATTGAAAATCCGGAAATGTTCTCAGTAGGATGGTCGGTTGCAACTTTTGCGCTAGCACTTATTGTCTCTATTTATTTTTTACGAGATGAAGTGTCAGACTTTTTCCAGTCGGAACAGAAGCAGATTGGAACTATTATCCTCTGGTCTGTGTTAGGTTTTATATTAGTGTTTATCACACAAATTGTTGCCGTTTTAATCGAAACATTTGTCTTCGGGATAAAGCCTGGATCTCAAAACACCATGGATCTGATGAATATTGCTAGACAGGCGCCAATTTTTATTATAATTATTTCGGTATTAGGACCTATTCTTGAGGAGCTCGTATTCCGAAAAGCAATTTTTGGCAGCCTTCATAAAAGAATGAATTTCTTTTTTGCAGCTTTATTATCAGGTGTTATTTTCGCAGCCGTCCATATGGATTTCAGTCATTTATTAACCTATACAGCAATAGGAATGGTTTTTGCTTTCTTATATGTAGAAACCAAACGAATTATTGTACCAATTATCGCTCATATGGCGATTAACACTTATGCGGTGATTGGACAGTTATCGATAGATCCAGAGCAAATAGAAGAACAATTGAAACAGTTGGAGCAGTTACAGTTGATTATCATTGGAGGCTACTAAGATTATGCGTATTTCACCATTACGATCTGCCTTTTTGTACATTGGCTTAGGTGCATTATTCACCTACATCGCCATTCAATCGGCAGAAGAAACGGTTTTTAACTTTATTACGATTGCACTAGCACTATTCGCTACTATTGATTTTGTTGTTGCGATCCGCTTAATTACCTTACATTATCGAATTAAAAAAGCAAAAGAAAATGAGAAAAAATAGTTCTTAAAAAGATAGGGCATGACGTTAATTTACAACGTCATGCCCTTTTCAAATGTCATAGATAGTTTGGATTATTCATCATCTTCTAGTGGGTAGTGTTTCATAAAATAGACAAGTGACTGTAATTCTACCGCTAAATCAATATGGTGTACACGTACACTTTCTGGAACAGTAATTCTTGCAGGAGTAAAGTTCAGAATACCTGTTACCCCAGCCTTTACTAATCGATCGGTTATGTTTTGTGCTTCTGCAACAGGTACAGTTAAAATAGCGACAGAAATATCACCTAGGTTTTGTTCCATATCATCTATATGATGTACCTCAATATCTCCAATCGACTTTCCTACTTTTCGCTTATCGGCATCAAATGCCACTTCTATTTTGGTATTATTGTTTTTAGTGAAATTATAATTTAAAAAGGCTGTCCCTAAATTCCCTACACCTATTAGTGCTACAGGTGTATTTTCATCTTGATCCAATGTTTTTCGAAAGAAGCCGAGCAAATATTCGACATTATATCCATACCCCTTTTTCCCTAATGCACCGAAATAAGAAAAGTCACGTCGAATCGTCGCAGAATCGACTTTCATTGCCTCACTTAATTCTTTTGAGGAGACACGTGATTTCCCTTGGATATGGAGATTATTTAAAAAACGATAGTATAATGGTAAACGTTTCGCTGTTGCTTGTGGTATTTTATTTTGATTCGACATCATTCATTCCCCTTACTTTTAACGCTATGGTTTTGTGAATGTTTTTACTTACTATCTATCTTAACAGAAAAGCATATAATTGTCGTGAAATTATTCACTTATTGATAAATAACCGTGCTTGCAGGTATATCTGCTTTTAGATACACTTAATATATTAGAGGTGAATGGATATGATTTATTTACAGGTGAATAATTTAACAAAACGATTTGGCGCAGAGCTAATCTTATCGAATATAAAGTTAGAAATAAAAAATCAGGATCGTATAGCAATTGTCGGTCGGAATGGTGCTGGTAAATCTACCTTGCTAAACATTATTTCTGGTCAACTTAGCTATGACGATGGGGAGATTCATAAACCAAAAGATGTTTCCCTCGGTTATTTGGCACAGCATTCCGGTTTAGATTCGACTGAAACCATTTGGGACGAGATGGTTAAAATTTTTGAATATCTAAAAAAAGAAGAACAAGCATTACGTAACATGGAACAACAAATGGGAGATCCTGAACTACTTGCGAACACGGAACAATACGAGCAATTATTAGCTAACTATGATCAAAAACAAGAAGATTTTAAACAAGCGGGCGGCTATCAATATGAAGCAGATGTGAAGGCGGTGTTAAATGGTCTTGATTTTCCAGAATCGATGTGGACAACATCGATTGCCACTTTAAGCGGTGGTCAAAAGACAAGGCTTGCGTTAGGGAAGTTATTACTGACAAAACCTAATATACTGATTTTGGATGAGCCGACCAACCATCTAGATATACAAACACTCACATGGCTAGAAACGTACTTAAATGGCTATCAAGGTGCCGTTGTCATTGTTTCTCACGATCGATATTTTTTAGATAAAACCGTGAATATTGTCTATGAAATTTCACGCCATCATTCTACAAAATTCCATGGCAATTATAGCAATTATCTTAAACAAAAAGCGGCTAATTTTGACAAAGACATTAAACTCTATGAGAAACAACAAAATGAAATTAAGAAAATGGAAGAGTTTATTCAAAAAAATATTGTACGAGCCTCCACCACTAAACGCGCTCAAAGCAGGAGAAAACAATTAGAAAAAATGGAAGTAATGGATAAACCAGCTGGTGATGAAAGTTCTGCCAAATTTTCATTTAGTATTGAACGACGAAGTGGCAATGATGTTTTAAAAATTAATGATTTAGCTTTTCACTATCAATCATCAGATCCCTATATCTTTTCCAACCTGCAGTTACACATTGAACGTGGCGACAGTGTGGCACTAGTTGGACCCAATGGTGTCGGGAAATCAACATTACTTAAAACGATTATTGGCCAATTACATCCCGCATCAGGTCAAATTCAGTTAGGTGCCAACGTCGAAATCGGCTATTATGACCAAGAACAAACACAATTAAATAATAAAAAAACCGTATTAAATGAACTATGGGATGACTATCCGATGATGAATGAAAAGGATATTCGTACGATTCTAGGAAACTTCCTTTTCAGTGGCGATGATGTCTTGCGGAATGTCTCTGCTTTAAGTGGTGGGGAGAAGGCGCGTCTGGCGCTTGCAAAATTAATGATGGAGAAATCTAATTTCTTATTATTAGATGAGCCGACTAACCACTTAGATTTAGATAGTAAAGAGGTTTTAGAAGCTGCTCTAATTGATTATCCCGGTTCGATACTTTTCGTTTCACATGATCGTTACTTTATTAATAAATTAGCTACACATATTTTGGAGATGCAAGCAAATAAGACAACCCTTTATATAGGGGATTATGATTATTATGTCGAAAAGAAACAAGAAGAACAAGAATTAGCAGAACTTAAAAAAGCAGAAAAACAAACAGTAGAAAAAACTGAAACGACAAAATCAAATTTTGAGAAAGAAAAGCAACTCAAAAAAGAACAACGTAAAAAGGAACGTCGAATTCAGGAAATTGAAGATCAAATTGAACAATTAGAATCTAAAATGGAAGAAATAGATGCCCTTTTATGTGATCCCGAGGTCTTTCAAGACCATGAAAAAGCCCTAGAGCTTACCACCAATAATGATACATTAAAAGAAAAGCTTGAAGCATTAATGGAAGAATGGGAAACATTGCATGAGTAGGAGCTGGAAGACACCAGCTCCTTTTATTATTCAGTTACACTATGATAGCTTTTATAATACCACTTTCGCTTTTTATTCGGCGATAAGAAACCAAAATGGATCGATCTGCCACCAAGTCCTAATGACAATTCCAGCCAATCTTCCTGCTCATATAATCCTAGTAAATATTCCTCTGCCTGTTTCCTACTGGCTGTACTTCTAAAATCAATGTCTATCCCATCTGCCGTGATATGATCACTAGTTAAGGAACCACCAACTATAGGATGTTGATTATAGCGTAATGGTCTCCACCAATTACGCATTCTTACTGGCTCATTGACCAACTCTCTTATTTGATCAGCTAATGATACTAATGCTGCTCCTTTTTTCCACCATTTATGCGGTGGTAAAAATAAGTTCATACCTAGTTGTCTTGCTATGTCCGGATGATGTGGAGTGAGCATTTCTTCAGCAGAAAAATAGTTCACTCCTACATCTTCTATATAAGTCTGGAAGCCGTCTAAAGTCATTGGATATTCTGTTGGTTCACAATTTTCTCCATCGAAATAAGATAGGGTTTGTTGCCAAAGAAGTCCAATTCGATCGGAATAATCAACTAATGGAACTAAAGGTTTAATCTCGATATGTGCATGATCATCATGGTGGCTAGCATACTCACATAATCCTTCTTCTATTAAACGACGATCATTGAAATAAATCGCTGTTGTTAATGGTTGTATATTAAAAGCGCTTACCATAGCACGCATAGCCGACCTGTCATAATTCTTACTTTCTATCGTTATTCCCCCAGGTGCTGTACCCTTTATCGAAGGTAGACGCAAATCACAGGCTAATCCGGTTTCATGACCTCGATGATCAGGGGTATTACCTCCTGTTTCTAGACTAACATCATTAATCGTTATCGGTGATGCCTCAGGATAAAGCTGCAAATAGTGATCACGATACCATACAGCCGCTTGCTGGATTGTATTATCTAACCAGCTCGTACCGTAATCATGATGGTCCCATTCTTGTGCTCTCTCTATATTTGCAAATGTAATTTGGTCTCCTTCTGGCATTAATAACCATCTTGGCGCATTTTCTGCTCTTAACCAATCATAGGTGGGACCTGGAACATCCACACGTCCATCACCATGTACTTTATTCCTTCCTGCTTTCATCGATTGAATTAAATTAATAATATCAGTAAGATCTTTATCTAATTGATCATTAACTTGGATCCAATGATAGCCCAACTTAAATAAATGTTCTTTTAAACAAAAAATATCTTCAGGGTCGTTTACGCCATTGGTTCCAACACTCGCTGACAAGTAAAACTCATTCATTTTATCACTCCTATTTTAAATGGGAAACTGTGTAATCCCAATTTAAATGGCTATATGGGTTAGGAGTCTTAGGAAGCTTCGTACAAATATAACCAATCAATTGGATCGAGGGTAATACTTCCGTTTCGATTTCTTTTCTTGGTTCTTTTTGTAATTTCATCTTGTGATGATTTCTTTTACCTGGATCTACAGTGATATTTTCTGTTTTTTCCAGATAATCACTTTTACTAGCAATCATCTGATAGTTACCAGGCTCTAACCGAACTTGATAATTTCCTTTTTCATCGGTTTTAATTATTTTACTCTCTTTACTTTTCAAATCTGTTATTTCAATTTCTGCTCCATCAATTGGCTGATTTTGCATATCCATGATCTGACCGATAAGCAGACCCTTCGCTTTACGTATTTTTCCTTTTAAGCGAATTCTTTGTAGTCGTTTGTCATCGATTCTTGTTTGTTTAATGGTAGAAAAGTCTTTGAGAGATGCTTTTTTTATTACTTGAGATGAAATCCTTTGTTTTTGAACATCTTTAATATTGATCATAGGAATCTGTTTGGCAATATGTGCTACTTTTAATGGCTCTATACGCTTTGTGGCTACCAATTTATGAATTTGAGTTTTATTAATCGTGGAAGCTACTTGGTCGAGTATAATCGGACCAAAGGCAAACTTTCTTCCTTGTTGTAAGTCCGTAATAGCTACCTCATTTTTCTTTGATTCCTTTTCAAGTGTAATCGATACGTTACGTACAAAAAGCATGGCTGTTGGATAGGCTGGTAATATTCCCTCTGGCGGATCCTCTCCATCCGATAATAATTCTGATTCATTTTTCCATTTCCAATTCTGATTCATTAATAAACTTGGTTGAAACCAATTCCTTACGATTTCGACCCTGATTACTTCTGCTTTAACTTCAAGAATGTCAATGTCTAATTGTGCTTCTTCCACCTCTTCATCTGTTGTTAATTCTGATTTAGAATAGGTGCTATTCTTTAATAACTCATTAATTTCCTCTCTGTTTAAGGTAACGATTGTCCATTTTTCCTGCTGATCGTCTTTGTAGAAGGTAGGAGGCATAAAGCTTGTCTCATAAAATTCACGATCTATTAAGACATCGGTACGGCTTGAACGATTAAAGTCATCCTTCCAATTCGCCCAAAGTTGTTGAATCCCTAAACCAGATAACTCATCAATGATTGCAAATGCCTTTTCTATTTTACTTTTATATCCCATTACTTCCCAATCTCTTATTGCTTGTTTGACTTTACTCTCAAGTTGCTCGACATGTACTTCATTTAATTCCTGTTGTTGTGGGTCTTCTTCATATTTACTTTTAATTCTAGTTTCATTTAATTCTTGTTGTATATCAAAATACTGTCCCTCATGCTCTCTATATGCTATAAGTTGTGCGGAAGGCATCATAGCTGCGTTACTTTCTTCGTTTTTGATAGCCTGATAAAGAAAATCTTTCGCGTCTTGTAATTCTTGTTCTTCTACTGCTGAAAGTTTATTTTTTGCTAAGGTTACATTTGCAAATATCTGGTCTACTATATCCCATATCATGATCCCACTATGATTCCATATAGGACTGACTTCTGGTATTAAATTCATATTTACTGCAAAGTCTGCAGCAGCACGCAAGCGCTCTTGTTCAGATAAAGAAGAAGAACGGTCTCCAAAAGATAAATCATCTTCCGTTAGGGGAATTGCGATTGGATTGTACGCAATAAATTGTGTGTCTTTCATTTCCTCTTCCAAATATACGTTACGGATCTTTTCCATGATTGCAATAGCGGCATTATTCATCGTTAACCACCCTTTGTTATGTCCAGTTTTCTACATCTGGATTTGGATTAGGTAGCTTAGGCAGTAACTTACATTTAAAACCAATCAATTGCAGGCCTGGAACACTTAAACCTTGTTCTGTGAGATGTGATTCGAAATCTGTTTCTTCATCACCTCTTTGGTAAGAGCCTCCTGCTAACTTTATTGGACCAATCTTAATATCTAACCCTGCATCAATATCTCGTTTAAAACTACTTTCTTCTTCATGTAATTCATCAAAATCGACTTGCACATTTCGAACAAAAATCGCAGTTGTTGGGTAGGCAATCATCGAGCCACTTGGCGGTACTTCACCATCAGATAGTGCGGTTGTTAAATTAGCCAGGTTTGGCATATCTGGTGAAAACCTCCATGCATCACTAAGTAAGAACTCTGGGGCAAACCATGGTCTTGATATCATAGCTTGTGCTACTTCGAAAGACATCGAAAAATTACTTGTATCCTTCACTTCTCGTTCTTTCTCTGTTTCTCCTGATGTAGAAGGTTTAAACCATTTTAATAGAGAAGGTGTTGCACTTCCTTCCCATTGATTTGTTGTTTTATTGCTATGTTCACTTACTTCCGCTTCTTTAAAGGAGTAGCTCATCCAACCATCGGAAAATGGTAATGAAGCAGGTATTAAAGATGTCCAATAAAAAGTAGAACCATTAACAGGATTGGTAATTTCAGATTTACGTAAATCCTCTTGATATTCCGCTTTTAGTAATTGCAAATCTCGTTGTGTCACCGATTCAAGAAAAGCATATATCCGTTCCACATCATATTTATACCCATTGCTAATCCATTTATTTAATGCTGATTTAACTTTACTACGATATAATGGTGCATTTAGTGCAAAATCCTGTACAGCCGCTGCATCGTCAGAATTTAATGCATTTAATCGTTTTGTATTATACAACACAGCTTCATCCACATACTCTCCCTCATATGTCCTGTATGCTTTTACTAAGGCACTGTCATCAATTTTTTCCTTCTTCTCACCGGTAAGCACATCTTCTACTTCTTTAACTTCTTTTAATAGTCCTCGTACTCTATCTATCCGCTCTTTTAATTCTTCATCCAATTCAGCTGTGGCGACCTCACTAAACTGTAAAATATTTTTATAAATAGACACCATACTGACGCCATCTTGATTAAAACTGGTGGTATCAAACATTTTCTTCTGATAGTCTTCGTCATAAATTCCAGTGGGATTTGGAATGAAATTAGTTAATCTCGACCATTCATCTGCTAGAAGCATCCTTTGTCTAACGTCCTCGCCTTCTCCTTCGCCGCCACCGATTCCTCTAGTAGCAAAAAGGAAATCTTCAGGACGAAAAGGGATTCCTGGTTGGCACCATGCGATAAACTGATCATTTGGCAACACTTCTTCGTTAATTTCGTCTATATCAGGTTGGGCTGTCATCGACTCATATAACTTTGCTAACAAAGCTTTAGAAATTTGGTCTTCCTTAAATTTCGCCATTCATATAACCACCCTATTTATTTAGTTTTTGATTGAAAGCGATAAGTAATCTCTTGTGTTGGAATAGTTTTCACATGTGAGGGGTTCATGTTGGAAAGTGGGAGAATTAGTTCTTAGGTGTAAAAGTAGTGAATCGTTTACACCTCCTTCATTTCTGTTAAGCCAAACTACTTATATTAATACTAGTGCTTAATAAGATGTTCGTCAATCCAACTTTTCGCTTACTTTAATCTCTATTTCATGACTAAAAATAGTCAATAATTCTGTAGACTCTAAATGAACTAGATAAATTAGAGTATTTTTTTATTTGTTTTTCTATTACCTTTAATCATATTTTTTAATTGTATCCACAAAGTTATCCACTTATTAAGTATTGTTTCTTCAGTTCTTAACAACTTTGTCCACATTATCCACATTTCAAACTTGTTTTACCCACAATTCCATCCCTTTTTAAACAATTGATATCATTGCTTTTCGATAGTTATGCACATTTTAATATTTCTCCTGTGCATAACTCTAAAAAAGCAAACAAAAAAACTAGGACATATAGAGAGTCCTAGTTTTTAACGAGCTGCATATTTTTCTAGACTTAAGCTGGGGTTGGCGTTGAGATCCCATGAGGCTCGATGTCCTTGTTGAAATGCAATCGATCCAGCAGCAGCTATCATTGCCGCATTATCTGTACAAAGAGACAATGGAGGAAATAATAACTCGATCTCTTTATCAGATTGAAACTTCGTTTGCATAACCGAACGAAGACCTTTATTTGCAGCTACTCCTCCTGCCACAATGACTTGTTTTACTCCAAATTGTTTGGCTGCTTTGTAGGTTTTTTCCGTCAACACATCCACTACACTTGCTTGGAAACTTGCTGCTACATCTTCCTGTTTCAATATTTCCCCTTTTTGATTGGCATTATGGAGTGTATTAATCACAGCTGATTTTAGCCCACTGAAACTAAAATCAAAAGAATCTTCCTCCAACCAGGCCCGCGGAAAGTCAATCGAAGTTTGGCCATCGTGTGCCAATTGATCAATTTTGGGACCACCTGGATATGATAATTTTAAAGTTCGAGCCACTTTATCATACGCCTCTCCTGCCGCATCATCACGTGTTTCACCAATGATTTCAAAATCCCCATGTTCTTTCATCAGAATTAGTTCCGTGTGTCCTCCTGAAACAACCAATGCTAATAACGGAAAGGTGAATTCCTTTTCTAATCGATTCGCATAAATATGTCCTGCAATATGATGTACACCTATTAGCGGTTTTTGATGTGCATAGGCTAAACCTTTTGCGACATTTACTCCTACTAATAGAGCACCCACTAAACCAGGTCCTTCTGTCACTGCAACGGCATTGATATCTTTCATTTCTAATGCAGCTTGACGAAACGTTTCTTCCAACACAATCGTCATTTGTTCGACATGATGTCTTGATGCTATTTCAGGCACTACACCACCAAAGCGTTTATGACTTTCAATTTGCGAAGCAACGACATTTGAAACAATCTCTGTTCCATCTTTAATAATTGCAGCAGCCGTTTCATCACAACTTGTTTCAATTCCTAAAATATATTCACTCATAAATTCACCCACAATACTATTGCATCCTCTTGATTATCGGTATAATAGTTTTTTCTTATTCCACCGGGTTGCAATCCAAAATTTTTGTACATTCTTTGTGCAGCAACGTTCGATACTCGCACTTCTAACGACAAAAGCCTAATACCATGTGCAATACCATAGTTAATCACATATTGAAATAAACCTTGACCATAACCTTTGCCTCGATAGCTTGGATCAACTGCGATATTTGTTATCTGTGCCTCATCTAAAATCATCCAACAACCACAAAAGCCGACAATTTTATTATCGACTAGTGCAACAAAATAGACTGCATAGTTATTATTGTTTAGTTCTTCATAATATATATCTTCAGGCCACGGCTTGGGAAAGGATCGTTTATCAATATTCATGACCGCTTCGATATCTGATTCTTTCATTTTACGAAATTGGACCTTAGCCATTTTGCTTGTTTTCCTGTTCTTTTAACCAATTAGCTTCTGCTTCTACCATGCGAATATAATTTGGAGTTAAGTCATGGACTGATTCAGGATTTTTTTGTGCACCTAGTAGTGCCAGCGTACCTGGTCGAGGCAAATGATCGATATAAGCGGGAATGGATCCCATTTTACCGAGCTTTTCTTTTATAAGCGCCTGATGCAGTTTGATATCCTGACTCAAGAAAACAACTGGTTTTTGTAACGATTTTAATTCCTCTAACCATTGATCCATTTTGATATTTTGATCCTCTTTTTTAATGAAAATACGGTCATGGTTATTTTCGTATAGTCCTGTATACACGAGTCCTCTACGGGCATCAAAGAAAGGGGAGATCAATATATTCTGCTGTCTCACATTATGTGCAAGTAATTCTAGACTAGAAACGGCTACAATCGGAATATTTAATGTCCATGCCATTGTTTTCGCTGTTGCTAACCCAATTCGAACACCTGTATAGGATCCCGGTCCCTTCGCAACAACAATTCGATCCAATTGATCAGGAGTTGTTTCTGTTTCTTTCATTATATGATCAATAGCCGGCATTAAGCCGATTGAGTGATTTCTTTTTATATTTGCTGTATATTCTGCTTTTATTTCATCGTCTTTACTGATTGCTACACCAAGTACTTGGTTCGAAGTATCAATTGCTAACACATTCATTAGTATAACTCCTTACATATCTCTTCAAAATAGCTACCGATTGGTTTAAATATGATCGCTCTTTTATGCTCATCTAGTCGTTTTATTTGAATGGTTAAGCGTTCTTCAGGAAGATAGTCTTCTATAAAAGTGGCCCATTCAATTACTGTAATACCATCTCCATTAAAGTATTCTTCAAAACCAATATCTTCTTCACTATTTTCTAAACGATAGACATCCATATGATATAAAGGGATCTCACCAATATATTCTTTTACAATTGTAAAAGTCGGACTGTTGATGGTTCTCCTTACTCCAAGGCCTGCACCTAGTCCCTTCGTAAAGGTTGTTTTCCCAGCTCCTAGATCACCCTCTAATGTAATAACATCTCCAGGTCGTATTAAAAGAGCTAGTTTATTTGCTAGTCGTCTTGTTTCCTCTTCTGTATATGTTTCAAATATATATTCACTCATTATTTCACCTTCTTAGATGAGTATAGCCTGACTTTTTTAATCTTTTAAGTTGGTCATTATGTAGCAACCAAACGAGACTATTTTGGTTAGCCTGTCCTTTTACCATACCAATCTTAGTAATTGGTGTACCTGTCTTGACAGCACTTGTTTTTAGCTGTTCCCAATTATGACTGGATACTGTGCCTAGAAGCTCAAAGTCTTCACCGCCTGATAATTTCCAATCATATTGCAGTTCCTCGCTGAAATTTTTAAGCAGTGGATGACTGGGCACCTTATCATAATCAATGACAATGGTTTTATGCGAAGCTTCAGCTATTTCATTTAGTTCGTTTGCAATACCATCACTAACATCATTTAGGGTAATTCTATCAATCGTCGTACATTCATTTATAAAATTCACTCTTGGCTCTGGCATGCGATGTCGATCGATAAAATACTGATATTTATCGCGTGCTGATTCACCACTGTTTAATAAAATATGTAAACCACACGCAGAATCTCCTAATGATCCCGTCACAAAGACTATATCATCTTCTAAGGCACTGCTTCGATATCTTACTTTTTTGCTATTAACCGTTCCAATCACGGTGATAGATAAAGATAACTGTTTACCTGATACCGTATCTCCACCAATTAAATCCATTCGGTATCTTTTTGCCAGTTGATTCATTCCGTTGTAGATCTGTTGTAACGATTCTTGTGACCAATTTTTCGGAATGACAATCGATACTAAATAGGATGTGGGTTTACCTCCCATTGCTGCAATATCACTTATATTGGCTGCTAAAGCACGGTAACCAATATGAAAGGGCTCTGTCGTACTAGTTGAAAAATGGACATCTTCAACCATAGTATCTACTGTGGTAATAATATCTTCATTAGTATGCCTTAATATTGCTGCATCATCACCAATTCCTTTTATTGTAGTTGGTTGCTGATAATATTTAGGTTGAATTGACTTAATAAAATCAAATTCTTCCATATAAATCCCTCAGATCTATGTTCATTATCTGTAATATACAAACATCATACCAAAACAACTGCTAAATGGAAAAGAATTTGTGTATAATCATGCTCAACCAAATCCTTTTTGATTCATATCTTTAAATACACAAAAAAACCTTAAGCATAAAATCTTAAGGTTGTTAGTCATAAAATGGCGGTCCGGACGGGACTCGAACCCGCGACCTCCTGCGTGACAGGCAGGCATTCTAACCAACTGAACTACCGGACCATTGGTTGCGGGGGCAAGATTTGAACTTGCGACCTTCGGGTTATGAGCCCGACGAGCTACCAGACTGCTCCACCCCGCGATAATAAAAATAATATACTATTTTAATAATAATATATGCCTGGCAACGTCCTACTCTTGCAGGGGCGCGAGCCCCAACTACCATGGGCGCTGGAGAGCTTAACTACTGTGTTCGGCATGGGAACAGGTGTGACCTCTCCGCTATCGTTACCAGACTTGGGATATACCCTAAAAACTAGATAAGAAGTAAAACAAGGATCAAACAAACCGTACTTTATTAGTATAGATAAGTCCTCGATCGATTAGTATTCGTCAGCTGCACATGTCACCATGCTTCCACCTCGAACCTATCTACCTCATCGTCTCTGAGGGATCTTACTCTATCGAATAGATGGGAAGTCTCATCTTGAGGGGGGCTTCATGCTTAGATGCTTTCAGCACTTATCCCTTCCACACGTAGCTACCCAGCGATGCTCCTGGCGGAACAACTGGTGCACCAGCGGTGTGTCCATCCCGGTCCTCTCGTACTAAGGACAGCTCCTCTCAAACTTCCAACGCCCACGACGGATAGGGACCGAACTGTCTCACGACGTTCTGAACCCAGCTCGCGTACCGCTTTAATGGGCGAACAGCCCAACCCTTGGGACCGACTACAGCCCCAGGATGCGATGAGCCGACATCGAGGTGCCAAACCTCCCCGTCGATGTGGACTCTTGGGGGAGATAAGCCTGTTATCCCCGGGGTAGCTTTTATCCGTTGAGCGACGGCCCTTCCATTCGGTACCGCCGGATCACTAAGCCCGACTTTCGTCCCTGCTCGACTTGTAGGTCTCGCAGTCAAGCTCCCTTCTGCCTTTACACTCTTCGAATGATTTCCAACCATTCTGAGGGAACCTTTGGGCGCCTCCGTTACATTTTAGGAGGCGACCGCCCCAGTCAAACTGCCCACCTGACACTGTCTCCGAACCGGATCACGGTTCTGGGTTAGAAGGTCAATACAGCCAGGGTGGTATCCCACCAGCGCCTCCACGTAAGCTAGCGCTCACGCTTCTCAGGCTCCCACCTATCCTGTACAAGCTGTACCAACATTCAATATCAGGCTACAGTAAAGCTCCACGGGGTCTTTCCGTCCTGTCGCGGGTAATGTGCATCTTCACACATAGTATAATTTCACCGGGTCTCTCGTTGAGACAGTGCCCAAGTCGTTGCACCTTTCGTGCGGGTCGGAACTTACCCGACAAGGAATTTCGCTACCTTAGGACCGTTATAGTTACGGCCGCCGTTTACTGGGGCTTCGGTTCAACGCTTCGCCGAAGCTAACGCATCCCCTTAACCTTCCAGCACCGGGCAGGTGTCAGCCCCTATACTTCGCCTTTCGGCTTCGCAGAGACCTGTGTTTTTGCTAAACAGTCGCTTGGGCCTTTTCACTGCGGCTCACTCACAAGTGAGCACCCCTTCTCCCGAAGTTACGGGGTCATTTTGCCGAGTTCCTTAACGAGAGTTCTCCCGATCACCTTAGGATTCTCTCCTCGCCTACCTGTGTCGGTTTGCGGTACGGGCACCCGTTTCCTCACTAGAGGCTTTTCTTGGCAGCGTGAAATCCGGAACTTCGGTACTAAATTTCCCTCCCGATCACAGCTTGAGCTTGCCAGACGGATTTGCCTATCTGACACTCTTACTGCTTCGACGCACACTTCCAGTCGTGCGCTTTCCTTATCCTTCTGCGTCCCCCCATCGTTCAAACGGAATTGGGTGGTACAGGAATATCAACCTGTTGTCCATCGCCTACGCCTTTCGGCCTCGGCTTAGGCCCCGACTAACCCTGAGCGGACGAGCCTTCCTCAGGAAACCTTAGGCATTCGGTGAAGAAGATTCTCACTTCTTTTTCGCTACTCATACCGGCATTCTCACTTCTACGCGCTCCACCAGTCCTCACGGTCTGACTTCACAGCACGAAGAACGCTCTCCTACCATTGTTCGTAGAACAATCCGTAGCTTCGGTGATACGTTTAGCCCCGGTACATTTTCGGCGCAGCGTCACTCGACCAGTGAGCTATTACGCACTCTTTAAATGATGGCTGCTTCTAAGCCAACATCCTGGTTGTCTAAGCAACGCCACATCCTTTTCCACTTAACGTATACTTTGGGACCTTAGCTGACGGTCTGGGCTGTTTCCCTTTCGACTATGAACCTTATCACCCATAGTCTGACTCCCAAGGTAATATGATTGGCATTCGGAGTTTGACTGAATTCGGTAACCCGGTGAGGGCCCCTAGTCCAATCAGTGCTCTACCTCCAACATACATCCCTTGAGGCTAGCCCTAAAGCTATTTCGGAGAGAACCAGCTATCTCCGTGTTCGATTGGCATTTCACCCCTACCCACACCTCATCCCCGCATTTTTCAACATACGTGGGTTCGGGCCTCCAGTCAGTGTTACCTGACCTTCACCCTGGACATGGGTAGATCACACGGTTTCGGGTCTACGACCACCTACTTATTCGCCCTATTCAGACTCGCTTTCGCTGCGGCTCCGTGTCTTCCACTTAACCTTGCAGGGGATCGTAACTCGCCGGTCCATTCTACAAAAGGTACGCCGTTACCCATAAATGGGCTTCGACTACTTGTAGGCACACGGTTTCAGGATCTCTTTCACTCCCCTCCCGGGGTGCTTTTCACCTTTCCCTCACGGTACTGGTTCACTATCGGTCACTAGGGAGTATTTAGCCTTGGGAGATGGTCCTCCCGGATTCCGACGGAATTTCACGTGTTCCGCCGTACTCAGGATCCACTCTGGAGTCCACTCTTTTTCGATTACAGGGCTGTTACCTTCTATGGCGGACCTTTCCAGATCGCTTCGTCTAAAAAATGGTTTTGTAACTCCGTGTAGAGTGTCCTACAACCCCAAAAAGCAAGCTTTTTGGTTTGGGCTAATTCCGTTTCGCTCGCCGCTACTCGGGAAATCGCGTTTGCTTTCTCTTCCTCCGGGTACTGAGATGTTTCAGTTCCCCGGGTCTGCCTCGTATAACCTATGTATTCAGTTATACGTTCTACTCCATGACGAGTAGAGGGTTCCCCCATTCGGAAATTCTCGGATCAACGCCTACGTACGGCTCCCCGAGACATATCGGTGTTTGTCCCGTCCTTCTTCGGCTCCTAGTGCCAAGGCATCCACCGTGCGCCCTTCTTCACTTAACTATACTTACAATGCTTACGCATGAAAAAGTTTGTTGGTTTTTGTTTGATGTCTTGTCATCAGTTCAAGTGTTGGTTCCTTTACAGGTTCCTTCACTTTCTGATTTTCTTATCTAGTTTTCAAGGTACATATAGAGGAAATTGGTGGNTATAACCTATGTATTCAGTTATACGTTCTACTCCATGACGAGTAGAGGGTTCCCCCATTCGGAAATTCTCGGATCAACGCCTACGTACGGCTCCCCGAGACATATCGGTGTTTGTCCCGTCCTTCTTCGGCTCCTAGTGCCAAGGCATCCACCGTGCGCCCTTCTTCACTTAACTATACTTACAATGCTTACGCATGAAAAAGTTTGTTGGTTTTTGTTTGATGTCTTGTCATCAGTTCAAGTGTTGGTTCCTTTACAGGTTCCTTCACTTTCTGATTTTCTTATCTAGTTTTCAAGGTACATATAGAGAGCATTAATCTCTCAAAACTGAACCAAACAACCAAGTATGATCCTTGCACCTTCAAAGAAGGTGTTCCTATTATCCTTAGAAAGGAGGTGATCCAGCCGCACCTTCCGATACGGCTACCTTGTTACGACTTCACCCCAATCATTGGCCCCACCTTCGGCGGCTGGCTCCAAAGGTTACCCCACCGACTTCGGGTGTTGCCAACTCTCGTGGTGTGACGGGCGGTGTGTACAAGGCCCGGGAACGTATTCACCGTGGCATGCTGATCCACGATTACTAGCGATTCCGGCTTCATGTAGGCGAGTTGCAGCCTACAATCCGAACTGAGAATGGTTTTATGGGATTGGCTTGACCTCGCGGTTTTGCTTCCCTCTGTACCATCCATTGTAGCACGTGTGTAGCCCAGGTCATAAGGGGCATGATGATTTGACGTCATCCCCACCTTCCTCCGGTTTGTCACCGGCAGTCACCTTAGAGTGCCCAACTGAATGCTGGCAACTAAGATCAAGGGTTGCGCTCGTTGCGGGACTTAACCCAACATCTCACGACACGAGCTGACGACAACCATGCACCACCTGTCATTCGGTCCCCGAAGGGAACTCCCTATCTCTAGGGACATCCGAAGATGTCAAGACCTGGTAAGGTTCTTCGCGTTGCTTCGAATTAAACCACATGCTCCACCGCTTGTGCGGGCCCCCGTCAATTCTTTTGAGTTTCAGCCTTGCGGCCGTACTCCCCAGGCGGAGTGCTTAATGCGTTAACTGCAGCACTAAGGGGCGGAAACCCCCTAACACCTAGCACTCATCGTTTACGGCGTGGACTACCAGGGTATCTAATCCTGTTCGCTCCCCACGCTTTCGCACCTCAGCGTCAGTTACAGACCAGAGAGTCGCCTTCGCCACTGGTGTTCCTCCACATATCTACGCATTTCACCGCTACACGTGGAATTCCACTCTCCTCTTCTGCACTCAAGTTCCCCAGTTTCCAATGACCGCTTGCGGTTGAGCCGCAAGATTTCACATCAGACTTAAGAAACCGCCTACGCGCGCTTTACGCCCAATAATTCCGGACAACGCTTGCCCCCTACGTATTACCGCGGCTGCTGGCACGTAGTTAGCCGGGGCTTCCTCGATAGGTACCGTCAAGGTGCCGCCCTATTCGAACGGCACTTGTTCTTCCCTAACAACAGAACTTTACGATCCGAAAACCTTCTTCGTTCACGCGGCGTTGCTCCGTCAGACTTTCGTCCATTGCGGAAGATTCCCTACTGCTGCCTCCCGTAGGAGTCTGGGCCGTGTCTCAGTCCCAGTGTGGCCGATCACCCTCTCAGGTCGGCTACGCATCGTCGCCTTGGTGAGCCGTTACCTCACCAACTAGCTAATGCGCCGCGGGCCCATCTGTAAGTGATAGC
>NZ_CZRP01000011.1 GCF_001458115.1 Gracilibacillus massiliensis
ATGAGACTTCCCATCTATTCGATAGAGTAAGATCCCTCAGAGACGATGAGGTAGATAGGTTCGAGGTGGAAGCATGGTGACATGTGCAGCTGACGAATACTAATCGATCGAGGACTTATCTATACTATAAGTTACGGTTTGTTTGAAGCTTGTTTTACTTCTTATCTAGTTTTGAAAGTATATTAAATTTTCACTTGATTTTTTGTGAATACATAGTATAATATTCTTTGTCACTAAAAATAAAAGGACAAGTCTGGTGGCGATAGCGGAGAGGTCACACCTGTTCCCATGCCGAACACAGTAGTTAAGCTCTCCAGCGCCCATGGTAGTTGGGGCTCGCGCCCCTGCAAGAGTAGGACGCTGCCAGGCATATTCATCCATTCCACAGTAGCTCAGTGGTAGAGCAATCGGCTGTTAACCGATCGGTCGTAGGTTCGAATCCTACCTGTGGAGCCAATGGAGAGCTGTCCGAGTGGCCGAAGGAGCACGATTGGAAATCGTGTGTGCGGTCAACGCCGTACCGAGGGTTCGAATCCCTCGCTCTCCGCCACTTTCATATAAGGCCCGTTGGTCAAGTGGTTAAGACACCGCCCTTTCACGGCGGTAACACGGGTTCGAATCCCGTACGGGTCACCATAATAACCAGAGTAATCATTAGTTATTGCTACTTTATATTAAGGATGGCATGCTAAGATCGCGACGTCCTGTCGCAACGCATGCACTTGTACATCCTGTACTTCGGAGGATTAGCTCAGCTGGGAGAGCACTTGCCTTACAAGCAAGGGGTCGCAGGTTCGAGCCCTGCATCCTCCACCATTTACAACTTTATAATTTTTATTATCGCGGGGTGGAGCAACGAGCAATACATCCACCGAATAAGCATCGAGTAACCTCGAAGCATCAAGCTTCATTGAGGATGCTAGAAGATGCAGAGGTCATACATTGAAATAACCGTGTGATCATTCAAAACAGTATAATTATTATTTTTATCATCGCGGGGTGGAGCAGTCTGGTAGCTCGTCGGGCTCATAACCCGAAGGTCGCAAGTTCAAATCTTGCCCCCGCAACCAAATTTGGTCCGGTAGTTCAGTTGGTTAGAATGCCTGCCTGTCACGCAGGAGGTCGCGGGTTCGAGTCCCGTCCGGACCGCCACTTTAAACTTATCAATTTAATCATTCATTTTATGGCTCGGTAGCTCAGTCGGTAGAGCAACGGACTGAAAATCCGTGTGTCGGCGGTTCGATTCCGTCCCGAGCCACCACTTTTAAAGTTTTTTCTCTATATAACTTATTATAATAGTGGAGGGATAGCGAAGTTGGCCAAACGCGGCGGACTGTAAATCCGCTCCCATCGGGTTCGTAGGTTCGAGTCCTACTCCCTCCACCATTTTTTTTATTTAACTAAATATTTATTTTTAACGTAGGGGTATAGTTTAACGGTAGAACAGAGGTCTCCAAAACCTCCAGTGTGGGTTCGATTCCTACTACCCCTGTTTTTCTTATGATAATGGCGATCATGGCGAAGTGGTTAACGCACCGGATTGTGGTTCCGGCACGCGTGGGTTCGATCCCCACTGGTCGCCCCATTAATTTTATTTATTGGGCTATAGCCAAGCGGTAAGGCAACGGTTTTTGGTACCGTCATGCGCTGGTTCGAATCCAGCTAGCCCAGCCATTTTTTGCGGAAGTAGTTCAGTGGTAGAACACCACCTTGCCAAGGTGGGGGTCGCGGGTTCGAATCCCGTCTTCCGCTCCATTTTTATTTAACAATTTCTTTTAAATAACATATACTATATTTATCGGGGCGGCATAGCCAAGTGGTAAGGCAGAGGTCTGCAAAACCTTTATCACCGGTTCAAATCCGGTTGCCGCCTCCAATTCTATATTTGCCTGAGTGGTGGAACTGGCATACACGCGGCACTCAAAATGCCGTGCCTTCGGGCTTGTGGGTTCGAATCCCACCTCAGGTATCCCAAAAAAAACTTTCAACTTTTGTTGAAGGTTTTTTTATTTTACATAAATAGTTTTAATTGTCTGAATTGTTCAATGATCATTTATCGCCCAAAAGCGCAACCGTGATACCCTCCTTTTGTTCGATATATCTATTTATCGTACAAAAGTTCAGCCGTGATGCCCTCCTTTTGTACGATATAATTTTTAAAATAAAAGTAGAATAAAACTCAAAATCGTTTATTATAGAAGAAAGGAGAGGATCATAAAGGTGAAAACAGGGAAAGGAAAATTCTTATGAAAAAAGGATTTGAAAGATTGATATACATTCTCAGTGGAATTAGTGTACTTTTCTTGTTAATCGTTTTAGCTTTCAAAATAAACGTAATGCTTAACAATAAAGAGCAAGACGAAGCTATTAGACAAACAGAACACTATTTAGCTGAGAACTATCATGATATCAATTATGAAATACAAAATATTTCCTCATCTACTGACTTTAAACATTATGGTTATTTTGAACATGAAGTAACAGTTCAAAACATCGATACAAATGAAACCTTTATAGTGTATTATGATAAAAAAATGAATCGAATGGAAGATTCGATCATCATAGAAAAACAAGAGAAATATATAGAACTTGAAATAAAACCAAAAATTGAAAAATATATAACAGAAAATTTTGGAGATACAAGACATATATATATTAGTTACGACGTAGCAGTAGGAAAACCTATGGTTGTTGTAACATTTGAAAAAGGCCATAAGGACATAACGCAAACGGATTTCGATACATTTATTACGTATCTAAAAGAAACGATTGGACTCAAACATGCAAATGTAATTGTCGATTATTGGACTAGAGATTTGTCTTTCAATATAGAATTTTAAAAAAGTTGCTACAGGTTATTTATGGATAAAATGTAGCAACTTTTGCCATTGTGGCCAGATTTTAGATGAATTCCTACATTAACGAATAGGTGTTTTACATGTCATGTGATGGATTATGTTTTTGTCGTGAATGGTTTTTATTTTTTACTTTATGCGATCCTGATAATGGTTCACCGTAGGGTTGTTGTACGCTCTTGGGTAAATTAGGTTGTTCCTGCTGTTTTGGTCCTTTACGATTTTTGGTCATAGTTATTCATCCTCCATGATTTATTTATGGCATTTGAGCATATTTAATAAAGGTGTCTTCCCCTTCAATTAAGCCACATACTCCACATTGTATTCTTCTGTCAGGGCCGTTATAAGCGACATGAAAAGCTTCTAATGGTTCCTGTTCATAATTGTTTATTACTTCTCCAGTAGTAGTGTTTAATTTTACAGGTTTGGCAACTTGTTCGATTACATTAAAACGTGATCGGTTTGTTTTACATTTAGGGCACTTGTAAGGCTGATTCAAATAAAACCCCTCCATGGTTGCTTTGTTATTTGTATGAGTAATGCTTCAAAAGTTTGAAAGATACTTACATTTATTTTCTCTGAATCCTGCAAAATTATACGAAGCTTGATGAATATATAGCTCTTCCAATTGGAGTTATTAATTTCATGACAAGCTTTTTTTAGTTTAGTCATAAGTTAATGAAAAATTTATTTCTATATTGAAAAGAGGTCTCACTACTTTTCTGCTTGGATTTCCAGTTAATTCTTATTTTTTAACCTGGATTTAACGTGGCTTAATTATGATGATTATGAGAAAGGCGATATAGACTTTCGAACAGTTCTAAAAATTGGAGGCTAAAGTTAGATGAAAAGGAAGATTCAATATTTGTTTTTGTTTTCTTTTTTGTTATTGGTAGGGTGTGAAGTGACACTCTTGTTTGATGAGCCGGCTAATGAAGATCCATTAATAGAAGTAGAAAATGCTGGAGATGTTGAAGAGGAAAACATTGGAAATCGTGAAATAAAAGCTGATAACAAATTAGGAGGCGAGGGGCAAGTTGTTTCCGAAACAACTGAGACCAATTTGGTGGAAAATGACCAGGCCAATGACCAAAGTGAAGGAGTTTTAGATGTTGCAACGGTTAAGAAAATTATGGAAACATATGGTTCTATGTACATTAACAGTATGAAATTGGATGCCAATATAGAAGCAGTTCAGACAAATATCTATCAAAAATCTCCATTAACATGGGACCTGGAAATTTATATTAACCAATCGAGCAAAATTACTACACATGAACAAATTGTTATGGGTGATGGGAGAAGCGATGATGTCTTTGTCGAAGTGTATTCCCATCCAGATGTTAGTTTTATGAATATAGCGGAGACAGATGAATGGTTAGAGGACGAAAATAGGCTTGGAGGCTATCGTCACTACTACTGGATCAATTCGGAGGTGATGAATCACTTTGCCGAGCATTCCGATTTATTTGTTGGTTATGATGACGATACACATTTTAGAATTGAATTTTTCGGAACAGACGAACAGTTTGAAGAACTGATTTTCTTTGGATTTGAAACTATCGTCGATGATACGTTAAATAACTATTTTGTATCAGAAGGAGGGAACATATCTGGTGAATTAATCATGAAGTTTGAAAAAGAATCGTATACGTTGACGGATTATACGCTATCTTATGAAGCAACAACGACAGTACCGGATGAAGGGGACTACCAAGTAAAAGAATCTGGTGAATACAGATTTAGTGATTTTGGTGATCATAATAGCTTAACGATTCCCTCATTCGTATATCAGTAACAATTGAGGAAACATTCGTTACTTCATGAGGAGGATGAAACAGCTCTAATTGAATATTTAATACAACAAAGGAAGAGAAGAATGGAGGGGAGAAGGATAATGAGCAGATTTTTAAAATTCGATAAGATGATGACCCCTATCATTATACAAATTATTTTTTGGGTGTGTTTGTTAGGTTCAATCATTTCAGGAATTTTTATGATTGGCTATGGAATCATATCTAGCTCTGGTGGTGCATTGCAAATCATTACTGGTTTTGTCAGTTTGTTTTTAGGACCTATCATTATTCGTGTTTATTGTGAAATGTTGATTGTTATGTTTAAAGTGCAGGGTACATTAGTGGACATACGCGATATCCTTTCTAATCAACCAGAAAAACAAAAGAAAGTAGGAGATGTGATAAACAATTAGGTTTCTAAAGGTTCTAAATATATGATTTCATCGATATTAATAACAGGAGGTATATACAAAAAATGAGAAAGTTTTTGATAGGATTATGCCTGTTCATTATGACAGGTCTTTTAGTTGGATGTGTATCGATTCCTTTAAATGATGGTGTTCTGAAAATGTCATCTGAAGGGATAGAATTTGTGAATAATGAAAGTGATGAAAATAATAGCGAGAGTGACGAAACGAACAACGTCAATAATGAGTCAGATGAGCAGGCAGAGCAAACAGAGGAGACTGATGAAAATACGGAAGGGTCTGATTCAGTACAGTCAGAAGAAAATGAAGAGGCAACCAGTGATGCGAAGCCTTCAGCGTGTGAAGAACAAGATTATTCCGATGTAACAGACAGCATCGACGCAGAGATCTTTATCCCCAATTGTGCCATTATAAATAGTGTGAATAAAAATTCTAGTTATGTATCTGCTGATTTTATAGTTGAACCGGGAGATTGGGAAGAGATTCTAAATGAATATAAGGAATTTCTAGGTGAAAAGGTGCAAGGTGAAAATAAAAATATTCAAAGTCAATTCGTTAGATTAGATGCAGTTCTTTCAGATGAAGGCAGATCACAAATTACAATTCAACAAGATGAAGAAAATGTTGGTTTGTCCTATATTCATTATTATTCTAACTAGTTTTAAATGATGAAAAGGAGGCAATTTTAAAAAATGTCTATAATGAAACTGATAACGAAGACGATGCCATTTTTCATTACAAGAATCCTGTTTTACGGATTGTTTGGTTTAATAGCTTTCGTCTTCCTTGGAATTATGATTGGGATAGGATTTTTATTACTCAAGCTGTTTGGTGAAAGTTCTGCGGCGTTTTTATTTATAATGATTTTATCATTTGGAGCAATTTACGGTGGTTTAAGATTTTTGGAACGCTACGTATTATATATGGTGAAAATCGGTCATGTTGCGGTCATCACAGAATTGTTGCGAACTGGCAAAACACCAGAAGGAAAAGGAATGGTTGCCTATGGAAAAGATCAAGTAACACAAAATTTTGGGGCTTCCAATGTTGCTTTTGTCGTTGATCGCATGGTACATGGAGCTGTTAGGCAAATTCAACGATGGATTATGCGGATTGGAAATATGTTTTCATTTGTTCCTGGTTCCAAAAATATTATCGGAATTATCAACGCTATCATGTCGGTTAGTTTAAGATATATTGATGAGGCTATTATGAGCTATATTTTCTTGCAAAAAAGTGAAGAAAACGAAAAGACTGTTTGGAAATCTGCATCTGATGGAGTTGTACTTTATGCTCAAAGTTGGAAAGGGGTCCTGAAAGCAGCAACAGGATCGGTTATTTTTATCTATCTGTTTAACATTATTAGTTTTCTGATCTTTGTCTTTCCATTAATGTTCGTATCTAAACTGATTTCAGCAGGAACTCCTGATTTGGGCACGTTTCTAGGGTTTTTAGCAATTATCGGCGCATACGTATTAACCACTTTATTGAAACGGGCACTACTTGACCCAATTGTTACGATAATTATGGTTAGAGCATATCAAATAAGTATTAATGACTTAGAACCAGCGGTGGATTTACAACAACAATTATTAGGCATCTCTTCGAATTTTAAAAAGCTTTTTCAAAAGGCAAAAGAAGAGGAAACATCTCAATCACAAATCACCCCAGTTGCCAAAAGTTAATCAGTTATTGCTAGATATTATTTTTAAACTATAAGTGAATTTCTCGGCTATATCTTCTTTCCTTTTGAAGAATATGTATTACCTCCATTTCGATTGGTAAGCTTATAAACTAAATAGACACTATATATTGTTTGAACATATCTTCCTGTATTAAGCTTTTGGTGATGTTCAACTTTAGTGGTATAATTTAGACTAATCTTATTTGAGGCAAAATGGAGGTAACATGTTAACTTTTGAACAAAAATTAAAAATAGTTGAATCTTTTCCTGAATTAACAAGACATAATGTATCGATGAATCGAGTTAATTTTCATTATGAAGAAAGTGCTGATGATAAAAAGAATGTTGTATATCATTTGCATCCCAATGGAAATGGATTTGTTTATGCAGAATATCTGAATGACTATGTTACAGATCACAAAGGCATGATTAATATAAGAGACTTTTCTGAAACGGAATTACGTACAGTCATTCAAAAATCAATGGAATCATTGGCACTAACATCAGTCGCTGAGGCTCCGATTGAAGAGTACTGGATTAATTCAGAAAAACATTCACTCCTTTTAGTGAACGAAGGGGATTTGTGGAACGTTTATGCCGGTCGAAATCTTGATGGTACCTTTCGTTCGTATAATGAGGCTAGAGCTTTTTTAGAAGAAGAGGGATTCACAAGAACATAACTTTGACAGAAGCCTGTATTCATTCCAAGCTTCTGTCCTTTTTAATGAGAGTAAAATAATATAAAAAGTGAGGAAACACGATGATAGCAAAGACTAAAGAAGATTTTAATGGGTTAAAAGAAATTGGTAAAATTTGTGGAACGATTCGAGATGAGTTAGTTCAATCGACAAAACCTGGAATGACTACAAAAGAACTCGATGAAATGGCAGGAGAGATGTTTGAAAAAGCAGGGGCTCAATCTGCACCAAAAGGGGAATACGACTTTCCAGGATATACGTGCATTAGCATAAATGAAGAAGTAGCGCACGGGATTCCGGGGAAACGAACCATACAAGAAGGAGATCTTGTTAATATTGACGTTTCAGGTTCTAAAAACGGATACTTCGCAGATACTGGAATTTCCTTCGTTGTTGGTAATGGAGACACAACTTTACAGAAAATATGTGATGTTGCTAAAGAAGCATTTAATGCTGGACTTGAAAAGGCAAAGCCGGGAGCGAAAAAAAGTGGTCTTGGAAAAGCTGTAAACAGTATAGCGAAACAGCATGGCTTAACAGTTATCAAAAATCTTACTGGACACGGTGTTGGACGTTCGATTCATGAAGCACCACACCATATTTTGAATTTTTACTCACGCTGGGATGATGAAATTTTAAAAGATGGCATGGTCATTGCCTTTGAACCATTTATCTCTACATTAGAAGAGGAAGTTTTCCAATCTGATGATGGATGGACCTTCCTGACCGATGAAAGCTTTGTGGCTCAATATGAACACACAATTATACTTACCAAGGAAGGACCGATTATTACAACTTTGTGAGAGTAAAAATACCACTTGGATGACGAATGTAGTAATGAACATACAGTATTTTTATTTTATTTAATAAAGATCGTAAAAACCCTCAAGGATTAAGAAAATTCCATGAGGGTTTTGTCGTCCGTGCTTCTTTTTAAATAGCACAAAAAGTAAAAAGTAGATCAAGTCGATGTTAAAATCCCTCGTATTTGGAATTTTTGCATTTCATGCCCTTGATGGAGCAATTGCTTTATCTAAATAGAAGGGGATTTTCAAAAAAGAAAATCATCTTTTTTGACTTGCTATATTGAAGGTGATAAGATTTCTATATTATAGATATTAAGAGTCTTTAATATCTTTTTTTGAAAGAGGAGGTTAAATATGAGGTATTCAAACGCGACGAACTACGCCCTGCATACAATGGTCCATTTAATGTTACAGCCTGAGAGAAGTTCGGTGGGAGTACAGGAATTAGCACAAATGCAAGATCTCTCCCCGACATATCTTTCTAAAATACTAACCAAACTTACGAAGGCTGGTTTAATCGAGTCGACACCTGGAGCGAAGGGAGGCTATAAGATCTCCAGAACAAAGCATAACATATCTTTCTTGGATGTGATCTATGCAGTTGAGGGAGAAACAAATTTTTTCGAATGCTCTATTCATCATGAAGGATGTTTGATTGAGAACGTCATGACTCAGGCCGAGGAAAATATGAAAAGCGAACTAAAATCAAAGCTGTTGATCGATATTGCTAAAAAGGCTGAATCTAAGTAAAAATTTTAAAAAAGGAGTGGATCAGATGGTATTTGATTGCGCTGTGATTGGTGGAGGACCGGCTGGACTGAATGCTGCTTTAGTACTTGGAAGGTCAAGACGTAAAACAATTCTGTTTGATGACAATAAGCCGAGAAATGCTGTGACTTCCGAGTCTCATGGATTTATCACAAGAGACGGTATCGATCCACAGGAATTTAAAAGGATTGCAGAAGAGGAATTAAGCAGGTATCCGGATGTTTCGATCGAAAAGCTAAGGGTGCATCGTATAAATAAAGAAAATAACTTATTCCAGGTAGAGACAGAAAATGGAGAAGTATACAGCGCAAAAAAAATCATACTGGCAACAGGCTTTAAGGAAGAGCTTCCTGATATACCGCGGGTCAATGAATTTTATGGGAAGAGCCTGTTCAGTTGTCCGTTCTGTGATGGATGGGAATTAAGAGATCGTCCGTTGGCAGTGATTGCAGATGATCAAAAGGCCTTTCATATGGCGAAAATGGTTTCCAATTGGACGAACGATGTAATTGTTTTTACTAACGGCAGTAGAGTACTTTCATTAGATGAGAAAGAATTGCTGCAAAGAAATGGCATCGGGATTAATGAAAAGCAGATCACCACTTTTATTGGCGAAAAGGGCATGCTTGAAAAAATCCAGTTAGACGATCAATCAACAGTACTGCGTGAAGGAGGATTTATCGCAACTGAATGGAAACAGGCAGCTTCCTTTGATTCTTCACTCGAATATACATTAAATGAACAGGGTGGAATTGTAACAGATGACTGGCAACGTACGAACACAGAAGGCGTGTTTGCTTGTGGAGACACAAAAATTGCAGGTCCTTCTCAATTAATTATTGCGGCAGGAGAAGGCTCGATTGCTGCCATGGCTGTGAACGCAGCACTGATAGAAGAAAAATTTAATTAGGTGAAACAAACAGTTGTTTAAAAAAGGAGGATCTATATGCATCATCATGGCAAGCATAGAAAAAACAAGGTATCGTACTTGGAAAGTCCTGAACGAAGAAAAGAATTTTCACCAGAACAACTACTGAATAGGATTCCTTTAAAAGAATCGGATACCATATTGGACTTTGGTGCTGGAACTGGTTATTTTTCCATCCCTGCAGCGAAAAAGATCAAGGGAAATCTATACGCACTTGATATAGATGTTAGCATGTTGAAAATAATCAAAGAGAAAGCCTTGAAGCATCAGCTTACAAATATTGTTTCAGTAGAGGGGAGTATCGAGGCACTTCCTTTGCCTAAAAACTCTATCGATATAATCATAGCATCTCTTGTGCTGCATGAAATTCAGCCATTGAACCCGTTGTTACAGCAAATGAAAAATCTATTAAAAGAAGAGGGCTATCTAATCTGTCTGGAACTTGAACCAAAAGGAAATTCTGAGAAAGCACCGAGAATTACTTTGGAAGGAATGGAGCGGGAGTTGAAAGATGCTGGATTAAAAGTAACAGAGAAATTTTTCCCAGCAGAATCTTTTTACATGCTTGTTGCGCAGAAGAGTGATTAACTTTTTGTTTAATTACAGACATTAAATATCTACTTTGTAGATGATTGCTTTAGAGTAAATTAATTTTTATAAAAGTGGACAAAAAAGCGTTCCCTACAGCTGTGGGGAACGCTTTTTTGTGATTATGGTATTTTTGCTTGTCATCTGTTTGTGTAGAGACATTTCAAAAGAAAATTAAAACAAATGCAATCGTGAAAATAGATAGAACCGTTGTGACCAAAATATAGAGTGGTACTTGTTTTGTCATCGTTTTATATTTATCAGCAAATACATACACTAATGCCCCAGTTGGTACTGCAGATAGTAAAATGACAGATTTCGCCCACATAGCATTTTCCGGTTGAAAAATAAAATAGATATAAAATATAGCTAACAAGGGCAAGACAATTAATTTTAACCCTACTAATGTCATCAATTCTGCCATTTGAAAGTTTTTGTTTTTTAATACTTGTCGTTCACCAGATAAACCCAATCCTAGTGCGAACAGAGCGGTTGGTCCTGCTGCAGGACTAAGAATTTCAGTAAACACATAGACGGATTCAGGGACAGGAATACTAGTTAGTGCTACCAATACCCCAAGTATTAAGGACGCATTAATCGGGTTAATAAAGATAGATTTTATGATCAACAGGAATAAATTAGTTGGATTGTCTTTTCTTGATTTTTCCAATTCGAAGGTTATGATAACAAAAGAAATAATAAGTACGTCATAAACAAAATTGATAATAGCTGCTGGAATTGCGGCTGCTTGTCCAAAAGCTGTAATTAATAAAGGAATACCGAGAAAGCCTGTGTTGCCATAGGTAGTGATCATCCCATACAAACTAAGGTCTGGGAATTTTTTTCTGAAGACAAAACGGAAAATCAACATTGAAAATACAAACATCGTTGTGATGATACTGACATTTAGGAAAATAAAATTCCAATCTAATAATTGCTCAACAGGTGCTGTCGATATCGATAAAAAAAGCAAAGCAGGCAGCGCAAAGTAATAAACAAAATTGTTTAAAGAAGATGTACTATTGAATGAAATTAAAGAGAACCTTCCTGCCAAAAAACCACACAATATTATAGCAAATAACGGAATAACTACTTGCAACAACTCAGCCATCAAGCAAACCTCCTTTTGAAATAGGGTTCATCTATTTGGGTGCGATATTATGTAAATTGATAGGCATGCTATTTGAACAAATACTAGAACAATCATACGCTATTACTTTATTTCAATCAATTGTATAATCTAGTAACGGATTGTCTCGTAATATTTTGAAGTGATTTTTAGACACAGCATTATTAATAAGACAAAAAGATGGTGCACTAAGCTGTTTGTGACTGCTTGGAAAGAGATGACACAGTTTTTGCTTTATAAAATGAAACACTTACCCCAGTAAATATTTCCCTTTTTTATGGGAGAATGTGTATGATGGTATTAAGGATAATGCAACCACTGTTTGTCTTTTTCGTAGTGATACTAACGAAAAACGTATTAAATATTACTGGAAAAAGACAAGGTGATAGCAATAAAATGTGGAGGATAAAATGAAAAATAAGCCTTTTAAATTAACACTAATAATAATCTCAACTGCTATTTTCTTATATCATGCTTTCCATTTACTTTATCTTTGGTCAGATATTCCAAATCAAATAGCTATTCATTTTAGTAGGGGAAAACCTGATAATTGGGGCTCGAAATTTATTTTATTTATGATGCCCGCTGTAAGTGTTTTTATTTGGTATCTTATGGGGGTATTAGTCAAAAATCCAGAGAAGTTAAACTATATCAATCTCACAGAAGAAAACAAAGAAATACAATATTCTAAAGCTGAAAAAGCGACTTTACTAATTCAATACCTTGGCTCTATAACCTTGATATTTGCTAATGAAGCACTTCTAAGAAATTCAGTTGAAATGGATTCAATTTTGCCTTTTTCAATTGCAATTGTCCTTTTAGCTATTTGTTTTATTGCACCACTCTATTTATTGTTTTGGGCGGCATCCTTGAAATATTAGTTAAGAATATTTGTGTTATTTTTCTTTTTCAACAAACGGTGTTTACTTTAACAATAGATATAAAAATACGCTTATTCGAAACTGAAACCTTAGATTTTGCTTAATAGGTGGTGTCTTTAGTGGCAATAATTTTTTCGATATTTGTAATACTGGTAGTAAGTTTTGGAATTCATAAAATGCTTTCTGGTAAGGGAACACCTGATAATCGTTATACACCATATGACCATATTACTGGTCAAAGCAGTACAAAGTTCCACGAGGATAAGTCATCCTTTGAAGAACAAGAAGACGATTAGTGTATCGGCAATTTAGTATTTTAACTAACGAATGCTTATCTGCAACAAGGGATACAGCCTTTACTTCGTTAAAGCAATAGAATAGTGAAACTAGGATTAAAAATAAGTATAGTGAGATAATGCAAATACACTTAGTATTGGGGGAATTTATATGTGGATTTTCACACTATTAATTGTGGTAGGTGTGGGGACAATTTGTGGATTTTTGAAAGAACAATCCAAACAAAATAAAAGAATTATTGAATTACTTGAAGAGATAAAACGATTCAAATAATACTATTCAATAAATGGGTTGCGATAGTGTAAAAGGAGTTGTCCTATTGATGTAATAGAGTTAAGTGGATTTATAGAAATTCTCTTTTATTAACGGGCAGATTAGTGGAAGAGTGTTATTGTATTATGTTCCGCAATCGGTACATTTTGTTGAGGAAAAAATTAGAAAGAAAATATGAAGGTGGGATGAAATATGTTCGATGCTGGTTGGCTTAATATCGGCAGTTTGGTACTTGGATTAGTAGCTTGGATAATTCCTATTATAAATCTTGCGTTAGGTAGAAAACAGATGAGTAAGAAATGGATTGCTCTTACCATTATCAGTTTCAGCGCTTGCGCTATCGCAATATGTTTACAAATTTTTTATAACCTTTATTTGGTAACCATTGAAGATTGGTCTGCTCTGTCGGAAATGCACGGTGTAGCTGTTGCTTCAACGGTACTTGTCATTATTACAATTTTATTAAATGCATCTACGTTGTTTTTATATCGAGATAATGGTGCATTGTAAAACTATCAGGTGCTTTACTTTAATAAGGCGAATGAAATCTTTTTTTACTAAAAAAGCAAGTTAGTTTGAATTGTGGAAGTGTAGACATTATGGAAGCAACAGATTATATGCCTATAGTATTAAGTTATTAAAGGGGGGTTTTATATGAAAACCAAACCTATGAATTTTATCACAATGGTTTTAGGGGTTGTTTTAGGAATAGCTATATATGAGGGAATAAAGGTTCTAATCCAAAATTTATTTTAATTGTGAAACAGTGTACTTAGACAAACGAGCGCTTTTCTACAAGAAGGATAAGCGCTTTTTTTGTTGAAGTTATTGTACTAACGGTCAGGTGTTTTACAACATGAGATTTTAAATGGAGGTGTATTTGGATAGATTTTTATTTATTTTCGGAATAAAAGTTTTTGTATTTTGTCTCTTTGTTATTTATCTTCATCGTATAAAATCTGGACAATGATTAACGAATGTCTTGGGGGGCGACAAATTCCAATAAAGTATGTCATTTATTTTTGCGGAAACTGTTTCATTTTAAATGGCGGTCACACTGTTTTAAGAGTAGCACTAACACTATTTACTAATAGTCAGGAAAAGTTCTCTGTTTTCGCACTCCGTCAACTCCCTCTTCAAGCACCTGGAATAATAATTTATTTCAAATCAAAGATATTTCAGCGAAAATAAAATTGAAGCATAATTAGTGAAATAATTCTACTAAAGTAATACACTATTGAAAGCGGTATAAATGATTCTTCTAATTCAAGTGAAATAAGGTGTGGTAATTTTCTGTCTTTAATAGTGGTATAAAAGTCCTCATTAACTTAAGAATATCATTTTTTCTGCCTATTCGTTTTTATAGCAAAATACACAACAGACTTTTCTAGAAAGGTGACAGTAATTTTGAATACACTATCCAAGACTAAACGTTTACAAGTTGCTTTATTATTGGGGTCACTGGCACTTTTAGGCCCTTTTACAATCGATACATATTTGCCTTCCTTCCCGACAATTGTTGATGAATTCAATACAAATGCTTCTTTAGTACAAATTAGTTTAACCACTTGCTTGTTAGGGTTAGGTTTGGGGCAATTAGTTATAGGACCGATGAGTGATGTGCAAGGACGGCGTAAGCCCCTGCTAACATTTCTGTTTATGTATTTATTATCTTCTATAATATGTGCTTTTGCTCCTAATATTTACGTATTAATTGTCGCTCGTTTTATGCAAGGCTTTTCAGCTGCTGGTGGTCTTGTTATATCAAGGGCGATTGTTCGTGACTTATACAGTGGAAGGGAACTTACGAAATTTTTTGCATTATTAATGCTAGTAGGAAATCTTGGTCCTATCATTGCGCCGGTCATAGGTGCTGGAATTCTCACCTTTGCTAACTGGCAAGTGATTTTTATAGTGTTGGCTTGCATTGGTCTCACTTTAACTGTCGTCGTATCGTTTAAATTGGAGGAAACATTACCAACTGAAAAACGTATACCGAGCAACTTTAAACAAGTTGTTAGCAATTTTGGCTCATTATTAAAGGATCGGGAATTTTCGGGTTATGCATTCACACAAGGTTTTACCATTGCCGGAATTTTCGCTTATGTATCGGGTATTTCTTTTGTTTATCAAAATATTTATGGTGTATCACCACAAGTATTTAGTTTATTGTTTGGAGTTAATGGTTTTGGTTTAATGATGGGAACCCAGATTGTTGGTCGATTTTCGGGAGCACTTTCTGAAAAAACATTTTTGAAGATCGGTTTACTGCTTTCTAATTCTTCAGCTATTGTACTGTTAATAGCATTGCTGTTAGATGCACCATTAATTGCCGTTGCTATTCCGATTTTCTTTTTAGTTACATCTATTAGTATTATTGCAACCTCGGCTTTTTCTCTGGCTATGGAAACGAAGGGACATATTGCTGGAAGTGCATCTGCCTTATTAGGTGTACTGCCATTTTTACTTGGTTCATTTACGGCTCCACTTGTAGGAATAGCAGGCGAACATACAGCTATTCCAATGGGAATTATTATCTTCTCAGCAAGTTTTTTGGCCTTTTTATCTTATTATCTATTAGCTAGGAATGCTAAACAAGTAGATGATAGTAGTAATTAGTAGTTTTAAAATATATGAATCTATAAAAGAAAACACCTTGCAAATCGATTAATTAATGATTTGCAAGGTGTTTGTTTGTACATGTTTAAAGTGTAATCGCAATCCTTGGCACTCGCTAAATGACGAATGCCTCTTAAATACTTGTGAAACCACCGTCTATAACGAAATCAGATCCTGTAGTAAAACTGCTCGTATCACCAGCAAGATATACGCAAATCGATTGCAATTCTTCTGGTTTTCCTATTCGTTTAGTTGGCGTCATTTCACTCCATTGCTCAATCAATGGCTGCAGATCCGGAGAATTTAACGTTAATTCAGTCCCCATGTATCCAGGGCTGATTGAGTTTACCCGTACATTTCGTGTTGCCCATTCGACAGCGAGAGATTTGGTTAATTGAATCACACCAGCCTTGGATGCATTGTAAGAGCATTGCGGCTGAGGTTGGTTAACAATATGTGCTGACATCGAGGCCGTGTTTATAATCGATCCGTAACCTTGTTTGAGCATTACTTTTCCAGCTGCTTGAGCTGTTAGAAATACACCTGAAAGATTGATATCAAGTACCTTTTTCCATTGTTCGAAAGTCATCTCTTCGGCAGGAGCATTAATGCAAATCCCCGCATTACAAAAAGCTGCATCTAACTTACCAAACGTGTTCAAAAATGTATCTATCATACGATTGACATCTTCTGGGTTGGTAACATCTGCTTTAATCGCAATCGCTTGTACATTATTATTTTTAGCGATTTCTTCTGCGGTTTTTTGAGCTTCTTCGATGTCTAAGTCCACAATTGCCAAGTCAGCGCCTGCTTCAGCAAGTGCAATTGAAACACTTTTTCCAATACCGCGAGCACCACCAGTTACAAATATCTTTTTGCCATCAAGTCGCATTTTTTCTATAATTCCCATGCTGTTCCCCTCGCTTTTAATTAGTTATTTTCTCAAACAGTATTTTAAATCTACTTACATAGTATAGCGTAGTACAAAAAGCGTCAACTAAGTGAAGTAACCGTAATCATTTTATCTGGTGTTGGTTTTTAGTATTCTCAGGTCTTCTTATTAATTGGAATAGTAATTGGGAATTTATGTTATAATTTTGTTGAGTAACAAAAAGCAAGCAAAAAATCAGTTAATTATGTAAGGAGAGATACAGTAATGAAATATTTAACAGGTTTATATATTGTCATGACAATAATGGTATTTGTCAATTTAATGAGCGAATTTATTTTTAATGGTGATTATTCAGCGATTGCAAGTTGGTTCATAGTCATGTTGTATCTAGCTGGAACTATATTATATGCTGTAGCGAAAGCTCATTTAACACGGCACCATGATTAATTAACTGTAGAGAAGAATGGACATGCTAAAAAAGCAGCTAAGAAAGCTGCTTTGAAATGACTTATCTTTTTAAATCAGGATTTTCCCTTTTTGCTTCTTTTACTTTTGGCTTTCGATAGCCACCAGCAATATCTGCTTTCTTAAATTCTTTAGCATAAATAACCTCTTGCGCTGCTGATGGTTCTTCACCATTTCCTCCTATAGGTTGATACTGTGCTCTTTTAGACATAGTGTTCATCCTTTCAATTGGAATTGGTTATATATTTGTTTTACCCTGTATTTTTAATTAATAAACAATGAATCTGGTCACGGAAATTGAAAACAAAAAAACTAGACAAACTGTTATTCATAAGTTGGATGTCAACTAAATATTTATCCACTAACAGCAGCCAGAACTTTCTGGATTTCATATATGTTACTATCTTTTTTAAAAGTCTTAGAAACAAGTGGTTCAAGGTTACCTGAAATCCAAATTTTTAGTTCGGAATCCATGTCGAAAGTGCCAGCGGTTTCCACACTGAAATGTGAAATGCTTTTATACATAATCGAATGAAAAGACGTTTTTTTACCTGTTAGTCCTTGTTTGTCCACTAAGATCAATCGCTTATCTGTAAAAATAAACATGTCTCGTATGACTTTAAATGCAGCTTTTACTTCTTCACCCTCCACCAATAACTGATCATAATCCTTCATAATTTCTTTTGTGTCTACATTTGAAGCATTTCCCATTAAACCATCAAGAAATCCCATTTGTAATACCTCCAATTTTATAACTTTTTAAAACAACAACCTTCTATAAATAGTATTTCCGATATACTATAATTTTACAACTAAATTGTAACTCATTATCGAAGTAGATTCATATGATAATGTATTTCTTTAAAATAGGGAACTGAAACACCACTATCTTCGTCTAACAGTATAAAAGAAAAGGAGAGGGTGCTATGAATGAGGAACAACTAAAGGGTAAATCTAATGAAGAGATATTAGAGCGATGATCAATATAAAGAGATTGATTGTTCGAGGTGAAAACAAAAAAGAGATTGATTAAATATTTTTAGTTGTATTGTAATGATCGGCGTCTAATTCAAACAGAAGGTTACCCCTGATTAAGTCTTTTCACATTAATCAGGGGTATTGTATTGATCACTCAATTGTCAACTTGACACTATACCAATACTCTATCTCTACATATTTTTACTTTGTTGTAGTAGTTGGGATTCCCCTGTACGTTCCCATTCTTCGACTGTTTCATAGGCTCTTTCAGGAGAATAACCTTTTCCAACAAGAACTCCCATTAAAATAAATTCCTGAAGAATGTGTGTAGCATTGATCCCTCTTTTCACGTCCTCTAGCCCTTCCTTAACTAAAAATTCTGTGTACTGTACCCATTCATCCGGTGTCTTTCCAAATACATTTCCATTGGCAATGCCTTCCTCCGCAGCCATTGCATCTTCTTTGGTAACATGAACAGTACCGAATGGATGATTAGGTGGAGCGTAGATCGAGTAAAGTTTTATAGGAGTATTACCTGTATTGGTTAGATTATGCCACATTCCAGCAGGTATAAGGATGACAGAATCATCTTCTACCTTTTTTACAAAGTTTAAATTATCTTTATTTTTTCCCATACGAACCCTTCCCTGACCTTCTTCAATCCGTAGAAATTGGTCAAGATTAGGATGCATCTCCAAGCCGATATCTTCGCCAACATCGATACTCATTAAGGTAAGTTGTAAATGTTCACCTGTCCACAAAGCAGTACGAAACGTATCGTTATCTTTCGTTGCTTCGTTAATATCTATCACAAATGGTTTTGGTCCATAGTCTCTTGAAGAAATATTACCACTACCATTTGAACGTCGAAAGTCATTAAATTCTTTTGATCGCCCTCCCTCATTAGGAATGGAATCATTAACAGTCTGTCTTCCTTGATTATATATAGGTGTATTTGCATCCATATCAGGAACATAATACATTTTTTTCTCAATCCCTTCACAAGTTTCATAAAATTATCGTATGCACGTGTAAAGTTAATGTACCTAGAATTCAATCATTAAGAGTACAACTTACAATTACTATTTGTTATAATTAATAAAAGTATATTGAATAAAGGGACGTTTAAATGGCTATTTTAGATGTAAGTGATTGGAAAGTTGATGATAAGCGGCAAATTTCTGGAACACGAGAGAAGTATTGGATCATTGAACCAAGTTCTAATAAATCATTTATGTTTAAAATTCCTACAAAAAATACAGGAGAGGCGTGGGCAGAAAAAGTTGCTTCTGAAATAGGTAAATTAATTGGATTAAATATGATGGATGTACAATTTGGTTTGCGTAATAATACACTAGGAGTAGTTGCTAAGAAATTCACGAGTGGGTCTGATGAATTTTATGAAGGTGGAGACCTTATTATATCCGAAGTGGATGACTTTAACAGGTATTCTTTAGATAATTATTACATTCATCATATTCTCCAAGCGTTATCACATTTTCAATTAGAAAATGCTTTTATTTCTATACCTGTATTTGATGCGTTAATTGGTAATCAGGATAGACATTGCGATAATTGGGGTATAATTCAGGTTAAAGGTCAATATGTTTTAGCACCCATATATGATAATGGGGCATCCTTAGGATTTAATCTAAACCAAGACCGTCTTACAAAGATTTTAGAGGATGAGCGGATGTTTGAAGCATTTACGAATCGTAGTTACTCATTAATTGGGATTCAAAATAAACAAAAACCTAAATACTTAGAGTTATTGTTCGAACTTAAAAAGGATTATTCTGAAGAAATACAGAATTTAATTTCCAAATTTACGATACTGAATAAAACAAACATTCAGAATATATTAGATATATCCCTAATTCTATTATGAATGAAGTATATAAAGAGTGGGTACTAAAACTTATTTTATATCGTAGAGATTGGCTAATTAACAGGTTAAGTGGGAGGGGAAATCAATGAAAAGAAGACCATTTGTGTTATGGTTAGTTTGGCAGAATGTTGAGACAAGACAAAGATATCACATTGGTAACTTATATTGTCTGGAAGGTAAATACACTTTTTCTTATGAATTAAGTGGAAAAAGGAGAACTTTGTTAGAGGCGATGGAAGATGGCTATCGTCCACATCTGGCTTTTAGAGATATTTATAAAAAGTATACATCTAATAGGCTATTTGATGCTTTCGCACGACGTTTACCCGATAAAAGAAGACCGGATTTTTCCAATCTTTTGCGAACACTTGGGCTAAGTGAAGATTATTCTGAAATGGATTTATTACGTGCTACAGGCGGAAGATTAGGAACGGATCCTTATGAATTTGTTGCTCCCATTCATCGTCATCAATCTCATTTTGATTTAGACTTTTATGTAGCGGGCTGGCGTTACTATGAAGGGGAATTAGCGCTAAATGAACTACATGAAGGTGATGAAGTTCAGTTTGAAATAGAAAAGGAAAATCCTAAAGATACTATGGCTGTAATGGTACGGGCTGTGAAATCTGATTATCATTTAGGCTATATTCCAGCTTTCTATAGCGGTTTTATGTGCGATGTTTTAAATAATGATGGGGAGTATCATGCTACAATATCGACTATTAGAGAACATGCAAAGCCACAGTTAAAAGTTAATATCTTTGTTCATGGAAACTATAGCTCCTATTTACAAGAGAGAGATAATTTTGACATTATGGTGAATGTCTAAGTACTTCCTTATAAAGCTAATGTTATTGTTTCATTGATCATTACTTTGTAACCCCTGGTTAATTCTTAAAATGAATTATTCAGGGGTATTATTTTCTGTTTCTAAAGAGTCTCTAATAATATAAAGTTCCCAGCTCCAACAGTTCAGTTAACCGTTTATTATTTTTATCTATATCTTCGCCACTGAGAAGAAGTTCATCGATGGCCTTTGCTAATTGCGTATTGATATCATCAAACAGGATATCTGTTGCCTTCAATAAGGCTAAGGCTGCGTGATTATATAAATAAACCTCACGATAGCGATAATTGTCAAAAAAGGCATGTTCTATATACGGACGAAATCGGTCTAAGATCACTGGTATTCTTAGCTAAAAACGATGTAATCCATTACGTATTCCTTCCACTCTGGAAGCCAGTGTGTCCATCACTTTGTTTATCGTTTAAGGCCTTGTAAAATATGTGAACTAAACTTATGATTATACTAGAGAATATATCCAGTAATTGGTGGTTGTTAATTTTTCTTTCATTAAGAGGTGTATATAAAGCGATGGATATAGAACATAATTTAGTACTCATTAAAAATGTAGATAAAACCGAACAAATTGATTTTTGTAAGAACAATAATGAAAAATGGGACATCAAGTATTTTAACAACCAAAAAGTATATACATATAACGATAAAAATGTAATTTGGCTCCGCAATCCAAATATCTTAGACCCTAATAACAATATTGTATATGAAAATAACCTGCCAATTTCCGGTATTCATACCATCTTGGATTTCGGTACTTATATAAAGGTTACCTTCAACAGCGGATTTAAAAAAACATATCCTGCTTCAGCACTTGTAATAGAGCAAACAGCATTGAGTAATGCAAAAGAAAATAAATGCTTTGATTATCTAAAAACACTAGCAAATTCTGTTAGTGTAAAACTTGATGGAGATGTATCCTTTTTACGTAAGCAGTATAATAAACTATCTTTGATTAGTCCACGAAGCGTTTTATCTACTTATCTGGGAAAGAAAACCCTAATTAATGAACGGCAGAAAGAACAACAAGTCATCTATCCATTCGGTTTCAATGCAAGTCAAAAAATGGCGACTGAAAAGGCAATGACTAGCCAAATTAGCATGATTGAAGGTCCTCCAGGAACTGGGAAGACGCAAACCATTTTAAATATCATTGCAAACGCAGTTATAAATCATAAAACGGTAGCAATAGTTTCTAATAATAACTCTGCAACAGCTAATGTCCTTGAAAAATTACAAAAGTATGGCATTGATTTCATAGCAGCTTATTTAGGTAATAAAGAAAATAAGGATAAATTCTTTTCAGAACAGAATGGAAGCTACCCAAATATGAGCGATTGGATTTTAGATGATACGGAACTTCATTCGATTAAAAGTCATTTAAGAGATGAGCAAGGTAAATTAAATAAAATGCTGAAAAAACAAACTAGACAAGCTACCTTAAAACAAGAACTATCTGAGTTAAAAACTGAGAATGCGTATTTTGAAAAATACTATACAGATACAAATTTTTTAGATTTTGAAATCAAATCTTTACATCGAATGAAAGCAGATAACATATTACAATTGATAGTAGAATATGAGCAACAAGCTGGGCAAGGTCAAATTAGATTAAGGAATAAGTTATATAACCTATTTGTATATGGTATTTTTAATTTTAAAATATATAAGAAGTCACCAGATATTGTTATTTCTTACTTGCAAAAGGTATATTATGAATTGAAATTGAAAGAGTTAATAGATGAAATAGGAGTTTTGGATAGTGAGCTTGTAAATTACGACTTTGATAGTGCAATGAAAGCATTCAGTAAAGATTCAATGCAACTGTTTAAGGCAAGCTTGGCCAAAAGGTACGGTACAGGAGGAAAAAGACTTACTTTTTCATCTGATGCATTATGGAGAAATTTTGATACATTTAGTAAAGAGTATCCTGTCATCTTAAGTACAACTCATTCATTACGCAATTGTGCTGCTAATAATTATTTATTTGACTATGTATTAATTGATGAAGCTTCACAGGTAGATATTGTAACAGGAGCTTTGGCCCTTTCGTGTGCTAAGAATGCAGTCATCGTTGGTGACGATAAACAACTTCCTAATGTAGTAACGGAAGAAATTAAAGAAAAATCTACTATAATATTTGAGTCATATCAACTTGATAATGCATACAACTATGCAGAACATAGTTTACTATCTTCTATTGAGAATTTATTTGATAATTTGCCTAAGACGTTATTAAAAGAGCATTATCGTTGTCATCCAAAGATTATAAGTTTCTGTAACCAAAAATTCTATAATGATGATCTAGTGATTTTAACGGATGAACAAATAGAAGAAAAACCCTTAATCTTATTTAAAACAGTAAAGGGTAATCATGCAAGAGGAACAATGAATCAAAGGCAAATAGATGTCATTACGAAAGAAATAATACCAGAGCAAAAAAGGCTAGGATATCATGAATCAATTGGGATTATAGCACCTTTTCGCTTACAAGCCGATGAGATTCAAAAGGCTACAGGTATAGTGGATATCGAATCTGATACAGTTCATAAGTACCAGGGGAGAGAAAAAGACATTATTATATTGTCGACCGTTTCAAATCAAATGAACCCCAATGATTTTGCGGATAATCCTAATCTTATTAATGTAGCAGTTTCACGTGCGGTAAAAAAGTTAATCATAGTAGTTGCTGAAAGTAGTGAAGAATGGCATGGAACGAATATTGGAGATTTAATAAGATATATTAAATACAATAATTTTGAGATAAAGGATAGTCAAATACGCTCGGTTTTTGATCTTCTATATAGTAGCTATACAGATAAATTATTTGAAGTTATCAAAAAGAGCAAAAAAGTTTCTGCACATATCTCGGAAAATTTAATGAATAATGTGATTGAGAAAGTTTTGGATGACGAATCGTTTCAAAGCCTTGACTATGTCCTGCATCACCCCTTACGAATGCTAATCAAAGATACAGAAAAGCTTACCGAAAAAGAACGAAAATATGCTATGAATATTTTAACGCATACTGATTTTGTTATCTTTAATAAAATGGATAAAATGCCAGTACTAGTTGTTGAAGTGGATGGACATGCTTTCCATGCAAATAATCCTAAGCAGCTAAAACGAGATGAAATGAAGGATACTATATTACGGAAGTATAATATTCCGATTATAAGGTTGAAAACTACTGGAAGTGAGGAAGAAATCATCCTCCGGAATAAACTATTTAATGAATTTTCCGCGTGACGTAAAAATTTAGTTGCTTGGAGGGTTTTCAGCAAACTTATGGCAAGGGATCACAAAAAGCCTTAATTAAAACATAAGGAATGGACATGGGGACAGGTTTTCTGTCCCACAGGTACAAAATAAAGACTAGACGGTTGAGGTGATTTTCTAGTTTTTTTAAAGATGAATGACTATGCTTATTCATAGCTTTTAGGTGAGAAGACTCCTACTTAAAGGAGCCTGAGCGAGTATGGAGATGAATCGCCACCAGAAAAGGGCTGGCGTATGCTATCTCACTTTTCCGATTATTCACAAACAATTACCTGCCTTGAAAAAAGCCCCTTTTTCCCCTTATTGGCAACACATCGATCAACTATCGTAAATCCAGCCTTCAAAATCATCTCATCCAAGTTTTCGATTGTAAGAATGACCACTCTATCTGCTATTCTTTTCGCATGCTTGATTATTGCGTACTGCTCTTCCGGTGTAGCCGGAGAATAAAGATTGTAAGGCATATCTATGATCGCCACATCATAAGGGCTTTCTACATCGGCAATATCTTTTACTTCCACTACCCCGTTATAGTTAAAATATGTGATATTTTCTCTAGCTCCTTTTACTACGATCGGATTGCGATCAGAGCCGACAATCTGAATCCCCATCGAGAGTGCTTCGACAAGTACGGTACCTATTCCACAGCAAGGATCGATGACGCGGAGACCTGATGGGTCTGGAACTGCTATATTTACTATGGCTCTCGCCAAACGTGTGCTTATTGCTGTTGAGTATTCTTGAGGTTTCTTTACATGATGCAGCCATACAGGTTCACTTTCCTGATATGTGCCGAAGTACCACTGTCCTTCAAATGGTACAATACCGAAAAGAAGATCAGGATTTTTCATCTGAGCCTTTCCGATGATCTTCCAGCCAAGCTCACTTTCAATATTTCGCTGTTCTCCAAATTCTATTTTCTGTTCATTGGAAAGGTCATTAATTTTTACGAAAAGTACCTTAAAGGTTTGATCTCTAAGCTCGAGTTGGTCAACCTGTTCATCAATTGCCTGAACAGATTTGCCGGAAAAGAGAATCGAGAGTTTTCCCTTAATAAACGGACTCCTGCTTGGATCGATGTTTGTTGTACTTTTTATTATGTTATCTGATTCCCGTCCGAAGAGCGCTCTTTGCTCTAATGCACAGAGAGAGCTTTCTTCGAGAGCGTGCGTGTATGTGTATAGGTATTCGGATGGTTGTAAGTTAAGTTTTGGCATGTTTTGTGTATTAGCCCTTCTTTGATTATAATCAAATAGTATTAATTCTATTATAACTTATACAATATCATAATAACGGAAAATTGATACATATATTTATAAACAATATATTAGTACGGAATGGCGGTTTTTAATTTTCTTTTGCTCTTGGGTCATACTAGTTTAAAATAAAAAAATGATATTGAATTTAGTTAATATAATTTTACCCTTATATAATTGACTTATTTTCACTTTTCATTGTCGTTTATTTTTCTGTTTTGCTAAAGTATAATTGATGTCAATAGATCTAATATTAAATGAGGTGGTTAATAATGACTGCTGAAGAGATCATGAAAGCAATAAAAGAAATGGATAATGGTGAACGAATTAAATTACTGAATAAGTTATTTGACAATTATTTTGATAGCAGACCTCCAAAAGAACAAATTATCAAGGAGAAAGCGGAAATGTTTTGGGGTAAAGAAGATGAGTAAAAAAGGTAAACGCGGAGAGATTTGAACGATTGAATTAAATGGAAAAAGAAGACCAGCTGTAATTGTAAGTAATGATAATGTCATAGTGGAATTAGATCATCTAATAGCGACAGTTACAAGTCAACAGTCAAGAAATGAATTTGATGTGGAGATTGAATATTGGGAGGAAGCGGGATTAGCAAAACCTTCTGTTGTTAGATGTTCAAAAATTAACACAGTTCATTTTGAAGAATTACTATTTAAAATAGGAAAATTGCATGAACAAGATATTCAGAAAGTGTTAACAACAATACGAAGCTATTTTTAACGAATAGTGTTCTAGTTCATATAATGAATACAATTTGCGTTAGAATGTTGATAAATCAATATTCTAACGTTTTTTATTATAATGGATGTGGCCGTCTGTACGACTTAATTATTGTTTCATTTTAACTTTCCAAACAGTATCCCTCCGTTACCTTTATCCTCCCAACCTGTTATAGTATAATAGCACCATCTTATATGTTAAAAAATGGATGTTAACTTATGAAGCACAAATTACAAACGTTAAGTGAACCTCAATCTAACAGACAATCGTAATTTAGCATAAAAATGGGCTATTCATTAGATCGGTCAAATTGAAGGAAGTATCCATAAATCCCCATCACAGGAACGTATACCTTCGAGCATCTTACTGACGAGCTAAAAAAGTTATTACAAAAAAAGCAAAGCCTGAAGATTGATTTACTGTAAAATCAAATGCATCAGATGATTGTTGAAGTGAACAAAGAACATTCATTTCGTTTTTTGTTTAAAGATATGTAATGGAATTAAACGGAAACCGGAAAGCAGATACTTTTAAGGAGTAAGCTTTTCGTTTTTTTATCTTTTTAAAAAAACTTCAAAAAAAGCAAAACTATTGCTGATTGTTTTACGAATATATAAATATAAGCTTACACAATAGATTACAGAAATAGAGTGGTGAAGTATGGAGCGAGATCTTAAGCTGATTCAAAAAATTAATAAGAGGGGAAGCGAGGCAGCTGCTAATGAGCTTGTGTCTAACTATTACCACGAAATCTATCATTTTGTTTTTAGACAGACTCTTGATCAAGAACAATCTCTCGATTTAACGCAGGATATTTTTATTAATATGCTCCAGGCGCTACATCAGTTCGAAGGAAAGAGAGCTTCCTTTCGAACGTGGTTATATAAGATTGCCACTTATAAAGTGGTGGATTATTTTCGATCGAAATATTATAGAGTCCAAAATCTTTCAAGTGATATTGATGATATCGAATTTGGAGATGAGGATGATTTTACGATAACACTTTTACACAAGGAAGAATTGAAGGCTGTTATGGATGTTGTCAATGGCTTGGAGACATCGCTACAACAGATTTTTCGTTTGAAGTTGTTTGCAGAATATACTTTCCAAGAAATCGCTGCGTCCTTACACATACCAGAATCTACTGTGAAAACCAAATATTATCGTAGTTTGAAGTTTGTAAGGAAAGTAGTGAAGGAGGCGGATGAAGATGCACGATAAGGAGCAGAAACCCTTTCTGGATATAGATAAAGTCGAACAAGAAATAAAAACAATCGTGGCAAAAGGTGTGATGGTACCAGCACCATTTCACAAGCTCCTACAGAATATGTATAAACAAATAGGCATCCGCTTTTTGTTAAGGGATACAAAGGAAATAGCTATAGTGATAACGATGATGGTAATTTTGATGGTATCGATTGTCGTAAATGGTCACGAACGACCTAATTCAACATCAAGCTTTTATGGGATGATCATGTGTATTTCACCGATCCTTTATGGTCTGCTTTCACTATTGCCTTTTTTTAATAGTAAAACTAATGGCACATTTGAAGTGGAGATGACGAGTAAATATAACCTATATCAATTAGCTGCTTTTCGTATGCTAGTATTCAGTGTGTTTTGTTTTCTGTTAAATACTATTTGGGTGCTATCAATGGCCGTGAAATTTTCATCTATTCATTTTGTCCAAGCGTTCATGATATCAACCACCTCATTACTGCTGTTTTCCTTGTTGTTTTTATATGTATTAACGAATTTAAAAACTATGTTTACTAAATTGGCAGTGATGATGGGTTGGATGGGGATTAATGTTTTACTTTTGATGATTGATTCAGCATTTTATCACCAGTTGTTAGTAGCGATACCGTGGTATTTATACGGGATCATTATTATATTGACACCCTATCTTTATGTGAAAAAGTTAAAAGAATTCATCTTACTGCATAAAAGGAGAGGAGTTATTCACTATGTTAACGGTTAATGGTGTAAGTAAAAAATTTGGAGATTTTTCCGTGCTACAGGATATTCAGCTTGAGTTCTCAAACGGAGTATACGGTTTACTTGCACCAAACGGCGCAGGAAAAACTACTTTAATTAAAATGCTGACAACTTTGCTACATCCGACAAAAGGAGAAATTGTATATAATGGCCAAGATGTCTACAGTATGGGAGAGAAATATCGCGATTTGATTGGCTATCTCCCACAGCAATTTGGCTTCTATAAAAACTATAATCCTTTTCAATATTTACAATACTTAGCGGCACTAAAAGGAATTTCCAAAAAAGATGCGAATGAAAAAATACCAGATCTACTCAAGTTAGTTGCCTTAGAAGGTGCCATCAAAAAAAAGATGGGAAAGTTTTCTGGTGGAATGATTCAAAGGGTGGGAATTGCTCAGGCGATGCTAAATGACCCGAAAATTTTGATTCTTGATGAACCAACAGCGGGTCTTGATCCAAAAGAACGGGTTCGTTTCAGAAATTTATTATCTGATTTGGCACGGGATCGAATTGTGGTTTTATCCACACATATTGTCTCAGATGTGGAGTCGATTGCCAATCAAATCATCATGATAAAAAATGAACGTATTCTCTATAAAGACAGTATTCATACCATTTGTCACCAACTTGATGGTAAGGTCTATCAAACAGAGGTGGATTTTGAACGGGTTGAACGTTTCCGAAGAGAATATTTATCTCTTTCAGAAAGACAAGAAAATGGTGTGATGAACATCCGTTTTATTGCAGAAAAAGATTCCGATGCAGGATGGAAGCGAGTGACGCCAACCTTAGAAGATGTATTCCTTTATCAGTATCAAGATGAGGGTATAGGACAAATTGGATGAGGATTTTATTGTGTGAAATTCGCAAAGCGATCGTTTCACCCGTCATCCTAACGCTTTTAATCCTTTTTATTGTCTTTAATTTTTTCCAGATGTATGAGAATGCCTATATAAAGGAAGATTTACGTGAAGTAAATCGAATGGCTGAAAGCTATGGCACAGTAATCAATGATGAGATGGTCAGCTTGATGGAAAATGATTATAAATTTCAAATGGAAAAAGTGAATGGGATCACATCTAAAGTGTTGTCGAAAACTTATCAGGATATGAATGAATTCTATTTGGATAACTCTTTTTATACAGAAGATGCATTTACTGAAAAAGAGTTAGAACTTTTCTCCAACACTGTATTACTTGAGATGTACTACTTTACCAGTTTTCATGTAGACGAAAGCTTTTATGAGATTGATCCTGTTAAAATTGCTGAGGCTGAAATAAAAAAGTATGGGATCAGAGGGTCAGCGGCCGAACTGATCAGAAGTCAATATGACAAATTCAATGAGCGCTATTCAGATGTACTAAAAAACAAAGAATATAAGCACCTTTTCCCTGCACAAAGTCTATTTGCGACGCATCTGCTCCTTTTTAAAACGATGTTTAAATCATTTTTGTTCGAAAGTCTTATCCTGACAGTGCTTGTGACCGCGTATGTCATGAATTTCGAGTTTGATAGAAGAACCCATTTGCTCACTTATAGCTCGAGGAGAGGAAGGAAATTGTGGGTAGATAAGCTCTGGGCTTCGTTAATTACAAATGTCGGTATGTTGACTTTATTATTAGGTATTGGCCTATCAGCTTATTTCAGTGTGTTTTCTTACCAGAGTTTTTGGAATGTACCGATTAGCAGTTATTTTAATGCTGGGAATTGGTGGTTTATGTCTTGGTGGAATTTATCTTTTCTTGAATATTTGATTGCTGCTATAGTATTAGCTTATCTACTAATCATTCTTTTTACTTTAATGACGGTTATTTTAGCTAGATGGATACACAATAGCTATCTCGTTTTCTTTCTTTTCCTTTGTCTCTTTGGGGTGATCATTGCGCTTCAAGGACTAATTCCAAGTGACAACATTGCTTTTGTTCTAGGTTTCTTCACACCTGTTCATCTTGTGTTGAACTCGTTTTTATGGTTTATGTACAATCCGCTGACATTTACAGCTTATTTTGAAGTAATCACAGTAACGGTATGGTTTGTGATTTTACTATTAGCTACTGCGTTTTGTGAAAGAAGCTTTAGAAAATGTGATCTTAAGTAAAGGAGCTGAGAGAACTTGCGGATTTTATTACAGGAGATGAAAAAAATATTTCACCCAGTAATGCTACTGATATTTGTTCTGATTAACTTGCTTATGTATTATTTTTTTATTGATTATTATGTATCAGATTTTCAAAACGGACGGCCAGCGACAGACATTTACCATATAGGAGTTGAAATGATAGAAAAATATGGTCATGAATTGGATCAACAAGAATTTGCGGATTTTAAAGTAGTATATCAACAGGAGTTAAAGAAGGCAGACGAATGGATTCAGGCAAATCAGGTATTATCTGAAATGGGAATTTCCTCATTCAAAGAGTTCCAAGAAATGGATCAAGGTGTAAACAGTTCTTTTGATGAGTTGAGTAGTGAAATAATGTTCGAAGATGAAATTGATTTATTCTGGGAAATTCCAGAAAGGAAACAAATCATCGAATTCGTAGAAGAAAGCTATCGGTATGACAATATGCTCGAATCGCCTTCGCATAATCAGGAGCAGAGAATTCAAGAAGTAATTGATTCTGGTATGATCAATTCTATTTTTCCTGCTTATCCCGTTGAATATAACTTCATTGAAATTAGCAAGTATATTATGATTACAATCCTGGTGAGTGTTGTTTTTATGATTTCACCGATTTTTATCAAAGACGATAAGAATAATATGGTCAGCTTGCAGTATACGTCGAAAGTGGGAAGAAGCTTATTTAAATGGAAGATAGTTGCAGGACTGCTTTCGACTTTCTTAATTACCACGATTCAGATAGTGATTTATTATAGTATGTATTCTACAAATAAAATTGGTATATTTTTGGATAATGGAATCAATTCCTTTATGGGGAATGTGTATTGGTATGACTTATCTTTTCTGCAATTGATCATCATCACCATTGTGCTGACATATGTGTTGGCGTTATCCTCGGCACTAATGGCGATCTTTGTATCAAGTATATCCAAAAATTACATCTCTCTTATTGGCATTCAACTGCCTATTTTCTTCATCATTTGCTTTCTTGTTATGGATGGTGCTTTACTTGGAGCGGCGCTTTTAATAAACCAGCCACAGTTTATCGCCCCCGTCTTATACATTTTAATCTTAATTCTCTCATTGGTAGTTATTATTTGGAAATGGAGAAGAGAGAGGAATCAGGATATTTTACATTAAGTAAGATTCATACATAATTGGAATTATTTAAAGGTATGTGCTGTGTAATCGATAATATTGCTTTGAAAAGAGGATTTTACTTTTTTGTATTTACCTATCATCACATATATAACGCGGTTGTGTAACTTTTGAAGGATTTTAATCGTATAAGTAGTAGGACATATAATGATTCTGTAGCTTTATTAAAAAATACCAACTTCTCGTTGGGAGGGATTAAATGGAGAGCAGCGAACTAAGGAAAATGAGAAAGACTCAATTTCTCGTAATGAATGGTCTGATAGTGTCAATCTTAGTAACCTTTATCTTATTGATCCGTTTAATTGATATTACATTTTCACAATTCTTTTTAGGCCTTGGTATTATCCTTTTGGTTCAATCAGTTCTTAGATTAGCAAAAGGTGAGTCAACAAAATCATGGATCCCTATTTTCGAACAAGTCGCTTATTATGAGAAGCATAAAATGGGGAAAGAGTGGAAGAAACAACTGCGGATGAATAATATTTGGAACTTGATATTAAGTGGCATTATATTTCTGCAATATTATTTATATCGCGACGCAACAGATTCTACGTTGCAACCAGATTTGATCTTTATGCTAGCCATGACTTTTTTTCTCTTTGTGATAGTAAATATCAGTCTATTTTTTCATATTCGTAAAATTGATCGTTCAAATTCAGTAACAGATTTAAAAGGCTACACTTGGAAATCAAATTTGGTGGGCATAATTATGGGTATCGGTTTTGCTATGATAGTAATAATGGTTACTATTTTTTATGTTATTTCGACCATTTGAGTATAAGGTGTGTCTGATTAGCTTGGCTGAGTGCTTTTTTTGATTAACCGGAATCCTCTACTGCTTATACTCTTCACCGCTATGTATATAACGAGCAACGAAAGAAAAGGCATCATCTAAGGTTAAAATGTCCCAATTTTCTTTTCGTTGCTCTCTGTCACCAGGTACATGATGATGGTGATGTGGTTCGGAATTAATTTTGTATTTTTCTGGAGTCCAAGATGCATCGTGAGGTTCATTTTCCCAAGCAGAAATATGATGATACAACTTGCCCATTTTTGGAATAATAATTTTCCATTGGTAATGATACTCAACAACAAAGCCGGTTCTATATTTTTCAGTTGCATGTAATCCTGTCTTCCCGTGTACGGGGTGTTCTTTTAGCGGAAACAGTACCGATAACTTGCTATTTGTTCGTTTATAATTACCATATATTGAATCCTTTGTTGCCAGCTGAGGATAATTGTATAATAAGTTACCGTATTTCTCTAATATTTCTGGGATGTTAGCAGGGAGAAGAATTTTTTCCGACTCACTACTACTCACTATTCTTCTCTCCTATAATTAGCTTGGTTAACTCCTCTTCCTCTTCAAGTAAATCCCGCCATTCATAATAATCAGAGGGATCATCCATCGCATCAATATTCATTCCTTCAAAGGCTTTTTCGATACTAGGAGTCTTGTATTTCTTTTTGTATTGCAATTGTTCTTCATGAACTTCACTTAAACGTTCTTCGGGTGTTTGACGTAAACGCTTCTTCTCTTGGTACAGGTATTGCATTTTAATGCAGTAAACAGGATCCTTCCAAAGATCTACTGCATGTTTGGGGATTTTATTATGAGAAGACGTATCTATGTGTTCAAACCCCTGTTTCATGTATTTGTTCAGGGTTACGTTAGATACACCTAAAAGTTCTGCTGCTTGTTTTGGTTTGATCAAATAGTCATCCCGATATTCGAAGCTAATATCCTGACTACTAATTTGATAATACCATTCTTCTAAATCTAACTTTAGTTTCCCAAATTCTAAATCACTGGTTGGTTGACTAAGCACCATCAATCGTTTTAACCATTTCAGTAATGTAGAACGATTTTGGTCTGATAAAATGTATTGCTCATTGAAATGAAGGTAGGTCGTATCAAAAGTGATTTCCTTTAACCGATTCTTGAAAGTCCCTAACATGATGACAATAATTTGGCTTAAGACATAACTTGTTTCTTTTTCAATCTTTGATTTGCTTTGTGACTCGTAAGCATTCTCAATGTCTTTTTCTGTTTCTTCAAATATCGTCGCAGTCATCATTTTCACCTCTTTCACCTCCATTATAACTCTTTAGTTAATAATATGCTAGTTATAGTTAATTAATGATTTATAGAAAATCATTAACTATTATGTCCAGTCACTGTGATAACATACGTAATTATTCTGTGAATTTTTTCTTTGTTTTTGTATAGCTATGTACTAGCAATAAGGGTGAAAGACTAATATATTGAATGAAGAAAAGATCAAAAATCTTTGTTTCATTAAATGCGAAAGTGAGATCAACTATTAACAATATACCTTTAGAACTAATTTTGAATTTCCTATTTCCCAACATCTTTCTTCCCTCCACCAACTATAGTATAATAGCACCATCTAACATGTTAAAAAATGGGTGGTAGCTAATGAAGCATAAATTACAAACGTTAAGTGACAGGTTAAACGACATAAGCAGAAGCAATCGGTCAATACGTTTACTGAAATTATATAATAAATGGACATTCGATCTAGCTGAGCTAGCAAAAATAGAAAAAGATCCAATCGAAATATTGAAGGCGCTCACAGACAACAAATCGAAGCTGTTTGTCAAAGAAAAGGCGGATAACCAAGTAGAACTAGCACTCTCTAGAAAGTTAACGACGCTTTTTCGAAATATCCGTTCGATTGAAGAGGAAACAGGTCTGTATGATCTCTATCTGGGATACCCAATGATCGAAGGCGCTATGTCGGATGGTACCTATGTCAGAGCGCCATTATTTTTATATCCAGTTCGTCTCGAAAGAAAAAAGCGAAATGGTGTAGAATGGCATGTCGAACCAATAAACGATCAAGCGCCACAATTAAATCGAACATTATTCCTCGCATTACAAAAATTAAGTAATATTCATGTGCCTGAGTCTTTGTTTGAAGAAGCAGAAACAAAGGCAACATCGATCAATATCGAAGAATGGAGCCAATGGTTGGCTGATCATGATTTTACGATAACAGCCAACACATCTGAGCAATTAGAGTCCATCGAAGAGTATACAAGAGATACGATCCCCACCTTTTCTAAAGGCGCATTCCGTCTCAATCAGCAAGCAGTAGTTGGCCATTTTCCACAAGGAAATTCGGCTATTTTAAGTGACTATGAAAAGTTTGTTGAAATGCTCGAGCAAGGTGAAGGCGATTTAGGAGTGGTAAGCGAATTTCTGGATCTCAATGTCCAGGAAACGGATGAGAAGATAGATAACCTCCCAACGAAAAACGATCAAACCTATCAGGAAAAACTCGCACAAGAGAAAAATAAACATTATGTACTGGATACCGATGCCTCTCAAGAGAAAATATTGGACGCACTTGATCATGAAAAAGGCATGGTTGTTCACGGCCCACCAGGAACAGGGAAGTCACAAGTGATCGTCAATATGATTTCTAATGCGATCGCAAAAGGGCAGCGGGTGATGCTTGTTACCCAGAAGCGGGCGGCGTTGGATGTCGTCTATCAACGTTTAGATGCACTCCAACTGTCGTCAAATGTAGCATTACTGCACGATGAGAAGAACGATCGCAAAACCTTTTATCAAAAATTGAATGTGCAATTGAACAGAGATCATTCCTACCAAGATCTCCAGCAAGCATTTGATCAATTGTCTCAAAAAATTATTAATACAGAAGATAAACTGGATCAAACCGCAAAAGCGTTATTTGAAGTACAGCCTCATGGATACAGAGCGTATGATTTATATGGATTAAGTAAAACAGCGAAAGAACAAGATAAAATGATCCCGTTAGAAGGTATCCTGGAAGAGCTAGATAAACAAAATCTAGCAGACGTTTTACGAAAAGTCAGTACCTATGGCAGCTATTATGCGACATTTGGAAAGGACAATCCTGTAGCTGATCGCAAATCTTTTTCAGATATGGAGATAAAGGATCGGATTCAATTGATCGAAATTCTGGAAAATGCCATAAAGGAATCCGAACAAAGCATTGAGCATTTAGAGCATTTCAATGATGAGGATATTACCCCTGCATATAGTCGTCAGATCGATAAAAAGCTAGAAAAAATATATGATGACTTGAACACAGAGGACAAAAAGACACTGCAAAAATTACGATTGTGGCTATGGACCACTTTCACCGGTAAAACGATCATCGAAGAGTTACTGGATGGCGAAAAATTCAGTGGCTTATCATCAAAAGAATGGCCGAAATTACAAGAAAGCTTAACGATTCTTTATGACTTATCACAGGCAACAGAAGGATTGTTTAAGCAATTAGAAGCATTGGATCCCTATTTATCAGCAGATTCGATCAAAACGCTAAAAACTCGTATGTCAAAAGGGGACATCCCTTTAGAAGTATTAAAAAAGAAACAGACCTATATCAAGGAATTCTTTGATGAGTTACGTGAGATGGATCGCTTGTATGATCAAAGTGCCAAAGAAGTACAGCAGATAATCGATCGGTTAATCGAACGCAATCTAACAGACAGTAGTAATCTAGCAGAAGAATGGGCTGAAGTGGCCAAACAATCGGCATATATTCACTGGATCGATCAAATTGAAAGGAAGTATCCGGAGATTGCCATGATTGGAACTGGCACCTTCGAGCATCTAACAGACGAGCTAAAAGAATTATTACAGAAAAAGCAAAGTCTGACAATTGATTTACTGCAGAATCAAATGTATCAAATGATTGCAGAAGTGAAAGCAAACAATCCGAAAGCAGTAAAAGATATGATTTATCAAACAGGGAAAAAACGCCAACTCTGGCCAGTTCGTCGTTTAGTAAACGAATTTGCTTTAAAAGGATTACTAGATGTGATCCCGGTCTGGTTAGTATCACCTGAGATCGCTTCTGCTATTTTTCCATTAGAAGAAAAAATATTTGATCTTGTCATTTTTGATGAAGCTTCACAGTGTACCGTCGAAAACGGCATACCATCAATTTACAGAGGTAATAAAGTGGTCGTAGCGGGGGATGAACAACAGCTTCCACCTTCTTCCCTTTTTAAAGGATCTGTCGAATCAGATGAAGATGAGGAACAAGAAGAATTTGAAGAATCACAGAGCTTGCTCAACTTAGCGAAACGGATATTGCCAAGCAGCTTATTGGAATGGCATTACCGCTCGAAATCAGAAGAGTTAATTAATTTCTCTAACCACGCTTTTTATCATGGCCATATGCAGATTGCACCAAACGTCAATCACCTGCAAGACCCAGCAGCAATTCAATGGCACGAATCCAGTGGACGCTGGATCAACCAGCAAAATACCGTGGAAGCAGAAGACGTTGTGAAACTGCTGAAGCAAAAATTAATCGAAGATGCATCGAAAACGATTGGTATTATTACCTTTAATGCGAAACAACAAGCGGCCATTGAAGATGCGATCGATCGTTTTAGTGAAGAAGATGCCGAGTTTGCTGTGATCTATGATCAGGTAATGAGTCGTGACTTAGATGAACAAATTTTTGTGAAAAATATTGAAAATGTCCAAGGTGATGAACGAGACATCATCATTTTCTCGATTGCCTATGCCAAAAATAAAGAAGGAAAAGTCTATAAGCGCTTTGGCACGCTTGGTCAAGAAGGCGGAGAAAACCGTTTGAATGTGGCGGTAACCCGTGCTAAGCAAGAGATTCATTTAGTCGCAAGTATTGAGCCACATGAACTGAATGTCACCAATGCTAAAAATATTGGACCGAAACTGTTAAAAGCATATATGGAATATGCACAAGCTGTTTCGGATTTGAAAAAGGACTCTATTGAAGCCACGTTGACGAATCTAAGCGGGGAAGTTAATACAGTAAAACAAGAAAGTAGCCTGCAATTTGATTCCCCATTTGAAGAAGAAGTATATGAAAAACTAACAGAAATTGGTTACACCGTTGATACACAAGTGGGTATGTCCGGTTATCGAATTGATTTAGCAGTAGTCGACCCCAATGATCCGAGCAAGTATGTATTAGGTATTGAATGTGATGGGGCAATGTATCATAGTTCGCCTGCAGCTAGAGAGCGGGATATTTATAGGCAACGGTTTTTAGAAGCGAAAGGATGGAAGATTGAGAGGATTTGGAGTCGGAATTGGTGGAAGGATCCGTTTGGGGAGATTGAGAGGGTTAATCGGGTTGTTAGAAGAACGAGTTAAAGTATGTGGTAGCTAAATAACTTAATAGAATGTACATGTACTACACCACAAAATCATACTGGAATATATAAAATCACAAATGCTGGTTTATTTGCTAAATGAACTTTGTGTATTGAAAGGGGCTAAATAATATTGAGAAGAGGACAAAACCAAGAGAAATTTATAGATACGCTAACTAGACTCAATCAAAAAATAATAATGTTAGGAAAAATAAATATTTTATCTAATCATGTATACTCTGAAAACTTTTTTAGAGATTTAATAAACGAACTGTATGGCTATTCTCTAAAAAACCTAAACAGAACAGATCAAAATGCACAAGCGATTGATTTGATAGATGAAGAAAACAAAATTATCATTCAAGTTTCTTCAACATGTACAAAACAAAAGGTAGAACAGACATTAGAGAAAGAAGTTATAAAGAAAAGGCAACTGGAAAACTTTCGAGTGAAATTTATGTTTATTGGAGAACAAAAAGAAAGCATAAAAAAAGGGAGTTATGCTAATCCTTATAGTATTTTATTTGACCCGGCTGTTGATATTCTTTTGACTGATGATTTAAATAAAGAATTTTTTGATAAAACGGTCTATGAGCAAAAAAAAATTCTAGAATTGCTTGATATGGAGCTATCTCCAATTTTATTTGAAGAATCATACTCTTATTTAAGTAATAAATTCATAGATGAGCAGGTGGATTTTAGTATATCTAATCTAGATTCTAGGTATACCAAAGAAAACGACATAGATACTATTAATAATAAAGTGATTGAAGCAATTGCTATAACCGATGATTTCAAATCAAAAAATATCTCATATCTCAAGAACATAAAAAGATATATGGAAAATGATGTTAAAGATAAATTAGAAACAGACAAGGGTATAGAAGAATATGATAACTATATGAAGGAGATAGCGCACTTTAAGCAATTAGTTGAGCAATTTTTGAACTTAGATAAGGAATTTGAAAATAAAATTGAGGTTCTAAAGGGAGTTTATGAATTACTAGATTCGGCTAGTATGAGTTCTGATACTTTTTGGATCTATGAAAGTGATATAGAAGACGAAGATCAAAAGCGAATTATCAATTTTTTAAGAAAAATTGATAATGAATTACTTAAATATAAAGAATATTTAAAAGAAACGTCTAGTGAAAGTTTGTTTACTCCTTATTTACTGATTCAAGGGAGAGCAGGTATAGGTAAATCTCATCTTTTAGGACATATAACTAGAAGGCTTAGAGAGAAAAATCATATTACCTATCTTTTTTTAGGTCAATTCTTTACGGAAAATAAGGACCCATGGAATCAAATGCTTAGAAGTTTAGATATCAAAAGTTCAATTGATAAATTTCTATGGGCAATAGATAGTAAAGCCAAGGAATTAAATAAAAGAGCTTTTATTATAATTGATGCACTAAATGAAGGAGAAGGTAAGATACTATGGGAGAATTATTTCCAAGCTTTTATTAATAGAATAAATAAATATTCTAATATTGCTTTTATTTTTTCGATTAGAACACCGTTTGAAGATATTGTATTACCGAAAGGAGCAATTGAAAAAAATAACATTAATATTTTTCAACATCAAGGTTTCAGTGAAGAAGGTTATGAACCGATCCGTTCTTTCTGTGATTATTATGAATTAGAGCTGCCAACCTTTCCAGTATTAAACACAGAATATGAGAACCCTTTATTTTTAAAGTTAGCATGCGAATACTATAAAAATATAAGTAAATCGTTTGAACAGACCCTGAAGATATCCGACCTTTTCAATAATATTATTGGATCAGTAAATATTAGTTTATCTAAAGCTAAAAAATTTGATTTTGATAACAACCTAAATGTAGTTCATGAGGTTATCAACGGTATAGTTGAATTAATGAGCCAATCTGATTATAGAGAATTAAAGTATAGCGACACTTATAGTATTGTAAACAGTATAGTAAGACAATATGTTCAAAAGCCAGGAAAATTTTTAGAGGCTTTAATCGATGAGAATATACTCAGTAAAAATAGAAACTATGATGATGAGACGATTATTTATTTTTCATACGAACGTATGGGTGATTACTTTTTATCAGACTACCTTTTAAGGGATTATAAAAACTGTTCAATTAAAGAAAATAAAGCTAGTTTAATAGACAAGATAAAGTCAGATGAAAAAATATCTAGATATTTTAAAACTGAAAGTAATCTATCCTATAATCAGGGACTAATTGAGGAACTTTCAATTAAATTAGCAGATGAATGTGACTTAGAGCTATTTGAAATATTTACGGAGTATAAAGAAAATGACGATATTATTTTGTCATTTATCAATAGTTTAGTCTGGAGAGCGGGAGATAGTATAACAGGTACTACTAAAGAGTTTATTAATGAAAATGTATTACCTTTCAAATATTATAGAGATACCTTTTTAGATGTGATGTTACTGAAAACTTCCCAAAAAAACCATCCTCTGAATGCAATTGCTTTGAATAGGGTGTTAGGACATTGGGAATTACCAATTAGAGATTTTGCATGGACACAATATATAACTAAGGATAATAAGAACTTTTTTAAGATTGTCAATTGGCTGTTTGATAACTATAAAAAATTGGATGAAGAATCTGCTGAAATGTATATGATTGTTTTGACATGGTTATTTACTTCTACAAATAAAAAATTAAGAGATAGTAGCACTAAGTCTTTAGTAATGTTGTTCAGAGAATTCCCTTCTTTAATGATTAAAGCATTAAAATTATTTCAAGATAATGACGATCCTTATGTGGTTGAGAGGCTATATGCTTCTGTTTTTGGTGGTGTAGTCCGAAGTAATCGCTGTGAGGAACATATAGAGATAGCTAAATATATCTACACTGAAGTTTTTGAAAAAGAATTCACATATCCGCATATTTTAATGAGAGATTACGCAAGACAAACAGTAGAATATGTTTGTTTATCAAATAGCATTTTAAATATTAACTTAGACAAGATACGTCCACCATACTCTAGTGAGTGGTACAGTAGATCTTACACTAATGAAGAGATTGATGAATTTGTTAAAACCAAAAAAGCTGAGTTAGATAACTATACACAAAATGCTATTAATAGAATTGTTTCTTCTATGACCACAGAGCATGGTAGAGGGACTGGAGCATATGGTGATTTTGGAAGATATGTTTTTGGGCATGCTGTTAAGAGATGGATGAATCAATTCGAAAGTGACCAAGAACTGAGTAACCATGTGATTATGAGAGTTTTTAAGATGGGATATGAGGCTGAGACGCAAGGAGAATTTGATTTATCTGTAAGTCCTCATGATAGACATAATAATTCTGTTGAAAGAATAGGGAAAAAATATCAGTGGATTGCTTTTCATGAACTATTGGCAAAACTTGTCGACAATTTCCCTACATTTGATGAAGAGAAAGTTTATACAAAAGAAGTTCAGGACTATTTAAAGGAGAATCCCAAGACAACGCTCAGTATCATTGATGATATCGATGAAGAAGGAAGTAGTTTAGAATTAGAAGTAGATAGTTCACCAAGTGATTTAATTCAAAGTAAAGAAGATGAAGAAAAGTACATTGAAAAAATAATAAAAGTTCCGAATCAACAATACACTGGACCATGGTTAGACTATATAAGAGATATTGATCCAACCATAGTAATAACAAAAATCGAAAAAGGATTAAATGAACTGATACCTAGGCAACTCCCTGAGAAACCAACGGCTGACTGGGTTAAAGGGAATGCTATTTTTGATGATACTGAAATGTTTTTAGAAATAGAGATTGACAGTGAGAAATATATTTCATTGGCTGCAATGTTTAGTGATGAGAACAGTGAAGCTGACTCTTCGTTTAATGAGAGAGATTCAAGTTTTTTCCATGCATTAGGTTATTTTTTCGATAAAGAGAAAAGTGATGAAATACTTGAGAGAAGAGCGAAAGAGTATGGAAATGGTATAAATACACCTACTGCACATAATGTCTTCTTATATGAGCATTACTGGGGCGAAGCATATCAAGATTATAAAAAAGATATAGAAAGAGATTCAAACGAATTGAAAGTGTTTGCTGCGCACGATTATATTTGGGAGTCAGACAGTTCCTTTGAGGAAAACGCATTAAATTTTAATATCCCAGGTGAAAATATAATGAATTATTTTTCTTTAAAGCAAGAAACAGAAGGTATTTGGACGGATTCAAATGGAGAAAAGATATGTATAAATTCCAAATTAATTGGATTTAATAATGAAAGTTTACTTATAGATAAAGAGAAACTCTGCAAGTTTCTCGGCGATAATGAATATTTACTTGGATGGGAAATTTATATGGAAAAAATTGCGCACCAAGAGAGACATGCATGGTGGTACAACACTTTTTATGATAATGGAAAGTTCACTAAAATTATTTCAAATGAAGAATTTTCTGAGCTTGATTAATATCTTTAATAGTGGAAAATGGATAATTAATATTAACCCAGTTTGTATTTGAAATTATAGGATGTTAAAGAAAGATTAAGGTTTAAAGAGTGATTTTTAAGATATTCCGTCCAGATAACGCTTATATGAAATTCGATTTTCAAAATGGTCGACCACAGAAATCTGCTATTCTTACAACAAGTTCGATTGAGATGGCGAAACATTATTACCATGCCATTAAAGAAATGACAAAAGATCCGGATTGGCTGCAGAATGAATTTCCTGAACACCCGATAAGAAAAGGTCGTACCTTTGAGGATCCGAATTTCCCTCGAATTGCGATTACGTATTCATTAGAAGAAAATGAAGGACATGCGACAGAGAATCAAGACGAAATGAAACAAATTATCAAGGACTATAATGATTATTATCATACAGCTTGGTCCCTTGAAAGTGTCGAACGTTTATTAACAGGCTTTGATGCGCCAACAGTTCAAACGCTTTTTGTCGATCGGAATTTAAGTTATGCCAATTTGATTCAGGCCTTTTCCCGAACCAATCGGACATACCCGGACAAGACAAAAGGGTTAATCGTTACCTTCAGAAAACCATACACCATGGAACATAATGTACAAGAAGCAACAAAAGTCTATTCCGATGAAAGTGCAGAATCTACGTTGATCTATCCAACCTACGAGGATTCAAAGAAACGTTTTAAAAAGGCACATAAAGAATTACAGAAGATTACAGCTAATATAGAAAATATAGATGAACACACCCCAATTGAAACTCGTGTTGAATTTGTTAAGGCATTTCAGGAACTAAACAATTCGTATGACGCGCTCGTAACGTATAATGAATACAACGATGATATCGAATATTCTACTACATTGAAAGATGAAGTTATGACGATAGAAGAATCTGTAGGCGTATATAACACGGTAAAAGGATCATTAATGGAGGATGAGGAATCGGCTGAACCAGATGTTGATTTTTCAGATATTGAATTCCATGGTGAAAATGCTGCTAAGATTTACGATATCGATGCAACCTATATTGATAAGTTACTCGAAACGTACTCCGCTAATAATAAGAATATCCGTGACGATATTGAAAAAGCACTCCAAAAGTTAGAAAAAGCAGAAATCGTTAAGAATGTGTATCGCGCCATTTTAAATGCGATCGATAATAAAGAAGTAGATGAAGAGGAAGATATTTTTATCGTGAAAAGAACATTCTTTACAGAAGAAAAAAATAATGCGATAGAAGATTTTGCAAACACTTGGTTTGTAGAAAAAGATGCACTCCATTTATCTGCCATTCAATATGTAATTGGAATGGATCCTATACCAAATATCAGTGATATCCTTAACAGTAGGGATTTTGATAAGTATAAAGCTGTAAACCCGGATGCTAAACCGTTGAAATACGGACCAGAAATGAAGCGTCAGTGGAGGATTGCTTTGGATCAGGTGATTGTACCGTTGGATGATGAATTGAGGTAAAAGTTTTTTCTGTTTATAACTTAATAAATGAGGAAGTATTTTTAAACACATACTGTATGGAGATTTGATGAAGGGTAGTTTTTGCACATCCAATTAGTTTGGCGGCTGCGGCTATTGCATTAGATATTGCCTCTTGGACAGCATTAGCGATTGCAGGTAGTGTTGGATTCGTATATCTAGGTGGAAATTTAATGTGTCCAGCTTAAGTAAGGAGGGTAGACCGGTGTATGGATAAGTATATTATGTCTATATCGCAGTTAGTTTTACTCCTAATACTTTCACCAGCTTTAACTGATCGTTTTTCATCAAACTTAGTTTTTTTCTTGACACTAATTACAGTTATAAGCATAGGAAATTTCATAATAGAAAATGCTTATAACAGAAAAAATTATAAAGTTGAAACTAAAGCTAAATATATGGGTTTATTGACAATACCTATTAACACGACTGTTTTAGCAGTATTTGTATTGTTTGTTTTTACATGAGCTGAAAAGCTTGTTAAAACTACTTTGGGCTATGGAGTAAAGCTCTTATGTATTATTAATTGTCATTGGAGAGCTGACACTCTTTTTTTTGAAAAGCAGCAAAGTGGAGAGACACATGCTGGAAATGAATGAGGTACATTATATATCTTATGATTTATCGAGTAAAGCACCATGTACACGTAATCATTCTTTTGCTTTGTTATAGTGATGAAGGGTTGTTGTGACAATTCAATTTAGAACATAATCCGGCTATTGTTAATTAACGATCTATTTAAATAAAACATAATTTCAATACAAGCTGATTATGCTTTTAAAGAGCTCAATTAGTTTTACCTATGGATACCATAGGTGATTTGATATTGTTTGTTTTTAGAATTTAAACTTAGGTGTAGCCTTAGATTCAGTGAAAGCCTCATACATACAAAGTCCTTAAAGAGAGAAGGAGAGTTAATGCGTAAAATTTTACCTATTCTTATTCCTTTCATACTATTATGTGCAATATTGGTTTTTATTTTAGAATTTAACACCACAGAACCTGAAAATTCCACCCCTTCAACAAATGAAGAACAAACTTCACATCAAGAGAAAAATCTAGAGCCAATTACTGGATACTTCTACTTCGGATATATAGATATGCGAGATAAATTAGAAGAAGATGATGAAGAAGAGTATTTTTATTATATGGATAAGTATTTTCAAGCATACTATAGGAAAATAACAATGCCAGAAGAAAATACAGAATTGCAGGAGTCTGAGGAAGAAAACTATGAAGATTACTTCCGAGAAGAAAGTGGATTTAATTTATTGACCATTCCTTCTGAATATAGAAATGAACTGAAAAATGGTGATTATATTTCTATCATAGTAGATGGTCCTATATATGAATCTTTCCCTATGCAAGGTAATGTTACTCGAGTGGAAGTCATTAAGCAAAGAAATGCTTCCTCCTAATCTCTTATTTCTTTTCCAACATTACTTTTACTTCCTTCAGTAGAAGGTTTCCGGATGACATTTATTGAAGACACAATAGACTATCTCGGATGGAGATAAAGATTCAATATACGATAGTTAAAAATCTATTCTTACTAGCTAAATTATATTCCCTTTCATTTTTTTTCGTGAAAAGAGAGGGAAGCTAATTCTAGTAGAATTATTCAGTATCTTCAGTTAATCTAATTTCTATATTTTTTTCGTCTTTTGTAGGGGTGTAATTAAGAGTTTTAAGTTTTTCTCCCCTTACATTCTGTTGGTTTTCTTTATTCAAATATTCCCCCATTGTTTCAACATGGGTTTTAAATACATTAATCTGGTAATTTGTATCTGTATTTAAACTTACGAATGTCTCTTTATTTTTGTTAATAATCAACATTTCTGTTTGTGGTAGCACTGCTTTATTACCAATCTGTTTTCCTCTCGTTGTTAATTCCACTAGGTAGTTTTGATTTTTTTGATCATCAATGATTTCGATATTAAAGTCTTTTATCTCAACGGACTTCTCATTCTCTTCTTCATCTGTTAAATAGGTTGAACTTGAACAGCTAACTAAAAAGACGATAAGAAGCAAAACTACAATCTTTTTGCTAATAGTAACACTTCCCTCCACAGAAATTTTTTACATTTATTGTAATTATTATATAAGACTTATTGAATTATTCAAATTCATTCAATTGAAGAGGCAATTTATGAAACTATGAAAATAAAGTTGATTCCAGTGTTTTTCGATTTACTTTTCTTGTGTTTGTTTAATCCTGTTACAAGCATGAGTAGAATCGCAAAACGAAAGTGACACAACTAGAATCGAAATTTCTGATAGTTTCGACATCTCCCAAAGTAGAAGAAGAGCTGGTTTCAAACTTTACAATAGGTATTCCAATGGTAAACCTGATTTTCCCCTAATAAAAAAACGCCTGTATAAATACAGACGTTTCTTACGTATATTTGTGGCGAGAAATTATGCGACCACATTCACATATATTAACATTCCTCGTCTTACACAAATCAGCTCATCGCACAATTATTATAACATTTATAGGGGCCTGAAGCTACTAGTAAGAACTGGATACAAATACGAAATTAATAGAGTTGGCTTAATTAGGCGTTCATGGATTACCAGTCATCTAGCCAGAAAAAACAAATTCTGTTCGGTAACAAACGTACACATAACAAAACCCGAAGTATAAAAGTACTCCAGGTTTGTATATTTACAGCTTATTCCCCTACTTCGAGCGGAAGGCTTTCATCGGATGACCATTCCACCATGGAACCGTCATAGATAGCAACGTCTTCACGAGCAAGTGTGAATAGTGCTAACGCATTCCATGTTGCAGCAATTCCACCACCGCAATAAGTGATTACTTTTTTGGAGGTATCTAAAGCTCCGACTGGATCAAAAAGTTCGTGTAATTTCTCTTTGTCTGGCACTCCTTTTGTTTTCGGGTCTGTAACATCACCAAAGAACACATTTTTACTGTTTGGAATATGCCCATTACGTGGATAAGCATCTGTTTCACCTTTGAACTCAGCAGGAGATAGGCAATTAATGATGACAGTGGAGGTGTCATGCATAGCGTTCTTTATATCCTCTTTAGATGCTAGCAGTTCAGGTCTTCGTTGCCCTGTAAAAGTTGCTTTTGGATAAGATCCTGGTTCATCTGTCAATGGGCGACCTTCTTCTTTCCATTTTGGTAAGCCACCAGCTAATACATATACCTCATCAAAACCTTCGAGGCGAAGTTGCCACCATAAACGAGAAGCCCAATCTGAAGCTGAGAATGGTGCTCCTACAACAGCTCCACGATCATAGACAACAACATAGGTACCTTCCCCAACACCTAAATCAGAAATTGTTTGTGCAAATTCTTCATGTGACGGTGCAGTTAATGGAAGGGGTGCCTTCGTATCGCTTAGTTCATGCATAAGATCTGCAAAAACTGCACCTGGAATATGTTCTTTATCATATTCTTCTTTTCCAGATGATATATCTACTCCATTCTCATCTTGTTTCATAATAACAGTTGCATCAAGCAATCGAAGTTTCGGGTCATTCAAGCGAACTTCAAGCCAATCCGTATTAATCATTACATGTTTACTATTCATAGTTTCCTCCAATTTGTATTTGCTGAAAGTTGTTTTCGTGTATGATTATACAATTACTTTAACATATTTTTTTACTAGTAATGCAATGAAACAGCTTTAACAGTGTAGCGTAAAAATGCACTAGTGTCTGTCACTCTCCGGAAATCCCTGTTCAGCTAGCAGGTGAGTTTAAAAAAGTAAGGACTGGTACTTTATCTTAGAAGAAATAGATATTCTTAATGGAAAATGTTCCCCTGAAATTAGTGATGGTTTAAGAAATGGAATAGATATTCCACTTGAATATCATAGGGATAAAGAAAATTGAATTTCACTTGTTTTACATCTGAGTATCTAGATTTTTTTAAGGGCCAGACCCATTGACCTTATCCACTAGCATAAATCGTGGTGATTGAGCCAGACTATCGGTGTGGAGGTGATAAGGATGGGTAAAGAACGAAAAGGAAAGCGGGAAAGTATTACGAGTGATGAGCAGGCTGTCCGGAAAGATTTGTCACGGCAATTTGATCATGAGTTTGCCAATGAGCCACTGACTCCAGCTGAGAGAGCGAACAACACGAAGACGAAAAAGCGTCAATAATTTGTTTGTAAAACCAGAGTGTTATGGGGTCAATAAGTAGACCCCTTTAAGTTATCCGAAGCGTAATTGACTAATAAGTGACCATTTATAATGATGTTAAATTTTCAAACATGAGTGATTAATTCTCATTATATGGAGGCAGAAGAACCTTTCCAGCGTTTCACTGTTTTGATCATATATGGTGATACTATCTCGCAGAATTTGATCCTTTAAAACAGAATCTGTAATTTCTTCAAACACAATATCCACGAAATAAATACCTGCTAAGTGATGAATCTTATCCATGATTATATATGGTTGTTCACCATCAACATAATCCCGCTATTGTTAAGCAATGATCTAGTTAAATAAAGTACAACTTCAATAGAAGCTGATAATACTTTTGAAATATCAATTAGTTTTACCTATGGATACAATAGGTGATTTGATATTGTTTACTTTTATGGCACCTCCTATAATTTAGTTTAAGTAGCAATGCTACATAAAAATATGGGAGATGATCATAAATGTCAAAAGCAATTTTTTATCATGCAGGTTGTCCAGTTTGTGTAGATGCGGAGCGAGGTGTTCTTGAATATCTTGACAAAGCTAAAATTACTCCGGAAGTAGTGCATCTTGGCTCGGATCAAGATCGTATTGAAGAAGCAGAAAAAGTTGGAGTAAAATCAGTCCCAGCATTGGTAATTGGTGAAAATGTATACCATATCAATTTTGGAGCAAGTTTAGCTGATGTGAAGGGGTAAGTTTTAAAAGAAGGTGCTGTTTTGGCACCTTCCTTTTTTTCTATAATGTTTGTTAAAATATTCCTGATAAAGCTTTAGTAAAGACGTTTATCTTTAACTGTTGTAATCAATTGTTCCATAAAAACACGGCTGGCCGCACATAAATGTTTGTTCTTTCGATAAGCGATACCAATTTGTGTGGTGATCACCGGATCTTGAATAGGAATTGTTTTAATTTTCTTGTTATCAATGTAGTCTAAGTAAGCTTTTGGTAGTATCGTGACACCGACGCCTTTCTTTACCATTAGGATGATAGATTCCATTGTCGTCATTTCGAGTACTGGTTTAGGTGTAAAATTTAATGAACGACACTGTTCATTAATAACTTGTCGTAGGTAATAGGTGTCAGGTAATAAAATAGATGGTGTATCGTTTAAAATTTGAAGTGTCACAGATTCTTTATGGGCCAAAGGATGATCTATAGGTACTGCAAGAGCAAGGCTTTCTTCGTAAATTGGAATGGATTCCAAATCATCATGTTCGATGGGTAAAAAAGTGATGCCCAGATCTAGTTCATTTTGTAGTAGTCCCTTGTGAATATCTCCAGTTCGTAACCCTTGTACAGAAAGTTCCACATTGGGATAAGCATTGTGAAACCCAATAACTGTTGGAGGGAGCAAGTAATTAACAACTGTGAGTAAAGAGCCTATTTTGAGCGTGCCCCTTTCTAATCCTTGAAGCTCGCTAATTGCTGCATGTGCCTGAGAAATCTCATGAAAGACATTGTAGCTGTGATTTAACAATGTTTTCCCTGCATCAGTGAGTATATTTTTTTTGCCAATACGATCAAACAAAGGCATTCCTACTTCATGCTCTAACAAAGCCATTTGTTGACTAAGAGAAGGTTGGGCAATGCCTAGTTTCTCAGCCGCACGTGTAAAGTGGAGCTCTTGACATAACACGATAAAATATTCCAATTGCTTTAGTTCCATCGAATTTCCTCCCAATTTTCTCATTTATAATCAATGGTTTTAACTACCATTATATACTAATTATTTTATGAAAAGATGAAATTAATAGACGAAAAGGAGTTTTTACTATTACGAAAAGCTCAAATATGAATCAAAGCTAATTTTTTTAAAGGAGTTGATATCAGTGAGTCAACCTGTGATAGATAAAATATTGGTGGGAAAGCCACAAACATTCGGAAACAAAGATGCAAAACATCCAATGGATCGTGAGTGGACAACGGGTATTGTAAAATATTCTGTTAATGGAAAGGTATGGGCGGGGGAAACAAATCTTGGAGGAGATGGACAAGCAGATCTTAAGCGACATGGCGGACCGGAAAAAGCTATTTTTGTCTATACCGTTTCACATTATGATTATTGGCAAAAAAAATTACAAAGACCAGACTTTTCCGTCGGTGCATTTGGTGAAAACTTAGCGGTTAAAAACATTAATGAAAATGAATTATGTATCGGTGATGTATTTCACATTGGTGAGGCTGTCGTTCAAGTTTCGCAACCAAGGCAACCATGTTGGAAACCAGCAAGACGCTGGAAGATAAAAGATTTAGCATTACAAATGCAACAAGAGGGCTTAACAGGGTGGTATTTTCGTGTTCTTAAAGAGGGTGAGATACAAGCAGGAGATTATCTCCAACTTCAAAAAAGACCCTACCCTGAATGGACTGTCGCTAAATGCAATGATGTTATGCACAATAAACAACATGATTTAGAATTAGCAGCTAGACTTGCTGCTTGTGAACTACTCGCACCTAACTGGCGTAATACGTTATCTAAACGTGCCAGAGGTGAAGGGAAATTGGACATTCGTAATCGTGTAATAGGACCAAATGAATAATCATAATGTTGAAAATTACAGTGATTTGACTGTATGAGGGGGATTGGAAATGAAAATAGATGTATTGCAACATGTAGCCTTTGAAGGATTAGCAGCGATTCAAGAGTGGGGAGAAAAGAATGGTGTGGAATTTATAACACACCGATTAGATCAAAAGCATAGCTTTCCTAATGCGGAAGAAGTTAATTTCCTTATTATCTTAGGTGGACCAATGAGTTCCAATGATTCACAAGGGTGGCTTGAGCAAGAACGGCAGCTTATCGAACAAGTCATTGCGTTGAAAAGACCGATCTTAGGTATTTGTCTAGGTGCGCAACAAATAGCCAAGGCGCTTGGTGCTAGGATTTACCAAGGTTCATATAAAGAAGTAGGCTGGCATCCGATTCAATCCACATCAGCAGTATTTGATTTTGTATCTAAAGATATGACGGTATTTCATTGGCATGGCGAGCAGTTTGATCTTCCGAAAGGCGCGACCAGGTTATTTCAAAGTGAAGCATGTCCGCAGCAAGGATTTATGTATAACCAGCATGTGATAGGGTTGCAGTTTCATTTTGAAGCTACCAAAGAAAGTATTGAATCCATTCTTATTAATGATAGCGATTATATCGATCAAGGCAGATATGTTCAACCCGCATCAACAATAAAAAATTATCCTATTCCATTCGAAAACAAACATATTTTATTTGGTTTATTGGACTATTTACTTAGTAAGGGCTAGGTATTGATGAATAACAGGAGTGGTGAATGTGGACCAACATGAGTTTCGCAACCAGTAAAACTGAACAAGCAATGAAAATCTGTGTGAGCACTGGCTTTTTGGTATAATTAAGGTGCCAATCCAAATCAATCATGTTTTCATCTCGTGTTGTTCATACATATTTAGTGCATACACTGATATCGGATTGACAATCCAATACTCTTCGAAGCCATAGTTCATACACAGCTTTTTAACTTAGCAATTAAATCAGATAAAGGTATTATGTCTTTTTGTAGAGGAAGTACATAATCCCTGTTATCTAGGTGAGTTTTGAGTGTCTAAAAAAGGAGAATGTTAAATGTGCCAAAAGCAGGGGAAAATAGACATGATCGAGGAGCTGCGTCCTGAATTAACCGGATACTGTTATCGGATGATGGGATCGATTTTTGAAGCGGAAGACGCGGTACAGGATACCATGGTGCGTGCCTGGCAAAATTGGGATCAGGTTCGAGAGCATTCTTCGCGTAGAGCTTGGGTGTATCGTGTCGCCACGAATGTTTGTTTAGATAAGCTAAGGAATGCAAAGAGACGGGCGCTCCCAATGGATATTTCAGAACCGGTCAGTAGTGTAACAGAACCTAGGGAACAATTACCTCGTGCTTCCTGGATATGGCCAACACCTGATACAGTTGGCGATCCACTGAATATCGTAGTTAGCAGAGAAACGATTCGATTATCGTTTATTGCGATCCTGCAAATATTGCCACCTCGACAACGGGCTGTACTGATCCTGCATGATGTTTTCCGATGGTCAGCGAGTGAAACGGCAAACGTGTTAGGGATGACGACGGCAGCTGTTAACAGTGCTTTGCAACGAGCACGAAGGACGATCACCCAATCAAATCTGCAGTCCAATGAATGGAAGGGTGGATTTTTCGAAGCAGACCAACAGGTGCTTGCTCGTTATGTAGAAGCGTTTGAGAAGTACGATATTGACGCTTTATTAGCGTTATTCAGCGAGGGCGGCAGCTTGTCAATGCCACCATATACGATGTGGGTTCGTGGCAACTCGAATCTGTTTCAATTTTATCATCTTACCCGTAGTCATTGTTTGGGTTCACGGTTGCTACCAATCCGTGCCAATGGAAATAGTCCCGCTTATGCTCAGTATGTACCAAATGGACGAGAAGGATTGCTGACACCATGGGCAATACATATTCTCGAGATGAGCCATGAGAAGATTGCTCATATCCATCATTTCATAGATTCTGATTTATTTGATCGATTTGGATTACCTCCCTATTTGGATGCAAATAAGAATTTCTCGACAAACCGATGATTTTGCATTGGTGGAAACGTCTATACTTATGAATGATTATTTTTCATTCAATCCAAAATCGAGGAGGAACAATCTATGATGGTAAAACTAACCCCCTATATTACTTTGGAGGGCCGCGCAAAGGAAGCTATTCAGTTTTATAAAGAAACCCTTGGTGCAGAAATTATCTCCATTTTTACGTACGGAGAAATGCCAGACATGCCTGATACTTTCACGGACGAGCTGAAGAGTCTTGTCGCGCATGCCAAATTAAAAGTTGGTGAAACGGAACTCATGTTATCTGATACCCCAGGAGACTCGACTATCGAAAACGGAAAACGAGTAACTATTTGCATTACAACTAACGAAGTAGAAAAATCAAAACGGATTTATGAAGCCCTGAGGCAAGACGGTCAAGTCAATATGTCGTTTAAAGAAGAACCCTTCAGCCCCGGCTTTGGTGATGTAACGGACAAGTTCGGCGTGACCTTTCAAATTTATACAGAGATTGAAGAGTAAATGATGGCTAAAGAGTTGTGTGGCTGATTGCGCAACTCTTTTTTTATTATAATAAAGCAGGAAGAGATATTTTTAAAACTAATATAGAATAAGTTATCGTGAAGGGATGCTGCAATTAACAAGTCAACTAATAAAAAAAGAAAATTTTCTAGTGCTAGGGGTACTTTTACCTTATCAATTTTTAATCCAGAAAAAGCCTGTTATATACATTTTATACATATCGAATTATTGTTGCTGAGTATTTTTGTCTTCCTGATCTAGTATTGAATTTTAATTTCTATGTGATATAATTAAATTAACAAATTTGTTAATTTAACAAAAATGTCATATCTAATTTAAAAAGGATGGAATAAATGATGCAGTTTAACGAATGCGGTTTATTACCATCAGGAGATTACGAATTAACTATAGAGCAATTAAAAAAATCATTGTTAGTTACAGGACCTAATGATAGTCTACGCTGGGATGAAAAATGGCGTTTATATTTAGTTAATCAATTAGAGTTAATGGTTCAACAACTTTGGTCAGTTGGTATATATGAGATTTTTATTGATGGTTCCTTTGTAGAAAACAAAGCACATCCCAATGACATTGATGGCTACTTTGAATGTGATGTTAGAGATTTACCCGCAATTGTACGAGAATTAAATATTATTGAACCTGATAAAATTTGGACATGGGATAATAAATCACGAAAACCTTATAAAGGTTATACAAAAAGACAATTACCAATGTGGCACAAGTATCGTGTTGAATTATATCCGCATTATGGATTGGGTCCAGGAACAGGTATACTTGATCAATATGGTAACAATCTGTTGTTTCCTTCAGCTTTTAGACAAACTAGAGATACTTTCAAACAAAAGGGAGTAGTTAAAATTAGTAAGTAAATTAATTTAAGTGAAAATTGGGGAAGATATTATCAACTTAAAAGGACATTTTAGAAACACTATACATAGTTGGAAGTGAGGGATTTTGTATGATTAAAACGGAAAGTGCTTATAGAGAAGCTGTGCAAAAACTTAAACAAGATAAAGCATTTATTGAATCAGAAAAGAATCGCTTTGTAGAAATGGGACTTGAAAAAGAACATATTGAGCTTGCTATTCAACCTTATGTCTCTTTTCATGAACAGTTAAAAGAAGAAGTTGATTATTATGAGCGAATAAAACGCGGAGAATTTGATACAGTCATTAATTTACGCACAATTGGTAACACCTTAATCGCATATAGAATTTATATTGGAATGTCACAAAATGAACTGGCGGAGAAATTAGGAGTATCTCCATCACAGGTTTCACGTGATGAAAGAAATGAATACTATGGTGCTACAATTGAACGAATTCAGCAAGTGATGGAAGCAATGAATATGACCTCAGTTACAAAAGTAAATCCGACAGATATAATTTCAGCTTAATAGTAGATAAAAAAACGATCAAGTATGCAAATAGGGGCGGTTAATATATTTTAGAACTGACCCCATTTTCCCTTATACGAGCTTTGGATCAGATCCCTAAAAAGTACAATTGTCTACAATGAGGACAGCGAGGAGTTGAATTCTCGGTATAATAAAACTAACCATTTTGGAGGAGGCACTGAAATGCATAAATATCTTCAACATTCAATTTCAGTAGATGAGTTCTTTCAAATTCGTGAAAAAAGTGACGCATTACTAGAATATATAGATGGAATTGTTTACATGTCACCATCACCTTCCACAAAGCATCAACGTATATCCAACAGCCTTGAAACAAACTTTAGAACATTCCTTGAAGGAACATCCTGTGAATTATTCCATGCACCGTATGATGTGGAATTAAAAAACGAAGAAATGGAAGGAACTAAAATTATCATACCAGACATCAGCATTATCTGTGATGAAAGTGGCTTTACAGATGCTAGATACGTTGGTGTTCCAGATTTGATCGTTGAAATTCTAAGCCCTTCCAATCAATCGTATGATTTAATTACAAAGTTGAATCTCTATATGAGCTATGGAGTCAAGGAGTATTGGATTGTCAATCCGATGCTGAATACAATAACGGTATATACACTAAATGATGAAAAAATGTATGAACAACATGACATGAAAACAGATACAGGAGAAATCACATCTAAATTATTAGATGGTTTCCGCCTGGATCTGGTGAAAATATTTCCATCTTAATTACCGACTTCTCTTTTGTTTGTATGCAGCTGATTAGCTATTCATGAAGTGTTTGTGACTCATTAGTTGTACTCTCTGAATTGTGTGGTCAGTGTCAGACCCTCAAAAATCCAATAGTCTGCATTGAGCCGGACAACAAGATCAGCAAATGAAGCCCTTCTAGTTAAAATAGTATGTCTTTTTTGATTGAAAACATTGTAAGTTAGATAATACTAAAATTCTTTAAAATTTAATCTTATAGTAGAAAGCAGTCATTTCAAAGATGGCTATATTAATAGCGAGAATTTTGTTATAATATGGTAAAAAATAGCTTGGAAAGGAAGGGATGAATTTGCTACAAAGGATGAAAGGTATTGGTTGGAAGAAATTAGTGATTTATTTTGTTTTTAGTGTTGTTTGCATTGTCATAATAGGTTTTTCGATTGTATTTGGGGCATTATTATTATTAGATAAATTCGATACTCGTTACGAGGAACCAGAAGTAGAAGAAACTATGGGAAAAAAACATGTAGATGATCAAAATAGAAGTGATTTACTGGAACTAGATGATTTCCCGTTTAGTAAAACAGAAAATCATCTGCTCCTTCACCATTTTTAATTAAGAGTTGTTTCTTCCTGAGTAGTTGTACTATTTGTATCAGGAGAAGTGTCAATACCTAATTCTTCTCTTAATTGACGTGTAACGGTGCTTAAACCTTCATCAGTTGGTACGAAATAATAGGTACCATTAATCCTTTGATTAGATCCCTCTATTTCATATTTATTTATATCTGAAGAGCTCATCGATGAATAGAATCGTTGCAACTGATAGATTTCATTAGGACTTAGACTCGTAGAGATATTTTCCCCTAGAATACTAGATAGTTCATCTACTTTAAAAAGTGTCCCTGTTGAAATTGCTTGATCAATCGCTGCTTGAATAAATTGTTGCTGCCTTTCTTCGCGGGAATAAATAGCATTTACTTCTCTTTTTCTCATACGTACAAAGGCTAGTGCTTCCTCACCATCTAATTTTGATACACCTTCTTCAAAATTAATTCGATCATTTGTATAAAAATTCTTTTCCCAAAAGGGTTCTTTAATATCAACTGTAACGCCACCAAGCGCGTCTACAATTTTGCTGAATCCATCAAAGTTTACCGTTACATATTCGTCAATCGGTATGTTTAATAACTCTTCGACTTTTTTCACGGTAAGCATGTTGCCGCCGTTTGTTTCACTATCATTATAATTGTAGATTGACCCGTAAGTATAAGCGGCATTTATTTTATGTGTGCCTGCATACTGTTGGGCCTCTTCCTCTGTAAATTCCATTCTGGTATCACGGGGGACAGTGGTCATCGACATTTGGTTTGTGTCTGGATTCAATGTTACGACAATTTGTGTATCTGCGCGTCCATTCTTACCATCTGTTTCGTAATCCTCTACACCTATCAGTAAAATCGATATTGGATCATCTCCAATTGTTACGGTCTCTTCTCTTAATTCAGACTTTCCTTCAGGACGCTCTAATTCTTGATGAGACTCCTGAGCTGCGCCAAATACGGTGCTGAATAAATAGATAGCATACCCGATTACAACTGCTAAAATAATCAAAAATATCCAAAGAATTCTCTTTTTCCATGACTTCTTTTTTTTGTTTTTGTTACTTCTTAATTCTGTCAATTTAACTACCTCACTTAATTAATGTCTATGAATATAGCAATTTACTTATAGACCAAGCGTTCTTAAGTATAAGCAAAAACAATTGCATTATCAACCTTATAAAAATTCACCTATAATAATTTGACGAATTACAGAGAAAAAAGTTTCAAAAATTCATGAGGAAAATGATGGTACAACCATGATTGATTTTAGAGGATAAGTTTTTTTGTTTATTGTTAACCTTTTATTGTTTTATGTTGACAATAAACAGAAGATGAAATATTCTATATTCATTGAAAAATTTAAGGAATAGATTTAATAGTGTTCCAATGAGTAGGAAAAAGGAGTGACTTTATGAAGTTAAAAGCATTGGATATTACTTTGGCAGCGATGTTTGCTGCGTTAATGGCAATTGGTGCAAATATTACTTCGTTTATCGTGATTGGTGGAGTTCCGATTACCTTAACGACTTTTTTTAGTATTTTATCCGGCCTTTTACTAGGAAGCAGACTAGGTGCCATTTCCATGACGGTTTACGCACTAGTTGGGCTAGCTGGTGCCCCTGTATTTGCTCAATTTTCAGGTGGTGTATCTTATATTCTTAATCCCACTTTCGGATTTATAGTATCTAATATTCTATTAGCCAATGTGGCCGGAAAAATAATAGAGATAAAACCTTCTCGAGTAAGTTTTTTGGTTGCATCCTTGATAGGGATGAGCATTAATTACGTTTTTGGTACCACTTGGATGTATTTCGCCTATCAGTTATGGTTTGGTGCACCAGAAGGATTTAGTTATGCGATGGCTTGGTTATGGATGTTAGCTCCGTTACCGAAAGATCTTATTTTATCCGTCTTAGCTGGTGGATTAGCCTATCGAATTCAGGGGAATGCCTATTTGTCACATTCGAAAAAACTAAAAAGGGAGACGCTTGCATGATAGGTGCACAACAACAGCTTTGAAAAAGGAAGGGGAAAGAGACATGTTAAATGATTGGTCTGAAATTGCAGACAGAGTTATTGCGGGGGAAGAAGTTACAAATAGGGAAGCACTCTCTATTTTAAACTGTCCAGATGACGAGCTTTTACTTTTATTACAAGCTTCCTATAAAATTAGGTACCACTATTTCGGGAATAAAGTGAAGTTAAATATGATTATCAATGCCAAATCAGGTCTTTGTCCCGAAAACTGTGGGTATTGTGCACAATCATCTTTGTCTACGGCCCCTGTTGAAAAATATACAATGGTGAATCGGACATCCTTATTGAGTGGTGCGGCCGAAGCAAACAGACTCAATGCGAGGACCTATTGCATTGTTGCTAGTGGTAGAGGGCCGAGCAAGCGGGAGGTTGACACTGTAGCAACTTCCGTAAAGGAGATCAAAGAAAGATATGACTTAAAGGTATGTGCTTGTATGGGAATTTTGAAACCGGAACAAGCAGAGCAATTAAAAGAGGCAGGGGTGGACCGATATAATCATAATATCAATACATCCAAAGCTCATCATCCAAATATAACCACATCTCATACATATGACGATCGAGTTGAAACAGTCAATACAGCCAAGGATGCTGGGATTTCTCCTTGTTCTGGTGTCATTGTTGGCATGAAGGAAACACAAGCGGATGTAATTGATATGGCCAGAAGTTTAAAAATACTCGATGCAGATTCGATTCCAGTCAACTTCTTACATGCTATAGATGGAACACCACTTGAGGGGACGGAGGAGTTGGATCCACGCTATTGCTTGAAGGTGCTCGCTTTATTCCGCTTTATTAATCCATCTAAAGAAATTCGTATCTCAGGTGGTAGAGAAGTAAACTTAAGAAGCCTGCAACCATTAGGACTATATCCAGCCAATTCTGTTTTTGTCGGTGATTATTTAACAACAGCTGGTCAAAAAAGCACGATTGATCATAAAATGATTGAAGATCTGGGGTTTGAGATTGATTATAAGGGAGCGGCAGAAGAAAGGTAATTAATGAAACTGGGTTAAGTAAGGTATACTCAATAATCCAAAAATAAAGGTTCACTTTCAATTATGTAAATGAGGGGAGCATGAAAGCACCTCTCATTTACATTTTAAAGTCATTTATCACTTGTACTTTTTGAATCTGCTAAATTCCCTCTGACTAAAATTTTTTTTGAAACAGTTAGATTTAACTGGCGACTAAACTTCTGCAGTTGTCGCTCCTCACTTTCCGTAACAATTGCTACAACGGTTCCTGAGTTAGACCCCAGTCGTCCAGTTCTTCCAGAGCGATGCACAAATTGGTTCGTCTCTTTAGGCAAGTCCATATGTATAACATGGGTTATATCAGGAATATCTAAGCCTCTTGCAGCAACATCAGAAGCTAGTAGTAGTTCCGATTTTCCTTCGCGGAATTCTTTAATTGCTTTAGCACGCTCTTGTTTTTTTGCGTCACTATGTAAAACTCCTGCATGAATTCCCATATAGTCTAATTTTTCTGCCAGTATCGAAAGCGTTGTAATGTCTTTGACGAAAACGAGTGCTTTCATGTCTTGATTTCGTACGAGCTTCCGTAATGTTTCAATCTTATCACGTGCTTCAGAAACAAGGTACATATACTCGACATTCGGTCGATCATCCTCTTCTTTACCAACTCGAATTACTTCAGGACGATTCATTAGTTCTTCTGCCTTTGATTGAATTATTTCAGGTAGAGTTGCCGAAAAGACGAGCACTTGCCGTTCACTTAAGGTACTTTTTACAATTTTTTCGATCGTAGCTATATGTTCAGGTATAAATAGTTGATCTGCTTCATCCAATACAACGGTCTTTACATGATGCATCTTTAATTTTTTCTGGTTGATTAGTTCGTTCATTCTTCCAGGTGTTCCAATCACGATTTGCGGTTTCTTTTTCAACTTTTCAATCTGGCGTTTTACGTTTGCTCCGCCAATTAATGTAGCACTACCAATTCCACTATCTTTAGACCATTCCTGAACTTCCTGATGTATTTGCATTACTAGTTCATGGGAAGATGCTAAGATAACAACCTGTGCATTTTTTTGTGTTGGGTCGATTTGCTGCAAAAGTGGTAACAGGTAAGCCAACGTTTTACCACTTCCAGTTGGTGACTCCGCAATGATATCTTTTCCTTCGATTATAAAACGGATCGTATGGCGTTGAATGGCAGTAAGCTTTTCGAATCCAGATTTATCCCAAGCGGTTTGAAGAAACGGTTTGAGATAGGGTAATATTTCATTTAATGATTGCGTTTTATTCATTTTTACGTCTCCTTTTGTTGCATCAATTGGTGCATCTCTATTCAGAGTAATGCGGATTACTAGATACGTCAACTTGTACTATTATTTTGTGATAATTTAAATCGATTATGTGCAATCCATAGGCAGGGGAGAGATTACACATAATAATGTTTCCTTTGTCACAAACTAAGTATATCTTTTGGAGGTGTGGAATATGGATAATCAAGAATTTGAGAAAATATATCAAGACTATAAACAACAGAGTGAGGAACAAGCTCAGCAGGAAGCACCTGCATCAGGAGAGATTGGAAAAGAGCAAATTGTTGCTGTCAGGAAAAATGATGAGGGCGATATTATTGCATTCAAAACAAGTAGCGGCAGAGAGTTAGACTATGTCACCGCAATCGATGAAGCAAAAGCAGGAAACCTCGAACATGTCGACGTATTTCATAAGTATGGTCGAGACATTATCCGTAGTGAACCTGACGGTATTAAAGAAAATAATTTAGATAACTTAGATACTTTTTAATAGCACAATACTAGTAACATACTGCTCTAAGTTAAGGATTTGCCTGAAGTTGCCGATGTTAAACAAATTGAAGGAATAGCATACCGAGATGCCTTGTGTAATTGGTATGCTTAGAACTTTTCTAATGCTCATCATTCCATGATATAATAAACGTAAATGATTATAGTTAGGGTGATTTGAATTGTCATTACCTAATAAAGGTCGTACATTTACGTATGCTGATTACTTGTCATGGCCTGAGGATGAGCGAATCGAGATTATCGATGGTGTACCCTACTTACAGGCTGCACCTTCTAGACTGCATCAAGAGATATTATCTGAATTACATCGTCAAGTGGCGAATTATTTAGTTGGCAAGGATTGCAAAGTCTATCCTGCTCCTTTTCATGTAGTCTTAGACTTGGAAAAAGCAACCGAAGAAGAGAGGCAAAATGTGTTCGAACCCGATATTACGATAGTATGTGATCCAACTAAATTGGATGAACGAGGTTGTAAAGGTGCTCCAGATATGGTAATAGAGATTACTTCTCCTTCAACAGTACGAAAAGATAAAATTGAGAAATTCAATAGGTATGAGCAAGCTGGTGTGAAAGAATTTTGGCTAGTTGAACCACAAGAGCAAATTGTGAGTGTGTTTACACTTCAATCGAATCAAAGATTTGGTCGCCCCGAATTATATACAGATGACGATCAAATAGGGGTATCCATCTTTGATGATTTAATGATTGACCTGTGTTTGGTATTTACACAATAAACCAAAGTGAATTCGCTTCAAAGGATGTTACTATTTCTCATCGAATATTGTAATTTAGAAAATCTTCTGAAAGAAAGGAGAGTTTTTGTTGATAAAGATCATTGACAATCAAGGCGAAGAACATGAGTGGATGCTTATAATTGTCGCAATTTGTTCTTACCTTACCTTCAGAAAGATTTCAAAACTCGAACGATATAAAAATAAATTAAGTGGTACATTTCAACCGTATTAAAAATAGATGTTCGTATTATAGCATGAAAAACAAACATATGAGCAGAATTTTATGTTAAATATGATTGATCACGTTACTAACCATGAAAAAAGGTGATTTGGACAGATTTCCAAATCATTTTTTTGATGTTAATTATTAGTGGTCATTAACTTATTTCCTTAGTTCAATAAAAGGATGGGTAAAAATGCAGCTTACATTTAGGATTGAAAGTGGGATGCAGTTTTAATTGTAAAGAAATGTGATACAACATTAATGAGGTGAACGTATGGAAGCCATTATTATAAAGATTTTTGAGGATTGGGAGAAAAAATTAGAAAGTGATGAATGGTATTTTCAAAATGCATATGAAAGAATAACAGATAAATTAACATCAGAAGAAGCATATAATACTATCCCTGATATAGTGAATGTTTTGTTGAGAATGGAAAATAGTTTCTTAATATCTGAAACTATAGAAATATTATTAGGAATATATAACATATCCAACACTACCGAAATCCATCCCTATTTTAAAGAAAACAAACTAAAAATAGAAGAGCATCTACATAACTTTGCCGATCATGAGGCTATTAGCTTATATAATGAATTAAAGATATTCTTAAGAATATGAAACAAGTCCCCTTGGCCGAATGGTTCAAGTGGTTTCAACATTGGGTTCTCTTCATTACAATAAGGGAAAAAGTCGAATTCCTGTACGCTAAGAATTCGAATTGATATTTAAACCTGCTTCTCTACTATCTCCATTGCTAAATAGAGGTCTATTACATATATAAACTAATTTTTATGCTTTTTAGCTTATTTACTTAAAAAATGGAATCCGTTAACAGCAAACAAATTTGAAGAAATAAACCTAAAAAAAGCAGAATACACCACCAGTGCATGCTGATGGTGTAGTTTTCGTTTGCATTTGTAGGCACTTGTAACCTAATTTAAACATTTTAGTTGCTCTTTGGTGTGAAAAGGTAAGATCTCTTGATTCGCTTTCAGACGAATAACCAAATCAGGGTTGGATATAAATAATTTTCCAAATGCAACTAGGTCTGCCTGATTTTCTTCAACGATGGCTATAGCTTTATGAGGAACGATATTACCAACAGCGATAAGGGTTTCATCCCAGTATTTTCTGAATAACTCATGCAAGGATCTTTGATCATTTTTAAGTTCGTTACCATAGCTTTCTACAGAAGGATGGATAATTTTTATTCGATGTTTGGAAAGCATCTCAGTGATAGCGTGCACCATTTCCTCCGGTTGCTCCCATACATAATCTCCATCGTCATCTTTTTTTTCAGAAACTCTGATACTAATTCTATTTTTAGGGACAACTTTCTTTACTTCTTTAATAATTAGTTCTAAAAATCGCAGTCTGTTTTGTATGGATCCTCCAAATTTATCTTCACGGATATTTGATTTCTCGCTGATAAATTGATCAATGAGATAGCCATGCGCGGCATGTATTTCGATACCGTCAAATCCAGTCTCCATTGCATTTCTTGCTGCCTGTCTATAATCATCGATAATTTGATATATTTCTGACTGACTTAAAGATTTAGGTGCTTGGAACGGTTTTCTTAATCTATGCACGTGGCCGCTAGCACCTATAGCAGATGGAGCGACAGGCGGATGCCCTTTTAAAATTTCCTGATGACTTAGCCTGCCTACATGCCAAAGCTGCGCAAAAATTTTCGTTTTATATTGATGAACTTCTCTTGTTACTTTTTCCCAACGTAGTGTTTGCTGATGTGTGAATATTCCCGGAATCCCATAGGTTCCTTTGGCTAATTCACTGATGGCAATACCTTCTGTGATGATTAAACCGGCGCCGTACCTCGCTCTTTTTCCATAATAGTCGGCAATCAATTGATTGACTTCACCAGTTTCATTATCAGCAAATCCTCTTGTCATTGGCGCCATCACAATTCTATTTTCTAATGTTAAGTTTTCGATTTTGTAATCAGAGAAAATGGAACATGTCATATTTATCACCTCAGATAAAATTTTAATCCTATCCCAATCTGTTTACAATGGAATTATTAAGCTATATAATATGAAAAACTTTAAATTTTAAAGTAATGGGAGAGTGGGTGAAATCGATGTTAGATGATGTCGATCATCAAATATTAGATTTATTAAAAAGAAATTCAAGACTCACCTATACGGAAATCGGTAAACAGATAAACATGTCTTCACCTGCTGTAAAAACGAGAATGGAAAGATTAGAAGATTATGTGATCAATCGGTATACAGTAGAGGTCAATCATAATGAACTTAACAAGGGAATCCATGGCTTTGTTTTATTTAAAACAAAGAGCTGTGAAAAGTTAATGAATTATTGTAAGGAAAACAAGAATATTATAGATTTATGGAGAATTAGCGGAGAGTATAATTATATGGCTAAAGTTATATGTGCAAAAATAGAGGAGTTGGAGCAAATCTCTAAAGATACAACCCAATATGCCTTTTCTAATATACTATCAATTTTAGGAAATTATAATGTAGAAGAGGGTTAAAAAGGATCGTTCATGCAAAACCTGATGCCTAAATTATATTAGAATAAGACGGATATTTTACTTTTGGAGGAAATAGCGGATATTGAATCCCATTATAATAATAGAGAGTAGAAACGACTATTATTATACTGTACAGAACAAGGGAATCTAGCAATAGCTTAAAACCCTTCGTATCAGTCAATTGTTCGCATGAGGAGCTATGGCCTCATATTCTAAATTAAATAAGACTTTACAAAAAAGTGGATTTTCTCTGTGCGGAGAAATCGGCTTTTTTTCTTCACTTTAAACGCTTTCGATTAATTTTCAAAATGTTATTGACTATTCAGTTGAACTGAATTATAGTAGTGTTAAGTTAAAATATATAGTTGAACTGAATAGAGGGTGAGAAAATGAAACATAAATTACTGCCGTTGTCTGAAACGATGCATTATATTCTATTAGCCTTACGTGAACCACTCCATGGCTATGCAGTAATGCAGAAAATAGAAGAACTAAGTAAGGGCAGTGTGATTTTAGCTGCTGGTACATTATACGGTGCGATTGAAAACTTGAACAAACATGGTTGGATTGAACCAGTTGGACATTCAGGGCGAAGGAAAATATATAAGACTACAACTGAAGGAAGCGCCATCTTGAAAATGGAACAAGAAAGATTAACCCATATTTTATCTTTATATGAAGGAAGTGATTTAAATGAAGAAGTTTAAAGTGTTTTTTAATATTGAGAAAGAAGAACAATGGCTGAACGAGCAATTACAGAATGGTTACCGTTGCACGAATATTAGTAAATTTGGAATATACAGTTTCGAAAAAACGGATAAGAGATATGCGATTCGGCTAGATTGTCGAGATTATTTACCAAAACAAAAGTTTGAGGAATACAAAGGGATATATGAAGATTTTGGTTGGAATTATATTACGGGTTCCTGGATTGGTGGAATACGGTATTGGCAAAAAGAAGATAATGACCAAAATGATATCTTCTCAGATAATCAATCAAAAAGTAATTATTATAAAAGGTTGATGGGTTACTCCATTTGGTTGGGATCGTTATGTTTGGCCTACTGCTTTATGCTCTTTAATAATTCTGGATTATACCATGATGGCCTTTGGCGTATGGAAGGGTCACTATTTTGGAAAGCATTAGTATTTGAAACGCCATTTGTTCTTTTAAAGTTACTTCCTGTACTTATGGTAGTGCTTTTTAGTAGGAGTTATTATAAAGCTTATCAAAAGTATTCTATGTTAAAAGTACAATAAGCAGGAAGGGTTTAAGCTAAGCAAGGTAATTGAAATGACTCAAACATAATACTGTCCAATAATCAATCTCAAGTTTTCTATAATTAATGAATTTGTAAGGTGCCTATATAAAATATAAGGTGCCTTTTTTTTAGTGATTTTTGAGTGTGCCTCCCGTATCATAATTACCTGATTCTAAAGTTATTCAGAAACTACATAAAAAAACAGTGTTTTTAGTTGAAATCAGGATAAATATATCGATTATTAGAATACTACCTTTGAGAACGTTCATTTTCGATGTAGAAATTTAGTGAAAAAAGGAGGAATTTACTTATGTTAAAGAAAAAATCAACGTTAATTCTGTTTGTTGTTATGTTGTTTCTCTCATTTGAAAGTGGTGTATTTGCTGCAGAGAATTCTGAAACTGAAAATGATATTGTCGATGTTGCTAAAGAAGCAGGTAACTTTAATACATTAATTGCAGCATTAGAAAAAGCTGATTTGGTTGATACATTAAAAGGAGAAGGACCCTTTACTGTATTTGCGCCGACAGATGAAGCATTTGAAACGCTACTAAAGGAATTAGACATAACTGCTGAAGAGCTATTAGCAAGAGATGATTTGAAAGACATTCTCTTGTATCATGTGGTACCAGAAAAAGTGATGTCTGGAGATTTACAGGATGGAATGAAGGCCAAAACGCTCGCAGATAAAAAAGTGGAAATATCATTAGATCCTGTAATGGTCAATAATTCAAATGTTCTTAAAGCCGATTTAGAAACGTCTAATGGTGTCATTCATGTTATTGATAAAGTGTTGTTACCTTAAAAAAGTTGTTGGATAAGACTGGATCATCTATGATTCAGTCTTATTTTTAAGGTGATTCACGAATCGTCTTACGATAAAGAAGACTTGCCGATTGGTGAAACCAGAGGCTTAGTCGCACTTATGCCTTCAGGTGAAAGTCATCATCGGTTCGTAAACTCAGCGTGATTCCTTTATCTCAGTTGATTCGCACCTGTTACATAGGAGGCGTTATTATGGATACTTTTTTTTACGCATTTTTTGTACTTGCTTATATCATACTAATTATCTGGACTTTTAAGTCATCTCAGAAAGAGTTAACATATCGAAGTTTTCTCTATATTATCATTATTGGTTTATTCTATGACAACTTGATCTTAGCGGTTGGGAGATTTGTTGGTACAGGTGAGTTACTGAAAATATTAAGTTTATGGCGCTACTGGATACACGCATTAGTTACACCAACTTTAGTACTATTTAGTTATGGCATCTTAAAATTAGCAGATGTAAGTTGGATGAAAAGCAATATCGTAAAATGGCTATCAGTCTTAGTAACACTACTTCTTAGTGTGATTGAAATTCTGGCGGTCCTTCAATTAGAGTTAAAACCAATATGGGATAACGGTGTTCTTCAATACATATCAACTTCTTCAACTAATCATCCGCCATATATGATCATTGGAGTTACTTGTGTGTTGTTAATTGGAGGCTTTATTATATATAGGAAAACTAGGTGGAAATGGATGTTGATTGGAACAGTTATCATGGGAATCGGCAGTGCTTTGTCGTCTTTCTTGCCAAGCGGTGCTGTAACAAATGCATTTGAGTTAATTTTGCTTTTTACATTAGCGTTAACTAAAATTTATTTGGAAAAAATTCGAAGGTAGTATAGCGATAAAACTTTATCCTGTGGCAGAAAAAAAGTTTTTACGTTGTAATTATCGATCTAATCCTAATTCTTTTCATAATCACTATTTATTCTCATGAGCAGTAAATAGAAGTTGGACTGTCCCATCCAGTATTTGGGAACAGTCTTTTTTTGCACTAGTTAGATTTACTACTGCTATGAGATAGTATATAATGAGAAATTAAAGAAAAATGAGATAGGAAGAGACTATGAATAAAAACAAAAAGAGTCGAAATAAGCCGGGAAAAAAACACAATCATTCAAATAAAACATATGGAAAAAAGCGCTCCGGACAGACGACTAAAAAGAACGAAAAATCCCAAGGTAAGTCAAAAACTAATAAACGTCAAGCTAATAAACAATCTGTAACAGCAGAGGTAACCTGTACGGGTCTGACTCAAGAGGGGAAAGGCATCGTTCAATGGAAAGGAAAACAGCTGGCAGTAGAGCAACTATTGCCAGGGGAAACGGCTGAAATTTCTGTATTTACTAACCGTCAAGATGTGAATCCAAAAGTGAAGCGGATCATTAAAACGTCGGATGATCGAACCAAGCCACCATGCCCCTATTACTATGAGTGTGGTGGATGTCAGTTGCAGCATATGAACAACCAGGCTCAGGAACGTTTCAAACAAGAAACAATCGATCAACTGATGAAACCCTTCGGTAAACCGGAACCTATTTTAACGATGGACCACCCATATGATTATCGGAACAAGAGCCATATCACATTTGGTCTGAATCAGGAACGGCAAATTATTGGTGGGCTATACGCTCAGAATAGTCATCAGCTTATTTCGATGGATCGGTGTCTGATTCACGATCCGAAAGCGGATGAGATCTGGAATACAATTAAGGACATGATGAAGTCGTTTAAAATGCAGCCGTATAATGAAGACACTGGACGTGGTTTCCTGCGCCACGTATTGGTGAAGGTGGGCAAGGTAAGTGGTGAGATTATGGTAGTGCTGGTTGTAGCTTCACCTATTTTTAAAGGTAGTAATAATTTTGTAAAAGCTCTAAGGAAGGCTCACCCCGAGATTACGACCATCCTCATGAACGTGAATAACCGGAAGACAAGCATGGTTTTAGGGGATCAAGAGAAAGTGTTATTCGGTAAAGGAACAATAACAGACACCCTTTGTGGAATGAAGTTTGATATTTCCGCAAAATCCTTCTATCAGATTAATCCGGTCCAGACAGAAAAGCTGTATTCAAAAGCAATTGAAATGGCTCAGTTGACTGGAAAAGAAACCGTAATCGATGCGTACTGCGGGATTGGTACCATTGGTCTGATAGCAAGTCAGAAGGCTGGTAAAGTCATTGGTATAGAGTTGAATAAGGATGCTGTTCGAGACGCCATCCGCAATTCAAAGCGCAATGGCGTGAAGAATGCCCGCTTCCACCAGGGAGACTCTGGTGAATTCATGATGGAGATGGCGGCACGTGGTGAGAAAGCGGATGTAGTCATTATGGATCCACCACGAAGCGGGAGTGATAAAGCTTTCTTATCTAGTGTCGTTCAGCTCAAGCCAAAGCGTATCGTCTATGTGTCCTGCAATCCGGTGACACAGGTACGCGATTTAAAATATTTAGTACAGAATGGTTATGAGGTAAAAGAATTGCAGCCAGTGGATATGTTTCCACAAACGGTTCACGTCGAGTCCGTGGCGCTGATGGAGTTGAAAAAGTAAAAAAAAAATAAACTCTTTGAATCAAAATATTATCAATTTTGGCCGTAGAGTCATTCAGCCACAAAGCAAACCACCAGTTCACACCGGTGGTTTTAGTTTTAGCGAATTAATTGGCATAACTCCTTTTTTGGAGATTAGCGACTTATTTTTAACCACTAGTCAAATCCTATATTTCTTTTTGAAAACTTGCTCTTGTACTTGATTATTGCCCTTAACTAAATGACATTTGTTGCAATAGGTTATTTTTTATCTATGAGAAGTTTCCTCGCTCACGGATTATAGAGAGCGGATCAAGCAATAACGAGTCCTCCGTCAACTGCGATGATTTGTCCTGTGATCCAACCCGATTCAGCCAAATGAACAATCCATGTTGCAACATCATCCGGCACACCGCGACGCCCTAGAGGGATTGTTTTACGCTCCTGTTCCTTAACTTCATTGATTTGCTCATCGCTAAGACCCAAACGTTCTTTAAGAAATGCCGTTTCGACAGGACCGCTCGCGATCGAATTTACACGAATTCCCTTCGGAGCGAGCTCAAGAGCCCAACTGCGCGTGAGGTGTTCAATAGCAGCCTTACTTGCGCCATACAGCGATAACCCAGCTCCCGCCTTACTTCCGTAGGTACTGGATATGTTGATGATTGTTCCTTTCGTTTCAGCGAGGCTTGGAAGCGCAGCTGAAGCAAGCAATATCGGTCCAGTGACATTTATAGAGAAAATATCATTTACCGATTTTGCATTCGCATTTTCGAGCGGCTGAATGGTGCCACCGCCAGCATTATTCACGAGAATATCAATACGTCCCCAATATCCAAGTGCTGCTGCAACCGTTTTGGCTGCTGAGTCTGGATCACTGGCGTCTGCCACAAATGTCTTAATGTTCGAATTAGTAGCTGCAGCTTCTTCCAATTTGGTTTTAGTACGTCCAGTGATAAGTACTTTTGCCCCTTTTGCAGCTAACATTTGAGCTGCAGCCAACCCAATTCCGCCACCGCCGCCTGTGATGATCGCAACTTTGTCTTTAAACATGATCCCATCTCCTTAAACTTATTTTTTTGTTCATTCTCCACCTTTTAGCTCTAACAATACGATAAACGTTAATTATTAAATAGTTAATTGGTTAATGATTAATCAATTAACTATTGAGGGAAACTGTCCTTAAACAGGACAGGCGAGCTTTACTTACCTATTTTTTTTAATAAAGTTTCTAATTGTTTCTGTTCTTCCAAAGTAAGTTTACTTCCTACATTTTGATCGATAGTCTTTTCATATACGGGCCAAAAATCCAGTATGATCTCATGACCTTCAGGTGTTAAATTAACTAGAGTTCTTCTCCTATTTTCAGGGTCGAAACTTCTTCGAATGCGACCTGCTAGCTCAAGAGAATTTAATAAATTACTTATGTTCGCCCTTGTAACTGCAAGATCGTCGCTTAACTCGGAAGGGACCATTGCTCTTCCGCTAGACTTGAGAGCAACTAGCACGCACCACCTGCCTAACGTCAGATCGAACTTTCCTAACTGTTCCTCTAATTGTTGAACCAAATGATGATTTGTTTTATAAAGTGTCAAAAAAACGCTTACTGATTGAAGCGGTTGTTCAAAAGGACGCCATTCTTCGATAGATGTTACCTCCTTTCAAATAATTAAATGGTTAACTATTTACTCGCTAACTATAATATTTGCTCATCCTATTGTCAAGTTTGGAATTCCCTCGAAGATAAATACAAGTACCAACTGAAATAGCGAGAGTTATATCGAACAGACTAATTGCTGGACAGTAAAAAACGGAGTAGATTGCTAAATAATTTGAACGTTAGAGCTTAATGAGACCATAGAGTCACTCAAAGTGGCTGGCTCCACTTAAGCAAAAAATTTAGTTTGTAAAATTTTCATTGCTTCTTCTATTTCTTTTAGTTCAGAGTCAGTCAAATTGCTAATTTGTTCTTGAAATTTTAACTCAAGCTGATGAAAAACGTTATCCATTAACTCTGTTCCCTTTTCGGTTAGGTGAATGTCAAATTTGCGACGATCATCCGGATCAACAATCTTTTCGCATAGCTGGCTTTGAATTAATTTTTTTAGCTCACGGCTTGAATTAGGTAAAGATAAATGCAAGCATTCACTGATTTCACTAAGAGTTACCGGTTGGCTAACTGTAATGAACTCTAATATTTTGTATTGAACGGTAGTTATATTTTCAATATTAATTTCTTTTGTCAAATCATTTGTCACTTGATGTACAGATGTAGTAAATCGAACAAACTGCTGGAAAAGCTTACTCTTATCCATATAAATCACCTCAATTACAAAGTATCAAATATATTATCAAAAAACAATTATCAATTGACAACTAAATATAAATGGTGGTATTATTTAGTTATCAAATGATAACCAATGAGGTGTTTAATAGTGAATGTTCTGATTGTTTTTACGCATCCAAATCATCAAAGTCTGAGCTACGCATTTTTACAAGAAGTACTTCGAGGATGCGAGGAAAACCATGATATACAACAAGTTCAAGTATTAGATTTATATGAAGAAAATTTTGATCCTGTCCTTAAATTTGGTGAGAAAAAGAAAAGAAGAGATATGTATAAAGATCCGGATATGGAAAAATATCGGAATCAACTATCAGGGGCTGACAAGGTTATTTATATCTACCCTATATGGTGGGGAAGGCCACCTGCTATGTTAATGGGGTATATTGATAAAATGTTTGCTTCAGGTTTTGCCTATAAAGATAATGGTAGTTTGTTACCGGTCGGTTTGTTGAAAGGAAAATCAGTCGTATGTATTTCCGTAATGAAAGGCCCAGCTTTATATCCAATGTTTTGGCTGAATAACGCACATAAAGTTTTAATGCGTAAGGCATTATTTCGATACGTGGGTATTAAAAAGGTAAAGTTTTTTGAGTTTGGAAATATGGAAAATCCAAAGGGAAAGCACAAAGAAAAAATAAATAAAGTATATAAATATTTTCAAACATTGAATAACCGTAGTATACTATCATAAAATCTAACTTCTAGTTGACAAAAGGGAAATTCAAGAATCTTAGATATGAAATTTTTAAGTAACATATCAACACTCATACCATGATGCATATTGCATTTGTAACAGAGGTGTTTTTTAAAAGAGAAAAGCAGGTGCTTAATCAGTTCCTGCTTATTAAGTTTATAAACAATCCATTGAAATTATTTGGTATTATTATAGTGTGATAATTCATCAAGAACAAGCGGTATAGAATTGTTAATCCAATGGGGTGTTGAAAATAGAGGAGCAAAATAAAGTTGTATTTAGAGAAATTCAAAAACCACGCTCAATACTATTATGGATATTTATTTCTGTGTTTATTTTTTCAATCTGGTATAATTTCATTCAGCAAATATTTCTAGGTAAACCAGTTGGTACTAAACCTGCACCTGATGTGTTTTTAATTTTTCTCTGGTTATTTTTTTGTATTATCGTACCTATAATTTTGATGTTTTTCACAAAACTTATAATAGAGGTTCGTGAAGATGGGCTGTATATTAGATATATGCCTTTCCATCTCCACTATAAAAAGTTTTTGTTTAAGGAGATAAAAGATTATGAAATCATCACTTATAGTCCCTTAAAACGTTTTGGTGGTTGGGGAGTTCGATTAAATCTTAACGGAGAAAAGGCTTATAATATGGATGGTAACAAAGCAATAGAGTTGGTAATTAAAGGTCAAACTATGGTGATTGGTACTCGTCAGCCAGAACAAATAAAAATTGCGATTGATTCTTTAACAAAGAGACAGTAATAATCTCACTTCAACCAGTAAATTAGATGTGAAGTTATCTAATGTAAGTCCCATTAAAAGTTCTTATTAAACAACCTTCGAATATATATTTATAAGCAATAAATTATTTGGAGGGTTGTATCATGCAATATTATTATGGTAACCAAATGCCTTTACGTGTTCTTGACGAAGCGGAGTTTTGGAAACATCAAGAAGAGGAACATACGGTTGTTATTAGAGAACTTGTAGATAATCTTGAACAGAATTATGTAAACGAATTAAAGGAATGGGAAAAAGAGTTTGCTAATGCACATCACAGAGTTATAAGGTATATTGAGACTGTAAATCGTTCAAATGGGCAAGTTTCTCCTGCGCTCTACAAAGATATTATCCAGCTCATTACATTTTGTCTTCAACAAAGCCAACAATTTATCAGCTTTTGCAGTACAATGATGGAAGAAAGTGAACCTATCAGCACCAATCCTACAGCCAAAGTTGTTTTGAATCATATTATTGTAGAATCAGAATATTTTATCGGCGTTGCCCAAACGATTTTGTATCAGCAGTAGACTACAAACTTTATGTGTCTCGCAAATGATGAGGTAGTCTATCCAATAAAATCTCCACCTTCAAATTTCCTTAGAAATTAAGGTGGAGTACTTTTTGTATGAATTTATTGAAAAAAGTAGTTTCAACCCTTTATAAATTTTATTATAAGAAAATTAAAACAAATGCAATCGTGAAAATAGAAAGAACCGTTGTGACCAATATATAGAGTGGTACTTGTTTAGCCATCGTATTATATTTTTTTGCAAATACATACACTAATGCGCCAGTTGGTACGGCAGAGAGCAGAATCACAGATTTCGCCCACATTGCATTTTCTGGTTGAAAAACAAAATAAATATAAAATAGAGCTAATAGTGGTAAAACAATTAATTTTAGCCCCACCAACGTTATCAATTCAGCCAGTTGGTAGTTTTCATTCTTTAATACGTTTCGTTCGCCAGATAACCCCAGCCCCAAAGCAAACAGAGCAGTTGGCCCTGCTGCTGGACTAAGTATTTCAGTGAATACATAAATAGGCTGAGGGACAGGAATAGTATTTAGTGCTATCAATACACCTAATAATAAGGAAGCATTAATAGGGTTAAAAAATATCGATCTAACAATTAAACGTAGCAAGTGTGTTGGACCATTTTGTTGCTTGTTTTTCCTTATTTTTGCTAGTTCGAAGGTTATGATAATAAAAGAAATAATAAGTACGTCATAGACAAAATTGATAATGGCAGCTGGAATTGCAGCAGACTGTCCAAAAGCCGTGATCAATAGAGGAATTCCTAGAAATCCTGTGTTGCCATATGTAGTGATCATCCCGTATAAACTAAGTTCTGGGAAATTTTTTTTGAATATAAAACGAAAAATCAATATAGAAAAAACATACATAGTGGAGATGATACAAATATTTAATAAAATAAAATTCCAATTTAATAATTGCTCAACAGGTGCCGTTGAGATCGATAAGAAAAGTAACGCAGGTAACGAAAAGTAATAAACAAAATTATTTAAAGCAGTCGTACTATTAAATGATATTATAGAAAGACGTCCAGCCAAAAAACCACACAAAATGATAGAAAACAACGGAATGACTACTCGAAACAACTCAGCCATCACTCACACCTCCTTGAAGTGTTTCTTTATGATTTGCGATTTAATTAAAAATTACTAGCACAATCATACGCTATTACTTTTTCCTAAGCAATTGTCTAATCTATCAGTCTATTTAACCATAATGTGTCATAGTACTTAAGAGGAAATCCGTTCACTTAGTTAAAAAGGAGCGAAATTCTATTAATCAACATTATTAATAATATTTTCATGTTATACTGAATCTATCAAAATTTAGGAGGTGTATAAATAGGTTGTTGTTGTAGGATAGTCACTGTTTTTAAAAGCGCTTACAACGAAGGGAGTTTTATGAAAAATGTTAAAGAGAATAGTAGTTTTGTTTTTGCTAGTTTGCTTTTTCTTGTTATTAAACGTACCTTCAGCCTTCGCATCTGAGGAAGTGACCGAAACAATGTTACCTTTTATACTCAAAAATGAAAATTTTGCTTTCCACGAACGTACGGATGCGCTCATTATTGATGCAGGCAAAGAAGTAGATGGCTCTACGCTTGATACCTCAGATTTTGATGTTCATGTGACCACTACAAGAAAAGTCGATCCAGATTATGTGGGATATGACGGACCCCGCGAGGTAATTGATGTGTATACCAGTGAAGTGAATGACTCTGGTTCACCAACTGATAGTGGAAGATATATTGTGGTTGATTTTCCTGACGTTGGATGGGAGGATGGTGGATCCACCATCGCTGACGGATATACATTTGACTTAGAGTACACGCTAACTTATAAGGGAGACGAAATTACTTTTGTGGATGGATCTTCCCTGGTACCTGAAGGATTTACTCAGGATGATATAGTCAGTCCTGTTCTTGACAAGTATCAGTATGCAAACTATGAAGGACTTGATTACAGTTATTTTTATAATGAAGATGTGGATGAACCATTACCCTTAGTAGTTTTCTTCCATGGGGGTGGACAGGGCAACGATATCTATACGCCTATCAGATTTAGCAACGGTGGAACTGTTTGGGCTAACCCGGAGAACCAAGAGAAGTATCCAAGTCATGTACTGGCTCCTCGTAATGCTACAACGCCAGAAGACATGCATAAAGTTAAGGGTGTCATCGATGACATGATAGCGGAAGGAAAAGTTGATCCTAACCGAGTCTATATTACAGGATTCTCAATGGGTGGAGGCTCCACATGGACCTTTATGAAAACTTATCCTGATTTTGCTGCAGCGGCTGCACCACTTTGTCCAGCAGGTGGGCCTGATGATGTGGCAGATGCCGAAGCAGTAGCATATTTGCCTGTTTGGTCTTTTGTAGATGAAGGGGATTTTCTTTATGACGCTGTTGTTGAAATTGACGAAACTTATGGACCGTATATGAACGATTCCTTGTTAACGATATTGCCAGAAAACAGGTTGGATGAACCACCTTATAATGGTCACGTGTTTGATGGACATGCAGTGTGGCTTCCGGTCTATAATGAATATGAGCACCCAGAACGTGGCATGCTCATTGATTGGTTATTTTCAAAGAGCAAAATTCGAGATATATCGGATGTAGAAGTTAATACTGTTTCTGGTGTTGCTCCATCGTTACCTGAAACAATAACTGTTGATGTCAATTACAGCGCTACAGGAATTGCATCAGAAGAACGAGCAGTTGATTGGGAAGAAGTTGACTCAGATTATTATGGCAACGATGGCCCAGGAGTATTTGAGGTTGAGGGAACTGTAGAGGGAGCAATTGAAAAGGTGACAGCAACTGTTACAGTTGAATACAGAAACCGTATTGCCGATCTTAAAGAAACAGTAGCCGACTTAGATATTGTGCGAGGCAATAAGAATGCATTAATGGCGAAGCTAAACAAGGCAGAGGATTTTCTGTCCGATTCAAAACATGACAAATCTGCACAAGCGATCAAACAATTGGACAACTTTATCAAACAGGTCAATAATTTTGTGAAACCTGGTAAGCTAACGGAAGAACAGGCTGAAGAGTTGATTGAAGCTGCAGAAGAGTCTGTTAGACATATAATGAATAAAATTTAATTTTTGAAGAAGTAAAAGGACCGCAAAAGTGATTGGATTTTTGCGGTCTAATTAATTAGAATATACGATCGTAATTATTAATATCGGATACATTGGAAAGGATATTACTTGCATTTATTTTAGTATTTGCGGAGGGTATTTATGCCTGTATATAACAAATTAGTAAGAGATAACATACCATCTATAATTGAAGAAAATGGACAAAAATGCAAAGTCGAAAAACTGAAGTCAGTTGACTTTGTTAAAGAATTAAAGAATAAGTTTCAAGAGGAATTAGATGAATATTTAGAGACAGATAGTGATAATGATGCAATTGAAGAGCTTGCTGACATTTTAGAAATAATTCATACATTAACAATATAGGAGGATAAAAATTACAATGATTAAGGCTGCTATTTTTGATTTAGATGAAACCTTACTTAATAGAGGGAAAGCAATTGAGCAAATGTTTTTAATGATTTTAGGTAAGTGTTATGAGGATGTTAAACATTCAGTAAAAAATGAAATGTTGGAGAAATTCAAAGAATATGATAAAGAAAGCTATGGTCATAATAATAAAATGAAAGTTTTTGAATCATTTTTTGATGAATTCCCACCAAAATATAGATTACCACGCAATGCCATTCAAGATTTTTGGAATAATAACTTCCCTAATTGTTTTACCATAAACCCAAATACTATAAAAATAGTAAATAAAATAAAGACGCAAGCTAAAGTTGCAATGATAACAAATGGCTCAGCTCAGAGACAACGAGATAAAATAAATAATACTAATTTAAATAGTTGTTTTGAAATAATAATTATTTCCGATGAAGTGGGATTTAGCAAACCTGACAAACGAATATTTGAATTAGCATTAAATAAGCTTCATGTAAAACCCGAAGACTCATTATTTGTTGGAGATGACATAGAAAAGGATATTGGAGGTTGTCAAAATGCAAATATAAAGGGCATATGGTTAAACCCGTATAAGTACAAGAACGATACCGACATAAAACCATATGCCGAAGTCAATTCTTTTGATGAAATATTAAGTTATTTTTCATACTGACTGTTTTACTTTAGTTGCAAGTAACGCAATGATAAATTACTAGACGTTATAGTTTATCATAACAACTGCATAAATCTTCCCCAGTTTCATATAAATGAATTAATCATAACTGACTGGGGGGAATATTGATGTCAAAGATAACAGAGATTGAGCAATCTTCTGAACTATCTGAAGAAATGTTAAAGAAATACTATTATTTAAACATTCAGAAAAAAGAATTAGAGAAAGAAATCAATCAGATAAAAAAGCAGATACACAATTATCTAGATGTAACTTTTGGTAATGAACAAAAAGGTGAAGTCCAAAGAGGAAAATATAAGGCCCAGCGTATTATTCGATCTTCCGTAAATTACGATCAAGAAAAAACAGTAGAAAAATTAGAAGAATTACATTTAGCAGACTTCATCTTACAAGTAAAACAACCAGACATTGAAAAATTAGAAGCGGCAATGAAAATAGATATAGTTGATGAAGAAGAGTTCAGCAGTTGCAAAACTAATAAACTGTCTCAAGCCATCACAGTGAAGGAAACAAGTGTATAAATATGACATTGTTTGGATTTAAACGATCCAAACATTTTTTTGTTAAAAAGCGGGTAAGAGATAAAAAAACCGTACTTGATATGCTCAAGTACGGTACAGCTTTTAGTTTACTTTTTTGATACTTCAAATAGTTGATAGTATTTATCTTCATCAAGTTCCTTAAACTCCAGATCAAGAGCTAACAAATCGTACGCTTCCTTATTCATTTCTTCTACTGTAAATGGAATTTGTCTTTTACTTGCTAGTTCTTTCATTAGAATAGTGTTTTCAAGGTTTGATTTATCAATCAATGTAAAGTTGTAAGTGGAATGCTCGTTATCATGTTTGAACTCAATCGACCAAATAAAATGAGGGGATCCGCCATACCGTGCATGGCCACCCGGTGAATAATCAGGATCTAAATTAATAGAGTCTATTTGATCAAATGAAACAGTGGTTTGATTCCCTAACCAATTACTTCTGACAAGTCCATCTTCAGGGTGAACACCTCGATAATCTTTAAACATTAAATAACTGAAGCAGATTAAAAATACTGCGAGACTAATAATCAATTTAGTGATGATCTTTTTACCTTTTGAATGAGGTACAAAAAATCGGTAAAAGAAAAGTGTGCAAAATACAAAAAAACTAAATAATTGTAATCCTCCGATCAAACTGCTGGATTTGGGACGAAATATAATATACTCTTCAGCGTTAAACACTTGTTTTTTTAATTCATCTATGGATATAAGAAAATTAAAGCATACAGGAACAAACAGAAAGAAAAATAAATATATCCAGATCCAATACATCTTTTTATTCTTAAATTCTGTCCAGGAACTTCGTATGATTTGCCCTGCGATAAAGAGTGGAAGGCAAAATACCAAGATGCCGATTAAGGCTGCAATGCCATCTTCAAAGAATAAGGTGGCAGATGCTACTCCGAATAAGACACTAATTACGATAATTATAATTCCTATTATTTTCCTCATAGAATCACCCAGTTTGGTTACGATTATATAGCGGAAAAAGTTTCATATGGTTTGATTATGTTAAACTTAAAAAATTTAACAGTTATAGTTTAACATAAATACATATAATCGCTCGAAGTACCCCTACATCTTCCATTCTGGAATCATAAATAAACAACATTCCGATTAGCTTCTCGCTCTCCTACTTTTAACTGTAGCTTGACTTGCTGCCCTAATTGAAACTTTTGCAGAATATCTGTATGTACAAGCCAGGCTTGACCATTCGCCTGCACCGTGTAGTGGATTTCTTTCCCTTGGTATTGAACACTTGTGATCACACCATGGATACCCTCTCGGTCATCCTCCATAAGTGTTAATTGTTCTGGTCGAACTGGATAAATTCCTTGTTTCTTTAATGGGACTGAAACACCTAAGTCAGGCCATGTGAGATCGGGATTGGACGCTGGTGTAAATTGATCTGCCTCCCATATACCATCTATTAAATTAGCTTTGCCTACAAAATTAGCAACAAAAGATGTGTTGGGCCGACTGTAAATTTCTTGAGGTGTACCAATCTGTTCGATCTCACCCTTATTCATGACAACGATCCGGTCTGCCATGGCTAATGCTTCCCCTTGATCATGGGTGACATAGACTATCGTTGCGTTTGTCATTCGGTGCAGCTCTTGAATTTCCTTGCGCATCTCCATCCTTAACTCTGCATCCAAATTGCTTAGTGGTTCATCCATTAATAACAGCTCTGGTTTTGGTGCGATGGCGCGACCTAATGCGACGCGTTGCTTTTGGCCACCAGACAGCTCACTAGGCATCCTGTTTGCTAGTTCTGTTAATTCTATAATTTCCATTACCTCATCAACGCGTTTTGAGATATTGGAACTAGCGTCTTTTGGTACATAAGCATGATGGAGTAGCGGAAACTCAATATGTTTTCGCACGTTCAGATGTGGCCAAAGGGCGAATGATTGAAAGACCATTCCGATATTTCGTTTTTCTGGTGGGAGTGTCATCTTATTATCACTTACTCGCTGGTCCCCAATCGATATATTGCCACTTGATGGAGCATCGAATCCTGCCAACAAACGGAGTAGGGTTGTTTTCCCACAACCAGATGGACCGAGTATGGCAATAAATTCTCCGTCTTCAATCGTTACATTTATTTTCTTTAATGCGGTTGTTTGATCAAAGCGTTTCACCAAATTTTCAATAATGGTTGTCATGTTCGTTTCCCTACCTTTCTGTTCCAATAGGATTGTGCCAAATAAAGAATCATAAAGCCTAGAATGATCAGCATAACGATCAAACTTGAAAAAGCCGTCGAGTATGTGGTGTAACCTGCCTGTTCAAAGCCAAAGATCACAACACCAATCGTTTCTGAATTAGTGGACCATAGCAATGATGACACTGTTAACTCAGTTAAGGCACTTAAAAAAACAAGGAATGCACCACTTAAAACACCGGGAGTAAGCAGTGGCAGTAAGATTTTTCGCCATTTCGGCCATCCCTTCGCACCACTTACATGTGCAGCCTCTTCTATGGAAAGGTCCACTTGCATCACAGCGGTAATACTGCCTCGTACTTGTAAAATGAGAAATCTCGTAATATAAGCAATAAAAAGAATGATAATCGATCCATAGATACCAGGATTCCAACCGGGGATAGGCTCCATCCAGGCAAAGATCATCGCTAATGCCATCACTGTTCCTGGTAGCGCATAAGGTAAACTGATCGAAACCTCTGTAAATTTACTTAAGGAATTAGGCTTTCGCACACGAAGGTAAGCAATAGCTGTTCCAAGTATTATACCAATGATCGTTGTAACTCCTGCTAGCATAACACTATTTCCTAGAGCTTCTTTCGCTTTCGAACTTGTAGTTAAAATAAATTGATAGTTTTCGAAATTCATTGTTTTTAAGGAAAAATCAACACCGTAAGCAGTAACTAGAGAAGTCATTCCCATCGAAATTAATGGAACGACACCGGTAACAAGGAAAAACAGCCATATAACAAACTCTACGGGCAGCTTTTTCTTTCCTAAAAAGTAGCGGGGGTGTTTGTCTTCCATTGTCGTTTCCAATCGTTTGGATTTTCGTAAAAAAAACCATTGAATTCCCGTTCCAAGTAAAGCCAGGACACCTAAGATTACAGAAAAAGTTGCAGCTCTTGCAAAAGCGGAAGGACCGAATCCGACTACTTGCTGATAAATATATGTACTTAACACATTAATTTGGGCTGGGATACCAAGGAACGCCGGTATCCCGAAGTTATCGAGATTGGCTAAAAAGGCAAGAAACCCTCCACTAACTATACCCGGTAATGCAAGAGGCATATTAACCTTACGGAATGTGGTCCAACGCTTGGCGCCTGAAGCACGAGAAGCGAGCTCAAGTTCCCTTGGTATTTTGCGAAACACGCTAACGGTAAGCAAGTAAACTAGCGGATAATGGGAAAAGCCTAAGACGAAAATAATGCCTGCCAGACTATATAGATTAATAGCTTCTACTTCAAAAGGTAAAAGAGATGCAAGTTTGACGTAAAGTCCATTCGTTCCTAAAAATTGTGTCCATGCTAGAGTTGTGATATATGATGGGATCACAAAGGGCAGGATAATAAAAATTTGCATCAGTCTCTTTGCTCTTATATCTGTGTACGCGACTAACCAAGCTAGTGAAATACCGATAACAAGAGAAATAACGGTTGAACCTGCGACAACAATAAGCGTATTGGACACAACTTTCCAAGTGCTTGCATCCTGTAAAATGGTTGTGTAATTTTCGAAAGATAGCGTTCCCTCTGAACTAAAACTGAGCATGATTAAGCGATAAATCGGTAAAAGAAAGAATACACATATCGCAATAATTCCTAAAAGCTTGAAGATATTTTTATTAGAAAAAAGAGAATGTAATGCCAGATTTGGCATTACTTCTCTATTGTTATTATTTTTCATGCTGCACGTCACCCTTATTCTCCAAATAGTTGGTTGAACTGCTCTTTGTCCTGCTCACGGTTTTGATATAATTCATTAATATCTGCTTCAAGTACGTTCATTTCGTCAATAGTTTTTAATCCTTCAGGTGCTGCTACACCTTCTCTAATTGGGGTATAACCAATTTCAGCTGCTAATTCCTGTCCTTCCTGAGATAAAACGAAGTCAACAAATGCTTTTGCAGCAGATTCATTGTCTGTATTTTTCATGATACCAATTGGTTCTGTGATGACTGGTACTCCTTCATCAGGATAAACAAGCTTTACAGGTGAACCATCTGCTTCTGCACGAGCGACAATAAAATCAACGACCATACCATAGGATTGATCACCACTTGCAACACCTTTTAACACATCACCATTCCCTTGGGTAATCATTGGATCATTTGCTTGAATATTTTCATAGAAGTCCCAACCAAAATCATCATTTCGAGTCAAAACACCTAAATTGTAGGCAGCTGCCCCAGAGTAAAGTGGACTTGGCATGATGACTTGTCCAGTAGATGCTTGATCAGAAAGTACTTTCCATGATGTTGGCATCTCATTTACTTTATCTGTGTTCACTACTAAAGCAGTAGACATTACTTTTGTTCCAGTATACGTGCCATCTGAATCAACAAAGCTTTCTGGAATTTGTTCGGTTTCACTAGATTTGTATTCTAGTAACATATCTTGTTCTTTTAAACTTTCAAATGTGACAGCATCCGCAACCAATAACATGTCAGCTTGAACGTCTCCGGCTTGTTGTTCTGCTTGGATTTTGCTAATGACTTCTTCTGTACCGGAACGGAAGACGCTTACGTCTACATCTGGGTATTGCTCGTTAAATGCACTAACCAGTTGTTCTGCATCTGCATCAGGCTGAGAGGTGTAGAAATTTAATTCACCTGAAACACCTTCACTTGCATTCCCCTCTGATTCTTCACCACAAGCTGCGAGTATACTTAAAATACTAATAAGGCTGACTAATAAAATGAAACGTTTAATGTTTGACATGAAAGAAATCCTCCTTTTTTTGATTGAATGTATGAAACCATCTGCTTACATAATCGATTCTTCGTTTGGTGATCGCCTTATTTTCAATTGGCGAAATCGTGACAAAATTTTTCCTTAGCAAACTAAAGTCTTTCCCTTTGGCTAATTCGTCTAACTCCTGATAGGTATCCTTTAACCAATAATAAATGTTTCCGTTTGGATCATTTAAACCGACATGACGGTACCTGGAAACGGACATATCTAAAGGGACAACCTTGACACCCTGGCATAATTCTTTTGACGTATAGGGTAAGTTAACGTTCAGCAACATCCCGCTCGGAATCTTATTTTGGATAATCACCTCCCCAATTTGATAAAATAACGCTTTGATTTGTTGATAGTTAACACTTGCTTTATCAAAAGATGCTAATGATACAGCAACGGCAGGAATGCCATACAATGCTGCTTCACTTGCACCTGCAATCGTTCCAGAATAATAAATGTCGCGTCCAAGGTTAGGACCAATATTAATACCCGAAAAAACAATGTCAGGTGGTTCCTTCATTAATACTTCGACTCCAAGTTTGACGCAATCTGCAGGTGTGCCATTAACTAACCAGGATGAAATACCAGTTGTAAATATATTGGTGGGTACTGCTTTAATTGGATTTCTTAATGTGATGGAATGGCTGATAGCACTCCGTTCTTCATCAGGACAAACGACATATACGTCACCAAAATGTTGAAGCACCGAAACCATTGCCTCTACACCTGGATGAAAAATGCCATCATCATTGGTAACTAAAATTCTCAAAAGTTTCCCCCCTTAATAATTGAAATGCCTTTAATTGTGTGATGTTTTTCTTTAACACATCTAAAGAATGACTATTATCGAAGCCTTCCAATACGACCGGAAGATTGGTTTGCTTTAATTTTTCTATTATCCCATCAAACTGTATATTTCCATCACCTATGGCTACATGATACGTAGAGGGTGTTGAGTCGCTAATATGTATGTTGTTAATTCGCTGCAGTGTTATAAAATCGTGTTCAGGCTTTTGATTAAGGGGAATGTGTGCGATATCTAAAGTTGTTTTAACAGTTTCAGGCAAATAATTTAACAGCTCATTTGTCGCTTCAGGTGTTGCAATGAATTCCTTTTTTATCGGCTCCATTTGTTCGATGGATAACGTGACATGTAATTGATTTGCCTGTTCTGCTAAATAATTCAGATTCCTTATTAATTTTTGTTTACTTAAAGCTTGAAATTGATCGACAAGCGAATGTCTACCGGGATGAATGGTCAAGCTCTTTGCCCCTAATTGTTGTGCGAGTTTCATCGATTTTATCGTTTCCTTAATCGATTGCTTCTCGATTCCTTTATTAATCGAACATAAATTGAGATCCCAGCTTGCCGCATGCAGTGATAATTCCATTCCTGTTTCTTCTTTTGCCTGAAGAATCGAACACACCTCAGTTTCATATAATTCAACATGTTCCGCGCGAATTTCCACACCATCAAAATCGAAAGCTTTCGCGTGTCGAATCACTTCATCAACGGGATAGCCCCAGCATAGTGGTGAAGCCAAATACATTTTCATGAAAGCGAGACCTCCTTGTTCCATTGCTTGATACACTCAGCATCAATAAGCACACTTCCGATTGGATATGGGTTCCTGGAATTTGGTCCATGATGGTCACTTCCACCAGATATCTTTAAACCGAATTCTTGAGCTCGATTTTTCCAATAGGTTATTTGTTGGTCCGTATGTTTCGAATGGTAGACTTCGATTCCATCGAGACCATAACTTACAATGCGCTCTATGGGGAGTTTAGATGGATAAATACCCGGATGAGCTAAATAAGCTTCACCACCTGCTTTGTGAATCAGTGAAATAGCATCTTTCGCTGTAAAGCTGCTCCGTTCGCTGAAAGCAGGTGCACCTTTTTGTAAAAGAGTAGTATAAGCGTTCTTTGAATTAGTGAAATACCCTTGGCTTACTAATTCATCTGCAATGTGTGTTCGGACAATGATGCCTCCTTTTGCTCGCTTACTACAGGATGCAAAATCGATATCATAATTCATTTTCTTTAGTTGAGTTACGATTTTCTGTGCCCATTGTCTGCGATCTTTCATTCGCCATGCGATGTGTTTGACTATTTCTTCGTGATGCGGATCAAAATGGTACCCTAGAATATGAAGATCGCCGTCCATTCCATCTGTATTTAATTCAATACCTGGAATGAGAGTGATGCCTGTTTGCTCTGCATAAGGTTTTGCTAAATGATATCCTTCGATTTGATCATGGTCTGTGAACGATATCATGTTGAGTCCAGCTTTAGTTGCTTCATCGACAATCTCTTTTGGGGTTAATTCTCCATCCGATTTTGTTGAATGGATATGTAAGTCCAATGTCATCACCTGCCTTCACCTAATACTATAAGGGATGAATATTAAGCTGGTTTTAACTAGAATTAGTTTTTTGATTAATACTTTGTAAATTTATTTGTGGGGATATTTTTTGAGTGAGATAATTAGAAAGGGCTGAGGTTGGGATTGACTTTGTCTATTTAGATAAAAGTGGATGTAGTATGTAAATTTAGTGTGAATAAATTTACGGTTTCTTCATTTCGACTGACATATTGTGAACATGTGTATCTTTTTGTGGAATATTATGTATTTTACTGTCTGATGTTTGATACTAGATGGCTACTGATTATGTGACATGCTATAATGGAAGCATTGAAATTAATGTAAGCTTATTCGAAATAATGACATATACTTGAGATTCATTGTATTTTCTAAACAAAATAGTTGATGGAGGTGCTTGGATGGGAAATGAAGATCGAAAATTACAACAAAGTGCAAGTAATTTAGAGAAGTCTCTTTTACGATTAGAAGAAGCACTACATGAGAATCAAAACAACAGTTTGATTGTGGATGGAACGATACAACGCTTTGAATTTACAATCGAACTTTATTGGAAGACTTTAAAACGGTTGTTACAGGTAGAAGGAATAGTTGCAAAAACACCTAAAGAAACGTTAAAAGAAGCTTATCAAGTTGGCTGGTTAGAAAATGAAAAAGCTTGGCTACAAATGTTGCGTGATAGAAATGAAACATCTCATACGTATAATGAAGAATTAGCAATACAAATAGTTGAGAATATTCAGGGTTATTTTCCAGAAATGAAGAAAACGTTCTTTGATTTGAGAGAGAAAGGGAAGTTATGAGAATGGAAGAGCTTTATAACCAGGTACAGAATATTGCAAAGCATTATTTTGAGATTGAAAAGATAGTGTTATTTGGTTCAAGAGCGCATAATGACCATGAAGATCGTTCAGATATTGATCTCGCAGTTATCGCACCTAAATTAACAGAAACTAATTGGTTTTTATTTACCGAGGAGATTGAAAATTTGGAAACTCTCTTAAAATTTGATTTGATAAGATGGGAACACGCCCCAAAAGAACTGCGCTTTGAGATAGATAAATGTAATGAAACGATTTATGTACGCTAACATGATCGCAATTAAATCCTTTTTTATTAGTAATATCTATGTGAAAAAGAATATTTGTAACAAAATGGAACTAAAGATCAATTACAAACGTATAAGATATTACATAGTAAAAGACTGAATCGCAGGAGGTTATTTCTATGCCTTTTAAAGTAATTTTCGTTTTGTTAATTGGTCTAGCATTTATTTATTTTGGTTCTTTGATTTTTTTAAGAAAAGCCCCTACTTTACTTGATTTTTTCTTGAAGCAAGGTGTGACATATAATGATAAACTCTCAAACAAATTCTTTGGTAGTATAATAATTATTATAGGTATTGTGATCCTGATACTACCATTTATTCTTGGTATAGAAAATATGAATCTGTAATCAAACTTGGCACTTATCACGGTGCAATCGTCCGTAAAACTCCCACTGATTGAAGTCTCATTTTATATAGAAGAGGAGGATTCTTTTATCGATTATCATATATATCCGTTAAGATGGTCGACTATTAGTATTTTTAGTGTTGCGATAATATGGAATATATTAGCGGATTATTATGGAAGCTCTGTTACTCTATTCGTAATTTATTTACTATTGGTAGTTTTATTTGCTTATTCCAATCGTTTTGCCTTTACAATAAAGAATGACCATTTGGTCTACCAAGTATTCTTTTTTAAGAAAGCCATTATAAAAAAAGCAATTTATCCCGACCAAGTAGATCAAATAGAATTCATACTTGCCGGATGGGCTAAAAAAGCTGCTGTTATAGAAGTTGATAATGGAAAAAATGTTCGGTTAGCGGTCCTGCAACCAGAGGAAGCATATGACCACTTATTAGAATTTGCAGAAGAACAGGATATACCTATAGTAAAAACAGACGACTATCTTAGCTTGGAAAGGAAAGCAGAGAGAAAGAACAACAAAAAATGATAGAGAATATTTTTGTAACATATGAGGAGGGTTACGAAATGATTAATAATGACATTTTAATCAGATTAAGATATGCGTTAGATATTAAGGACAAGGATATGGTTAAAATTTTTGAACTTGGTGGAATTAATTTAACTATAGAAGATGTGCAAAGCATACTCACAAAGCAAAAAAACTTATCTTATGAAGATGAATTAGATACAACAGAAGACGACGGAGTACATATAAATAACAAAGAGTTCGAACAATTCTTAAACGGATTAATTATCTACAAGAGAGGAAAACAAGAACTGAAGCCGGGGCAACCTGACAGTCCACCACTAACCAATGACCCAGTTAATAATAGCTTGCTTAAAAAAGTGAAAATTGCATTGCAATTGACTAGTGAAGATGTCATAGAAATATTTGAAAATGCAGGAATAAATGTAACAAAAGGTGAACTTAGCGCTCTATTAAGGAAAAAAGATCATAAAAACTTTAAAGAATGTGGCGATAAATATGCTCGGAACTTTTTGAAAGGGTTGACGGTTAGGTATAGAGGATAAAAATATTCCGAAACCTATTTAATAGAAGAGAACGAGTAGTTAAGCGGATGTGGGTAACCATATTCGTTTTTTTCTTATATGTTTAAGAAAATCAAACGTTCCACTATTAAAAAAGTCAGTTTCGTCGGACAATAGGACGTCTTAACGGGATAACTTTCTTGCTTCACGGGATAATACCTTCTCTTAACGGGATAACTCCTACCCTTAACTGGATAATAACTCCACTTATCCAGTTAAGCGGCGATGATATCCCGTCTACAACATTACATATCCCGTGAAGGACATCCATTTACTCTAAAAAAACTATAAATACAATAAATTATTAAAATCTGTTTGATAAATACCGCGTAGTCATGGTATAAATATATAAGTGTAAAAAGGAATGTATTTAATTCATTGTTTGAGTATAACCCACAGTGAGAGGATTTTGATATATATGACTGATAATTTCTGGCGTGATTTACCACGACCGTTTTTTATATTAGCACCAATGGAAGATGTGACAGATGTAGTGTTTCGACATGTAGTGAGTGAGGCAGGAAGACCGGATGTATTTTTTACGGAATTTACAAATACGGAAAGTTATTGCCATCCTGATGGGCATCAAAGTGTGCGAGGACGTTTGACTTTTACCGAAGATGAACAACCAATGGTGGCTCATATATGGGGAGATAAACCTGAATTATTCCGAGAAATGAGTATTGGTATGGCAAAAGAGGGCTTCCGTGGAGTGGATATTAATATGGGGTGTCCAGTTCAGAATGTTGCAGCAAATGGAAAGGGCTGCGGTTTGATTCGTCGTCCAGAAGTTGCAGCAGAACTGATCCAGGCGGCAAAAGCAGGTGGATTACCTGTCAGTGTGAAGACAAGGCTTGGTTACACAGAGGTTGAGGAGTGGCGAGAATGGCTTACACATATCTTAAAGCAGGATATTGTTAACCTTTCTATACATCTAAGGACAAAAAAAGAAATGAGTAAGGTAGACGCGCATTGGGAACTGATCCCAGAGATTAAAAAATTACGTGATGAGGTAGCACCTGACACTCTTCTGACGATCAATGGTGATATTCCTGATCGAGAAACAGGACTAGAGCTTGTAGAAAAATATGGTGTGGATGGTGTGATGATTGGACGTGGGATCTTTTCGAATCCATACGCATTTGCTAAAGAACCGAAAGAACCGAATAGTAGCGAATTATTGAATCTCTTAAGGTTACATTTGGATCTTCATGACAAATATACAGAGATCGAGCCTCGTTTATTTAAACCACTTCGTCGCTTCTTTAAGATTTATGTACGTGGCTTTCGTGGTGCAAGTGGCTTGAGAAATCAGCTGATGGAGACCAAATCAACGGATGAAGTTCGGGCATTGTTAGAGGAATTTGAGAGTAAGAATGAGGATATAAGCTATGTATAGTAATGAATGGTAGATTTGCATGGAGGATCATACTATCCGTATATATGATTATTGCAAAAAAGTAAGAACATGGCATGGATGTTCTTACTTTTTTTATGTTATTGTATAGTTACCTTTAACATGGAACGTTGTGATAGAATTATTCTAAATAGTGAATATTTAAATTTCAGAGCTAAATGAGGAGTGATGATAATGGTTAATTATAAACTTAAGGCTCAGCTGCTTGAAGTTGTAGACAATCAATTACGTGATAATGATCCTAAAACCACAAATCGAACATTACATCGCTTATTAGACCTTGGTTATTCCGAAACAGACTCAAAGGAAATGATAGCAGCTATCTTAGTAGAAGAAATGTACGATGTCATGAAAAATAATGAAGTGTACAACGAAAAGCGATATTGTAAAAAGTTAGACAAGCTTCCAGAGTATTATTTACAGAAATATGTGGAATCAGAAACAGATCAAGAAATTCAATCTACAGTGGTCAATGAACATAAAGTTGGAAGAAATGACCCTTGCCCATGCGGTAGCGGGAAAAAATACAAGAAATGTTGTGGTTAAATATGATCAAGTGGCATTTGGTTTGAAGATTTCATTTAATAGATGAATAAGCTATTTTAAATCTTCGTGACATAAATTTTAACTAGTAATGAAATTGCAATAGAAACCTATCCTTTAAGGTAATCGCCAAATATTCAAAAGAGTTTTTTGATGCCTACCAGAAAAAGGTTACCGTTCTTCTTTCTAGTCATTACATTAATAGCTTGTAATAATCAACCAACCGATAATTCAGAGCAACAAATTGGTAATCCAACTGCGGAAGAAATTTTAGCGGATAATGAGAATGCAGACATATTTGTACTAAATAATATTGTATATAGTAATGCAGAAGATATTGAATGGGTTAAAGAACAAGATTTGACTTTAGGTGAAAAAGTTGCTGAGATCAACAAGCAAACAAGTAATAGTGATGAACTCAATAATTATGCAGCAACCCAACTGGCAGTTGGAACTGACATTCACGCACCTATTGAAAATAGTGGCATATTGATCGTAATAGTGGATGGAGAGGAACTACGATATTTAGGATTGGTAGAAGGATGACTTTTGCCGACCTAGTTTCGGCCATTATTTCTAGAATACAAATAAATAGTAATTTTAAAAAGGTTTTCAAGTAATCATACTTGAAAACCTTTTTGTATTTGTCGAACTTGAAAGTTTACGTAATACAAAACACATGATATATTGTATAAATGACCATATTAGTATTTTAGTCATTTATAAGGAGTGATCTAACATGAATCGTAAAATGCAGATTACGGATGCTGCTACAGAGTGCTTTTCGCGCTTTGGATATAAAGCAACCACAATGGATCAAGTTTCGAAAATTGCTCAAGTAGGCAAGGGGACTATTTATAACTACTTTTCAAATAAAGAAGAGTTGTTACAGGAAATTATTCAAAATGTTGCGGAAGAAATGCGGATTGTAGCGCAAAATGCAATTAAATTAGAGCAATCCTTTATCGATAATTTTAGTGATGTCTTGCATCATGTCGTAGCTTTTAGAGATCAACATGAGTTAATCATTAAATTATCACAGGAGGCAAAACAGATTGGAACTTCCATTGTCAGCGAGTCACTTCAAGCATTTGAGCAAGAAATTTGTTTGTTTATCGAAGAAAAAATTACGGATGCTATTAAGCGCGAAGAAATACGCCAATGTGAACCAAAGCTTACGGCCTTCCTTATGTTTAAAATGTATATTAATTTAGTGAATGATTGGAAGGAACGCGAACAAGAAGTGCTTCCAAAGGATAAAGTAGCGGCTTTAATTCATTTTTATTTTATAGAAGGTTTAGCACCATCAGATTAAGAGGTGTGGAATACATGAAAACCATTTTTAGCATTTTTATACAAGATATACGTAACATTATACGGGTTCCATTAGTAGGTTTATTACTACTTGGCTTAGCGGTTTTGCCTTCCTTATATGCCTGGTTTAACTTAAGTGCCTCGTGGGATCCTTATTCAAACACAGAAGACGTCAAAGTAGCGATTGTCAATGAAGACATCGGGGCGGAAGTGGAAGACGAATCGATTGATTTAGGAAACCAATTAGAAGAAAATTTAAAAGACAATAATAGTTTGGGCTGGGTGTTCACTAGCAGGCAAGAAGCAGAAGATGGTATAAAAAATGGTAAATACTATGCTGGTATTTTTATAAATGAAGACTTTTCTGCACATTTAGCAAAAGTTATTGAAGGTGAACCGGTAAAAGCAAGTGTTGAATATCAAGTGAATGATAAAAAGAACGCGATTGCACCAAAAATGACGTCAGCCGGTGCATCTTCTATCGTCAACACCATAAATGATCAATTTGTCAATGAGACATCCCACACTTTATTTGAAGAATTTGATAAATTAGGGATTCAGTTAGAAGAAAACTTACCTACCATTCGGAAGGTAGAGAATGCCTTGTTTGATCTTGATCAGAATATGCCGGAAATTATTGAGGTTGGTCATTTTATCGAGGATATTGATCAGGATTGGGATAATATAGATGACAAGATTGACTATTTTTTATCAATAAGAGATTATATACCAGAAATCCATGAAGGTGCTGAACTCATTTTATCGTTACAGGATCAATTTCCGAAAATATATCAGTTAAGTGATTCAATCCTACAAGTAGAAGACGCCTTACCAACAATTGAAAAAGCGGTTGAAGACTTTGACAAGATTGGTTCACATTTTGAGGAAGTGGATCAGTTTTTAACAGATGCAGTAAGTCATGTCCAAGAAGTGAGAAAACAATTGCAGCAAAATAAAGATACTTTAGCAGATATTGAGGAACAAGCAAGTTCACTTCATCAATATCAAGAAGATTTTCAAGAATTCATTTCGCAAACGAGTTGGAATGCGGATCCGTTTGTCCAGTCCTTCCAAACACAGATTATGCAGATGAATAAGACACTAGCGGAAGTAAGTGCAGAGATGGAAAGTATCAAAGACAATCAAGATATTCCAGAGCATCAAACGGAGCTGGAGCAATTACAGGCAAAATTAACCGAACACATTGTTTATTTAGATAGTAATATTCAAATGTATTCCAATCTATATGATATTTCTCAAGATGAGAATATCAATAGCTTCATCACTGACATGGAGAACGCTTCTAGTAGCTTTTCTGTTCTTAAAGAGAATTTGGATAGAGTAGTCCGCTCTCAAACACTGGATCGAGATCAGATTCAAACAGATATTACCAGTGCTCAGTCTCATACAGATACAATGGCAACATGGCTTGATCAGTATGGAGAAGAAAGCCTTAATAATAGCTTTTCCGTGATACAAGATAGTGTGACAGATTCCGATTTGAACGTCGACCAGTTAACAGAGTTAAACCATACATTACAGGAGATGCTAACAGATGCCGATCATGCATTAGCTACATTGGAAACAGATCTGACAGCAATTCAAGAGCAATTACCCCAAATCGAGCAACAATGGAACGAGGTTAATAACAAATTACAGCAAACATTTCCAGTATTTATAGAATCTGTTCATGCTTTTAGTGGTTTTATCGAAAATGATTTGCCAGAAGTAGAAGATAAAGTGAATGCTTTGGCAAAAGTCGTGAATGAAGACTTACCTGAAATGGAACAAAGCTATTTGAGAGTAGCAGATTTATTGGAAGCAAACAAGGATACATTTGCATCATCTATCCATGACCTTGCCAGTTTTAGCAAAAATGATTTACCAGAATTAAGTGATGGCGTTTCAGAAGCAACTGATAAGGTCCAGCAATTAGAAAGTGAAGATAGATTAAACGAGCTTATTTCCTTGTTGCGCAACGATCTTGCAGAAGAAAATGATTTCTTTGCGAGCCCGGTAGAATTAGTCCAAGAAGATCTTTTTCCAATTCCCAATTATGGATCAGCTAATGCACCTTTTTATACGACATTAAGCTTATGGGTTGGTGCTTTGTTGCTTTCTAATCTACTTTCGACAAACTTACATCGATTAGATAATCGCAATGAATATACACAAAGACAAATTTATTTTGGCAGATTACTTCTGTTTTTAGTTGTTGCCATATTGCAAGGGTTAATCGTAAGTATTGGTGATTTATTGGTTCTAAATGTTTATGCGAGTGCCCCATTACAATTTATATTGTTTTCATTGCTAATTGCGGTGGTGTTTATGACAATTGTTTATACATTCGCGTCCATTTTAGGTAATATCGGAAAAGCGCTAATGATTGTTTTACTAGTATTACAGCTTTCCAGTGCAGGGGGGACATTTCCAATTGAAGTAGCGCCACCGTTTTTTCAAGCATTACATCCTTTTATGCCATTTACCTATGGGATTGATTTGTTGAGGGAAGCGATTGGTGGTATCATTCCAGAAGTAGCGTGGGAAAATGCAGTGATGCTGATCTTTTTCTTGATTATTTCGCTCACAATAGGAGTATTGTTAAAACCGATATTGGCAAAGCGAATTGAAAAAACGGTTCAAAAATCCAGAGAAAGTCGTCTTATTGAATAATCAGAAGATAATTGTTAAATGCAGGAACTATTTATTCGGTTAATCGGTATAATTTATGGTGAAATAAAATAAGACACCCCTCCAATCCTTTAGCAAACAAAGGAAGGAGGGGTATCTTATTTGTTGAGTTTTTAGCACGCTTTTTTATTTCGAAAATTACTCGCGCTCTTTTATATCTAAAAGTTTATGTTTCAATTCCTGTTCCATCGTGCTTATTTCCTGTTCTGCTTCCAACCGCTTTTTTCGCCCATCGTCCTGTATCTTTAATACCTCTTCCAATGTAGAAACTAAATTCTCTTGTGTTGTCTTTAACGTTTCAATATCAACAAGGCCCTGTTCATTTAGTTTTGCCGTTTCAACTGTATTTGTTTTTAACATCTCCGCATTTTTTAGTAAAAGGTCATTCGTTGTTTTGGATACTTGTTTTTGTGCATTTACAGCACTTTTCTGTCTTAGCATCGTTAGAGCTATCGCAATCTGATTTTTCCATAAAGGAATGGCTGTTAGAATAGATGATTGAATCTTTTCAACGAGTACTTGATTGGTATTTTGGATTAATCGTATTTGTGGTGCGCTTTGAGTAGTGATTTGGCGACTTAATTTCAGGTCATGAAGTCGTTTTTCCAAGCGATCGGTGAATTGTAGCATATCATTCACTTCTTGAAATTTCATTTGATCATTGGTAGCTTCTGCCTCTTTTCTTAAGGCAGGAATTTCTTTTAACTGAATTTCTTCAAGCTTGAGCTCACCAGCTGCAATATAAACATTCAATCCTTTAAAATATTCCTTATTATGTTCATAAAGTTTTTCAAGCATTCCAATGTCAGAAAGAAGCCCATCTTTGTTTCGCTCTAGCTTTACGGTAATCCGGTCAATTTGTGCACCCGTTTTTTGATACTTCGATAATGTTTCCTGTGCTGAGCTAGAAAGCTTGCTAAATAAACGTTTGAGACCCTTTTTCTCGGTATTTAATTCATCTGGGTTGATATCATTAAATTTCTTCATTAGGTCACTGATAACTTGTCCGACTTCACCGACATCCTTATTTTGGACATGGTCAAGCATGGTGTGGGAAAAGTCTAATAACTTTGCCTGTGCTTGTGTCCCATAGGAAATGATCGCATTGTGATTTTTAGGATCAATTTGTGTTGCGAGCGAACGTGCTCTTTCCTGGTCGTCTTCAGGAAGCACATCGATCAGCTGCTTATTCTCATTTATCTGGATATCGTGCTTGTTATCTTGCTCATCAAAAGGATTTGTTAGTAGGTCATCAACTAAATTGTTATTATCATCAGGATTCATTTATCTTCCAACCTTTCTTTTTGTTTTGTCGTGTACTTAGCAAAATCTACTTCAAACTGTAACTGCTCAATATCATCCGAAAGAATATGATGGAGGTCTTTTTCTATACTAGTTTTAATATCTTTTAAGGTATGACGTGTTTGATCAAGAACTTGTTCTATTTCTACGTTTTTCTTCGGTTGTGTCGAAAGTAGTGCATACTTTTCTGTTAATTCGACTGCGGAATCCAAATGAGAAAAATAGAATTCCTCACCTTGAAAGAAGCGCTTAGGATCCTTCTTCGTAACACGATATATTTTTTTAATTACTCGTAATAACTCCATGTTCTCTTTTAAAAAGAATAAATTGCGAACCGCAAATAGTGCTTTTTGCATCCGGTGAATTTTAAGATTCGCTTCAGCTAAATTTTTACGAATATAGTGGTAATCTTTCATACGTAGCTGATTCTTTTTCAGAAACCGAAAATAGATAGAAATAAAAATCACCGACGTCGTTAGGCCAGCACCGATCAAAGATATCAATGATGATAGCCAAAAGGATAGATCGATTGCGAAGAAACTAATCAACCATATTATGGACATCATAGGAATGGTGAAGAATATCCCGATGACTATAGACAGAAACCTATACATCTTTATCGACTCCTAACTTGATACTTACTTATATTTACGATTCAAAGCATTAAAAGTTTCAGATAACGTCAAGTATTGGCAAAATTCTATTTTTGCTTAATCTAAAAATAAAACCATCGTCAGAAATAGTATATACTACTCTGGCGGTTATTAATATACTATGCTATACTGACTAATTGAAAAGTCCTTCTTTCACTCTTGACATCTAATTTAAAATAGTTATAATTGATTATAAAAGCGGTTACAATATACTGAATAATTCTAGGATTGTTACTGGGTAGGCAGGCAAAACCTAAGTTATTGAATGATACATTACTCACCATCTGTGGAGAGGTGTGTACTATTCAATTGCTTAGGTTTTTTTATTGCAAGGCGTTTCCTCCTTTTGAATTAATAGGGTAAAATAAGTTTAGCGTCCAAAAATATCGAATAAAAGGATGTGTGATATGAAAATTAATAAAGTGTTGAATAACAATGTCGTCGTCACTACGAACCAGCATGGCCAGGAAATGGTTGTTATGGGAAAAGGCTTAGCATTTCAAAAGAAAGTAGGACAAAATATTGAAAAGGAAAAGATCGAAAAGCATTTTGTTCTACAGGATACAGATACAAGTGAAAAATTAAATCAGCTATTACAAAACACATCAGATAAATACTTAGATATTGCTTCCGAAATTTATGAGTATGCCCGGGCGAAATTACCGTATAAGCTCAATGATTATTTATATATTGCATTAACCGATCATATCAGCTTTGCGATCACGAGAATGAAGGAGGGCATTCAACTAAAAAACACCTTGCTATTTGAGATTCGCAAATATTATAAAACAGAATTTGACATTGGTTTGCACTCATTGACGATTATAGAAGAATACACAGGTATAAAAATGGATGAGGATGAAGCAGCCTCGATTGCCTTACATTTAGTAAACAGTCAGTTATCTGGTGAAAATATGGACATGGCTGTTCAGGTTACAGAAGTTGTTAACAAGACTTTAAATATCGTGAAATATCATTATAAAACCGAATTAGATGAAAATTCGATCAACTATGAACGGTTTTTAACACATTTGCGATTTTTTGCGATCCGTTATTTGCGTAAAGAACAAATGGAAGAAACGATCGATACGTTCTTTTATGAGCAAGTTCAAACTAAATATCATCAGGCTTTCAAATGCGCAGAAAAAATTGCAACGTTCTTAGAAAAGAATTATCAGTGGGTCTTATCGGTGGATGATATGGTGTATTTGACGATTCATATTCATCGCGTTACCTATCGGCAAAAAAAGATGAACTAAAAAATAAGAAAACGTTTTAATTTTTGATTGACATTTGAAAGAGAAGATGATAAATTATTTTTAACAAAACCTATAGGAAAAGTAAGGAATGTTACCTTTATTGGGCATAACCTGAATGGATTGGAAGCACATCGCTATTGTTGCGTGTGTAGATACCAGTTCGTTCAGGTTTTTTATTTGCCCAAAGTAGCTTTCTTACAACTTAAATGAAAGCTTTCATAAAAAAATAGAGGGGTGAAAGTGAGATGAAATATCAACAGTTAGCAAAAGATATTATTCAGCATGTTGGTGGCAAAGAAAACGTAAACAGTGTGGTTCATTGTATTACACGACTTCGCTTTAAATTGAAAGATGAAAGTAAAGCAAATACAGAAGCTTTAAACAATATGGACGATGTTGTAACCGTTCGTAAAAGTGGTGGTCAATATCAAGTAGTTATTGGCAACCATGTGGCAGATGTCTATAAAGCTGTGGCAGCTGAAGGCGGATTCGAAGCAAAAGGTGAAGTAGATCCAAATGAAGACAAAGGAAATCTTTTAAATCGCTTTATCGATATGATTTCTGGGATTTTCACACCGATTCTATCTGTGTTAGTAGCTTCAGGTGTTTTAAAAGGGTTTAATGCCCTATTTGTAGCAATTGGATTATTAGAAGAAGGGGATGGGACGTATCAAATTCTGAATGCTATTGGTGACGGACTATTCTATTTCTTGCCAATCATCTTAGGTTATACCGCAATGAAAAAATTTGGTGGAACCCCGTTCTTAGGTATGGTTATAGCAATGGCGCTATTATATCCAGATTTAGAAGGAATACCTGCTTCAGGCGATCCGTTGTACACGCTATTTGCGGGAACGATGTTTGAATCACCAGTATATATTGAGTTTTTAGGAATACCAGTCATTTTAATGACCTATTCGATGTCCGTTATTCCAATAATTCTTGCAACATTCTTTGCAGCTAAAATCGAAACAGCTTTTGCGAAAATTGTTCCAAGTGTTTTAAAAATGTTCTTAGTACCATTATTAACGATGATAATCATTATTCCATTAACTTTTATTATCATCGGGCCGATTGCAACATGGGCAAGTCAATTATTAGGGTCGGCAAGTGTTGGTATCTATGAATTAAGTCCAATTATTGCAGGTACATTTATTGGTGGTTTTTGGTTAGTGTTTGTTATGTTCGGTTTACATTGGGGACTTATCCCTGTTGCAATTAATAATTTGGCTACACTAGGACAAGACCCGATTTTAGTGCTGATTTTTGCGCATTCCTTTGCATTAGCAGGTGCTTTAACTGCTGTTATCATAAAAACAAAAAATCAAAAAACAAAAGTATTAACACCACCTGCGATTGTTTCGGCGATATTTGGTGTAACAGAACCAGGTATGTATGGTGTTGCTTTACCACTTAAATGGCCATTTGTTTTTACTGTTATATCATCAGCTGTTGGTGGTGCCATACTGGGTGCTTTTGGAACACTTGGTTACGAAATGGCTGGATTAGGTGTCTTCCAAATACCAAGTTTTATTCACCCTGAAGAAGGATTAAATCTATCCTTTTATGCTTCGATCATTGCGATGATTGTTGCAGGAGTATTGGCATTTGTTCTCACTTATTTCTTTGGTGGTATTAGAAAAGCGGAAGCAGCAACAGAAACAACTGAAGGGTCAACAAGTCAAGAATCTTTAAACAATAACGAAATAGAAATCAAAAGTGAAGTTATAACAAGTCCTTTAACAGGAAAAATGAAAAAATTAGAAGAAATCGATGATACTGCATTCGCATCTGGCGCACTAGGAAAAGGTGTTGCGATTGAACCGACAGAAGGTATATTAGTAGCACCGGTTTCAGGTACGATTTCTGCTTTGTTCCCTACAAAGCATGCGGTTGGTATTACTTCTGATAACGGTGCGGAGATTTTGATGCATATCGGACTTGATACGGTGCAACTTGATGGCAAATATTTTGAAACTTCCTTACAGCAAGGTGATCGTGTTGAAAAAGGACAAGAATTAGTAACATTTGAGATTGATAATATTGAAAAAGCGGGCTTTAAAATCACAACACCCGTAGTAATAACCAATCATGATCAATATCAAGTAAAAGTAACCGAGCATTCAAATGTTACTCTAGAGAATGATGTTCTTGAGTTAACAACTAAATAAAAAAAGGGGCTGTTCCAAGCTCCTTTTTCCATAGGGGGACTGTATGATGACAACTAAATTTCCAAAGGATTTTCTTTGGGGTGGAGCTGTAGCCGCAAATCAAGTAGAAGGAGCGTACTTGAAAGATGGAAAAGGATTAACAACCGTTGATTTATTACCAACTGGTGAGAAGCGCTTTCCAATGATGTTTGGTGAGATAGAAAACTATACTCCAGAAAAAAATGAATTCTATCCATCACACGAAGCAATTGATTTTTATCACCGTTACAAAGAAGATATTGCCCTTTTTGCAGAGATGGGATTTAAGTCATTCCGTCTATCTATATCATGGGCACGGATTTTTCCAAATGGGGATGATAATCAACCGAATGAAGCAGGATTGCAATTTTATGACAATGTCTTAGATGAACTAAATAAGTATGGAATTGAACCTGTAGTGACATTGGCACATTTTGATGTTCCTGTACATTTGGTGAAAGAATATGGCAGTTGGAAGAATCGAAAAGTAGTAGACTTTTTTGAGAAATACGCAAAAACCGTTTTTACTAGGTATAAGGATAAAGTGAAGTATTGGTTAACCTTTAATGAGATAAATATGTTGTTGCACCTACCATTTGTTGGAGCAGGTCTTATCTTTAAAGAAGGGGAAGACAAACAGCAAGTCATGTATCAGGCGGCACATCATCAGTTAGTTGCCAGTGCGTTGGCAGTAAAAGCGGGTCATGAGATTATTCCGGATGCCCAAATTGGTTGTATGTTGGCAGCCGGGATGACCTATCCATATGCTTGTAATCCTGATGATGTGCAAAAGGCAATGGATCAAGACCGTGAATCCTTCTTTTTTATTGATGTGCAATCTCGAGGTAAATATCCAGGTTATGCAAAACGCTTTTTTGAAGAGAATAATATTGAACTGAAGATCGAAGCCGGGGATGAGGAATTATTAAGGGATAACACAGTAGATTACATTGGGTTTAGTTATTACAGTTCCCGCACTACCAGTACAGACCCTGAAATATTAAAGAATCATACTGCAGGAAATGTATTCGATTCAATCACCAATCCATATTTAGAAGCCTCTGAATGGGGATGGACGATTGATCCAAAAGGTTTCCGTATTACCGCTAATCAACTCTACGATCGCTATCAAAAACCGCTATTTGTAGTAGAAAATGGATTAGGTGCGATTGATCAATTCGATCAAGATAAAGAAATTAATGATGACTATCGGATTGCTTACTTACGAGCGCACATAAAACAAATGGCAGAAGCACTAAAAGATGGCGTCGAGATCATTGGTTATACAAGCTGGGGGCCGATAGATATTGTAAGTGCCTCAACAGGTGAAATGAAAAAGCGTTATGGATATATTTATGTTGATCGTGATAATCAAGGAAATGGAACATTGAACAGAAGTAAGAAAAAAAGTTTTCATTGGTATCAGCAAGTGATTGAATCAAATGGAGAAAATATCGAATAGGAGGCAACATCATGTCTAATAAAACATATCAATTCCCTGAAAATTTCTTATGGGGTGGCGCAACTGCTGCTAATCAAATCGAAGGTGGTTTTCACGAGGGTAATAAAGGATTAAATATTGCCGATGTCTTGCCAGGTGGCAAAGGACGTCTAAATATTTTAAAAGAACCAGGCTTTAATTTTGAAATCGATAAAGAAAAATATAGCTACCCAAACCATGAAGCAATTGATTTTTATCATCGTTATAAAGAGGATATAGCACTCTTTGCCGAAATGGGATTTAAAGTATTCCGTATGTCAATAGCGTGGACTCGTATTTTTCCAAAAGGTGATGAGAAAGAACCAAATGAAGAAGGCTTAGCTTTCTATGACCGTGTATTTGACGAATTACACAAGCACGGCATTGAACCGGTTGTAACGATCTCCCACTATGAAATGCCAGTAGATTTAGTGAAAAATTATGGTGGCTGGAGAAGTCGTGAAGTGGTGACATTCTTTGAGCGTTATGTACATGCGATTTTTAACCGTTATAAAGATAAAGTGAAATACTGGATGACCTTTAATGAAATCAATAGTGGTTTAGTGATGCCAATCATGGGCTTAGGTTTTTCTATCGAAAAGGAAGAGGACAAATATACACCAACCTTCCAAGCCTTTCACCATCAGTTTGTCGCAAGCAGTTTAGCGGTGAAAGCTTGTCATGAAATCATTCCAGATGCCCAAATCGGCTGTATGATTATTTATGCTCCTGTCTATTCCTATGACTCACATCCTGGCAATGTGATGTATGCCTTAGAAGAAGAGCGTCTCTTTAATTATTATTGTGCAGATGTTCAGGTGCGTGGTGAATATCCAGCATTTATGACTCGCTATTTTAAAGAAAATAACATCGAATTAGATATTAGAGAAGGCGATTTAGAACTAATTAAAGAACATACTGTGGATTATATTGGTTTCAGTTATTACATGTCACGCACGGAGAAATTAGATAAATCAGATCAGGACGGTGCAGACGGTAATATTATGTCAGGTGTTCGTAATCCATTTCTGAAGGCTAGCGATTGGGGATGGGAAATCGATCCTACCGGTTTAAGAATTGCCTTGAATCAATTATACGACCGTTACCGTATTCCGTTGTTTGTCGTCGAGAATGGTCTAGGTGCATATGACAAAGTAGAAGAAGATGGTTCTGTCCAAGATGATTATCGTATTGCCTACTTGCATGATCACATCACAGCAATGGGTGAGGCTATCGAAGACGGTGTGGATCTCATGGGTTACACAGCCTGGGGTTGCATTGACTTAGTAAGTGCATCAACTGGCGAAATGTCTAAGCGTTATGGTTTTATCTATGTCGATAAAGATGATGAAGGCAAAGGAACGTTAGATAGAAGTCGTAAAAAATCGTTTTATTGGTACAAAGATGTAATTGAGACTAATGGAGAAAGACTATAAAGCAAAATTTAGATATTTTTCATGAATTAAAATCCCGCTTTCATTTTGAAGCGGGATTTTTTTAAATTTAGAAAGGTTGAGCTATACTAGAAGTAAGCGTTATCATATAAAGGCAAAATTCTGATTTGTTGAGAAAGGATGAATGGAATGGTGAAAATCACAATTAATCAAAATAGAACACTTGGCAAAAGAGACAAAATGATTTATGGGCATTTTATCGAGCATTTTCACAGACAAATCTATAATGGCATCTATGATCCCGATTCACCACTATCGGATCAAGATGGTTTTCGGACCGATATTATTGAAGCGATGCGGAAAATCCAGGTTCCGATTCTGAGGTGGCCAGGAGGATGCTTTGTCTCCTCCTATCATTGGAAAGATGCTGTTGGGGAAGATAGAAAGCCTTTTTTCGATAAAGCTTGGCGAGTAGAAGATCCGAATACATTTGGTACAGATGAATTTATAAAGCTCTGTGAAAAAATAGGGAGTGAACCGTATATTTGTACCAACGCAGGAACAGGTACGGCAGAAGAGATGAGTGATTGGGTAGAATATTGCAATCTTGAAGATGAAGGCCAATATGCGAAATGGCGCATTCAAAATGGCCACCAAGAGCCGTTTAATGTGAAATACTGGAGTATCGGGAACGAAAATTATGGATCATGGGAAATTGGCGCAAAATCAGCAGAAGAGTGGGGACGATTGGTTTTAGAATCAGCAAAAATGATGAAGCATGCGGATCCTAAGGTCGAGCTTTCCGCTGCTGCCTTGCCTAATGTCGATTGGAATGTCAATTTGTTAAAGCATTGCGGGGAGTTTCTTGACTGGATTTCGATTCATGAATATTGGGATATGGTTCCCGAAGTGAATGATCTTGCCGACTATGAAGCGTCGATCGCTTTCACTCAACATATTGATCATGCCGTAACAGAGGTGAGAGGCTTGCTGCAAGCGATGAAGCTTGATAAAAAAATAAAAATCGCTTTCGACGAATGGAATCTAAGAAGCTGGCACCATCCTAATGTACATACGATCAAACAGGGCATAGATAAAAAAGATTATATTGATCCTCGTGACAAAAATGATGACAACAGTCAATACACGATGGCAGATGCGGTATTTACGGCAAGTTTTCTCAATGCGATGAATCGAAATTGCGATATTGTTGGAATGGCCAATTTTGCCCCCATTTTAAATACACGAGGCTGTATCTACAGTCATGATGAAGGCATTGTTTTGCGATCAACGTATCACGTATTTGATTTATATGTAAATTATTTGGGTGATACAATCATTGATTCATGGTCTGAAGAAGTACCGACAATGTCCGTTCAAAATAAAAGTGGAACAGAACTAGAATTAGAGAGTCTTGATATTCTTGCAACTAAATGGTCCGATCAAACAGGTATTGCTTTAGCTGTGGTGAACAAGGATCCGGTTAATCACCAAAAAATCAAACTTTCTCTACCGGCTAATGGTAATCAAGTAACCTTATTTTGCATTAGTGGAGAAACAAAAGATTCCTATAATGATGTGGACCGTGAGGAAGTGGCTATCTATCAAGAAGCATTAGGGGATTTTGAGAACGATATGGAGATTGAAGTGAAGCCACATTCTGTGAACATTATCCAGATTCGCTGATTTTGCTTTAAAATTATTTACAGAGTTAAATTGTGTTACTTGCTCAATGTTACTGAATGATAAACTGACACTAAAAGAATGAAACTTAAACTCTTGTGAAACGTATAATTGGAAAAAGGTTTTATTAAGCCGTAATTTTTTATAAAACTCCCCACTTCACGCATAAACAAGTGAGTGGGGAGGAATTCAGCTGACATATCTCACTTAATAAAAACAATCAATCCTAAATGGAGAGGAAAATGAATATGGGAAAATCTAAGTTTCGTGGTTTAGGTATTGCTCTTGGCGCAGCTATTGGAACTAGTGTAGGCGTAGCAATTGATCAAATAGCGACGAGCCTTGCATTAGGAATTGCGTTGGGATTAGTCTTTGGCATCATCTTGGATAAACGTAGTCAGTAGAATATAGTGGAATGGAGTGAGAAATGTGAAAGTTATCAATTACCTGACAACCCTTGAACAATGGTCTGAAATATGGGAACGATCAATGGAGTTGCCGCTATTGGTATATAAACATAGTACTTCTTGTATGATTAGTGCTAGAGCCTTCAAGCACGTGAAAGCTTTCGAAGAAAAAGAAATAATAGATTGCTATACCGTGAAAGTTATTGAGAATAGACCAGTATCCAATCAGATTGCAAAAGATACAGGAATCCCCCATAAATCACCTCAGATTTTTCTTATAGATAAACAGCAAATTGTATGGAATACATCACATTTTAAGATAACAAAACATCGTATTGAGGAAGCGGTGCAGCAGTTATCACGAAGTAACAGTCCGTAAACTTCCTTATAAGTCTCACTTTATGCTGGTGAAAGTTAAGGATACAATCGTTAGTAAAGTGTGGTCGAAATTCATTATTATTTTAGTTTTTCATGTGCTCGTAATATATCTTTAATTTCATTGCTTTCTAAAACATTTACTCCTATATTTTTCATTTCTTCTATCCCTTTTTCGTAAACCTGAGACATAGCATCCTGCACCATCACTATACGGAAGTCTCTTTCACTTGCTTGGTAAATGGAAGTCCGGGGACAATTAGGGAAATTACAACCGGAAAAAACTAGAGTATCAACTTTTTTAGTACGCAAAAATTGTTCCAGGTTGGTATTATAAAATGCGCCCCATCGAGGTTTATACATAACCCATTCATTACTTCCTATAAGTTGAAATTCACCTTTCAACAATAAATTTGAATTAATCTTGGCATTATTATTAGGGGTTATTTCAGCAACTAATTCAGCACCTTCCGTCTCTGGTGTGACAATATGCAAACCACTTCTGACGGCTTCTCTGCGACAAATATCTACATTGGAGCCATCCGATTTATACAAACGAATAACATGTATGATAGGTAATTCATATTTTCGATAAATAGTTAATAACTTTTTCATGTTGGGGACTATATCTATTGTGCCCTCAATTTCAGCGGGTGCACCAGGTAAACTGAAGTCATTTTGTGTGTCGATCGTAACTAAAACAGAATTTCTCCAGTTTGGATTAGTATAACTCATTATATTTAACCTGCTTTCTAAAGTTTGGTTTATAGTTATTTCTATATGTATAACGAAAATTCCTTTAAAGTATTTATAAATAAATTAAATTTACCGCTGTTATATCTTAGGCGAAAAGATTGGAGCTTTTGCAAAGAATCTAAGTGGTTTTAACTTATAAAATCATTTCACTTCATCCATATACTTTTGTTACCTCAAAAAAATAGCCCATTTTGCAATGCGATTTTATATGCATTACCAAATGGGCTATTGATAAACTTTTAATGTCTATTTTGTTCATCTTCTTTATTTTTACTTTCCCCAATGTTATCTTGAACTTTTCCTTTCTTTTTATCCAGTTTACCCTCGGCTTGCATTTTAGGATCGTCAGTTGCGTTTCCTATTTGGTCTTTTGCTTCGCCCTTCGCTTTACTTACTGCACCTTTTACCTTATCGCTCATACCATTATTCTTACTCATTTACAAACACTCCTCTTAAAATTAGTTTTTATAATGATTCTCACTCAGATATTCTGTGGTAAGAAGTCTTTTATCTTTCACATTATTCTTATTCCTTCCTCACAATTTGTTAAACTCTAAATTAGATTTTTTCATAATTAGCTAGGCTAAAAATATAGACAGAAGTAGCACTTTTACAGAGGATGGCGTGGAAGATTTAGCTATGTTAAAGCTGGTCCTAATAGAGCGCTGAATGCTACACTAATCAAGGAACAAAAGTATTCCATCTATATACAATTATAAAATAATTATTAAATTTTAAATCAACAAAGAAAATTATTATACAATCGATAGTGTGAGAGGAGTAATAACCATGGTTTCTATATTACTTGTAGAAGATGATAAAGAGATTGCCAGAATTTGTCGAGATCATCTTCTTCGCCAAGGAATGGAGGTCACCTGGGCATCAACTGGAAAAGAAGGCTGGGAGGATTTTAATCAAGCAAATTATGACTTAGTACTTGTCGATTTGATGCTTCCAGAAATGGATGGCTTTCAACTTTGTAAAAATATTCGATTGAATAGTGACATTCCATTATTGATCATTAGTGCAAAGCTAGAAGAAGAAGCAAAAATCAAGGGACTGGACCTGGGTGCTGACGATTATATTACGAAACCTTTTAGTCTAACTGAGCTAATGGCACGTGTGAAATCACATTTACGAAGATACCAACGATATCAGGGGATCAAACCAAAATCCAATCAACTGAAATTTAATAATGAGCTGGTCCTTGACATAAAACAACGACATGTAAGCATAAGTGGCAAAGAGATATCTTTAACCTCGAAGGAATTTGCTTTACTACAATTGTTTATTCATCATCCCAACAGAACATTTACAAAATCTGAATTATATCAGCATGTTTGGGGCGAAGTGGAAGGCGTTGGAAACAACACGATTAATGTTCATATAAAAAGCTTAAGAAATAAACTGGGAGAACGAATGAAAGAGCCAAAATGGATTGAAACCGTTTGGGGAACGGGCTATCGGTTTATCGGAGCACAGATCGTATGAAAATACGGACATGGTTAATTATTTCTTATTTAATTGTGATGTTACTTCCGCTAGTTGCCGCATATGGTTTTTTTATCTTAGTTCAAGAATGGAATCAGTCTAAAGAACTGACAGATACCTTGGAATTATATGAACGAATGGAATCGATTGAAGAAGAATTACAGTCACCTACTCTATATCAAAATAGTCTTGGGAGTAATATAGAGAAGAAATTATCCCCAGAACTGAAAACAACTGATATTACTATTGCACTTTATCGTTATGACGGTTTGCGTATCTATCAGTCCGAAGATGAAAGTAAAATGTTAATTCAAGTTGATCGACCTGAACTTTTTAAAAATCTTTATCAATACGACTTGTCCTATGATTCTTTAACAGTCAAAAAGCCGGTTTATCAGAACGATCAAATTCTTGGCATATACGAAGTAAGTGTGGATCGTTCAGAATGGGTCGAGGGAATACAAAATAGGCGGAATATTATGATATTTTTATCATTCGCCCTGTTTCTGATCGTTTACATAGTAGTTATTTTTATGCTGAATCGAAAACTTAACCGACCACTAAACAAATTGATGAGAGGTATGTCGAACTTTTCTTCAACCCAAGAACCTACCTATTTTCAAGATAAGAAAAAAGATGAGATCGGTAAATTGATGGAACATTTTGAACAAATGCAAGATGAAATAAAGACGGCACAATTCCAAGCAAAACAAGAGCAAGAAGAAAAGCAACTAATGATGGCCTCTTTTTCACATGATATAAAAACACCATTAACCTCTCTTCAAGCATATGCTGAAGCTTTACAAGATGAGGATAGTTTAACAAACAAAGAACGAAAAGAGTATCTGCAAATCCTGAAGAATAAATCTATTCATATAAAAGGTATGATTGAGGATCTGACTCTGTATGCGAAACTTCAATCCTCACAGTATGATATCGAATTAACGAATGTGGATGCAGAGGAATTTTTTGAAATGTTATTTGAAGGCTATGATGAGCTAGCAAAAAAGCAGCAGGTTCATTTGGTAAAAACGAATGCTGTTGATGGAACGTGTGATATGAATGATCAACAGATGGTGCGATACCTGGATAATTTAATGAGTAATGCTTTAAGGTTTACACCACAAGGAATGACAATTGGACTTGCTGCGGTAGACGCTATGCAACCACTACCAGATTGGGTATTTTCCGAAGCAAGAGAAGGAATTGATCAATTTAGAGAAGGGCACGGCATTCTTCTTGTACAAAATGATGGTCCAGCAATTCAGGATAAAGAATCTATTTTTATGCCATTTTTCCAAGGAGAAGAGGCACGAACATCTAATCAGACAAAGAATACTGGATTAGGATTAAATATTGCCAAACGAATTGCAGAAAAACATCAAGGAGAATTAAAGTTGTGGTCAATAGAAAACAGAGGAACCATCATCGTAATGAAATTTCGAATAGAGAGAGGAAACGAATCGAATGAAAAATAGTTGGAAAATGTTATTGGTTTTAAGTTTCGGATTGCTTTTAGCAGCTTGTTCAACAGAGGGATTTGACCAGTATTCTCCAGATCAAATAGTGGCAAAGGCAGTAGAAGTGACGGATGATATTAACGGATATTATACAAAAAATCAATTAGTTGTATATAAAGGTGAGGAAAAAATCGATGATTCGATTTTAGAGCAATGGACAGACAAAGAAAATAATCGAATAAAAACAATATCTGAAACAGCAAATGGTGACATTTCAATGAGCGTAAATGACGGTGAAGAGATCATTCACTATTCAAGTTTACAGGAAGAGGCTTATACAATGGAAGCACTGGATCCAAATGATACATTAATTGGTCAGTCACCGAGGGAAGAAGTTGAAAACACTTTAAAGCTGATAAGAGAAACACATGATATTGAAGTAGTGGGCAATGAGGAGATCAACGGCTTTGATACGCATCACATAAAAGCAACTCCTAAAGAAGAAGGTACGATTAGAGGAACTGAAGAGTATTGGATTGATAAAGAGAATTGGTTCATTATCAGAACTGTGTCTCAAAATGATGATATAACAGTAGATTATACAGTTACTGACTTGGAAATTAATCCTTCATTTGAGACTTCAACCTTTACTATAGATCTACCAGATGGTGTTGACGTCAAACCTATAGAAGAAATGGACCTTACTGAAGAGACAACAATAGCTGAATTAGTAGAAGTTTATGATCAACCGATATTGACGAGTAAAGACTATAAGTTGTATGGAATAGACAAATATGAGATGGAGGAGTTTGACAGGACGGAAGCAAACCAAGAATTTATAAAGGATGACATTTTACAATTCACTTTAACTTCGTTTGAGGCACCAGAGGAGGCAGCATCTTTAGGTTTCGGTGAGGGAGAAAACTTAGAAGTTCGTGGGCTAAGTGCTACATATACAGACGATGTTATTCAAAACCTTGTCTGGGATGAAGAGGGGATTCGTTATTCTATATTATCTAATAACCCGGAATTCACGAAGGAAGATTTAATAAAAATTGCTGAGAATCTCGAATTTGTGGAGGAATAAACATGCTAAAACAATCGTTACAGTTTTCCTTCAGAGATAAATTTATTTTTAAAGCATTTTTGAAAAAGTATCAAGCAAAGGTCTATCAATTCTGTTACTTACTTGTGAATGATCGATCCGTAGCAGAAGAAATCACAGCTAATGTTTTTCTCACCATATACGAGAAAGGCAACATCAGAGAAATAAATTCATATAGCCTCTATCAACATCTGGTCCTTTGTGTAAAAGACTCATTACTTGTTAAAAGAAACAAGATAATAAGCAGATTGCAAAGTAACACTTCTATAGTGAATGAAGCAGTTTGTCTTCTTTCCACTGAAGATAGGATTATTATAGGATTGACACATGTTTGTTCCGTATCTGCCGAAGACATCAGTTTATTGATGAATATCCCTAAGCAGGAGGTCAAAGAGAGATTATATCAAAGCAGAGAGTTTTTAACAGATTTTTTGAATGAACAAGAGAGAAGAGAACAATTAGAATTATTAAGTTAAAACAACTCCCGATGAATAAGGGTTTCATCGTGGCTTCAGTAGAAATCAAAGTATGAATTGCCGATGAGGAGTATCTCATCGGCATTATAACGTGAGAAAAGGTACAAACTGCCGATGAGGAGTGATCTCATCGGCATTATAAGGTGAAACAAGGTGCAAACTGCCGATGAGGAGTGATCTCATCGGGATAATAGCGGAAAACAAGGAGCAAACTGCCGACGAGGAACAGTCTCATCGGGATAATAGCGGAAAACAAGGAGCAAACTGCCGATGAGGAACAGTCTCATCGGGATAATAGCGGGAATCAAGAGACAAAATGCCGACGAGGAGCAATCTCATCGGTATCTTAACAGAAATCGAGGCACAATCTCCCGATGAGATCTCATCAGTAATCAACAATTCTAAAAGTATAACTTCAAACGATAGTGCTCAGTTTATCCGCATCTTCAGTTAAAGTCTCAGAGGCTTTGGCAACCATTTGATAATCATCTGTTGCATTGTGTATTTTTCCAATTCCGCTTTTTATATCTTCTTGTATGTGCATGACCCCATTAGAAATATTTCCAATTTCATTAGTGATATTTGTAACATTATTATTGACTTCTGAGATCGAATCTTCAACTTTATTTGATAGTTTACGAACCTCTTGTGCGACCACTGCAAATCCTTTTCCGTGTTCACCAGCATGTGCTGCTTCAATTGCCGCATTCAAAGATAATAAATTCGTTTGCGAAGCTATATTTTTGATCGTTTCGACGATCCCTTGTATATCCTTAGCTTGTTGTTGAAGATCACTTAAAGTATTCGTATTCTGATTAGATATCTGTTCCATTTTCTCCATCATCGTATTTAACTCCTCCTGATTAATTAAGCCGCTATTTGCTCTTTCAGAAAGATTATGGGAGGTTACTTGCAGTTGTTGGACAAAATTTTGTATGTTTGTTTGTCTTTCTGTAATATCTGTCGCTACTTTTAATACACCAACGACTCTTCCATTTTCGAAGGTTGGCATATAAGTTGCTTCTAACCAGATAGAATTTCCTAGAGCATCTTTACGGTTAATCTTATCCTGAAGCGTTTCACCATTTAATAACCTTCTCCAAAAATATTTATAGTCAATGCTGTTCGTAAATGAATCAAAACAGAATTCTTTGTGGTGTTTACCAAGCATTTGTTCATTTGTATCGAACTTCATCGTTTTTCTAAATAAGTCATTGACATCTACTACTTTACAATCGGTATCAAATTGAATAATAGCAAGATTTTGATAGATTGCCTCTAATTTTAAATTGTCTGAAATAACAGTTGTTGGTAGGGTGCTTAACATAATAGTGCTCCTCTTTATATAAAAGTAATTGTATTCTTGTTTAGTTCTTTATACCCTGTCGTAGTAATATCAAACTACTTTTTGTATAACTTTTGTATAATTATTTTTCTTTAAAAAGTTTATTAAAATCGAATGGTATGCATAAAATTTTGTAATAAATTTGAAGCTAATCAGTGACAGTTCAATAACTTGAAAAACAGAACTTCTTAAGCTATTCTAAAACTTACTAGATAAGTAGGAATTATCGGAATATATAGTTAGTTTCATGCACCTACGATTATTACATACATTAAAGGAGAGATTTTATGGCGAAAAATCGCTTTCGTCTAGGAATAGATATTGGTGGTACGTTCACTGATTTAGTTTTGATTGACCAAAACAATGGGGAGATTATAAGCAAAAAAACACCGACCATTTCAGAAGATCCGACGCAAGGGATAACCAATGGTCTGGAAGCCTTAAAAGAGAGCGGTATTGACACGAAGGATATCGAATATTTTGTTCATGGAACAACGATCGGATTAAACACGATCATCCAGCGTAATGGAGCAAAGGTTGCTTTTATTGTGACAGATGGATTTCGCGATATGTTAAGTTTCCAAAGGTTGCGTTTACCAGTTCCCTATGATTTTAGATCTCGTCATCCAGAGCCACTAATTCCTCGTGATCTCGTTTTTACCGTGAAGGAGCGATTACAGCATGATGGAAAAGTGGTCCGACCTCTAGATGATAATGATCTTGAAACGAAAATAGATGAGATTGAACGAGCGAATGTTGATGGGGTAGTTGTTTGCTTTTTGCATAGTTATATAAATCCTGTTCATGAACAGCAAGTCAAAAAAAGGATAGCTGAGCGTTTGCCGAAAGTAAAAGTAAATCTATCATCTGAATTATGGCCACAGATGAGAGAATATGAACGGGCGATGATGACCATCTTAAATATGTATGTTCAACCAAAAATAGAACATCATTTTAAGCACTTAAAGAGAAGACTTGAAGGAGAGGCTGTGCCGGCTACTCCATACATTACCCAATCAAACGGCGGTATTATGAATATTGAAACAGCTAGTAAATATCCCGTTAGAACCTTATTCTCAGGACCTGCAGCAGGAGTTATTGGTGCACAAGACATGGTGAAGAAAGCAGGTTACGAAAATGTTATTACATTCGATGTAGGAGGAACGAGTGCCGATATCTCGATTATAGAAAATGGTAATCCAACCTATACAGGTAACAATCATTTAGGTGGATTCCCCGTTATGTTGCCATCTGTTTCGATGTTTTCAGTAGGTGCTGGTGGCGGCTCATATGCTTGGATTGATAATGGTGGGATGCTAAAAGTTGGACCTGATTCAGTAGGGTCTACTCCTGGTCCAGCATGTTATGGAACAGGTGATAAACCTGCTTTGACAGATGCCTTTTTAATATGTGGCTATTTAAATACGGAATCGTTTGCTGGTGGTGGGTTTGAACTCGATATCAAAAAAGCAAAACTAGCAGTTAAACCGATTGCAGAACACTTAAAATTAACGATTGAGGAAACGGCGGACCGTATGATTCAGGTAGCGATCGCCAATATGTTTGCTGAAGTGAACAATATTATGGAGCATCACGGCTTTGATCCTCGTGAATTTGCCTTATTAGGTTATGGTGGAGCAGGACCAGTCTTAACTAATTTCTTAGCAGAAGAAATCCAGGTTAATGAAGTATTAATACCGCCTTTGCCTGGTACACTTTGTGCTTCAGGAGCACTAAATGCTGATTTTATTCATGATGAAATTATGACCCAACAGGTGTTACTGAATGATATTTCAATCGATGAACTATGCGATCGTTTTAAGCAATTAGAAGAACAGGCGTTAAAATGGCTGAATTCTCAGCAAGTAGAAAACTTACAGGATCAACAGTTAACCTATACACTTGATGCGCGTTATCAGCATCAAGCATATGAAATCGAAGTACCAATCGAGTTGGAATGGTTAGAAAAAGGGGAAAAGGAAAAGATTAGAGATCAGTTTCATCAGCTTCATTTTAATCAGTATGGACATAGTAACCAGGATGCTTCCATTGAAATGATCAATGCTCATGTTAGAATCGTAGGAAAACCTCCAAAAGTAGTCAATCAAGAATTAGAACAATCACTGGAAAATCCTGTTTCCACAACAGAGCGACAAATCATGTTAAAAGGTGACCTGTATCAAGCCCCGGTTTATACACGAACGGAGCTTACGTATGGTCATAAGATTAAAGGGCCAGCAATTATTGAGCAACATGACTCTACTGTCGTTGTTTTACCAAATTGGACAGCTAAGGTAAATTCATATGGTCACTTAATCTTATCTAACGAGAAAGGAGGTCATTAATTTGAGAACAGATCCAGCTAATTTAGAAATTATGCGAAGCTATTTTCACGCGATTGCAAGCAGTATGGGACATGTGATTGAACGTACATCTTATACTACATTTGTAAAAGAATCAGCCGATTTTGCGACCGCATTAGCTTCACCAGAAGGTGACTTCTATGTTTACCCACGTTCCGTAGGGGTTACCATTTTTCTAGGGCTAAGCTTAAAAAGAACGTTGGAAGAATGTGGTCCATTAGAAAAAGGGGATATCGTTATCACCAATGATCCATATACAACAAATGGTCTTGCCTCACATTTGCCTGATGTCCATATTATTAAGCCGGTTTTCGCTGGTGATACCTTAATTAGTTATGCATGGTCGTTCGTCCATTGCAGTGATGTTGGTGGGCTTGTTCCTGCAAGTATTTCCCCAACAGCATCCGATATTCACCAGGAAGGTCTACGTATTCCGCCAGTGAAAATCTATCGCAAGGGCTCGTTGAATCCAGATATTAAATTAATGTTAGATGCTAATAGTCGCGTACCCCACCTCAACTATGGAGATATTAATGCCATGGTGGCGGCTGTTAATACAGCGGAAAATCGTTTAATGAGTATGGTCGACAAGTTTGGAGTGCAGAATATCGAGTTTGCCATTCAAGATCTTATGGATCAAAGTGAGACACGTGCAAGAAAAGTTATTTTACAAATACCTGATGGGACCTACAGTTTTCATGATTATTTAGATGACGATATGGTTACCGAACATCCGATTCGGTTAGCTGTTGATTTGACGGTAAATGGCAGTAGTATTGATGTTGATTTGTCGCGTTGTGACCCACAGGTGAAATCTGCATTCAATTTAGTGACGAACGGGAGCAGACATTCCTTTTTGTTACAAGGACTTATTAACTTTATTATTAGTGAAGATCCACATATACCTATAAATGGTGGGATCCTAAACCCAGTGCGTATTCATGCACCTAAAGGTACGATCGTGAACCCTGAATACCCGGCATCAGTAGGTGTGCGTCATAGTATTACGATGCGGATGTACAGCACAATACTTGGTGCGTTAGCAAAAGCGATACCGGATAAAATTCCGTCAGCCGGTGCTGGTCAGGCAGCTATTGTTGTACTTTCCACACAGGAGAAATCAAGCGGATCTCGAAATATGGCTGTGGTGGAACCGCTTGGTGGGGGTGGCGGTGGCCACTATGACTTTGATGGGATTGATGGAATTGATCATTCTTCCGGATTTCTGAAAAATACACCAATTGAAAGCTTGGAACAACATATCGATACATTGGTACATCGCTATGAGTTAATGCCAAATACAGCAGGAGTTGGTCAAAGTAGAGGTGGCCATGCGATTCGATTAGATTTTGAAATAAGGCGTCCAGATTCGATTGTGACAGCCCGAGGAATGGAGCGATTGAAATTCCAACCATGGGGACTTTTTGGTGGAGAAGCGGGTTCTCTTGGTGGAGTAGTACTGAATCCAGATGCACCTAACGAAAAGCAACTTACAAAAATTAATGTATTAACACCAGAAGTTGGTGATGTGGTAAGTATTCGAACTGCGAGTGGCGGGGGCTGGGGATTACCTTATAAGAGGGAAGCAGAGCTTGTGTTACGAGAAGTTGAAATGGGACTAATTAGTGTGGAAACAGCAAAAAGTAAGTATGGTGTGGTTATCGAAACAGATGGTACATCCAGTCACCATACCCTAAATAAAGCGAAAACAGCACAACTCAGAGCGCAATACCAACCAAATACAACTAATGAATTCGATTTAGGCAGTAATAGAGAACAATTTGAGCAGCATTGGCCAGTGGATGTGATGGATCAATTGATTGAAAAATTGCACACATTGCCTCCTACTGAGCGCTGGTATCAAAAGATAGCCATTCAAAACTATTTAAAAGACAAGTTACAGGATCAAGCTGTTACATCAGCAGATTTAGAAGAGGCGTGGGATCACTTATAATCTTTGGAAAAATTAAATAGGTTAACATCTTGTACTAGCATGCAGCACAATCAAATTACACAAAGGAGTGTCGACAACATGAGAAAAAGAGCACATTTTATCTTATTAGTCATTTTATTAACTGGAATCGTTTTAGCCGCTTGTGGCGGTGATACAGAAGAAGAGCAAAATGCAGGTGAATTACCTGAGACAGATGAAGTGGTTATTGGTGTCTATGGTGGTAATTGGGAAAAGCAAATTATGGAAGCAGGTTTAGAACAGTATGAAGAGGAAACAGGTATTGAAGTGATTGTTGAAGCAGGGGCTGACGCAAACTGGTTTTCCAATCTAAAATCTTCAGGCGGAGAAAATGCACAATATGATGTACTGATCTTTCAGCCGGATACGATTGAACGCGCTGTTGCAGGTGATTTATTGGAACCACTTAATCCTGAGCAGGTTCCAAATATCGAAAACATTTATGACTCTGTAAATGAAAGGTTTACAGTAGAAGATGACGTTTATGCGGCTGGATTTAGTATGGGGCAATTAGGTATTGCTTACCGACCAGACCTTGTTCCATTTGAACCAGAAAGCTGGGAAGACTTATGGGACGAGCAATTTGAAGGGCAACTTGGTATATCTTCACCTTCCTATTCGGCCGGCCTACAGTTCTTTTCTGGTGTAATGAATACAGTTGATGGAGATGCATCAACTGAAGAGGGTATTAATGCCACATTTGAAAAACTGGCAGAATTACAGCCAAATACCGTTGCCTATCCAGATAATCCAGGGACTATCCAAACATTATTGGAGCGTGGTGAAATATCAGCAATACCGTTCTGGGATGGACGCGTATTTGCACTTCAGGATGCTGGTTTAGATGTTGAATTCACCTACCCGGAAGACGGACCAGTAGCAGCAGTTGCTAGCTGGGTTATTCCAAAAGGAGGACCGAACTTGGCTAATGCATATGATTTAGTTAATTACCTGTCATCTCCAGAAGTACAAGGAGCTTTTGCGGAGCTTTCTTATTATGGAATGACAAATGAAAATGTTGAATATAGCGAAAGTTTAAGTGAACGTGTTCAAGTAGGTGAAGAATTTTATCAAGATTTAACATGGGTAGACTATGAAGCATTAACTCCGAAATTAAACGATATAACACAACGTTGGAGTACTACTTTTGATGGAGGACAATAATGAGTATTACCGTAAAAGAGATCAGTAAACAATTTGGAGATAATACAGCTTTGAACCAAGTGGATCTCACGATCAAGGAAGGGGAGTTTTTCTCCCTACTTGGTCCCAGTGGCTGTGGTAAAACAACTCTACTAAATATAATTGCAGGATTTTTGCCAGCTACTACAGGTTCTGTTTCGATTAATGGGAAGGATGTCACAAATCTTCCCCCTTATCAGCGTAAGATTGGTATGGTATTCCAAAATTACGCCTTGTTTCCACATCTAAGTGTCTTTGATAATGTCGCCTATGGATTAAAGGTGAAAAAAATGTCAAAGAAAGCAATTAAGAAAAAAGTAGAAGAAGTTTTAAAGTTAGTCCATTTAGAAGAGTTTACAAAACGGATGCCTCATCAATTAAGTGGTGGACAGCAGCAACGGGTTGCAATTGCTCGTGCACTTGCAATTGAGCCATCCGTTTTACTGCTGGATGAACCATTAAGTAATTTAGATGCCAAATTAAGAAAAGAAATGCAAACGGAATTACGCTTGTTACAACAACGGATAGGGATTACGACAGTGTTAGTTACCCATGATCAAGAGGAAGCACTAAGTTTATCTGATCGTATTGGTGTTTTAGGCGACGGCCATGTTAAACAGGTAGATGCCCCATTAACGATTTATCGACAACCAAAAAATCGATTTGTTGCTGAATTTATTGGACAGGTTAATATTTTTGAAGTAGAAGCAGGTATGGATGGAACATTTGCTGCCAAACACCATAAAGTTGCTAAGAACCAGGCTTTATTATTGGAGTCTGCTTATGATTTGGACACAAATAATGAAGATAAATCACTTATGATGCTACGTCCGGAACGTATTCAAGTGGCTGGTGCAAAAGGCAACAAGGAAAGTAACGAAGTAGAGGTAACGGTTGTTCATACAAATTATATTGGCGACTCGCTTCGTGTTCATGCATCTTTAGCTGAGCAAGGTGACCTTCTCCTTCATATTTCTGATACAGTGTTTGAAGAGCCACCACAACCAGGAGAAACATTGTATCTATATTGGAATTCAACAGACATTATTCCATTGGCAGATAAGGAGTAACGAGCTATGTTGAAAACGATTATGAAATCAGACCGACAAAAAGCTTTTTACTGGGGACTGTTAATTCCAACCATTCTATTATTATTATTTTTTCTGGTAACACCGTTAGTAATGCTAGCAGAAGTAAGCTTTCGTGAAGTAGACAGTTATCTTAACATCCAGGAGACTTATACATTTCAGCATTATATCGAGGTCTTTCAATCTGGAACTTACGTGAAGACAATTGGAACTACTTTAGGGGTGGCCTTTATAACCGGCCTATGTTGCATGATCTTGGCATACCCAGCAGCTTATATGTTAGTAAACGCCAGGCACTCAGGTTTGCGAACTTTTCTTTATATATTACTGATCATGCCATTGTTAATTAGCATGGTGGTACTCAGTTTTGCATGGATCGTTTTATTAGCACAAAATGGGATGATCAATCAAGTTTTAGTAAATTTAAATATCATTGATCAACCGCTCCCAATGCTTTGGAACCTGACTGCTGTTGTGATCGCTTTAGTCCAAGTTCTATTACCGTTTGCAGCTTTACCGATCGCTAATACGCTTGGTGATATGAATCCGAAGTTGAAAAGTGCTTCGATGAGCCTTGGCGAGAATAGGTGGAAAACCTTTATAAAAGTAACTTTACCATTATCTATTCCGGGTTTAATATCTGGTTTTGTCATTGTATTTTCTCTAGCTGCTGGGAGTTATATTACGGCTTTATTAATCGGGGGTAGGATGCAGCCATTACTTCCATTAACGATATATCAACAGGTTGTACAAATCTCAAACTGGCCATTTGCAGCAGCATTATCCTTTACATTACTTGTGATAGTAGCTATTTGTGTGTTGTTTTTAGGGTGGTTATTAAGTCGTTGGGAGGAGAGAGTCTATGGCTAAATCAAACAACCAATCAAAAAAGTTTAATCTTGGAACCACTATGATTTGGCTGTTCGGTAGTCTTGTCTATTTGTTTATGACGATTCCTGTTTTGATTATCGTCCTATCATCGTTCAGTCCGAATGCATACCCAGAGTTCCCCCCGACAAGCTTTTCGATCAGGTGGTATGTGGAATTGTTTACGAGTAGCGCTTGGTTGGAAACATTATGGACAAGTGTACTTTTAGTATTGATAGTAACACCCATAACGGTTACTTTAGGGACAGCTGCTGCAGTTGCTATACGCCGTTTGAATTTCCCGGGCAAACAAGCACTGCAAGCAATGATGATGTCCCCATTGATGATTCCACATGTAGTTCTAGGTATTGCTTTCTTATATCAGGGAACAGCAATGGGCTGGTTTGGGACATTGACAGCATTAATCATTGCACATGCTGTCATTGTGTTTCCATTTGTAATCAGATCGGTTGGGGTAAGTATGTCAAACCTTGATCCAATACTAGAACAGGCATCAATGAGTCTTGGTGCAGGACCAATTCGAACGTTTTTCAAAGTAACGGTCCCAAACATTAAGCCGGGGATTATGGCTGGAGCAGTGTTTGCAGGCGTAACGTCATTTGGAGAAGTATCGGTAAGTGTATTCGTGTCTTCGCCTCAATTTGTCACGGTCCCGGTACGAATCTTCAATTATGTCGAGCAAACGTTTGATCCTGTCATTAATGCTGTTTCGGTGGTGTTTATTCTTATCTCTGTGATAGCCTTAGTCATTATCGAAAAAACGATAGGCTTAACAAAAGCATTTTAATAGTATAAAAAAGGAAAGCTGCACAATAGCTTTCCTTTTTTTAAATAATTTACTTCACCTGTCGTAGTAATTGTGTTATTCTTAAATTACTACGACAGGTGAAGTAAGTTTTGAGAGGAGGATTATCTTTGTGATAAGTAGTGATGTGATTCGTGGATACAATGATACCATCATTCTTTATTTACTTTTAGAAAAGCCATCCTATGGATATGAGATTTCTAAAAGAATTAAGGAGCTATCTGATGGAAAGTATGTAATAAAAGAAACAACTTTATACTCAGCTTTTAATAGATTATTAAAGAAAGGATACATTGAGTCATTTCATCAACAACAGACATTTGGAAAAAAAAGAACTTATTACAACATTACGGAAACAGGATTAGAATATTATCAGGAAAAGTGTTATGAATGGGAACTGACAAAAGAAGTGATAAACCAATTTATCAAGGAGGATTTTGCTAATGGAGACGATTGAAAATTATATTGATAACATGTTTGCTTCACTTCCGAAAACAGAAGAAATGAAAGCATTACGTGATGAAATTTTGGCGAATATGGAAGAGAAGTATTATGAACTGTTACAAGACGGGAAAACGGAGAATGAAGCAATTGGTATTGTGATCGCTGAATTTGGTAATATCGATGAAATTATGGAAGCATATGATATTTCCCGGGAACAAAAGCAAGAATCAAAGAAATCACTATCGGAAGAAGAGGTTGATGCATTTCTTCAGTCCAATCGAATAGCAGCCAAATGGATTGGCTTAGGTACACTGCTATGTATTTTAGGATCGGCCCTAATTGTCCTGTTTACTGGATTTACTGAGTTTGGTTATATGGGCACCGGTATAGCTCTAACTATAGGTATTAGTTTCTTTTTATTAGTAGTAGCGTTAGCGGTTGGTTTGTTTATCTATGCGGGGATGAAGATGAATAAGTGGAAATATGTATATCAGCAAATAGATGTGGAACTACCTAGGTACTTAAAAGACAAAATTGCAGCAAAAAAACAGAAGGAACACCCGAAGTTTGTAACAGCTATTATAGTTGCTGTTGTTCTGATTATTTTGTCACCATCGATTCTTCTCATCACTATATTGATAAATGAAAGTATGGTTATCTTTGGGGTAGTGATATTGTTAACAATCGTAGCGTTTGCCATTCACATACTGATTTATTTTGGTATGAGTCGAAGTGCGTATTCAAAACTCTTAGAGAAGCCTCTACTAGATAGAAAAACAGCTCAAAAACATAATCGTTTCGATGATGCCATTGCAACCATTTTAATGCCTTTAGCTGTGATTGTCTTTTTAATTAGTGGTTTCATATATGACATGTGGCGTATTAATTGGATTGTGTTCCCAATAGCGGCCTTATTAATTGCGATATTTAGTGGATCCTATTCGTTGTTCTCAAAACATCGTTCATAGTTTAGTAGGAGAGGGTTCTCTCACAATTCATCTGTCCAAAACATGTTATGATAGGCATATACGATACAAAGATAAAGAAAAGGTCGGTGAAATATATATGACAAAAATCATGATAGTTGAAGATGATAGGAAAATCGCTGACTACTTAGGTTCCTTTATAGATAAATATGGATACCAATCTGTGATTGCTACTGATTTTGAGGAGATAATGACTACTTTTCGAGAAACAGCACCCGATCTGTTGCTACTCGATATTAACTTACCTAGTTATGACGGATATTATTGGTGCAGACAAATTAGAAAAGAGTCGATTTGTCCAGTGATTTTCATATCAGCTCGCACAGGGGAAATGGATCAAGTCATGGCACTCGACAATGGAGGGGATGATTTTATTACAAAACCTTTTCACCCTGATATTGTTATGGCAAAAATCCGAAGTCAACTGCGTCGTGCATATGGTGAATACGCAGCTAAGCTAGAAGAAAGAGTACTAACCCAACATGGCCTTACCCTATATCCAGAGCGTTATGAATTGCATTTCAAAATAGGAATAGCACAATTAACTAAAAAAGAAACAGATATCATAGAAAGTTTACTTGAACGCTATCCGCGTGTTGCGGGACGACAAGATTTATTAGAGAAAATTTGGGATGACCAAACCTATGTCGATGAAAATACCTTAAATGTGAATATAACACGAGTGCGGAAAAAATTTAAAGAGCTCGGCGTGGAAGGTGCTGTTGAAACAGTTAGAGGAGCGGGATACCGGTTGAGAATCACCTGGAAAGAGGAAGAAGTATGAAACTATTTTTACGTGAACACTTGTTACTGATTGTGATGCAGCTGATCTTGTGCGTTACAGTGCCACTACTGTTTTGGTTGGATGGCTATCGAGGTGTTGGTGTAAGTATATACGCTGCCTTCCTTTATTTATTTTTTATAACTTTATATCTTATATATAAGTATATTAGTAGAAAAAAATTCTATCAAAGGTTACAGAACCAAATGGGAAATTTGGATGACTCTCTTGAGACTACGGAACAAGCCCCACTCTCACAAGCTCTTGATCAACTCCTATTAGAACAATATCGTCTTTATACCGAACAGCTTCAAAAAGCGGAAGAGAGACAGGATGAACATTTACTTTTTATGGATCGCTGGGTTCATCAAATGAAAACCCCTTTATCTGTTATCGAACTAACGGCACAATCATTGGATGAACCGGAGTCTTCAAGTATGCGAGAGGAAACTGACCGAATGCGCACAGGATTAAATACGGTGCTTTATATGGCTAGACTTCGAACGATTACCGAAGATTTTCACATTAAACCTGTCCACCTTTCTAAGCTGATAAATGAAGTCAATCAGGAAAATAAGCGTTTTTATATACGCAATGAAGTATATCCTCAACTAAGGGAAGAGCAACAAGGCATCACGGTCGAAATCGATGAAAAATGGCTCTTTTTCTTATTAACTCAACTGATACATAATGCTGTAAAATACTCTACTGGTAAAACAAAGCATCTTGAAATTGCTCTTTATCAGAGATCTTCAAAAGCGGTGTTAGAAATTCAAGATTTCGGAATTGGAATTCCAGTTGCCGATCAAAAACGAATTTTTAACAAATTCTATACCGGTGAAAATGGCCGGAAATACCGGGAATCAACAGGTATGGGGCTTTATTTGGTAAAAGAAGTTGCAGAAAAGTTAGAACACAAGTTGGAATTAGATTCAATAGTCGGAGAAGGTACGACCGTTCGAATTGTTTTTTCCCGTTCGCAAAACCTTACAAAGATGTAAGCTTCGTGAAAGCATAATCGATAGTTTGCCGAAACATACTTAAGCTATACTTTTAAATAGAAGATTTGAGAGGAGATTGATTATGCTTAAACTTACAAAAGTAAGTAAGGTGTACGAGGGAAAAGTAGCTTATCGTGCACTAACAGATATCGATTTAGAAGTAGAAAAAGGTGAATTTGTCGCCATAATGGGTCCATCGGGAAGTGGTAAGACGACATTACTTAATATTATTTCCACAAATGATCAACCAACAACTGGAAACATAGAAATGGAAGGGAAGAATCCATTAAAACTGAAAAAAAATGCGTTAGCTAAATTCCGTAGAAATCAATTAGGATTTATATTTCAGGATTTTAACTTACTGCATACGTTGACGGTCGAGGAGAACATCGTCCTGCCCCTTACCTTAGATGGTACGAGTGTAAGAGAAATGAAGAAAAGAGCAGATCAAATTGCTGAGAGTCTTGGTATCTCGTCGATCATGAATAAACGAACAACCGAAATATCAGGTGGTCAAATGCAGCGGGTAGCCATTGCAAGAGCGATGATTCATGAGCCTAAATTACTGTTAGCCGATGAGCCAACAGGTAACCTTGATTCAAAATCGTCCGAGGATGTAATGAATATGCTTGTGTCAATTAATCAGAAGGAACAAACAAGCTTGTTAATGGTATCCCATGATGCACAAGCTGCAAGCTATTCAGATCGCGTCATTTTTATCAGAGATGGGAAGCTTCACTCAGAAATTCACCGTGGAGAGAGTAGACAAGCGTTTTTTCATAAAATAATTGACATGCTTTCGCTGATGGGGGGCGACGGTAATGACTTTTCGTCAGTTCGCTCTTAATAATGTACTAAGGAACAAGCGACTTTATATTGCCTATTTCCTCAGTAGCATGTTCACCGTGATGGTGTTTTTCACCTTTGCTATCTTTGCCTTTCATCCAGCGTTTTCAGAAGGGTCTATTAATCAAAATGCATTGTTTGGAATGGCTGTTGCTGGAAGCATTATATATGTTTTCTCATTCTTTTTCGTTCTATATTCGATGAGTTCTTTTTTACAGTCAAGAAAGAAAGAGTTTGGTTTGTTAATGATGCTCGGAGCTACCAATAAACAAATCCGGTTAATGGTATTTTTGGAGAATATTATAATTGGTTTTATTGCCACTGTTGGGGGTATTCTGATTGGCTTAGTATTCGCTAAAGCGATTTTATTAATTGCTGAAAATGTTCTGATCATTAGTGAATCACTGGATTTTTATTTTCCAACATTGGCAATTACGATTACGTTTGTCAGCTTTATTTTTCTGTTTTTCTGTATATCCTTGTTTGTTTCTTTTATTCTGCGTACGAATAAATTGACCGAATTAATTAAAGGAGATAAGCAGTCAAAAGGAGAGCCAAAAGCTTCCATTATTCTATCGATCATAGCTGCAATTCTGCTTATTGCTGGTTACGTCACTGCCATAAGTGTGAGAGAAGCTGCTGTGGTTTTTGCGATGGTTCCAGTTATTTTAGTTGTGACACTTGGAACTTATCTCTTATTCACACAACTTAGTGTGTATATTATTCGTCGCATGAAAAGTAACAAATCGATCTTCTGGCGAAAAACGAATATGCTCTTATTTTCTGATCTATCTTTTCGAATGAAAGATAATGCCAGGACATTTTTTATGGTCGCCATTATCTCTACAGTTGCTTTTAGCGCGATAGGTTCATTGTACGGATTTCATTCGTATCTTACGAAAGGTGCAAAGGATATGAACCTATATACCTTTACGTATTCGCCATGGAAGGATGATAGTGAAGAAGTGATTGAGGGAGATATTCGTAAAATCAACACTGTTTTAGAGGAGGAAAATATCGAAGCGCAAATGGGTAAATTGGAGTTAAACTATTATGAGCTGTCTGAGCAAATTAATAGTGTACTTATTATAAGAGCTTCTGATTATAATTACTTTGCGTCATTGATCGAAGCGAAAGAACTTCATCCGGAACCAAACAAAGCGATTGTAGTTGAACAGAGTGATGCTATGATCTCACAGGGAACCAAGGCGAGTGAAAGATTGATGGAGTCAAAGATCACATTGGAAGATGGAGAAAAACTGGATCCCAGTCATGTAGTATCGACTTCAGTCATGTCGGAGTACAGTGCCTATTATGTGATTAACGACAAAGCCTACGAAAAGCTCGAAACACCGGTAAATACTGACTGGAGGGCCGTATGGAAAGCAAAAGAAGGGCAAACCGATCAAGTGATTGAAGCTGGAAGGAAATTAAATGAACAATTACAGTATAAAGCATATTCTGTTGACTATACCCTTTATGAAATTGAAAAAGCGTATGGACCGATATTATTTATTGGATTATTTATTGGAATTGTCTTCTTTGTTTCCGCTGGCAGCTTTCTTTACTTCCGGTTATTCACTGATTTGGATGAGGAAAAGCGCAAGTTCCTTTCGATTGCCAAGATTGGTTTGAAAGAATCTGAGTTAAAAAAGATCGTAAACAGGGAAATTGCCATTTTATTCTTCTCGCCAATTGTTGTCGCACTAGTTCATGGAGCCATTGCGCTGACTGCATTATCTCATTTGTTTGATTACAACTTAATGGTCGAATCTGCCCTTGTATTAGGAAGTTTCGCGATCATTCAAATTCTTTATTTCACTATTGTACGATATTTTTATGTGAAACAGGTGAAAAGAATGGTATTTAAGTAAGCGGGATTCTTAGATAAAGGTCGATTAATATCTACTAAAAATAATATGTAGCCCATCATCCGTTAGAAACCATGGATGATGGGCATTTTTCAATTATTTTATAAATGTTTACCAAATATTTCTTGACGATCCTTCTATTAACATATATAATCATAAAGCGTAATGATTACGATTTAAGAAAAGGAGAATGTAATGATGAAATTTTCATTGGTAAAAGGGTTTAGTTTCGTAGTATTTGGATTAATGTTGTTAGTTGGGTGTCAGAATTCAGATGCTGCTAATGAGCAATCTGAGGAAAATAATGTGGACGCAGAAGAGACGCATGATCACAGTAATGAAACTGAAGAGGATAACGCGCATAAACAGGAGGAAGAATCTGAACATGACCACGAACATGATCATTCACACGATGAGGAAACACAAGAAATTTATGATGGTTATTTTGAGGACAGTCAAATAGAAGATCGCGAGCTTTCCGATTGGGAAGGAGATTGGCAATCAGTCTATCCTTATCTTCAAGATGGGACACTAGATGAAGTATTCGAACATAAAGCAGAACATAGCGATGAAATGAATGACGAAGAGTACAAGGAATATTATCAGATAGGATATGAGACAAATCTAGACCGAGTAGTGATTGAAGAAAATCTTGTGTCATTTTTTGAAAACGGAGAAGAAAATTCTGCGGAGTATACGTATGATGGGTACGAGATATTAAACTATGAAGCTGGTAATAGAGGGGTAAGATTTATTTATGAACGAGTAGAAGACGTGGAAGAACTTCCGCAATATATCCAATTTAGTGACCATAGTATTTTTCCGACTAAAGCAGACCATTACCATCTCTATTGGGGAGATGATCGAGAAGCTCTTTTAGATGAAGTGACAAATTGGCCTACTTATTATCCAACAGAAATGGATGGACGTGACATTGCCCATGAGATGATGGCACATTAGGGCTGTTACATTAAAACAACATAGTGTAAGAAACAAAGGGTATTGTGTACATACTACAATAAAAAAAGCATGGATACGTACAAACGCCCTTCCGTTTATGTTAATAATTAATATGTTACTAATATAACGGTTGAAAGGAGGCAATATCGATGAGTGAAAGTTATGGTTCAGGATTTACATTGATTGTAGTTTTGTTTATTCTTTTAATTATTGTAGGGACTTCGTATGCAGGTGGATACGGCGGATATTAAATTTTTCTGGTAATGATAGGGCGGAAACAAGTAAGTGGTATATTACAATTTCGACCTGTTTATAATAAGGCAGCTTAGATAACAGGTCTAAAATAATAATTGGAAATCAGTTAAAACACGTGAAGTATATATTGCTTCACGTTTTTTTAGTATTGATACATAACTATAAGGCAAACGATTCGAACTTTATATTCACTAATACCCTCCTGATAAATCTGTTCTCCATTTATTCTCTCTTTCCACTCTCTTCAGACTTTATGAAACAAATAAATAATAAAAGTAAAGAAATTGTAATAACTCTTACAGAAAAGTTTAGTTTAACAAAGATATCCATGATATATCTTACTTCTTCTATTACAAAATATTTCTAGATTGTAAAAATGGATGGAATAATTACCATTTATCTTCCTCTTCTATCCAACCCATGTTTTAAAGGGTGGTTTAGCGTGGTAGGGTTAACTAACTTTGCAAATGGTAGTAGCCATTTTAGCTAAGGAGGTATTGCTTATGAGTATACAAAAGACAACGGAAAGCTCTAGTTTAGCCGAAGTGATTGACAGAATCCTGGATAAAGGAATTGTCATCGATGCTTATGCAAGAGTTTCTCTTGTAGGAATTGAGGTGTTGACTGTAGATGCCAGAATCGTCATCGCAAGTGTTGATACTTGGTTGAGATATGCAGAAGCAGTTGGATTGCTTCGTGATGAGGCATTGGAAGAAGGTAATTCTAGTAGAAGTAAAGCAGAATTAGCGATCTAATGAGAGGAGGTTACTCATGGCAGGTCAAGAGATTCAACAATCAATTGATCAGAACAGTGGTCAAGGTTCAATGGGATATATCTTAATGGGTGGAGTTGTAGGAGCTGGTGTTGGATTATTATCGAATCCAGGAACTGCTCAGCAGCTTTACCGGAGAGTTCAAAACTCAGAAACCGGGCAAATAATTGCAAAAGAATTAGGTAGAAATGTCCAACAACTGATTACCCATCAGGTGATGGCAGTAGTTCAACATTCAACACCTGATTACTTGAATAAGGCCAAAAAAAAGACTTACGGGCATGTCTTCCAATGAATCGGATCAGTCAGAAAATGAAGATAACACACAATATGAAATGGTAAAACAAGAAAACAAGCAAATTAATCAACGTTTAGATCAAATAGAGAAAAAGTTAGATGAGCTTCTCCATGTAAATGATTAGTCAAAGATTAAAGGAGGATGCAATGAAAAATAAACCTATTAAAAAAACGGCCAAAAAAGTAGCAAAAAAAGCTTTCGAAAAATCACCGGAGCCTTTAAAAGAAAAGGCCAAAGACAAAATGAAAGAAATGGCAACAGAAAAAATTGAAGAGAAAGTACAAGATAAAGCGAAACACGCCTCTGCTAATTTGCGAGAAGCAAAGGCTCAAAATGCCGAAAAGGTGCATGGTAATGCAGAGGAAGCAAAAGAGAAGGTACAAGATGTATTATTGTCTGTAAGAGAAAAATTAGCAAAAGTGAAAGAGGCGGGGAAAAACTTTCAGGAGGATATTTCCTCAAGTAATAAAAGTAACAAGGTAAAAAGCTACCAAGATGTTAAAGGTATCCAACATATTAAGAGCTCAATGGATATTAAAGGAGCAAGTGATATTAAAAGTTCGACAAGAATTAAATCATCTAAGGATATCAAAAAAATAGGCTCTTAAAAATTTTATTAAAGGAGAATGAATTATGGCTATTCAGAAGACGACAGATAGTTCAAGCCTAGCAGAAGTAGTAGATAGAATTTTAGACAAGGGTATAGTAATCGATGCATTTGCAAGAGTCTCAGTGGTAGGAATTGAAATATTAACGGTTGAGGCACGAGTTGTTATTGCAAGTGTCGACACTTGGTTGCGTTATGCGGAAGCTGTTGGTCTCTTAAGAGATGAAGTGGAAGAAGAAGGATTACCTTCACAGCAAAACGAACGAAGGGAAACGCCATTTAGCTTTTAAAGTGAAGGGCTTCTATAGCCCTCACTTACTCATTCGAAGGAGGTAACACATGAAAATTAAAGAAATAATGAAGAATATCAAGGACTTCTTTCAAGAGAATATAGCCCATCCACATAAAATTACTTCAGTAGAAAAGCTTGAAGAAGGTGGTTGGAGAGTGCAAATTGAGGTGTTGGAAGAAAAAGAATATATGAAGAAATACGCTAAGGATGAAATGCTAGGAACATATGAAGTTTTGCTAGACGATGATAAAGAAATTACCTCGTATAAGAGACTAGAGCTTCGTTACAGAAGTGCGGTTGGAGTAGAGGGTTAGAGTTGATGGAGGGAAGAGGAGATGACTGTTTTAAGTGAGAGAATCACAACAAATGATAATGCTTTTATTCAAGATGAGTTTACGAAATCACTCCTATCAAGATCCTTAAAGTATGTTAAAACAGGATATCCTGTCCACTTTATTGGTCCCTCTGGTTCAGGTAAGACTTCGATCGCTATTGCATTGGCAAATAAACTAAAACGGCCTGTTATGTTGATGCATGGTAATCATGAATTGGACAATAAAGATTTAATTGGCAGCTTTAGTGGATATACGAGTTCAAAGGTAGTGGATCAATATGTCAGATCTGTCTATAAAAAAGATGAAACCGTAACGGAATCATGGAAAGATGGTCGTTTGCTTGAAGCGGTGAAGAATGGATACACGCTCATTTATGATGAATTTTCCCGTTCACGTCCAGCGACCAATAATATTTTTCTATCCATTCTGGAAGAAGGGATATTGCCTTTATATGGATTAAAGTCCAACCGACCGTATGTAAAGGTTCATCCTAAGTTTAATATAATATTTACTAGTAATCCAAATGAATATGCAGGGGTCTACCAAACACAGGATGCCTTGTTAGATAGATTGATAACCTTATATGTTTGTTATAAAAGTAAACAGGAAGAAACATTTATTTTAAGTGAAAAAATAGGTATTGAAGAGAATGAAGCTACTATCATTTCGAGTCTGGTGCAGGATGTACGAAAAGAATTTCATGAAAGACATGGAGCACCTAGCATCAGAACAACGATTCAAATAGCAAAGATAGCGAAAAATGATGACATACCTATCAAGGGATCAAATCAGGACTTTCTGCAGTTGTGCATTGATTTGTTAAGTAATTCTGTTGTTCAAGGTCTTGAGATTACTTACGAAGATGCAAGTGATCTTATTCGAGAGTTATGCAAGAAAACTACGTAACATAAAGGGGTATAGACTATGTCAGAACAACAAGAAAATGGTATATATATATTCTGTGGAATTCAGACAGATGTAAAAGAAGATTTCGGAAATATTCTACTAGAAAATGAAGAGAGACCTACCTTCACGATCCATTATAAAGATGCAGCTATGGTTGCAGCTCGGGTCCCGATTAAAATTTATCATCCAAATAAAGAAAATCTGATGATGCACCAAAACCTAATTTCTAAGGTTATGGCAGAAAAAGACACGGTTATTCCTATCAGTTTTGGAAATGTGTTTCAATCAGTCGAGGATGTAGAAGTTTTACTGGAAAATCTCTATCCACAATTAGAAGAGCTTTTTCCCGCAATTAAAGGGAAGATGGAGCTAGGACTAAAGGTTGTTGGAAAAACAGATTGGCTCAAGTCGGAGGTTCATGCTAGTGAGAAAGTAGAAAAGTTATCAGAACAACTTCGAGGTAAAACAGTAGACGCTGGATACTATGAACGGATTCAGCTAGGTGGAGCAGCACAGGAGATCTTTTCTTCTATAAGTAAAGAAATAGAACAGGATGTTTATACTCCTCTTGAATCGAATGCCGAAGCATCAAAAATAAATGATCCAGTTGGCGAGAAAATGCTACTGAACGCATCTTTTTTAGTCGACCGTAACAACGAAACAGCATTTGATCAATTGGTAAATGAAGCACATGAAAAATGGAAGGATAAAGTAGACTTTAAATATAGTGGTCCGTGGCCAGCGTATAATTTTGTTAATATTCGATTGACAGTGGAGGAGAGTTAATCAAATGTTGCACAAAATTGCTACAGCACCTATCAATGTCTTAACCAAGATCGGGGAGAAGGTAAAGGAAGAGGTGGATAAAGAGTGGTATGATATTTCAACCATTCAACGAAAGCTTGTCCTCTTACAAACGATTTATGAGCAAGGGGAAATAACTGAAGCAGATTATCAGAAACAGGAAGAGGAGTTAATGGCTCGCTATGAACGAGCTAAACGGATCGAAATGGAACAATGGCAACAGATGACCGAAAGGAAGTAATGAGGTGAGATTGTGGAACAATTAATTTATCTATATGGTTTTATCCCAGAAAATGAATCAAAGGAAAAACCATTACCAAAAATCAACGGCTTTGATGACAAAGAAAGCATCTACACGATTCCAGTCGGATCTATGGAAGCGGTAGTTTGTGGCCTTAACGAAAGTGAGTTTTCTGAGCAAGTATTGCAAGAAAAAACCGAAAATGATATGGATTGGCTTCAACAAAAGGCTCTTCATCATCATCAAACCATTATGGATCTCAATGATACGTATACCTTAATCCCTTTACAGTTTTGTACGATTTATAAAAATGAAGAAAGACTCTATCAGACAATAGAAACTAAAAAGGAAAAGATGAAAAATACCTTAGAAAATTTGAAAGAAAAAGAAGAATGGAATTTGAAAATCTACTGTGCTGATCAGCAGTTAAAAGCAGATATAAGTCAGCATAGTTCCACGATAGAAGCCAAGAAACAAGAAATCAATCACCTATCACCTGGACGTCGATTTTTTGAAATGAAAAAAATGGACAGTTTAATGGAAGAGGAATTGGAAAAGGAAAAACATCAGATTTGTAAAGAAGTTCATGAGCAAATGAATCAGTTTGCCCTAGAGTCAATTATTAAGAAAAATTGGAATAAAGAAATGACAGGACGCAAGGAGAATATGTGCTGGAACAGTGTATATTTTCTGGAAAGACCAATGGTTGAATCATTAAAAGATAAATTGGTACAAATTGAAAAGTCGGTAGATAAGAGAGGCTTTACCTTAGAATTATCGGGTCCTTGGCCAGCCTATCATTTTTCCGATTTAAAGTGAGGGAATCATCATGCCGATAAAGGAATCTGTCGAAAACAAGGATATTGCATTGATTGATATTTTAGATGTGATCCTGGATAAAGGAATTGCTATAAAGGGAGACTTAATTATTTCCATTGCGGGAGTAGACCTCGTCTATTTAGATTTAAGAGTGTTGATTTCTTCTGTAGAGAAACTTGTACAATCTCGTGAGAGTAGTATTACGTCTGAGCAATTTGATAATCAAAGGAGGGAACTGTCCCATGCAACCAGTGAATCAGAAAGATGGCCGGATTAATCTAGATCCTGATAATGCCGAAGAAGGACTTGCACAGCTTGTAATGACAGTAATAGAGCTATTGAGACAAATAGTGGAAAGGCATGCCATGAGGAGAGTGGAAGGTGGCAATTTAACAGAAGAACAAATAGAGAACTTAGGTGTTGCGTTAATGAACCTAGAAGAAAAAATGGAAGAGCTAAAGGATGTTTTTGGTCTTGATGCAGAGGATTTAAATATTGACCTGGGACCTTTAGGAAACTTGATGTAATGAAAAACTGGAGGTGAATGGCTATGCCAGTAGAACACCCAACCCAATCCAATACGATTGTTGATGTATTAGATAAGATATTGGACAAAGGCGTGGTGATAGCAGGGGATATTTCGGTAGGAATAGCTGATGTAGAATTGTTAACGATCAAAATAAGGTTAATTGTAGCCTCGGTAGATAAGGCGAAGGAAATAGGTATGGATTGGTGGGAAACAGATCCTTATCTCAGTTCTAAAGCTAATGAAAACACGAAGGCATTAGAAGAGGAAAATAAAATGCTTCATGAACGATTAAATCAGTTGGAGAAAACGATGAAGACAACTACTAATAACTAATTGAGGAGTGGTGATCATGAGAGAAGAACAATCAGGGAACGAAAACAACAAAGCCCCTATCAGAAGAGCTGTCACGGGTGGAGTGGTAGGAGCGACAATTGGATACCTTGCAACACCTGAAAACAGCAAAAAACTTATTGCACGTATCAATGACACGCAATGGAAAGAAAAAGGAAAGAATTTAGGGAAAGCAACAAAAGGAAAGGTATCAAATTTAAAAGAAGCAGGAAAACAAAAAACGCAGAATGTTTATCAGCGTGTAAAAGATTCTACGGTCTTTACAGATGAGAAAAATGATCAAGCAAATGCTGATGGTGAGGTAACCACTGAACTAGTAGATGAAGAAAGTTATTTAGAATTGAAGGAAGAAAATAGGGAATTGCAAGAAAGGTTGGAATATCTGGAGGAGAGATTAAATCAAATTTCCATAGCTAAAGAAAAAAATACTTCCACTAAAAAACAAAGTAGTCAGCAATCTTCCAGTACTAAGAAGCCTAAAAGTAAAACAACGAATAAAACCAACAAAAAAACTGAATCGACTGATACATCTGTTTCTAATAATGATGACACAAAATCTGAAGAGAAAGAGGAGTGATATCAATGAGTGCTGATACAATTCTTGGTTTTTTTGTACAAGCTACGAATAAACATGATTTCAACCTGGATATTACGCTAAATCTCAATGGAGCACTTGTTTCGGGCACAACGATTTCAGCCCAGGAATACTTTGAAGAATTAAGTGATGCCTTTGAAGATGGGAATGAAATATCAAAAAAATCAGTGAACAATTAGCGCAGGCAAGTCAAGATGCTGAAACAAATACAAATGATTCAGCAAGCTTCATTCATTTAAAAAATACAAAAGTGTATTGTGGTGACAGTAAATCAACCCCTTCTAAAGGTAATATACTCTGGAGAGGAAACTTAAATGAAATTGACGGCTTTTTTCTAGGAAAGATAGCGGAATCTAAATCAAGTTCAAATACAAGAAATGCTAAATAATCTTGCACTAGTGCAAGTAAATAGATCTAATTAGAATTATTAATCTAATTAGATCTATTTTTGGTTAGGATGTTTAATGCAGGTAATTTGCTATCCTTTTACATATCTTTTTATATTTTTCTGGCAGATATTAGATATTCATGTATAGTAAGAGTAAGAAAAAATTAAGCAATTAGAAAGGAGCCTTTAAAATGAGTAAAATTATTTTAACGACTGAAAGTGGAGCGGATTTACCAGAAGGTGTTACTGAGCAACAACTTGTACAAGTGGTTCCGATGCACGTGATTATGGATGGTAAAGATTATTTAGATGGTTCCTTACCGGTGGAAGAGATCTATGACTTTTACGACCGAACGAAAAAAATCCCTTCCACCACAGCAACTAACGTCCATGAGTATCAACATTTTTTTCAAAATATTCAAGCAAACAATCCAGGTTGCGTGATTGTTCATATCGGTTATACCTCAAAAGCATCATCTTCTTTCCAAAATGCCGTGATTGCTACCGAAGAGTTGGAGAATATATTTCTAATTGATGCCTTAAACGTCACTGGAGGATTAGCAGCTATTGTAATGTACGCTGTGAATATATTAGAAAAAGAACCTGGGATAGAACCAGAAAAGTTAGTTAAGAAAATCGAATCCATCGTAACAAAATCAAGACTTGCCTTTGTTCCTGGTAGTTTAGAATTTTTGAAAGCGGGTGGAAGAGTCAGTAATATAGCTTATCTTGGCGGGGCTCTGTTAAAAATAAAACCATGCATTGAATTAAAAGATGGTAAGCTGGTTTCTACTAAAAAATATCGCGGTAAAATGAGTTTTGTTACTGAAAAACTGATCCAGGAGTATTTCAATCAATATCAACTTGATAAGGAACAGTTATATCTAATTTATTCGATTGGCTTAGATGAACAAATCAAGACGAAAATGACCGAAATTGCAAAAGAAAATGGATTTGAGAATATCACATGGATTCAAGCAGGTGCAATGATATCTACGCACGCTGGTCCAGGGGGATTTGGTGTTGCGGGAATTGAAAGAGATTAGAAAATGCAATTTTTTATAACAAAGACTATAGATAGCTTTTACTCCTTGATTATATGGGCGTGAAGGCTTTTTTTTTTTGATTTTAACTACGGTGTAAACGTTCGTAACATCCCCATATAAGGAATCGAGCTTTAGCAAAGAATCTAAGTAGGCGATAAAATCTCACTTTATGTAAAATGTAACCTTTTTGTAAGTAGACTCGTATAACTATCAATTCACCAAAATATCTTTGAAATGGAGCGAAAATATGAAAAATTTAATAAAAAAATTACAGCCATTCGTATCAGAAAGTAATGCAATTGAAATAGCAACTGATGAAGATGGTTCACAGATAGTAGACTCAGTGACCAAAGAGGAATATGGTGTAGTTTTACTAAATGATGAAGGACAATTTGAAGGTTATGAGTCCTATTCTTTCTATGATGAAGATGAAATGGAAGAAACTTTAAGTGATATACCTGTAAACACTAATGAAATAATGAGGCTATCACAACTTTTTGTTGATACTTTCATTGATCGAGAAGTACAGTTTAGTATGTTGAACGAATTTACGGATAATACTTATATGGTAATCTATGAGGAGCGCGATCCAAAGCTTAATATTGCTATTCCTCATACAGGATGCACTCTGCATTTTACAAGAAATGGGGAGTTAACTTCAGCTACGATTGGTCAAACAGATTTTGTCCTCGAGTATCCAACCATTGAAATTTCTAAGGAAGAAGCAAAAGAGCGATTAAGATCAGCTGGCTATCTTCAACTCGCTATTGATCTACCTGATGAAGATGAGAAAAATTACGGAGATGCGATGCTCGTTTACCGTACAAATGATGATTTAATGTCAGTCAGTGTGGATGGCAAGGTGGAGTCCTTATATGAATTTATGGATACGGAAATTAAGCCTGTGCACCGTATTGCTGAGACAACACCGACAGAAACAATAGAAGAAATGTTACATGTACATGCTGGCTTAATGAAAAAGCTTGGGGAGGATGACTCTGAAATATGGGTTGATCCGACGGTACCCATGGAAGAAGAAGCTATAATTTCTATTTATAATAATGAAAAGGGTCATTTTAGTTATTCTAATCTTCCGTACGAAAATAATGAGGAAGACGCTAAATTATCTCTAGGTCAATTGCAAGAGAGAGCCGAAAAGTTTTTGGAGTTAGTAGTTGGTAATGTTCATGAGAAGTACGTAATAGAGGAGCCTTATGACCCAAGTGAGGATTTGACTGAATTCGATGAAGAATTGTTTGAAGAGGAGATCGAACAAGGAGAGTCAGAAGATTTTGAGGAGGAAGAATGGGAGGAGTTACCTGATCCTGAACCAACATCGATGTTTACATTTTACAAGGAATATCAGGGGATAAGATTAAATGGGTACGAGGCACATGTTCATGTAGGAATTTACACAGGCACTATTCGTGAATGTTCTGTTACCAATTTGACAGAAAAACAACTATACAATCTTTCACAGTTAAACCTTTCCCCCACTCTAACGATGGAAGAAGCTGAGCACCGTTTCTTTAGTGAAGTGGAGATGACATTATCTCGTTCTGTGAAAGATCTTGATGATGTCACATACTACACGCTTTCTTATCTTGTTGACTTTCCGAAAACGGGCGGTCATATTGAAAAAATAAACGCTCATACTGGGGAAGTTACTTATGTGGATACTGGGATCATAAAGGAAAATGACTAATAATGATAGAAAGCCAACTCTCAGTGGAGTTGGCTTTCGCTTTCATAATCCTATCTCTACAGACGATTCCACATAAATTATAAAACACTTGCACCTAACGTTACGTGAGGTGATATGCTATATTTAACCAATAGAGAGAGGAGTGAAATCTGTGGAGACAGAAAGCTTTACGGTAAGTGAATTCGCCTCATATACAGGAGTCTCGATACGCACCTTGCATTACTACGAGGAAAAGAATCTTATGCATCCGCATCGTGATAGAAAAACAGGCCACCGTATCTATAGAAGAAAAGACGCTATTCGACTGCATCAGATCACTATTCTAAAATCATTAGGCTTTCCATTAAGCGAAATCAAGCAATACATACAATCTGATAATATGGATTTAGGCTTTAGGGATACCTTGAAAATACAAGAAAAAAAGTTGAAAAAGGATAGGGAAAGAATTGACACCTCATTGGAGATCATTCATCGAACCGTCCATTTAATCGATCAGGAAAAGGAAATAGACAGCACCTTTCTATTCAGTTTAATAGCTGGAATGCAAACAGAGAAACAGCAGAGGGAAATTTCCAAGTCGATTTTAAAGGATGAGGCTTTAGCAAAGATATTCGATGTTACGCTCTCGGAAAAAATGCACTCGGAGCAAAAACTGTTGAATCTTTTCAAAGAAGTGAAGCGGTTGGCTGGTAAACCTAGTGACCATCCTGAAGTAATTAGGATGTTAGAGAAACTACAAACCTATCTATTTGAAACGCTTGAACTTCAGGATTATCAAGAATTAACACAAATCTTTACTATCGATCTGGAAGAAGAGGAGAATCAAGAGAAAATTAATCAATTTTTAAAGGATTGGGATAAGCTGATGTATTTGCCATTAACAAAACAAGAAGAAGCATGGCTGGATCAGATAGTAGCAGAATTTTTCAATCAAGAAGAAAAAGGAGATAATTTATGAATAATCAATCAGTGAAAGCCTTTATGTCGCTTATTTTTTCATTAAAGTTGCCAAAATTAATATTAATCCTCGGTCTGGCAGGTAGTGTTCTGACCACCTTAGTCGGTTTAACTATTCCATTACTGACAAGAGAATTAGTTGACGGCTTTTCTATCGCATCCATTAGCCTTGGATTTATTGCCCTCATCGTGGGAGTTTTCGTGATCCATGCCTTAATTGATGGCTTTTCTGCATATGCCCTTTCCTATGTAGGCCAAAAAGTGGTTGCGGGTTTACGAGAGGTGATCTGGTCGAAAATGATTCGGTTACCTGTTCGTTACTTTGACCAGCAGCCAAGTGGTGAGTCGGTTAGTCGTGTCATTAATGATACCGGGATTGTGAAAAATCTGGTTTCACAGCATTTCCCTCAATTCATTTCTGGTCTCATTTCGATTTTGGGGGCAGTCATTATCTTGTTCATTATGGATTGGCGTATGACACTGATGATGCTGATTGCTGTGCCATTAACGGTGCTTGTAATGATGCCATTAGGTTCAAGAATGTCAAAAATATCCCGTAATCTGCAGGATCAGACAGCCAGTTTCCAAGGAGAAATCCAGCAGACAGTAAGTGAAATAAAATTAATGAAATCATCGACAGCCGAGGATATAGAATTCCAAAAAGGAAATAAAGGCATCCGCACGCTACTGAAAACAGGCTTAAAGGAATCGAAAATATTCTCTGTCATTGCTCCTTTTATGTATATGGTCGTGATGCTGGTAATTGTGGTGATCATTGCCTATGGTGGGATTCGAGTAGAAGAAGAAACGATGTCGACAGGATCATTGGTGGCCTTTTTGCTTTATTTATTTCAAATTGTTTTTCCGATCACAAGTTTCGCCATGTTTTTTACTGAGCTTCAAAAGGCAAAAGGTGCTACAGGACGGATAATGGAAATACTTGATGAAGAAGTGGAAGAAAAGCAACAGGGAGCGGATCTTATGATTGAAGGTTTGCCTATCACCTTTGATAACGTAGATTTTTCCTATGATGAAGATGATTCCATTATAAAGAATATGTCTTTTTCGGTAGCTTCTGGAGAAATGATTGCTTTTGCAGGACCGAGTGGAGGAGGAAAAACTACAGTATTTGGCTTGATTGAAAGATATTATAATCCAACAAAAGGTCAAGTTTTGATTGGAGAAGAGTCTATTAATTCTTTATCATTACGAGCATGGCGTTCACAACTAGGTTATGTGTCACAAGAAAGTTCGATGATGTCTGGTACGGTGCGTGAGAATCTGACCTATGGATTAACAAATGCTGATCATGTTTCTGAGGAAGAGCTTTGGTCTGTTGCTAGAATGGCATATGCCGAACAGTTCATTCAAGAGCTTCCAAAAGGATTGAATACAGAAGTTGGCGAACGAGGCACGAAGCTTTCAGGTGGACAACGGCAGCGAATCAATATTGCTCGTGCCTTTCTGCGTAATCCTAAGTTGTTATTACTAGATGAAGCAACAGCCAGTCTTGACAGCCAATCCGAGCAAGTTGTCCAAAAAGCGCTGCATCGGTTAATGGAAGGAAGAACCACCTTCGTGATTGCCCACCGACTTGCAACAATCGTTCATGCTGATCAAATTATTTTTATTGAAAATGGTGAAATTACTGGAAAAGGGACACATCAGCAACTTTTAGAAACTCATGCATTATACAGATCTTTTGCTGAGCAGCAATTAACTTAAGTTATCTCTTTCAGAAAAAGTATAGCTTGCAGTAAAAGTTGTGGTATAAATTATGTAAGTGGGAGGTTATCGATATACAAATAGAAATTATACATGATAACAACTTGGAAATAGATTGGTTTCACACAACAGGTCAATACGATAAATTTTTTGTAACAGTGGATGAGGATGACTACACAAAGGCAACTAGTGAGCTAATGCAAAAACTGGCTGTTAAACTGCTCTCGTTTCCTTTTTATCTTCATTTTGAAGGTTACGATGACACCATACTTGAAACACTTAAGCAAGGAAAATGTTTCTCGATTAAATATAGAGATTCAAAAAGAAGAATACTGACTTACTCCGATGGAAAAAATTATCTCGCTGAAGTTCCCGGCTATACGGTGAAAATAAAAGATGAGTTGCAGTTAGACGCAGTATTTTGTGATTGGTTTGACTTAGCATGTGCGAATAACATGTGGGTGATAACGAAGAATTCTAGTATAAGTTATATTAAAAAGTATGCCTTCTTCACAGATCCGTTAATATTATTTACAAATCATGATGCATATGGTTTTACTCTGTTAAGTCAAAGTAAAAATCTCCAAACCGTTAAACAAGTTTTCGATTTTGTTAGAAGTGTGGAAAAGTAATGAATTGGAAGGGTTCTCTGTAAGTCTGCAGGAGATTAAAATAATAGGATGTGGATGATGAGATATATTACTGCTTTTTTTATTAGTTTAGTAGCATTTTTTGTATTGGGATATTTTAATCTGAATAATATTTTTACGATAGTTTTCGTGGTTCTACTAATCTTAGTCATTCTTTTAGCTCCAATGCTTTATACAACACTTTGGCAAACAGATGTTGATAAATTAGAACGATTTTTGTTGAAAAATAAAAAAGACCCTAACTTTTACATTATATATGCTTTAGCAAATAAGTTGGATGACAAAGTAGAAGATTTAACAGAAACACTTTTGCATAAGTATAAACAAGGCTCACGCCATGCGTCATATCGAGTCGTACGAGCTTTGTATTTTGAAAATTTGCAGGAAGCAAAAGAACATGTTACACATATTAACCATTCTGAATATAGCTTGTACTATCAATCTTCTATCCTGATGGAGGAAGGTGATTTAGATAAGGCAGAAGCTTTAGCGGAACAAATAAAGACAAGGTGGAAGAAGTATGCCTTGTTAGCAGAACTTGAGCGAAAACGAGATAATATAGAAAGCGCTAAAAACCATGCACTTCAAGCAAGAACAAGTTCAAGAGGACTGCAAAGGTATGTATTGCATAAGACGTATGAGCGGGATTTTGGTTTGTAAACATGGTTCACTAGTTAGATAAAAGAAAAAACGTGCTACTATTGACATTTCATCAACAGTAGCACTATTTTTTGTTAATCTGTAAAATTGACTGTCTCTGGTGTATCTAGGTTATCATCATTCAATAGCTTGATTTCGGTTGGTGTAATTTTTAACACTGTCAATCTTGGATCTTCTTTAGACTCAAAGAAACTTTTATCCTGTATATTCCATAACCAATCAATTGTTTCCTGATCTTCTACGATTTCTGCTTTTCCGGTAATTTCCACATAACTTCGATTCTTCGTTTCTTCATAACCTAATAAAATATACACATGGGGATTACTTTCTATCTCTTCAACTTTGAAAGAGTCCTTGCTTGTCTTTGTGTATAAAACCTCTTCCTTATTATAAAAGATCATATAGCGGCTGTGTGGCAGATTATCATATGCTGTAGATAGTACACCAACCTTAGACACATCTAAAATCTTTTTGATCTCATCTATAGCTTTTACCTTATTCATTATATCACCTCTCTTTACCATCTTCCCTGTGAAAAGGCCACTGAAACATGGGGAAGGTCTGTCAATACACTACATTATCATGCAACAATACAATAAATAATATTCAAGCATGATTGAGGCGATAATGCTAAACTATATAGTAAATACAAATAATAAAAACAAACTTCATATTGCTTTAATTAAAAAAAGAGGAGGCGCACATTCACGGGTTTCAAAAAAGTTCGTTGGGGAATAATTGGCTGTGGTGACGTAACAGAAGTAAAGAGTGGTCCTGCTTTTCAAAAGGTTGATGCAGTGTATATTGCCACACCACCTGGCATGTATGTAGAATATACGTTAAAGGTGGCCGAGGTAGGAAAGCTTGTTTATGTCAAAAAAACAATGGCAATTAATTGGATCAATTAATAATAGAAAGGAAGATGAAAAATGCCAGATACATTTAGGGCACTAGTTGTCGATAAAAAAGATCAAGAATTTTCCGTAAAAGTCAATGAACTATCCTTTGGAGATTTACAAGAGGGAGAAGTACTAATCAGAGTACATTATTCTGGGATAAATTATAAAGACAGCCTTGCTGCACATCCAGATGGTAAAATTATAAGAGAGTATCCTGCAATACCTGGCATTGATTTAGCAGGTGTTGTCGTTTCATCTGACGATCCACAGTTTAGGGAGGGAGATGAAGTCATTGCAACAAGCTATGAGATCGGTGTTTCCCATTTCGGGGGATATAGTGAATATGCGCGTATCCCGGGAAAGTGGATTGTTCCGCTGCCGGAAGGTCTTTCTCTAAAAGAAGCAATGATCATCGGTACTGCAGGATTCACGGCGGCATTATCTGTTCAACGCTTGGAAAAAAACAATCTGACACCTGAAAATGGCAAAGTGCTTGTAACAGGAGCTACAGGTGGTGTAGGAAGCTTTGCAGTATCGATTTTAGCTTCACTTGGTTATGAGGTGGAAGCCAGTACAGGTAAAGACGCTGAACATGACTATTTAAAAAAGCTTGGAGCAGATACCGTTATTTCTCGTGAAGAGGTATATGATGGAGAATTAAATCCTATTAGAAAACAAAAATGGGCAGCAGCTGTTGACCCTGTGGGTGGCGAACCTCTTGCATCTCTTTTAACTCAAATTCAATACGGTGGCTCTGTTGCTGTTAGTGGATTGACTGGTGGAACTGAACTGCCGACTAGTGTTATCCCATTTATCTTGAGAAACATAAATTTATTAGGCATTGATTCTGTAAACTGTCCAATGGAGACGCGAGTAAAAACATGGCAACGTTTCGCTAATGATATCAAGCCAGCAAATTTGGAAGAGTTTGTGGCAGAAGAAGTTAGTCTAGAGCAACTTCCTGATGTTCTTCCTAAATTACTGAAAGGGCAAGTAAGCGGGAGAATGATTGTGAAAGTGAAACATGGGGACGGTTCGGGACCAGTGAAAAAGTCACCGAATTCCCCTGTATTTTAAAAAAGTCATTAAATAATAGATTTTTGTGACATTTTAATAAGATATGTCACTATAAAAACCCCCTAAATGGTATAATTAGTACGTCCAAATACCAAACCATTAGGGGGTTTTTCTTCATGCTTCGAAATCATTCAAAGCAATCTAGTTTTCACTCTGTATTATACGATAAAATTCCAGAAAATCATATACTAAAAGTCATTTCTTCTGTCATTGATTTTAGCTTTATTAATATATTGCTAGAAGACACCTATTGTAAAGATTTTGGGCGTCCAGCAAAAGAACCGGAAATGATGTGTAAGCTACTTTTTCTTCAACACTTATACAATTTATCGGACGAAAAAGTACAAGTAGAAGCTCGTTTAAATTTAGCTTTCATGTACTTTATAGGCATTAATCCTGAAGATGAATTACCCGACAAGAGTCTTCTTTCCAAATTTAGAACACATCGTCTTGGAGAGGATACACTTGATGGTATCCTCACAGAAATGGTACGTCAATGTGTGGAAAACGGCATATTACAAGGGAGTAGTGTGAGCATAGATGCCACGCACATTATGGCAAATACAATTAAGAAAACGCCTGAGCGTTTAATGAAGCATTTAGCACGAATGATTGTTCATGCATATGAAACAGAAACTGGAAAACAAATTGATGGTTTACCTGAAATACCAAATTATGAAGAATTATCCGATCACCGAGAAGCAAAAGCACGTATGAAATCTTACTTGGAAGAAGTGATCGATCATGTGGAAAAGCAAATGACAGACGATCATGAGCTTACCAGCTCCTGGATTCAGAAGGCGAAGGACATTCTTTATGACCCTAAATTTATAAATCAAAAAGGGGTTCGCTCCATTGTGGATGAAGATGCAAGGGTAGGTCGCAAAAGTAAAACAGAATCGTTTTATGGATTTAAAGCAGAATTTATGATGACTACTGTGGAACGCATTATTACGGCCGTTCGTACGGGACACGGTGCTTATTTGGATGGTAGCTTCATGAACGAGATATTGGAATTAACACTTAAAAGCGGAATGACTATCGAAGAAGTATATGGAGACAAAGCTTACTTTAGAAAACCAATATTAGAAGCAATTGAAGCCATAGAGGCACAACCTTTTATTCCAGTTAGTTCTACCGTATATCGTATAGATGAATCTAATTTTACTTATAACAAAGATTCGGATGAATGGTCCTGTAGCCAAGGTAATACCACGGTCAAAAAGAAATATTTCACATCAAAAAACAAGGACGGGGAAAGGCAAGGATATAAGTATTATTTTGATATCGAGCAGTGTAAAGCATGTCCGTTACATGATTTGTGCGCTAAAAAAGCAGCACGTAGAATTCTAACAGTTGGTTTAAATACGGCAGAGTTCTACGACATATCTCAATATCAAAAGAGAGAAGAATTTAAAGAAAAATATAAAAAAAGAGCTTCTATTGAAGGGAAAAATGCGGAGCTTAAACGATTCCATGGCCTATCTCGAGCAAGGGGATATGGTCTATTCAGCGTGTCTCAACAATCAAAGTTAGCAGCAATAGCAACAAACATTAAGCGGATAGCAGCAATAGCATCCGCCTAATAGCCTCAAATACCCCTAAAAAATTACCGAAAATTCATACAAAAACAATTTTTGGCTTTGTTTAGAATCCCTTCTTTACTATCTCCAATAAAAAACATTACTTTTTCACTGATCCCGGACGGTTCTTGATGTTTCATAAAAGGAATCTATTATATTTATATGCGGTCTCTCTGGGGGGAGATCACTTATCCTTAACCGTAGTTATCGCTAAATAAAAAGAAAAATAAGTAGAGTTAAAATTAATAAGCAAGTAACTTTAGCTAGAAGCTCATTTCTGTTATTTTAAGGAAGAAGAAACTTTAATAATATTTGGAGTGATAGACATGAGTATAAACAAACAAATTCTTTTAGCAAAGCGACCAGAAGGAACACCTGATAAAGATACATTTAAATTTGCAGAAACAGATATAAAAAAGCCGGAAAATGGGGAAGTGTTAATTCGCACAATTTATGTCTCCGTTGATCCTTACATGCGTGGCAGAATGGTTGATGCTCCTTCCTATGTTCCACCATATCAAATAGATGATGTGCTTGGCGGAGGAGCAATCGGTGAAGTAGTCGAATCTAAGTCATCGCAATTTGCAATAGGCGATATTGTCCTGGGCAGCTATGGCTGGCAAAGCTATTATACTGCGAAGGAAGATGAAGTGAGGAAAATAGATAAAGATATTGCACCGATTTCTACTCATTTAGGTATTTTAGGTATGCCAGGTTTAACCGCATATTTCGGATTGCTTGACATTGGTAAACCAAAAGAGGGCGAAACAGTGGTTATTTCTGGAGCGGCAGGTGCTGTCGGCTCCGTTGTAGGCCAAATTGCTAAAATAAAAGGCGCACACGTTGTCGGAATCGCTGGTACCGATGAAAAGAATCAATATTTAAAAGAAGAATTGCATTTTGATGAGACAATTAACTATAAGACTACCTCTAATTTGCAGGAAGATATCGCAAAAGCATGTCCGAATGGAGTCGATGTTTATTTTGATAACGTCGGTGGAGAAATATCTGATGCGGTTCACTCAAATCTAAATAAATATGCACGAATCTCTATTTGTGGAGCGATATCAAGTTACAACCTCGAAGGAGAAGATATCGGACCACGTATTCAAACAACACTGATTAAGAAAAGTGTCTTAATGCAAGGTTTTACATTAGGAGACTTTGCAGACCGATTCGCCGAAGGTTCTAAAGCACTTGCACAATGGCTTCAAGAAGACAAACTCAAATATGAAGAAACTATAAAAGAAGGCTTCGACAAAATCCCAGAAGCATTCCTTGACTTATTTGAAGGAAATAATATCGGAAAGTTATTAGTTAAAGTTGATGAATAGCAAACTACGAGTTTTATCATAACCAACATAAAAAATAACATATTAATAAACACAATGATAATTAGTGGAGCCTTAATATGTTCACCGTGCTATGAATTCACAGGTTAATTTATTTTGCTTTTCCAAATATTTGCTAGTATACTAATAATGGAAATTAAATATTGCGTAAATTCGACTAGGGGAGCATGAAGATGCTGAGAGAGTAATTCGACCCTTTGAACCTGATCTAGTTAACACTAGCGTAGGGAAGTGGAATTGGTAGATATATAGATTGTTTCACTATTCTGTATATTACTAACCCTTCTCCCTGTAATGGTGATGGGTTTTTATTATGCAATTACACCTGCTTCTCTGGCTACTAAATGGATTTTACTATCTATTATTAAGTAAAAAAGGAGAGTGTAAAATGAGCAAATTATTTACAGATCGTCTATGGGAAAGGGTAGAACCGATTTGGAGTTCTTATTTGGATCATCCTTTTGTTAAAGGTTTAGGTGACGGTACATTAGAGCAGGAAAAATTCGAACACTGGTTAAAGCAAGATTATGTATATCTCATCGATTATGCGAGACTTTTTGCAATAGGTAGTGCGAAAGCGGAGGACCTAGAAAAAATGACGGTCTTTGCCAAACTTTTACACGGAGTATTAGATGTGGAAATGGATCTACATAGGAAGTATGCAGCTGATTTTGGTATTTCTAAAGAAGAACTCGAAGCGACTGAACCATCTGCGATAACAACGGCTTATACAAGTTATATGTTAAATCTATCTCAGCGCGGTGGAGTGGAAAATGTTGTCGCTTCTGTGCTCGCATGTGAATGGAGCTATAATTTTATCGGAAAGTCTTTGGCAAAATGGCCAGGAGCTCTTGATGATAATTTCTACAAAAGCTGGATCGAAATGTATAGTTCGAATGAATTTACCGACTTAGCCGAAGAGACTAAGCAATTGATGAATCAGGTCACAGAAGGGAAGCCTGAACATGAATTAGCTCAAATCGAAGAAATTGTAGTGAAAACTAGTCAATTTGAGTATATGTTTTGGGATATGGTTGACAACAAAGAGAATTGGCCGGTGAATGCCCGATGAGAGAATCAGCACTTGCAAGTCTTGTAGATGAAAGAAAAGAAGAATTAAAACATATTTTATCAAAGCTTATTAGTTATCCAACCGTAAGCCCACCAGCTAGAAACACATCTGAAATCCAAGCATATATTGCAGATTTTTTAGAAAAAATAGACTTTTGCACAGAGCGTTGGAATGTCTTCCCTAATGATCCTAACCTTGTCGGAATTAAGAAAGGAAAACAACCTGATGTATACAACAGTCTGATTATTAACGGACATATTGATGTGGCAGATGTGGGAGACGATTCGAGTTGGACAGTGTCACCTTTTTCCCTTACAGAGCAATCAGGTTATCTTTACGGACGTGGTGTTTCGGATATGAAGGGAGCAGTCGCATGTGCCTTATTCGCAATGAAAGTATTACATGAAAAGGGAATTGAATTAAAAGGCGATCTGCAGCTGCAGACTGTAATTGGTGAGGAAGTAGGGGAAGCTGGTACTCTTTCTTGCATCGAAAAAGGATATAAGGCTGACTTTGCATTGGTTATCGATGGAAGCGATCGTGAGATACAGGGACAAGGAGGCGTCATCACAGGTTGGATCACTGTAAAAAGTAAAGAAGTTTATCATGACGCGATGCGCGCTGAATTAAATGAAACTGGTCACGGAGCAAGTGCGATAGAAAAAATGACAAAAATTATTGAAAACTTACATAGATTAGAAAAAGAATGGGCAGATACAAAGCAATACCCAGGTTTTAAAAAAGGAACGACCACTATAAATCCTGCTGTAATTGAAGGAGGACGACATCCTGCTTTTGTTGCTGATGAATGCCGCCTTTGGATTACTGTACATTTTTACCCTAATGAAAATTATCGAGCAGTATCAAAGGAAATAGAGCAATACTTACAGCGATCTGTTCAGAAAGATCCTTGGTTTCAGAATAATCCCCTTCTTTTCGAATGGGGAGGAAAATCAATGATAGAAGACCTGGGAGAAATATTCCCGTCTGCTGAAGTAGACCCCGAACATCCAGCGATCAAGCTCTTGGAAAAATCCCATTATGCAGTGGAACAGAAGACTACGTCAATTGGTATGTCAAAAACGGTTACAGATGCAGGATGGTTCAATGATGCCAGGATTCCAACAGCAATTTATGGTCCGGGAAAATTGAGCGAAGCACATTCGGTGGATGAAAAGGTTGAATTGGAAGAATTAATTTCCTTTACTAAAACGTTACTTACCTTCATTCCTGAGTGGTGTAATACAAAAAAGAAATAATAAAGAAGGCTATGCATTCATTCATAAAAATGAATAATGTATAGCCTTTTATAATTAGGTAAGAAATTAGCAGATGGTTAACAAGTCATTGATTAATTGGAATTCTAGGACTTAAGGATAGGAACAAGAATCACAGTTTATTTGAGTACTATTGTTGTACTAATGAAATTTTGCTTAAAGATATGAACGAAAAATTTTCAAAAACTAGTAAAAATGTAATATACTTATCATAAACAAAAGGAACTAGAGTTATCCTGAAATATAGAAAAAATCTATCGTAATGACTATAATTGGTAAGTTGAAAAAGCGCTATGCATAATATTAGTTTTATAAATAATAACTCTGCATATGTAAGTTTTGTAGAAATAGTAGGTGACTTCTTTGAATATTCTGTTTTATTTCATCTTGTATCTTATACCAGCTTGTATATTCATCTTTATGGCAGGCATGATTTACAGTCATAATCGTCACAGTGCAAGGCACATTACGTGCAGTTTATTGTATATTTGTACATCGATGTGGTTTTTTGGTGTATTTACATCTTTAGTTATATATCCGAAATACTTTAATACTATTATTATTTATTGGATTAATGGAGCCATACTTATTGGGGCTTTATTAGCTCTACACCTCTGGTTAATGAATGCTAAGATGTATAATTCTAGGAATGGTAAGTTATTTAAACTTTTATTTATTCCGGGCATTCTTTTATTAATGACAATACCTATAGATTCATGGATGTTATCGTCGGATGCGAGTTCCCAAGAAGCACTATTCATACCCGGAACTGGTTTATATTTGATATGGATAGTTGATTTTATCTATCTTTTTATAAATATTATTCTTACCGTAATTGAAATGAAAAAAGGAAATAATGCTGCAAAATTATGGCTTAAAGGAATAGCCCTATATTTTGTTTGGACAGTTTCATTGTTAACACTATCTATATTATTTCAGGGTACTAGTTTGTACTTCTTTTATTACTTCATTCCACATGGATCATTATTCTGGATGATTGCTATTTTCCTTAGTATGTCAAGGTATGATTATTTATCGTCTTATGAAAAAAAGTATAATATACTATTTCAACGCGCTCCGCTAGGAATACTTATTTTGGATGAGAAAGCGAAGGTGGTGGAGGCAAGTCCGAGGATTTTTTCATATCTAGCTGTGGAACAGCAGGATCTGATTCAATCTCCATTAGTGTCTTTTTTGGGTGGGGTAGACAGGCTAGTGTTTATGGGTAAGTATCAAAAGTCTTTTGCAGAGGAAATTAAGCTAAAAAATGCAGAGTTATCGTTTGAGAACAAAGCAAAACAAAGAAAAACGGTAGAGGTGGATTCTGATTTTATTCAAGTAGAGGAAAAAAGGTTACAAGTTATTATGGCTAAGGATATTACGGAAGCTAAAATAAAAGAAGAGAGAGTACAGTATTTGGCTTACCACGATATGCTAACTGGTTTACCAAATCGTGCTGCATTTGAAAAGAAAATAGCTGATCTATTAAGCGAAAAAGAAATTTTCTACTTACTGTTGTTAGATTTAAACAAATTAAAGCAAATAAACGATACATACGGCCATCAAGCAGGAGACTATGCTATACAGCGTGTCGCAAATATTATTAAAGGAGTAGTACCAAGTAAATATCATGTTGCTAGATTAGGAGGAGATGAATTCGTTTTGTTATTTAATGTTGATGAATCGGAGCAGATTGTTAAAGAAATAAGAAGTCAGCTATACTTGCCGATGACGTTATTCGATGATAAAACAATTAGTTTATCTGCTAGTATCGGTGTTAGTCGCTATCCCTCTGATGGAGAGACAAAAGATGAGTTATATAGAGTAGCGGATAAACGCATGTATGCAGAAAAGAAGAATCTCGATAGAGAGAAGGGAGAAAAGACGGAATGAAAGAAGATGTCTTTGATTTGACATTACCCATTTATCCATCTTTTCAAAGCAATTATATTAAATAGCGAGTTAAATCCTAAAGTGATAAGTAATAAATCAAATATATAATAAATAAATTAAGAATGGTAAAGGTTAATATGGTCTCAACTCACCTCTGTATCAATTACTACTTTATGAGCGGATTACCTTTACCTTATTTGTTTGAGAAGCAGCAGTTTGTTGCCAAGGTTTCTTCTTTATTTTTCTGTATTATTTTTTTACCTTCTTTTTACTCCATAATTTAAAACATGGGTGTTCTTTATAAGATAAAAATCCGTCGTCTAATCTCAATGCATCACAGTGACAATATCTATCAAAAACCGTCAAAAAACCTCATCATACCTTTGACGCGAGTCGAAAATAGTATTATAATAAAATTCAATAAAAAGAACGATTATAAAGTTATAAAAAAGTAGATAGGAGTAAAAGGGTATGGACTACTTAGTGCAATTTCAATTAAATATTTTTGCCTTAATGGTGCTGGTTGTTCTATATATTATTATCAAGATGAAGGCAAGAGTTAAAAGCTTCGGTAAGAAATTGCTGAAAATATTGATGATGATGTCTGCTGTTGCTATTATTATAGAACCGTTAACTTGGATATTTGATGGTATGCAGTTTCCTGGCGCTTATTTCCTGGAGTATTCAACTAATTTCATCTTATTTATGATGGGACCAATCATCGGCGGATTGCTACTGGCTTATGTTGATTATCATATTTTCAAGGATCCCCAAAGAGTTTACAAAAAAGGTTTTTATCAACATTTAAGTATCCTCACGTTCGTTATTTTAATCATTAACATCTTTCATCCAGTGTATTTCAATGTAGAACCTGTGACGAATAGTTATAGTAGTGGTGACTTCAAATCCCTTCATTACTTTGTTCTAGCAAGTCTATATATCTACATGCTCTACTTTTTATATAAAAACAAAGATAGAATCCACACCTATGTAGCCACTATATTTATTATTTTCTTTATGCTTCCAATCATTGGAATGGTTGTCCAGTTATTCGATTCAAAGCTTTACTTTTCTTGGACCTCTATTGTTCTAGCTATTTTAGTTGCTTATATTTTTCTTGAAACTACATCTACAGAAGAAGACTTCCTTACAAAATTATATAATAGGCAAAGTTATGAAACATACTTACAACATTTGTTGGAAGAAAACCGGTCATTTGGCATTTTGCTGATCGATTTAAATTATTTTAAAGAGATTAATGATCAGTATGGGCATGATGTAGGAGACCATGTACTTATTGAATTCGCAACGATATTGAAAAAGGTGTTCTCAAATTCTGGTTTTGTTTCTCGTCTTGGAGGCGATGAATTTATCGTAGTGGTGGAGAATCAGGTGGAGAGTACTGAATCCCTTATTGCTGATATTAGAAATTTATTACAAAAGAATAATAATCCATTTATTCAACAATTGAGTTTCAGTTATGGGTATCAGACGTATAATGAATTGATGACCGTTGATGAACTTTATTCGACGGTAGATAAGAAAATGTATCAATATAAACGTGAAATGAAGACGGTTTAATTTAATTCAACTCATACGTTTTTCAATCAACCATGATAGCTTATGTATCAACTATATTAATAATAACCGATTGCCTTTACAGATAAAAGCAGTCGGTTTTTCTATGTGTTTATTAAATTAGTGTTGACTTGTTGGACGTCATACCTATATAATAAAAACAACGAAAGAAAGGGTTTTCATTTGGAGTTTTATAGGATTTGTTTTTTATCAAATGGGGAGTATGGAGGAGATGATAAAAGTATTGTTTTACTAACAATAAAGAATGTTTCATTTTTGTTACAGGATTATGAATTTTATGAAATGTTTTTTTACAATTGTATTTATAATTTTCATCAATAGTGGTACTATTAATTCAGCTTTCAGAAAAAATCATCATTAAAGGATGTCCTGAAAGAATCATGCAAGGAGAATGCATTTGCGTATGCAAATTTCCTTACATAAATATAAAAAACAGGAGGGGACACGATGAAAAATCGTACATTTTTATTATTTGTTTTAGTGTTAACATTAGGTCTGTTTTTAGCTGCATGCGGTACAGAAACAGAAGAAGAGGGCACTGAAGACACTTCAGGAACAGAATCAGAATCAACTGAAGGTGCAGAAGAAAATACAGAAGATGCTACCGAAGAGGAAGCTGCTTCTGGAGATTACAAAATTGCAATGGTTACCGATATCGGTGGTGTAGACGATAAATCCTTTAACCAATCTGCTTGGGAAGGTATTACAGCGTGGGGCGAGGAAAATGGTTTAACTGAAGATGAAGGTTATGATTATGCTCAATCAAATGAAAAAGCTGATTATATGCCGAACATTACTCGTTTTGTTCGTGATGAATATAACTTAGTGTATGGTATTGGTTTTGAATTAAAAGAAGATATTCAAACAGCTGCAGATCAATTCCCTGAAACTAATTTTGCTTTAGTAGATGATACTGTAGATGCACCAAATGCTGTCAGTATTACATTTAAAGAACACCAAGGTAGTTTTTTAGTAGGTGTGGCGGCAGCCTTAAAAACGACTACAAATAAACTTGGATTTGTTGGTGGCGTTGATTCTCCTCTAATTAAAAAGTTCGAGTCAGGTTTTATTGCTGGTGCTAAATCAGTAAATCCTGATATTGAAGTAGATGTACAGTATGCAGAATCATTTGCAGATGCTGCTAAGGGTAAATTAATAGCAACCAATATGTATGATAATGATATTGATGTTATTTATCACGCTTCTGGTGCTACTGGTAATGGTGTATTTAACCAAGCGAAAGATATAAAACAAAATGACCCTGAAAGAGAAATCTGGGTGATTGGTGTTGACCGTGATCAGCATGAAGAAGGAGAAATCAATGATCACAATGTAACACTAACATCAATGGTTAAACGTGTAGACGTTGCAGTTCAAGACGTTGCTGACCGTGGAATGAATGGCGAATTTCCTGGTGGAGAATTACTTGAATATGGTATAGAAGAAAATGGTATTACATTTGCTACAACAAATGAAGAAGCAATGACAGAAGAAATTATTACTTCTGTTGAGGAATGGCAAGAGAAGCTTCTGAATGGTGAAGTAGAAGCACCTCAAACAACTGAAGAATTAGAAGCATACGAAGGTTCATTATAAGGTCTATAGAGAAGGCTTAAGCATAGCCTTCTCTACTATTTTGTAATTCAAGAAAATTTCCAATGAAAAGGTCTTTTCTTGTAAGAGGCCTTTTCATTGCACATTTTTAGTAACAAAGATATAAATAGTATGTTTAATATAGGGGTGAAACGAGTGGAATATGCAATAGAAATGCTAAATATACGAAAAGAATTTCCTGGAATTGTCGCCAACGATGACATTACCATCCAGTTGCAAAAAGGTGAAATCCATGCATTATTAGGTGAGAATGGCGCAGGTAAATCTACATTAATGAATGTACTGTTTGGTTTATATCAACCTGAAAAAGGGGAAATTCGTGTCAATGGTAAAGCGGTACACATTTCAAATCCGAACATCGCCAATGATTTAGGAATCGGTATGGTTCACCAACATTTTATGTTAGTAGAACCTTTTACAGTAACACAGAACATTGTGCTTGGAAGTGAACCTACCAATAAACTTGGGAAAATTGATCTGGCTAAAGCTAGAAATGAAATACAAGAACTATCTGATCGTTATGGACTACAAGTAAATCCTGATGCCAAGATCAGTGAAATATCAGTTGGTATGCAACAGCGTGTGGAAATTTTAAAAACACTTTATCGAGGTGCAGAAGTATTAATTTTTGATGAGCCGACAGCTGTTTTGACACCACAGGAAATTAAAGAATTGATTGAAATTATGCGTTCCTTAGTCAAGGAAGGTAAATCAATTATTTTAATTACCCATAAGTTAAAGGAAATTATGGAAGTGTGTGAACGGTGTACTGTTATTCGTAAAGGGAAAGGGATTGGAACGGTTAATGTTTCTGAGACCAATTCGACGGAACTTGCTTCGTTAATGGTTGGTCGCGAAGTAAATTTTAAAACCGAGAAGATCACAGCTCAGCCTACAGACACGGTGCTTCAAATTAAAGATTTATATGTCAGAGATGCACGTAAAGTAGATTTAGTAAAAGGATTGGATTTAGAAGTTCGTGCAGGAGAAATAGTTGGTATTGCAGGAGTAGATGGTAATGGACAATCGGAATTAGTAGAAGCAATTACTGGATTAAGTAAAGCGAGATCGGGTTCGATTAAAATAAATAATAAAGAAATTTCAAATCTTTCTCCTCGTAAAATTACCGAGAGTGGCGTGGGACATATTCCACAAGATCGTCATAAATATGGGTTAGTATTAGATTATTCCATTGGTGAAAATATTGTTCTGCAAACCTATTATCAGAAGCCTTATTCAAAAGCAAAGGTGTTAAGCTATAAGGAAATTTTTGATAAGGCGACCAACATTATCGAAGAATATGATGTAAGAACGCCTAGTGTTTATACCAAAGCCCGAGCTCTATCCGGTGGTAATCAACAAAAGGCTATCATTGGTCGGGAAGTTGACCGTTCGCCTAATCTATTAATTGCCACACAACCAACTCGTGGTTTGGATGTAGGGGCAATTGAATTTATTCATAAAAAGTTAATTGAAGAGCGTGATAAAGGCAGAGCGATTCTACTCGTATCCTTTGAACTAGATGAAATTATCAATGTTAGTGATCGAATTGCCGTTATGTTTGATGGAAAAGTAGTGGCTAACGTAAAACCAGAGGAAACAAATGAACAAGAGCTTGGTCTGCTGATGGCAGGTAGCCAGGTAAATAAGGCAGGTGAGACAAGTCAATGACATCTATTAGCAAAAAGTTTGGATTATTAGTTCCTATTATTTCTGTAATTATTGGTTTATTAGCAGGTGCTCTCATTATGCTATTATCTGGCCATAATCCGATTGAAGGGTATGCAGCATTATGGGCTGGTGCTTTCGGTGACTCCTATACGATAGGTGAGACAGTTCGTCGTTCCACGCCCTTAATATTAACTGGTTTAGCAGTAGCGTTTGCCTTTAAAACAGGACTGTTTAATATTGGTGCAGAGGGCCAAGTGATTGTGGGTTGGCTTGCGGCTATCTGGATTGGGCTTGCCATAGATGCACCGATGATTATTCATTTACCACTTGCCATATTAGCAGGTGCTATTGCTGGTGGACTTTGGGGGTTTTTGCCTGGTCTATTAAAAGCAAAACTAGGTGTACATGAAGTTATTATAACGATAATGATGAATTATATTGCATTACATATAACAAATGCTATTATTCGTAATGTTCTTACAGATCAAGGTACAACAACAGAGCCAATAGCAGGTACCGCTTCTTTAGCGTCCGAATGGTTACAAACAATTACTTTTTATTCGAGAGTTCATTATGGTATTTTAATCGCTTTATTTGCAGCATTTGTCATGTGGTTTATTATTGAGCGGACTACTTATGGTTACGAGCTCAAATCAGTAGGGTTTAATCGCCATGCATCCAATTATGCTGGTATGAATGTAAGTAAAAATATCATTTTATCCATGGTTATTGGTGGGGGCTTTGCAGGCCTTGCAGGTGCAATGGAAGGTCTAGGAACATATGGAACCATTTCAGTCATGTCTGGATTTACGAATCTCGGCTTTGATGGAATTGCCGTTGCATTACTCGGAGCTAACAATGCCTTTGGTGTGATATTAGCAGGTATTCTCTTTGGTGTGCTAAAAGAAGGGGCGGGAGAGATGCCTACAGCAGCTGGTGTTCCAACAGAGCTTGTTGATATTATTATCGCTCTTATTATTTTCTTTGTGGCATCTAGTTATATTATACGCTGGGCTTTATCTCGCTTTAAGAAGGAGGGGAAATAGATGTTTGAAGCATTACAATCGATTATTCCAACCGTTCTATTCTATTCAGCTCCTCTTATTTTGACGGCCTTAGGTGGAGTATTTAGTGAAAGATCTGGTGTTGTTAATATAGGTTTAGAAGGCTTAATGGTAATGGGTGCATTTGTTGGTATCGTATTTAATTTAACATTTGCGGATGTATTTGGTATTTGGACACCGTGGATCTCGATTTTGGTGGCGATGGTGATAGGTTCGATATTTTCGATTATCCATGCTGTTGCTTCCGTAACTTTTTATGCCAATCAGGTTGTCAGTGGGGTTGCAATCAACATGCTGGCGTTGGGTATCGGCGTATATTTAACCAAGGTTTGGTATGGAAAAGGTCAGACAGATATGGTGGATCGCCCATTCTACACGATGGATATTCCGGTATTAGCAGATATTCCAATCATTGGACCGATTTTCTTTGAAGGAATTTATATTACTTCTTATCTAGCTCTTATTTTAGCTTTTGTTGCTTGGTATGTATTATATCAAACACCATTCGGCTTACGTTTACGAGCTGTTGGGGAACATCCTATGGCAGCAGATACGAATGGTATCAAAGTGGAAAGAATGCGTTATATAGCTGTTTTACTTTCAGGTGCTTTTGGTGGACTGGGTGGATCTGTATTTGCCTTGACCATTGCATCGAATTTCTCCCACTCTACGATTGTCGGTCAAGGTTTTATGGCTTTGGCAGCCGTTATTTTTGGAAAATGGCATCCACTTGGAGCAATGGGTGCAGCACTATTCTTTGGACTTGCTCAAAGCCTAAGTGTAGTAAGCTCTGGAATCCCTCTATTAGCAGATATTCCACAAGTAGTATTACTAATTGCGCCTTATTTACTAACAATATTAGCTTTAGCAGGTTTTATCGGACGTGCCGATGCTCCACGCGCAAATGGAGTGCCTTATATCAAAGGTGGCAGGTAAAAAAAGATTCAAAACAGTCTTGTTGTCATGAACAAGGCTGTTTTTTTATTAAGCAAGGAAAGTATATAATCAGCGGTATTAAGGCATTTGTTATCAAAGTAGTCATTTTGAAATGTAGTGTATATGAATCCACCGCTCCGGCTGCCCACTTCCCTTTCCGCGGCGTTTTCCCTTCAGCTAACTTTTTCGAGCACAAACCGCTCTAAAAAGTGGATCTTCAGGGAAAACAGATGCCACAGGAGTGGAAGTGGGCAAGCCGAAGCGGGTTTTAAATCTATTATCCATTTCAAAATTACTACTAAAAAGACAGGATGGGCTTTCCCGATTCCTCTTAATAACACAACATATATAATGAAATAATGACATTATATATGTTTAATGCTGTATTATTTATATAAATAATGTATAATATATTATAGAAATAGTACAGAAAGGGGTCTCCTCCGCGGTGAATACAAAATTTTTAGACTTATTAGCGCAGAATTTTGATTGTGAAGAGAAAGTGGTAACGGAAATTATTAATTTAGAAGCCATTTTAAATCTTCCAAAAGGTACGGAGCATTTTGTTAGTGATTTACATGGGGAGTATCAAGCATTTCAACATGTATTACGGAACGGATCAGGGAAAGTTAAGGAAAAAATAAGAGATATTTTTAAAGCAGAGTTGTCAGAAACAGAAATTAATGATTTTGCTGCATTAGTTTACTATCCAGAAGATAAGTTAAAATTAATTAAAAGTAATTTTGATCATAAAGAAGAGCTGAATAAATGGTATAAAGAAAAAATCGAACAAATGATTCAGCTTATATCCTATGCTTCTTCAAAATATACTCGTTCTAAGTTGCGCAAAGCCTTACCAACGCAATTCGTTTATGTTGTCGAAGAATTATTATATAAGACAGATGAATACACAAATAAAAAACCATATTATCAAAAAATTACCCAGGAAATTATTTCACTTGGTCAAGCTGATAAACTAATAACAGGTCTTGCTTATACAACACAACAATTAGTGGTCGACCATCTCCATGTTGTCGGAGATATATATGACCGTGGGCCAGAACCTGATAAAATTATGGATACGTTAATTAACTATCATTCACTTGATATTCAGTGGGGAAATCATGATGTATTATGGATTGGTGCTTTTGCTGGGTCAAAGGTTTGTCTCGCTAATATTATCCGAATCTGTGCACGTTACGATAATTTAGATATTATTGAAGATGTCTATGGGATAAACCTTCGTCCACTTCTCAATTTAGCTGAGAAATATTACGACGATAATCCAGCTTTCAGACCAAAAATTCATTCGGATAAGCCTTTAACCGAAGAACAATCGCAAATAACAAAAATACACCAAGCAATTGCCATGATCCAATTTAAATTAGAAAGCCCAATCATTAAAAGACGTCCTTATTTTAATATGTCAGAACGATTGCTACTTGAAAAAGTAGATTATGAAAAAAATGAAATTACGATATATGGAAAAACATATCCATTGGACAATACTTGTTTTGCCACTATTAATCCAGAACAACCTGATCAACTTTTAAAAGAAGAAGAACAAGTGATCAATAAATTACTGTTTTCTGTTCAAAATTCTGAAAAACTAGCGAGACATATGAAGTTTTTAATGAAAAAAGGCAGTCTCTATTTAAAATACAACGGTAATTTATTAATTCATGGCTGTATACCAATAGATGATCAAGGTAATATGGAACAAATGAAAATAGAAGGAAAAACCTATGCAGGACGTGATTTATTAGATGTATTCGAACAATATTTACGCTATGCCTTCTCCCATCGCGAGATAACAGATGACCTTGCAACAGATATGGCATGGTATTTGTGGACGGGGGAATATTCGTCCCTGTTTGGCAAAAGGGCGATGACAACCTTTGAGAGATACTTTATAAAGGATAAGGCCACACATAAAGAGAAAAAAAATCCTTACTATTATTTAAGAGAAAATGAAGAAACGTGCCGTAATATTTTGGAAGAATTCGATCTTGACCCAGATCAAGGTCATATTATTAACGGTCATACGCCGGTAAAAGAAATTGATGGGGAAAATCCGATTAAAGCAGATGCCAAAATGATTGTGATTGATGGTGGATTTTCTAAAGCATACCAATCAACTACAGGTATTGCAGGGTACACATTATTGTATAATTCATACGGAATGCAGCTTGTTGCCCATCAACAATTTAAATCGAAAGAAGATGTATTATTGAACGGTACAGATGTTTTGTCGGTGAAAAGAGTAGTAGATAAAGAATTAGAAAGAAAAAAAGTGTTGGAAACGAATGTCGGCAAAGAACTATTAGAGGAAATAGATATGCTGAAAAGTTTGATGGAATATCGATATATGAACTAATGTGAAGATTACATTTTCTGCTATACGCATAACGATTAGATACCCTATAATCGTTATGCGTTTTTTAGTATTTTCTAAAATACAGGTGTTTATATGTTGATTTACAAGGGAAAAATAATGACAACTGAACGATTATGGGAGTAGTGATCATGTCAAAAAATAATATACCTCAAGATAAAGGTTTAGATCATACGCTTCAAGTGCTTAAAGAAGGATATCATTTCATTATGAATCGATCCGATAAATTCGATTCACGCATTTTTGAAACAAGACTATTAGGTGAAAAAGTGATTTGCTTAACCGGTGAGGAACAAGCAAAGTTGTTTTATGATAATGAAAAATTTATAAGAAAAGATGCAGCACCTGGAAGAATTCAAAAAACACTGTTTGGCGAAGGTGGTGTTCAAGGATTAGACGGAAGTGAACATCATCATCGAAAGGCAATGTTTATGTCATTGATGACAAAAGAAAGATTACAAGAAATAAAAGCTTTTACTTATGAAGAATGGAACGAAGAATTCTCAGGAATGATTCAAAAAGAAGTTAACGTTTATGAGGCGGCAAAGCGAGTGTTGACACATGTTGCTCTCCGTTGGACGGGCATACCGTTAGAACAGTCTCAAGCAGAAAAATGGGTGGATGAATTAAGTGACTTATTTGAGAATGCTGCCGATATAGGACCGAAACATTGGAAAGCTAGAAGATCGCGCGCAAAAGCAGAAGGTTGGTTAAAAAAATTAGTTGAAAACGTTCGTGATCAGCGAATAGATGTTGAAGAGGAAAGGGCAGTTTATCAATTCTCGTGGCACCGTGATTCTCAAGGGAATTTGTTGGATTCTGGAATCGTAGCAGTGGAATTGTTGAACTTATTACGTCCTATTGTTGCGATTTCTGTATACGTAGATTTCACAGTCCTGGCACTTCATGACTTTCCAGATGAAATTAGGAAACTAAAAGACGAGGAAAAAGTAAAACAATTTATTCAAGAAGTTAGAAGGTACTATCCTTTCTTTCCTTTTACATCTGCTAGAGTAAAAAGGGATTTTATTTGGAATGATTATACCTTTAAAGAAGGAAGGTTGACCTTATTAGATTTATATGGCACCAATCATGATCCATCTATTTGGAAGAATCCTAATCAATTTTATCCAAATCGTTTTGAGAGTTGGCATGGCTCACCATTTGATTTTATTCCTCAAGGGGGTGGTGAATTTGATATTGGTCACCGTTGTGCAGGCGAATGGATAACCATTGATATTCTAAAAGTAACCTTAGATTATTTTGTTCATGGTATTCAATTTGATTTTCCCGCTCAAAACTTTAACTATAGTATAAATGAGATTCCGGCATTACCAAAAAGCAGAATATCTATTAGTAATGTGCGTCATACTTCAAAGGAGGAAAGTTAAAATGAGTAATAAAAGAGAAAGGGAAGAGGTAAAAAATAAAGAGAAGGTAGATAACCAACGCAAAAGTGTGCATGATGAGAAACGCCCGGATTTGTATAAATTTAAAGAACAACAACTTGTCGACGATATCCCTTTAAAAGATTTAGAAATCGAAGAAAAGAACAATAAGAAAAAACATAACAGTCAAAGTTCGTCACAGTCAGAAGAAAAATATAAAAGCTAGCATTGTAAAAACAAATATATCGGACAAATCAAGAGGGAAAGAGCGCCCCTTTTGTCCGATAAATGGATATATCGGACAAAACAGGGTGAGAAGAGCGCTTCTTTTGTCTGATAAACGGATATATCGGACAAAACAGGGTGAGAAGAGTGCTTCTTTTGTCCGATAAACGAATATATCGGAGAAAACAAAGGAAGAGGAGCACCCCTTTTGTCCGATAAACAATAATTTCGGCAAAATCAAGAGAATTGAAAAGTCTATTGTGATAGATATATAAGGTTATAGAAGAATAATATTAAAAAAAGGTGACGCTAAAATAAGACTTTAGCGTCACACTTATCTTCTTAAAATTCCTCGTACACTGCTGGGTTTTGATCATTCATTCTGCCGTCAGGTCGAGTTAGTTGAGCAAGTGAATCCATATCTTCATAATCTAAAGCAAAATCAAAGATAGAAATATTTTCTAATTGGCGTGAAGGTGAAGATGATTTAGGGATACTGACAGCACCGAGTTGATAATGCCAACGTAAGATGACTTGTGGAATTGTTTTGTTATATTTATTGGCGATAGCTTGAATTGTTTCATTCTCAAACACGTCACTACCGCGGGACAATGGACTCCAAGATTCTGTTATGACTCCATGTTTTTCATGCCATTCTCTTTGCTCTTCTTGATTGAAAAAAGGATGGAGTTCAATTTGATTAATTGTTGGTAGTACACCAGTTTCATTCTTCAAGCGCTCTAAATGCTCTGGTAAGAAGTTACTCACTCCAATTGAGCGAATCAATCCCCATTTTTTTGCATCGATTAATGCTTGCCATGCTTCTATATATTTTCCTTGAATTGGGTTTGGCCAATGGATAATATATAAATCATAATAGTCTAGATTTGCTCGATATAAAGATTCTTGTATTGTCGTTACAGCATCGCTATAACTATGGTATCGACCAGGCAATTTTGACGTAATGCGTAATGCTTCTCTAGGCACGGTCGTTTTTCTGACAGCTTCACCAACTGTCCCTTCGTTTTCATAATTATAGGCGGAATCTATTAGACGATAACCATTATCAATTGCACTAGTGATAGCAGTAACCCCATCACTACCTTTCAGTTTTGCTGTACCTAGACCAATACTAGGAATTTTCAATCCATCATGTAATGTCACTTCAGGTATTTGTGAACGCATTATCCCACTCCTTTTAAATATGTTATATCTATTAATTACCACTAAATAGATGGTTTGTAAACGTAAACAAAAAAGGTTTTAAAAATATCTTTCACTTTCCACTATTCACAATATTTGGTAACCTATACATAGATCAAGTGGTGGAGGTTGTGACATGAAAAATAAAATGTTAGGCATTATAGGATGGATTGTTGCTCTTGGGTTAGGAATTGCAGTTATTGGTTTCGCTATTTTTATTATATTTGCATTGGTGTCGGAAAATAGTGCGGACGAAGCTAGTCAAGATGAGACGAATGAAAAGGAAGTAACAGAGTCTGTAGCAGATAAAGAATCCAAACAACAGGATCAAGAAAGCATACAAGAAGAAGTACAAGAAGTAGATGAAGAAAAAATTCTAAGCGAAAATTCCTTCATGAACACTCTCCATAAAATGACCCACCAGAAGATTCACGCCGAAGAAAAATGGGGAGCTGTTGAAATAACGCAAGACCGTATCGATTTGATGCTTAACATTGCCAAAGATTCCACATTTACTCATCGCGATTTTTATATGCAGGCATTAACAGCTTGGCAAACTGGTAACTTTAGTAATGCAGTCGAAGTCCACAATTATATTTGGGAACGACAAAATGGAACGATAGGTCGAGCGTCAAGACTTTTAACAGAGGAAGAAGAACAACAATATGTAGAAAAATATTTCGAATAAAAAACGATCGTGGGAAAAAAGTTTATATGTTATAAACGAACCACATTAATTAAAGGAAGGCGAATAGATGTTTTTAAAACGAATTACCCTTCAACAAGAAACGATCCCATCCTATCAAACTTATCCCTTTTCTATACCAGCCATAAAACATTTCAATCAACTAGACATAACTAGTAATATCACTTTTTTTGTAGGAGAAAATGGTTCGGGTAAATCAACTTTACTTGAAGCTATTGCGGATAAAGCAGGTTTTAACACGGCAGGAGGGGGACGAAATAATACCTATCATGTCGATGCTGCTGAGTCAGCACTAGCAGACTATATTCAACTTTCATGGTTACCAAAAGTAACAAATGGTTTCTTTCTACGAGCAGAAACGTTTTACCAATTTGCTTCTCATATTGATGAAGTGGGAGCAAGCCATGCCTATGGTGGCAGATCGCTTCATCATCAATCACATGGCGAGTCCTTTTTATCGTTATTTCAGCATCGTTTTCATCAAAAGGCAATCTACTTATTAGACGAACCAGAAGCAGCATTGTCACCACAACGACAGCTCGCTTTTTTGCGTGTCTTACACGATTTATCCACCGATGGGAATAGTCAATTTATCATTGCGACGCATTCACCGATTTTATTGGGTTATCCTGATTCAGACATTAATAGTTTCGACAATGGTGAGATAAATAAAGTGAATTATGAGGATACCGACCATTATCAAATAACAAAATCGTTTCTTGACAATCGAGAGCGATATTTACATGAATTATTTAAAGATGAAGACTAGTTGTATGATAGAGCATAGTCTAGTTAATCCAATTATGCTCTATCATCATTTGAAAACATTCTTAGGCGTGAGCCCGCTTAAAACTAACGGTTGCAATCGCTACAAATAAAACGGCAAATCCTAAAATAAATACTATTTCTTCAAACACAGAAACCTGTCGACCAAATACAGTTAGATTAAGTCCCATCGTTTCCCTGACTGTTGCAGATAAACTATCGACATCAATCATTATTTTTTTCATGACGTCCACCCCGTAGGTGACAGGGTTTAGCTTAACGACAATATCAAGCCAGAAAGGCATATTATTAATAGGAAATAGTGCCCCCGATAAGAATATCATCGGCATCACTAGAATCTGGACAATTAATTGAAACCCTTGTGTTGACTTAATCATACTAGCAAATAATAGACCAACACCTGATAATGCTGCACCAAGTAAAAACATAAAAGGAATAACTAGGAGGAGCGAAGTTATACTATAGGACAGCCCAAGGAATGGAATTAAAAGAAATAAAATAACGCCTTGAATGGTAGATACCGTTGCCGCACCTAACATTTTTCCAATTGCGATACTAACACGCGAGATAGGTGAGACTAGCATTTCTTTCATATAGCCAAAATTTTTATCCTCAATGACAGACATCGCTGAAAAAATAGCAGTCATTAATAGAGTCATAGCTACAATCCCGGGAAATATGAATTCTACATAGTTAAAGTCTCCTGAATCTTCACCCAAATTTCCCGTCATCATCGTTTCCATAGTACCGCTAAGACCACCACCAAATATTAATAAAAATAAGATAGGCATCGTAAATGAACCAAATAATCGGGCGCGATCCCTAAAAAATTTCTTTAAATCTCTTTGCCAAATGGCGATAATACCTTCCATTTCAAAACCTCCTTATTCTTTAATTTTGCGACCCGTGAATGCTAAAAATACATCATTTAATGTCGGCTTTCGTATATTTAATTTCGTAATAGGAATTTCTAATGTTTTAATAAATGAGGAAATAAAAGCATCACTACTGGCAACTTTTAAATGAATGGTATCCTCTTCTACTTTTACTTCTGCACCTTCGATTTTTTCGTTGATTTCTTCAAGGGCTGTTTGATTATCTTCTGTTGACAATTCTATAATGTCGCCACCTAGTTGGTCTTTTAATGCTTTTGGTGAATCAATTGCGATAATTTCCCCTTGATCCATAATGGCGACACGATCACTGATTTCTGCTTCATCTAAATAATGTGTGGTGAGAAACATCGTGATGCCTTCTTTTTCTTTTAGTTTTAATATATATTCCCATAAATGGGCACGTGTGTTAGGGTCAAGACCTACTGTTGGTTCGTCTAAAAAGAGTACTTTTGGATAATGCAGTAGACCTCGTGCAATTTCCAGACGTCTTTTCATTCCACCAGAATATTCTTCAATACGTTGATTTTGTTCGTCGACTAAATCGACAATTTCTAATACCTCTTGTATCCGTGGATTTCGCTTTTCTTTCGGTACATTATAAAAGCGGCAGTGTAGTTTTAGATTTTCATTCGCAGTAAGCTTCTCATCTAACGTATTTTCCTGAAAAATAATACCGATACTGCCACGAACATCGTCTTTTTGTTTATTGGCATCAAACCCATTAATGATAATGTCGCCTGCAGTTGGTTTTAACATGGTACATATCATATTGATTGTTGTACTTTTTCCAGCTCCATTTGGTCCAAGGAAGCCAAAGATTTCTCCTTCTTCGACATCGAAACTAATTCCTTTAACGGCATCTACTTTTTTATACGTCTTTGTTAAATTTTTGACTGAAATGATAGAATCCAATATGTAACCTCCTTACAAATTAAATAGTTATGTTATAATAACTATTATCCTTTGTATCAAATATAAAGTCAATTTTAATCAAGGAGCGAATGAGATGAAAGATCAAGATATGCTCACAAATGAGTTGGTAGAACAAGTGTTAACGGTATTACCACTGCTACCAAAAAAAATTTTCGATTCAACACCATCTGTCAAAAGTGAAGGGCTCCATCCTTCTCATTTCCATGTCCTGCATATTGTCGAGCAGGCCGATTCGATTCAGATGGCTGATATTGCAAACAAATTAGGTATTAATAAATCAAATTTAACACCATTAATTCAAAAACTTGTCGAAAAAGGCTATATTTATAAGATAAAAGATAATCAGGACCGACGCATTACCTATATTAAAATGACAGTAGAAGGACAACAGTTTTCCAAAAAAAATAAAGCAATCTTGTATGATAAGATGCAAGAACGATTTTCTTCATTATCACAAGATGATAAAAACGATTTAAAAGCTTCTTTTACCAAAATAAATAAAATTTTATCTAATATAGAAGACTAAAATATTGACTGAATTCACCAACTTTTCCAGGAAATAAATCCCCTTTTCAGCCATTTCAATTGTTATACTAGAGATAACATGTCGAAAAAAAGGGGGATTTTTGGGTGAAGAAAAGTAAGCGCTTAAAATTAATAATAGTGACTATCGTTACTCTATTAATGATAGATATTGTTGCAGGTAATTATTTCTATAATCTAGCTATCAAACGAGAACAGAAAACCTTTTTACAAGACAATAATGATCTAGAAGTCTCTGCTACAGCGATGGATGTATTTACAAAAGGGCAATGGAGAAGTTGGGTTACAGAGCAAGACTTTGAAGAATGGAAACTGAGAACGTTTGATAACTTACGATTATCGGGTTCTTATTTACCAGCAAAGCAATCAACGAATAAAACAGTAATTTTCACGCATGGTTATCTTGGTAAAGGAACAGATATGGGACTATATGCAAAATATTATTATGAGACGTTGGGCTACAATGTTTTTTTCTATGATATGAGAGGTCATGGGAAAAGTGAGGGTGACTATTTTGGATTTGGCTGGCATGACCGTCTAGATGTACTAGATTGGACCGAAAATATCATTGATAGAGTTGGAGAAGATGCAGAAATCATATTGCATGGTTTGTCAATGGGTGCAGCAACAATGTTAATGGCCAGTGGAGAGTCACATCCTGATCAAGTAAAAGCAATTGTAGCGGATAGTGCGTATACAGATGTTTATCAATTATTTCAGTATCAAATGAGTCGCATGTATCATTTGCCCGCAGTACCAATATTACCTACGACTAGTTTAATTGCAGATTTAAGAGCAAACTATTCTTTCAGGGAGGCTTCAGCACTTGAACAAGTTAAAAATGCACAAGTCCCTATTCTCTATTTTCATGGAAAGGCAGATACTTTTGTACCAACGGAAATGGCTAATCGATTACATGAAAATACTAGTACTGTGACAGATATCATGTTATTCGATGATGCTGGACATGGTGAAGGGTATGCCCTGCATCCAAAAAAATACCAAGAACAATTACAATCCTTTTTAGACAAAGTAGTCGAACAATAAAGAAAAGCTAGTGACTTCTGAAACTGTATATATAGTATCCTTAATTCGCATTATTATATATATTAATTTTAACATGAAAGTAAAATTATAGTAATAAAGGCTTATAGGAGTGTGAGGAATAGTTTGGTATCATAAAGTAAAGGGTATAAATATAATAAGAAAGCATGCCCAAAAAAAGATTAATAATAGGGGATGGTCAATATGAAAAAGAAAAGTTTATTCGTAATTATGTTAATGTTATTTTCACTATTTTTGATGGCCTGCTCAGAAAATGATGCAGAGGAAAATAATACAGAAGATGTCGACAATGAGCAAGAAGAGCAAGTAGAAGATGAAGAACCTGTAAATGAAGATTCAGATGCAGACGCCGAACAAACTACTACCCTAACAGAAACAGAAGCAATAGACATTTTAAATGATTACCGTGATACTTTTATGGAAGTAGTAGAAAATAGCGATAATGAAGGTGCACTGCAAGGATATGAAACAAAAGAAGAATTAAAAGAAGATTTTACAACAATAATGTCAGATGTATTAGCTGAATCTTTTGTTGCTCATTACTTTGAAGAAGATAATGGAAAATTATATGTGGTAGCGACAGAAGCACCGGTTTGGTTTGACCAAGAACAAGAGTACTCCTTTGAACAAGTAAGTGATGAAGAATATGAAATTGTCCAGGAAAATTCAGGTGAATTAAATGGAAATGTTAGAATGACGTATGTCATCACTTTAGAAGGTGAGGATTGGATTGTATCAGAAGTGAGATCCGAGGAATTAAATACTGATACAAATGAAAATGATGAACAAGACCAAGAACCATCAGAAGGTGATAGTGGTGATGAAGGTGAGATAACGGATGCGAGAGCAGAAGATATCGTACGCCAACACCTCAATATTGGACAAAATTCTGAAATTAATGTGGTAATGGATCATAATAATGAGGAAGGCGATTTTGTCGTGCAAGTTTATGAGTTAGTTTCTAATGGTGAAACAAGCCATACGGCAACATTAGGATGGTATATTGTCGATAAAGATGATGGTTCCGTTGAAGAAATGATGTAACAAACGAGAGACTAGGCCAATATAATCTTATAATTAGAAAATCCAAACGATCTGATCGTTTGGATTTTTCATGCGTATTAGGAATGCTGCGCAATAATCATTGTGGTAATTTTAAAAACAGTAGTGTGCTAGCATGACGCTCCGGCCGATTGCTTCGCTTTCCGCGGGGACGGCTTCAGCTAATTTTTCAACATAAAATAAATTTTATGTTGAAAAGTGGATCTTCAGCTCGCCCTGTTCCCGCAGGAGTCTTCGCAATCGGCCTCCGCTATATATATCTTTTACAATGCTTGTGAGAGGTAGCTTTTTGAATTGTTACACCAATCTGTGAATTTTTCATTAGTTAGAAATAACATAATGCATCTTCATGCTAGCATTGTAGCATATCAAATTAGCGTAGGCCTCCGCTTCTACTCCTACGGGATGTTTTTATCCGAAGATCCACTTTGGCAAGCGGTTTTTGCTTACCAAAGTTAGCTGAGGAGAAAAAACCGTGGAAAGAGAAGCGGACAAGCCGTAGTGGTTTCTAAGCACACACATCATCTCAAAATCACTACATCACTTATTGAACAGTATCCTGATACTGTTCAACGATACATATTATTCGTTTTTGAAGCTAAGAAACATCTTTATGCTTCCGTCTATTTTATAGAAAATCATTTTTTTTTATTTTTGAAAATACTTCTTCCAATGAGCGATGAAACGATATTGCTTCATGGATTTTATGTTCAATTAATTGTTTATGTTCATTAGGGTGGTTATCCAAATCGTCTTGAATATCAGCTAAGTTGTTGATTTGAAGATTTAGTGACTCTAGCCAACGATTGACATAGGTTTTCATGAATTTCTTATATAAATCCTCACGTGCCTCATACAAATCTTTTCGTACCCCTTTTTGCCAGACGCGTTCGACCAGATTAAATTCCTGTAATCTCCGAACTGCATAACTCATTGCTGTTTTACTTTTACCTAGAGATTCCTTCATTTGATCTAATGTCATTGGTGTCTCATGCAAATAGAGGGTGACAAATAATTGTGCTTCCGTTTTATTTAAAGAAAACATTTCTAATGTTTTAGAGAATTCCGAAATGATTTTATTATTTACTTTTTCTAGTTTCATTTGATCTGCTTCATGTGACATCAAGCATGACAACCTCCTTAAAAACCTTATTTATAACTTTACACTACATAATTTAAAAATCAATGGAAATACTACATATATGGTAAAAGAAAGGAATTCATTTTGTAAAGTTTAAACTTTATAAACGTAATAAACAGAAAAAACAGTGTGTAACGCTTGAAATTTATATGTAAAACCTTTAGCATGGTAAAAGTGATGCAAAAAAACAGCGGAAAAAGTCGAATAAAATGAGGTGATATCAATTCATGTCTGTTATTAATGTGAATAATTTATCAAAAGTATTTGGTAAAAAGACAAAAGAAGCACTCTCATTATTAGATGAGGGTTATTCAAAAGAAGAAATATTAAAGAAGACCGGCTGTACTGTAGGTGTGAATCGTGCCAGCTTTGAAGTTGAAGAAGGAGAAGTCTTTGTGATTATGGGACTCTCTGGTAGTGGTAAATCTACACTTGTGCGATTATTGAACCGTTTGATTGATCCAACGGAAGGCGACGTAGAAGTTGGTGGAGAAAACCTTGCGAAAGTTGGAAAGGAAACATTAAGAAAAGTTCGTCGCGAAAAAATGAGTATGGTTTTCCAAAAGTTTGGACTGTTTCCATTTCGTACGGTATTAGAAAATACCGAATTTGGTCTTGAAATACAAAAGATCAATAAAGAAGAACGAGCTAAGAAAGCAAAAGAAGCTTTAGAATTAGTTGGATTGGGAAGTTTTATTCACCAGTATCCAGATCAATTGTCCGGTGGGATGCAACAACGTGTTGGTTTAGCCCGCGCCTTAGCAAATGATCCTGAAGTACTTTTAATGGATGAAGCTTTTTCTGCGTTAGATCCTTTAATCAGAAAGGATATGCAAGATGAATTATTAGATCTACAAGAAAAAATGCAGAAGACAATCATTTTTATTACCCATGATTTGGATGAAGCATTAAGAATTGGTGATCGTATTGCATTAATGAAAGATGGTTCGATCGTACAAATAGGTACACCAGAAGAAATCCTGGTGAATCCTGCCAACGATTATGTCGAGCGTTTTGTCGAAGATGTCGATCGATCTAAAGTATTAACTGCTAGTCATATTATGAAACGACCTGAAACGGTGGATATCGAAAAGCACGGTCCTCGCGTTGCCTTGGAACGTATCCGCGAGCAAGGCTTATCTAGCATTTATGTAGTTGATCGCTCTAAACAATTAAAAGGCTATGTGATCGCAGAAGATGTAAAAGCAGCAAGAGAAAAAGAAGAAAAAGATTTGCACACCATCTTACGTACTGATATGCCGATCGTTGGAAGTGATGCACCAATTCATGAGATTTTTGAAATCATTCATGATGCACCAGTTCCAGTAGCTGTCGTCGAAGAAGGTAAGTTAAAAGGTATTATTGTACGTGGAGCAGTAATTGCAGCACTAGCAAATGGAAATGGGGTGACGGAAGATGCTTGATTTTATACCCAAAATTCCGTTGGCTGATTGGGTCAATACAGCAGTTGAGAATATTCAAAACACATTTGAATTTATTTTTGATCCGATCAAAGAAGACTTTGGTGATTTTGTTGAAAACACTGCTGAATGGTTAAGTCAACTGCCGCCAATATTGATTATTATTATCGTTGCTCTTATTACTTTTTTCGTATCTGGTAAGAAATTTGGTTTATCGATTTTCTCAATCGTAGGCCTTTGGTTTGTTTACAATCAAGAGCTTTGGGAACAATTAATGTATACTTTCACACTAGTTGTTTTTGCCAGTTTAATATCGATTATTATTGGTATTCCAGCTGGTATATGGATGTCAAAAAGTAAATGGGCACAGACAATTATTACGCCGATATTAGATTTTATGCAAACAATGCCAGCCTTTGTTTATTTAATTCCAGCCGTTGTTTTCTTCGGTATCGGAATGGTGCCAGGTATTTTTGCATCCGTAGTATTTGCAACACCTCCTGTCGTAAGATTTACGAACCTCGGAATCAGACAAGTTTCTGCTGAGTTAGTAGAAGCAGCTGATGCATTTGGTACGACAGGATCACAAAAGTTATTTAAGGTTGAATTACCAATGGCTCGCAAGACGATTATGGCTGGAGTAAACCAAACTGTTATGCTTGCATTGTCGATGGTTGTTATTGCATCGATGATTGGTTCACCAGGTCTCGGTAATGATGTATTAACCGCACTACAACGTTCGCAAGAGGGACCAGGTTTTGTGGCCGGTTTAGGCATTGTAATTTTAGCGATTATTATTGATCGTGTATCACAAAACCTAAACAAAGGATAAGGTGATAAACTTTTCCAGAATTACTGGAAAGTTTAAATATATATTTTATAGAAAAGGGGAGATCTATTCATGTTAAAAACATGGAAGTCTTTAGGATTAATGGCTGTATTAGCCTTAGTATTAGTACTTGCTGCTTGTGGTGGTTCAGATGATGAAGACACTACAGAAGATACAGGAAGTGACGAAGGAACAACAGAAGAAACTGCAGTAGGCGATGGAAAAGAAATTGAACTAGTTTATGTGAACTGGGATACAGAAATCGCGTCTACACATGTTGTTGGTGAAGTATTGAAAAATTTAGGATATGATGTAACTCTTACATCAATCGAAAATGCAGCGATGTGGGAAGCTGTAGCAACTGGAGAAGCTGATGGTATGGTAGCTGCATGGTTACCATTAACTCACGAAGCACAATATTCTGAATTTGGCGAAGATGTTGTTGAATTAGGACCTAACCTAGAAGGTGCAAAAACTGGTTTAGTTGTGCCATCTTATATGGATGTTGATTCTATTGCAGATTTAGAAGGTCAGGCAGATCAAACGATTACAGGTATTGAGCCTGGTGCTGGTGTAACTGCTGCAACAGAAGCGGCAATTGAAGAGTATGATAACTTAAGTGATTGGGATTTACAAACATCTTCTAGTGGAGCTATGACAACTGCACTAGGTGAAGCAATTGATAATGAAGAAGAAATCATTGTAACAGGTTGGTCACCACACTGGAAATTCTCTCAATATGACCTTAAATATTTAGAAGATCCAAATGGTGGATTTGGTGAAGCAGAAACAATTGAAACAATGGTTCGTCAAGGCTTAGAAGAAGATCTACCAAACGCATATAAAGTCTTAGACCAGTTCAACTGGACGCAAGAAGACATTAACTCTGTTATGGTAGAAGTTGTTGTAAATGAAGAAGATCCAGTAGAAGCAGCACAAGCTTGGATAGAAGATAACCAAGATAAAGTTGCAGAATGGACAGAAGGCGTAGAATAATAAAGTGAAGATTGAGATAAAAGAATTCTTTAATTAGAGAAATCCAAACGATCTCGAAAGCTATTTTCGAATCGTTTGGATTTTTTATGCGTATTAGAAGGATTATGCGGCATAACTCTGGTGGTGATTTTGAAAGGGTATATGTGCGTGGTAACCGCTTCTGCTTGCCCAGGAGTAGCCGTCAAGGCTGAGAATCTAATGGAGTGAAAGTCTCCTGTCATCAATTGACCGGTTCGGATGACTAGTATATCCAATGCGTGGTGAGGTAACGAGTCACGTTCTGCTTGGAAGTAAAAGTCACTGCGGCTCAACTTTACGCAGAGAGAGTATGGGTCGGAACAGCTAGAGTGGCGAGCAAATCTAGAGGCTAGAAGGCTTTAACGAATACTGCAGCTCCGAAATCGAGCGCCCTTCAGAAGCTGTTGAAGGGATGTCTGTGATGCGCCGACCTGGTTGGGCAATGGGGAAGGCCGATGTTCTATGGGAAGTAACGGTCAAGAGCACCATAGAAGCAGCCGGAGTAGGGGTTCTGGCATCTAGAGAAAGATTTTCAGAGATAACGACGGGAAAGTCCTACTTCCAGCTGGGATGACAACAACCAGCAAAGACCAACCATATAAGTGACAAGCGAAAATGGTTAGGAGGATTTAGGATGGACGCATGAGGTCGTAGTAGCGAAGAGGAAAGGGTAATGCCTTTCTAAGCTTATGGAATGAAGCTTCTACAAAGGTAACACCAGAGTAGAGCGAAGGACCTCTGGGCGACTGGGCGTCCGTGTCAAAGAATAAACAGAACACAGAGTCTGTTGAATGATTGGCATAAGACTAGCATATAAGTAAACTTATGTATCAATGGGTGAACATGCGTGTCAGCATTTAAACCTGGGATACATAAGGAAGGCTTATATAGCGATAGAAACCCAGTGTCAGAACCGGACTCGGGAAATCCGACCGTCCGGGATCGTATGGGGGCTGCAGGAAACGTGGTTTTATTGAATGCGCGCGCCTGCCATCTACCCGACCTTCCCTTTCCGTGGGGTTTTCCATTCAGCTAACTTTTCCAAGCAAAAACCGCATGGAAAAGTGGATCTTCATGGAAAACGATCCCACAGGAGTGGAAGTGGCCGCCTACGCTGAATGAAACTCTACAAAGAATGCAAATGCTAGCATTTTGGATTATTACAGATATGAACATATTTTATTAATTAAGATTAGTAATCTAAAGATAAATTCGTAAGCGATATGTTATGAATTAAAGCCAACATTTTTATTCTTACTTTAGTTGTAGAGCATTAAAAAGCGCAGGCGTCTGCTTCCACTCCTGCGGGATGTTTTTATCCGAAGATCCACTTTTTAAGCGACCTTTGCTTAAGAAGTTAGCTGAGGAGAAAACCCCGCGGAAAGGGAAGCCGACAAGATGAAGCGGTTGATACGCAGTTCTCAAATCTCATAATTACCACTACAATAGTGTCATATTGTCCTGCTTTTGTGTAACACTATATATTTCATTTTTTGTGTTTTTAGTTAAACATAATATATATATGTCCTAACCTCTTTTTGCTTTTGAAATAACTTAATAAGAACAGAAATGTCTAATTTTTTTAGAAAATAAAGAATAAAAAGTAAATATATGTTAAGGTGTTAGTGGAGGTGATGATAATGTCCCAATCTGAAGAAATCGTACTTTCCATCCGAGATGTATCAAAGTCCTATGGGGCAACGCAAGTCTTAGATTCTATTAATCTCGAAGTGTATAAAGGGCAAATTATTGGTTATATTGGACCAAACGGAGCAGGCAAAAGCACAACAGTAAAAATGATGTTAGGTCTCATTACAGAATTCGATGGCAATATTGAAATATTCGGTCATAATATTAAAACAAGTGGAGCAGCTTATAAAAGCAGAATTGGATATGTACCGGAAAACGGAGAAATCTATGATAGCTTAACACCATTAGAATATTTATCATTTGTTGGCGGCTTGTATGGAATGAAAAACGATGAAATAACTTATAAAACAACCGAATTAATGCAGTTATTTGATTTAGAAGATATGTTACATACGAGAATCTCATCTTTTTCAAAAGGGATGCGCCAAAAAGTATTGATTATCGCTAGTCTTATACATAACCCTGATTTACTTTTTCTAGATGAACCTCTTAGTGGCCTTGATGCCAATAGTATGATGATCGTGAAAGAAATTTTAGATCAGTTGGCAAGTCAAGGAAAAACTATTTTTTACTCTTCACATATTATGGATGTCGTCGAGAAGATTAGTAATCGGATTGTTTTATTAACAGATGGTGAAATTGTCGCAGATGGTAGTTTTGAACAACTTCAACAGCAAAACAAAGAAGGTTCACTAGAGGAAATCTTTAATCAATTAACAGGTTTTGATCAGCATCAGGAAATAGCTAATCAATTTGTTTCCGTTGTTAGAAATGGTGATCACAATGTCTGATTTTAAGTCCTTAAAGGTGTTAGATAAATTTGAGTTTATATTTCAAAAGGCAAATATCGATTATAAGATGATGCGACACATATTATATATTAAACTATTGATGGATGCTAGAAGAGTCCCAACCATTTTTAATGAAGCAAAAGATCAATCAGGTAATCAATTTCTTAAGTCTCTTTGGATCTATGCTTTGATGGGACTAATTCTAATTCCGTTTCTATTTGGCGATGAATTTATTTTTCAAATGAGTATTTTATTTTCGATCGTTATGTTTATCGTGATGACATCGATGATTTCTGATTTTTCGAGTGTGTTGTTAGATGTTAGAGATAAGATGGTTTTAAGCACTAAACCAGTAGATTCGAAAACAATTAACGCAGCCAAAGTGATTCATATTACGATTTATTTAGTGTTTTTATCGGCTGCATTTGTCGGGATTCCTTTAATTGTTGGTTTATTTAAGCATGGGATTATCTTTTTCTTAATAAGTCTTATTAGCTTTACCTTTATTAATATACTGGTTTTGATTTTAACTGCGATTGTATATATTACGATTCTCCGATTTTTTGATGGTGAAAAGTTAAAAGATATTATAAACTACATACAGATTCTGCTAAGTATTTCTATGGTTGTTGGTTATCAATTAGTGGCCAGATCGTTTAACTTTGTTAACTTAGATATCAGCTTTACTTTTGAATGGTGGCACATTTTTATGCCTCCGATTTGGTATGGTACTATTTATGAAATGGCAATGAATGGAGTGGTTAATCAAAGCTATATTATTCTTGCGACACTAGGTATAGTTGTTCCATTTCTTGCGCTTGCTCTTTATGTGAAGCTCATTCCATCATTTGAACGTAATCTCGAGAAATTATTATCCAATGGAGGCAAACATAAAGAAGTGAAAGATTGGTGGATGAAACTTTGGTCGCGTTTGCTTGTCCGAAAAAAACAAGAAAAGATATTTTTTGATTTTGCTGGTCGTATGATAAGAAATGAACGGGATTATAAATTAAAGGTATATCCTTCCATTGCAATGGCTTTAGCGTTCCCATTCATTTTTATTATTAACGATTTGATTTTACATAATATGGAAGAGATACAGGAAGGGAATATGTATTTCGCTATGTATGTTTGCTTTATAATGATTCCAGCAGGTGTACAAATGCTTCAATATTCAAGTACTGAAAAAGGAGCATGGATTTACCGGACAGCACCTATCGAAGATATTAGGCTTAGTCACCGGGCAACATTAAAAGCTTTTTTTGTAAAATTGTTTATACCCGTCTATTTCATTCTTACTCTGATATTTTTAGTTATGTTTTCTGAGAGAATTATTCCATTTTTAATTGGATTGCTGTTATCTGCTTCTGTTTTTGGGAGAATTTGTTACAAAACATTTTTCAAAAACAGCTTACCTTTTTCAGTCTCCTTTAAAATCGCTCAAAATAAGCAGGCAGGAGAGGCACTGGGTATGTTGGCTCTTATCGTATTATTTGGTGTCATTCACTATGTGGCAAATATTTTCCCATACGGGTTAATTATTCACGGTCTAGTTTTACTAGTCATAAACTTATTGATTTGGAGAAAATAAAAAATCCCCCATATGTCAGGGGGATTTCCTTCTTACTTATATTAATTTCTCGATTTCAGCATTTTCTCTTAGTTCTTCAATTTTAGCACTAATCTCTTCTTGCTTTTCCTGCTGTTTTTGCGTTGTTAATTGTTGCTTAATTGTGCTTTCTGCTTCTTCAAGTGGTGGAACCTCTTGATCTGATTGTTCTTTTAACTGATTGTAATATTCTTCTACTTCTTCATCTGTTACTGTGATACCTATGACAGATTCCATATACTGATTTCTCATTAAGTCATTTTCTAGTTGATTTTTATAAGATTCTTCGGTAAAACCCTCAGACTCAAGTATGGAAGCAAAGTCTTCACCAGATTGCTCTTTTAAAGCTGTAATTTGACTTTCGACTTCTTCTGTGTCGACTTCAAGTCCCTCTTCTTTCGCATCTTGTAAAATTAACTCTTGTGTAATTAACTCATTTAAAACTTGGTCTTTAACTGCATCTGTATCTTCTACATCTTGGCCATATTGTTGGAGCATATTTTTTACTGTTGGATATATACGATTATACTTGGCAGCTGAAACTTCTTCTCCATTAATCGTCGCTACCGCTTGTCCTTCTTCGACAACCTCTTCATCACTTATTGCATTCTGTTGAGCTTGAGCACTTTCAGTATCTTCTTCATCTGTTGCCACTGTCTCTTCGTTTGTTTCTTCACTAGTTTCTTCAGAAGAAGTATCCTCTTCCGTATTATTTTCTTCAGCTGCATCATCATTGCCACAAGCAACCATAATAACTGCTAAAGTCATCATCATCATTAATAACATTATTATTTTTTTCATATTTCTATTACCTCCAAATAAAAAACATTGTTTGTCCATTCAAACATATGAATAGGTGTAATTGCAAATCGTAAAAATGAATGAAAGACTGTAAGACCCCGAGGGGACAACAGTTAAAGTACTTTATTACATTTAAACAACAATGGAAAGGAATTCTTCACACTTTTGCCACAGAAGTTTTATTTTCTATTAGATAGGGAAGATAATCAATAGGAGTGAGTATAAAATATGATATTAAAAGATCTTTCAAAAGCTGCAATTATTACTTTAGTAATAGGATTTATTACGATTATTGCAACAACAGCGTTATTTTTAGAACTGGCTGAAGACGTCTTAGAAGAAGAAATGTTTATGGTGGATCAATTCTTTCAAGATAATTTGGGGTTTGAGTCAGGTAACTTTATTTATCAAATGATGGAGCTTATAACTGAAGCAGGGTCGGTTTTATTTTTAACGATCATATCACTAGTAGTTATTGCCTATCTATTGTTAACTAAGAAAAGTAAATGGTATATTCTATTTTTTATCATTAATATGGTTGGTATTAGTGCGTTTACGAAAGTGTTGAAGTTATTTTTTGAACGTACTCGTCCTGAATTGATTGATCAATATGATGGAACAGGCTTTAGTTTTCCTAGTGGACATTCGACAGGAGCTATTGCATTTTATGGTTTTATGATATATTTGGTTTGGAAAAAACCATCTCGTCAGTGGATCAAATTTTTCTCGATCACATTATTAGGATTACTGGCTCTTCTCGTACCTTTTAGCAGAGTAGTGTTAGGTGTTCACTTCTTTACAGATATTTTAGCTGGTATGGCTCTAGGATTAGCTTGGTTAATTACTTGCTTGATTTCCTTAGAGTTTTTGCTTTGGCGAGGAAAAAGGAAAAAGCTTAAACAAAGCTAATTTCATGATTCACTTTATATTTATTGGTATACTTGTCTATGGTAATTGAAAAAGATAAGGGGGATACCTTTAAATATGAATACATTATTCAGTACATTTCAAATAAAAAATCTTGAATTAAAAAATCGAGTAGTGATGCCTCCAATGTGTCAATACTCTGTTACAAAGGAAGACGGAACTCCAAATGGTTGGCATTATACGCATTATGTAAGTAGAGCAGTAGGTGGTACCGGTCTAATTATTGTTGAGATGACAAATGTCGAACCAGATGGACGTATTTCTAATAATTGCTTAGGCTTGTGGTCAGATGATCAGATTCCTGTTTACAAGCGAATCGTGGATGCTGTACATGAGAATGGTTCCAAAATAGCGATTCAAATTGCACATGCAGGACGCAAAGCGGAAGATGCAGAGACACCTGTTGCTCCTTCAGCAATTCGTTTTAGTGATAAATATAAGGAACCGCGTGCGTTGACTACGGAAGAAGTAAAAGAAATGGTCGAAAAATTCCGGTTAGCGGTTCGCCGTGCCGTCAAGGCTGGATTTGATGCGATTGAATTACACGGAGCACATGGCTATTTAATTCATCAGTTTCATTCCAATTATACCAATAAACGTGAAGATGAATACGCGGAACTGACGCGCTTTGGTCAAGAAGTGGTCAAGGCTGCTAAAAGTGAGATGCCCAAAGATATGCCATTGATTATGCGGATTTCTGCAACGGAGTTTGTGGAAGAAGGATATGTTTTGGAAGAGGGAATTGATATCGCAAAAGCATATAAAGAAGCAGGGGTCGACATGCTTCATATTAGTGCTGGTGGAGAAGGTGCCATTTCTCCTAATCGGAATCCGGGTAGCCATGCAGGTTATATGATTCCTTTTGCGCGAGCGATGCGTGAAGCACTTCAAATACCTGTAATTGCTGTAGGTCGCTTAGAAGATGCCCATTTAGCAAATGCCCTCGTTGGGAATCAAGACGCCGATTTAATAGCAGTCGGTCGTGGTATGCTTCGTGACCCATACTGGGCAATACATGCTGCACATGAGTTAGGTGATGCAATTGACGTACCTGTGCCATATCAAAGAGGATTCTAAAAATTAGGACATGGAGAAAGACGTCTGTTTCAATAAAACGACGTCTTTCTTTTTTTTGAAAACTATTCTAAAATAAGGCTATAAAAGCTAGAGAAAGGTAAGTGATACCATGGAATTTAGGCCATGCATTGATTTGCATCAAGGTAAAGTCAAACAAATTGTGGGTGCGACATTAAATAAGGAAAATCAAGAAGTAATTGAAAATTATGTATCAACTTATGATAGCAGTTATTATGCTGACATGTTCAAAAAGGATAAGCTTAAGGGTGGTCATGTCATCATGTTAGGCGAGGGTAATAAAGATGCAGCGATTAAAGCTTTACAATCTTATCCTGAAGGGTTACAGGTTGGCGGTGGTATAAATGCAGAAAATGCCGAAGAATTTCTTGCAGCTGGTGCATCACATGTGATTGTTACCTCTTATATTTTCCATGATGGCGAGTTAAAGATGGATCGTTTACAACGATTAGTGGACAAGATCGGGAAGGAAAAGCTTGTAATTGATTTAAGTTGTAAACAAAAAGATGGAAAATGGTATGTAGTAACCGATAAATGGACGAGATTTAGTAAGATTGAAATTACTCCTTCTACTATAAAAGATTTAGAGAATTATTGTGATGAGTTTCTTGTCCATGCTGCCGATGTGGAAGGGAAGCGAGGTGGTATCGCAGAAAATCTAGTAGAAATCTTAGCGGATGCTGTTTCGATACCTACTACCTATGCAGGTGGAGTAAGCTCGATGAAAGACCTTGAAAATTTCAAAGAATTATCAAGAGGTAACCTGAATGTTACGATAGGTAGTGCCTTAGATATATTTGGTGGTGATCTATCGTATCAAGAGGTAGTAGAATATTGCCGATAATGTTTCAGTGAAAATGTAACTATTAGTGGGAGTCTGAATCTCCCACTAATGTAAGTCTGTGTTTAACCTTTCGCAAGCTGAAACTTACTTTTACCTTCTGCTTTAGCGATATACATTGCTTGATCGGCCTGTTTAATTAAAGTTTCTATATCAAGGCCATTATCAGGGTATAGACTTATACCTACACTAAAGCTTATGGCGATCATATTACCGTCGATTATAATAGGCTTATCGAAGGAACTTCTAATTTTTTCTGCTAGCTTTTCTGCCATTTGTTTATCCGTTTTTTTAGAAAGAATAATAAATTCATCCCCACCATGCCTTGAAACAAGTACTCGATCGGTCAAAGTATCTGTTAATATTTCAGCTATTTTTTGTAATAAGCGATCACCTACCTCATGACCATATTGATCATTAACCATTTTAAAATCATCTAAATCTAAAAAAAAGATTGCAAACTTCTCTTTCTTTGTAGTGTTTTTTTGCATAAGGCGTTGAAAATGATGTTCTAATAAATACCGATTTGGTAGTTTCGTGACAGGATCATGAAATGCCATCTCATACATTTGATATTGCAATTGTTTATTGCGCAACGCGATTGCTATGGTAATGATAAAGATAATCAAATATACAACAATTAAGGTATTTAACATCACGGAGGTATCAATCGAAAAAGTAATATCATAAAAAATGGTAGTATGTTGATGTGGCACATTGTATAGCGTGTAAGATTCCATGGCGACATAATGCATTAGACTTATAGCTAATCCTAATATAATAGCGATTGGCAATTGATAAATATATAAATATTTATCGGGTACTTTGCTAAAAACATATATTGCTGCAAATGCACCACTAATAGCAATCAAGATCGACAGCAAGACAATTGAGATATCGTGTTCCATATATAAATCATAATGAACAGCGTACATACCTATATAGTGCATGGAGGCAATACTTAGCCCCATTAATATACTGGAAATGCTCATAAAAGATATATTGCTTTTCTTCCAAAGTACAATACGAAATGCGATAAGAGACCCAACGACTGCTACAACTAATGACAAAATAGTCGCAATTAAATTAATGCGAAGGTTATAATCACCGATGCCGCTAGCTATCATGCCTGTGAAATGCATCGACCATATACCTAAGCCCATCGTAATTGCTGCGAGTAGTATAAGGTTCTTCTTTTTGACTCTTAGAGATGTTCTAGCAATTCCAATTAGTTCAATTGTAGTAAATGATGCAAAAATGGCTATTAATATTGATAAGATAACGATAAAATAGTTGTAATTCATTGGTATCGTAGTCATGTTTTTATCTCCCTAGATTTATCTATACTAGTTAAATGTACTCACAAATGATATATACCCCTTTTTATATAAAGCTTAAACTAGATAATTATTCCACAAATTAAAATAGGATGGGTCAAAAGAATTCTATAATTAAAAAAATCCAAACGATTAGACATTGAATCATTTGGATTTTGATGCATAGTAGGAAGATACTAGGCAATAAATGATGTGGTAATTTTTACAGTAACTATGAGCGTACCAACCGCTACGGCTTGCCCACTTCACTTTCCGGGGGGCATGCTCTTCAGCTAACTTTGAAAAGAAAAACACTTTTCAAAGTGGATCTTCAGATCATGCTAATCCCCAAGGAGTCGAAGTGGACGCCTGCGCTAATTTGATATTCTACAACGCTAGCATGAGGTTGCATTATGATATTACTTTCATGTGAAAAATTCGTTTATTGGAGTAACAGGCTCAAAATGTTAGCTGTCACAATAGTTGTAGAACCATTATATTAGCGCAGGCCGCCCACTTTCACTCCTGTGGGAACGTTTTGCCTGAAGATCCACCTTTTTTAGCGTTCTTTGCTAAAAAAAGTTAGCTGAAGGGAAAACCCCACTGCATAGAAAACACTACGAAAGCTTGCTTGAGTAGATGTTGCACTTGTGCCCGTGGTAAAAGGGAAGTGGGCAGCCGGAGCGGTTGTTAACCAGTTAAAGAAATTTCAAAATTACTACATCATTTATTGCGCAGTATCCTAATATTGCGCAATAAACCTTATTGTATTGTTCGTATTTGGTGTTAAGAAAATTGGTTGTTTCTCAAGCTCCTTTTAATATGGATCAGATGGGTGTCCCATACTTTCAGCTCGCATAGCATCATCCATTTTTTCTGATTGAGAATTACTACTGTCTTTTAATCCCTTTTCTATTCGTGCACCGTAGTCCTGGTCACATTCATAACACATCTTCACCATCTGATCTTTGATCTCTTTTCGACATCCTGATAATGCAGATACAAGGTTTTTTATTAATTCTTCTTGTTCCCATTCATCTAATCTTCGGTACGTTTCACCTGCTTGTCCAAAATTATTTTCACGAGAAATTGCTGTGCGTTGTAATTTTCCTTCTACATAGGGTTTATGCTCAACGCCAGGGTTTTTCGCTTCCTTTAAACCAGCTATTATCGAAGGTTCATAATCGACATGTGGATTTTTAAATTCTCCGTAATCTTGTCTGAAATCCATCTGTCCACCGGTTTGGTTGGTAGCTACTTTTTTGTGTGGTCGATTGATCGGTAATTGTAAATAATTCGCACCGACGCGATAACGTTGTGTGTCAGAATAGGAATAGGTTCTGCCTTGCAATAATTTATCATCTGAAAAATCTAACCCATCTACCAATACTCCTGTCCCAAATGCAACTTGTTCTGTCTCGGCATGAAAGTTATCAGGATTCTTGTTTAATACCATTTTTCCAACCTTATGCCATGGATGGGTATCTTTGTACCATATTTTTGTAGGGTCTAGTGGATCATAGTCTAATTCAGGGTGTTCACCGTCCTCCATTATTTGCACATATAATTCCCATTCGGGATAATCCCCATTCTCAATTGCTTCATATAAATCTTGTGTAGCATGATTAAAGTTAGTAGCTTGGATTTTATTTGCTTCCTCTTGTCTTAAGTTTTTGATACCTTGAACAGGCTCCCAATGATATTTAACAAGCACAGCTTTTCCTTCTGCATTAATCCATTTATAGGTATGCACACCTGAACCTTGCATATGACGATAGGTCGCAGGAATGCCCCACGGAGAATAGACAAAAGTAATCATGTGCATTGCTTCTGGCGATTGACTTACAAAATCAAACATTCGCTCTAGGTTCTGTATATTTGTAACAGGATCAGGTCGAAAAGCGTGGATCATATCTGGAAATTTTAGTGGATCGCGGATAAAGAATATTTTTAGGTTGTTGCCAACAAGATCCCAATTCCCATCTTCAGTATAAAATTTCACTGCAAATCCTCGAGGATCCCTTAAAGTCTCAGGAGAATGTTTACCGTGAACGACGGAAGAGAAGCGAACAAAGACAGGTGTTTGAACATCGGTATTAGTGAATACTTTAGCTCTTGTATACTTTGAAATAGGATCACCATCTACTGTTCCGTAAGATTGAAAATGACCATGTGCCCCTGTGCCACGTGCATGAACAATACGTTCTGGAATTTTTTCGCGATCGAAATGACTAATTTTTTCTAAAAAATCATAATTTTCAAGTGTCATCGGACCACGATTACCAACAGTTCTTACGTTTTGATTGTCTGTTACGACATGTCCTTGTTGATTGGTTAATGTTTCTTTCCCGTGATTTGGTTTGCTTTTTTTATCCATTATGTAACCTCCTTGTAACTAGTCCTTTCCATTATTCCCATCCTAGTAAAGGTTATGTAATCAATCATGTGCTTCCTCGCTCGCTAATCTCATTGATATGTTTTACAATGGGAGAAAAGTAGAAGTAGGTGTTCAGATGAAATATATGATTTATCAAATGGATGTAGTGGTCGCTAGTCCAAAAGAAAATCAAGAAAAAATAGAAAAATGGGTTGAAACAGAAGTGACTAAAAGCAAGCCAGACACGATTGTTTTGCCTGAAATGTGGAATGCAGGCTATGCATTAGACCAGTTAGATGAATTAGCAGATGACAATGGCAGAGTAACGATTCCATTTTTGCGTAATTTAGCTAAAAGACATCAAATCAACATTATTGCTGGATCGATCGCAAATAAAAAAGGTAAAGACATTTACAATACGAGTTATATTTTTAATCGCACAGGGGACTTGGTCTATGAATATGACAAAATCCATCTTGTGCCGATGTTAGATGAACCAAAATTCTTAAATGGTGGCGAGCAAAAAGCAAAAGTATTTGAACTAGATGGCGTCAAAATGGGTGTGATTATTTGTTATGACTTGCGTTTTCCGGAATTAATGCGTTCATTGGCATTACAAGGGGCAGAAGTCATTCATGTTGTCGCCCAATGGCCAACATCTAGAAAAGAACATTGGAAATATCTGCAGCATGCACGTGCGATTGAAAATCAATGTTATGTTATTTCAGCCAATAGCAGTGGAACATGTAATGGCACGGACTTTGCGGGAGAATCATTTATTATAAATCCTTCTGGTGAACTTGTTCAGTCTGGACCACCAGAAAAAGAGGCCACGGTTGAGACTAGCATTGACCTATCGATTGTCGAAGAAATCAGAAGCAATATACCTGTCTTTACTAGTCGGGTACCACACCTTTACGGGGAGTGATTTTGTTATGGAATTTGAATATGCAGAAGCTCTGAAACGACTACCGGAACAATTTTTTGCTAAATTAGTAAAAACGACTCAAGCACTGATGAAAGAAGGACATGATGTCATCAACCTTGGTCAAGGAAACCCAGATCAGCCGACACCTGAATTTATTGTGAAAGAATTACAAGAGGCGAGTGAGAATCCAAAGTTTCATAAATATTCGCCATTCCAAGGTTATCCTTTTTTAAAAGAGGCAATTGCCGACTTCTATCAAAAGGAGTATCAGGTCGATATTGATCCGACAACAGAAGTAGCCATATTATTTGGTGCAAAAACAGGACTGGTCGAAATAAGTCAATGTTTGTTAAATGAAAATGATAAAGTGTTAGTACCAGATCCAGGCTATCCCGATTATATGTCAGGGATTGCCCTTGCCAATGCATCGCCTATAGATATGCCTTTATTAAAAGAAAACAGCTTTTTACCAGATTATCAAAAAATAACAGATGCAGATTTGAATGATTCGAAATTAATGTTTTTAAATTATCCGAACAACCCAACAGCAGCGACAGCAACAAAGGAATTCTTTGATGAAACGATTCAAATCGCAAACAAACATCATATTTGTGTGGTACATGATTTTGCATATGGGGCGATAGGGTTTGATGGAAATAAGCCTCAAAGTTTTCTCCAATCTAAAGGCGCTAAAGATGTGGGGGTTGAAGTTTATACATTATCTAAAACATTTAATATGGCGGGATGGCGTGTAGCATTTGCTGTCGGAAATCCTTCAGTTATTAAAGCATTAGAATTAATTCAAGATCATTATTATGTCAGTATTTTTGGTGCGATTCAAAAAGCTGCCAAAACAGCATTGGATAATGGACAAGTAGCTATTGAGGAGTTAAACGAGGTCTATCAGAGAAGAAGAGATGCCTTTTTAACGAATGCAGAAAAGATTGGCTGGTATGGTGGAACAGCTAGTGGTTCTTTTTTCGTCTGGATGCCAACACCAAAAGGATTCTCGTCTGAACAATTTGCTGAACTTTTATTGGAAAGGGCACACGTCGTTGTGGCACCAGGTAATGGATTTGGTGAGTCAGGTGAAGGTTATGTTCGAATTGGACTGTTAGATAACGAGGTAAGGTTACAAGAGGCATGTGAAAGAATAGAGAAATTACGATTATTTAAGTAGTGATTTGAATCAAAGATGAATGAGGTTGTTCTTAATTAAAAAATCAACACAATAAAAGGGAGCTGCGACATATTTGCTTATAGGTTTTCTTCACGGGAATTGGTTTGCTGTTGACGGGAATTATAATATTCTTCACGGGAATTATGCTTTTTTCCCGTGAAGCAGAAGATAATTCCCGTCAAGAAGAAGAGGATTCCCGTGAAGAGAGAATGAATTCCCGTCAAGCGCGAGTAAATTCCCGTGAAGAAGAAAGTGCTTCCGTATCTAACAAAATTTATACTCATCAATGATGTCGCCTTTTATGTCTAATTAAAGCATTCTTTCCCCAAATCACTTTGTTTTTCATGCTTTAGGCGGTTGCTTTAATTCCTCTCCATTTTTACCTTGATAACGTAGGCCCCACCCTGTAAGTGCTGCGATTAGCATTACAATTACTAGGAACCATCCTTGAAACACAAATGGAAAAACGGCCGTCGGTGAAACAACAGGCAACCATTGATAGGTTTCTTGCATCATAGAAATTGTGGACCAGCCAAGTAAAACCGGTGCGCCCCAAGGAAAAATATAACCGAGTGCAGATGTAATGGCATCCAGCATATTTGCTCTACGGTAACTATGAATCTTGTACTTTTCTCCGATTTCTCGTACAAAAGGAGCAGCGGCAATTTCAGCTGCTGTATTAATCGTGATCGCACTATTTAGTAATGCAACAATTGCCCAAATCGAAACTTCAGCTCTTTTTACAGAGTTTTTAATCCATTTGACTAATGTAGATGTGATAACATCCATTGTTCCACCTAAACGTAATAAATGCGCTGCGGCGACAATTAACAGAATGAGGATCGCCATATTCATGTAACCGACAATTCCGTTAATCAGCGCTCCTTCCACAATAGTGTCCGAATCAGGATTAAAACGAATCACATCACTGAACGTCCCGACTGGAAAAAGTACTAACATTAATACTGCCACTAAAATGCCCCACGTTAGGGATGTAATAATGTGATGTCCAGAAATCGCTAGAAACAAGACAATAATAAAAGGTATCAGCATCAAAAGTCCATTTGGGCTTGTGGTGGCTTCTAAACTATTTTGATTTTCAAAAGAACCACCACCACCAAAAATGACGAATAAAATAAGTGTAGGGATCGCTGCAGAAACAGCATACTTAAATCGACTACGGACAACTCCAGGTACATCCGCACCTTGGGTGGTTGCTGAAACGATCGTGGTGTCAGATACAGGTGCAAGGTTGTCCCCAAATACTGCACCAGCTAGGATCGCTGCGAATAAAATTGTCGGATCAGCTCCTGTTGCTACTCCAGCTGGGAACATTAATGTACAGAAAGCAACTGTTGTTCCATACCCTGTTCCAACTGCTGTTGAGAAGATAGCTGCTAATATAAAAGTTAAACCTACGAAAAGTCCACCTGTAAATCCAGTGATGGTACCAATCCATACCAGACCTTCAACAAGTCCACCAACCTGAAGCACTTGAGCAAACATACCGGCATAAAACCATGCCACCATTGCTATCACGCCTATTGGCTGAGCTAATCCTTCAAATAATCCTTGGGCATAATCCGCCCATTTACTTTTCGAAAAGAATAAACCTAAAGTAATCCCGAAAATAGCCCCTAAAACGAGTCCAATTTCAGAAGATAATTGCAATACACTCGTAGTTATCGCCCATATTACAAAAACTAATAACGGAATAGCTGCGCCAAAAGCACCTAAACGGAAGTCCAATTTATTTATTTTAGAACTGCCTGTTGCACGTGAAAGTTCACCTTCTTGTTGCATATAAATCCTCCTTCAATCAAATAAAAGCCTTAAATATTGTAACATATTTAGATCAAAACATAATTGCATTTTTTCATTTTTTGCTGTTTATTCAGTAAGAAATATCATGGGAAGAAAAAAACGGAATGATTACGATTTAATCCTGTGATTTACTTCTATTATTAAAAAACGATTCATATAGATATTAATAGATTAGTATATAAAGGAGCAAGTTAAGCTATGAAAAAAAGTGTACCATCTATTATTATTGATACGGCAATTTTATTACTATTTGGTATGGTCGTTTATGTAATAGGTTTTAGTGATACCTATAAAATAAATGGCTTATCAAATGATTTGTATCAGCTCAACACTATATTTTTAAGCATTTTGATTGAAGCTTTACCATTTGTATTAATCGGTGTACTGATCGCCGGATTTATTCAGATGTTTATTACAGAAAATCAACTAAAGAAATGGATACCAAAAAATAGGTATGCAGCCATATTTATGAGTTGTGTCGTTGGCGGGTTATTTCCTGCTTGTGAGTGCGGAATAGTTCCTATTGTCAGGCGTCTGATAGATAAAGGTGTCCCTATTTATGCTGGTGTAGGATTTTTATTAACAGGACCATTGATAAACCCTATTGTTATTTATTCCACATATATGGCATTCGGAAATGACTTAGAGATGGCTATATTACGGATGGGTGTGGGGTTTATTATTGCCTTGATAATTGCTGTTTTAATCAGTTTCTTATTCAAATCCAATCAATTAAAGACAACGACTACCTCCATGACAAGTTGTAATGATCATACAGACCGTCAATCATTGCTTGAAAAATTAGGAAAAACTCTTATACATGCGGTAGATGAATTTTTTGATATGGGAAAATATCTTATTATTGGTGCGTTTTTAGCTTCTTTTGTACAAGTTTATGTCTCTACCAATCTGTTAGTGAGTTTAGGGGATGATCAATTCACGTCGCTTGTAGTGATGATGAGCTTAGCCTATTTGCTTTCATTATGTTCAGAAGCTGATGCATTTATCGGAGCATCTTTTTCTAGTATATTTCCTAGAAGTGCTATCCTTGGATTCCTTGTTTACGGCCCTATGATCGATTTGAAAAATACTTTGATGATGTTAAGTGTCTTTAAAACCAAATTTGTTATTATTTTTGTCGGGATTGTGTCGATAACTGTGTTTCTTACTATCAGTCTGTTGACAATTGTTTTGTAGGAGGGGAAGTTAATGAAAATCAATGGGCAACAACTAGGTCGTGCCATTATTTTAATATTTTTCACTGTGTTTATCTTTCAATTACATGTAAGTGAGGATATACTAAAATTAATTAATCCTAAATATGAGTCGTTAAGTAAAACTGGAGCGGGGTTATTTCTCGTATTATTTTTGGCTCAGATGCATAGAGTATTTACCTTTAATGAAAAAGAGGACAATCATCAACACCACCATCACGAACACGATCATTTTCACGATCATGGTGATCAACCTTTAAACGTTAGGAAGTTGATTAGTTATAGTGTGATTATATTTCCACTATTCACAGGTATACTAGTCCCTTTATCAAGCTTAGATGCATCGATAGCAAAAAATAAAGGAGCAACATTATCAATTACAAATAATGCAGAAAAGTCCGCAAAAGAAAACGGTGCTCAGAATCAAGAAGACCAACAAACCGAGATTGACCATAATGCGATTGATCCAAATATTTATAAAAATAAAATTTCTAATAAAGACTATGATCAATTACGTGAAAATATTGTAAATCAAAACCATATTATGATGGATGACACGCTTTTCTCGACCTATTATCAGGAAATAATGCAGAATGCTCAACAATTACAAGGAGTAGAAGTTACTTTATCCGGGTTTGTTTATCGGGAAGCGGATTTTAGTCCTCAACAATTAGTCATCGGACGATTTCTAGTTACACATTGTGTGGCAGATGCTAGTTTGATTGGCTTTTTAACAGAATTTGATCATCCAATGACAATAGAGGATAATACCTGGTTGGAAATAACCGGAACCATTGCATTATCGGAGTACCAAGGTACTGAACTGCCATTGATTCAAGTAAAGGACGCTACTGTAATAGAAGAGCCTGATCAGCCTTATGTTTATCCTGTAAATATCGAAATAATAGAATGAAAGAGGAATTGATGTGGGAATATTCTTTGAAGATGACCATCGTAAAAGATATCCAAAATCGAAACTATTTATGATAACGCAAAGTCTACTATTAGCAGCCATGATCGTTATTTTAATAGCAGCTATCATTCGTTCGGAGTATGGGTTTATTGGTATTGCTCCGATAATAGGCTCTGTTAGTATGATGATGGACGCTATTCATTATCATAAACATACGAACGAGTGGGATAAAAAGGATATCATAGTAGTTTTGATATTCTTTTTATCCGGTATTACATTGATTATCAAGTAGTAAGAATACAAATTAAATGAATTCTAGAAGATTTACATTAATTTAAAAGAGATGGACTGGGAACATACAACTATTTTCGTCAAGCAGGTGGATAATATATTTCACCTGCTTTTTTTGGTCATTAAAATACTCTTATAATTTTACTGATATGATTTTTCGTTAGTTTTAATAATCTGTTTATTATCAAAAGAAGATTAATAGTATCGTAAAAAGATATGTAAGAAAACCTCACAATACTTTAGTGGATTGTGAGTTGTCATGTTAGGGTTAACAATATATTAAAAGTAAATGGGGAGGAATAAAGGTGAAGCTTTCGCCCGTGGAACAAGAAAAACTGTTACTACACGTAGCAGGTGAACTAGCGGAAAAACGTAAGAATAAAGGAATAAAACTAAATTATCCAGAATCAGTTGCCTTAATTAGCTGTTATTTATTAGAAGGAGCAAGAGAAGGAAAGACAGTTGCTCAATTAATGCAAGAAGGAAAACATTTATTAACAGCGGATGACGTAATGGAGGGGATTCCTGAAATGGTGGAGAGTGTGCAAATCGAAGCAACATTCCCGGACGGAACGAAACTTGTTACGGTTCATCAACCAATCATTTAGGAGGTGTGGAAATGATACCAGGAGAATTAAAATTAGCTAAAGAAACGATCACTATTAATAAGGGAAGAAACACAAAAAAGATAAAGATTTCCAATCAAGGAGATCGCCCAATTCAAGTAGGTTCCCATTATCATTTTCCAGAGGTGAATCGTGAACTTGTATTTGATCGCTCAGAAACGATCGGCATGCGTCTCAATGTTGCTGCAGGTACAGCGGTGCGTTTTGAACCTGGCGAGGAAAAGGAAATCGAGCTTGTTGAAATAGCAGGTAATCTTCACGTATATGGACTTAATAATCTTACAAACGGAGCTACCTCAGAAAAAGAGAAGATTTTGCAAACGATAAAGGAAAAAGATTTTTAGAAAGGAGCGTAATCTATGAAACTATCACGTCAACAATATGCGGCCCTCTATGGTCCGACGACAGGTGACCAAATTCGTTTAGCCGACTCAGAAATATGGATAGAGGTTGAGAAAGATTATACAAGCTATGGGGATGAAAGTGTTTTTGGTGGTGGAAAAGTATTACGAGACGGCATGGGACAAAGCAGTACTAGAACAAGAGATGAGAATGTTTTAGATTTGATTTTGACCAACGCGCTTATCTTAGATTATACCGGTATTGTTAAAGCAGATATAGGTGTGAAAAATGGTCGAATTGTGGCGATTGGTAAGGGTGGTAACCCTGATGTCATGGAAGGTGTTACTGAAAATATGATTGTAGGAGCCTCAACAGAAGTAATCGCATGTGAAAATAAGATTGTAACAGCCGGTGCAATCGATGCTCATATTCATTTTATTAGTCCACAACAAATTGAAGTAGCATTAGCTGCAGGGTATACTACAATGCTAGGTGGGGGAACAGGGCCAGCAACTGGAACGAATGCAACTACCTGTACACCAGGACAGTGGAATATTCATCGCATGCTGGAAGCGGCAGAAGAATATCCGATCAATATAGGTTTTTTAGGAAAAGGGAACGCATCCACAGCAGCTCCCCAACGTGAACAAATAGCAGCAGGTGCAATTGGTTTGAAACTGCACGAGGATTGGGGCACTACACCGGCAGCAATTAGTCAGTGTTTGGCTGTTGCAGATGAAATGGATGTGCAAGTGGCCATCCATACCGACACGTTAAACGAAGCAGGTTTCCTAGAAGATACTGTGGCAGCAATTGGTGAACGGGTGATCCATACTTATCATACAGAAGGTGCTGGTGGAGGACATGCACCAGATATTATGAAAATTGCATCCTTACCTAATGTATTACCATCGTCGACCAATCCAACCAGACCATATACAGTAAATACCATTGATGAGCATTTAGATATGTTGATGGTCTGCCATCATTTAGATCATAATGTGCCAGAAGATGTGGCCTTTGCTGACTCACGTATTCGTCCAGAAACGATTGCTGCAGAAGATATCTTACATGACCTAGGTGTCATCAGTATGATTTCCTCTGATTCGCAAGCAATGGGGCGAGTTGGTGAGAGTATCACCAGAACATGGCAAACAGCCGATAAAATGAAGAAACAACGAGGTCTTTTACAAGAAGATCAGCAAGCCGCAAATGACAATACACGTGCGAAACGTTATGTTGCTAAATACACGATAAATCCTGCTATTACCCACGGGATGAATGAAGATATAGGGTCAATTGAAGTTGGTAAACTTGCCGACATCGTTATTTGGGATCCGAAGTTTTTCGGAACGAAACCAGAAACCGTGGTCAAGGGTGGAATGATTGCCTATGCACAAATGGGTGATCCAAACGCATCGATCCCAACGCCACAACCAGTGATGATGCGACCAATGTTTGGCTCTTTAGGTAAGGCGAAGTATCAAACTGCCATCACTTTTGTATCGCAAGCTGCCCTTCAAGATAAGGTGCATGAAAAATTAGGCTTGCAAAAAATAATTCGTCCAGTGCGAAATTGTCGAAATCTTCAAAAATCTGATTTACCTTTAAATGGATTCACACCGAAAATTGAGGTTGATCCAGAAACATATGAGGTAAAACTTGATGGAGAAGTGATAACTTGTGAACCATTTGAAGAAGTTGCGCTGGCACAAAGATATTATTTATTTTAGGAGGAGTCGTAATGTTAACGAAAGAAATTATTGGAAATATAGAAGAACAAACCAAAGATCATGCCAACCGTGAGTGGATCGAATTAGATTGGGACGAATTAAACAAACGAATTTTAAGAAAGACAACAGATAAAGGTACAGATGTGGCGATCTCACTTGAGGAAAAAGCACCATTAAAAGTTGGAGATATTGTTTATGAAGATGCTACAAAACAAATTGTAATTCGTACCAAAAAGGAAAGAGTTTATGTTGTCTATCCCTCTTCGATCATCGAAATGGGGAAAGCAGCATTTGAATTAGGGAATCGTCATACCCCGTGCTTAATTTCGGAATCAGAAATCGTGGTCCGCTATGATGAAACGTTAGAACGTCTATTTGATGAAGTAGGTGTAGAGTATGAAGCAACAGAAAGAAGATTTACAGAGCCCTTTAAGTACAGAGGCCATCAGCACTAAATTTTTGTACTTAATGCATATTCATGATTCGGCATTTCCGATAGGAAGCTATACTCATTCGTTTGGGATGGAGACGTTTATTCAGGCAGACACCATTGCTTCAAAAGAAGATCTATTTTCGTTTTGCAGCATGTATGTCCGAGAAAATGTTGCCTATACAGATGGGATTTTTGTTAAGGAAGCTTATTTGCAGGAGGAAATGCCTGCGTTAATTCGTTTAGAAAAAATCTGTGATGCCAGTAAAAATGCCGAAGAAACAAGGGAAGCTAGCAGTATGATTGGTAAGCAATTTCTAAAAGCGGTGTTACCAGTAAGTGAGGTCCCATCCCTTCAAGAATGGGAAAGACTCTTACATCAGAAAAAAGTGACCGCTCATTTTCCAATCGTCTATAGTTTGTATGCAAAAGAGATGAAATTTGATCTTTATACAACAATAATGACTTTTCTATATTCATCAACAGTCGGTCTTGTCCACAATGCTGTCCGAGCGATTCCATTAGGACAAAAGGCGGGAATTGAAGTGATTCATCGTTTAATTCCTGAGATAGAAAAGGCAACAAATCAAATTTTAAGGCGCTCATTAAAAGACCTTTCAAACCATGCAGTGGGATTGGAGTTAGCGTCAATGCAACATAAATATTTAACGTCAAGATTATTTATATCATAAGGAAGGGGAAAAGAAAATGAAACCAGTTATTGTAGGTGTTGGAGGCCCTGTAGGATCAGGGAAAACCTCTTTAGTAGAGAAGCTAACAAAGGAAATGGTGGAAAACTATAGTGTTGCGGTTATCACTAACGATATTTACACCAAAGAAGATGCGCAATTTTTGATTACACAAGGTATTTTACCTGAAGATCGGATTATTGGTGTCGAAACAGGAGGATGTCCACATACTGCGATCAGAGAGGACGCCTCAATGAATTTTGAAGCGATAGATGAATTGAAACGACGTTTTAATGATTTAGATATCATATTGTTAGAAAGCGGTGGAGATAATTTATCGGCAACCTTTAGTCCGGAATTAGTCGACGGTTATATTTATGTAATTGACGTGGCTGAAGGTGGCGATATTCCAAGAAAAGGTGGTCCAGGTGTAACGAGGTCAGATTTGTTGTTAGTCAATAAAATCGATCTAGCCCCATACGTGGAAGTAGACCTGGATAAAATGAAACTAGATGCGAAGGAAGCACGTAAAGAACGACCATTTGTATTTACCAATGTAAAAAAAGGTGACGGTATTCCAGAAGTGATCGAGTGGATTCAACATGCAATGCTATTAGAAGGAAGCGAACTATCTTAGATGGATGGTAAGCTTGATCTTTTATTTGGCAAGAGAAAAAACAAAACAATCATGAAGGATGTTTATTACCAACCACCTTTAAAAGCAAGCAGAGGACTATATGTGAAAAATGCTAGCGACTTAACCGTTTATTTGATGGAGTCATCAGGTGGTCTTGTCGCAGGTGACAGCAACGAATATAATGTTCAATTGGAAGAAGGTAGCACTATAACACTCCATCCGCAAGCAGCAACTAAAGTATATCCATCTTTCAATGGCCGACCGAGCTCGCAAAAAGTGAGTATTGAACTTGCAGACAGGGCTTCTTTATCATGGAAAACAGAAGAGGTCATACCGTTTGCTAATAGTAGTTTTCAAAGTCATACCAAAGTAGATATGAAACGGAATAGCCGTTTCTATTGGGAAGAAATACTATATCCTGGTCGAGAAAAACGTGGAGAGTCATTTACGTTCGAAAGCTGTCAAACGATGCTAGAGGTATGGATGGAAGAGCAATGCTTGGTATATGATCGAATACATTTTGATCCAAATATTCAGTCAATTCAACATCAAGGTGTAATGGGTAATTTTCAATATGTGGCAAGTATCTGGATAATCGATCACCAATTAAAAATAGATCCGGAGCATTGGAATCAATCATCTGCAGATCATCAAGTAAGTGTTACTAGTTTACGTGACATCGGTTATTTAGTGCGCTTTCTATCTAATGATTTACCTCGAATCAAAAATGAAATGGCAAGCATTAGTCAATATGTGGAAAGTAAGTAGCGGGGGGTTTTTATCAGCGGGAGTTTAATACTTCCGCTGATTTTTTTACGGTCTTGGAAAACCCCTGGCTATGCCGGGGGTTCCATAGAGCTTCTAGCGTAGGGGCACAAAAAAGCCTCTCTTCATGGTAAGATAAGGTTGGTTTCCCGACCACCAAATCTCACCAAAGAAGGAGGCATGTCCAATGCAGGACAAGAACAGTTTAGCACATACACAGTGGAGATGTAAGTATCATATAGTTTTTGCGCCAAAATATAGAAGGCAAATTATATATGGAAAATATAAAAGAAGTATTGGCAAAATAGTAAGAGAGCTTTGTGAAAGGAAGGGAGTTGAAATACACGAGGCACATGCATGCAGAGATCACATTCATATGTTAGTAAGTATTCCGCCAAAACTAAGTGTATCTCAATTCATGGGATACTTAAAGGGTAAAAGTAGTTTAATGATATATGATCGTCACGCCAATTTAAAATACAAGTACGGTAATCGAAAATTCTGGTGTCGAGGCTACTTCGCAGATACAGTGGGAAGAAATAAAAATCAAATACAAGAATATATTAGAAATCAGCTTAGAGAGGACTACATGAGTGATCAGTTGACCTTATTCGAAGAAATTGACCCGTTCACTGGAGAAAAACATAAGAAGAAATAAGAGATTCTTTTAGAATCAGTGAGTGAGTGTGGTGCAGAAGGGAAACCTATTCAGTGGGCCTTTTAGGCCGAGGCCGGTAATAGAGGCTTTCAGCCGCAGAGCAAACCACCAGTTCACACTGGTGGTTTTGATTGATAAGAATATAATAGTTGTCTCTATCAGTCACATACAGTTACATAGGTTGATTTTCCATTTTGTTTTGCTTTATATAGAGCAGAATCAGCAGTATTTAGTAGAGTATTAACTGGTTCATTTGTATAATAAACAATGCCTATACTTGCTGATATAGAAATTTTGGGTGTGTAGCTAGACCAATCACTAAGAGATTTTATTATATGTTTTGCGATAATTTGTGCTTCATCTATAGTTGCATGAGGCAGTATTACGATAAATTCATCGCCACCTAAGCGAACAAGCGCATCATTTTTACGTATGATTTGTTTCATACGATTGGTAGCTTCAATAAGTGTTTGATCTCCTATGTTATGTCCGTATGTATCATTGACGTTTTTAAAACCATCTAAATCGAGTGACATTACGATACCTTCCGTTCCCCAATTAGTAAAATGTTCAAATAGATAGTTTCGATTGAAGGTATTGGTAAGGTTATCAATGGTGGCTTGCCGTTCTAGCTCTATAACAAATGAAAAAAGTCGAGAGAATCGTTCTAATAGATCAATTGTTTTATGATTAAATTGGTTTTTCTCAGGATTAACAGCACATAATGTACCGAACATATCTCCATCTTTATAAAAAACAGGTACACCAACATAGGAACGAATATGTTGTTCTGCAGTTACATCAAGATCTTTTGTAAGATTATTTTTTGTTGAATCATTAATAAGTACTGGTTCTTGTTGGTCAAAAAAGATTTGTTGACAATAGGATTCGTTCATATCTACTGTTTGATTATTATATAATTCGATACCTGTTTGACTCTTATCAATTGTATGAATAATAGTAAACGTCGTGTCCGTCGTACGACCTAAAAACAATCTATTACCAGGTATGGCGTTGTTTACAAGCTCAAGTAGGTCGTTAAGCGCGTTATTATCCATGTCACCACCGCCTTTATGGAAATTCTAGTAATATCATACTATGTATTATAGTAGATCAAATATAATATCTCAAGAGAACCAAAAAGCAAAAGGGAATGATTCTGTAGCTTTACTGAATATAAGAAGGATTATGCGACCTAACTCTAGTTTCTAATTATGAGATTTGAGAACTGCGTAACAACCGCTTCGGCTTGTCGGCTTCCCTTTCCGCGGGTTTTTTTCCTCAGCTAACTTTTTAAGCAAAGTGCGCTTAAAAAGTGGATCTTCGGATAAAAACATCCCGCAGGAGTGGAAGCCGACGCCTGCGCTTTTTAATGCTCTACAACTCAAGCAAGAAAATTCAGGTCGGCGCATTTACTATTTCTCATCAATTTATCATTAGATTAGATTACATATCAATGTTAGCAATATAAGTTGATTTATTGTCTAAGTGTAACACTCCAAAATATTAGCATTTGCAATAGTTGTAGAGTTCCACTAGCGTAGGCGGCCACTTCCACTCGAGGCCACTGAAAAACATATTATGGAAATTATTTTCCCCACTTTAACCCCCGAAACACTATTGAAAATGCATATAATTCCCCACTTTCATATGATATTTAGTATGAATTTTGGGATTGTATTTTTATTGATTAAAAAGGAAGGGGGTTTTTCAGTGGCCTCCTTCCACTCCTATGGGATCGTTTTCCCTGAAGATCCACTTTTTCATGCGGTTTTTGCTTGAAAAAGTTAGCTGAAGGGAAAACCCCACGGAAGTGGGCAAGCCGAAGCGATTACCACGCACATACATCCTTTCAAAATTACCACTAGAGTTATCTCGCATGATCCTGCTTTTGTGAATTTGTTTTAATTTGCGAAAAAGTATGTTAGGTTTCCTGACATGGTGTTTGTTTCGTCAGATAATCTCCGATAACCTAATAGTTGTTAAATAATCTAACTATTCAAAAAGCTTTCCGGTGAGCTTCATTACAAAAAAATGGAGGAGCAATTATGTTATCATCAACAACGGGTTATCTGATATTACTAATATTTGGCGTGTTTTTTACAGGATTGACAATCGTCATGCAACGTCGCCGAAAAGAGAAAATGACAGCAGAACAATTTAGTACCGCAGGACGAAGTGTAGGAATTGGTTTAGCAAGTGCATCCATTATTGCAGCATGGACATGGGCAGCAACCTTAATGATGTCTTCATCAACAGGATTTCAGTATGGAATTAGTGGTCCCTATTGGTATGCAGCAGGTGCATGTATTCAAGTATTGCTTTTTGCAATTGTAGCGATTCACTTAAAGCGAAAAGCTCCTTTAGCACACACATTTTTAGAATTTGTTGGTAAACGATTTGATAAAAAGAATCACAAGTTAATGATGGGATTTGCGTTAATGACCAATATCATCGTAACAGCGATGGTTATTTTAGGTGGTGCGATTGCACTTAATTCTTTAACAGGGATGAACATTTATATCGCAGCCTTTCTTATCCCGTTAACATTCACTATTTACACGATGATTGGTGGTTTAAAGGCATCATTTATTGCCGATTATTTAAATACAGTTATGATCTTTGTGATTCTTACAATTTTTGCAACGGTTGTGTATGTAAAATTCGGTGTCGATACGGTTTATGAAGGATTACAGGCGATTCCAGAACAAAGTCAAATGCTTACAATGGCATCTGTACCAGGCTTATTCTTTGGGATGATAAATATCATTGGAAACTTTGGTACGGTATTTGTCGATCAATCCTATTGGCAGCGTGCGATCGCAAGTAAGAATAGCGCAGCATCAAAAGCATATATTTATGGTGGGATTGCTTGGTTTGCTATTCCATTTGCGATTGCAACGTTTCTAGGGGTTAGTGCAGCAGGACTTGGATTAAATATTGGCGATCCGGATGCTTCAGCTCCATTGATGGCACAACATTTATTAGGTTCTGTTGGTTCTATTTTGTTTTTAGTCATGCTGTTTATGGCAGTTATGTCAACTGGAGCTGCAGAGTTAACAGCGATAACCAATATTATAGTGACCGATATCTACCGTAAATCAATTAATCCACATGCAACAGGAGAAAAAACATTAAAAGTCTCACGTATCGTTACCTTAAGTTTCGGTTTAGCAATGGGGCTATTATCTATTCTACTTTTCAAAGTAGGGATCGGTTTAAGCTTTGTGTACATGGCCATGGGTATTTTCGTTAGTGGGGCCGTTATTCCGTTAACATTAGGTCTGATGTGGAAGAAAGCAACAAGCACAGGTAACTTTTATGGAGCATTAGCAGGAATGGTAACAGGTATAACTGTTTGGGTTATTACCGCTCAAGTACGATACGGTGAAATTTCGGTTGCTTCGTTAGGTGAATTGCATTCAATGTTATTCGGTAATGTCACGGTGTTTCTAGTCAGTGGTTTAATCGCAATTGGACATGGACTGCTTAGCAATCAAGAGTTTGATTTTGATTCGTTAAAAGATAAATTCCATAGTTTTGATGAGGATAAAAAAGAAGAATCTAACGATAGTGTTATGAAAAAGGAAGTGGTGTAAGCAATGGAAGATAAACAATTACTAAAAGATGCGAAACTTTGTACGAGATGGGCATTTGGTTTGACGTTTGTGTTTATTATTCTTTTTCCAGGAATCATGTTTATCACTGGTTATGAATATAGTTTGAATTTCTTCAAAGGATGGACATATTTAGCATTCACTTGGTTAATAATCGCTGGACTATACATAGCGATTCGCCCATGGGTGGAAATGTATATAGAAAAGAAACAAGCGAGTTAAAAATAAGAAACGGAGATAAATAATATTCTCCACTTAGAAAATTGAAACAATAAATCTTAATTAGCAAAAGCAGGAAAGTGCGACATTATTGTAGTGATAAGTATGAGATATTATGATTGCGTGACACTCGCTCCGGCTTGTCCGCTTCCTTTCCGCGGGTTTTTCCCTAAGCTAACTTTTTAAGCACAATTCGCTTAAAAAGTGGATCTTAGGGGAAAAACATCCCGCAGGAATGAAAGCGGACGCCTGCGCTTTTTTTCCTCTACAAAACAAATAAGAATAATCATATTGGCTTTATTCAATATAGCCTATGAATTTGTCTTTTGATTACTTGTCATTCTTAACAATATACCTTCATATCTGTAACAATCCAAAATGTTAGCATTTGTAATATTTGTAGAGTTTTATTCAGCGGAGGCGGCCACTTCCACTCCTGTGGGATCGTTTTACCTGAAGATCCACTTTTTAAGCGATTTTTGCTTGGAAAAGTTAGCTGAAGGGAAAACCCCACGGAAAGGGAAGTGGGCAAGCCGAAGCGGGCACCACACATATATACCATTTCAAAATTGCTACCAGAGTTATGTCGTATAATCCTTCAAGTATGAATGAAATTATTACGAAATTTATGTTTAGAGTTTATATTAAAATGGTTTGGTGATCATTAGAAAGATTACGATTAAGAGCAAACCATTTTCCAAATATTCAATGCGCAATAATCGATGTAGGTTCGGATAATAGCTGGCAGGTACTTGTTCAATTTCTTTATCTGCCAGTATTTTTTTGATAGGCACAGAGTACTTTTTCAAAAACGTAGGCCCTAATGATAGAGCGACGAAGTATAGAAGCATACTCATTACATACCAACCTTGTTGAAAAAGAATCGGTCTAATAGCTCCCATTAATAGGCCTGTCACTAAGACGAGAATCCCACCAATCATCACAAAAATATGTATGGTTTTTTTTAAAGCGAATGCATGACGTATTTCAGGCATCGTTTTCGCTGATCGAACAATAGTTGTTAAAATGAAACCAGGACCGATCCCGACGATAGCGGAAAAAATATGAATGATGACCAGCCATGAATATAAGGATTGCATTCCATCACCTTCTTATTGCCTATTATAACCTAATAACCGTCAACTTCTAATGATAAATTTGTGAACAAATAACAAAAGACTATCCTAGAAATTATAGGATAGTCTATTTATTACCGAACAAAAAAATCAAACCCTAATGCAGTAAATATACCAAAAACTAATGACCATACGCCAATACTAATAGTGGACCAGGCCAATGTTGCTTGTTTTGTTGCTCCCAGTAGCATTCCGATGAATGCAGCAATATGGGAACCAATAAAGATAGGCCCAAGCATTACCATTCCTGGTAGGCCATATTTATTCCACATCGTTCTTGCCCGTTCTTCTCGTTTAGAATTTTTCTTTTCTTTCTTGGAAAACCAGTGTTCAAATTTATCAAATCCAATAATTAAAGCCAATATCGTCACCATGTTTCCAATAAAAGCAACGATCATAACGACGACAGGGTTTAATCCAGTAATAATACCAAATGGAATAACTAATGCAATTTCAAACCAAGGGATAGCGGCACCTAAAAATACTAACAAATATTCAACCATCATAATAAATTCTCCTTACAGCAACTATCATAAGCTCACATGTCAACTTCTATCCGTTTGAACCAGCTGTAGACAGTGTTAAACAGTCTTAATAAACAACTGCAAGTTCTTGTGTCAATCGATCACAAAACTTTTCACAACGATTTAAATCGTCATCTTGTGGCGTTAATTCTACTTTTAATGTCACAGCTAAATTAGTGTGGACAAAAAGCATATCTCTAAAAAGATCGACAGCACCACAATAATAAGGATAGAAACTATCGCCTGTTCCGAACACACCTGTAGTCAGATGTTTGAGCTCTTCTGTTTCAAACGTTTCAAAAAGATCTTCCATTTCCATCGGAAGATCTCCATTATCCCATGAATACGTGCCAACAGCAACAATATCATATTGCTGTAATAGACTGGGATGGAAATCTTCAATTGGTATTAGGTCAGTGACAATATCACGTTTTTCCATTTTATCATGAATAATTTCTGCCAGGGTAGAGGTGTTACCAGTGACAGAGGTGTAGATTATCGCTGCTTTCATTTCAGTTGTGCCTCCTTATTCGAATCATCACAGCTCATCGAATCCATTGGATGAGGATACTTTTGTATAAGTACGTGATTTTTGTTCAAAGAAGTCTGATTTTGTTTCATTCATCATTTCATCGCTAAAGACATGAATCCATTCCATCGGATTATCACGTTCCGGATAGTAATTATCAAGCCCAATTTGACGGAAACGTTTATTTGCTAAATATTCCACATACCCATGGAATTCTTCAAGATCAATACCATCGATATCTTTCAAAATGTAATCTGCCCATTCTTTTTCCAATTGAACCGCATGGTCAATTGTTTTATACACGTATTGGATATTCTCTTCTGTATTTAATTCAGGATTCTCTGTAAGTAAGATTCGAACAAACTGTGATACAAAATAAGCATGTTGCATCTCATCCCGTTGAATGTAGCTAATCATTGTACTCGTTTTTAACATTTTTTGCTGACGCGCTAAATGATAGAAGAAGGCGAAACCAGCATAGAAATAAATACCCTCTAAATTGATAGAGTTAATCGCAAGTTCAAATAGTCTTTGTGGTGTAGGATTTTCACGAAACGCTTCATAACTGTCGAGAATAAGTTGATTTCGTTTACGTACAATAGGATCCTCTTTTGCCTGTGTAAAACGTTCATTTTGTTCACGTAATGGCACAATCGAACTTAGAATATAGGAATAAGATTCATTGTGAACAGCTTCTTGTTGTGCGATTACTGCAAAAATGGCCTTAAAGCTAGAATCTGTCACATAATCCATAACATGTGTCATTGTTGGTGTTTGCAAACTGTCTAATGATGCTAATTGTGTGTTAATACGTAAGAAGATATCTTTTTCCGTCTCAGTTAAGTTATCCCATTGTTTGATATCGTCTTGCATATTAATTTCTTGCGCTTTCCAAAAGTTTGCTAGTAATGTTTGATAAAGGTCATACATTTGAGGATAGGCAATATCGTTCCAATTTAATAGTCCGGAAGACTCGCCATTAATGATACCTGTTGCTTTATTAGGATAGGTTGGGTTTAATAGTTTGATTTTTGTTAAAGGTTGATCGACTTGTGTCATGTCAGATCTCCTCCTTTGGAATAATTATGTAAAAAAGTAGAATGGCTGTTATTGTATACATTTCAAAAAATAATGGAAGGATTTCACAGAAGGTAAGATCTGTGAAATCCAGAAAATATAATCGTTTGATCAGCTATTTAGCTATGGCATGCTTCACATTCTTCGATTTCTGTTTGTGATGTACTGCGGACGTAATAGGTCGTTTTTAGTCGATTCTCCCAGGCAGCAACATGTAAATTTAATAAATCTTTTGCTTTGATGTCATGACGTACATAGAAATTAAAACTAATGGCTTGATCAATATGACGTTGTCTTTTGGCATTTTGTTTAATGCTCCATACTTGATCCAATTCATGACGAGCACGGCGATAATAGTTATATGTCACATGATCAAGATCTGGTGCCGTTACTTTAAATTTAAAGTTTTTCTTTTCTTCTGCGTATTCTACCGCATATAGTGGATCAATTCCATCCGTAGAGCCACCGATTTTAGCTGTTGACGAGTTCGGTGCAACGGCCATTAACCAACCATTACGAATGCCGTTTGTTGCAACGTCCTGACGTAATTGGTTCCATCTGTCGGATTGATAATCGCGTCGGTCAAAATAGACACCTGATTGCCATTCCGATCCTTCAAACTCAGAATAGGTTCCTTTTTCTTTTGCAAGCTCCATAGAGGCTTTTATCGTATAATAAGCTATATCTTCATATACTTTATCTGCAAATTCTACAGCTTCTTCTGATTCCCAATGGATACTTTCTAATGCAAGCAGGTGGTGCCAGCCAAATGTTCCAAGACCTACTGCACGGTACTTTTTATTGGTAGCTTCGGCTTGTCCAACACTGATTGTATTTAAATCGATCACATTATCTAGCATTCGTACCTGAATCGAAATTAAACGTTCTAATACTTTTTCGCGAACGGCATTCGGTAGATTAATCGATGATAAATTACAAACAACGAAATCACCAGGTTTACGTACAATCACAATATTACCATCTTCATCCTGATATTCTTTCGTAATTGAAGTAGGAGACATATTTTGCGCAATCTCTGTACATAAATTACTACAATAGATCGATGTTTTACCGATACCTCGTTTATGTTTATTTGGATTTTGACGATTTACTTCATCTCGATAGAACATATAAGGTGTTCCTGTTTCTAATTGTGCAATCATCACTCGTGCCATAATATCGATTGCACGGTATGTTTTTCTAGGAAGAAGCGGGTGATTTACGGCTTCCCAATACTTTTCAGTGAAATATTTATGATCTTCTTCATCATAAAAATCTTCTAAACCTAGCGGGTTACCATCTTTATCCTTCCACCCCATCATTTGTTTGACTTGGTGTGGACAGAATGTATGCCATTCCCCGATACTTTTTCCGTTTGCATCTTTTTCTTGGATTTGTTCCATGAATAGATCCGGAATAGAGACGCCAGTGAAAATATCGTGTGCTTTACGGCGCTCGTCACCATTATTTGTTTTTAAATCCAGGAAGCCATTCATTATGTCTTTATGAAATACATCTAAATAAACGGCAACTGCCCCTTGACGTTGGCCAAGTTGATCGACACTTACTGCTGTATCGTTAAGTAGACGAATCCACGGCACAACACCTGAAGAGTTCCCTTTGAATTTTTTAATATCGGAACCTAATGCACGAACCTTACCGTAATAAATACCAATACCACCGCCGTCTTTACTTAAACGAGCAATATCCCAGTTATTTAAGTAGATGCCATCTAAGGAATCATCTACGGTATCAATAAAACAGGATGACAATTGACCATAGCTTTTCCCAGCATTAGATAAAGTAGGAGTAGCCACTGTCATATAGAGGTTACTTAATGCCCAATAAGCTTCTTTTACTAACTCTAAACGATTTTCAGCTGCTTCGTTTTGCATAAGTGTCATCGCGATAATCATAAATCGTTCCTGAGGAAGTTCATACAGATTACGATCATGATCCCTTGCTAAATAGCGATCTGCTAATAAAAATAATCCTATGTAGTTAAATAAACCATCCCGATCAGGGTTGATAGATTGTTGCAGTTGATCAATTTCATTTTTGGTATAGTGTGCAAGTATATCTTTGCTATATATACCTTTATCCGTTAAAATTTGAATAAGAGAATAAAGATCACCGTATTTCTGATCAGCATCATAGCCTCTGTTTTTACTAGCAGTTTCATATAACTGTGTCAGGTGAAAGTGCGCTGCTACAAATGTCCAGTTCGGCTGATCCATGGAAATACGATTTAAAGAGTAAAAGAGTGCTTCTTGAGTAGACTCTTTATCTGATTTTGTCGATTCCTCGATACGTTTTGTAATATCCGTTGTATCAAGACCGTACTTTTCTTCCGCTTCTTGTAAAGCAGTAATGACAGTTTGTTTAATAGATTGAATTTCAGTTGTCATGAGAAAACCTCCATTTACATAATAAAAGCGCCCAGCTTGGAGCGATAATAGAATAAAATATGTATAATATCTTCAAACCGCAATCGAAGTGCACTCTTGCAGTATAGATGCGAAAATACAATATATTGATGCCTTTTGAATATGAATTACTATATGTTGTATTTTATACGATGAAGAGGTTTTTGACAACTATAAAATATTAGGGGCTTCTATCACGAAAACGATAGAAAAGTTGATATGGAAAGGATTACTATGTAAATCCGATTTTAAAAATCCTACAAAAGTCCTGTAGTGTGAAAAATTTGGTGGTTAACTGTCCATTACTTCGTGATGAATATAAAATAATAAACAGTAAATGTTAAAAATGCAAATGAGGTGACTAAGTTGGCGAATTTTGAAGATTTTGCGAAACTAGATTTGCGAATTGGTACCATAATAGAAGCACAGGAATTCCCGGAAGCTAAAAAACCTGCAATTAAACTTAAGATAGATTTTGGCGAGCTTGGGATCAAGCAATCATCTGCTCAAATTACCAAACGCTATCAACCTGAGATTCTAATTGGCAGACAAATAACAGCTGTCGTTAATTTCCCACCACTTAGAATTGCAGGGTTTAAATCAGAAGTATTAGTTTTAGGTGGAGTGCCGGAAACAGATGATGTAGTATTGTTAAGCCCGGATCAACCAGTGGAGAACGGAACGAAAATCTCTTAGAGAGAAGCCTGAATTTTTGAGGGCTTCTTTTTTGTTTGCTATATTTATCAAAATGTAATATATATATTGCAAAAAGTAATCTGATGATGTATTATTAAAATATAATATTTCAAGGAGGATCTTTAGATGGGTTTATTTAAAAAGAAATATCAGGATGAACGAGTAACCATTGAGCAAAATAAAATTTACCGGGAAATTTATATATTGATTTATCTGATATGCTTAGGATCAGTGGTCTATAAAATGGTTAACTTCGGGATCGAGATAGAGCATGTGGCAACAGAAATGATTATTTTTCTTGTCGCAGGTATTTATTATGGTATTAGGTCCACTCAAAAAGGGCTCTTCTCCTCAGAAGTAGAAATGCATGATAATCGAAGTAAGTGGAGTTTTCAAACGAAAAATATTTTTTTAGGTGTTGTATTTGGTGTTCTGATTGCTTTGTTTTTTGGTTTTAATAGTGCATTTAGATTTGCGGATAGTACTTCTGAAGCCGTTAGTTACTTCTTTATTACATTCGGAGCTTCAATGATGTTTTATATTCCTTTTTTAGTAGTATTTATAGTTGTAAGTTATTCAATAGCTAAAAATAGAAGTGATAAGGCAATTGAAAAGCAATTAGAGGATGCGGAAGAATGAAAAATATAAAAATCAAAGTGGCTAGGGTGGAACATGATTTGTCACAGGCGGAGCTTGCTAAAAAAGTCGGTGTAACGAGACAAACAATAGGTTTAATAGAGCAGGGAAAGTATAACCCCAGTTTACAATTATGCCTATCGATATGTAAGACATTGGGGAAAACATTGGATGATTTATTTTGGGAAGAAGAGTAAGGGACGTTTTTACAAATATCAGTTTAAATGAAGGACAAAAAAAGCGAAAAGGGAGAAAAAGTGTCCTTCATAAGCGAGATGAAGGACAAAAAGAGCGAAAAGGAAGAAAAAGTGTCCCTCATAAGCGGTATGAAGGACAAAAAGAGCGAAAAGGAAGAAAAAGTGTCCTTCATAAGCGGTATGAAGGACAAAAAAAGCAAAAAGGAAGAAAAAGTGTCTATCACCCTTGTCTTAGTAAGTAAATACACTCCTTAATTTTGATTTTGCTCATATTGAATTTTGTGTAATCGTGCAAATACGCCATTTTCAGTTAGCAAATCCTGATAACTTCCTTCTTCTGCAATGCCATCATTGGTAACTACAATGACTCGATCAGCGTCTCGAATGGTAGCTAAACGATGGGCAATGACTAATGTAGTCCGATTTTCTGCGAGTTGATCCAACGACTGTTGAATAATCCGTTCAGTTTCGGTATCTAACGCTGATGTTGCTTCATCTAAAATCAGAATCGGCGGATTTTTTAAAAAAGTTCTGGCGATCGCTAATCGCTGCTTTTGACCACCCGATAATTTTAAGCCTCGTTCACCGATTTGAGTATTATATCTTTCAGGTAGCTTGGCGATCACATCATGTAAATGTGCTTTTTTTGCAGCTTCAATAATATCTTTTTCTGAAGCCTGGTGATTGCCATACGCAATATTTTCTCGAACTGTTCCAGTAAAAAGAAATACATCTTGTTGAACAATGCCAATTTGCGCCCGAAGTGATTTTTGGGTCATTTGGCGAATATCGATGCCATCAATTGTTATAGCCCCACTGTTGACATCATAAAACCTCGGAATTAATGAACAAATGGTTGTTTTTCCTGCACCAGAAGGTCCTACAAATGCAATCGTTTCACCAGGAGTTATTTTCAAATCAATACCCTCTAATACTTGCTGCTGATCATCATAAGAGAAATCAACCTTTTCAAATTTAATGTTACCCTCTAATTTTTCTACATGTATGGCATTTGGATCGTCTTTTATTTCTGGCTCTTTAGACAAGATTTCTCTGAACCTACGGAAGCCTGCCATTCCTTTTGGATATAACTCCAATAAGGCACTGATTTTATCAATGGGTTTAATCAAAACATTGGTATACAAAACAAAACTGACTAATTCTCCATAAGAAAGCTTACCATTAATGCTTAACCATGCTCCTACTATTAGCACGATCAATGTAAGAAAACGTGTCATCATATAAATACTTGAATGGGTACCTGCCATTACTTTGTATGCTTTAATCTTTGCCTTGCGGAATCTGCCATTATCTCCCTTGAATCGGTTTAACTCGAAATCCTCATTCGTAAAAGATTGGACAACACGCACACCAGAAACCGCATCTTCTACACGCGCATTGACATCGGCAATATTATGATACATTTGATGCCAAGCCTTGTTCATCGCAATATTACAGTAGGTTACAAGTGCTACCAATAGTGGAACCATGACTAATGCAATCAGGGCAAGTGTCGGATTAATCGTAAACATAATCCAAAAAGCTCCTGTGAATGTCATAATCGCAATAAAAAAATCTTCTGGACCATGGTGGGCAAGCTCACCAATATCAAACAGGTCGTTGGTGATCCGGCTCATAATATGTCCTGTTTTGGTATTATCAAAGAAACGAAACGATTGGCGCTGGACATGTGTAAATAATTCCTCACGCATATCTGTTTCAATGTTAATCCCTAATTTGTGCCCGAGGTAACTCACGACATATTGTAAAAATGTACTTAATAAGTATATAGCAAATAATAAAATACTAATGGTAACAATTAAGTTCCAGTTGCCATCAACTAATAAATCGTCAATTAGCCATTGAACAGCGATTGGAAAAGCCAGTTCTAAAATGGCTACAATAACTGCACTGGTGAAATCAATGATAAATAATCGTCTATGTGGTTTATAATAAGAGAAAAACTGTTTTAACATGTTAGTATGTACTCCTTTGGTAGATTTGACTAACATATTATATCACGATATGAACCGTTCGTAATCCCCACGCTTTATCAAACTTTTCCTTAGTACTATCTATAAGAAATTTTTTCTTCTGCCTGATCTGCTTTCGATTGTATAGTGTTGGGGAATCCGACTGGTCTTTTCCATTTCTAATTGGTAATGGTATGCTGCTGCTTGAAAAACACGATATGCCACCCATAAACCGAACAAGATTTGACTGATGAACGCTATTGTAAATAGAAATGAATGTATAAATTGATCGACTAATATTGCAAAAATGATTTGACTTATCAACAATCCTAAATGTCTTAAAAGTAAGATAAAGCTAGCTGTTAAAATAACAATTAGCCAAAAAGTTTCTATGTTCATCTAATAAAACTCCTTTACATTAGTTTTTTTAATAGCATTGCCCAATTCAAAAAATATATTAAAATAGATAATATTTTAGCTGTCAGATTATGCTACAATATTTTATAGAATATGATTAAGTTGTTTTAGTTTGAGGAGGAACATACAGATGTATTTAGGTGCTATTGAAGCTGGAGGGACAAAATTTGTTTTAGCAATTGGTAATGAAAAAGGTAATATCATTGAAAAAACAGTTATTCCCACGGAACACCCTGACATTACCATGCCAAAGATCTTAGCATTTTTTGATGGAAAAGGTATAGAACGTTTAGGACTCGGTGGTTTTGGCCCAATTGATATTAACGAAACAAGTCCAACATATGGTCAATTACAAAAAACACCAAAGACAGACTGGGTCGATTATCCACTTGGTGCCAAACTAAAAGATGGATTAAATATACCTATCATAATAGATACGGATGTCAACGTAGCAGCAATGTCTGAAGCTAAATGGGGTAATGCAAAAGATGTAGAATCGTGTTTATACATAACGGTAGGGACTGGAATAGGTGCAGGTGCATATTTTCATGGAAAAACATTAAAAGGATTATCACATTCAGAGATGGGACATATTAAAGTGCGTCGTCATCCTGATGACACTTATGATGGCACCTGTCCATATCATGGAGATTGTTTAGAGGGAATAGCAGCGGGCCCTTCTTTAGAAAAACGGTGGGGCAAAAAAGGTGTCGAATTAGCGGATGATCCAAAAGTTTGGGAAATGGAAGCATTTTATCTTGCACAAGCTTTGACGAATTATATCTATATATTGTCCCCTGAGAGAATTATTATGGGTGGAGGCGTAATGAAACAAAAACAACTATTCCCATTAATTCGAAAAAATGTTCTAGAGATGTTAAATGGCTATGTCAGTTCGCCATATTTAACTGAAAAAGAAATCGATCGTTATATTGTTTCTCCTGGCTTAACAGATGAAGCTGGAGTGAAAGGCGCACTCTATTTAGTGATGCAATGACTAATAAAAGGAATGTTTCTACTAACATTCCTTTTACAAAATAGAGCAAGTTAATCGCTTACATCAAAGCTATATGCTACAATATCAACGAGGTGATAGAGATGAATAAACTAGAACTAGGAAAAAGTGGCCTACAGGTAAGTGAAATTTCATTAGGTTGTATGCGTATGGATCAATTGTCAAAACAAGATGCAAATCGCGTGATTGAGAATTCACTTGAATTAGGAATTGATATGTTTGATCATGCAGATATCTATGGTGGTGGCAAGTCAGAAGAAATTTTTGCTGATGCGATTGAGATGAACTCTAGTATTCGTGAAAAAATGGTAATCCAAACTAAATGCGGGATTCGAGATGGTTTCTTTGATTTTTCAAAAGAACATATTCTCTCATCTGTTGAGGGTAGTTTAAAACGATTAAAGACAGATTACATAGATATTCTATTGCTACATCGACCAGATACACTAGTTGAGCCAGAAGAGGTAGCAGAAGCTTTTGATGAACTAAAACGAAGTGGCAAAGTCCGTCATTTTGGTGTAAGTAATCACAATCCAACACAAATTGAACTATTGAAGAAAAATGTCGAGCAAGAACTTGTGGCAAACCAATTACAATTGAGTATGATGTTTACGCCGATGATTGATGCTGGTTTAAATGTCAATATGGAACATGATCCAGCAATCGTAAGGGACGGAGGGATTTTAGATTATAGTCGTCTACATGATATGACCATCCAACCATGGTCACCATTCCAGCACGGATTTTTTGAAGGCGTATTTGTGGATAATGAGAAGTTTCCTATTTTAAATGAGAAACTTCAAGAATATGCAGATGCAAAAGGTGTAACTAAAACCACGATTGCAATCGCATGGATCTTGCGTCACCCTGCACGGATGCAACCGATTGTTGGTACGATGAACCCTGAACGATTACAAGAAATCGCAAAAGCATCTGATGTGAAATTGACTCGAGAAGAATGGTATGACTTGTATCGTGTGGCAGGGAATAAATTGCCGTAAAAAGAAAAAATGTAATAAAAATTATGTGAAAAGCGAACCATGATCTTTGGTTCGCTTTTCGTGTACTAATCTATACAAACTCTTACAATCATCACGACTTAACCTTGTTCATCGATTTGGTGTACCAAACAATTATAGGGAGTAACCCTACGGCCAAAATACCACCAATAAGAGATAACGTCACAAAACTAGTTTGAGCAGCTACCATGCCAGACAATGCTCCACCAGTTGCACCAGATAAAGCGATCGAGACATCTACTGACCCTTGAACTTTAGCACGATTTTTAACAGTGGTAGCATCCACTAGCATCGCAGTCCCGCTTATCAATCCAAAATTCCATCCTAAACCTAATAATGCTAATGATAGAATCATCACACTGACTGAACTTTGATCCAGAACAAATGGTAAGATCCCCGCAATCAACAATGTCGATCCAGAGGCAATCGCCATAGTATTTCTTCCTAGCTTATCTACTAATACACCTGTAACAAGAGAAGGTAAATACATGGCAGCGATGTGTATGCCTATTACCATACCGATGGCACTTATTGTATGACCGTGGTGACCCATATGAACAGGAGTCATCGTCATAATAGCTACCATCACCAATTGACTAGTCACCATAACGATAGCTCCTATTATGATCCCGTTATTATTGGTTTTAACTTCTCTTTCAGCCATTTTAGTGGTTTCATTGGAACTGGTCGGTTGATTGGCTAGTGCATTGGCTACTAATAGTGGATCAGGTCTTAGAAAAATGTATAATATCATTCCTGCAAGTAGATAGGCTGCTGCAGCTAATAAAAATGGACCAGCGAGAGCTGGAATACCGAAAAATAATGCGACTTCTCCCATTGGTTCTGTTAAATTAGGACCCGCAACAGCACCGAAAGTAGTAGCGATCATTGCGATACTAACAGAAGTCGCTCTTTGTTTATCACTGGCTAAATCAGTACCTGCGTATCTTGCTTGTAAATTTGTTGCCGTACCTGCACCATAGATTAATAAGGAGAAAAAGAGTAAAAATATATTATCACTAACGGCTGCTAACACAACTCCTATAGCTCCAATACCACCTGTAATAAATCCGGAAGCAAGACCCATTCTTCTGCCATTTCGTTGAGAAATTCGCCCTACTAAAAATGCTGCAAGGGCTGATCCTAATGTGAAAATAGCAACAGGAAGCCCTGCATAACTGTCTGTACCTAACATATCTTTAGCTAATAAAGCCCCGACGGTTATACCAGCAGCTAGTCCAGCACCGCCAAAAATTTGCGATAAAATAACAAAAATTAATGTCCGCTTGTATAAATGCTTTCTTTTAGTCTCCGATTCCAGATATGGTTGAAGAGAGGGATTTCCTTTCATAGCCTAACACCTTTCTATACTGATACCGATACAGAACAACTGGTTCTATAAAGTTGAATGATTTGTATGCTTAAATTAAAACATATAAAGAGTAAATAGGATAGTTAAACCGCTTGTTTCAATTTGAAAGGTGCTCAAAAATTATTAAAGGAAATAGAATTTAAAAATAATATAAGAATATTTTTCTTTATAAATTGTCTTGTTTATAAGTACAATGTTGCTAACATAATGCCTAATGTTTCCTGATAAATCTCCTCGAACTGAGAAATAGGCAGAGGATTTACACCCATACCTAATTCGACCGTGTAACCTGGCTGTTGGAACTCTTGGATAAACCAGTCTTTATACCCAGCGAAACTATCTACATATTGAATTGGTTGATAACCACTAACACGACTAAATTCCTCTACTATCGTTTGTGATTGAGGTGGTTCTAACCCTTGAAAACCCCAAAAAATAACTTCACCTTGCGTATGAAAAGCGTTCACAATTTCAAATGGCCGCTGTTGTGCTAATTGCTCCATTGCAATAGCCTCCGGTTCAGTTAATGGCTGGTACCCTGGAAAGTCACGTGGGCTTGGTGAAGTCGGCTTACGTCCTGCTTCTGTATCCCAAAGGGCTGGATATTGATTGTTGAGATCAACTCCGTTAATATTTGCCTTCCATCCTGAGAAATCGTTGCTGCCATTATTTAATGCGAGTACAGACTCGCGTAAATCTCCAGCTGCTTCTGCTCCATTTAGCACCAGGTCCACACCATCAGGATTAACCATCGGAACCAATGATAATGTATTGGTTTCAAAAAGAGGGAGCAGGTTCAGTCCACGAATGGAGTTGTTATTTGTAAGTGCTAATGCATATTCATTAATAAACCTCATAATTACAGGTGTTGTTATCCACTCATTAGCATGAAAAGAACCGTTTATATGTTTTTGGCGAGATCCTCTGCCAATTTGCAATTCGATGATATCTTTTTCTAAAACGGACTGACCAATAATTTGTGTTTGAATAAAAGGATAAACAGTAACCAATTGTTGAATATCTGTCAGCATTGTTTGATAAGAATAATTATTTTCATTTGATACTACGAGGTTAGTCACTCGATGGGGGAGTATGAGCTTTTGGCCAATTTGTAATTGAGTTGGTTGAATGGTGGGATTAAGTAATAATAAGGCATCCACAGGTAATGATATGCTTTGTGACAAGTGCCAAAGCGTATCATTTGCCTGGATTGAATGGGATTGGAGTATAAACCCAGGGATCTCAATCTCTTGACCAACGGCTAATTGATTTGGATTTAATGGTGGGTTGGACGCTTGGATTAAAGGAAGTGGTATTTGAAACAATTGACTGTAATACCATAGGGAATCACCTTTTCGAACACGTACTCTCATTTGAATTTCCTCCGATCTTAGACATTATTTTATCTTATGAAGAAAATTAAAGATTTATGAACAAATGAAAATTCAAAAAGTGGAAGTTTTAACTTCTATTGATTATTATTATCGTCTTTAATACCCTCCGCTACGGGATTTGAGCTATAGCTGTGGTGAAACAGAGGCTAACTTCTTGATAAGTGTTGCTAGCAATCAATGGGAGTAAAACGTTAGTAATGAAATTTATCAGAAAATCGTCCACTTAACTTCATGTTTTACAGTTGATTCCCAAAGAGAGCATATCAAAGAAGGGTAGCCCCCGATAAAAATATCACGTAATCACTGTTTATCAGCGGTGACCATAGATTAGCATTTTTTCGAATAAGCTATCTCAAATCAGTGAAATAGATACACTTATTAGAATGCGGAAGTCCAACCACCGTCCGCAGTAATAACCGTTCCATTTAAGAAGCTTGACTCTTCGGAAGCTAGAAATAAGGCAACATTTGCAATATCTTCTGGTGTACCTACAGAGGGAATAAGACCTTGTACCATTTTTAGTCTTTCACTTCCAAATTCACTGACATTTTTTATCGTTTGGCTAATATTAGTAGCAATTGCGCCAGGTGCAATGGCATTACAGCGAATACCATGTTTCGCATACATGTATCCAGTATTTTTGGTTAATCCAATAACTGCGTGTTTCGAAGCAGAATAGGTAGCACCAGCATGAGCACCACTAATGCCCCCAGTGGATGCAGTGTTAATTATTACACCTTGTTCCTTTTCTAAAAATATAGGGATCGCTTTTTTCATAGCCCGCATAAGCCCTTTTGTATTCACATCGAAGATTAAATCCCACTTGTCTTCATCTACTTCTGCGACAGGTTCAAATCCATCCATGATTCCAGCATTGTTGACTAATATATCTAATGTTCCGAATTTCTCGATTGCTGTATCGATCATCTTTTCAATATCGGTTGCATTTGCTATATTGACTTCAAGTGCAGTCGATTTACCACCACTGTTTTCAATTTTACTTTCTAATTCTTTTACCCCTTCAAGATTCAAATCCGCAAGAACCAATGATGCACCTTCTTTTGCAAACCGCTCTGCTATCGCATGCCCCATACCAGATGCTGCTCCCGTAACAATGGCAACCTTATTTTTTAATTTCACTTTAAACTCCTCCTCTTTTTGGCATCGTTTATAAAAAACAGATGTATATTAATCAACATCTGTTTATAGTATAATATTGCTATTCATTTATAGACAATAAGCAAAACAACAGACAAATGTCTAATAGTGAACGATATTATATATTTATGAATATATTTTGATCGTTATTATACATTCAGGTGGTGAATTGTTTGTGAGAGATTATCATGACAGACGTGTAAGAAAATCAAAATCCGCATTAAAACAGGCCTTAATGAATTTATTGAAAAAACGTGCACTTCATCAAATTACAATTACGGACATCGTTGCTGTTGCAGATTTAAATCGAGGCACCTTTTATAAACATTATCAATATAAAGAAGATCTACTAGAAGAGATGGTAGATGATCTTATAGCAGATTTAATTATTTCCTATCGTGAACCGTATAAAACTCAAGAGGAATTTTCATTAGAACAATTGAATGCTTCCGCTATCAAAATTTTTGACCATGTAGAAAGCTATTCTGATTTTTATAGAATATTAACGCAATCTAATATATTAATAGGTATACAAAATAGAATTTGTTCCCAATTAATAGAATTAATGCTTGAAGTTATCCAGAAATATAAAGTTAAGCAAATTGAACCAGAGTTATTAGCTAGTTATCAAGCATATGCAATATGGGGGCTAATTATGGAATGGATTAGGCAAGATTTTAAATATAGTTCCGTCTATATGTCGAAACAATTACTAGCGATCTTACAATTAAAAAAGTTCACGTAGAGTTCAAAAAAATCTACGTGAACTTTGTTTGAATACGTCTATCTAATACAAAATTTCCAAACGGGATAAATGCGACAGCTACTGCACTCACAAGCCAAATAATAGACCATTTCACTTTGAAGGTTGTATAAAGCGTAAACAAGATATAACAAATAAATAAACCGCCATGAAGACTTCCGATTACTGTCACCACTTCAGGTAAACCAGCCCAATATTTTAAAGGCATAGCAATGAAAAGCAGAATCACTAATGAGCTTCCTTCAATAAGGCCAATCCACCTAAACTGATTGATAGCTGATTTTTTCAATATATTTCTCTCCTCATATCGTTTCATAAACTATCTACCAATACCATTTCTAATCAAAGATAGCTGTGTTTTATATCTATAAATGGAAACATCAATAGGTAAATCTTTGGAGAATTTTTCAACAAAATTATGAAAAGTGACTGCAGCGATTATTTTCATTAACTGAAAAAAGTCTTCCTCTGATTGAATGGTGAGCAGTGACCAGTTAATTTGTTGACAGATGTTTTTAAAGTGTTCCATTTTGTCTGTACTAGCAAAGATTCCGATTAGTGATTCTTCGATTTTATAATTCATATTTAAGAGAGCGTTTTTAAAGAACGTAAAGTTTTCACGCTCTTCGATAATCAATTGATAAAAGGTAATAGTCGTATCAAATATATTACCATCATGCTTTTGAAGAATCAAAATAAATTGTTCCATAGCATAATTTATTTGCTTATCAAATAGATAGAAGAAAGCATCTTCTTTATTTTCAAAATACTGATAAAAGCTGCCTCTAGGAATTTGAGCATAGTTAATAATATTAGCGATTGATGCATCAGTTAAAGATGTATTTGAAAATTCTTTCTTTAGAGCATCGATTAATTTTTGATTTTTTTCAGTGGGTAGATTAAAAAAAGTTTCCTTTGGCACTTTTGTACTCCTTTAAATTGTTATTTGTTTGATGCAAATAACCCTACCTTCAGTTTGCACCCATTCAGTAGAGTCTTGCTTTCTATGTATAAAGATGCATAGTAAAGTTTTTGACAATTGTAAGCACTTATAGGCAATGAACAGCATAGGACTATTCTTTATAATTAATATGTGATATTCATTATATCGGTCACCGAATGGAGAATTTAAATGACACCATCAAAAAATATTACCTATTCAAGGCCTTTTATTGTAGCTATATTACTCGCAACGGCTTTTGTAACAGTACTTAATCAAACTTTATTAATAGTCGCCATCCCTCCGATTATGTCTGAATTTAATATTAATGCAAATTTAGCTCAATGGGTGACAACCGTCTATTTGCTAACAAATGGTATTTTAATACCTGTAAGTGCGTTTTTAATTGAAAAATTTTCAGTAAAAAAATTATTAATTACCGCCATGGCGATTTTTACTATGGGGACAGTTATCGGAGCAATAGCCCCAACTTTTCCAATATTATTGATAGGTAGAATTGTTCAAGCTGCAGGTGCAGGAATTATCATGCCGTTAATGCAAACGTTAATTTTATTGATGTATCCGGTTAAACAAAGAGGACAAGCCATGGGGTTAGTAGGTCTAGTCATTTCGTTTGCACCTGCAATTGGACCTACCTTATCGGGTTTTTTAATTGATCATTTTCACTGGCGATACCTTTTTTATACAATCATTCCAATCGCTTTGATTGTATTAATCATAACGTCATTTGTAATGAAAAACATTTTAGAACAACAAAAGATGGAAATTGATTATCCATCTATTATCTATTCAACACTTGGTTGGGGTGGTCTACTGTATGGATTTAGTCTGCTAGGAACCTATGGTATTAATGATAGCCAAGTGATTATCGCGATTTTGATCGGAATTGTATCATTAACAATATTCATCAAAAGACAATTACGATTAGATGAACCGATTCTTGAGTTCCGAGTATTTAGATCCTATATATTCACGATTACTACTATATTAACCGTTTTTTTATTTGCAATTCTTATCGCATCTCAAACCATTCTACCCATTTTCATTCAACGTGTTTTAGGATTTTCCGCTTTGGAGTCAGGACTAGTGTTATTACCAGGTGCCATAATAATGGGGATTATGTCACCAATTGTAGGTCGGATTTTCGATAAACACGGTGGTAAAGTACTAGCAATCATCGGATTTTTATTAGCAGTTGTGGGAGCTAGTTACTTTGTATTATTAGATATAAACTCGTCACTAATTCTGATAACTATATTTTTTACGTTACTTTCGGCAGGTTTAAGTTTGGTAATGATGCCAATGCCAACCGCTGGTATTAATGATTTGCCACCAAAATGGATTGCACATGGAACTGCCATGAATAATGCGATACGAATGGTAGGGGGATCGATCATAACTGGTTTATTAGTATCGGTTATGAGTGGTATAACGTTACTATCAACTGAATCCAACCCACAGTTAGCGTTACTTGAAGGAATTAATGTTGCCTTTATTGGAATTATTGTGATGGCCATATTAGGTTTTATTTTAGCTTTTCAGCTTTCTAGTAAGAAGAAAACTTGAAATAAACTAGAAATAAGCTTATGATGTAATTATAAATTTGTTTGCCAAACAAACTAAAGAGGAGGGGCAAAAATATGAAAACATTTATTACAGAAGACTTTTTATTGTATAACGAGACTGCAAAACGATTGTATCATGAAACAGCTAAAGACTTACCTATTATTGATTACCATAATCATCTACAACAAAATGAAATTTATGAGGATAAAAATTATCAAAATATTTTCGATATTTGGTTATCTGGTGATCACTATAAATGGCGTGCCATGAGAGCAAACGGTATTAAAGAAGAGTTGATAACAGGTAATGGAAGTGACTACGATAAATTTAAAGCATGGGCAAAAACAGTACCAAACACGTTTGGTAATCCGTTGTACCACTGGACACATCTTGAATTACTTCGATATTTTGATATTGACGAGTTGCTTAATGAACAATCAGCAGAAACAATCTGGGAACAAGCAAATCAAAAATTACAATCACCTGAATTATCAGTTCGATCCATTTTAGCAAAGGATAAGGTTGAACTAGTAGGAACAACAGATGATCCTACTGATGATCTAGCTTATCATATCAAATTAAAAGAAGAGGGATATTCCACTAAAGTATCTCCATCATTTCGTCCAGATAATGGTTTAGCTATTGAGAAAGAAGGTTTCAATGATTGGGTTGAAAAATTAGCAAGTGTTACTAACATGAACGTTGAGACTTATGAGGACTTCTTACTAGCGCTGGAAAAACGCGTGAACTTTTTTGATGAGGTAGGATGTCGTAGTTCTGATCACGGGATCAATGTGATGTTTTATCAAGCAGCGACAAAACAAGAAATAGCTTCCATTTTTAATAAGCGTTTGAATAATCAATCGTTAACAAGCAAAGAAGTCGATCAATTTAAAACATTTACCTTAATTCAACTTGGTGAATGGTATGCCGACAAAGGCTGGGCGATGCAATTACATATTGGCCCTCAGCGAAACAACAACACGAGAATGTTTAATCAAGTCGGACCAGATGCAGGTTTTGATTCATTAGGTGATAAATTATTAGCAGAACCATTAAATAAATTCCTAGATGCATTGGAGCAGCAAGATAAATTGCCAAAAACGATTCTGTATACGTTAAATGCACGTGATAACGAAGTATTAGCTGCGACAGCTGGGAACTTCCAAAACGCAGAAATACCAGGTAAAGTTCAATTTGGGACAGCATGGTGGTTTAACGATCATATTGATGGAATGGAATATCAAATGAAAACGCTAGCCAATTTTGGACTGATTCGTCATTTTGTCGGTATGTTGACTGATTCGAGAAGCTTCTTATCATTCTCACGTCATGAATATTTCAGACGTATTTTGTGTAATGTCATTGGTACATGGGTAGAAGAAGGTAAAGTACCAAATGATATTACTTTATTAAAACAATATGTTGCAGATATTTGTTATTACAATGCTAAAAAATATTTTAATCTATAAACGAGGGTGAATTAAATGGGAAAACAACAAATTGGTGTAATTGGTTTAGCTGTAATGGGTAAGAATCTTGCTATGAATATCGAAAGTCGTGGGTATTCTGTTGCGGTATTTAACCGTTCTTATGAAAAAACAGAAGCTTTTCTTGCAGATGAAGCACAAGGTAAAAATTTCACAGGTGCTAAGACGATCGAAGAATTTGTCCAATCTCTGGAGAAACCGAGAAAAATCTTATTAATGGTGAAAGCTGGACCTGCGACAGATGCAACAATAGAATCATTGAAACCTTATTTAGCGGAAGGTGATATTCTAATTGACGGTGGTAATACGTTATTTACAGATACAATCCGCCGTAACAAAGAATTAGATGAAACAGGCATTCACTTCATTGGAACGGGTGTTTCTGGTGGTGAAGAAGGAGCTTTAAAGGGGCCTTCAATTATGCCTGGTGGACAAAAGGAAGCATATGATTTAGTGGCACCAATCTTAGAAGCAATTTCTGCAAAAGTTGACGGTGACCCTTGTGTAACGTATATCGGGCCAAATGGTGCTGGACACTATGTCAAAATGGTTCATAACGGCATTGAGTATGGCGATATGCAATTAATTGCAGAAGCCTATTATATTTTGAAACATGTTGGTGGACTGACAACAGAAGAATTACATGACGTATTCACAGAGTGGAATAAAGGTGAGCTGGACAGCTATTTAATCGAAATCACGGCAGATATATTTACGAAGAAGGACGAAGAAACAGGTCAACCACTCGTTGATGTTATTCTAGACACTGCTGGCCAAAAAGGTACAGGAAAATGGACAAGTAAAAATGCACTGGATTTAGGTGTACCATTACCGTTAATTACAGAGTCCGTATTTGCACGTTTTATTTCAGCTTTAAAAGAAGAGCGGGTTGCAGCGAGTAAGCAATTGAATGGACCAACTGTACAATTTGATGGAGATAAAGAAGCGTTAGTGGAATCGGTTCGTAAGGCATTATTTATGAGCAAAATTACTTCCTATGCACAAGGATTTGCCCAAATGCGCCAGGCTTCAGATGAAAATGATTGGAATTTAAATTATGGTGAGATTGCGATGATCTGGCGAGGTGGCTGTATTATTCGTGCACACTTCTTACAAAAAATTAAAGACGCTTATGATCGTGAACCAGCACTAGCTAACTTAATGCTAGATCCTTATTTCAAAAAAATTGTAGAAGGATACCAATCATCTCTAAGAGAAGTGGTATCTGTTGCGATTGCTAATGGTATTGCGGTTCCAACCTTTGCAAGTGCGATTGCTTATTATGATAGTTATCGTTCTGAGAACTTACCAGCGAACTTAATCCAAGCACAACGTGATTACTTTGGGGCACATACCTATCAACGAAAAGATAAAGAAGGTACTTTCCATACAGAGTGGATGAAATAATTAGTAATATATAACGATAATCTTCAGTTTGATGATGGGATTATCTAGAAGTTGATATTTTCTATTTAAAAATTTGGACAATTGAATTAATTGATTAATGGAATCCAAACGATTATTCGAAAAGTTTTCGAAGTCGTTTGGATTTTCTTATGCACCTTCAAATAATGAATCTTTTCATACTCTTTCCTTAATTTAACCTAGATTTAACCTTTGTTAACTATGATGATGAGTAATTATATCAACAACAGGAAAGGGTTAGAAGGAAATGCACCTGTAAAAATTTTTGGTGTGGTTACCAATGAAGATGTCCTAGCTGAAGGAAACTACGCTTGTTGTAAAGAGTAACGAGATATGTGGTACGAGTGTTGGGACAGCAAAGCAATCAATCAAGGGCAAATTGTATCTGTCTCGCTTTTTCTAAACTAACAAAGACTTAGAAAAAAACAGAAAAATCAGAAAATTCTTACAACTGTATTGGAAATGTGTATAATAAAATAGTAATAGGAGTTTACTAGAGTAGGTGATCTCATTGAAGAAATGGATAAGCATCTTAATGTTAATTTTTTTCATCATAATCCTTATATTTTTATTTAACAGAGAAGAACATCCTTCGCTGCAAAATCATTTAATCTTAGATGCAGAAACTGAAAAAATCGATGTATATCAGTCATTGCAAATGATTAAAGATAGAGAAAATAGATTATCAATCGAAGATGTCAGCTTAGGTGATGCTGCAGATTCTTTTGTTCCGTCGCATAAAGTGAGACAGGAATCAGGTTTTTTTTATACATCCAATTGGTTAAAATTTGACGTGGAAAACCGTACAGAACAGCAAGAATGGATGTTAGAATTTGCGTTTCCAATTATTTACGAACTGGAAATATTCCAAGAAACGAATGGTGAACTAACAGAACTTTACCATACAGGTGCTTATTTTCCATTCGATAATCGTCCTACTAATCATCGGCATTTTATTTTTGAACTTGCTATTGAACCAAATACTACAAAAACCTTCTATGTTAAAGCTGTCGGGGGCGGGGACTTACATCCTCCCATTAATATTTGGAAACCAACATCATTTCTTGAAAAAAATCAACAAGAATTACTTTTACTCGGTTTATTTTATGGCATTGTATTGGTTATGATCATTTATAATTTATTTCTTTATTTCAGTTTGAAAATGAGAAGTTATCTTTATTATGTTTGTGTCATTTTCCTAACACTGATGGGTAAGCTGTCGATTAATGGTATCGGCTACCAATTCTTTTGGCCAGATCAACCAGAATTTAATATTATTTCAACAACGTTCTGGGTAAGTACTGCATGTATAATGATAGTTGTTTTTACTAGGTCGTTTCTAGATCTTGATCGGTATATTCCATTTGTGAAACAAAGTGCTTATATATTAATTTTCTATCAAATCGTTGTAATCGCAACTTTATATATATCTCATTATACTGCACTTTCACTGATGGTTTTCGGTGCATTTATAACGTTTGTGTCTGTTCTAGCTTCAGCATTTATTAGTTTAAGACGTGGTGCTCGACAAGCCCGTTTTTTTATTGCGGGGTGGTTAATTTTTTTAACCGGTGTTTTTATTACGATATTGGAACGGACGGTTGTATTACCGTTTACAATGATTACAGAATATGCAGGTCAGGCTACTTTAACTATTGAAGTTGTACTGTTGTCATTTGCACTAGCAGATAAAATTAATATTATGCGAAAAGAAAAAGCCTTAGCAGAACAACAAATCTCTGAAAGTCAACATCTTGCAATGGTAAATTTAAAGAAGTCAGATCGATTGAAAGATGAATTTCTGGCGGTAACTTCTCATGAATTACGAACACCACTTTTTGGAATGATGGGGATTGCTGAATCGATCCGAGATGGAGTATACGGAAAAGTTGCACCTGAATTACGTAATCAATTATCGATGATCATAAGCAGTGGTCAGCGTTTAACGAAATTAGTAAATGATATTTTAGATTTGTCGGTATTACATCATGATCAAATCAAACTAGATCGCAAAAAAATTCAATTGCAAGGAATTATCGATAATGTCGTTCATATGAGCCAAGCATTGGTAAAGCACCAATCAATACGACTAACAAAAAACTTGGATGCCACTTTACCACACATATACGGAGATCCCAGTCGAATCCAACAAATTTTATATAACCTTATTGATAATGCTGTTAAATATACGAAGGAAGGAACCGTCAATATAACGGCAGAAGCACAGAATGAGAAAGTTATAATTGAAGTGATAGACACTGGAGTAGGAATAGCAGAAGAACAATTAGAGCATATTTTTCAACCATTTCATCAAGCAACATCAGGTGTTTCGAGGAAAGTGTCAGGATTGGGTATCGGATTGGATATAACCAAACGATTGGTCGAGTTACACGACGGTACAATTGACGTGCAGTCCGAGGTAAATAAAGGAACGCGTTTTCGTATAATGCTACCTGCATTATTATCAGACAGTGAGCAGGTTGAGGAACAGCAGCCTATCGTGCATCAAGCAGATGAATCATTTCACCTTGAAGTACCTGAGAAATTACGCTCAACTAAACAAGGCACTGTTTTAATTGTAGATGATGAGGTTGTTAACGTACAAATTATGATTAATTACTTATCAATGGAAGGCTATCATGTTATCCATACAACGAATGGAGCCGAAGTTCTTTCTTTATTACAAAAAAATCCGGTTGATATCGTTATTTTAGATTTAATGATGCCGTCTATTTCTGGGTATGAAATATGTAAACGATTGAGAAAATCGTACTCTTTAATTGAGCTTCCTATCATAATGTTAACAGCAAAGAATCAGGACGAAAGTAAAATTGCTTCTTTTGACACAGGTGCTAATGATTATATTGTTAAGCCGTGTGATAAATCAGAGTTATTAGCACGAGTGAAAACCCTTGTTAATGTAAAAAAATTAAATCAAGAATTGTCTTTATTAAATCAAGAATTAGAAAGAAAAGTAGAAGAACGAACCAATAAATTACATGAAGTAAATCACGATTTAACAAAAATGAATCAGCGGTTGGTTCAAATGGCAGAATCTCGTCGTGACATGTTACAAAATATTGCACATGAACTAGGGACTCCTGTTACATTGATGCATAGCTACATTCAATCGATCAAAGAAGGGTTAATCTCGATTGAAGATACTCAATATAATCAATTGGTAATGAATAAAATAAATGTATTACGACGTTTGATTAAGGACCTATACGATTTAGCGTTGTTGGAATCAGGAAAAATAAATCTTCATTTTGAGAAAAAAATAGCTCACCAATGGTTAGAAAATATTAGTAAACAGTTGGCTTTGACCGTTGAACAAGGTGGGCGAGGATTTGAATGTCAATTAGATGCATCGATTGACAAAACATCTTTTATACTCGTAGATGAGGATCGGATCCAACAAGTGTTTTTGAATCTTATTTCAAATGCGATTAAACATACCAATGATAAATTTGGAAAGATTTATTTCTATGCTGATTGGGATTCAGAGGAAGAAGCTTTAAAGCTATTGATTCGAGATAATGGAGTAGGCATCGAAGAGGAAATGATGGAACATATTTTCGAGAGGTTTTATAAAGGAAAAAATCAGGGCAATCATGATTTTCAAGAAAGTATTGGTTTAGGCTTGGCCATTGTTTATGAGGTTCTTAAAGCACATCAAGGATCAATTAAGGTAAGTAGTATACTAAAACAAGGTACTCAATTCATAATTTCTTTACCTTTGTATAAAGAAACTTAATAGGTTTATTGGGAGGGTAAAAATTGAATTCTCAAAAAATACTCGTCGTAGAAGATGAATTTGGTGTTCGAGAAATGACCCGTATGTATTTAGAGAAACAAGAATATACCGTATTTACTACTGACAGTGGTACTGAAGTGCTAAATATAATGAACAAACATCATCCGGATGCCATATTGTTAGATATTGAAATGCCTAAATTGGATGGATTTGAAGTATGTCAACAAATACGGAAACACTTTGAAACACCTATTATTTTTATGAGTGTTCGCAGAGAAACAGCTGATAAAGTAAAATCATTGGAGTTAGGCGGGGATGACTATCTAACGAAACCCTTTGAGTTTATCGAATTGGAAGCACGTATAAAAGCGGTACTTAGACGTGTTAGTTCGGAACAAGCGTCAGTAAATAATAAATTAATATATGGGACACTTGTAATTGACTTAGACCGTTTTAGTTGTTATTTGAATCAAGAAGAATTAATATTATCTCGAAAAGAAATGGAGTTGCTTATCTTATTAGCGAGACATCCGAAAAGAGTTTGGAGTACAGAGCATCTTTATGACCAGCTATGGGGAATTGATTCGACTGGAAATTCAGAAACAGTAAAAGTGCACATAAGTACATTAAGGAAAAAAATAGAGGTAAACCCAGCAAAACCAAAATTCATTAAGACGATTAGAGGATTCGGTTATTGTTTTGAACAAGGTGAATGAGTAAAACAGGAACCATCATACAGGTTATTATATGATGGTTCCTACGTCTCACTTTATGAAAAAAATTTCTATAATGAGCTTTACTTTTCTATTTGATCCTTAGCGATTTTACCAACCATCGGGAACTGGAACTCTTTGCCTTGATAGGCTTGGTACATACAGTAAATCCAAATAATTAGACCAACTGGTGTCATTAGTGCAGATAAGATCCAGCCAAGAATGGGTATCAGTCCTAGTATAAAACTTAAAATAAAAAAGCCAACCCATAAAATGATAGATTGAAAAGCATGGTAACGAACAAACCTGTTTTCTTTTTCTATCAACAAAAATATAATCCCAGTAATAAAGCCTAAAACATACGTTAAAGCACCTGCTACATTCTCCGTCATCCCTGAGGATGTTTTACCTTTTTCTTCAACTACTTGTTCTTTTTTTTCTTCTGTCATTAATATTCCCTCCAATACTCATATATTAGAACCATTTTATAAAAAAAAGGTTAAATTTAGGTTAAGTGGTGAGAATTATTTTGACAAAAATATTTATCATTTAAAAGTCTGCTAAGTATCAAATTGTTTTGCAACTTTTGCTTTAAATAGCAATAGAATTATTGGTTTCTGATAACGTTAGGTGCGGTAATTCGAGAAAATGTTGAATTCCCATTGCACATGCCCCCACTACACTTGCTTTTGCACCTAAACCTGAAAGGACGATATCACGGTATTGTGATACAGAAGAGATCAGATGTTTTTTGATTTCTATTAATGAATCAGGATAGATTTTTAAGATAGGGCTATTTAAAACAATCATCTCGGGATTATAAAGATTGATTACATTATTTAATCCAATAGCCAAATTAGATATCCAATCATTTAAGGCTCTAATGATACCTTCATTCTTTTCGTTTAATAATTGTTTGATATCTGCATGTGTCTCAATATTACGTTCCAGAATTTTTTTTGCATTTTCAAAAAAAGTAGGTTCGGATGCATACCTTTCCCAACAGCCTTCATTACCACAGCGACAAGGTTTTCCTTTCGGATATATGATCATATGTCCCATTTCACCTGCATGCCCATGATAACCTTTGTGTAACTCGCCATTAATAACTATTCCGGCACCAATACCTGATGAAAGATTAATATTTAACAAATTTTCACTTTTATGATATTGAAATATCCGTTCCGCATATGCCGATAAATTCGCATTATTTTCAATCGTAACATTGTGAATACCTAGTTTATTTAAATCTGATAAAATATCTTTCTCTCTCCACTGATTTCTAGGAATAAAGTGAATTCTATTATCAGTAGAAATTGTTCCATGTATAGCGATTACTGTCTGAACCAAACCATATCGAGCAGATGAAAAAAATGCTTCGTAGTTTTTTATGTGATCTGCAATTAGTGTGACAATCTCATCATAGATATCTGTGTGTAGATCAACTTTTTCATATTTAACCGTGTTGCCTTTTAAATCAGTAATATTAAATAGTAGTTGATCATGATCAAGATCGATTCCCAAAAAATAAGCTGCTTTTTCGTTAATGGAAAGTAATATCGGTCTTCTACCGACAGAATGGTGTTCTTCTTGTGTTTCATAGATTAGATCTTCTTTAAGTAGATCATTTACTTGTACAGATATAGTTGCCTTGTTAAGACCTGTAACTTTCGAAAGGCTAGCTCTTGATATTTTGTGATGCTCGAAAATTTCTGATAATATATTGCTTCTATTTATTTTTTTGATATATGATCCGTCTCCGGTAACCATATGTAAACCCCCAAAAATTTATTTGTTTAAAAAACAAACTAACTGTTTACTATATAGTATACCAAATAATGAAAAGGAATTAATAGTGTTTGAATAAAAAAACAATCGATTTCAATAAAGTGTTAGTGTATGAAATATTTAAATATTGGTATTGGAGATGATCGGAATAAACAGACGATATTCTTGATAATAATTTTCGTGATTAATCAGTGGGATTTTTCAAGTCCCACTGATTAAAGTCTTTCTTTATTATTCTTAAATATAATGTGCTGCTGATTATTCACTGGGGTGTTCGATAATAATTGTTGTTCCCCATCCTTTTTTGCTTTGGATAACAAAGCGATACTCGTTATTAAATAATAATGCGACTCTTTTTTGAATGTTGGATAAGCCAATATGGTTGGTCATATATTCTTCTTTGTTTAATTTCTGTAATAGGTGATGTAACTGTTGTTTTGACATTCCTATCCCATTATCCGTAATGATAAAACGGATTTTTCCATTGACGTGTCTGATTTTGATTTTGATGGTTAAGGACGTGTTCTGGTCACTACCATGAGTGATTGCATTTTCTACAATAGGTTGGAGAATAAATTTTAATACCTGTTTGTCCAAACACTGTTCATCATAATCCCAGAGTACACATATTTCTTGCTCTGACCTGATTTTAATGATCTCGAGATAATTTTTGGTATGATGTATTTCTTCTTTTAAAGATACTGTATGATGTTTGATTCTTAGTGAAAAATTCAATATATCCGTTAGCGTTTCGAGCATTTTCGTCACTTTATTCGGTTTTCCTGTAAGTGCCATTGCTCGCCAATAAATAATTGCCAGTGTATTTGATAAAAAATGCGGATTAATTTGATTTTGTAGTGCCAATAATTCCGCGGACTGAAGTTGATACTTTTTTTCGTTTAATTCCATTTCTAAATTATTTTTTGATACGAAATTTTTTAAAATCCTCTGGACAATCAGTTGATATTCATTATCTTTAAAGGAAATATTTTTTGTTAATTTTTCTTCTTCTTGATTGGTTGTATTTAAAATCGAAAGAATATCACTTATGTGTCTAGCATTCTTTCGTGATAAGTAGTAGATGGTAGTTGTACCGAGTATTAGTGATAAAAGCACAAATAATACCGTCCCTAATCGTAATTGGTTGGGAATTTGATAGATTTCATGTTTCTCCACCATTGAAAAATATCGTAACTGATGTTGATCGGAAATAAATTGATTAACGATATAAGTTGTGTCATCAATCGTTATTTCATAATTGGGTTTATTGTTGTTTAAAGATAACTGATCTAAATCTAATGTTTCACTATGACTATTACCATATATTTTATTATTATTTTCGTCTAAAACAAAAATACTTTGGTGATGATAATTATTTAATTCTTTAATTAATTCAGAAAAATAACTTTGATAGATATTTAATACAATTAGACCTTCAGATGTTTTAGCATTTGTTTTAAAAATATTCCGAAAAACACTAATAACAGGTTCTGTTTCACTAAACGAATAATCGGGCACTAAACGATTTCTCATCCATATGTTGTCATTAATTGCAGCGTCATCATATTCTTCAAGCCAGGAACGATCTAACATGGCATCCAATCGGGTAAAACCATTTCTTGATGTTAGAACACGTTCATTTCGATTCGTATAGTAAATGTAAATCGATTGAATGTAAGGTGTAGCAATCTCTTTTCTACGTAAATTCCCTTCTTGAAAGTCCGCTTCTTTGATTTGCTCATACGTATAGGAATCGGCATTAAAAACATTTTGTAACGTTAAAATAATATCAGGGTTCCAATTATAATCTAACGTTAATAAATACATTTCGTTTAATATAGTATTCGTTTGTTGCTCCAGTTGTTGTAATACATTCATATTATTACTTTGTATCGATTCTCGCATATATTTGTCTGTGATAAAAATAGCGAACGATCCAAGGATAAACACAGGGATCAATAACGGAAAAACAAATAACATAATGTTTTTAAAGAGTATTTTATTGTTCATTTAGTTAACTCCAATTTTTTAGATCGATATTCTCTAGGTGTAACACCATAATATTTTTTGAACATTCTTGTGAAATTTTTCGGATTATGGTAACCGACTGCTTCACTTATTTCATACGTCTTGTAATGATAATCGCTTAATAACTCAGCTGCTTTTTCCATCCTAGTTTTCGTAATGAATTTCGAAATATTATCACCGGTTCTTTCTTTATAAAAACTACTAATATAATTGGGGGACATTTTTAAGACAGTTGCAATGTCATCTAAGCAAATGTCCGAATAGTTTTTTTGAATATAACTTTCGATCGTTTCTACAATATTCTCATTGTAATTCTGATTTTGGGAGTGTGATTTGCTCCATTTTTTATCTAATTCTATTTTGGCATTAGAGAAAACCTCATGAATTTCTTCATATTTTCCTGGTTTTACGATGTAATCTTTTACTCCGTATTTCAACGCTTCTTTCGCATATTGAAAGTCTTTATAACCACTTAAAAAAATTAAATAAATAGAAGAATTTCGTTGATAAAGTTCTTTTGCTAATTCAATCCCATCCATTACTGGCATCCGTATATCACTTAAAATTACATCTACTTTATGTTGGTCGATGCAAGTTAATGTGTCTTTACCATTACTGCAATTATTGATAACATCAAAACCGAGTTGATTCCAAGGAAAGTAATGAGCTAAACCATTGCGTATTTCTGCTTCATCATCGACAATTATCATTTTGTACATTACGGTTACCCCCTCATAAAAGTATCTTAATTTCCGAATTCGTAATTAAAGATACTTTTATTGAAATTAGATGAATAAAGATGCCTTTTTTCATTATAAGAGTATCTTTTCTATAATGGAAACGCTTACTATAATGATCATAACATAAAAATTACGCAATATAGAAGATCGATTATTTAAAAAAATGAGGTGGGAGTAATGAATGCTGTGGCATTAACAGAAATTGTACGCAAATTTTGTGAAGGATTAATAAAACTCGTATACCTCAATATATTGTGGTTTTTCTTCTCCTTATTAGGTGCTGGAATATTTGGGATCGTACCTGCTTCTGTTACGTTATGCAAACTGCAAAAACGTTGGTTAGAAGAAAAATATACTCGCTCGATCACAAAGGAATTCTGGAATTATTATAAAAAACATTTTTTTAGGTCAAATGGTTTAGCGATTATTATGCTTATAATAGGTGGTATCATTTATTTTGACTTAACGTTTTTTATGAAAATGGAAGGGCTTGTTCCACAAATGGTAAGTATCATGATTTTTATTTTATCGGTGTGGTTTATGATGACGTTGATTTACATATTTCCAATATATGTATCTTACCAGTTAAAACTGTTGGAATATATAAAATATGCCTTCATTATTGGCATGTTAAATCCATTAAAAACAGTAGGGATTGCAGTTTCCTTGTTTGGAATTGTGTATTTATCCTTATTTTACCCGCAAATTTTGTTTTCAGTAGGAATTAGTTTAACTTTCTTTATGATTATGATTATATCCTTGCAAGCTATCGATCATGTAACAGTACTGCAAGAAAAACAAGCAAAATCTACATGAATCGATCCAAACTGTCTAAAACAATTGTAATAGCAATTGTTTTAAATAAAATTTTTAAAAGAAAAGGGGAGAAAAGTTTATGCACAAGAATTCGAAATGGCTTTATCTGTTTATGTTATTATTGTTCGCTGTAGGGTTAGTCACAGCTTGTAGTTCAGGTGACTCAGATGACGCTAGTGGTACAAACAATGATGATTCTGAGGATGCTTCTAGTGATGAAAATGGGTCTAATGACGATGGCTCAGAAGCTAGTGATGGTGAGCAAATAGAATTAAGAATTTTGTGGTGGGGTTCTCAAGATAGACATGATCGAACATTAGAAGTGATTGACATGTACATGGAAGAAAACCCTAATGTTACTATTTCTCCAGAGTTTTCAGGTTGGGATGGATATTGGGAGAAAATGGCGACGCAAGCAGCTGGTGGAAACATGCCTGATATCGTCCAAATGGATTATGCTTATTTAAATGAGTATGTTGGTCGCGAATTATTAGTTGATCTAAATTCATTAGTAGATGATGGTACATTAGATTTAAGCGACGTGGATGATGTTTATATTGATGGTGGTAAAGTAGATGGAAGTCTTTACGCAGTCAATCTAGGTGCCAATGTACATGGTGTTGCTTATGATCCTGCCTTATTTGAAGAAGCGGGAGTAGAAGTTCCAGAAACAGAATATACGTATGAAGAATTAAACGAAATGGGAGTAGAATTATCTAATAACTTAGATGGTGCATATGGTATTCAGCCTTTTGCAGGTGTGAACAATCTTCGTCATTATCTACGTCAAAACGGTGTGTCTTTATTTAATGAAGATGGAACAGCGCTTGGTTATGATGATGACCAATTATTAGTGGATTTCCTACAATTAACAGTTGATATGCAAGAATCTGGTGCAGCTGCTCCAGCTGATGTATTTATGGATGCTGGCTCGAACATTGAACAGCAACCAATTGTAAATGGAGATACTGCAATGTTTTTAGATATTTACAGTAACCAAATTGTTGCACTTGAATCAGCAGCAGGTCGACCATTAGAATTAGCGCTTAGTCCAATGTTAGAAGGTGGAGAAGATGGTCACTTCTTAAAACCAAGTCAATTCTTCTCTGTGACATCACATTCTGAGCAACAAGCAGAAGCAGCGAAATTCATCAGTTATTTCACAAATAATATTGAAGCAAACGAAGTATTAAATGCTGAGCGTGGTGTGCCGATCGCAACTGCAGTTCGTGAACACCTAAGAGGTTTACAAGACCCTGTTGGTGTCAAAATGTTCGACTTTGTTGAATTAGCGCAAGACTATTCAAAACCTATTGATCCTCCAGAGCCTGAAGGTGCAACAGAGATCTTATCAATGTATGAAAATGAAGTAGAACATCCAATGTATTATCAGCAAATATCTCCAGAGGAAGCAGCCGCGAACTTTAGAGAGAAAGCTAGTGAGATACTAGCAAACAACCAATAACAGTGATGACAAGTCACCTTTACGGTGACTTGTCCTACTCAATAGGAGGTGGAAGGCATGCAGGGTAACGATGTAGCAAACGAATCCAATAAAAAGGAAAAGATAACGAGATTAAAAACACAAAAATCAATCGACCTTGTCGGTTTTGCATTTATATCCCCATGGCTAATTGGGTTTTTAGGATTTATAGTTGGTCCTATGTTAGCTTCATTGTATTTTTCTTTTACCGATTATGATTTATTATCTGCTCCAACATGGATAGGTCTTCAAAATTACGTTGAAATGTTTACCAATGATCCACGGTTTTTTCAAGCAATAAAGGTAACATTTATCTTCGTGTTTGGTTCGGTGCCATTGAAATTAGCTTTCGCTTTATTTGTAGCCATGTTATTTAATACGAAACGAAAAGGTGTCGGTCTATATCGAACACTATACTATGTTCCATCGATTCTTGGTGGTAGTGTTGCAATAGCTGTTGTATGGAGACAATTATTCGGTCGTGAAGGTGCTGTTAATGATATTTTAGGCTTTTTTGGAATTGAAGGTACAAGTTGGGTATCGAGTCCAGACTTCGCGTTATCCACTTTGATTATATTAGTTGTATGGCAATTTGGTTCACCAATGCTTATTTTCTTGGCTGGTTTGAAAGCGATACCAAATGAATTGTATGAAGCGGCTGCCGTAGATGGCGCTAGTAAATTCTTGCAATTTGTTCGTATCACACTCCCGATGCTTTCACCTGTCATATTCTTTAATCTTGTTATGCAAACGATTCAAGGTTTTATGGCTTTTACACAAAGTTTCTTGATCACCAATGGTGGTCCAATGGATAGAACATTATTCTATGCTGTTTATTTATATGAAAAAGCATTTGCTCACTTTGATATGGGGTATGCATCTGCATTAGCATGGATTCTATTAATCATATGTGGTATTTTTACTGCTTTTATTTTCCAAACTGCCAAAAGTTGGGTTCATTATGAATCGGAAGGAGGGAATTAATCGTGAAAAATCATCATACTAGAAAGACGTTAATTTATCACGGTTCGATTTGGATTTTAGGATTTATCATGATTTATCCGATTTTGTGGACGATTGCCAGTTCATTAAAACCAGAATCAGAGATATTTCGAAATGCCGCTTCACTTATTCCCTCTGAATGGGTTTGGGAAAACTATGCAAAAGGATGGGAAGGTTTTGGTAATTTATCATTTTCCACTTTCTTTATTAACTCTACGTTTGTAACAACGATGGTTGTAATCGGTACATTGTTTTCTTCAACATTAGTAGCGTTTGGGTTTGCTCGTGTGAATTTTCGCTTTAGGACTGCTTTATTCGTATGTATGATCATCACATTAATGTTACCGCAACAAGTTACATTAATACCACAATATATTTTGTTTCATAATTTAGGTTGGGTAAATACCTATCTACCTTTAATCGTTCCGTCTTTTATAGGTGGTATTCCATTCTTTATTTTCTTAATGATTCAATTTATAAGAGGTATACCTAGAGAACTTGATGAGGCAGCGTATATGGATGGAGCTAGTACGTTTCAAATCTTTTGGAGAATTATATTACCGTTAACTACACCTGCGTTAGCTACTGTTGCCATCTTCTCCTTTTATTGGACATGGGATGACTTCATGACTCCGCTTGTTTATTTAAATGATACGAGTTTATATACGGTGGCGTTAGGTTTACAATTATTTTCAGACCCTTCTGCCTTATCAGCATGGGGCCCAATGTTTGCGATGAGTGTCGCATCGATTGTTCCACAATTGTTGGTATTCTTATTTTTCCAAAAGTATCTCGTCGAAGGGATCACAGCAGGAAGTGTAAAAGGATAGCATATAAGACGAAAAACCATAGGCTATTCTCTAAAAAGTGGAGAAAAAATTCTAATTCAGAAAAATCCAAACGATTTCGAAATCCATTCGAATATAATCGTTTGGATTTTCTTAGTAGAAGGAAAGTGGGACACATTTTTTGTGATAATTATGAGATTTAAAAACTGTGTAACATCCGCTTCGGCTTGTCGGCTTCTCTTTCCGCGGGTTTTTCTTCTCAGCTAACTTTTTAAGCAAAGTGCGCTTAAAAAGTGGATCTTCGAATAAAAACATCCCGCAGGAGTTGAAGGAGGCCACTGAAAAACATATTATGGAAATTATTTTCCCCACTTTAACCCCCGAAACACTATTGAAAATGCATATAATTCCCCACTTTCATATGATATTTAGTATGAATTTTGGGATTGTATTTTTATTGATTAAAAAGGAAGGGGGTTTTTCAGTGGCCTCGAGTTGAAGCCGACGCCTATGCTTTTTTATACGCTACAACTATAGTTACGATAATCATATTGGCGTGATTTCATATCGTTTATGAATTTGTCTTCAGATTACGTATCATATTTAACAACATATGCTCCTATTTGTAACCATCCAAAATGCTAGCATTTGCATCAGTTGTAGAATTTTATTGAGCGGAGGCGGCCACTCCTACTCCTGTGGGACTGTTTTTCCTGAAGATCCACTTTTCCATGCGGTTTTTGCTTGGAAAAGTTAGCTGAAGGTAAAACCCCATGGAAAGGGGAGTGGGCAAGCCGGAGCGGATACCACGCTTATAAACCATGTCAAAATTACTACAAGATTATGTCGCTGTTATTTGATAATGTGTAACAATTCATATTGCATTATTCGCTGTGGATCTATGCAATATGAGTCAATTTTTGCAGAAAATAAAGCAATATTAGTTATTTTATTATCCTATCGTTTACAATAGAATAAAAGTGTAAGTGATAAAGGTGATGAAAATATGAATCGAGAATTAATGGTAAATTATCGTTTGCAAGGTCAATTTGGTGAGGTAAAAGCGCATTCCCATCAAGAATATGAAATCTATTTGTTTCATCAGGGAACTTGTAGGTATTTAATTCATAACCAAATATATGATTTGCAACCAGGGGATATTTTATTGATGGATGGTTTAGCCCTTCATAAGCCTAATTTACCGAGAGAAAGTGAATATGTTCGTAGTCATATTCATTTTTCACCAGACGTAATTGAACCAGCATTAGCTTCGATAGGTGCCGCTTCTCTGCTAGATGTGTTCCACCAACTTCATCATTGTTTGATTCGCTCGTCGAAACGACAGGATATCGAAGAATTGGAACATTTAATCAAGAAGATGAGTGAGGTAAAAAATGACCAAGTTGCCTCAGAAAAAGAAAAGGAATGGGGCATGAAAGCATTACTGATTCAAGTACTTGTTCTCGTGAACCGTTTAGGTCAAACCTCCTCTCAAAAAGCTGTCAACGAAAAATACGATAAGACACAGCATGCAGAGAAAATAGCGACATATATCCAGGAAAACTTCAGAAAGAAAATGTCGATTGACCGAATTGCTGAAAGTTTAAATTTAAGTAAATCTTATGTGTCACATGTCTTTAAAGAAATGACAGGCTATACCATTATGGAATATGTAATGGCAACTCGCCTCCAACAAGTAAAATTTCTTTTGGAAGTAGATGAAGAGAAAACTTTAAATCAAATAGCGGATGAATGTGGTTTTGAAAGCGTTTCTCACTTTAGTCGTTTTTTTAAAGCGAATGTTGGAATGACGGCTAGACAATATCGTCAGAAACGCCTTGAAATATATAAAAGGAGTGAAAAATAATGGCAAAAGTTAAATTAGGAATTATTGGACTAGGACAACAAGGGGGAGCTTATGCTTCTTTCATTAAGGAAGGTCGAGTAGGTAATATGGAAATTGGTGCTATTTGTGATACCGATCCTGAAAAAAAGAAACGAGCAAATGAAGAGTACCCAGAGGTACCTTTTTATGACAATTATATTGATATGATGGAAAGTGGTGATGTCGATGCTATCGTCACATGTGTGCCACACTATTTGCACCCGGAAATGGGTATCGAAGCCTTGAAACGTGATATCCATCCATTACTCGAAAAACCTGCAGGAGTCTATACAAAGCAAGTAAAAGAAATTAACGAATTTGCAGCAACTAAACCAGAGCTTACGTATGCGATTATGTTCAATCAAAGAACAAATGAATTATATCAAAAAGTAAAAGAGATTATTGATAATGGAGAAATCGGTGCGATTCGTCGTACAAATTGGATTATTACAACATGGTGGCGTCCACAAGGTTATTATGATGCAGGGTCTTGGCGAGCAACATGGGACGGAGAAGGTGGCGGTGTCCTCGTTAATCAAGCACCACACCAAATTGACCTACTACAATGGATTTGTGGTATGCCAGAAAAAGTATACACGAAAGCACAATATGGCTATCAGCGTAATATTCCAGTAGAAGATGATGTAACCACTGTTTTCGATTATGGAAATGGTGCTACGGGTGTATTCATAACATGTACACATGATATTATGGGCACCGACCGCCTTGAAATCCATGGTGATAAAGGGAAAATCGTGGTTGACGATAGTAAAAAGGTAACAGTAAAACGCTTGAATACACCTGAAAGCGAAATGAGCGATTCGATGTCGATGCAGGATGTTATGAAATTATTCCAAGGTGAAGGACCTGGTTCTATTTATCAGGAAGAAGTATTAGAATTTGAAAGCGTATGGGGTGGTCAACACGTAGCCGTTTTAGAGAACTTTGCTGCGAACATCTTAGATGGAACACCATTAATCGCACCTGGATCAGATGGTATCAATGGTGTCGAATTAGCGAATGCGATGCATTTATCAAGTTGGTTAAATAAAGAAATTAGCTTACCGATAAATGAAGAGCAATATTTAGAAGAATTAACGAAACTACGTCAACAAGAAAAGTAACCAAATTCGGTATAACAATGGGGTGTGAAATGATGTTAAAAGTTGCAATAATAGGTCTAGGTGATATATCGAACATTCATCTTCCAGCAATCCAACAAAACGAAAATGCACAATTAGTTGCAATATGTGATATCGTTAAACATGTTTCTAACAAGGTAAAGAAAGTTCCTTTTTATAGTGATTATCAAGTGATGATGGATGAAGTAGATATCGACTGTGTGCATATTTGCTTACCACATCATCTTCATTATCCCGCTACAAAAGCTGCTGTCGATCGTGGCATTCATGTGTTATTAGAAAAACCGCTAGCACATTCTAAAGTAGACAGCCAAGCGATTGTTGCTTTGGAAGAACAACATCCAGAGGTTAAAATTGCAGTATGTCTGCAAAATCGTTTGAATGAAACGGTAGAAGAATTAGCAACTATTGTTAACAGCGGAAAATATGGCAACATTACAGGTGTAAAAGGAATCGTTACGTGGCATCGACCAAGATCTTATTATGAAGCAAAACCGTGGCGAGGGAAAATGGAAACGGCTGGTGGTGGGGTAATGATCAACCAGTCGATTCACACCCTTGATCTAATGCAATGGATTGGTGGTAAGATCGAAACGATTCGAGGCTCAGTCGATCGCTTGTTAGATTATGGGTTTGATGTGGAAGATACAGCAACTGCACATATCAAATATGCTAATGGGGCAACAGGTTTATTTTTTGCGACCGTTTCGAATGCGCAAAATTCATCCGTTGAATTTCAAGTGCTATTGGAGAAAGCAAAATTGACAATAAAAGATAGTATTTTAACGATTGCAAACGAAGAAGGCAAAAAAGTAAGGTTATTGGAAGACCGTAAATTAGCTGGGTCTAAATTTTATTATGGCGCAAGTCATTCAAAATTGATAAATAACTTTTATAATCAAATACTTCAAGATGGTCATGATTATATTCATGCAAAAGAAGGTTATGTATCGATGGAGATGATTGATTTAATTAACCGATCATCAGAAAATAAGCAAATAATGAAGATGGGGGTTTTACAATGACAACTGGTAAAATCGGTGTGCAAATGATGATGTTGAAAGGAAAAGTGGAAGAGCTTGGTGCCTATGAAACGATGAAAAAAATTCATGAGCTAGGCTTTCGCTCGGTGGAAGTTTCTCAAATTCCGATGACAGCAGAAAATGTTCAAAAGCTAAAAGAGGCAAGTGATGATTTCAACATTGATATTACGGCGATCTCTGCACCACTAGAACCAATGGTAGCAGGTAAAGAGCAAGAAAACTTAACAGACAATTACGATAAGATTGTAGCAGATTGTAAGGCACTAGATTGTCAATTCATTCGGATTGGAATGCTTCCATTTTCTATTATGGGAGATAAAGAGAAAATATTGAATTTTATTGATCGAGCAGAAGAAACTGCTAAGCGATTAAAAGAAGAAGGAATCAAGTTATATTATCATACACACCATATCGAATTCCAACGCTTTGATGGTAAGTTTCTATTAGATATTATGAAAGAAAACACCAAAGAACTTGGGTTTGAACTGGATGTGCATTGGATTCATCGAGCAGGCGTTGATCCAGTTGACTTTATCAAACAATATAAAGATCGAGTTTCTTTAATCCACTTAAAAGATTATCGCATTGGAAATCTTGATGTTACTGAAGAAGATCTAAAAGATATGGGTAACTTTTTCAATAAATTTGTCAATTTAATCGAGTTTGCCGAGGTAGGCGAAGGTAACCTAAATATGTCAGCAATAATTGAAGCAAGTCAGGAAGCTGGTGCAAAGTATTTTCTAATCGAACAAGACGACACGTATGGCCGTGATCCGTTTGATTGTTTACATGATTCGGCTGAAAACCTTAGAAAGATGGGTTACGCTGACTGGTTTTAATTGGAATGAACCTAGAAAAACGTATACAATAGGAACAAGATCGTTCAAAGGAGTGAAGTAAAATGAGCAAAGCAGATGGTATGAATTATGCGCCTAAAGGTAAACCGAATCCGGTCGTAAAAGACGGTGAATTTGTAATCGCTGCTGTCGCATTAGACCACGGACATATCTTTGGTCAATGTAACGGACTTGTAGAAGCTGGCGCAACCTTGAAATGGGTATATGATCCAGATCCCGAAAAAGTAGATAACTTCTTAGAACAGTTTCCACAAGCTAAAAGAGCAGAATCACTTGAGCAGGTGCTAGAGGATGAGGAAGTAAAATTAGTTGCAGCAGCAGCAATCCCTTCAAAGCGTAGTGCACTTGGCAATCAAGTCATGAGAGCAGGTAAGGATTATTTTACTGATAAAACGCCTTTCACAACAATGGAACAACTTGAGGAGACAAAGAAAGTGGTTGCTGAAACAGGTCAAAAATATATGGTGTATTTTAGTGAACGCTTGCATGTAGAGAGTGCTGTATTTGCTGGACAACTTATTGATGACGGTGCAATTGGACAAGTTATTCAAGTTACCGGTTTTGGTCCGCACCGACTAAATGCACCAAGTCGGCCGCAATGGTTCTTTGAGAAAGAACAGTATGGTGGAATTTTATGTGATATCGGAAGTCATCAAATCGAACAGTTTCTACATTACGCTGGTTGTGAGGATGCAGAGATTCTTCATAGTAAAGTAGCGAACTATGCAAATCCTGATCACCCTGAACTAGAAGATTATGGTGACGCAACGCTAAAAGGTGATAATGGTGCCACACAATTTTTCCGAGTAGATTGGTTTACACCAGATGGTTTGAGTACTTGGGGAGATGGTCGAACATTTATTGTTGGTACAGAAGGTACGATCGAAATTAGAAAGTACGTTGATTTGGCAACAGATAAAGGTGGCGACCAACTATATTTAGTAAATCAAGATGGTGAAAAGCATTATGACCTTGCAGGAAAAGTTGGCTTCCCATTCTTTGGTCAGTTAATAAAAGACTGTATCGATCGCACAGAAAATGCAATGACGCAAGAACATGCATTTAAAGCAGCAGAATTATGCTTGATCGCACAAGAAAATGCATTAGATGTAACGCAATAATGATATAAAAAAACTGCATTTTACAATCAAAATGCAGTTTTTCTTTCGTCGAGTAATGTTTCTTTTGAAATATTAGTATGATAAAATAACAATAACAACGTTGTTATAAAGGGAGTGAGGGTTTGGTAGAATTTTTTGTCATCTTCAAGGATGTTATTCTCCCTATCTTTATATTAATGGCAATTGGTTATTTTTTATATATCCGATTCACACTAGACTTGGCTACTTTAGCTAAATTAAATATTTATTTCCTTGTACCAGGCTTTATTTTTGTTAAATTATATGAAGCAACCTTTGGACTGGAATTATTTATTTATGTGTTGTTGTACTTTTTATTACTTATTGTCTTATTGTATTTGTTGTCTCTTGCAACAGCGTATGTAATGAAAATAACGGGTGGAAAGAAAACAACATTTGCCAATAGTGTCATGTTTTTTAATTCAGGTAATTACGGAGTTCCGGTCAATGATTTAGTATTCCGCGGAGATCCTTTTGCAATGTCGATACAGGTTATTGTGTTGACACTGCAAAATATATTTCTGTTTTCTTACGGTATCTTTTCGCTAAGGGCCGCTAAGGAAGGAAAGTGGAAAGCTGCATTAGGCTACTTTAAAATGCCAGTACTTTATGCGATGCTTGCGGGTGTTTTATTAAATGCTTGGGATGTGGCGATACCAGAACCAATTTGGGTTTCTGCCAACTATATTGCAGATGCTATGATTGCGTTAGCCTTAATGACACTAGGTGCACAGGTAGCAAAAATGAAATTTAAAAAAGGATTATATACCGTGTATGCAAGTATCGTCTTACGATTAATCGGTGGACCGGTAGTAGCCCTAGTCATTATATGGTTATTTCAAATGGAGGATATCATGGCACAAGCCTTATTTATCGCTTCAGCAATGCCAACATCGGTTAATAGTGCTGTAATAGCAGAGGAATATAAAAGTCATCCAGATCTTGCAGCCCAAACCGTGTTATTTTCTACTATAGCAAGTATGCTAACCGTTACGATTGTCATCTTTTTTGCAAAAATTATTTTTTAATGGTTTAATTAATTTGTCCGCCAAACAAATTAATGATATACTAAGTAACAACATATAGCCATACTAATCATAAAGGAGTGTTATCAATGAGTATTTTACATGAATTAGTAGAACCTATTCCAATCCCAAAAATGATGAAGGTAAAACAGTACTTTGATGATCAGAAATTGGATGATTTAGGTCAAGAGCTTTTCAATCAGCTAGAACAAAAAAACATAAAAACCCAAATAAAACCTGGGATGGAAGTAGCAGTAGCGGTAGGTAGTCGAGGCTTAGATCGATTAGTTGAAACAACAAAAGTAACGATCGATTTTTTAAAAGAGCATGGGGCAAAACCTTTTATTGTGCCGTGTATGGGAAGTCATGGTGGAGCAACAGGCCCTGGGCAGAAAGCGGTATTAGAACATTTAGGTGTTAAAGAAGATGTCGTAGGCGCAGAGATCCGTTCTTCTATGGAAGTCATTAAAATTGATCAACTAGAAAATGGTTTACCTATTTATATTGACAAACTAGCATCTGAAGCTGATGGTATTGTTGTCATTAATCGGGTAAAACCACACACTGCCTTTCGTGGTCCGGTTGAAAGCGGGATTATGAAGATGATTAGTATCGGCTTAGGGAAACAAAAAGGAGCAGAAGCTTGTCATCAATTAGGGTTTAAGCATATGGCTGAACATGTTCCAGCAATGGCAGAAATTATTATTGATAAAATGCCAATTCTTTTTGCCGTAGCAACGGTAGAAAATGCTTTTGATAAAGTGGCAAAGTTGGATGTGTTACTGCCGGAAGAAATCTCAGAACAAGAACCCGATCTACAAAAACTAGCAAAAGCATCATTGCCGAAGCTGTTTTTTGATCAAATTGATGTCTTAATTATCGACGAGATAGGTAAAAACATTAGTGGTGATGGAATGGATCCTAATATAACAGGTCGCTATCCAACGCCATATGCCTACGGTGGTCCAGATGTGTCCAAAATGATCGTTTTGGACTTAACGGAAGAAACGGAAGGAAATGCTAATGGCGTAGGTACGGCTGATTTTACTACGCAAAAATTAGTCGACAAAATGAATCGAGAAGCTACGTATGCTAATGGCTTAACATCAACAGTTGTAGGACCTACACATATTTCAACAGCAATGCCAACAGATAAAACAGCGATTCAAGCAGCTATCAAAACATGTAATATATTAGATTTTACCAAAGCAAGAGTAGTCCGAATCAAAAACACATTAGAGATTGGTGAAATTGAAGTATCAGAAAATATGATAGCGGACGTTGAACAACATGAAAACCTAGAAAAAACGAGTGATGTATACGAATTATCATTTGATCAAGATGGAAATCTTAAATAAATAGAGAGGGGAAATAATATGAGTAAATTATTTGATTTAACAGGAAAAGTAGCAGTAGCACTAGGAGGTAATAGTACACTAGGAGGTTCGATGGCAAAAGGTCTTGCAGAGCATGGTGCAAAGGTAGCCATCGTCGGACGTAATCTTGAGACAGCGGAAGAAGTTGTAAAAGAAATCGTTGAAGCTGGTGGCGAAGCAAAAGCATTTCAAGCAGATGTAAGTAAACTAGAAACGGTAGAACAAGTTGCAAAGGAAATTGAAGCATGGTCAGGAGGTTGGGACATTCTCCTAAATGCGCCAGGGATGAATAGTACAACACCTTATTTAGAATTAGAAACTGAAGAATGGGATAAAATTATGGACGTAAATTTACGAGGAGTAGTATTTGCAACACAAATCTTTGCTAAGAAAATGGTCGAGCAAAAACGTGGTGGAAGCATCATTAATATTTCATCTGTTTCTTCTACAACGCCATTATCGAAAGTATTTACGTATTCAGCATCAAAAGCGGCAATTAATAGTGTGACTCAATATTTATCACGTGAATTTGCACCACACAATATTCGGGTAAACGCGATTATTCCAGGATTTTTCCCAGCTGAACAAAATCGTAAAATCTTGAGCGAAGATCGTGTTAATTCGATTATGGGTCACACACCAATGAATCGATTTGGTGATCCAGAAGAACTGCAAGGAGCTACCGTTTATTTAGCCTCAGACAAAGCGAGTGGATATGTAACTGGTGAATTACTGCGAGTGGATGGCGGATTTGGCAGTATGACGATATAATAGAGTTAAGACTCGTTAAAAAGGGAGGGAGATAGAACATGATAGAGCAAAAGCAGGAAGCGTTGGTTTCTATTCTCCAAGATATGAAGAAAGTTGTTGTTGCTTTTTCCGGTGGGGTAGATAGTACCTTTTTGTTAAAAGTAGCCGTTGATACATTAGGGGTTGAGAACGTTCTAGCAGTAACTGCTGACTCAGAAACCTATCCGACAAGTGAACTAGAAGAAGCAAAACAATTAGCATCCCATATTGGGGCAAGACATGAAGTAATCGAGACAAGTGAATTAGCGATACCAGGTTATACTGAAAATGATAAAAATCGCTGCTATTTTTGTAAGAGTAGTTTGTTTGATCATCTTGTACCAATTATGCAGGAAAAAGGCTTTAAAAACATCGTCTATGGTGTGATTGCAGATGATATGAGTGAATTTCGACCAGGGATGAGAGCTGCCAAAGAACAAGGAGTTCGAGGGCCTTTGGCGGAAGCAGATTTATATAAAGAGGAGATCCGTGAGCTTTCGAAACAAGTTGGGTTACCAACATGGGATAAACCATCCTTCGCTTGTTTATCTTCCCGTATTGCTTATGGTGAAACGATCACACAAGCGAAACTAACTAAAGTAGATAAGTCAGAAGCGTTTCTAAAAACTATCGGACTTCGTCAAGTACGAGTACGGACACATGAAGATATTGCTCGTATTGAGGTAGAACCACAAGACATGCAGAAATTATTAGCAAATCATCAACGTGTTACTGAAAAGTTACAAAGCTACGGATATAAATTTGTAACAATGGACTTAGTCGGATATAAAAGTGGAAGTATGAACCGTGCATTATCATAATTGAGTGGAAAAGCTTTGGATCATCCAAGGCTTTTCTTCTATCTAGGTAGAGGAGGACATTATGGAAGAGTTAGTCATTGGCTTGGATTTCGGGACCACAAGTGTGAAGGCTGTAGCATTTGATTTGAAGGGCAATGTAAAAACTGAAAAAGAACAACTAATTGACACTTATTATCCTGAGCCTTCATTCGCAGAGCAAAATCCAGTTGAAATTGAATTAAAGACACAACAAGTTTTACGTGATATTTTTCATGAAACTAAAAATCAAAAGGTTTTATCAATAGGGATTTCATGTGCCATGCATTCTTTAATATGTGTAGACCAACAAGGTCAAGCACTTTCGGATATGTCGATTTGGTCTGATGGAAGAAGTACCAAACTATCAAAGCGTTTGGATCCTGCTACGAAGAAAAGTGTATACAGTAAAACAGGGACACCAATACATCCGATGTCACCGTTATTGAAATTGATCTGGATGAAAGAAAATAATTATCGTCCCTATCAAGAAGCTGCTTATTTTATGTCCTTAAAAGAATATCTACTGTTTAAATGGTTTGACACGCGTGTTGTTGATTATTCAATGGCATCTGCAACCGGTTTGATGAATGTAAACACATTAGATTGGGAACCTGAAGCTTTAGAACTAGCAGGTATCAGCAACACTCAATTATCTACGATCGTTCCACCAACCGAAATCATTACTGGATTAAAATCTGAGATAGCACAGGATTTAGATTGGCCACAAGATACACCATTAGTAATAGGAGCGGCAGATGGTCAACTAGCGAACCTCGGTAATGGCGCGATTAAACCAGGTGAAGTAGCAGTGACTGTTGGCACTAGTGGAGCCATCCGTCAGTTGATTTCGGGACATCATGTGAATGATAATGGCGAAACGTTCAGTTATGCTTTTACAAAAGATACCTCAATAATTGGTGGACCAACGAATAACGGTGGGATTGCACTTCAGTGGTTGAAGGAAATGATGGAATTCAGTGGTAGCCATGAAGAATTTCTACTTGGTGCTGAAAACATTTCAGTAGGATCTGAAGGTTTACTGTTTGTTCCATATGTCAATGGCGAGCGTGCACCAGTATGGAATCAAGATGCCCGAGGTAATTTTTATGGTTTAAGTGTAACGCACCGCAGACCTCATTTAGTGAGAGCAGTATTAGAAGGTATCGTCTTTAACCTTTATCAGATTGGTCAGTCATTAGAAGAGATCGCAGGAAAACCAACCACGATTTCGGTTAACGGTGGACTATCCAAATCACCATTATGGGTGCAAATTTTAGCTGATGTGTTTGGGAAAGAAATACAACTTGCAGACACACATCATGGTGCTGCATGGGGAGCAAGCTGGACAGCACTTGTCGCTACTGGAAAAGTGGAATCCTTTGAGCAAATTAAAGAGAATATTCCGATTGATAAAGTGGTACAACCTGACATGAAAAAGCATCAGATATATCAAGAGGTATTTACGAAATATCAACAATTAGCAAAAGATGTTGAGAAATATTTTTAGAAAGTGGCCATGAAAAGTGTGAAAGTGGCCATAAAAGTAAGCAAAGTGGCCATAAAATTGTTATAAGTGGCCATAAAACATCTGAAAATGGCCATAAAGCAAATAAAAAGTGGCCATAAAAAATCCGTCGATGGAAGTGGTCAAAATGTTGGAGCAAATTTTAAAACAAGTAGCAGATGGTACATTATCACCTGATCAGGCTCAAAAGGAATTAGAAACATTTGAAAACCTAGGCTTTGCTAAGGTGGATCATCACCGCAAAAAGCGTCAAGGCTTCCCAGAGGTGATTTTTGGGGAAGGAAAAGATCCGACACAAATCATCAATATTTCCCGGGCAATGATGAAAAAACAAGAGAATATTTTAGTGACCAGAGTGGAAGATACCAAAGCAGAAGTCGTATCGCAACATTTGCCTGACTTTGATTATGATAAAACGAGCCGAACTCTTTTTATGAAAAATAGTGAAGAAATAGTGGGTAATACTGGATATATTGCTATCGTTTGTGCAGGTACATCCGACTTACCAGTTGCAGAAGAAGCTGCAAAAACAGCGGAAGCATTTGGAGTGGAAGTACGACGTTTTTACGATGTTGGAGTAGCGGGAATTCATCGTTTATTTGCACATATAGATGAGATTAGAGCGGCAACGGTATCTGTAGTGATAGCGGGTATGGAGGGTGCATTACCTAGTGTGGTGGGTGGTCTAGTCTCCCATCCAATAATGGCAGTTCCAACTAGTGTAGGTTACGGTGCGAATTTCAAAGGGTTATCTGCATTATTAACGATGCTCAATTCATGTGCATCAGGTATTAGTGTTGTTAATATTGATAACGGCTTTGGTGGTGCCTACAATGCGGTTATGATTCATCGACTTGCAAATTCTATTCCTCAGGAGGGAGAACAAACATGAAACAAAACGAAGTAAAAACAAAGGTGAAACAAACGATTACGGTTGACGGAAAATCATTTCGGGATTTGAATGGTAATGGTGTTTTAGATCCGTATGAAAACTGGGAATTGTCAACTGAGGAAAGAGTAGAAGATTTATTATCTAAAATGTCTTTAGAAGAAAAAGCAGGTATGATGATGATTTCTTCGCAGTTTATGCCAGGCTCTGATCGGATTCCAGGTGGAAAAGAAGCTACTGTTACAGATGAAAGTGGCTTGCTTAATACAAAAGATGTAGAGTTAAAATATCATCCTTTTTTAAAACCTGGCGATGATGGTTATGAATTTGAACAACCTTTATTATATAGTGCTGGAACAAAAAAGGCGATCCATGAATTACATAATCGTTATTTCATTGTTCGAGATAACCCAAAAGCAAAAGACTTAGCAAAATGGACGAATAAAATTCAAGAAATAGCTGAGAGCTCTAGACTAGGGATCCCAGCTATCATGACATCTAATCCACGAAACCATATTGGGCATTTATATCATGGAATGATGGAAGCGTCTGGCGAATTCTCTTTATGGCCGGGAGAACTAGGGCTTGCCGCAACACATGATGCTGAATTGGTGAAAGAATTTGGTCAGATTGCTGCGAAGGAATGGCGATCAGCTGGACTTCATAAAATGTATGGTTATATGGCAGACATAGCAACAGATCCATTATGGATGAGATACAATGGTACATTTGGTGAAGATCCTAATTTAGCAGCAGCTATGACGCGAGCTGTTGTAGAAGGGTTCCAAGGTGAAAAATTAAATAAGAATAGTGTTGCATTAACGATAAAGCATTTCCCTGGCGGTGGTGCTAGACACCAAGGACACGATCCACATTACCCTTGGGGTAGCTTTAATCCATATCCAACTAAAGGTAGTTTATATGAATATCATATACCACCATTTAAAGCAGCGATCGATGCAGGTACGTCATCGATCATGCCATATTATGCATTTCCGAGTAATCAGCATAGTGCAGAACAATTGCCAAATGGAGAACAATTTGAAGAGTATGGCTTTGCTTATAATAAAAGGATCGTCAAAGATATTTTACGTGATGAACTCGGATTTAATGGATATATCAATTCGGATACAGGAATTGTCAACATGATGCCTTGGGGCGTGGAGCATTTATCAAAAGTGGAACGCTATGCGAAAGCGTTAAAGGCTGGTGTTAATATGTTTTCAGATGAGGCGGATCCATCTAGTTTAATCCAATCTGTAAAAGGTGGATATGTTTCTGAATCCTTATTAGACCAATCTGTTCGTTACCTATTATCGGAAATGATGGAGCTTGGATTATTTGATAATCCTTATGTGGACGAACAAGAAGCACAGGAAATTGCAGACAGTGCAAATTCACAACTAAAAGCAGATTACGCACATCAAAAATCACTAGTGCTATTGCGCAATGATAATCAATCTCTACCATTACCAGCCAACATTAAACTATATATAGAAGTAGTGAAACATGATCAACAAGACGAAGAACGCAATAAAGTTATTAAAGCTTTTGGTCAACAAGCAGAGAATGTAAATATTGTAGAAAATATCGAAGAAGCAGATTATGCATTAGTAGTAGTTGTGCCAACAGGTATTGCTGATCGTCCAGATACACCTTTGACGATTAAAGTAGATCATGAAACAGGTGTAGATGTCGATCGTATAAAAGCAATTGAAAAACAAAAACCAACAATTTTAGCAGTTAATATGATGAATCCATGGGCGATTGGTGAAATAGAACAAGACGCAGTGGCGACATTTGCGACATTCGGTGTTAAATACGAAGCACTTGCAGCTACACTAACAGGTCAATCCAAGCCGTCAGGAAAGTTACCATTTACGATTCCTAAAAGCCAAGAAATAGTGGAACAAACGCCAGGTGACATACCTGGTCATAAAAAAGGTGAGCATTACGTCTATACGGATAAACATCATAATCGATATTTGTTTGGCTTTGGATTAAGTTATTAAATTAAGTACTTCAATATAAGAAACCCTAAACAATCATGTTTGGGGTTTCTTATGGTTGATTATTCTGATAACTTTACTAACTGTTTTTATGCTTGTAATGCTGCCTGTTTTTTCTCCACTTTACGATAGGCCAAGTTGGCAGATGATAATACAACTAATCCAAGTAAACTAATACTAAAGAAAAAACCGAGTCCGGAAATAAAGGTGATCGCGTAGTATACGGCTGCAAAACCAAAAATGATGAATAGGCTTGCTAGCGGATTATAGATAGCGATTAATACTGAATTTTTAATGTGTGTTTTAATAGTTAGATCGAATTCAACATAAGAAGCGAGCAAGTAACAAATCACTAAAAAATAGAAACCACTCATTATAATAGAAGAAACATAAATGAATTGTGATAAAGCAGCATCAGTAGTTTGGATAAACTGAATGTTGATATATAGTACAATACCAATCAAAGTAATGACTGCCCCTAGCTTATTGGCTTGGATAAATTCATTTTTAAAATAATACCAAAAAGTGGAGAATACCGATACTTCTTGTTGATTAATGTATTTTCGTAATGTTGCTAGCATGGCAATTGTTGCTGGGAAAATACCAAATATGCCTAACCCTAATATAGTAAAGAGTATCCATAAGACGTTCACAAAAGCAAGTCGATAAAACCAGTTGCAAAACGTATAAATCGCTCCAGAAAAAGCTCCTAACTGCATTGAAATTCCTCCTTTTTCATTTAATATATCATGTTTGTACTATCATTTAAGCGTTTTCTTATATAAAGTAAATATTTTCTCGCAAAAGTAAAAATCTCGCTAAATAACATAGGTAATATATGGGATTAAAATCAAGCTGAAAACAATTGGGTTGATATATGCTGTAACATAATTGTCATAAACCCTGTTTTATAAGGGATTTAACCCTGTTTTTGAAAGAGTAAAGATTTTCTTGCTTACGTCAAGAAAGTACATTGTTGGAAGCGATTTCAAAGATTATAATGAATCTACAATTTAGAAAAAGAGGTGAGCAACATGAGTAGTGAAGTGAAAGCGGAATTGAAAGTAAAAGAAAAATCCGCACAGTCCAAAGCTAAAGTAAAAAAGAAAAACGGAGATCCATTTGGTGGATGGCGTGAAAATCTAGCTGGTTGGATATTTATTGCTCCAATGTTAATTGGTACTTCGATATTAGTACTGTTTCCGATGGCAGCTTCATTTGTTTTAAGTTTTACGGATTGGAATTTTGTTTCAGGTTATGAGAATGCATCCTTTGTAGGATTAGCAAACTTTATTACGTTATTTAATAATGATGTATTTATACAGTCATTGATTAATAACTTCGTTGTTTTAATCGCAATACCCATTACATTAATTTTTTCTTTAGGGATTGCAGTTATTATTAATAAGTACATTTTCTTCAAAGATTTTTTCAAAGTAATATTCTTTATGCCATTTATTTCAAGTGTCGTGGCAGTTGCAGTTGTGTTTAGAGTTTTATTCCATCCATCAGAAGGACCGGTCAATCAGTTTCTGATGTCAATAGGAATTGATAATCCACCAGGATGGATTGCGGATACTACCTATGCACTACCATCTGTAATGATCATCATGATATGGACAAGTATTGGGTTTAATTTAATTATTTATTTAGCAGGTTTACAAAACATACCGAAAGAATTATATGAAGCGGCACAAATAGATGGTGCTTCTGCATGGTATCAATTTACAAAAATAACGGTACCACTTGTTTCACCAACAACTTTCTTACTATTTGTAACCGGTATCATTTCAAGTTTTAAAATATTTGATTTAATTATTGTATTAACGAACGGTGGTCCTGCAAATTCCACCAATATACCAGTCGTTTATCTGTACCAGCAAGCCTTTTTAGAATTGAAAACAGGATATTCATCGGCAATAGCCCTAGTAATGTTTATCATTATCCTAGCGATTACGTATATCCAATTTGTTGGCCAGAAAAAATGGGTGAACTATTAATTTGAGAGGGGGATTTATAATGACAGAGAGTTTTGATTATCGTAGATTAGTAATGACGATTATAATGACAATTATCGGAATAATGTTTATGGCTCCATTTTTATGGATGATATCTGCTTCCTTAAAAGTAGAAGAAGAAGTATTAACATTTCCTATTCAATGGATACCGCAAACATGGAATGCAGTTGAGAATTACAAAGAAGTTTGGACTGGATCAATGCCGTTTTTATTACTATATTGGAACTCCATTAAAGTAACGGTATTAACTACTCTTACATCAGTGTTTGTGTCCGGTCTAGCGGCATATGGTTTTGCAAAAATAAATTTCAAAGGTCGCGATGCCGTTTTCTTACTTGTATTAGCGACATTTATGATCCCACCACAAACGTTATTGGTAACACAATTCTTATTATATCGTTGGTTTGGGTTATATGACACTCACACAGGTTTAATCCTATTAAATAGTTTTAGTGTATTTGGAACGTTTATGCTTCGGCAATTTTATCTTGGGGTTAGTAACGAAATTATTGAATCGGCGAGAATGGATGGTGCTGGTCACTTCCGTATCTTCGCTTCTATAGCACTACCATTAGTTCGACCAGCAATTGCAACTTATGCTATATTACGTTTTATTTGGACATGGAACGACTTCCAATATCCACTTATTTTCTTGAGAAGTGAAGGGTTGTATACGATTCAACTCGGGGTGCAAAGCTTTGCCGATGAACACGGAAGTATTTATTCTTTAATGATGGCTGCTTCAGTATCGGCAATTGTTCCACTACTGATTATTTTTATCATAGGTCAAAAGCAAGTAATTGAAGGTATTCAACTAGGCGGTGTCAAAGGTTAATTCGGTAGAAACCAATTTTGGTTTACTATAAATAAATTTCATCAAAAGGGGAGAAAGTAAATGAAAAAACGTTGGTCTTTATTATCTGTATTAATGTTAGTAGGTTTTCTGCTATTAGCAGCGTGTTCGGGTGGAAGTGATGGTGATGAAGAAAATGCTTCAGGTGACGATGCTGCAAATGATGACAATGGCGGAGAGTCAAGTAGTGAAGAAGAAATTAATTTAAAATTTGTTCACTGGATTAATGAAGAAAATGGGAAATGGGAGTCTGTAATCGAAAAGTATGAAGCAGAAAACCCAGGTGTTACCATTGAGTCAATGCCATTAGTAGAAAACATGAATTCACAAGACTACTTTCAACAGCTCGATTTAATGGCATCAGCTGGTGAGGATTTGGATATTGTAATGTTCAGTAACCCAAATGATTTAGCAAAACGTATTGATGCAGGTTTAGTAGAGCCACTGAATTCATTTTTAGATGAAGAAGGAATCGATATTAATGAAGAATATTTGAATGGTTATCCTGCTTTTGATGGTGAATATTATGGATTGCCGATGAAACAGGTAACATGGTTAGTCATGATGAATAAGAATCACTTAGAAGAGGCTGGATTAGAAATTCCAACAGAATGGACTTGGGATGAATATCGTGAATATGCACAACAATTAACAACAGATGATCATTATGGGTCATATTTTCATACTTGGCATGAAGCATTCTCAGCTATTAAATTATTTGGAAAGCCAGAAGGAGATAATAACCTATTAAAAGAAGATGGTACTTCCAATATGGATGATCCATTAATAAAAGAATCACTAGAACTACGTTATAACTTAGAAAATGTGGATGAAACGTCTGTACCATTATCAGAAAATCTTTCACAGCAAATGGACTATCGTCAGCAATTCTTTACACAATCAATTAGTATGATACCAATCGGTTCTTATATGTTATCGGAGTGGGGACAGTTTACACCTGATTTTGAAATTGCTTGGGCTCCATTCCCACAGAATGAATCTGGAGATAATATGTATACTCAGGTTGGCGGTGACTTAATAAGTGTTGCTAAATCATCAGAGCACAAACAAGCATCATATGACTTCATTCGTTGGTTATCAACAGAAGGAATTATGGATCAAGGTGTATGGGTACCATCATGGAAAAATGCTGACTTGAATACAGCAGTAGAAAACGTAGCATCAAACACACCAAATCCAGAAGCAATCGATATTGAATCATTTGTACATTCTATAAGTACGATTGAGGCGCAAAAAACGTATGCACCGGCTCCATATATAACTGAAGTACACACTGAGTATGCAGCAGAAGTAGAGAAATATCTATTAGGAGATCAAGACCTTGATACTACGATGGATAATTTAAAAGAACGAGTGCAGAATGTAGTAGACTCTAATCAATAATAATATGCTAGAATAGAGAGAAGGAACAACTCCTTCTCTCTATTTATGTTGAGTTACTAGTGACCAACCTTAAAAGTGAGGTGATGTACAGCATGAAAAATACTGTTAAAAAGCTTAATCAATTATCTTTAAGAAGTCGCTTAATTATTGCGGTAATCGTTTGTATACTTCTGCCTTGGATTAGTACATATTTTGTTTCTAATTATATTACAAAAGACGTGTTAGAGGAGCGTGCTACCAATCAAGCGAACGAATCACTTAGTTTAATTGAAGTAAATATCAAAAATATTTTAGATGATGTGATGTATGCATCCAACTATATTCAATTCGATACAGGGTTTAATCAAATAATGAAGGAACATCAAGCAATTGATCCTAGTAGTTCAAGAGCTAGCCAAGAAATTGCATTAAATTATATTGAAATGTCGAACCGTTTATCTAGTATTACAGATGTATTAGCACCAAGTTATTTCACTATTCTTTTTAGCAATGATTTATTTTATACTAACTATCCTTTGAGTGAATATTATCCTTTAGACTTTTACGATAGACCATGGTTTGATAAATTGAAAGCTTCTAACTATTACGATACGTTATGGATTGGAGCTCACCCCACCTATATTTCATCAGAACATGAGTCAGATCCGTATCTTATAAGTGTTGGTAAAAACTTGCAGCAAGCAACACAATATGATACATACTTAATTGTTTCGATTAAAGAAAAACAATTCCGATCTTTATTAGAGACGTATCAACAAGAAAACAATTCTGAATATTTTTTAACGGACCAAAGTGGAAAAGTTTATTCAAGTGTGGATGAATCTTTCATAGATCAACAATTACCATATGATGTGAATCAATCCAATTATCAAATTGTGAATCGAAATGGACAAGATTATTTTCTTGTTAGTTATCCAGTTTCATATTCAAATTGGCGACTGGTCAGTTTAATTCCTTATCAAGAAACGATTGGTAATATAAATCGTGTAACCAACACGACTATTCTTATTCAAGGTGCTCTATTATTATTATTCTTAATTGGTTTAATCGCACTTGTTCGAGAGCTAACCAAACCGTTAACCGAATTAAATGCTGTCACAAAATCAGTCGAAAATGGTGACTTAAGCAGGAGGGCAAAATTATCTGGTAATAATGATATCGCAAACCTAGGTTATTCATTTAACGAGATGTTAGATACCATCGAAGAAATGATCGATGAAGTTCGCTTGCGTGAGCAAGAAAAAAGAACAGCAGAATTGGAAATGCTTCAAGCACAAATCAATCCACATTTTTTGTTTAATGTGTTAAATGCGATTCGTTTACAAATTAAATTAAATGGAGATAAGCATAGTGCGGATTTAATCCATGCTCTATCATCTTTATTGCGCATGACCATAAATCGCAATAATCCTTTTATTACGTTAGCAGAAGAGTTAGATATTATTGATCATTATACAAGGCTAATGAATTTTAGACACCAGCATGAGGTGGAGTTAACCTATATTTTGGAAGATGAAACAAAAAAAGTCGAAGTTCCTCGATTTTTCTTGCAACCAGTCATTGAAAACGCTATCATACATGGTTATAATGAAAGAAATGGTTCTATTGTGATCTATGGTGTTATACTAGATGATAACGTGTTAAAATTACAAATTACAGATGATGGCATAGGTATGGATGAAGAAGAACTAAAGAAAATTAAAGCAAAAATCTTTGAAACTGAATATGATTCCATGCCGAAAAACCATCAATCTTTTAATGGTATTGGTATTAAGAATGTCTATCAACGAATGAAAATGATTTATGGTAATCAATTCTCGATGGAATTGGAAAGTGAAAAAAATGTAGGTGCAAGTTATACCTTTTATCTTCCGATTGAGAAGGAGTGATTGTGATGTACCGAGTAGTATTAGTGGACGATGATAAATTGGTAACCAAGTTTCTTGAAAAAATGATTCCTTGGCAAGAGTCAGGTTTTGAAGTGGTAGCGACCTTTCAGGATAGTGTGAAAGCATTAAACTATTTTAATGATCATACTTGTGATGTTCTCATAACAGATATCGGGATGCCGCATATGAATGGAATTGAGTTAATCACAAAAGTGAAGGAACAAAGTGGTGCTAGTTATCAAGTTATTTTATCTTGTCATGACGAATTCCATTTTGCGCAACAAGCATTAAAAATAGGCACCTTTGATTATATTTTGAAAGAATCGATGGAAGAGGAAGACATTATAGCTGTTTTAGAGAGATTAAAAGAAACGTTAGAGCAAACGAAAAAAAATGACACGTATCAAGAAAAAATAAAAAAATTTATGAAAGAGAATAATATGTCGCTAAAATCAAAATTTTTAGAGACAATATTACACATACCTAATACGATCAAAGAGTCTTGGTGGCAAGAACAAGAAGAACTACTTGAAATGGATTTTTCACATGAAAGCTATGCAGTCGCACTCTGTTTTATTGATAATTTCGACCAAGCGTATACTCATTATGAAAATGAAAGATTACTACAATTTAGTATTAATAATGTCTTAGAAGAAGTATTAATGAAATATGCTGTAGGTGTACAAGTTTTTTATTTAAACAATAAGTTTTTCATTTTGTTTCCAGCTAAGCAAGCCAGACATACTACGATTCACCGCATGATAGAAGCAGCTCTTAATGAAGTACAGAGTAAAATTTCCAGCTTTTTAAGTTTATCGATTACATCTGTTATTCATTCAGGAAATCATCAACGTGAGCAGTTAACAGAAGTTTTGCATGAATTGATGAAACATGAAGAACAGCGTTTTTATTATAAACATGGGTCACTACACTATTTCCAACGACGAGAATACCAACATAATTCGATTTTTACTTCCTATACAAAAGAAGTTGACCAGCTAAAAACAGCCATATTAAATAAAGATAAACAATCTGTTTCAATCTGGATTCAAGAAAGGTTGGAGCAAATAGTAGCTGATAAGTATTCTCCAAAAGCGATTATTGATTGGGCCATAAAATTAGTATTGGATATTAAAATCAGTTTAAACGCATTACAACATTTCGAAAATAAGCCATTTGATTCCATGACAAGTCGTATGTTACAAGAATCAGAAAATTATCAAGTATTAGAGTCGTTACTAATGTATATTTTTCAACAATATATACAGCAAGTACCAGTAAATGATGCTCGCTCACAACACGAAGAAATTATAAAAGCAAAAAGGTTTGTCCATCAGCATCTTGATCAAAAAATTACGTTAAAAGATATTTCGGTTCATTTACATCTTAATCCCAGCTATTTTAGTCGCTTGTTTAAAAAGGAAACAGGGGAAACCTTTATTGAATATGTGACAAGAATCAAAATGGAAAAAGCAATGGAATTTTTGAACCATAGTACAAAAACAGTAGAAGAGATTTCTTTTGAATTGGGGTTCGATAGTAAAAGTTATTTTCTTAAAACGTTTAAAAAAGCAACGGGTATGTCTCCAAAAGCTTATAGATATAAAAGTGATCAAGTTTCGGTTAAGGATAATAAATAACTTAATTAATTTGTTTACCAAACAAAAGTATTGTCAGGAACCGACATAGAATTTACTATATAGATAGCAATTAGTTTGGTTGATAAACTAATGAAACCTTAAAGAGAGGTGTTTACTGATGTTGTACCCGATTACAACGGAAACAAGAGGACAAGTGGATTTAAACGGTATTTGGAATTTTAAAATCGATGAAGGAAATGGCTTTGATGAAAAATGGTATCAACAGCCATTAGAAAATGCGATGTCAATGGCTGTTCCATCTTCTTATAATGATGTTGCAGTTACAAAAGAACTTCGAAACCATGTTGGTTGGGTATGGTATGAGCGTTCTTTTACGGTTCCGAATTATATGTTAAATGAGCGAATTGTACTTCGGTTTGGCTCGGCAACACATTTTGCCAAAGTGTATGTTAATGGTCAATTGATTACTGAACATAAAGGTGGCTTTACACCTTTTGAAGCAGAACTTAACGATTTTGTATCAAAAGGGAAAAATCGTGTTACCGTAGCAGTTAATAATATTGTGGATGAATCGACATTACCAGTTGGTATCTATAAAGAAGAAGAGGTAGAGGGATTAGGAAAAGTTGTTCAAAATTCTCCAAACTTTGACTTTTTTAATTATGCAGGTCTTCATCGTCCAGTTAAAATCTATACGACTCCTAAGACGTATGTCGAGGATATTACCGTTGTAACGGATATTATCGGTGATCAAGGTGTAATTGATTATCAATTAGAAGTAAATGGAATTGTGGACGATGTTCAAATCTCCATTTTTGATGAAGATGATCAAAAAGTAGCTAGTGCATCTGGCGAAAAAGGAAAGATTACGATTGAAAACGCTAAATTATGGGAACCACTAAATGCCTATTTGTATACGATGCGTATTGAGTTAAATGGAGCAAATGACGTTTATGAGCAACCGGTTGGAATCCGAACAGTGGAAGTTAAAAATGGTCAATTTTTAATTAATGACAAACCGTTTTATTTTAAAGGATTTGGAAAACACGAAGATACACCAATTCATGGTAGAGGTTTTAATGAAGCGAGTAATGTCATGGATTTTAATTTAATTAAATGGATCGGTGCTAACTCTTTCCGTACTGCCCATTATCCTTATTCAGAAGAAATCATGCGTTTGGCTGACCGGGAAGGTATTGTGGTAATTGACGAGACGCCAGCAGTTGGGGTGCATTTGAATTTCATGGCAACTTTGTTATCCAATGCTGAAAAATGAAAAACGTTTGAAGAAATTCAAACATTTGAGCATCATCAAGATGTAATTCGTGAATTAATTGCAAGAGATAAAAATCATCCATCAGTTGTAATGTGGTCGGTTGCAAATGAGCCTGCTTCTGAAGAAGAGGGAGCCTATGAATATTTCAAACCGCTAGTAGAATTAGCTAAGGAACTCGATCCCCAATCTAGACCCGTTACTATCGTTACATTAATGATGGCAACACCGGATAAAGATAAAATTGCGGAGTTGATCGATGTATTGGCGCTTAATCGTTATTACGGTTGGTATGTAGATGGTGGTAATTTAGAGTTAGCTAAAATTCACCTGCGTCAAGAACTAGAGGCTTGGAATAAACGATGCCCAGGAAAGCCGATTATGTTTACGGAGTATGGGGCAGATACGGTTGCAGGCTTTCATGATATTGATTCGATTATGTTCACAGAAGAGTATCAAGTTGCGTATTATCGAGCTAACCATGAAGTGTTTGACGAATTCGATAACTTTATTGGTGAACAAGTATTGAACTTCGCCGATTTCGAAACAAGTCAAGGAGTTATTCGCGTACAAGGGAATAAAAAAGGGATATTCACAAGAGATCGCAAACCGAAAGCAGTTGCTTTTGATTTGAGAAATCGTTGGACAAACATTCCAGAGTTCGGTTACAAACAATAATGATATGCTTGGTTATGCTGTTAGGTGGTACCCAAGCAAAATAACAACTTAATTAGTTTGTTTTTCCAACAAATAAAATAACGAACATTAATTTAAGATGTAAGCGGATAAATAAAGAGAATTGAGGGGATAATATGTCGAAACAAGAAATGGAATCAAGATATCATACAGCAAAGAATTGGCAGATTGCTTTATTTGCCTTAAATAATACAGCAACGAATTTGTACCTTTTTGCTATGACTTTTGTAACCTATTATGCAACAGGTATCGCTGGATTAACCGTTGTGGTAGTAAGTACAATTCTAGCGTCAATGAGAGCATTTGATGCAATAACAGATCCAATTATCGGTTTTATTATTGATAAAACAGAAACAAAGTTTGGTAAGTTCCGACCGATCCAATTAATTGGTAACGTTGTCTTGCTAACATCTTTTATAGCGATGTATAGTATTCATCATTTACCAGACAATCTGCAACTGATTGGTTTTATTGTGACACATGCGATCTATATTTTAGGTTACACGATGCAAACATCAGTAACAAGAGCAGCACAAACAGTATTAACCAATGATCCGAAGCAACGTCCATTGTTTACGATATTTGATTCCATTTATAATGCGTCATTATTTTCACTAGGTCAAATTTATGTTTCTTCCTATTTAGTTGGAAAACATGGTGAAGATTTTCCGATGCCATTATTTGTTGAATTAAATACGTTAGTAGTCATTGTGTCATTAACGTTTACGATATTAGCAATTATTGCAATTCGTTCTAAAGACCGCAAAGAATTTTACGGTCTCGCAGATATTAATGTACAAACACGTTTCCGTGATTACTGGCCAGTATTAAAGAAAAACCGAGCAATGCAAATGCTTGTTATTTCAGCGTCTACAGATAAACTGGCTGCACAAGCTATGCAACAACAAGCCGTTAATGTCATGTTATTTGGTATTTTGTTAGGTAACTTTGCATTAAGTGGTACGATTAATTTAATCATTTTAGTTCCAAGTTTGCTTATTACATTCTTAGGTGTAGGTTATGCAAGAAAAACAGGACTAAAGAAGTCACTAGTACGTTTTTCTTGGGTTGGGGTAATTTCGTTCATTGCCATTATCGGATTATTTATGGTAGTGGATGATCCACAAGTGGCTAACTTTGAGAGTATCGGCTTTGTTACGATATTATTCTTAATTCTGTACAGTATTGGTCGAGGTGTATCCACATTAACACCATCGATTGTTATTCCGATGATTGCCGATGCATCTGACTATGAAACCTATCGTTCAGGGCGTTACGTTCCAGGTATGATGTCAGCGCTGTTCTCATTTGTTGATAAATTAGTATCTTCATTAGCACCAGCCGTAGTTGGCTTTATGGTTGCGATTATCGGTTATCAAAATGAATTTCCGCAGATTGGCGAAACCTTGACGCCTGATTTATTTGTGATGACGCTAGTGTTAGCGTTTGGTATTCCAATTGCAGGCTGGTTAATTTCGATTTTAGCAATGAAATTCTATCCATTAGATGAACATAAGATGAAAGAGATCCAAGAAGAAATTGCGAAAGTGAAGGAAGAAAAATCAGATATAGTACCTCCTAAACAATAAGAGAAATGTTTAAACCCGAACGAAAAAGAATGCTTTTTCGTTCGGGTTTTTAAATATCAATAGGTTGATTGTCTCATCTGACCACTGATAACTCTACTATGTTATAATATGATTCGGTAATCTTTAAAAAGGAGCACAATCAAGTTGAAGAAAATAACTATTTTACTTATTATATATATATTTATATTAACTGGATGTAACGATAAACTAGAGCCAGAAACAGAAGAAGACACGTTATCACAACTGACGCTAGCTGTTGGTGGTGAACCAGACAATGGTTTTGATCCGACAACAGGATGGGGAAGATATGGTTCAGCTCTTTTTCAAAGCACGTTATTAGCCTACAATAAAGACCTTGAAATTACATATGACTTGGCTACAGACTATCAAGTATCTGAGAATGGCAAATCGTGGACTGTTTTCCTTCGTGAGGATGCTAAGTTTTCAGATGGTGAATTATTAACAGCGGACGATGTCATTTTTACATTTGAAACTGCTCAACAAACACAATCAATTGTAGATGTAGCAAATATTGCAAAAATCGAAAAAGTAAATGACTTTGAATTGATCTTCCATCTTTCAGAGCCACAATCGACCTTCGTTCATACCTTACAAACATTAGGAATTGTCCCTGAACATGCCTATGATAGTGACTATTCACAAAATCCGATTGGCTCTGGCCCCTATCAATTGGTAGAATGGCGTAAAGGTGAACAATTAATGGTGGAAATAAATTCGCATTATTATGGGACAGAGCCAGAATTTAAGCAGCTTACTTTTTTATTTGTAGGAGAAGATCAAGCACTTGCAGCTGCAAAAGCAGGACAAGTTGATGTGTTGTCAGTTCCGATCACGATGTCGAATCAAGAAATAGAAGGAATGGAACGTCTCTCCTTTCAAAGCGTCGATAACCGTGGTGTAATGTTACCTTTCCCACAACCAGGCATAAATGAAGAAGGACAACCAATCGGAAATGATATCACATCTGATCCTGCGATTCGGCGAGCTCTCAATTATGCCGTGGACCGCCAGGCGATTGTTGATGGTGTCCTGGATGGAGAGGGAACGATTGCTTATTCTAGTGTTGACCGATTACCATGGCAAAATCCGGAGGTTATGATTGACGATGGTGACACTGAAAAAGCAGAGCAAATTTTGCTAGAAGCAGGTTGGCAGCGAGGAACGGATGATTTTTTTGAAAAAGATGGTAAGAAAGCGAGCTTGACGTTATATTACCCAACAGATGACCAAATGAGACAATCACTCTCACTTGTTTTTGCCGATATGATCACTGAGTTTGGTATCGAGGTAATAACAGAAGGAGCTAGCTGGAATGAAATTGAGGAGCAAATGCATGCACATCCTGTAATGATGGGGTGGGGCAGTCATAACCCGACAGAATTATATTCATTGTATCATTCTGATATACAGGGGATCGATTATTATAATGCCAATTATTATCAAAATGAAAAGGTCGATCAATATTTAGATCAAGCATTATCTGCTAGTTCAGAAGAAGAGGCATATAACTACTGGCAATTAGCCCAGTGGGACGGGGAAACAGGCATGAGTGTGATAGGTGATGCTCCGTGGGTTTGGTTGGTCAATTTAAACCATATTTACTTTGTGAATGAAGATGTGGATATTGGCGAACAGAAAGTGCAACCACATGGTCACGGCTGGCCGATAACCGATTTTATTACGGAATGGCAACAGGTAGATTAAGATAGAAAGAAGACGGTGAAACGGATGGTACTATTTATGATCAAGAAACTATTACGATTACTAACATTACTAGTAGCTGTAAGCTTCCTAACCTTTTTACTTATCAGTTTGTCACCTATCGATCCTGTTCGTGCATATATCGGTGCAGACATGCTACTCGTTAGTCAAGAGCAGCGGGGAATGATTGAGGCGTATTGGGGGTTAGACCAGCCGATAATCAATCAGTATTTTCAATGGGTAGCAAGTCTTGTGACAGGTGATTTCGGTACTTCGCTGATTCATCGTGCACCTGTAATTGACGTGATTATGGATCGCTTTTTATCATCTATTATTTTAATTGCGCTTGCTTGGTTGGCTTCTGGTCTATTTGGTATCGTCTTAGGATCAATAGCAGCTATGAAAAAAGGGTCCTGGCTAGATCATGTTATAAAAGGGTATTGTTACGTGCTTTTGTCGACCCCAGGTTTCTGGTTAGGATTACTTTTATTAATGGTCTTTTCGGTTTGGTTAGGTATATTTCCGACAGGTTTGAGTGCGCCGATTGGAGTTACCGCAACAGAGGTCACCTTTATAGATCTCGTCTACTATGCTATTTTACCTGCAGCAACTTTAAGTATCATCGGGGTTGCCAATGTCTGTTTACATACTCGAGAAAAATTAGTAGAAGTGCTAAATACTCCATACATTTTGCAAGCAAGAGCAAACGGTTATACTGGATATAAATTATTTTTCAGGCATGGTTTGCGCAATATGATCTTACCGGCCATATCCGTACATTTTGCTTCTTTTGGGGAATTATTTGGAGGTGCCATTCTAGCTGAGCAAGTTTTTAGTTATCCTGGATTAGGTGAGGCAATTGTGGAAGCCGGTCTGAACGGAGATGTTCCGTTATTTTTAGCGATCGTTTTAATTAGCGCTTGCTTTGTGTTTGCTGGGAGTTGGATAGCAGATACACTCTATTACATGTTAGACCCTCGTTTGCGTAAAGGGGGAAGTTAAACTTGAAAAAACAATGGATGATCCCGTTAATTGTGTTTATTTGTCTATACCTAACCTCATTTTTTATTGATAAAAATACGATCGGGATAAATTTGCAAATAAAAAATCAGGCACCTAGCTTCAATCATCTGTTTGGTACCGATTGGCTTGGTCGTGATATGTTGAACAGGACGCTAAAAGGACTGCAATTAAGTATGATGATTGGGTTATTAACAGCTTTGTTATCTACATTTTTGGGACTCGTTTTAAGCTTAGTATCTTCTATTAATAAAATGTTAGATAAAATCGTGACATGGTTGATTGATTTGTTTTTGAGTTTGCCACATCTTGTCACCCTTATTCTGATTACATTCGTTTTAGGTGGAGGATTAAAAGGTGTAGTGGTTGGTCTAATGCTAACTCACTGGCCAGTGATTACTAGAGTGTTACGCGCGGAATTATTGCAATTAAAAGAAATGCCATATGTTCAACTATCAAAACAGTTAGGAAAACCGTTTTGGTGGAGAGCGAGACATCATTTTCTACCACACCTTGTGCCCCAATTGTTGGTAGGTTTTACTCTGATTTTTCCTCATGCGATTTTGCATGAAGCGGCCATCACTTTTCTAGGCTTTGGCTTATCAGCCGAGGAGCCAGCGATTGGTATTATTTTGTCAGAATCGATGCAATATTTATCAGCAGGTATGTGGTGGTTGGCATTTTTCCCTGGCCTTTTGTTATTAATGATGATCATCATCTTTCAGCGATTTGCTAATACATTAAAAGATTATTTTGGAAGGGATCGTGCATATGATGAGCATGTTAACGATTGAACAACTATCGATTTTTCATCAAAAAACAAACCATAAACTATTAGATTCTGTTGATTTGTCTGTAGATGAAGGTGAGATCGTAGCATTAGTCGGTGCTAGTGGTTCAGGAAAAAGTCTGATTGCTCAAGCGATATTACAGCTCTTACCTGATAATCTTAGACAAACAGGTAAGCTCTATTATCGAGGTCGACCAATTTCAAAAAATGATCGAGGACGAATGATTTCCTTAATACCACAATCAGTTGAAGCTTTAGATCCGTTAATGAAAGTCGGAAAACAAGTTTCTGATTCTGAACATAAGGTAGTAGATTTATTGCAGAAATTGGGTCTCGAAGTAGAAATATCTCAACGTTATCCTTTCCAATTATCTGGTGGTCAGGCTCGACGAATATTAGTCGCGATTGCACTTGGTAGTGCTGCGAAAGTAGTAATTGCCGATGAACCAACGCCAGGTTTAGATGAAGATGCGAAAGCGGACATGTTGTCGTTGTTAAAAGAAGTGAAAGAATCCGGCAAGTCGATACTATTGATTACACATGATTATGATGCTGCTGTCGAATTAGCTGATCGAATCGCAGTAATAAAGGACGGGAAAATAATCGAAAACACGCTTAAAGAAAATTTTGCAGGAAATGCTGAGAGGCTATCCCATCCTTTTACAAAAGCTTTATGGCAGGCATTACCTAAAAATCTATTTATAAGGGGCCTTTAAATGTTAAAGATTAAAGATATATCTTACACATTACCTAACCATTTGTCTCTTTTTCGAAACATTTCATTGTCAATCAATAGTGAAGAAATAATAGGGTTGAGTGGTAAAAGCGGACTCGGAAAAACTACCCTAGCAAAAATTGTGGCAGGATACATACGTGCAGATCATGGTGATATAAATGTGCAACAAAAAAAAGACAAGCCCCATCCTGTCCAATTAATTTGGCAAAATCCTGAGCAGGCGGTCAATCCGAAATGGCGAATCGATAAGATATTAGCAGAAGCAGGTACGCTCGATCCATCCATAATAAAAAAGTTAAAAATTTCAGAGGAATGGTTACATCGTTACCCTGAACAACTTTCTGGAGGGGAGTTACAACGAGTATGTATTGCGAGGTGTTTGTTAGCACGACCAGAATTTATCATAGCGGATGAAATGACTACGATGTTAGATCCAATATCACAAGCAGAAATTTTTAAAATGCTACTAGAACACGTTCAAACTAATCATATCGGATTATTAATTATTAGTCATGATAAGATTTTATTAAACAATCTTTGTGATAAAGTAATAGATTTTAAACAATTAATGAAACCAAAGAAAGAGATTAATCGTATACAATAATAAGCATAGAAAGGGTGAAACTAATGAGAGAACAACCAAATGAAAGAATCGCTACAGATGCGGTGAAAGCTTGGCAATTAACAGCACACCTTATTGCAATTATTCCGTTGTTATTAACAATTGCCGCTTTTGTAGTCAATTATTATTTTGAACCTTTTCCATACTGGATTGGAATTATCCTTGCAGCTATTACTATAGTAGAATGGGGAATTACTGCGTTTTTGATTCCAAAGTTGCGATGGAGAAGATGGCGCTATCAGATTTATGACCAAGAAGTATACATACAACACGGTATCTTAATTGTTACAAGAACCGTTGTTCCAATGATACGTGTTCAACATGTTGATACCCAACAAGGGCCTATCTTGAAAAAATACGGTTTATCTACATTGGAGATATCGACAGCGGCCACAACGCATGAAATACCTGCATTATTAGAAGAAGAAGCGGCCGATTTACGTGACCAAATATCAGAGTTAGCGAGGGTGGAACAAGATGATGTCTGAACCAAAACGACTACACCCAGCAGCGATGATATTTAATATAGTCCAAGCTATAAGACAATCTATCTTTGGCGCCTTACCTTTAGTAATTTTAGCAGTAGGAAATGATGCATGGTTTTATGTAATAATTGGTGCATCTGTATTAGCAGCGCTTATCATCATCTTCAGTGTCTTATCTTGGTATCGGTATACGTATCTATTGGAAGAGGATCAAATTCGAATCCACCAAGGTATCCTTATACGCAAAAAAAGGACAATTTCAAAACACCGAATCCAATCCATCGATTTATCACAAAATATTATTCATCGGATTATGGGTTTAACGAAAGTACAGATTGAGACAGCTGGAAGTGATCACCGTATTGATGCAGCTCTTTCAGCGGTTAAGATGGCCGAGGGAAAAAAGCTTCACGACCAACTTAAATATAAGAAACAAGTAATGGAAGAAGATGAAGAAGAAGGAGAGCCTACAGAAGATGTTGTTCCAGTAGCAGAAGCTCAGAGAAAAATCACACCAAAAGCACTATTGGTAGCAGGATCTACCTCCGGAAGTTTTGGGATCATTTTAGGTTTATTTGGTCTTGTTTTTTCTCAATTTGAAAGTGTAATCCCTGATCGATTTTATAATCAGGTTACAGAATGGCTGTTTTCACAAGCTGCTCAGATATTAATCGTATTTGCAATTATCGTATTATTATTGTTATGGGTCTTGGGTGTTTTGGCGACGATTATTCAATATTGGAATTTTACGATAACTAGATATGAAAAGGAATTATTTATTACGAGGGGATTGTTAGAAAAGAAACAGTCGACAATTCCGCTTAAGAGAATTCAAGCGGTCGGTATTAAAGAAACACTTATCAGACAGCCGTTAGGATTAGCGACGATGTATGTTGAGATTGCTAGTGGGGAAATAAGTCAAAATCAAGAAATGCATACGTTAATCTTTCCGTTATTAAGAAAGAGTCAAGTACAATCCTTTTTACAGGAATTATTACCCGAATATCAATACGAAATAGAAGGTATGACAAAACTACCTAAAAAAGCTTTGCCGTATTATTTATTTAGGTCGGCAGTATTACCTTTGATTGCCACTATTGTGATTGCCATCATGTTTTTTGAATTTTCCTGGATACCACTTATTGTAACGCTTTTAGCATGGGGGTATGGTTATTTTCAATATAAGACGACTGGTTTTCTTCTGAATGGAAAGCAATTGTTGGTGCAAAGTCGAACCCTTAGTAAAGACACGGCATTGGTGCAACATAAACGATTGCAATCATTTAAAAAGAAACAGCATATTCTACACCGCAAGCAGAATTTAGCAACCATAGATACGGCTATATTAAACAAATTTATGGGTCGTCATTTTGTTGTTAAAGAATTACCTGTAGAAGAAGTTGATAAAATAGCAGATTGGTATTCTTATCGCACAGATACTTAAAAGTCCCTTAAAACAGGGGCTTTTTTTTTTGGTTGTGTTAAATGAAAAATTCTTTGGACCGTTTAGTTATGGAAAGTTGTCCTCGGTAGTTCAACCGTTAGTTTCGATTAAAATCCCGACGAGAGATACTATCATCATAAAAGTTCATTTCAAATATAAAATAAAGTTACTGCGCATTTTCTCGCATTAGCGAAAATCTCCGATGGACGATTTTTTAAAAGTATTGACGATTTTTTGCGTTAGGTGTAATATGTTTCCTAAGAGAAACTTTTTCGGGTTTCTGTCATATATATATAAAGGTATCTTTAACTTTAAATAGATTACGAGAGGTGTACAGCTAATGATGGAATTAGAAGGTGTAGCTTTAGCGTTCAGTTTAACTTTATTGGCAGGTCTGGCTACAGGTGTTGGTAGTGTATTAGCATTTTTTACATCGAGTACAAATACGAAGTTCTTATCATGGGCATTGGGATTTTCTGCAGGTGTAATGATTTACGTGTCAATGGTAGAAATATTTGTGAAAGCAAAGGATTCTTTGGTTGGAGAGTTAGGAGAAACGCAAGGTAATTGGCTCACTGTGATTGGATTTTTTGCGGGAATGATTCTAATTGCATTGATTGATAAATTTATCCCTAAACAAGGTAATCCACATGAATTAAAAAAAGTGGAGGACATGAATAAAAATCCAAATGGAGATGGCGCATTATTGAAAATGGGAACATTTACGGCGTTAGCGATCGCTATTCATAATTTCCCGGAAGGTATTGCAACATTCACAGCAGCGTTACAAGATCCTTCATTAGGTATTGCAATAGCAGTTGCCATAGCTATCCATAATATCCCGGAAGGTATCGCCGTATCAGTACCTATCTATTTCGCAACAGGGGATAAGAAAAAAGCATTTAAATTATCTTTCTTATCAGGTTTATCAGAACCAATCGGAGCATTAGCTGCCTTTCTATTTCTCATGCCCTTTCTCTCCGAGGTTATGTTTGGGATGATATTTGCTGGTGTTGCAGGTATTATGGTATTTATTTCTTTAGATGAATTATTACCAGCTGCCAAGAAATATGATGAAGCCCATACGTCAATTTATGGACTAATCGCTGGAATGGCTGTAATGGCTTTGAGTTTGTTATTATTCATATGAAAAACGGGGGTAATCCCCGTTTTTGTTTTAACTACGTATCATTTTAACTATGAATACGATAAGTGCAATAACTAGTAAAATGTGTACTAATCCACCTGCGATTTCAAATAAAAAGCCAAGTAACCAAGCTAATAACAAAATACCGATAATTGTCCAAATCATGTTGAAACACTCCTTTTTTAATTTTGTTATGTATAAGATACCCATTTGTTTTCTTATTAAACTTTTTTAAAATATTTGTTGCATTAATTTTGGTAGATTGTTATAATAAAACACGTGGTTTCGTAAAGGGAATGTAAATTATATATGAAACCCATGTAACAAATTCATTATTTAGATGCGGGTGTAGTTTAGTGGTAAAACCTCAGCCACGAGCGATACATCCACCGAGTAAACCTCGAGTTGTTCCGAAGCATGATGCTTCTTTGAAATAACTATTAGATGCAGGAACATGTATTGCGTTGAGGAATGCGAGATGTTAAATCTCATATTATAATGCGGGTGTAGTTTAGTGGTAAAACCTCAGCCTTCCAAGCTGATGTCGAGGGTTCGATTCCCTTCACCCGCTCCATACATAGGTGTGAACGTAGTGTTTCGTTTTTAAAATGAAGCATTACGTTTTTTTATTGATAAGGAATCTAAAAAAGGAGTTTTGATATAGTGAAGAAGTTACAACAACTCTTAAAAAACATAGATGGAAAAGGATATAAAGCCTATAAATCGATCCAAGGAAGCTATGCCTTCGAGCAATATCAACTATCTATTGACTACGTTCAAGGCGACCCTTTTGCATCACCTTCTAAAATAAGAGTAATCATTCCCAATTCAAATCGTCCGATTAAAGAAGAATGGAAACAATCAAAAGAACGAAATATATATACAGCAGACCACCTCGCACGTACGGTTGCAAATGCTATAGAAAAAGAATCATCTTTTGCAAAAGGTTCTGGAAAAAGTGGGTTGCTTCACATCGATAAACCAGGACAGGAAATACTAGAACGAACAGCAGTTCAATTAAATAATAAAGCGACCGTTATCTGTTTATCAATAGGATTACCTGCAAATGGTAGAAGAATAAATGGGAAAGAAGCGGAGAAATTATTCTTTGCCATGATCCCATCTATCCTGAAAAATTCGATTTTTTCAGTGTCAGATGAAGAATTAGAAAAAAGTGTACAACTTGCAGATCAACATATCGCAATTAGAGAAGAAATGAAAAAACAAGATTGGATTGCTTTTGTAGCGGATGGAGCGATCTTACCCCGAAAAAGTGGTGTAAGCAACCGCCCATTACAAAATGCAGTACCATTTGAAAGCCCGAAAGAAAATGGTGTAACCATTGATATTCCTCATCGAAATCAACCACTAACAGGAATGGCCATTACAAAAGGGATCAGCTTAATTGTCGGTGGTGGTTATCATGGGAAAAGTACATTATTACAAGCATTAGAAAGAGGCGTTTATCACCATATACAAGGTGATGGACGAGAATATGTGTTAACAGATCCTAATGCTGTTAAAATTAGAGCAGAGGATGGAAGACAGGTAACCTCTGTAAATATTTCAGCTTTTATTAATGACTTACCTCATGGACAGGATACCAAAAAGTTTTCAACAGAGAATGCAAGTGGAAGTACATCACAAGCAACAAATGTAGTAGAAGCAATCGAGGCTTCCGCTTGCACATTGTTAATAGATGAAGATACTAGTGCGACAAACTTTATGATCCGTGATGCGAGAATGCAAGCACTTGTCGCTCCAGAAAAAGAGCCGATAACACCTTTCATCGATAAAATAAAGCAATTACGAGATCAATTAAATGTTTCCACTATTTTAGTCATGGGAGGTTCGGGTGATTACTTTGATGTCGCAAACGAAGTGATTATGATGGATCAATATAAACCATATAATGTTACGGAAAAAGCACAACAAATTGTAAAAGATCAACCAGAGACCCGCAGCGATTATCATGGTGAATTAACAACCACAATGAATCAGCGCACCTTCTTAGCAAATAGTTTACAATTACAAAAAGGTAAAAAGAAAAAAGTCCAAGCAAAAGGTCTTGATTTAATTCTAATGGGGAATCATTCGATCCAATTACAAGATGTTGAACAATTAGTAGATAGTTCGCAGACAAGAGCGATTGCTGAGCTTCTTCGTTATTTGGACGATAAAGGTGTATTAAAACAAGCGAAACCACTAACCGAATTATTAGATGATATCGAAGCGGTTATCGATCAGGAGGGCTTGCAAGCTTTTGCGCCATTTCCGAAGCAACATCCAGGAGACCTTGCTCGTCCAAGACGTTTTGAGATCGCAGCATGCTTAAATCGGATACGAACAGCTAAAATAAAGTAAAAATAAAAGGAGGTGAGTGTAATGGCATATACACAATTAAAAGAAGAACTTATCCAATTCAGCAAAGAAATTGGAATTGATAAGATCGGTTTTGCCAGTGTCGATTCATTTTCAAACTTAAAATCGAGATTGGAAGAACAACAAGCTTTAGGTTATGCATCAGGATTTGAAAAAGGTAGTAATGAAGAACGTACCGAACCCAAGCTTTTGTTGCCACAAGCAGAATCGATCATAGCCATTGCACTTGCTTATCCAACAAAAATAAAAGATGACCCAAAAAGTGTTAAAGGTGATCGACGTGGCATGTTTTGTCGTGCTTCATGGGGGACTGACTATCACCTTGTCTTACAGGAAAAGCTTGATCAACTTGCTGACTTTTTGCAAGAAAAAGTAGGCGATTTTCAATATAGCTCGATGGTCGATACAGGTGAATTATCAGATCGTGCAGTGGCAGAACGGGCAGGGATTGGTTTCAGTGGGAAAAATACGCTGATCATTTCACCAGAATATGGTTCCTATATCTACTTAGGTGAAATGATTACCAATATCCCGTTTACAGCGGATCAACCAATAGAAGAGGGATGTGGGACTTGTACAAAGTGCCTGGACGCCTGTCCAACAGGTGCACTAGTGGAACCGGGAAGATTGAACGCCCAACAATGCCTAGCTTTTCTAACTCAAACAAAAGGATTTCTACCTGATGAACATAGAGATAAACTTGGCAATTTTATCTATGGATATGAAACATGCCAGGTCGTCTGTCCTTATAATAAAGGTGTTGATTTTCATCATCATGAACAGTTTGAGCCAGATCCTGATTTAGTTAAACCCAGATTGGTAGACCTTTTAACGATTTCCAACAGAGAGTTCAAAACGAAATTCGGGAAAATGGCAGGTTCATGGCGTGGTAAAAAACCTCTGCAACGAAATGCGATAATAGCGCTTGGTCACTACAAGGAAGTAGCTGCTCTAGATGTGCTAATAGAGCTCATGCAACAAGATCCCAGACCGGTAATTCGCGGAACAGCAGCATGGGCGATCGGTAAAATCGGTGAAAAACGTGGGTTTCAAGCTATAAAAGATGCAAAAATCCGGGAAACAAATGAAGACGTGTTGAATGAAATGACCAAAGGGTTGGAAATGGAAAGTCAGATTGATTAGGAGGTTACCATGTATTATATCGAATATGAGTCCCCGATAGGCTTGCTGACGCTAGTTAATCAAGATAACTATCTCATTCGTACGGAATTTGGGAGTTTTCAAGACAAACATAAAAAAATTACGGAATGGTTAAGTAAAAATAAGCTTCCGATCGAATTAAAGAAGGATAACGAACCGTTTCACGATATCATTGAAGAGCTTGATGATTATTTTCAACAAAAACGAAAAACGTTTACGATTCCCTATAAATTTTATGGTACACCTTTTCAACAAAAAGTATGGGAAGCGCTGGCTTCTCAAGTACCATATGGCACTACTTGTTCATACCAAGATATTGCTCAAATTGTTGGTTCACCTAAAGCAGTCAGAGCTGTAGGAGGAGCTAATAACCAGAATCCAATTTCGATCATTGTACCATGTCACCGAGTAATTGGTAAGAATGGAAAGTTAGTTGGTTATGGCGGTGGTCTTGATAAGAAAGAATTTTTATTGGAATTAGAAAGGGAAAAATAAAACGATTGGAATGGAGGGGCAGTCAATGGGTATTAGAAATTATCTAATTGAAGGCGTTTCCGGCACTGGAAAAACTGCGGTCTGTGAAGAATTACAGAAACGCGGTTACCAAGCTATTCATGGTGACCGTGAATTGGCATATCAAGGTGATCCGGAGACTGGTATACCTATGGATAGCGCCACACACGAGAACCACATTTGGCATGTAGATAAAGTAAAGAATTTGGTTGCCAACCAGGATGATGCTGTCACATTTTTTTGCGGCGGATCTAGAAACTTTTTGAAATTTATTGATCTGTTTGACGCTATCTTTGTCCTCGAAGTCGATATTGACACATTGAACCGGCGGCTTAAAGAGCGACCTGAAAATGAGTTTGGTAGCAAAAAGGTGGAACGAGAACTTATTACGCGATTGCAACAAACGAAAGAAGACATTCCGAAAAGAGGCATTGTAGTTGACGCCACTGCACCGATCGAGCACGTTGTTGACGAAATTGTCCATAACATCTAAATAAAAAATTTTTTTGAAATAATGCACACATTCATTTTTGGAATGTAATTAAAAAATCCGAATGATTGCACATTCAAATGGGACTGCAATCATTCGGATTCCATTTTAATTCATTTAATTTGAAATTCTCTTAGGTAGCAAAACTTGGTATGTAGTCCAAGTTTTTCTATTCTTCTGATTCTTCGTTTGTCTCTTCTGTTGTCGTGTCTTCTGTTTGATCTTCTTCGCCTTCATCTTCTGCACAAGCTGTAAGAAGACTGATGGAAAGAACAGCTACTGCAAAAATAGAAAACCATTTCTTTTTGATCATTGTTATCCCTCCTTTTTTTCTGTACTACCCATATATACGATAAATAGAGAAGAAAAGATACGTCTATATACAATTTTTAACAAACTTTACAATATATTAATGATCGATTAATACGAAAAAAATCCAAACGATTTGAATCGTCTGGATTTTTCTAAAAGAGACTGCTTTGGTCCTAGTCTCTTTATAAACTATTTTTACTCTTCCATTTCAACGTCGCCTTCCATTTCCATGTCCATATCTTCTTCACTGTCTTCTTCCATATCCGAATCTTCTTCTTCCGTAGGAGCCTCTTCGTCAGCTGGAGCTTCCTCTTCCGTTGGTGCTTCTTCCTCAGCTGGTGCTTCTTCTTCCATCGGAGCTTCTTCTTCAGCAGGTGCTGGTTCTTCTGTTGGTGTTTCCTCTACTGGTTCTGGTGACTCCTCTTCACCACAAGCTGCCAATAATCCCACTGTTAATGCAGATATACCTATCATTGATAAGAATTTTTTCATCATGTTAATTCCTCCTTGTTGTTTGTTCACTCTACTGATACCCCGGATAAAACCTAATAATCATAAAAATAGCTATTTTAATATAAAGGTAATGTTTTGTAAAAAAAGTAACCGATTTGACATATTTAACTATCGCCAATCATTTTAGTCGATGCAACAGTTATCACAATTCGTGTGATTTTCAATAACTTAACGAATATACATGAAGAAAGGAGGGGATAAGGTGTCAACATGGAAATTAGTTGAATTATATTGGAAGGCTAAATCAAATGATGCAGATGACATTTTTCAAACAAAAAGAAACCTGCATCATAAATATGATAAAACAATTAAACGGATTCATGTAACTGGGAAAAAGAAAAAAACTCTACAGACGAATAATGGCGTAGAGATTTATTACAGTCTGATCCGCACTTATTTTATTGAAGATCTGCACAGTTTTTATCATGAAGAAGAATCTGAAAATAGAAAAGCCATCATTATTAACGGAGAGATAAATGAAGATATATTAATGGAAAGAGAGCAGTTAGAAACACCCGATTTCGACCAAATGACTATAGGCGAATATTCAAATCGATTTGTGTATGATCGCAGAGCTGCAGTTCAATATGCCGAAAGATGGTGGAATGATGCAAACCCTGCTTATAAATATTTTGATGATAATGATTGTACCAATTATATTTCACAATGTTTAAGAGCCGGTGGCGCGCCGATGCACGGTGCACCAAATCGAGCGAAGGGATGGTGGTACAATAATTCGAACTGGAGTTACAGTTGGTCTGTTGCTAATGCTTTTCGTTGGTATTTAAGTGGATCTAATTCTGGATTAAAAGGAGAGGAATTAAGTGAACCAACTCAACTTCTCCCTGGTGATGTGATTTGTTATGATTTTGAAGGTGATGACAAATGGGACCATACAACGATTGTGGTAACCAAAGATGATGCCAATATGCCATTGGTTAACGCACATACTAATAATAGTAGACATCGATATTGGACATATGAGGATTCAGCAGCATGGACTCCCAATTGCAAGTATCGATTTTTTAGAATTGGCGATTAAGCAGGTGCAAAAATATTGTAATATGGTATAATGTTTAGGTTAGTAAGCAATAGTTGAGGTGAACGAAATTGGCAGTACATGTCGTATTATATCAACCAGAAATTCCGGCGAATACAGGAAATATTGCAAGAACTTGTCTTGCTACAAATGTGCATTTACATTTAATTCGTCCGCTTGGCTTTTCAACCGATGATAAAATGTTGAGGAGAGCGGGCTTAGATTATTGGCATGATGTTTCGATCGAATATTATGATTCTTTAGATGAAATGTATCAAAAGTTTCCTCAAGGTGAGTTTTATTATATTGAGAATTTTGGTACTAAATACTATTCTGATTTTGATTTTAGTGATAGTGATAAAGATTTATTTTTCGTATTTGGTCGTGAAACAAATGGTATACCGAAGGATTTATTAACAGGAAAAGAAGATCGTTGTCTTCGTCTGCAAATGACCGATAAGGTTCGATCATTGAACTTGTCTAATACAGCAGCAATTGTTGTCTACGATGTCATGAAGCAACAAGGCTTTCCAGGCCTAGACTAACCACAGCATAACCGTTGTGGTTTTTTAATTAAATAAAAATTTGTTGAAGTGGTGATCGAATGGAGCAAGAGAATATAATATTACATACCGAAGAGATGGTGCGTGAGCAATTACTAAACGAAAAGTCAGGTCATGATTGGTACCATATCGAAAGGGTGACCAAGACTGCCAGGAAACTAGCAAAAGAAGAAAACGCAAATCTATTTATTGTAACCATTGCTGCATTGTTACACGATTTAGCTGATGATAAAGTAGTAGAAAGTGAAGAACAAGGATTAGCAACGATTCAAAACTGGCTGGAATCTCAAAAAGTAATGGAAGAAGATATACAACATATCATATCGATTATTAAACACATGTCATTTAAAGGTGGTAATGGTATACCTTTAAGAACAATTGAGGGAAAAGTTGTTCAGGATGCAGATCGCCTAGATGCAATCGGTGCTGTTGGTATTGCCAGATGTTTTCTTTTTTCTGGTCAAAAAGGTCAACCTATCTATGATCCGGATATTGAAGTAAGGGAAGAGATGAGCAAAGAGCAGTATCGAAATGAAAAATCGAGTGCTATCCATCATTTTTATGAAAAACTATTAAAATTAAAAGATTTGATGAATACAGACACCGGACGTAAATTAGCAAAGGAACGTCATCAATTTATGCTTCAATATCTAGAACAGTTTTTTGAGGAAATTCACGAATAAGGAGGGCTCAATATGACAACGGTTTGTTTAGTTAGACATGGTGAAACAGATTGGAACGCAGAAGGTAGAATCCAAGGTCAAACAGATATCCCGCTCAATGAAAATGGAAAGTTACAAGCGGACGAATGTGGTCAATTTTTACAAGATACAGATTGGGATCTTCTGATTAGTAGTCCACTCCAAAGAGCGAAACAGACGGCTACCATTATTGATCAGTACTTGAATCTTTCGATGATCGAAATGGACGAATTCCGTGAACGAGGCTTTGGAGATGCTGAAGGAATGACTGTAGAAGAGCGGTTACGTTACTTCCCCGATGGAAGCTATCCTAATCAGGAAGGCAAAGAAGAACTTTCTACAAGATTAGTAGCTGGCTTAAATAGAATTCACCAACAGTATACGGGCAAAAAGGTATTACTCGTTGCTCATGGTGCTGTGATCAATATGATTTTATCTCTTTACTCTGAAGGGGAGATTGGATCAGGTAAAACAACATTAGTAAATGGTTGTATTACGCATATTGAATGGTTGGAAGAGTCTTGGAAAATTAATCGTTATAATCAAACAGATCACCTTTCTAATATAAATCAAAAAGGCAATGTATAGTACAGTAGATGGAGAATTCTCCACCTACTGTTATTTGTAAATTATTTATATGTTACCTGATCGACCACACTTAATCTCTTCGTCAGTAGTAGCAATATTAAAGCAAGAACTAGGTACGGTATCAAAAAGTAAAATGCTTGATATTTTTCACTGCCAATAAGTAAGTATCCTAGAGCGTCAAAAATTATCTCAGCTACATCCCTGAAGACGAATGACAAAGGGAATACTAATAACGTTAAGAAACCTATTTTTAAGCCAAAGCGGTAGAAAATACTAGCTAATAACAGACTAAATAGAAATAGTAATATATAGATTAACACTTCGTATAATATGAACTCCCATTGTGATACGTTCTCGATCATGTTGAGATCAATTCCAGTGAAGGTAAAATTGGAAATGTTGAAAATTTCAATAAGTAAGTCGATCAATTGGATAAACAGTTGACTAATTGTGGTCATGAGTATACTGAAAAGTACGATATAAATCATTAATGATACATAGTAACTCATCCGGGTAATCCCAAATTTAATCACATTAGAAAAGGTTTCCCTAAAGAAATAAATGCCAAAAATAATAAAGAAAATCATACTTGGGAAAGTATTAACTCCTATCATTTCAATTCCACCATCAAATGAAATCGTAATTATCAACATAAATAGGATAAAACTAGCATAAATCAACCAAAAAATTAACAGTGTCATCCATGACGTTTTCCAAAAGAAATATAAATTTAATTTAATTTGCTCGAGCATGTCGATTCACCTCTTCTTTTGTTAAATAGACAAATAATTCTTGTAAACTTGCCCGACTAACCTTCAAACCTTCTGCATCTGTAATTGATTCATCATATAAGACGACGGTTTTTTGTCCAAGCATTGAAGTTTCATGGATTACATTTTTATTGGATGAAAATTGATCTACTTCTTCCTTGTTACCCGATAGCAAGATATGTTTATTGGCTAAGTCGTCCACTGATTCATGTAGTAATAGTTTACCTTCCTGTAAGATTACTACTTCTTCAAATAATTTACTTACTTCATCGATTAAATGTGTAGAAAGTATAATCAAACGAGGATTTCGTTCATAGGATTCCAATAATAAATCATAGAATGTGGAACGAAACGCTGCATCTAAACCAATATAAGGCTCATCAAAAATGGTAATAGGAGAATTACTAGCCAAACCTACAATAATACCTAAAGCTGAATACATCCCTTTAGATAAGGTTTTTACTTTTTTCTTTGGTTTGAGACGAAAAATCTCGCGTAATTCTTCTGCATATTCTTGGTCCCAATATGGGTAAAATTTTGCAGAGACTTTTAAAATGTCTTTTACGGTAAACTTATCATGAAAGTTATTGCTTTCCATGATCAGGCAAATATTTTTTGATAAGGAATAGTTATTAAATGGCGATTCTTGATTTATCAACAGATCTCCATTCGATTGTGAAAAATGTCCTGCCAATAACCGCATTAATGTAGTCTTTCCGGCACCATTTTTACCTAATAACCCAATAATTTTATCTCCTGATAATTGAAAAGATAAATCATCAAGTGCCACTTCTTTTCGATATTTTTTCGTTAGATGGTTTGTTTTAATTTCCACGATTATAAACCTCCTTAATCCATTTTGTTAATTGTTCTTCACTTAACTCAATTCTTGTAGCTTCTTTTAGCATTGGTTGCACATATTGATCATAAAATTGTGCTTTTCTTTTTTTAATGACGATGTCACGCGCTTTTTCTGAAACAAACATACCGACCCCTCGTTTCTTATATATAATTTCCTGATTAACGAGCAAGTTAATTCCTTTTGCAGCAGTTGCTGGGTTTATTTGATAATGTTTGGCAAATTCATTGGTGGAGGGTATTTTATCACTTGCTTGTAATTCTCCTTCCACAATATTCGTTTCTATCATTTCGGCTATTTGTTGGAAGATTGGTTGGTCTTCTTTGAGTCGTTCTGTCAATTTTAGTTCACCACCTAATTGGTTAGTTACTCATGTAATTAACTATATAACGAAGTGTTGAAATTTGCAAGCCCTTTTTAGAATTTTCTTGCTGATAGTGGTTTCATATTTGTCTAAATTCCGATATACTATATTCAAACAATCAAATTATTATTTGAATGAGGTGGATCCATTGACTAAGCACAAGCAAGATGCCTGTGAAACGTATTGTTATGATCAGGCTGTTATAGATCGCGTACAACCCAAAATCGAGGAAATATCAGGAGTAGAGCTATTATTTAAAGCATTATCAGATGCTACCAGACTCAAAATAACGTATGCATTGACCCTTGAAAAGGAACTATGTGTTTGTGACGTGGCGAACATTATTGGATCGTCAACAGCAACAGCTTCTCATCATTTAAGAATGTTGAGGAATATGGGATTAGCCAAGTATCGTAAGGAAGGGAAACTAGTTTTTTATTCATTGAAAGACAGTCATGTTCGTCAATTGGTAACAATAGCAAAAACACATGCTGAAGAAGGTGTTAAAATTGTCTGAAAAACAAGTATATCGATTGCAAGGCCTATCTTGTACCAATTGCGCTGCAACTTTTGAAAAAAACGTCCGCAAGTTAGAAGATATTGATGATGTGGAATTGAATTTTTCAGCAGCTAAATTAACGGTCCATGGACATACAACCATCGAAGAATTGGAACAAGCAGGTGCTTTTGACCATATCAAGGTTTATCCTGAGAAAGAACAGAAGCCTCAAATTCCCTTTTATCAAAAAGGAGAAAACCAATTAACAGCATTATCATTAATGTTTGTGTTGCTTGGTTATGTTTTCTTTTTCCAGCTTGGAGAATCGTTTTGGCTGACGATTGTGACGTTCATACTCGCTATTGCTATCGGGGGATATGATTTAATTAAGAGTGGAATGCAGAATTTACTAAGATTACAGTTTGATATGAAAACATTAATGACGATAGCAGTAATTGGTGCTGCCATCATCGGAGAATGGGCAGAAGCGGCGGTAGTTGTTTTCTTATTTGCTTTGAGTGAAGCACTGGAAAGCTATTCAATGGATAAAGCAAGAAATTCAATTCAATCGTTGTTGGAGCTCGCTCCTAATCGTGCAACTATTAAACGTGGAAATGAATGGATGGAAGTAGATGTAGAAGATGTCGTTATTGGCGATACAATGGTCGTTAAACCTGGTGAAAAAGTAGCGATGGATGGCGAAGTAATCGAAGGATTGTCTTCGGTCAATCAAGCAGCGATAACGGGTGAGTCTGTAGCCGTAGAAAAAACAGTAGGAAGTAATGTTTTTGCTGGATCGATCAATGAAGAAGGAGCAATGGTTGTCAGAGTAACGAAATCCAGTGAAGATACAACGATTGCCAAAATTATTCACTTAGTAGAGGAAGCACAAGCAGAAAAGGCACCTTCACAACAATTTGTCGATCGTTTTGCTAAGTATTATACACCTTTTATTATGATATTAGCGGTACTTGTTATGGTCATTCCACCACTTCTATTCAACTTAAGCTGGGAGTCGTGGATTTACAATGGTCTGGCCGTGTTAGTGGTAGGTTGTCCGTGTGCTTTAGTCATTTCCACACCAGTTGCTATTGTTACTGCTATTGGTAATGCTGCCAGGAATGGCGTATTGATTAAAGGTGGCGCCTATTTAGAAGAATTGGCGCAAGTGGATGCGATAGCTTTTGACAAAACGGGAACATTAACTCTAGGAAAGCCTATTGTGACTGATGTTACTGTATTAGAAGGAACAGAAGAAGAATTGTTGACAATTGCTGGGGCTTTAGAGTCCTATTCCGAACATCCGATTGCTAGAGCTATTATCAAGCGAACACAATCGATTACATTACCTGAAGCGGAACAATTTCAATCCTATACTGGCAAAGGAGTAGAAGCATCGATCAATGGAATAAGGTACAAAATTGGTAATCAGAAGTTATTTGCGGGATTTCGTTTACCTGATGTCTCAGGTTTGGAAACGAAAACGATCTTATATGTTGGAACAACCGATGAAATCATCGGATTTATAGCGGTGGCTGATCAACCGAGAAAAAATGTAGTGGATCAAATCAACAGATTATATCAGCAAGGAATCAAACATGCGATTATGTTAACAGGTGATCATCATAGTGTAGCGAATAACATTGCAAAAGAATTAGATTTATCGGAAGTAAAAGCAGACCTTTTTCCAGAAGAGAAATTAACTACTATTAAAGAATTAAAGAATAAATATGGCAACGTGGTGATGGTAGGAGATGGTGTCAATGATGCACCAGCGTTAGCAGAAGCAACTGTTGGAATTGCAATGGGTGGTGCAGGAACGGATGTGGCAATCGAAACAGCAGATGTCGCCTTAATGGGGGATGATCTTGCTAAAATACCAGATACCATTCATTTAAGTAAAAAGACATTACGAATTATTAAAGAAAATATCTTCTTGGCTCTTAGCTTAAAAGTAATAGCGTTATTATTAGTGATTCCTGGTTGGTTAACGCTATGGTTGGCCATTTTTGCAGACATGGGAGCGACTTTAATCGTTGTACTAAATGCATTAAGACTGATGCGGAAGAACAGGATTTAAATTAAAAACTGTTCACAGATCTTATTACTGTGAACAGTTTTTTTTTGAGAAGTTAATTTCGTCCTGAACGAATAATGTTTTGCATCTTCTCTATATTTGGATAATCTACATCTACATACTGTTGACATACTTTTTCTATATCATAAGATAATCGTACATGACTAGTCTGGATTTGACCTTCCGTAATGTCTACCAATACGTACGATGCTTTAGCTATTCCATCAAATGGTAGGCCGACACTACCTAAGTTGACGATGGTTTTCCCTTCAATCGTCCGTTGATAGGCTTTATGGATGTGACCATATAAATAAAGGTCTGCTTCTTGCTTTTGTGTCAGTTTTCCAAGTAGATCATTGTCCGACACATTCGGTAAGACAACATCAAATAAACTATCAGGGGTGGCGTGAAAAGCATGAATTTTAATGCCATCAGCTTCAAACGAAAGCTCTGAAGGTAATTCCTCTAAATAAGCTACTTGATCTTCAGTTAATTGATTTTTTGTCCATTGCTGTTCTTTTTGCATGACGTCTATCGCTTGATTCGGCACTTCGCCTTCACGAACGCCTCGTACTACCCACTGATCTGCATTGCCTTTAATGACGTCTGTAGTTAAGGAACGAATCAGATCAATTGATTTAGCTGGTTCTGGCCCTCGGTAAGCAATATCCCCGAGCAAAACAATCCGATCTACTTGCTTTGTTTTAATATCTTCGATTACTTTTTCAAGTGCTTCGGCATTTCCGTGAATATCTGAAAGAAATGCTATTCTCATGTGAACACCTCCACCTTTATGATAAAGTATGATACTTTTCAAAAGCAAAGATTTTGACGTTCTCTTTTCATCAAACATATAATATAGGTATAGTAAGAATAAATTTTTAATTGGTTTTCAAACTATGTGATATGGGAATAACTCTAAATAAGGAGGTTTTCAATATGTTTTCTTTTATCTCTAAAGAATTACCGTCATTTATGAAATTAGAATTAGAAAAGTTGTTTCAGAAAATTAATCCATTAATCAAGAAGAATACAAAATATATGATGTTTGCCGTTCCATTACTATTTATCTCGCTTTTTAACTTAATCTTTTTCTTATTCTTTGGTGGTTTCTCCAATGGAATGTTTGCAATTGCAGTAGTCTATGCGCTCATGGCAGCAGTTGGTTTAGCCTTATATAAAGAATCGAAACATATAAAAAGGAAAATAAAAGAGTTAGAGATGGAGCATATGGTAACGAGAATTAAAAAAAGTGATGTCATTAACGATTATAAGAAAAAGGATTACATTTCCTTAATTAAATCGCAACCGCGAATGGGAATCCATACGTTTATGAACTTCTTAACAGAAGAAAATGATCGAAAAAAAATGATGGAAGATTAAAGACGCTTGGAGAAAAGAATTGTGTCATTAAGAAATCCAAACGATTCGAATATATTTCGATCGTTTGGATTTCTTTGCGTAGTAGGAAGAAACTGCGCAATTACAGATGTGTATGTATTAGCCAAAGTGATAATTTTGAAATGTATTGTATGATAAACATGCGCTCGCTCCGGCTGCCCACGGAAAGAGAAGCGGACAAGCCGTAGCGATTGCTAAGCAGATACATCATGTCAAAATTTCCAAATCAATTGTTGCACAGTTTTCTGATATTACGCCATAATAGATATGGCATCGTTCGTGTTAAAAGTTAAAAAAGACTTTTATGTCTGAGCTTCTTTTTTGCTAGGAGTACTTGATGACATGGCTTGCGCAAACTAGTGCCTTCAGTCGTGAGTAAGCAAGCTTCGGTTGAGGCATCGTTTTAACGATGCTTATCAACCGACACGCTTTTCACATAAAAGAAAGATAATATAGGTTACGAACGTGCGTTTGTGATAAAAAGATGTTATACTATGGTAGAGGAACTTTTCTGTAGGAGCTAATCATGAAGAATGAGCGTACATTCATCATCTGAAAAAGAATGGAGGAGAAGACGGTGCTACGACACAAAGTCTATAAATATAGAATCTATCCAACCAACGAACAAGCGATTCTGATCATGAAGACAATTGGCTGTTCCAGATTTGTCTATAATCATTTTTTGGATCAATGGAATATGTCCTATGCAGATACGGGAAAAGGACTAACGTATTCCGCATGTTCCAAGTTGTTAACCGATTTAAAAAGACAACCTGATACAGAATGGCTTCGTGAAGTAGACAAGTTTTCTCTTCAAAATGCGCTTCGAAACCTCGCAGATTCTTTCACACGTTTTTTCTCCCACCAAAATGATAAGCCACATTTTAAAAGCAAAAAGAATCCTATTCAAAGTTATACGACACACTTCACGAATAACAACATTGCTATTTTAGACAAGTCGATTAAATTACCCAAACTTGGTTTCGTCAAATGTGCAAAAAGTCAAGAACCTCAAGGACGTATTGTCAAAGCAACCATTCGCAAACAGGCTAGTGGTCGTTTTTTTGTGTCGATTCTTTGCGAAGAAGACATCCACGAATTACCCAAAACAGATTCGGCAATAGGGCTGGACCTAGGCATCACAGATTTCGCAGTTTTTTCGGATGGACATAAAGTAGACAATCATCGGTTTACAACCAAAATGGAAGCGAAACTAAAACGTGAGCAGCGAAAATTGTCCAGACGAGCATTAGTCGCTAAAAAGAACGGTGTTAGCCTACTGGAAGCGAAAAACTATCAAAAACAAAAACGAAAAGTGGCCTGCTTACATGAAAAAGTAACAAATCAACGCAACGACTTTCTAAATAAGCTCTCCACAGCAATCATCAAAAACCACGATGTGATCTGTATGGAAGACTTACACACAAAAGGTATGTTGCGTAATCACAAACTAGCGAAAAGTATCTCAGACGTATCCTGGTCTAGCTTTGTTGCGAAATTACAGTACAAAGCGGAATGGTATGGTCGTGCCATCATCAAGGTGGATCAATGGTATCCATCTAGTCAAATCTGTTCTGAATGTGGTCATCGAGATGGCAAGAAATCACTCGGCATACGTAAGTGGATGTGTCCTGCTTGTCATGCCCATCATGACCGTGATATCAATGCGAGTAATAATATACGAAATGAAGGTCTAAGACTCTATACATTGGAATAATCAAGAAAACGAAGAACCGTAGGAACTACGGGGCTAGCTTGGTAAATAAGAGAAACCGCTGCTTAGTGGACAAAAAATGAGCAAGTAGACTCTCTTCCCAAGAATCTAGTGATTTTAGTCATGAGAGGTTCAAAGTGATTATGAATTTATCAAAGATTTAAGTAATGGCAGGTATCTTGTAAAAACAATAACAGGTGACCAGATAGCATCAAACAAAACTACATTGACCATTGAAGGAGTGACCTATGATAGTATCAATTCTGCAAGTGGTGAATTTGCGGAGTTTGAAACATTTGTTGCTGTCGAAGATGGACAATTAAATGTAGAAATAGCAGAACGAATAAATGGCTTAGAACTTTACTATGTTGGTGAATTATTGGAAACGGAAGCGTTAACACAATTAATTTCAGAAGCAAAAGGATATTCAAATGATGAGAATGTATTCACAGAAGAATCTTTTGAAATGTTAGCTTCCGCCATAACAGAAGCAGAAAACGCACTTGAATCATCAAACGAACAACAAGAAATTGATCAAGCATACACAAATTTAGAACATGCAATTTCACAATTAGAAGAGCCGGAGGAACCAGAAGAACCAGAAGAACCAAATCATCCAATACTAGATAATATTAATCAAACTAAAAAGTCCAATAATGTATATATTTACGAACAAGAAGGAAATACATTTACGATTCAAAATGGTGTCATCAATCAAATGGAAGAAGGCACATTTATTCAGTTATCGAATGGAAAGGTGAAAGCCTTTTTACCTGTTTCCTTGTTACAGTTAGGTGAAGAAATAGTGTTTAGCTTTGAAGAAGTAGAATCATCTGTTTACCAGGATGCGTTATCAGCTATTTTTGAATTTACACTGTTGATTGATGGAGAGATTGTAACAGAATTCAATGAGACACCGATTACATTAGCCTTCGATGTAAACAAAGAAGATATATCAGACGAAGATTTATTAAGACTCGTGTATATAAATGATAATAATGAAAATATTGAATTTTTGGAAGGTAAGTACAAGGAAGATAAACATGAATTTTCGGCGAAGGTCACTCATTTTAGCAAATATGGTGTATTTGAAATAGCGTCAGATGAAACAGAAAATGATGATGACCCAACCGACGACAACACAGAAGAAGTTAATGATGAGAGTTCTGGAGATGATGGATCAGAAAATAAGGATACTTCTTTACCTGATACGGCAACAAATATGTTTAATTTATTTGTTTTCGGTATATTGTTACTTGCATTAGGTGGTGGAATTGTCTATTTCTATCGAAAAAAAGCAGAAAAAGAATAGTTTAGAAAAAGGGTGAGTGAATGCTCACCCTCCTTTTTACCAAAATTCAGTTGACAAGCCTTTAAACTCATGAGATTATATATTTATGTTCTTTATAAAGGAATTTATGTTCTTTATATTATATTTTTGCACTAATATATTAAATTACCTCTCGTAATACCAAGAGTTCGAAATTATTGTTCGTTATAATGAAAAAGGTGAACCTTATGCAAAAGCACGTCAAGAAAGCAAATAGTAGATCAAATTTTATTAAGCGAAGTATTTTTACATTACTTGCTGTTCTCACCATTTTAGCGGCAGGAAGTCTTCTATATTATCAAGCTGACAAAGCCCTTTTTCAAACTTCGACACAAGTGGTTGTTGAGACCGATTCAGAAAGGTTGACGACATTAGTGACGATGATTGGCGATGACAGCATTATGGAAAAAATAATCAAGGAATTGCAACTACCCTATTCCAAAAAAAGTTTGAGTAGAAATTTAAATATCCAAAGGGTAGATGATTCTCAGGTTATTCGAATATCTGTAGTCGATACAGAACCGGATCGAGCTGTTTTGATTGCAAACACAACGGCGAGAATTATTCGCAATGAATTCACTGAAACATTAGGGATACAAAATATAAGTCAACTAGTTGAAGCTAAATCTTATAAAGAGTATCACTAATACTATTTCAATAAATCATTCCCGCCTTTTGTTTTTTAGAATTTATAGAAAGAAAGAGGAGGATTAACTTGGAAAGTGCTTTAAGAATATTACATGTTGTCAGAAAGATGAATCATGGTGAAATAGGAACCATGCTAATGAACGTCTATCGCAATCTAGACACAAGTAAGGTGCAATTTGATTTCTTAACCAATGAGGAAGGCGATTACGATGAGGAAATTCGTACGATGGGAGGTCATCTTTATCGTATTCCTTATATTAATGAGGTAGGAGCACAAGGTTATCAAAATGCCTTAAGACATTTTTTTAAAGGACATCGATTTTATATTGTAATGCATGCTCATTTAGATAAAATGAGTGTTTTTTCTCTCAAAGCTGCTAAAAGAGTTGGCATACCTGTTAGGGTTGCTCACAGTCATAATACAGGTACTGAAGAAACGGGAAAGGAAAAACTCCTTCAAAATATAGCAGGTTCATTTATTTCCTTATATGCTACTCATTATTTTGCCTGTTCAACGGAAGCTGCAAAGTGGCTATTCAAAACGAAAGCTAAAAATGCTGAAATTATGTATAACGCTATTGAATTAGAACGTTTTTGTTATTCGCAATCAGTAAGAGAACAGGTGAGAGAAGATTTACATATTAGTGAAAAGGAATTTCTAATTGGCCACATCGGTCCTTTTTCACCTCAAAAAAATCATGATTACTTAATTGAATTGTTTGTAGGATTTCGAAGAAGAATTCCACAAGCTAAGTTAATTTTAATAGGTGATGGTCCGTTACAGCAAGAAATTGAAGCAAAGATTAAACAATATCATATAGTTGAACACGTAGTTTCTTTAAGTGGTAAGGAAGATACCGAACGATGGATGCAAGCATTTGATTTATTGGTGTATCCATCGCTGCATGAAGGATTACCAATGACATTAATTGAAGCACAGAGTGCAGGCTTACCTATACTTGCCTCAGATCGCATTCCAAAAGAGGTCGATTTAGGTGCCAATTTGATAGAGTTTATCCGATTAGACGATAAATCTGAATGGTTAGCAAAGATGTATAAAGCATATGAGAAAAAATATCGAAATCCAGTAGATGCAGAAGTATTAATGAATAAGGGTTACGATGTAAAAAAAGTAGCACATCAAACAGAGCAAAAATATTTACAACTTAGGGATGATGGAATATGAGTTTAATCTTTTTTTACACCTATCACTACTAGACATAGTAAATTAAATAGAATTTCGATAGGATTTGAGGTTTTTACATGATAGGGACAAATATTAATCGAATCAGAAGAGCAAAAAATTTAACACTGTCTGAATTGGCAGAACGAGCAGGTGTTTCAAAATCATATTTAAGTAATATTGAAAGAAACCTAAACGACAATCCTTCCATTCAAATTGTTGAAAAAATTGCAGAAGTACTAAAAGTGGAAGTCGTAACATTATTAGGAGCGGAAAATGAACCGATTATTACAAATAATGAATGGACTGAATTTATTAGTGAGTTAAAAGAATTAGGCATTACCAAACCTGATATTGACGAATATAGAGTAATTTTCGAATTTATAAAATGGAAAAACAAACAAGATCAACAATAACGAGTCTGACTATATGACAGAGAGGATGACAAAATCATGAAAAAGCAAAATAGAATGCTATTTATTATCGATCCAGTAGATCCTATTTTGACAATAGAACATCAATTATTCCTTATTCATCGTCATATGTCGAAGGATACGATTATTGACATAAAACTATTAGAAGACAACAAAACCTTCACAACTTTATTGCCCGAACCGGTTAGATTATTGCCACCTATTACAGATAGGATCACAGAAGTTATAAAGAACATTAATCAAAAAAAGAACTGGTTTTTCAAGGTGGAAAATCATCCAATCCCAACTCGTATTCGAAATGCTTATTATAATTATCCAGCTATTGTTGAAATTTATTGGAAAAAAATAAAATCAGAAATCCACCACCCACATACATATTATGAAACTGCCATCAGTTTCTCGTCCGGACTTGCTTCCTATTATTTACGTGATAAGGTTAATGCAGGTCGAAAAATTTACTATTTCCCTATAAGACTTTTCTCTAATGCATATCAACCTATCTTAAATAGGCTACAAAAAAACGATTTTATATACGTAGGTTCACAGTCGATGTACAGTGAAATGGTGGCTAACAGTTCGTTTAATGTAAAATATTATACAGACCCATTTTATAAAGCGTCTTTAATTAAAATGAGAAAACGGAATCATATTCGTTTTCAACCAAATCAACAATTGAGGATACTTTCTGTCAACGGACCACCTTGTCACCGACATATCGAAGCGTTTATACACCTTTGTAAGAAGTTAAAGTATAGGAATGCTAATTTTATATGGTATTTTTATGGGGAAATAAAGAGTGAACAAAAAATACGTTCTTACATGAAGCAACTAAATTTAGAAAAGAACGTACAGTTCATTAGAGAGGAAGCGAATTTACTCCTGTATTTACTGGGAATTGATATTTATGTGGAATGGGAGAAGCAATCATCGATCTATTTTGAAGCAGAATTACTCAACAAACCGATTATCAATCTAAAAAGATCTATAAAGTATGAAAAACAAACTTTAATGAATGAGTTGTATTCGATCTTAAAAATAGCAGATCAACTACTGTTTGTTCAAAAAGATAATTTCCAATCATTTAGAAAAAAATATCTCGAATAAAAGATATTTTTATTTTGCTAATCATGTATGGTAATTTATGTGAAATAGTATGTTATATAGGAATAGAAAACTACACAGTATTTGAATTCAATTAGTAAATAACAGAATAAAAATTAAAAAATAGTAAATTAAAACTAAAATGTTCTTTAAAACGAATGAAAAATACGTTATAATAAAATTAGAAGGTAGGAGTAAACGTAATTTATTTGATAATTACAATAAATAAATTAGGAAATGAGGAGGAACAATAAATGACTAAACATACCGTAGTAGTAGCAGAATCGCAAACACTTTTTCGTGACATGATCACAAGCTTTGTTGAAGATATGGAAGAATTTCGTGTGATAGGGACTTTAAAGAATGGGCAAGAAGTCATCAATTTTATTAAAGAAAAAGAAGTTAGACCATACTTAGTATTATTAGATATACATATGCCAATAATGGATGGGCTTGAATGTGCGAAACAGTTAAAGGAAATTTATCCTAATATCAAAGTGGTATTACTTTCTGCTTATGATGATGAAGAGTCGATTGAAACGGTATTGACTGTATCTGCAGATGGCTATATATTAAAAAGTTCTGGTCTCGAAGAATTTAAAAACACGCTACGTTTTATCATAGACGGGAAATTTGTAGCACCTCAAAGACTTGTTCAATCTTTTTCCGAACGATTAGAATCATTGCTGAAAATTGAAAGAGAGAGTTCTTTACATTTTATTAAAGAACATTTTAATAATCGAAAAGATTTAAATAATAGAGAATGGCAAATTATTCAACTAATGAAAAAAGGTTGGACGAATCGGATGATTGCCGAGCACTTAGGTATTAGTGAAGGTACTGTCAAAAATTATTTATCGATCATCTATAAGAAATTACAAATCAAAAATCGTGTTGCTCTATTACAGATGCTATCAGATATGACAGGATAGTTTATCGATCCTATCCATGTTTGAACGGGGTGTGGGCCAGAATTTCGTTGCGTCTGTCCACATCCCCTTTTTTTCTTACTCGTCAAACCTTTTTTCGATAAGAACTAGGCGAGACACCAAATTTATTTTTAAAGACGCGATGAAAATAGGAATAAGAACCGAAGCCGCAATTATGTGAAATATTCTCCAGTGTCATCGTTGTATATTTCATTTGGTTGATGGCGGCTGATATCCTAATAGATTGTGCATACTCAATAATGGTCATGTGAACATGCTCTTTAAAAATGTGTACACATCTTGAAACACTTAGGTTTGACAGATTTGCAATGTCTTGTACTTGGAAACCTTGCTTTGTAGCATTTTCTTCTATGTATCTCATCATTTTGGTTACAACATATGGTCGATATATCGTTGACGTTTTCTTATCTAAAGATCTTTCTAGTGAAACACAGAGTGCACTTAGCAAATATTGGGTAAGTTCACTGTTTCTTTCTTTTTGTGGTCGTCGTCCCTCAATGATTAAATGATGCCACAAATCTAACACAGTATCTTCTAGCGTAATATTTGCTAAAGTTGGTGCTTGATGGAAGCGAGTATCAATCCATTCACCTTCACAATACAAATGAAAATCTCCGCTTTGTTGGCCATCTTCAACATATAATTCATATGTTTCTCCTGGTTTTATAATGAGCAAATCTCCTTTTTCGACTATATGTATTTTATCATTCACTTTTACTTGAGACCGTCCTTCAGTCTGTAACCGAAATAAGTAGGAAGCAAATCGAGATTGGTGTGAAGTGTGAAAAAGACTATCATGATAGGAATAGCCACAAAAATCTATTCTCATAAGAAAAACCTCCTAATAAATCATCACGTTGTAATCGTCCATAAAACCCCACTTCAAGAGTCGAGCGACAGAAAAGAAGCTAAGTGGGGGATAAACGGACGCTAACTTCCTGATAAGTTTCGCTAGCAATCAGTAGGAGTTCAAAACTCTTACTAATTGAAGTTTCATTTTATAATAATAGCAAAATAGTTCATGTTTTGATTATATCATTTATGTTCATTGAATTCATCATCCTTTAATATAATAGATAGTTGTATTGCGTATGTAAGTGCTGACAATACATAAGAATTGAGGATCTAAATAAAGAATGTAACTCTTGATTCCTAAAAGATTAAGTAAATAGGATAACTAGATAAGGGAGGAAGAGCGTTTTTATGAACGTTTTAATTTGGAATGAACACAGACATGAAAAGCAAAATGAAGATGTAGCCAAAATTTATCCAAAAGGTATTCATGGAGCTATTAAAGAATTTGTAGAGACAGACGATATCCATGTAGAAACCGCAACATTAGATGAACCTGATCACGGCATTACCGATGAAATACTGGCAAAAACAGATGTAATGCTATGGTGGGGGCATTTAGCACATCATGAAGTAGCAGATGAAATTGTCGAAAAAGTACATCAACGTGTGTTAGAAGGTATGGGATTAATCGTATTACATTCCGGTCATTTCTCGAAAATTTTCCAAAAACTTATGGGAACGGGCTGTGACTTAAAATGGCGTGAAGCAGATGAAAAAGAAAGAATGTGGGTCGTTAATCCTTCGCATCCAATAGCAGAAGGAATTGGAGAGTACATTGAAATTGAAAAAGAAGAAATGTATGGAGAGCATTTTGATATACCTGCCCCAGATGAACTTGTTCTTGTAAGCTGGTTCGAAGGTGGAGAAGTTTTTCGTTCAGGCTGTACGTTTCGTCGTGGTCATGGGAAAATCTTTTATTTCCGTCCAGGTCATGAGGCATATCCTACCTATTACCATAAAGATGTTCAAAAAGTCATACAAAATGCTGTCCGTTGGGCTAAGCCGACAAACAGAACATTCTCGAGTTATGGCAATGCAAAACCATTAGAAGATATTAAAGCTAAATAATATAAGAGGAGTGAGTAATAATGAGTAAATTAAAAGTAGCAGTTATTGGTTGTGGGAGCATCGCAATCAACCGCCATTTACCGGAATATAAAGCAAATAAACATGTGGAAATTGTAGCCGTTTGTGATGTTTTAGAAGAACGTGCTCAGTTAACTGGTTCAGAGTATAACGCACCAGCCTATACCGATTATAAAAAAGCTATAACAGAATCTGATGCAGATTTAGTAAGTGTATGCTTACCAAATTATTTACATGCACCCGTATCGATTTTTGCAGCAGAACAAGGAAAACATGTGCTATGTGAAAAACCGATGGCAACTTCAGAAAAAGAAGCTCAAGATATGATCGCAGCAAGTGAGAAAGCTGGTAAAAAGTTAATGATTGCACATAACCAACGCTTTGTACCTAGTCACGAAAAAGCAAAACAAATGATTGCTGCAGGAGAGTTAGGCAAATTATATAGTTTCCGTACTACTTTTGGTCATGGTGGTCCAGAAGGTTGGAGTATCGATGGAAAAGATAGCTGGTTTTTCCGTAAAGAAGAAGCTTTTATTGGTGCATTAGGTGATTTAGGTGTCCATAAAGCGGATATGATTCGATATATTTTAGGCGAAGAGTTTACGGAAGTAGCTTCGATGATCGAATCATCTGCGAAAGAAAATAGTGATGTCGATGATCAGGCAGTAACTATTTTACGTAGTCAGACAGGTATTATCGGAACGTTAACCGCTAGTTGGGCTTATAAAGGTGGAGAAGACAATTCTACTGTCATTTATGGTGAAAAAGGTAACTTGCGTCTTGAAGATGATCCGAACTACAGTTTAATCGCAAGTTTTACGGATGGCACAAAAGTAAATTATGAATTAGGTAAAATTCAAACCAATGATAGTGATGGTCAAACATCGTCTGGAGTGGTTGATCATTTTGTTGATTGCGTACTTCATGATCGCAAGCCATTAATTGATGGAACAGAAGGTTATAAATCTTTAAAAATAATTCTAGCAGCATTAGAATCGAATCAAACAAAGAAAAATGTTTCACTATAAGTTTTACGAGGAGGCATATATATGAAGTTAGGTGTTTTCACAGTACTATTCGCAGACAAAAACTTTGAAGAAATGCTTGATCATGTCAAAGCGAGCGGTTTAGATGCCGTAGAAATAGGAACCGGTGGTTATCCAGGTGATGCCCATTGTAAAATAGATGAACTTTTAAATGACGCATCAAAACGAGATGCATATTTAAAAGCAGTAGCAGACCGAGGTTTAACGATTAGTGCTTTCAGCTGTCACGGTAATCCATTAACACCAGATCAGGCATTTGCTGAAGAAAGTGACGAAATCTTGCGAAAAACCATTGAATTAGCAGGTTTAACAGGTGTGCCAGTTGTCAATTGTTTCTCAGGGACACCAGGAGATCAAGAAAATGCTAAAGCTCCGAACTGGCCTGTAGCACCTTGGCCGAATGAATTCGCTGAAGTACTAGATTGGCAATGGGAAGAAAAGCTTGTACCTTACTGGAAAGAGATCGGTGAAATAGCTGAAAAACATAAGGTGAAGATTGGTATTGAGTTGCACGCAGGCTTTTTAGTGCATACGCCATATACTATGTTAAAGTTACGTGAAAAAACGAGTCCAGCAATTGGTGCAAATCTTGATCCTAGTCATCTGTGGTGGCAAGGGATTGATCCTGTCGCAGCAATCAAGATATTAGGAAAAGAAGATGCCATCCATCATTTTCATGCGAAAGATACCTATATTGATCAGGATAATGTTAACATGTATGGTTTAACCGATATGCAACCATACGGAAATATCCAAACAAGAGCATGGAACTTCAGATCTGTAGGTTGTGGTCACGGTTTAGAGGAATGGTCCAATATGATAAGTGCGTTAAGAACCTATGGTTATGATTATGTCGTAAGTATTGAACATGAAGATCCAATTATGTCAATTAATGAAGGTTTTTCTCGAGCAGTGGATAATTTAAAAGCAGTTAATATTAAAGAGAGTCCAACAGATATGTGGTGGGCATAAGGAAGGACGATGAGGATGACAAAGCTTAGAGTAGGTTTAATTGGTGCAGGAGGAATTGCCACAGATGTGCACCTTCCAGCATATAAAAATATTTCAGAACAAGTTGAAGTTGTTGCAATAGCAGATGTTGCGTATGAACGTGCACAATCAGTAGCAAAAGAGCATGGGATTCCAGAAGCATTTGATAGTTATCAAAGTATGTTAGAAAAAGTAGATTTGGATGCAGTCAGTGTATGTGTACCAAATAAATTTCATAACGAGTCAGCAATTGCAGCTTTAAATGCCGGTTGTCATGTACTGTGTGAAAAACCACCAGCGATGAACCAAGAAGAAGCAATCGAAATGGAAGAAGCAGCAACTAAGTCAGGAAAATTATTAATGTACGGTTTTCATTATCGCTTTCAATCTGAAACTCAAGCCGCTAAACGATTTATTGATGCTGGAGAATTTGGAGAAATTTACGCTGGACGTGTTCAAGCGATAAGAAGAAGAGGTATTCCTGGATGGGGAGTATTTACCAATAAGGAATTACAAGGTGGAGGCCCACTAATTGATATTGGTGTCCATATGTTAGATACGGCACTTTATCTAATGGGTTATCCTGAACCAGAAGTCGTTTTAGGGCAAACACACCAACAAATAGGTACAAAAAAAGGTGTAGGCTTACTTGGTGAATGGGATTATCAAAACTATACGGTCGAGGATATGGCTGTTGGGATGATCACTTTTAAAAATGGTGCCTCACTTGTACTGGAATCTGCTTTCGCAGCCAATGTAGAAAAACGTGATACCATGCAGGTTTCCTTAATGGGCAATAAAGGTGGCGCAGATATTTTTCCACTGAAGATGTACCAGGAAAAACATGATACATTAATTGATCTTACACCTGCATATTTACCACAAATAAATGCACATGAAACAGAGATCCATACATTTGTAAAAGATTGTCTAGAAGGCAATATAACCGATAACTTTGCCAAACAAGGAACTAACATCCAAAAAATTATCGACGGACTCTACCAATCCGCCCAAACAGGCAAAGCAGTTAATTTATAAGACAGATCAATTAAATTTAAGTCCGTATAGATACAACTCTTCACGGGAATTGAGGTGCTGTTAACGGGAATTATGGTTCGCTTGACGGGAATTATGCTTTTTTCCCGTGAAGCCGAAGATAATTCACGTTAAGAAGAAGAGGATTCCAGTGAAGAGAGATTGAATTCCCGTCAAGCGTGTGTAGATTCCCGTGAAGAGGAAAATTCTACGGAGCTTATAATTATCACGAGTTAGCAGCATGTGTTTAATAAGCAGAAGCATGGAAAATATAACAATATTAGATCGAGGAGAGTGAAAAATTAATGGGAAAGATTGCGATTCAATTATATTCAGTTCGTGAACATACGACAAAGGACTTTTTAGTTACACTCCGAAAGTTAGGTGACATGGGCTATGAAGCGGTACAATTTGCCGGATTTTTTGATACGCCAGCAGAAGAATTGAAGCAAGTTATGGATCAATCTGGTTTAGTTGCTGCAGGTAGTCATATGCCTTTTGCTAGTTTAACAGGTGATCAACTAGAGTCTTCCTTAACATACAACCGTACGATCGGAAATGATTTAATTATCTGTCCGATCTTGCCTGATGAATATCGACAAGATGAAGGTGCTTATTACCGAGCAGCCGAAGAATTAAATGAAATTGGTCGTAAATGTAAGGAAAATGGTTTTACATTTGCTTATCATAATCACGACATGGAATTTTTTGATTTAGGCAATGGCAAAAGAGGTTTTGATATTTTATTTGAAGAGACAGACCGAGAATATGTGAAAATGGAACTAGATTGTTATTGGGCTACACATGCTGGAGTAGATCCATTACAAACGATAAAAAGCTATGATGATTTAGTAGTATCCTTACACATTAAAGATATGACAATAGAGAATGGTGAAAAAAGAAGTATTGAAATTGGAAAAGGTACGTTAGATATTGAAACATTATGGCAGACTGGTGAAGCAGTAGGCGTAGACTGGTATGTTATAGAGCAAGAGCATTTTGATGGCGATCCTTTAGATAGTTCGAAAGAGAATGTTGTTAATTTGAAAAAATTGATTAATTCTTAAATATTATTTTTTGAAGTACTTCCCTATATCTCCAACCTTTATGTAGCATGGGTTGGTAAGGTATAGGGTTTTTGTTTTTTTATAGGATAATAGAAAAAGTTGATGTTTTTATGATAACGATTCATTTATTTTATGTTATAATGAAACCGGTATCCTTTAATGTTAGTTGATATACAGGAGTACATAGTAAAAACACAATCGAAAGCGTTGCAAAAGTGAATAAACTATATTATTTTAACATTAAACGGAAACCGATTTCCTTCTTCGTGAAGTTAATACTTTCAGCAATTTTAATTAAACTATAGATTTTGGAGGGGTTTTAAAATGGCAATTATACAATTTCCGAAAGATATGAAATGGGGAACTGCAACAGCTTCCTATCAAATAGAAGGAGCTACAAGTGAAGGTGGTCGAGGTGTATCGATTTGGGATACATTTTCTAAAACACCTGGAAATGTCGTCAATGGTGATAACGGAGATGTAGCATGTGATAGTTATCATCGCTATGAAGAAGACGTAGAAATCATGAAAGAACTTGGAATTGATGTCTACCGCTTTTCGGTAGCATGGCCGAGAATTTTTCCGAATGGAACAGGTGAAGTAAATCAAGAAGGTTTGGATTATTATCATCGCTTAGTCGATAAGTTATTGGAAGCAGGTATTGAGCCTATGTGTACGCTCTATCACTGGGATCTTCCCCAAGCTTTGCAAGATAAAGGTGGATGGAATAACCGTGAAACGATCGATGCTTTTGTAAACTATGCAGAAGTAATGTTTAAAGAATTTTCGGGTAAAATTAAACAATGGCTGACTCTAAACGAGCCATGGTGTATCTCTTTTTTATCGAATTTTATCGGGATTCATGCACCAGGCAATCAAGACTTGCAATTAGCAACACAAATTTCTCACCATTTACTTGTGGCTCACGGTAAAACAGTGAAAAAATTTCGTGAATTAGGATTCGATGGACAGATCGGTTTTGCACCGAATACCACTTGGTTAGAGCCATACAGTAATCGTCAGGAAGATATTGATGCATGTAATCGCGAAATCGGCTGGTATATTGAATGGTTTATGGACCCTGTTTTCAAAGGAACATATCCACAATTTTTAGTAGATTGGTTTAAGAAAAAAGGAGTGGAATTAGATATTCAAGAGGGTGATATGGAGATTATCAATCAGCCTGTTGATTTCCTTGGAATAAATTATTATACAGGTCATATTGCCCGCTATAAAGAAAATGAGGGTCTTCTTGACTGGGAAATGGTGGAAATGAATTATGAGCGAACAGATATTGGTTGGCCGATTTTCCCTGAAGGGTTTTATAATGTATTAATGCGCATTAAAGATAGTTACGGTGATATCCCGATCTATATTACTGAAAATGGATCCTGTTATAATGACGAACCGGAAAATGGACGTGTAAAAGATGCAGGTCGTATTAATTATCTACAACAACATTTAACAGCTTTAAGCCGTGCTATTGCTTCTGGTGTAAATGTAAAAGGGTATATCACTTGGTCATTAATGGATAACTTTGAATGGGCAGAAGGATATACTATGCGATTTGGAATTGTTCACGTCAACTACAGAACACTAGAACGCACGAAAAAAGATAGCTACTATTGGTTTAAACAAACGATTGATAATAATTGGTTTGAAAAATAAATTCAAAAAACAGGGTTGCGAAGGCAGCTCTGTTTTTTTATGTGTAATTATAAACTAAACAGATACACAACATCTATGGTAAAATTGGTCATTATATGATAACAAGGGGGGGACGAGTGTGGATTTTAAACATCTCCAGTACTTTCTGGAAGTAACAAACACAGAAAACTTTACACAAGCAGCCGAAAATTTATATATTACACAGCCTGCACTCAGTAGAATCATTAAAGCATTGGAAGATGAGTTAGGTGTTCCTCTTTTTATTCGATCTCGTAAAAAAATTCAGTTGACAGATGCCGGAATGGTGCTTCGCAAACATGCTTCAACCATTGTTAGCCAGTTACATCTACTTGATGATGAAATGGATCAACTGCGAACTATTAAAACAGGTCATATTCGTATTGGCCTTCCAACTGTAGTGAATTCTTTCTTTTTTTCAAAATTGATTGCGGAGTTTCATGATTTATATCCTGGAGTAACATTTCAATTAGAGGAATATGGATCAAAAATAATAGAAGAAAAATTGACGAATGGGGAATTAGATTGTGGCGTATCGGTATTAACCAACCAGCACCCATCGTTTGATTATTATACTTTTGTCGAAGATACGTTGAATTTAGTAGTGGCAGAAAACCATTTATTAGCAAAAAAACAAGAGATTAAAATAGAAAATCTTAAAGATGAGTCTTTTATTATGTTCAATCAAGACTTTGAATCACGAAACATTATTATTAATGCATGTAAAAAAGCAGGGTTCACTCCTAAGATTGTTTCTGAAACCTCTCAAATTGATTTCTTAGAAGAAATGGTTGCTACACGTTTAGGTGTTACCTTATTACCGAGTAGCACGAGTAAGGAACTGACCAAAAATATAAAAAGTATTCCCATACATAATCCAAAAATCACATGGAGTCTTGCGTTTATTTGGAAAAAAGATACTTATCTTTCTCAAACAAATAAACAATTTATCAATTTTACTAAAGAAAAATTAATTACACATAATGCAACCTAAACTTACCGAGAGAAAACGGTGAGTTTTTTTTGTAAGAAAAAAATTAAACTGAATTCGTTTCCATTCAATTTGCTTATCTTAAGCATACGATATTCGTATTGTACTTCAACTGACCTGAGGGATTATAATTTATAGGTGGCAGGATTGGTAGAGAAAATGGTTATTTTTTAGGGGTGACAATATAATGGAAACAAAAAAGATGAAAGACACTAGAGTAGTACAAACAGATCAAGTGTTAATAAATGATTTAAACAACTATCACTCACTTTTTGGTGGGGTTTTAATGAAGAAGATGGATGCTTGTGCGACCCTATCGGCTAGAAGACACTCACGTATTAAAGAATGTGTAACAGCATCCACAGATTCCGTACATTTCATTGCACCTATTCGCCAGACAGATTCCGTTTGTATTGAATCGTTTGTTACGTATTCTGGAAAAAGTTCAATGGAGATTTTTTGTAAAGTCATTGCAGAAGATTTAGAAACAGGCAACAGAAGGCATGCAGCTACTGCCTTTTTTACATTTGTAGCAATTGGGCCAGATAAAAAGCCGGCACATGTACCGAAAGTAATTCCTGAGTCTAAAGAAGAAAAATATTTATATGAGACAAGCAGTGAACGAGTTAAAATTAGAGATATAAAGAGAAAACAAAGCAAAGAATTAATCTCTAATATATCATTAGATAAACCTTGGGATTAAAGGAGAGATTGTATGATTATATCTACTAATGTTCAAGAATTACAGAATGTCCAAAAAGCAGTTGAAAGGTTGCGAATGGAGCGACCAGCACAATTTCAACAATTTAAAAATATAATAGAATTGACTCGTCAATTACAATATGGTTTTCAATATTTAGGTTGTTTATTAATGGATGAAAGCATTAGCGAATTTCAGCCTAAAGTCGAGGATAGTTATGTTCAATCCATTTTTCAACGAGAAGTAAATGAACTTAAAAAGGCACATGCATTTGATCAAGTAAGAGAATTATTAGCTAAGTATAAAGATGTAAGTTATGACCACATTTGTAAAATAGTTTTAGGAAAAGAGTTAGATATGTTAGTTGGACCAACGGTAGTTAGATAATTGTAAAAGATGAAATCCAAACGAACAGGTTCGTTTGGATTTTATGCATATTTAAATAGTTTTTATTGTAAAGCATTCGCTTAGGTTGACTACTCTGCTTCTTACGATGTTTTCCAGAAAGTAAAAATAGACGTAAAAAAAGTAAAAAAAATGATAATAACAAAATTATTAGTGTGTAATAATGAAAGCGCATTCATAATAGGGAGGTGTGATCTGTTTCCATCAAGAACTACATAAATGACATTCAGTCTAATATCATAGGAGGGAATATATAACTCATGGTTATAAAAAGTAACTTAGGAAGAATCGTTGGCCTCTTTGTCATAACTGTATTAGTGGTAGGACTTGTTTCTTTTCTTAGTACTCCACAATCTCAAGCAGAAGAGATAACAAAAACAATTACGATTGATGGTGATGATGTTGATCCATACAATCGTTTTAAAGGTTTTGGGACTGTTTCCGGGAACAATACCTCTCGATTATTACTAGATTACAAGGAAGAACATCCAGATAAATATTGGGAAATTATGAATCAGTTATTTAATAAAGAAACAGGCGCTGGCTTAGCTCACGTAAAAGTAGAGTTAGGTGGCGATATTAATTCGTCCTCTGGAACAGAACCTGCGACAATGAGATATTCGGATGAACCTGCGAATGTTTTGCGAGGTGCGGGGTTCCAATTTGCCGCTGATGCTAAGTCAATTAACGAGGATATTACCACTGAAATTTTGCGTTGGGGTGAGCCACGGTGGTCTTGGGAAGGCGCCGAAAATGGTGATTACGAGAATCGTTACCAGTGGTATAAACAAACAATTGATGCAGTCTATGAAGAATATGGATTTAAGTTGGATTATGTCGGTATTTCGCAAAACGAACGAGCGATAAATGGCAATAATCGAATTGAAGTCGATTGGCTCAAATATTTTACCTCAGAGATTAAAAAAGAGCCGAATTATGAAGAAGACTATCAAAATATTAAACTAGTTGCCGCTGATGGTTACAGAGACACTTCTTCGATCAGTCAAGTACTGCTTGATGATGCGGAATTAAGAGATGAAATTGATGTTATAAGCGGTCATTATGATTTAAATGGTTCCAATGAGTTGACACAATTGCAAGACCAATTGATTGATGAGGGAAAAGAACCTAAAGAAGTTTGGGTATCAGAAGGGGTAGCACCGATGATTAATGCTCGTTACCGAGAAAATATGCAGCCGCATTATAAGGGAATTGGTGGAGAAGTTGGTGTTGCTGATGTTATTTCACGAATAATTTCAATTTACTCCTGGACTGGGGAAACAGAGAACCCATTACAGGCAGTGTCCTTCGATTTCCAACCTTCTGTCGCAGCATTTTATCAGGGTGCACAATATAATCCAAAGCATCTTATTAGTGCTTTCGATCCGTGGTCTGGATTTTATGAAGCTGACGCTGGTATACAAGGTGTTCGCCATGTCATGAACTTTGTTGGTTATGACGATCACACGACGACAGAAAATGAGCGCTGGATGTATGTGAATAGTGCGACATATAGTGATGGTGTTGAAGGGGATGGCGGTGTCCGTGTGGATACAAGTACGCACAATTATATGACATTGAAAGATCCAGAAACAGATGATTATACAAGTGTGTTCACTAACAATACAGCAGATACTAGAGTTTATACCATCAATACTGAGAATTTAAGTGGTAAGGAGAATGCTGAAGTATATGTTTGGGAAACACGTGGATCTGATCAAGGACAAAATTATGATGAAAACTGGTTTAAAAACATTCAAACCATTAATCCAGAAGATGGAAGCTACCAGGTGGAAGTAAAACCGTATTCTGTTGTAACGATTTCTACATTGGATCGTCAATCAAAAATTGAAGGATTTGAGTATCAGACTAACTCTGTAAATCTATCAGAGGATACAATCATGTCCCTGCCATATGAAGATGATTTTGAATATGACGAATATGACATAGACGAAAAAGAAAGAGATTACGTAGAACGTCGTGGAGGAACTCCTCGCTATACAACAGATCAAATTGGTGCTTTTGAAGTAGTCACAGAAGCTACTCAACCAGCAGAAAGTGACAGTTTTGAGAGAGTAGAGCGTGATATTCCAAATGCAACTGAACATGGAAATATGCTACAACAAAAAATCAACACTGATATTATTGGAGCAGATTGGTCTGTCTGGGGTGGTGATGACGGATCAGCAGCAGATGTGAACCCTAATACAAATATTGGAGATTTTCGTTGGGTTAATTACAAAGTCTCTTATGATTTCTTATTAGACACAAATACAAATCAAGTCGAGGATCGGGAAAATTATGCATTAATAGGACTCCGTCAAGTGAAAGCAGAATGGTCTGACTCACAAGCTCCTTATAATGCGCGAATACACACAGATGGTAGCTATCAAATTCTCAAACTTGGAAATGTCGTGGAACAGGGCGAAATAGAAAATTTTGATAATACGGTTTGGCATAACCTGGCCTTTGAAGCGAAAGAAAATGTATTTACCCTTTATCTTGATGGTGAGGAAATTGCCTACTATACGGATGAAGCAAAGACAGTAATGGCAGGTAGAGTAACATTAGGCTCAGGTTATTATGAAACACTTATCGATAATTTGCGGATTGAGCCAATCGAAGGTTACCCATACCAATCTTTAAAATTCGATAATGCTCAAGGTCAAAAATATGATACAGAAGAGGCAGCACTAAGCAACAATGATTCATGGAATCCAATTGGATATCTAGGAGATTGGGATTTCTTACAAGCGGGGTATGCCCATTTTAATCGGACGCAGATGAGGACTACTACCGATTTCCCTGTTTGGAACGGTGTAACTGTTGAACATACGGACACCACAACAGAACAAGGAGCTTTAAACAAAGTATTCTATTCTGGTGACTGGGGTTCCAATAGTGGCAATGCTTGGGGCAATGATGGTGATTCATTTGAAATTACCTTTAAAGGTAATGAAATAAGACTTTTTGGCGAAACCAATCCGTCTAACGGGACCGCAGATATTTATTTGGATGGTGAACTAGTAGGGGAAGCGAGTTACTTAAATAATAGTTCCGTTGTCCAAATGGTATGGTCTGCAGAAGATCTGGAACAAGGGGAACATACGCTGAAAGTAGTAGCGAAAGAGAGTTACACAAGTTTTGTTCGAGCGGAGATAGAAACAGACGAACCGATGGAATTTGAAGCTACGACAACCATAGCACCAAATGATTTTACTGCGATTGAAGATGATTCAGAAATAGATGATCACGAAAATACTGTTTATGCCTATCGTGAAAATGGCAACGTATGGGGTGCGAATAGCTCGAATGCGTGGGCGGATTTTAATGATAATCCGTATATCTTAATCCATTTTACCGGAACAGGAATCGATTATCTTGCAGGGACAGGTAATGAAACGACATACCATTTTGAATTGGATGGTGAAAGTGTTGGAAACTTCGATGTTGCAGAGGACGGTGTCAGATATTCAATACGAGACCTAGAAGAAAAACAACATACATTAAAAGTTTCACTGGGAGATAATGAAGTAAAAGAACAGTATATGGATTATCGAGGTGTAACCATTTATAGCACACCAGAAGAAAGTGATAATTCAATTATTTTTGACTTTGAAGGTAGTGGCTTTAATTTATTTGGCGCTACTCCAGATGCTTTAATCGATATCTATATTGATGATCAATTAGTCGAACAAGATTATCGCGTTTATTCGAAAGGTGATAGACAAACATCTTATAGTATTCGTGGTCTTGAAAAGACGAACCATACGGCAAAAATAGTAATAAAAGGTGGCAGCTATATATTAGATGGTATTGATATCATTACAGATAGTAGTCCGGCAGATGATGACCCAGATAATTCTGACGGAGATGATGATAATCAAGATGGAGATACGGATGTAGATCAGTTAATAGCACACTATGACATGAGTTATGCAGATGGAAAATTAACAGATGTAACAGAAAATGGATTTGATGCACCATTAGTTGGGTTTGAACAAGAAGATTTTCTAGAAGAAGCGGATTTCACTGCACTGAACTTTAAGGGTGACGACTCTCAATATGTGAAATTACCAGCTGGTTTAATAGATGATGAGACCTTTACAATTGAAACAACTTTCCATACTGATACCGGTGCCAATCATTGGCTATATAGTATTGGAACAATAGAAGGTAATTGGCCAAATGTAAACAACTATATATTCTTAAACCCAAATCAAGCGAATGAAACAGTAAGATTTGGAATTAAAGATGCAGAAACAGAAATATTATTTCAGAATGCCAGTATCAATGAAGGAGAATATAACACTTTTACTGCAACCTTTGAAGAAGGAAGTATATCACTTTATCTAAACGGTCTACCAGTAGGTTCGCTTGAGCATGATTATTCTGTTCAGGAAATATTGGAAGCAGGAGTAGAAGATGAGGCTGATTATATTGGCTATATCGGCAAATCTTTGTACAATCCTGATCCCGCTTTTATTGGGAAATTGAAAGATTTTAAAATATATAATTATGCATTATCTTCAGAAGAAATAACAGGTGTTAGCGATCAAGAGATTGTTGAACTTGCGAAATCTCAATTAGTATTACCTGAAGAAGTGAGCGAAGATGTCTCGCTTCCGAATGAAGTAGATGTTGATGGGTTAACAGCAAATGTTACTTGGGAATCGAGTGATTCAGAGCTAATCTCCAATGATGGTACGGTTAAACGCCCATCGTATGAGGAGGGAAATCAGGAGGTAGTAGTGACGGCGACTATTTCAAAAGGTGAAAGTTCTGTTACGAAAGAATTTACGATCACCGTAAAAAGTATGTCTGCTGATAACGAGCTTATCAGAGAAGCTCTGAGTGCTTTAAAAGTTCCGAATATAAATGATGTCCGTGGTCATTTGACTCTGCCAACAGAAGGTGAAAATGGAACAAGTATCAGTTGGAGCTCAGAAGATGCTGATGTGATTACCACAACAGGTGAGGTGACACGTCCTGCTTACGGAGAAGGGGATGTAGATATTACACTAACTGCAACCGTATCACTAAATGACCAAGAAATGACGAAAAAATTTGTAGCAAAAGTAAAAGAAATGCCAGAAGAAAAAGATTATAAGGGCTACCTATTTAGCTATTTTACAGGTGAAGGTACAGCAAACGGCGAGCAAATTTACTTTGCACTAAGTGAAGGAAATGATCCACTTCATTGGCAACAACTTAATAATGGTGAGCCGGCAATTACCTCCAAATTGGGAGAACAAGGCCTAAGAGACCCGTTTATTATTCGCTCACCTGAAGGCGATAAATTTTATATGATTGCTACTGATTTAAAAATCCATGGAAATGGTGATTGGGGTCGTGCCCAGACATCAGGTAGCAAATCAATTATGGTTTGGGAATCAACTGATTTAGTAAATTGGTCAGAGCAAAGATTAGTTGAAGTCGCACCAACAGAAGCGGGTAATACATGGGCTCCTGAAATATTTTACGATAAAACGATTGGTAAATATGTGATTTTTTGGGCTTCGAAATTGTATGACAGTGAAGAAGACAGAAATTCAGGAGACAGCTACCAACGAATGATGTACACGACGACAAGAGATTTCCACACGTTTAGTGAGCCTGAGGTTTATCTGGATTATGGCTACTCGATCATTGATACAACAATGGTGGCGCATGATGATAAGATCTATCGATTTACGAAAGATGAACGCAGTTTTAACGAGGATAGTGCTCCTAATGGGAAATTTATTTTCCAAGAGGTTGGAGACTCCGTGTTGGATCCTGACTTCGAAATGATTACAGAAGGTATTGGAAAAGGTACGATTAGTCAAGGAGAAGGACCAGCGATCTTTAAATCAAATACAGAAGAGAAATGGTATTTGTTTATCGATGAATTCGGTGGCCGAGGATATGTACCTTTTGAAACAACGGACTTAGATTCCGGTGAATGGACATTATCAGAAGATTATGATTTACCAAGTAGTCCGCGTCATGGAACGGTGTTACCAGTAACACAAGAAGAATATGATGCCTTACTTGCTAATGTTCCAACAGAAATAGAAGATAGCACGGACATCCCTGTTGCGGGTATTACTGTTTATCAGGATACTGTTGAGTTAAAAATCAATGAAGAAACAACGATCAATGCAACGATCGAACCGGAAGATGCTACAAATCAAGAGGTTTGGTTTAGCAGTAACAATGAAGAGGTTGCGACAGTATCACAAGATGGACTGGTTAAAGCAGTAGGTGAAGGAGAAGCTGTCATATCAGTTACAACTGCTGATGGAGGATTTACGGCGACGGTTGAAATAACGGTAATTGATGACTCCGACAATGAGACCCCAGAAGAGGACCAAGAGTTAGAACTAGGGAAAAGTCATGAAGTAATAGCAGGAGTTAACTATATCATTAGTGGAACAAGTGCCCAAATAAAGATGCCAAAAGATTTACCAGAAGGCACTACATTAGTGGTTGAATCTAAAGAGATATCCGATACCAGTGAGCAAGACATAACATCTGCTGGTGAAGCTTATACTTTCACATTTGATTATCCAGAAGAAGCGGAAGAACCAGCGGAGAACTTTATCTTAGTGTTAGGATACGAAACAGGTGCAGATACAGATAAACTAGCCATCTATTATTACAATGAAGAAACAAATGAGTGGGAGCACCGCGGTGGAGAGGTCGATGAAACGAACCAAGTGATTCGTCTTGAGGTGCGACACTTTTCAACTTATGGCGTTTTCGCTGAGGTAGAAGAAGAGGATCCTCATGAAGAGGAACCATCTGATCCTCCGACAAATGGTGAACCTGAGTCTCCAAATGAGGAGGAACAACCAAATGATGAACAAGGAAGTACAACTGATGACGAAAAAGGATCAAATGAAGATGATACAGATAATGAGACTAAGACACCAGCAAACGACAATAATAATCAAGGAAATCAAAAAGCATCAGATGAGAAATTACCAAATACCGCGACAAATATAGCAAACTATCTATTAATCAGTTTCATTCTCTTAATTATTGGAGCAGTAATGTTTATGAGAGTTAGAAAAAGCAGTAAATAATAGTTAGTTAGTCTACTATGAGATTAAGCTTCACGGGATAATACCTTTGCTAGACGGGATAATTCTGATGCTTCACGGGAAACATCCTTTTCTTAACGGGATATCAAGACTTATCCTGTCAAGAAGGAAACATATCCCGTGAAGCTATCCAGTTATCCAGTCTAGATCACTACATTTCCCGTGAAGTTAATTTTTTTCTGAAAAGTGTAATCTCATGCGAGTTTATCGTAAAAAAACGTACTAAATTTTAAAAATATTACATTTCAATTTAGTAGATTGCTAATCATAATTAACATTATACAACTAAGAAAGTAAGCGTTTACAAATTTGCGTAGAGAAGGAGGAACTTTTTACTACTAATCGCAATGAAACAAATTTTTAAGGGAGGTAAATAATGTTGGGTAAAAAATATCTTGCTCTTTTTATGGTTTTTCTTATGTTTCTGTCGCTTTTTCCGGTTCCGGCAACTGTGAAGGCGAATAATCATTCAGCAACTGAACTAATTGCACATTATGATATGACAAATTTAGAAAATCAACTGATCGATAAAACGAATAATGGAAATGATGCAACTATTATTGGGTTTGAAAGTGAAGATTTTAAAGAGGAAGACAATCATTCAATACTTGATTTCACCGGAGATAAAGACAAATATATAGAACTTCCACAAGGTTTAATAGATGACGAAACTTTTACAATTGAAACAACTTTTAGTACCAGCACTGCAGCAAACCATTGGTTATATACTTTAGGAACGATTGAAGCAGAATGGCCTAATGTTAACAATTATATTTTTCTAAATCCAAAACAAGGGAATGATTCGATACGTTTTGGGATAAAGGATGCGGAGGATGAATTATTATTCCAAGATGCATCGATTGCGTCTGGAGAATATCAAACCGTGACGGCCACCTTTGAAGACGAGTTGATTACCATTTATATTAACGGAGAGCTAGCAGGAGAATTGCCACACACCTATTCGGTGCAAGAGATTCTAGAAAATGGTGTGGAAGCTGGTTCAGATATTATTGGTTACATTGGGAAATCATTATATACTCCTGATCCCGCATTCACAGGAAAATTAGCTGATTTTAAAGTGTATAATGAAACTTTAACAGCGGCTGAAGTAAAACATATTTATTTATCATCTACAGATCAATTAATTGCACATTATGATATGTCACAAGAGGAAGGCAATTTAGTAGATGTAACAAATAATGGAAATGATGCGCCTGTTGTAGGTTTCGATCAGGCAGATTTCACAGCAGAAAATGATAACACGATTCTAAACTTCACGGGTGATAAATCGGAGTATGTCAAATTGCCAAAAGGATTAATTACTGATGAGACATTTACGATTGAAACGACTTTTAGCACAAGTACAGCGGCCAATCATTGGTTATATACGCTAGGAACAATGGAAGCGGAATGGCCAAATGTAAATAATTATGTTTTTTTTAATCCGAAGCAAGGAAATGACACGGTACGATTTGGAATAAAAGATGCGGAATCTGAAGAGCTGTTTCAGGAAGCATCGATCGAATCTGGAGAATATCAAACGGTGACTGCTACCTTCGAAGACGAATTAATTACTATCTATATCAACGGGGAGGAAGTAGGTAATCTTCCACATACTTTCTCTGTGATGGATATACTTGCAAATGGTGTGGATGTCGAAGCCGATTTTATTGGCTATATTGGTAAATCACTATATACTCCTGATCCGGCCTTCACAGGGAAATTAGCGGATTTTAAAGTGTATAACTATACCTTAACTGCAGAGGAAATTAAAGAAATGGCAGGATTAACGGATCAAGAAATCGTTGACAAAGCAAAAAGCGAGCTGGTTATTCCGAATGCCTCAGATATTAGAGGTAATATTACGCTCCCTAGTTCTAGTGCAGAAGGCGCGTCTATTACATGGGAAACAGACAATGCAGATGTAATTAGTGTCACAAAAGGGATCAACGAGAGTTATGATAATATCCCGCCAGGTGTCGTAACACGTCAAGCAACAGATACTATCGTTACGTTAACGGCTACTATTTCTTATGGTGATATTGTCGAGACTAAAGAGCTAGAGGTAACAGTCAAAGCCGCAGCAGAAATAGAAGATTATCAAGCCTATCTGATGACACACTTTACTGGTGAACATGATATTGGTGAACAGATCTATTTCGCTAATAGTGAAGATGGTTTCCATTGGGAAGATCTTAATGATGGTGATCCCGTGTTAACTTCAGACATTGGAGAAAAAGGAGTAAGGGATCCATATATTATACGTTCACCAGAGGGTGATAGGTTTTATTTAATTGCTACAGATCTACGAATTGCTAGTGGAAAGGGATGGGGTCAAGCCTCGACAAATGGTAGTAAATCGTTAATCATTTGGGAATCATCAGATCTAGTGAATTGGTCAGAAGCACGTATGGTAGAAGTTGCCCCATCAAATGCCGGTAATGCCTGGGCACCTGAAGCAGTATACGATGAAGAAACAGGAGAATATATTGTATTTTGGGCTTCTACAACACGGAATGAAAATGGAGAATACAGTGAAGCAGATATCTATTATGCAAAAACGAGAGATTTTTATTCCTTTACTGAACCAGAAATTTATATTGATCGACCTGGTGATCAACATATCATTGATACTACGATTATTAAAGATCATGACATGTATTACCGATATTCAGCTGATGGTCAAATTACGATTGAACAAAGTCAACAGATTTTAGGAGATTGGTCGGAAGTAGGCAACCTGGAACCATTAGGATTAACGAATGATGATGTCGAAGGACCTTTAATTTTTAAAATGAATGATGAGGATAAGTGGAATTTAATGGTCGATCAGTATGCAACAGGTCAAGGATACCTTCCATTATTAACAACAGATTTATCAAGTGGAGATTTTACAAGGGTGGAAGCAAATGATTATTCATTAGGGTCTAACCGTAAACGACATGGTTCGGTTTTACCTATTACAATGGAAGAATATCAAGCAATTCAAGAAAAGTGGAATCAAGAATCGGAAATTCCTGATGAAGAAGAACAGCAAGCACCTGTTTTATCGTATTCTTTTGAGGAATCAATGGATGAAGGCGTCATTCAAGACAACTCAGGTAATGAACGTGATGGTAAACTGTACGGAAATGCAACATATCAACATGATCAAGAAAAAGATTCCCAAGTTTTATATTTAGATGGAACAGACAACACTTTTGCAGGATTTCCTACAGGATTTTTCGATGGTAGAGATACGGTTACAATATCAATGGATATTAAACCAGAAACAGTAACAGGTAATTTCTTCACATTTGCATTAGGAAAAGACAATCAACGTTACATGTTTTTAAGAACAAGAGATACGGAAATACGTAATGCGATCACTTCCAATAGTTGGTCCAATGAGCAGGAAGTAAAAGCGAATACAGCTTCTGTAAAAGATAAGTGGATGACGGTTGATTTAGTCGTTACACCGACCAGTATGAAGATGTATAAAGATGGTATATTATTGGCAGAAAACAATAATATTACGGTCTCGATGTCCGACTTGGGTAATGATTTATTCGCTTATTTAGGTAAGTCATTTTATCCTGAAGATCCGTATTTTAGTGGTGCCTTTGATAATGTAGAAGTCTATAATCGTGCATTAAGTACAGATGAAATTCTTGATAAATCACTTTCATCTACAGGTATTGCTGCTTTTCAATTACCAGGACAGAAAGGTGTAACAGAGATCGATGCAGTGAATCACCAGATAACCGTACCTTTTAAAGGTAAAGAGGTTGATTTGAGTAATCTAACACCTGAAATTGTAATAGCATCTGATGCCGAGATAAGTCCAACTGCTGATCAAGCTCAAGATTTTACTGAGCCGATTAGGTATACCGTTACCGATAAAGATGGTAATCAACAAGAATGGACAGTAGAGGTTGAAATCTATCCATCTGCTACACTGCCTGGATTGTATGCTGATCCACAAATATTTGTACACGATGATACTTTTTATTTGTATCCGACAACAGATGGGTTTGAAGGATGGTCTGGTACACAATTTAAAGCATTTTCTTCGAAAGACCTCATCAATTGGGAAGATCATGGAGTTATTCTTGATCTTGCGACAGATGATGTAGAGTGGGCAACGGGCAATGCATGGGCCCCAGGATTTGCAGAAAAAGATGGGAAATTCTATCATTATTTCTCTGCAAATCAGCAAATAGGTGTCGCTAGTTCGTCCTCACCTACAGAAGGGTTTGAAGATGCACTTGGAGAACCCCTTATTCCAAGAGACGAATATTCTGGTCAGGCGATCGATCCATATGTTTTTACCGATGATGATGGGAAATCGTATTTTTATTGGGGGAATGGTTCGCTTTGGGGTGCTGAATTGAATGAGGATATGATTTCACTTGCAGAAGAACCAGTGAATATGACGCCTGATAATTTCAGGGAAGGTGTTGTAGTATTTAAACGTGATGATAAGTACTATTTAATGTGGTCGGAGAATGATACCAGAGATGAAAATTATCAAGTTGCCTATGCAATAGGGGACACGCCAATGGGTCCATGGACGAAACAAGATGTGATTTTAAATAAAGATTTAGCTCAAGGAATTAAGGCAACAGGGCATCATTCTGTGCTGAATATACCTGATACGGATGATTATTATATTGTCTATCATAGGTTTTCCATTCCAGATGGCAATGGATTTAATCGAGAAGTAATGATCGATAAAATGGAATTCAATCAAGATGGTACAATAAAAGACGTGGTACCAACATTAGAGGGGATAACAGAACCCGTGTATATTGATAAAGTAGGTACTGACCCAGATGAGGATGACGAAACACCTGAAGAGGACTTAGAGTTAGACTTCCATGAAAAACAAGAGGTTACAGCAGCTACAACTTATATCATTTCAGGAACAAATGCTCAGATTACAACGCCATCAGACTTACCTGAAGGAACAACGATCATTGTTGAACCCATGGATATAGAAGGAACCAATTATGAAGGTTTAAAAATAGCAGGGGAGGCATTTAACATTACGGTTGAGTATCCGGAAGGTGCCAGTGAACCAGCAAATGATTTTATTCTTAGCTTGGGATATCAAGCAGATGCAAATCCAGATGAGATTGCGGTTTATTATTATAATGAAGAAAAAGACGAATGGGAGCATCGTGGTGGCGAGGTAGATTTAGAACATCAAACGATCCAGATTGCTGTTTCACACTTTTCTAGTTATGGTGTTTTTGCTGAGATAGAAGATGATACAACAGATCCAGATAATAACGGAGATGGTAATAATGGTTCAAATGATGATGAGGATCAAGATTCAGATGATGATAACAATAACTCAAACGATCAGGATGACACAGATGACAATAATGAAATACCTAGCGGAAATCAGCAAACAAATGGAAAAGAAGGTGAAAAACAATCAGGTGATGAACTACCGAATACGGCGACATCTATCTATAACTACTTATTGATAAGCCTTATTCTCTTAGCTTTTGGAACTCTTTTATTGGCTGGTAGAAGACTGAAGAAATAACGAGATAAAAGACTGTGGCAAAAATTTTAACTCCAAACGATTTTGAATCTTCTAAAATCGTTTGGAGTTTTATGGATAACTATAAGATACTACGCAATAACTGATGTGTATGTATTAGCCAAAGTGGTAATTTTGAAATGTATTGTCCGATAAACATCCGCTCCGGCTGCCCACTTTCCTTTCCGCGGGGTTTTCCCTTCAGCTAACTTTTTCAAGCAAAGAACGCTTAAAAAAGTGGATCTTCAGGGAAAACATTCCCACAGGAGTGAAAGTGGTCAGCCTGCGCTAATATATTGGTTCTACAACTACTGTTACAGATAGCATTTTGAGCTGTTACTCCGATCAACGAATTTTTTACATGAGAGAAATACCATAATGCTACCTCATACTAGCGTTGTAGAATATCAAATTAGCGTAGGCGTCCGCTTCTACTCCTACGGGATGGTTTTCGCCGAAGATCCACTTTGGCAAGCGGTTTTTGCTTTCCAAAGTTAGCTGAGGAGAAAAAGCCGTGGAAAGGGAAGCGGACAAGCCGTAGCGATTGCTAAGCAGTGTTATTATCTCAAAAATAATACAACGCAAAAATTTACTGCCCAGTTTCATAATATTACGCAACTATATATATTTCATTGTTCATCTAGATTTTTACTATAGTGTGATAAAATAGTATAATAAGATCAGTTTGAATAAAACAAATCGATAAACTAGGTGACTAAAATGAAAAAAAATATAACTATTTACGATATAGCAAAAGAAGCAAATGTTTCTCCTGCAACTGTCTCAAGGGTTCTTACTGGAAATGAACGCGTCAAGCCAATTACAAAAGAAAAAGTGTTGGCAATTATTGAAAAGTACAATTTCCGGCCTAATAGTTTAGCAAGAAGTCTATTATTTAAACAATCAAAAATGATAGGGATCATTTTGCCAGATATTAACCACCCTTTTTTCTCGACACTTGTATTGAAGATTGAAGCACATGCATTATCATTAGGGTATACAACCTTTTTATGTAACTCAATGAACGATGAGCAAATCGAGTCCACTTACTTACATAATTTAGTGGATAAACAAGTGGATGGTATTATTTTTCTTGGTGGTCGAATCAATCAAGTGGAAACGAATCATGCCTTAGCTGAAGAAATGAATCAAATTATGGATCGAGTACCAGTTATTTTTGTCAATGGAGAGATGGAGGGTGTGGATACTCATATCGTTCAAACAAATGAAATAGATGGTATTACCAAAGTTGTCGATCTACTTAAAAATTTAAATCATCAAAAAATCGCTTTTCTTGGCGGTGAATCAGGAATTAGTTCACATGAAGTAAAATACAACGCATTTCAGCAGGCGATGAAGAATAATCAATTACCTTTAATTCCGGATTGGATATTGGCTGACGGTTTTGAAATAGCATCAGGGGAAGCACTAGCCTCCCAATTGTTAACTTTACAGGATCGACCAACTGCGATCGTTTGTGTCAATGATTTTGTAGCGATTGGAGTTATTAAAACACTAGAAAAATTTGGTCTAAAAGTTCCTGAAGATATATCTGTTGTAGGCTTTGATGATATATATTTAGCAAAGGATTTTCCACCTGGCATCACATCTGTCAGTCAAAATTATGATCAACTAGGACGAACTGCTGTAGATGTACTGATTAAACGGATTAATAATGAGTTAGCAGAAAAAAAGATCACCGTTCCGACAAAATTGATGGTGCGGAATTCTTGTCAACAAGTAAAGACATAATGAGAAAAATAAAGAGTTGACAAATAGATAAACATATTTTAGTATCTAATTGAAAAGGGTTTCAATCTAATTCAAATTATGAAACCCGTTTCATAGTAATTATAAAAATATGAAAATTAGACTAGAAAAAACAATTACCTTTAATCATGAAACCCATTTCAAGATTAAAGATTAGGGGGATAAACATGTTAACAACAAAAAACAGTCAATTTTACTTGGATGATCAACCTTTTCAAATATTATCAGGAGGAATCCACTATTTTCGAATCGTTCCTGAATATTGGGAAGATCGATTACGAAAATTAAAAGCATTGGGATTAAATACAGTAGAAACGTATATACCATGGAATGTTCATGAAGCTAAAAAAGGTGATTTTAACTTTTCAGGATTAGCCGATATTGAAAAATTTATCGAACTTGCGGATCAATTAGATTTGTATGTAATTCTCAGGCCATCCCCGTATATTTGTGCAGAGTGGGAAATGGGTGGATTACCTGCTTGGCTACTAAAGGATAATGATATCGTATTAAGAAGCAGTCATCCTACTTTTTTAAAACATGTAGAGGATTACTTTGATGTACTATTACCGAAATTCAAGCGATACTTATATCAAAATGGTGGACCGGTTATAGCGATGCAGATTGAAAACGAGTATGGGGCATATGGAAATGACCAAGCCTATTTGGAGTTTTTAAAACAACAATATCAAAAACATGAGCTGCACACCTTTTTATTTACTTCAGATGGACCAGATTTTATTGAACAGGGATCATTACCAGATGTGACAACAACACTTAACTTTGGTTCTAAAGTCGAAAGTGCTTTTGCAACGCTTGATGCCTATAAGCCAGGTTCACCTAAAATGGTGACCGAATTCTGGATTGGCTGGTTCGACTATTGGACAGGAAAACATCATACCAGAGATGCTCAAGATGCAGCAGATGTATTTCGTGAATTAATGGAACAAAAAAGCTCCGTCAATTTCTACATGTTCCATGGAGGTACGAATTTCGGTTTTATGAATGGTGCTAACCATTATGATATCTATTATCCAACCATTACAAGCTATGACTATGATAGCTTGCTCTCGGAAAGTGGAGAAGTTACTGAAAAATATAAGAAGGTGAAAGAGGTCCTTTCCGATTATATCGAAGTTCCTGAAGATTATCATAGTCAAATAGAAACAAAGAATTACGGGGAAGTAGAATTAACGGAATCTGTAAGTATTTTTGATATGATTCCACAACTAGGAAGAAAAGTCAGCCATATTGCACCATTAACCATGGAAAAAATTGATCAAGCCTATGGATATATCTTATACAAGACAAACGTAAATAGACAGGGAGAGTTATCATTTAATATTGATGCCATTCAGGATCGTGCATTTGTTTATATCAATGGTGAGTATGTGGATACAGTATATAAAAATGATGAGATCAAAGAAAGAAAATTAAACTTTCCTAATCAAGACAATGTGTTGGAGATATTAATTGAAAATATGGGACGTGCCAACTATGGAGAGCATTTAACAGATCAAAAAGGTCTTGTGAAGAATCTATGGTTAGGTGAGCAATATTGGTTTGATTGGGAGATGTATGCGATCGAATTAGAGACATTACCACAAAGTTTTACAGGTTCTGATACTAGATACCCTCGATTTTTTAAAGGCTATTTTACTGTAGATGTACAAGCAGATACCTATGTTGATTTAACAGGTTTTTCTAAAGGTAATGTATTTATTAACGGCTTCAACCTTGGCAGGTATTGGGTCACTGCAGGACCACAACAACGACTGTATCTACCAGGTCCCTTGTTAAAGCAGGGAGAAAATGAATTAGTTGTCCTCGAATTAGAGAATGCTGATGAGAAGAAGATACATTTAGTTGATGCTCCTAAGTTAGCTTAGGATTTCAAATATTATTGAACAGAAAGTTGTGTCCGTTATCCGATCATCGTCTTTTGAAATTGGGTAACGGACGATTAGACAATGATTTAAAAGGAGGTGAACCTTTTTCTTTTTTTATGTAAGTTTAGCAATGCCTAAAATTAGAGAGGATGAAATCGTTGAAACAGTTAGTGAATAAAATGGCTTTTAGCTTAAGTATTTTTGTTTTATTTTTTGCAACACTTACCCCTGTTTCTGCAAATGCACAAGACTCTACTAATCAATCAGAAGGCAGCATAGATACGACAATAAAATTAGACCCGAGCTATCAGCATGCACCATTCGATGGTTGGGGAACAGCATTAGTATGGTTTGCAAATGTAACAGGAGGCTGGCCTGATGATATACGAAATCAGCTAGCTGACGAACTCTTTGATGAAAGCGGTTTAAATTTAAATATTGCCAGGTATAATATCGGTGGAGAAGATGCCCCGGAGACGGAACCTTATATGCGTCTTGGAGCAGCTGTACCGGGATATTGGAACCGACCTGCAGAATTTGCGCCACCAGAGGATGGGCAAGAGCAAGAAAATTGGTGGGATCCTGACAATCCTGAACACTGGGACTGGGATAAAGATGCCAATCAACAGTGGTGGTTGGAAGCAGCCAAATCAAGAGGTGCTGATACGTTTGAAGCGTTCTCAAATTCTGCACCGTATTTTATGACAAATAGTGGTTACACATCAGGAAATACGAATTCAACTGAAGACAATCTGCGGGAAGACAAGTACGATGAATTTGCAACCTATCTAACGAGAGTTGTCGAACATTTTGAAGAAGAAAAAGGAATCACCTTTAACACACTTTCACCAGTGAATGAGCCTAATACAGATTATTGGGGCGCGCAAGGTAGACAAGAGGGATCACATTGGTCACCGGATTCTCAAGCGAAAATCATTAATGAGGTAAGCGACAAACTGAATGATTTAGGGTTAAATACGGACATCGCAGCGATGGATGAGACGAACCCACAAAAATTCCGTCAAAACTGGCAAGCATATAATCAAGCAACTCGTGATAATGTCGGTCAAATGAATGTCCATACCTATTGGCCAGAAGAAAGAGGAGCTGTGCGAGATATTGCAAAAGGGGAAGATAAACGCTTATGGATGTCTGAAGTTGATTTAGGACCTAGTGGAATCCCGCAAGATTTTGACAATATTGAACCAGGCTTGGCATTATCAGAGCGAATCACTTCTGATATTATGACTCTAGAACCGAAAGCATGGGTTTTATGGCAAGCGATTGAAGATCAAGTCAATATGAATGCTGATAACGAGAATATGAATTGGGGCTTGATTCATGTTGACTTTGATCCGGAAGATTTTGATGGTTTAGAATATTATAAAAACAAAAAATATTATACGATGGCTAACTATACGAAGTTTATTCGTCCAGGCCATCAAGTGATAAACACAAATAATGAAAATACATTAGCAGCAATTAATAAAAAGGATCAACAGGCTGTGGTAGTTTATACCAATCAGTCTGAATCAGAAGAAAACATTGCACTTGATTTATCAGGTTTTGGCGTGATCGATCAGTCTGCAAGTGCAGTGCCATATGCTACTACAGCTGAAAAGAATGTCGAGCAAGGAGAAGCTATTGATATCGATAGTAAAACACTTCAAACAACAGTGGAACCAAAATCTGTAACTACGTTTGTTGTTTCAGGAGTCGCTGGTGTGAATGATGAGGAAAGCTTCTTACAGGAAGACAAGCGCTTTAAAATCGAGAATAAGAATAGTGAAAAAGTGCTTGATTTAAACGGACAAGATCTTGTTCAAAATACATCTGAAAAGGATAAAGCAAGTCAAGAATGGCAGTTAGACAAAGTAACAGATGATTACACTTCCTCTGAAGAATATCATATTGTTCATGCAGCAACAAATGAAGTATTAACATCAAATGATGGTAATGTGATTGCATCAGCTAACGAAAACACTGATGCTCAAAAATGGATCCTTTCTACTTCAGGGAAAAAAGACTATACATTTATAAATAAAGCAACAGGTACATTATTAGAAGTTGGTGGCCAATCAACAGCAGAAGGGGCTTCAGTAGGTGTATGGGAAGCGAATGCCGGTGCTCATCAAGAATGGACCATAATGGAGTCCGGTATTACTAAATTAGAAAATATAACTACTTGGACAACGATAGGGAATTCTCCAGATCTTCCAGAAACCGTTCTTGCCTATTACGGTGATGGAGAACAATCAGAAGTATCTGTGGAGTGGGATGCTATAACTTCCGAACAGTACAGTCAAGAAGGAGAATTTGAAGTTGAAGGTAGTGTAGAAGGAACTGATTTACAGGCAACTGCCACTGTATATGTAAGCAGCATTGAGCAGTTAAAAGCTACAAAATTAAAAACGGTCAAAGGAGTAGCACCTTCTTTACCGAATACAATTAAAGCAGTTCTATCCAATGATGAAGAAATGGATGTTACAGTCGATTGGGAACAGGTCGAGACTGATGACTATGCTGATTATGGAAAATTCACCATCACAGGAGAGGTAGAGAATACAGATCAACAAGCACTTGCTACAATTCAAGTTGTTGAAAGTGGTCTCGAGAACCTAGCATTGCGTGATAGCTCTGTAGCATCTGCATCTTTTACAGGACAATGGGATAGTGTTGACCATGTGAACGATGGTGTATATTCGGATGAACGCTGGACCAATTGGGTTCCCAATGAATGGAGAGAAACAGACTGGGTAGAGATAGACTTTCAGAATGATCAGGTTATTTCAAAAGTAGATTTTACCTTTTATGATGATGAAGATGGTACAAGGCCTCCAAAATCATTATATCTTGAATATTGGGATGGCGACGATTGGATAAAAATCGAAAATTCAGATACCACTGTAGAGGAAGAGGATGAAATTTCGATTGAATTTGAAGAGATCACTACTTCTAAAGTAAGAACGCAATTAACGGCAATGGAAGAAACCTGTATTGCAATTGTTGAAATGGAAGTTTATGGATTGGGTGAAACGCCAGTAATAGGTGATGATGCATCGCTTGATTCGATTTTGATTAATGATCAAAACTTAGAAGGATTTCAATCCGATCAATATTCTTATCAAATAGAATTAGATCATGGCGAAACGCTGCCAACTATTTCTGCAATGACTGCTGATATATTTGCTACTTATCAGATAGAAATGCCGGACACTATACCGGGAGTAGCAACCATTACTGTTTTAGCTGAAAATCAAGAAGATCAAAAAACGTATTCGATTTCGATAACGGAGAAAGAAAAAGAGCCGGAAGAGCCGGAAGAACCGGAGGAACCGACAGATCCAAGTGATCCTGAAGATCCTGGTGACAATACGCAACAAGAGATAACTCTAAGTAGCGCGAATGAAGTGCAATATTTTGATGTAGTAGCAGGCCAACTATACACAATCAAAGGGACCAATAGTTCGATTAAAATGCCATCTGATTTACCAGAAGGCACAAAACTAGCAATTTATAAGAATGATGTCAAAGACGATCAATGGCAGGTGGCTGGTGACAGTTTCACCTTTAAGTTTGACTTTGCTAAAGGTGCAGATAAACCTCAAGAGTCCTATCTATTAACGTTAGGTCTAGATGAAACGATCGCTGGCGATAAAGATATCTATTATTTTGATGAAGAAAATGAGCAATGGATAGCACAACATGCTACAAAAGATCAGGGAGCGACCCTATCAGTAGAAGTCAATCATTTTTCTAGTTATGCAGTATTAACAGAGAATAAAGAAGATGCCAAAGAAGAAGAGTCGGAAGATAATCCATCAAGTGATGCAGACTCAGGAAAAGACAATAACGATTCATCTAACAATTTGCCAGAAACAGCAACGAATCAATTTAACCTATTACTGGTGGGAATCGTTTTATTACTTATCGGTATCGGTGTATGGTTGTTCCGTCGAAAACTTAACTAACAGGTATTTCAGTTAGCTAGCTAAAGCATAACATGTTTTAGCTAGTCTTCTTTTTATACGTTAGGAAAGCATAAAATCCTCGGAATCCACGCATTTTCAATGTAGCTATTTTGAAATATAGTGTATATTAATCCATCGCTTCGGCTGTCCGCTTCCCTTTCCACGGGATTTTCGCCTAAGCTAACTTTAGTAAGCACAGAACGCTTTCTAAAGTGGATCTTAGGCGAAAATTACCCCGTAGGAGTGGAAGCGGACGGCCTACGCTATAAAGGGGTTCTACAACGTTTTTGACAGCTAACTTGTCGAGGTTTATTAACAATATGAAATAAATGTCGCCATATCACTACTTACACCCGTTGCAGCGCATTAATTAGCGCAGGCGTCCACTTCGACTCCGCATTTGTCAGCGCCAGTCTTCAGCTAACTTTGTAAAGTGTTCTTCTTTACAAAGTTAGCTGAAGACGCGCCCCCTGGTATAGGATACACTGCGAAAGCTTACTTGAGCAGATGTTGACTTATGCCCGTGGTAAAAGCGAAGTGGGCAAGCCGTAGCGGTTGTTAAATCTATTATACATTTCAAAATTACTGCTAAAAGGACTGGATGGGCTTTCCCGGTTTTTGTGATCATGGTGGAACCTCTATTATTATGTAGAAGAACAAGTATTTCATCTGATTAAAAAATTCCCCCTTCTTACCAAAACGCTCTTTCGATGTAAAATATCTTCTGATAAAAGTAAAAATAGTGCTATTTTTATGAAAATGAAAGCGTTTATAATTCTTGTAAGGAAGGGGGAAGTTAGATGCAATTTGATTCATCAAGTGGTTTGTTTAAAATGTGTGAGTGGTTATATCGACTAGCCTTCTTAAATTTGTTAGCCATTTGTTTTTCGATTGTAGGTGGTGTGATCTTTGGTGTCTTTCCAGCCATAACCGCTATGTTTGTTTTAAATAATAAATGGCTCCAGGGCGAAGGGGATTTTTCAATAACAAAAGAATTTTGGATCGCTTTCAAAAAGTATTTCTTTAAAAGTAATTTGTTAGGAATACTTATTATTCTGACAACGATCACATTGTATATTGATTTTGCACTCGTGCAAAATTTTAATGGGATTTTGTATTATATTATTCTGAGTAGTTCTGCAACGGTACTAGTGTTAAGTTATACCGTACTTTTATATGTGTTTAGTTTAATTACCGTATTTCCTCAGAATTCATTGATAAAACAGATAAGAAGAGCAATCCAAGTCAGTACTTTATTTCCACTTCAAACACTGTGGATGACATTGTCATTAATAAGCTTTCTTTTTATATGCTGGGTGATACCAGGATTTGCATTTTTATTTGTTGGAAGCGGATTATCGTTTATCGCAATGTACTTTAGTAATTTTGCTTTTAAACGAATAGAAGATCATAAAAACAAACATTCCAGTGTATCTATTCTTAGCGAAAGAGGTGTTATCCATAGTGAGTAAACAATTTACAACAACAGAGGAATTTAAAGAAGCTCCAAAAACGATCGGAAAATTAAGAAAGTCGAAAATTGAGAAAGACGAGAACTTTATCGGCTTTTTATTTGTTTCACCAATGTTATTAGGTATTTCTGTCATTGTTTTATTTCCGATTATTGCAACTTTTATTCTAGCTTTTGCAGATTGGAAGTTCATAACAGGTATTGATCAGCTAAAATGGATTGGTTTTGAAAATTTTATTAATTTAGCGAATGATGAGAAATTCATAAAATCAGTCATCAATAACGCCATTTTCATTTTAACCGTTCCAATTACCATGATGTGTGCCTTATTTCTTGCAGTCATCATTGATAAAAATGTCTATTTGAAAAGTTATTTTAAAGTCGCCTTTTTTATGCCGTATATTTCGAGTGTCGTGGCGATTGCAGTTGTCTGGCAAGTGCTATTTCATCCATCACAAGGACCTATTAATCAAGTATTAATGACATTCGGCATTCAAAATCCACCAACATGGATTTCAGATCCGAATTTCGCATTGATATCTCTTATGATCATTCACACATGGATCTCAATAGGCTTTAGCTTGATCGTGTATATTGCAGGTTTACAGTCTATTCCTAAAGAATTATATGAAGCAGCGGATATAGATGGAGCTAATAGTTGGTATAAATTCAGAAATATAACCGTTCCTTTAATATCACCAACGTCCTTCTTTCTTTTGATTACCGGGATCATCGCATCATTTAAAGCCTTTGATTTAATTGCCGTTTTAACACAAGGTGGGCCATTAAATTCAACCACAATGTTAGTCTGGCATTTATATGAGCGGGCCTTTCTTGATTTGGATGTAGGATATGCGTCAGCCATTGCTGTTGTACTATTTTTATTTGTTTTTACTATTACGATCCTGCAATGGGTAGGTCAAAAGAAATGGGTCAATTATTAATCGAAAGGGATGTGTTAGGATGCGAAAGGAACGTAAATTTAACATAAAGAAAATCATGAGCACGATCATCTTATTCTTTTGCAGTATTGCTTTCTTGTTACCTTTTATTTGGATGCTTTCCACTTCTTTAAAAATTGAAGCAGATGTATTTAGGTATCCGATTGAGTGGATACCTTCGAGATGGAATGCGTTAGCAAACTATCAAGAAGTATGGTTTGGCGATTATCCTTTTTATATTTATTACTGGAATTCGATAAAGGTAGCTGTTTTAACAACATTAGTATCTGTCGTAGTTTCATCTTTAGCTGCTTATGGTTTTTCGAAAGTGAAGTTTCCAGCAGGAGCATGGTTATTTATTATTGTATTAGCTACTTATATGGTTCCACCACAAGCAAGTTTGGTACCGCAGTTTATTCTATTTCGTTATTTAGGGGTATTCGATACACATTTTGGATTGATATTACTAGGTAGTTTTAGTGTATTAGGTACGTTCATGCTTAGACAATTTTTCATCGGTATTCATAATGATTTTATTGATGCCGCAAAAATTGATGGAGCAGGACATTGGCGGATATTCTGGAAAATTGCATTACCAATCGTTCGTCCGGCTGTTGCAACCTATGCGATTTTACGTTTTATCTGGACTTGGAATGATTATCAAAATCCGTTGATATTCTTAAGAACTGATGCCTTATATACGATTCAATTAGCGATGCAAAAGTTCACCACTATTAACGGAAGTTTTTACACGCTGATCATGGCGGCAGCAGTATCAGCGATTCTACCATTATTAATCGTATTTATTATGGGTCAAAAACATGTTATTGATGGTATTGCCTTAGGTGGTGTGAAAGGATGACTTAAAAGAATATTTACTTAAAGTAAAAAAAGTGTTGTCAATGGTAAAAATAATGATATCGATCTAATTTAAAGATTTGATACCATCATATATGTAAGGGTTTACAAAAATACTTAGGGGGTTTGTAAAGTGAGTAAAAAAGTCTTCATGTTATTATTTAGTATGATTTTATTAGTTGGGGTACTGATGGCATGTAATTCAGGAGGAGAAGAGACAGCGGGAGATTCAGAACCTGAAGATCAAGAAAATACCGAAGAAACAGAATCAGGAACGGAAGAGGAAGCAGAACCTGAATCAGATGAGAAAGTTCAAATCAAATTCCATACGCATGGGAATGAGGCTTCATATAACTGGTCTGAAACAATTCCTGCTTTTGAAGAAGCAAATCCAAATATCGAAGTGGAACTCGTCATTCTAAGTGAAAGTGGAGATACAAATGAAGCACTGCAAAAATTAGACCTTGCAGCTTCTTCTGGAGAGCAACTGGACGTCTTAATGTTTAGTGATCCAGCATCTTATGCACAACGAGTAGATCTAGGTATGGTAGCTCCGATTGATGAATTTATCGAAGAAGAAGGATATGAGGTCACCGAAGATTACAAGGTGAATACACAACTTGGTGATGAATATTATGCACTACCAGGAAAATTTAATCCATGGTATGTTTTAGTCAACCAAGACCACTTAGATGAAGCGGGTCTTGAAACACCTACTGATTGGACTTGGGATGAATATGCAGACTATGCTAAACAATTAACAAACGATGATCACTATGGAACCTTCTTCCACGGACCACAAAATGGTGGTTGGATGGAATATTTAAAATTAGCATTAGCAAGTAAGGAAGAGGAAACAGAATTATTAAAAGCAGATGGAAGTTCTAATTTTACTGATCCAATGTTTAAAAAGACGTTAGAACTGCGTTGGCAAATGGAGAAAGAAGATCAGTCTGCTACACCATATACAGACATCATGTCGCAACAATTACATTATCGTGATACATTCTTTAATCAAGATGCAAGTCTTGTAATGATCGGAAGCTGGATGAATACGGAATTAGGTGGTACCGATCAATTCCCGTTAGAATTCAATGTAGGAGTAGCGCCATATCCGAAAAATAACCCAGAAGATGAAGGAGGATATACTCCTGTAACAACAGACTACATGGCAGTTGCCTCTAATTCAGAGCATAAAGAGGCTGCATATAAATTTATTCGTTGGTATACAACAGAAGGTCAAGTAGTACAGGGTAAAAATATACCGTCTTGGAATGGGGTTGGCGATGATGAATTAGAAAACATCGTAGACACTATTTTAAATGACACTAATAATCCAGAAAAAGTAGATAAAGAAGCATTAATCTCCGTATTAAAGAATTCAAAAGCTTCAAAATTGGTTCCACCTGCACCGTATCAAGCTGAAATTTATGAAATGGCAGGAGACGAATATGAGAAATTAATTTATGAAGAACAGGATATTGATGCGACGATAGAAGCAATGGATCAAAAAGCACAAGAAATAATTGCGAATAACGAATAAAGCTTGATGAAACGCTCTATCGTCAATTACACTTAAGGTAAGGGACGTTAATTCCGTTGTCCCCCAACATTCTTGATAGTAAGGAGGATGAAAATGAGGGTTAAATTTCGGGGATTAACGTCTCCTTCTTTTCGTTCAAAGGTATTTCTTGCTTCTTTTATTTGCATTGGTATTCCTGTTTTATTGTCTTTATCGATTTATAGTTATCTAACTAGGGATGCAGTGGAAGAACAAGCGATGCAGAATGCCAACAAAGAGCTTGATTTAACAGAAGAAAATATCTCACGTGTTTTAGATGATGTGATGAATGCCTCTAATTTTGTGCAAATTGATTCTGAATTAAATACCATTTTGAAAAATAAATCGAATTTAAGGTTAGAGGAATTTAATAAGCAAAGTTATAGTGAATATCTTGAAGATCGTCAGGTACGTAAAACGATTGATAATATTACACTATTAGGTGAAAAATCCTATGTAACAATTTTATTGAAAAATGGTAAGTATTACACGAATTATTCAACTGCTCAGTATGACCCGAATTCGCTTTATCAAGAACAATGGTTTAACGAATTGCAATCACTAAATGGCTTTGAATCTTATTGGTCTAGCGTTGAACCGACAGTACTTGCCTATGAAAGAAGCTTAAGCCCCTATCAATTCTCAGTTGCACGAACGTTAAGAGATAGTAGCCAAGAAATATATGGGTATGTGGTGGTCACATTACTAGAGACAAAGGTTAGAGATATTTTAAATAACACAAATCAATCAGAAGATATCATGCTTATTGATAACGATTACAAAATTTTATCTCATAAAAATCAAGATCTTATTAGTCAAAATGCAGATTTTGTAACGAAGATAGATCCAAAAGAAGGATCACAAATTACAGAACTCGATAATCAAAAATACGTTGTAACGACGAAAGAATTATCTGTTAATGATTGGCAACTTGTTTCTGTCATACCTTATAAAGCCGCCACATCTAATATTAATTCGATTTTCTCAGAAGTGTTTATTTTGTTAGCGGTTTCTTTTGCGGTATTTTTTATTATATTAGCTTATTTAATGAATCGAATAACAAGACCATTACGATACTTGGATCGAGTCGTCAAAAAAGTACAAACTGGTGATTTATCAATCAGATCCAAAGTAGATAGTAATGATGAGATCGGCGAATTTTCTCAGTCATTAAACGAAATGTTAGATCGAGTAAACATCATGATAGAGGAAGTTAATCAGACCCATAAACGAAAAAGGAAAGCAGAACTAGCGATGTTACAGGCGCAAATTAATCCTCATTTTTTATTTAATGTATTAAATTCTATTCGGATGAAAGTATTTAAATTTGGTGATAAAGAAAGTGCCAGTATGATTCAGTCCCTTTCCAAGTTATTGAGATGGACGATTGATTATAAAGAGGACAATATTAAATTTAGTGATGAAATTAATTTAGTGAAGGATTATGTCAATGTCATGAATATGAGACAAAAAAATAAAGTCGAATTGTTTATAAATATCACACCAGAGTCTAGCCAACAATTGGTTCCACGTTTTTTATTGCAGCCTTTAATTGAAAACTCTATTATTCACGGTTTAAATCAAAGTTCCGGTACGATTAACATTAAAGCGGAGATATCTGATGATTTTTTTGTAATCAAAGTCGAGGATAATGGAGAAGGAATAGACAAAGAACGATTGAATAAGTTAAATCAAGCTTTACTTTCAGAAGATTCTAGTAAGAGGTCTAGAAGTGGTTTTTCTAGCATTGGTATGACGAATGTATATGAACGCCTGCAGCTATCCTACTTGGAAAAACCACAAATGATCATAGATAGTAAGCATGATGCTGGTACGACAATTACGATAAAGATTCCACTAGGTGGTGAGAAACATGTACAAGGTTATGTTAGTTGATGACGATTATCCTACGATTGAGTTTTTAACAGAAGCTATAGATTGGGAAAGCTTAGGGTTTGAATTAATAAGTACGCATGAGAATGGATTACAGGCTCTAGAATTTGCGAAACAAACTACGCCAGATATATTAATTACTGACATTGGTATGCCCAAAATGGATGGCATCGAATTAACGAGAGAAATTAAAAAACTGAAAGACAGTATTCAGGTAGCAATCATTTCCTGCCATAATGAATTTTCCTATGCACAACAAGCGTTAAAGCTTGATGTACAAGATTATATATTAAAAGAATCATTAGATCCCGAAGATTTGCAAAAAATACTTTTGGCCTGTAAAGAACGATTAGATAACAATACTACCAAAGTGATAGAAGTAAAAAAATTACAACATAAAATTAAGGTGAATCATGATATCGAACATCAAAAACTATTAAGACAATATATACAAGGTTCTTCCAATAAGTTTTTAGATTTGTTCAAGCAAGCGAACTATAGCATACCCGTTTATTTTTATATCAATGATTATTATAAAGTAAAGAAAAATTTTATTTCGTCCGATACACTTCAGTTTGCAGTGCAAAATATTATGCAAGAGATTATTGATAGTCAAGAATCACAGCAATCCTATTGTATTCATTATGAAAATAATAAGGGCTTTGTCTTTTACCAACATTCCTTAACGATTAAACACGATGTACACGGTACGTTAAAACAGCTTTTAAGAAAACTTCAAGAAGCTTTAAATCGATATTTATCTATTGATATCAGTTTTGTGGTAAGTCAGCAGGTGGAGAATAACGATATAAAGGATTCCATCCATTCGTTACTAAATAGTGAGGAACAAATTTTTTACGCAAACAAAAATATAATAATGAAAAAGAGCGAAGAGTTATCTAGTTATCAAGGCCAGGAGATGTTTGATTATTATCAGAATGTTGCTAATCAGCTAAAACAAGCGATCTTTGAGCGTGATATCATGAGTTTTACTAATCATTTAGATAATTGGATACATTTTTGTGTTAGTAAACAGTACAGTTCAAAAATTGTAAAAGAATGGTTTTTGCGAATGGTTTTAGATTTAAAAATGAGGTTAAGAACCATCCCCTATTTACAATCCAATTATTACGTAGAGTCGTTACAAGAGGAAGTTTTTTTATTAAACACTATCTATGAATTACGTAATTGGTTAATAGAATATGCTCAAAAATGTTTAGCTGAAACCAACCAGCAACTTAAAGATAAATACCACAAAGATGTTTTAAGTGCATGTTATTATGTCTCACATAATTTAGAGAAAAAACTGTCACTAGATGAAGTAGCAGATTACTTATATCTCAATGCCAGCTATTTTAGCAGACTATTCAAGAAAGAAATGCAAATCACTTTTGTAGAATATGTAAAACAAAGAAAGGTAGAACGGGCAAAGGAATTATTGGAGATAACAGATGATTCAGTAGGAAGTATTTGCGAACAATTAGGTTATGACAACCAAAGCTATTTCATTAAAGTATTTAAAAAAATAGTAGGTTACACACCTTTAGAGTATAGAGGGAAACAAATAAATGGGGTATTTGCTAAATGAACGTGACAAATAATGATTGGTTAAAAACAGTGAAATCAAAATTAAAAATGGAGGGGGATCGTTATTTACAGGAATCTGTTTCAGAGATCACCTTCCAAACCTATCGTCAATTCATGAAAGAAGGAGAACGTCAAAGCTTTGAGGCCCAATATTTTCTGCGAAGAAGACGATTGACTATCTTTGGTTTGCTTCTTTATTTATATCCTGATGAGCGAGCTTATTTAGAAGCGTTAGAAAACGAAATATGGCAGATCTGCAATGAATTTACCTGGTGTTTACCTGCACATCTTGACCAGGATTTAGAGGAACAAAGCTATGAGACTTATAAACAAACCAACCAGCTATGCTATACGATCGACTTATTTGCTTCAGAGACTGCTTTTTCTTTAGCAGAGATCGTTTCTCTTTTTGAAGAACAACTCGATGATTTTTTAGTGAACAAGATCAAGATTGAAATAGATCGGAGAATTTTTACTCCCTATTTGAATACTCATTTTCATTGGGAAACTGCTACACATAACTGGGCATCGGTTTGTGCAGGATCAATAGGGTCTGCCGCGTTATATTTACTGGAAGGTAACGAACAAAAAACAATTATTGATCGTGTGATCGTAACGATGGAGTACTACTTAAAAGGCTTTGAAGATGACGGGGCATGTCAAGAAGGATATGGATACTGGCAATATGGTTTTGGTTATTTTATTTATTTTGCTGACTTGCTTAAAAAGTATCAGAATATCGATTTACTAGATAATCCGAAAGTGAAGCGAATAGCACTGTTTCAACAAAATAGCTTTTTAGCGTTGAATCATGTGATGAATTTTGCCGATGCAGAACCAAAAGCGAAACCGATGATTGGTTTTACTCACTACTTGCATCAGCAATTTCCGAAGGTACATGTACCACCTCATCATTTGGTAGCTAGCGATATTGTAGATCCATGTGGGAGATGGGCTCCAGCAATTAGAGAATTATGGTGGCATGATCCAACTACTCATGGTGATGAATGGCCAGAAATATCTCAACTTTTTGATCACACTTCGATCTTCTTATCTAGATGGAAGGCAAAAGGAGAGAACTTTGGATTTGCGGTAAAAGCTGGTCATAATAATGAACCGCATAATCATAATGATATTGGTCAATTTATTTTGTATGGGATGGATCAAGTCTTTTTGCGAGATCTGGGATCAGGTCAGTATAACAAAGCATATTTTGGTGATGGACGATATCAGTTTTTATGTAACAGTTCAGAAGGTCATTCTGTTCCAGTAGTTAACGGATATCAACCAGCGGGGCAAGAGTATAAAGGTGTTTTTACAAAGGTGGAACAACATGCTTCTTATGATCAAATAGAAGTAGATATGACAGAGGCTTATCAGGATCAAACACTTGAAAGATTCACTCGAACATATACTAGCAATAAGGAACATACATCGCTAGTTATGAAAGATTTTTTTCAATTTTCTCAGGAACCTGATATGTTGATAGAATCTTTCATTGTTGCTGATCTTCCTTATTATTTAAAGGAAGGTTACATTTTGTTAACTGGAAATAAGGGTGAACTAGAATTGTCCTATGATAACAAAAAAGTAGGATCGACGGTGAGACGAAGACATTTTATTAATCATCAGGGGCTAAAAGAGTATTTTTTACATATATTATTTGAACTGAAGCAACCAACTAAGATTCTGGATTTAGAATTCGCTTTTGTGTTTAAGTAGACGATTAAGAAGCAGAACAATCAGTGGAAGTACGATACTTCCGCTGATCGAAGTCTCTTAACAAGATGATTACTGTGAAAAAGATTGATAGTGAACGATTTCTTCTTTTGGAATATGTTTTTTCGGTGGTTTTGTTTCGGCTGGGTATCCTAGGCCGATGATCGCAACCACACGACGATCGTTAGGAATATTTAATACATCACGAGCATGACCTTCCCGTCTTTCAGATTCTTCTGCATCTTCTGCGTGATAAATCGCACCAAAAGCACCGCATAAGCCTTGATTGACTGCCTCTAACCAACAGTAGCCAGAAGCGATCGAGCTATCTTGTAACCAATACTTACTTATATCAGGACGCCCTGTTATCACTACTGCAGCCTTAGCATCTACAATCCAAGGCATAAAAGGAGTGGTATCTTTTAATGCAACAAGTTTTTCCTTTTCTGTTACGACTATGATATCTTTTGACGGTAAGTTGTTGCCTGTTGGTGCAAAATAAGTAGCATCAACAACAGATTCTAATACATCTTTTTCAATAATACGATCCTGATATTTTGTAATCTCTCGTCTATTTTTGATTGCTTCTAATACATCCATACAATTCCTCCTCTTACCATTTTCTTCATTTTACCAAATGTTAGCTGGAAATTCGAATGAAAGAAAAGATAGTTGGGGAGAAATATTATTCTTCGTACGTTCCAATAATATCAAGGGCTTCTTCTACTAAAGACATATCAATTATGCTATCAAAATCCAATTCACCTTGGATTGCCCCATTTTCTTTATAGAATTGATATTGCTTTTCTACATCGTCTTCAAAAATATAACCATTCGGGTTTAAACCGGTAACTCCAACTTCTTTCCACAATTCCTCATCCTTTAAAGCGGTATGGTTTGCCATTATCGAAATAACTTCACCATCATCGTCGATATCTTTGATAAAAACATCATGATAATCTCGAACACCTTGTAGATATGCCGCCATAAAGCGAACTGCTACATCTCTACGTTCTGTTAAAAATTTTGGGGAACCAAGAACCATAGCGATCTGTGCTTCAGGAGCATAGTCAGTCGCATCGAGGAATCTTTGATGAATCGCTTGGTTTTCACCTTGTGTAATTAAAGGTTCGATTTGCAGGGCAAGATCAATTTGTTGATTACCCATTGCTGACATCATATTACCAAAATCGCTCATTAAAATAAATTCTACTTCTTCTGTTGAGACGTTCGCATGCTTTAACATTTCATCGTAAATATAATGATCTACTGCATTCTGAGTAGAGACAGCGATTTTTTTGCCTTTTACATCTTCATAATCCGTTATGTCGTCTTTAAGATCTTCTCGTACGACAAAGGTAAAATAAGAACTCCCTACATTATTATGTCCTTTATCCGCGATAAATCGAACATCAATCCCTTGTGCGATCGAATTGAAAAAGGAAGCAGAAGATATTCCACCAGCTACGTCAACTTCACCAGCAGCAACAGCAGGAAGCATTTCATCACTATTTCCAAATGTCGCAAATTCTACTTCAATATTATATTTTTCAAAATATCCTTTATCTTGTGCAATATAAAATCCTGCACCTGAGGCTGAGCCATCTTCGGCAATGACAACCTTTGCGGTTTCTTCCAATGGTGCTAGTGGATCTGTACTATTCGCATTATCATTTTGATCAGAATCCGAAGATTGACAAGCTGAGATTAAAACAATAACCGCAGCTGCAATCACTAGTAATACTAATTTTTTCATTACTTTTCCCCCATTTAAAATTCTTTTTTGGTATGAACCGTCGCTAACACTTTTTATAGAGAATTTATTTTAATCTCGTTTGTTTGACTTCACTTTGCAGTTGCTCCCAAATTTCTAGGAATATGTTGGTCATCGTAGCATCTGATCGGACTTTTTCGATCGTACGAGGTCGTTTCATCTCAATAGTCACATCTTTAATGATTTTTCCAGGCTGCGCACTCATCAACAAAATTCGATCACTTAAAAGCAATGCCTCGTCAATACTATGGGTGATAAATAATACCGTTTTTTTCGTTTCTTGCCAAATGGCTAATAACTCTTCTTGTAAAATGAATTTATTTTGCTCATCTAAAGCCGCAAAGGGTTCATCCATCAATAATATTTCAGGATCATTGGCAAATGCACGCGCAATACTAACACGTTGCTTCATTCCTCCGGACAATTCTTTAGGATACAATCGTCTGAAATTTGTTAATCCAACTTTTTGTAAATAATATTCTGTTCGTTCTTTCACAAAGTCATCTGATAAATGTCGCATTTTTAAACCAAATGCAACATTTTCTTCCACTGTAAGCCAAGGAATGATTCCATTTTCTTGGAACACCATTGATTGTAAAGGTTTCTTTGGATCTGTTTGATTGATCAAAACTTTTCCTGTGCTAGGTTTTTCTAAGTTGGCAAGTATTCTTAATAATGTTGTCTTTCCACAACCGCTTGGCCCTAACAAACAAACGAATTCTCCTTGGTTTATTGTGAGGTTAATACCATCTAAAGCTTCTATATACTTATCCCGTTTAACAAACCGTTTTGATAAGTGATTGATTTGAATTTTTGACAACTTTATCCCTCATTTCTACTTTATTTCCAGGGTAATAATTTACGTTCAAATCCTCTAAGTAATAAAGAGAAAAAGTATCCAAAAAACGAAATAAGTATTAACCCAACATACATTTGAGGTAATAAAAATGCTTTATAATTCATCCAGATTAAATATCCAATACCTGAAGTTGCTCCAATCATTTCAGCTGCTACAATCGTTAGTAAGGCGATCGCTTGCCCCATTTGAATCCCTTCTAACATTACTGGTAATGAACCAGGTAAGGCAATTTTAAAAAAGAAATCTTTCGCGTTCGCGTGATAATTCTTTGCAACATCTAAATAGATTCTGTCGATATTCGCTACACCTGCAGCCGTATTAATTGCTACTGGAAAAAAGACACTTATTGCAATGGTAATCATTTTCGAAAATTCACCAATACCAAATAATATCAAGATAATTGGTAACATAGCCAGTGTAGGAATAGGCATGAAAATCATAATAATTGGTGAGAAAAAATGCCGAAAGTATTTATACATCCCCATTAATAATCCAATACAAATAGCAGGAATAACGCCAAGTGCAAAACCAAGGATAATTCTAGTTAAACTGATATAAATATGTTTAAACAGATCTCCTGATTCCCCCATTTGAATTAATGTAGCTAGAATTAATGTTGGTGCTGGAAAGAAACGTGGGTCTAGTAGAGACAACTGTGAACAGACTTCCCAGAGCAGTAGTAAGAGAATGGGAGAGGAGATAGTAATGAATTGAGACAATGATGGTTTTTTAAACTTTTGTAACATTGCATCTCTTCCTCTCTTTACAAATTATTATATGTGTTCGCCCAAAAGGTGTGCACATAAAATTTTCAAAAGAAAGGAGGGAGTTGGACAACAATAAGAGAGTTTAAAACAATAATAAAACCATGCTATCAATATAAAGTAGCATGGTTTTAATTCCTTTGTAATGTTTGGATGATTGTGGCAAGAGTTTACATTGTCTAAGATTCATTAAATATATAACGAACTAATCGATTGTTGCTCATATAGTCGAATAATCGCTTCTGCGACTACTGGGGCAACCGTTAATTGTGTAATATTATCTAACTGTTTATCTTCAGGTAATGGAATCGTATTGGTAACAATTAATTCTTTTATGTAAGATTCAGCTATTTTGTTTACGGCAATTCCAGAGAGAACAGGATGTGTTGTACAAGCATATACCTCTTTAGTTCCGTGGTTTTTTAAAGCTTCGGCACTTGTCGTGATCCGTCGTCCTGTATCAATGATATCATCAATAATTATCGCTGTCTTATCAGCGACATCACCCACGATGTTTATAGTGGAAGCACTGTCTCTAGGCCCTCGACGATCTACGATAGCAATTGGTGCTTTTAATTGATCAGCTAATTGTCTTGCACGAGATACACTGCTGTGATCTGGTGCAACTACCACTACATCTTCAAGCTCTTTTGCTTCTAAGTAACTACCAATGATTGGAACGGCTGTAATCGGATCAACTGGTATATCGAAAAAGCCTTGTGCTTGCGGAGCATGTAAATCGATGGAGATCATTCGAGTTGCACCAGCTTTTTGAATGAGATCAGCGATTAATTTAGCTGTAATAGGTTCACGTGCGCGTGATTTACGATCTTGGCGCGCATAGCCATAATAAGGCATAACGATGTTAATAGAACGAGCAGAAGCTCTTTTTAAAGCATCTGTCATAATCAGCAGTTCCATAATGTGATCTTCTACAGGGTCATACGTGGATTGAATAAGAAAAACATCACAACCTCTGATGCTTTCTTCAATGTTAATTTGAATTTCTCCATCACTGAATGTTTTTACAGATGATTTACCTAAATCAATACCAATATGATGTACAATTTCTTCTGCTAATGGAACGTTAGAGCTTAATGAGAAGACTTTTAATTTGGTATCATGATATGTGTCGTTCAAGGAAAAGACCTCCTATGTATATGTTCATTATTATATTATCGCAAAAAGCGACAATGGAAACAAGTCATCTTGCTCGAATAGAGTGAATTAATGTCATGATTTGTTTTGTCTGTTCTGCTAATAAATGTGACGTATTCTTCATACAGTCTTCTAAACTTAAGGGACGATTTACGATCGAAAAACAACCGGCAAATTTCTCACGTAAAGGTTGATTATTCTCTGCTAAACTACCAGAAAGTAGGATGGTAGGCACATGCCATTGATTAGCTAATTCAGCTACAAAACCCGGTGCTTTTCCGTATAGTGTTTGTTCGTCACTTTGCCCCTCACCGGTAATTGCTAAATCGGCATGTTTCAGTTGGTCATCTAGTTGAATAGATTCAGCAATCAAAGCTGCACCAGACTCAAGTTTTCCACCTATTGTTAAAAAGGCGAAACCTAAACCACCAGCCGCACCTGCCCCTGGGAGATTTCTCCATTCTTGGCCAAGAGTTGTTTCTAATAATCCAGCAAAGTGATTTAATGCTTGGTCATACTCGGATACTTGATTAGAAGTAGCACCTTTTTGTGGGCCAAACACAGCACTTGCACCCAACTCGCCACATAAAGGATTATCTACATCACAAGCAATTCGAAAATCTACTTTTTTTATACGAGAATCTAGCTCGCTAAGATCAATGGAATGAATATGTAGAAGGTCTTTGCCAAATTTATTTAATTGATTTCCGTTCCTATCATAGGCTTTTAATCCAAGTGCTTGTAATAAACCTAAACCTCCGTCATTCGTGGCACTTCCACCTAGTCCCACAATAATTTGCTCACATCCTTTATCTATCGCATCAAGAATGGCTTGTCCAATTCCAAAGCTAGTTGTGAGATCAGGGTTGCGGTGTTGTGTGGGTACTTGATATAAACCAGCGTGTAAAGCAGTTTCGATGATGGCAGTCGATTTGTTAATGATTGCATAATTTGTTTTGATTGAATTTCCTAATGGACCTGATGTGGAAATAACTATATTTTGTCCGTCAGTAGCTGAAAGAATAGCTTCTATCGTTCCTTCACCACCATCAGCCATTGGTTTTTTGATTATTTGATGGCTACCTGTTTCTTCGATAGCTTGTGCGATTGTGTTGGCAACCTCTGTAGCAGAAAGGCTTCCCTTATATGAGTCTGGTGCTATTACGATTTTCATTTAATATTCCTCCAATAATTGACGATATTTTTCCTCACCGTGTAAATGTCCCTAATACCTTAAGTGAAAAGATTCGAGTTTAATAAAGAAGCTAAGTGAGGGATAAACATACGAAAACTTCCTGATAAGTTTCGCCGAGCATAGTGGAAGTCTAAAACTCCCATTGATTAAGTCTCACTTCCTAAATTATACTGAAGTTACCGCTTACAAACAATAGAGAACTAAACATACGAAAAGGGAAATGCAAATAATGCATTTCCCTTTAAGAAAAGTGAGTGTATTAACTATTTTGGTGTATCATTGGTCGATGTGATTTCATGGACTTGCGCATTTCTAACAATATGATCGTAAACGCGATATGTCCATATACAAGATTGGCAATAAAAATACCCCATAAGTACATTTCACCAGCAGCAATGCCAACTGTCATATACTTATAAAATACCAACCATGCTCCTACAACAAATGGAACTTGCCCTATAGCTGTTTTTTTCCAATTATCTCCCCATAACAAGATAGGAGTGAAACTAAATATCAGTAAGAAAGTTAATAATATATCCATATTTGTCACCTCTTATATATCACATAATAGCTGTAAGTGTTTTCAAATATAGTATAACATAAAGTTCATATTATTGTAACAATTAGTTCATAGTTTAGACACATTTTTTTGAGAGCTATATACATGACTAAGTAGACAAAAACTACGAACTTGTAACAATTTTGAAAGTTCGATGAGTGCAAGACAAAAGCTCCGTCCATTTACTTCGCTTTCCGCGGGCGTCACCTCAGCCTCCTCGGCAGAAAATCACTGCCTGTGGGGTCTTCGGAAGACGCTTAACACGTGCGGAGTCTACGTAAATGGACTACGCTTCTATAGTGTTCTACAAAGTTAGAAACAGCTAGAATGTTGATTTCACAGCATATTTCCTCGTACTTGAACAGATATCTTGCAAAGCGGAGGAAAAATGCGACACTCCTGGGGGAACAGCACGAGCTGAAGATCCACTTGGTAAAGTGCTTTTCTTTACCAAGTTAGCTTCAGCCGTGCCCCCGGAAAGGGAGTGTTTTTCCGTAGCGTTGGATTTGCATTCAACTTGATACTTTTGTCAATCAGACACAAGTTGTTACTTCGCAGTTTAGTTTAACAGTGATATACAACAAAAAAGCCTTTAAGCAAATGATTGCTTAAAGGCTTATGGTAGTTAAATTAACCTGTGTTGCGAAGTCCTGCTGCTACACCGTTGATGGTGAGAAGTGCTTCCATTAGAAGTTCTTCATATTTTTCACTTTCTTCACCTTCATTGCGAAGTTGTGAGACAAGTTGAACTTGCAGGAGATTTAACGGATCAACTAGTGGGTTACGTAGTCGAACAGATTCTTTAATATTCTGTCTGTTATCCAGTAACTCATCTTGTCCCGTAATTTTTAGAACAATATCCTTTGTTTCTTTGTATTCATCAGCAAGTTGTCCAAAGATTCTACCGCTAATTTCTGTATCTTTCATCATATTGGCATATTCTTTCGCTGTTTGAATATCTGCTTTAGTTAATGCCATCTGTAAGTTGTTAATAATAGCCTGGAAAAATGGCCAACGGTTATACATCTTCTGTAAGAATTCAAGGTTACCTGTTTCATCAAGATATTTCTTGAATCCTGTACCAGCTGCATACCAAGCAGGTAATAGTTGTCTACTTTGAGTCCAAGCAAATACCCATGGAATTGCACGTAAATCTTCAAAACGGTTACTGCCTTTACGCTTCATTGGTCGTGAACCGATGTTTAGATCTCCTAATTCGTGTAATGGTGTTGCTTGGTTGAAATACTGAATAAATCCAGGATCTTCAAAGACTAATGATTGATATTTCTTCAATGCATATTCAGAGATAACACTCATTGCATCCACTTCTTCTTGAGAAGGTTGCATATTCTCATAATCATCACTTAATCCCATGATTCCAGTTAATAGGGTAGAAGTAGCTTGTTCTAAACTACGATAAGCAATGTCTTCTAATAAATAACGTGAAGATAATACTTCTCCTTGTTCGGTAATTTTTACTCCATCACCTAAAGTTACTGCAGGTTGTGATAATAGGCTAGAATATAATGGTCCGCCACCACGACCAAGTGATCCGCCACGACCATGGAAGTATTTTAATTTAACGCCATATTTGGAGGAAACGTCATGAATTTCTTGTTGTGCATTATAGAGCACCCAATTAGCAGTAATATTTCCACCATCTTTACTACCATCAGAATAACCAAGCATGATTTCTTGCAGGTCTCCACGAGCTTCAAGATGCTTTCTGTATAATGGTATATCAAATAACTTCTTAACCATTTCTGGACCATGTTTTAAATCATCAATTGTTTCTAATAATGGAGCAACATGAATACGGCTTACTACTTTGCCATCGGGATAAACTCGATAGAGTCCTACTTCTTTAGCAAGTACTAGCACTTCTAACAAGTCACTTACATTGTTTGTCATACTGATTAAATACACTTCAATTGCACGCATTCCAAAGGTATCTTGAGCATTTTTAATCATGCGGAATGTATCAATTACTTCTTGTGTTTCTGGTGAGAATTCATCATATATTGAGATCATTGGACGTGGATTTTCTAATGATGAAATAAGCGTTTTTACTTTCTCATCTTCGTCTAATGATTTGTAATTGTCCGTGATATTTACTTTTTCATAAATTTCCGTTAAAGCAGATTCATGTTCACCACTATGGTTACGTACATCTAATGATGCTAAATGGAAACCAAACAAATCAACTTGGCGAATCACCTTACGTAATAATTTCACTGGATTTTGTTTTGGATGATGAATCATCATACTCTCACGAATCATATTTAAATCAGCTAATAAATCTTCTGATACTGCGTACCCACGTTCATCATCTTGCTCCGTATATTCTAATCTCTTAAGCATAAGTGATAATTTCACACGATATACTTCGTCTTCTTTATGCCAACCATTATAATTTAATTCTTGACGATCTTTTTGAATAGATTCTCTTATTTCTTTACTTACCTCAACTTTTGAGTCCGAATGGCTAAGTCTATTTTGTAGTGTACCTATTGATTCTTTATATTTCTTAAGTACGAGTTCACGATGACGCTTTAATGTGTTATAAGTGGTGGTAGCTTTTACATTAGGGTTACCATCACGGTCACCACCAATCCATGAACCGAAACGTAGGAAAGAAGGAATATTCCATCTTTGATTATAATTTTCATATAATAAATCTTCCAAATCATCATGAATTTTCGGTAAAACATCAAATAAGACGCGATCAAAATAGTACAAACCGTTAGAAACTTCTTTCATAACAGACGGCTTTTTCTGTCTGATTTCTTGAGTCTGCCATAAAATAGTGATTTCATTGGCAATTCGCTCTTTAATTAATTTTTTCTCATAACGTGTATAAGAATAATCCCATGATGTTAATAAACGAGCAATTCTTTTGTGAATTTGCAGAATTGTTCTTCTTGTTGCTTCTGTTGGGTGAGCAGTCATGATAAGCTCCAACGATAACTTACCTAAAAGTTCTGTCACTTGGTCTGGTGAGACATTGTTATCAATTAGTTGTTTAACGCCCGCTTCAAGTGAACCAGGTTGAATAATGTTCGCATCTTGTGCTTGATACTCACGACGTCTTCTTGATCTGTAATTTTGTTCTGCAATGTTTAATAGGTGAAGATGAATTGAAAATGCACGAATAACATTTTTTCTAAATCCAGGCTCTAATTGACTAATTTTTTCTTTTATTTTCTCTTGCGTTTTTTCCTCTTTTGTTTCTCTAACCTCTTTGGAAAGTGTACGAATTTCTTTCACCGTGTTTAAGAGCTGGTCGCCACCTTCATGTAGTAGTACATTATCTAAGATTTTCGTTAAGTAATCGACATCTTTTAATAAGGATACATTTGATTTTTCTTCTGACGTTGTTGTCATAGTGTCCCACTTCCTTTCAAAGTTTTAATTTGATAAGATGTTTTCTTAATGATTAATTTGTTTGTGTCGTTCATTGAATGTTTAGATTAGAGCATCTTATAACTACAATAGATTTTTTGGCTGGAATTGGTTAGAGGACGTAAACAGAACAATCGATTCCGCAATTGTCAGAAAGAATCGAAAAACATAAAAATGCGACAAAAAATAGGCACATAACCTATCATAACATGATTTTTAAAAAATGAATAATGATTTCACTTTAATGTCTTAATAGTCTGAAAATCATGTATGATTATATAGAGAGTAATACCTATACTAATATAAGTTTATGATAATTTAGCGATATTCGCAAATGTCTCTACTATAGATGAGAGGAGAGAAGAAGATATGAAGGTCGAAGGAATATTACCTGCTGTAAGAAAAATAAAGGACTTTGAAAAAATACTTAAAAGTGATCATCCCTTAATCATTATTCTAGAAACAAGAGTGGCACAATTACCTCAAATCGTTAGTTATGCTAGAAAATTCCAAAAGAAAATATTTGTACATGCCGATCTGATAAATGGCTTAAAAGTAGATCAATATGGAATGGAGTTTCTTGTGCGTCATGTGAAAGTGGATGGGATTATATCAACAAGAGCAAATGTGATTGCGATGGCTAAAAAGAGTAATATTGTAGCGATCCAACGGTTGTTTGCAATTGATAGCTCAGCACTAGAGAAAAATATTGAATTAATAAAAAAAACAAAACCAGATTATATAGAAGTTTTACCAGGAATTATCCCTTCAGTTATCAGTGATATTGCAGAACGGACTGGCATTCCGGTAATAGCAGGAGGCTTGATTAAGACAGAAGCAGATATAGAACAAGCGCTTAAGAATGGTGCTATCGCCATTACCACTTCTAATGAAGATTTATATCGACTAAAATAGTAATGGAGCGTGGTAATTACTCGAATTTTTGAAGATTTTGTAGAAAAAAAGCGGAAGTTGGTTGACAGCGTTTTAGTTATTGTATATTATTGTCGTACAAGTTAATAATATTTATTGCGGAGAAAACGGAGATCCAAACTTTACAAGGTATGCGATTAAACAAATATAATTGCGCTTACCTTCACTTAGTCATGGGTCTTTTTTTGCGTTTAAATTAGGAGGTGGATCTTTTTTTAAGAAAGAATTAGTTTGTTGAGTCACTAAATAAAATAAGAAAATATTTTCAGGAGGGTTACAATGAAAAAACAATTAGTTGGTATTTTGATTTTGTTAATCGGATTATTAGCAGCATGTGGAAGCAATGATTCATCAGAAGAGAGTAATGAAGGTGAATCACAATCAGGAAGTGAAACTAGGGAATTAAGATTAGCGCATAACTTGAGTGAAGATCATCCTATTCATCAAGCATTAACAACATTTGTTGAAAGTGTAGAAGAAAAAACAGACGGTAATACTACAATTGAAATATTTCCGAATGGTGTATTAGGCTCTGAATCGGAAGTATTAGAACAAGTACAAAATGGCAGTGTTCAAATGACAAAAGTAAGTGCAGGGGCTTTGGAATCGTTTTCGGATGAATTTGCTGTTTTCTCATTACCTTACATTTTTACAAGTAACGAGCATTATCGAAATGTAATGGAATCAGACGTTGTTGAAGATATTTATCAATCAACTGCAGATAATGGCTTTGTTGGCTTTTCATATTTTGACTCTGGTGCTCGTAGTTTTTATACAGTTGATACACCAATTGAAACGCCAGCTGATTTAGAAGGATTAAATATCAGAGTTATGGATAGCCAAACAGCAATTGATATGGTGGATTTATTAGGAGGTACACCAACTCCATTAGGATATAACGAAATTTACACATCATTACAGCAAGGTGTTATTGATGGTGCTGAAAGTAATCCAACTGCTTTAACAACAGGACAGCATGGCGAGGTTGCTAAAAACTTCTCTTATTCTGAACATACAAATATTCCAGATATCTTAATTGTTAGTACAGATTTATGGGATAGCTTATCAGAAGAGGAGAAAACAGCTTTTAATGAAGCAGCAGATGAAACAAGAAAAGAACATACTGAATTATGGAATCAAGCACTTGAAGAAGCTGTTACTGAAGCAGAAGAAATGGGTGTTGAATTCAACGAAGTAGATAAAGAACCATTTATTGAAGCAGTACAACCGTTACATGAGGAAATGAAAGAAGACGAAAAATTAGCTGAAATTATTGATGCAATTAATGAACTTGATCAATAATTTTTGAAAAATAGAGACGCTCTCTTCGAGTGTCTCTATTCATACATTTATTTTGTGAAGTTGGATAGAACTAGATTAAAGGATTTTGGCGTTCGGTTAGAGTGACAGAAAGTTAATTCTTTTAATGATAAATCATAACAAAAAAGGAGAATATACTCCATGTTGGTAGATAAAATAAAAAAGATGTTGGACCGTACGATTTTAATAGTGGCTTCCACCTTGTTAGTTGTCCTGGTATTAGGAGCTCTTTGGCAGGTTTTTACTCGTTATGTTCTGCAAAATCCGAGTACATTTACGAATGAATTGTTAGGTTTTTTATTAGTGTGGACGTCTCTTTTAGGAGCTTGTTATGCTTTTGGATCAAATAAACATTTAGCATTAACGTTTGTTACTAATAAATTATCAGGCAGCAGAAAATTAATCATTACTATTATCAATGACCTTTTTGTTGTATTTTTTGCTGTCGTTATTTTGTTGCAGGGTGGTATGGATGCAGTAAACACAACAATGTCTCAAACTACGCCAATACTAGGAATACAAAAAGGGCTTGTTTATACAATTTTACCGATCAGTGGTGTGCTCATTATTATGTACAAATTACTAAACGTAAAAAATTATTTCCAAACTAATCAGGGAGAAGGTGAATAAGGTGGATACCAGTTTATTAGCTACAATCGTATTATTTGGATCCTTTTTTATTATGTTAGTGATAGGTGTTCCTATCTCTGTTGGAATCGGAATTTCTTCCTTATTAGCTGCCTTAACTTTAGTACCTTTAGATATCATTACGTTTACAGCGGCGCAAAAGTTATTTGAAGGTATCGATAGCTTTACACTTCTTGCCATCATCTTTTTTATGTTATCTGGCAGTATCATGAACAATGGTGGGATTGCTATTCGATTAATTAATTTAGCAAAACTTTTTGTTGGTCGAATGCCTGGTTCTTTAGCCCATACAAATGTTGTAGGTAATATGCTATTTGGATCTATTTCAGGTTCAGCTGTAGCTTCTGCAGCAGCAATCGGTAGTGTAATGACCCCGCTACAAAAAAAAGAAAAATATGATCCGTCTTTTTCTGCAGCGGTTAATATTGCATCCGCACCGACAGGATTGTTAATTCCACCTACTACAGCTTTCATCGTTTACTCATTAGTAAGTGGAGGTACATCCATTTCAGCTCTATTTATGGCAGGATATCTGCCAGGTATTTTAATGGGTTTATCGATTATGATCGTTGCTTATTTTATCGCAAAAAAAGAAAAGTATCCGATTGCAGATAAGGTCACTTTTAAACAAGGTCTTAAAGTAATCCTGGATTCTCTTCCAAGTCTTTCTTTAATCGTCGTGGTTATTGGAGGAATTGTAGCCGGAATTTTTACTGCTACAGAAGGTGCAGCAGTAGCAGTTTTATACTCAGCAATTTTAGCTGCCTTTTATAGAGAAATTAAAATAGCAGATTTACCTAATGTTTTGAAAGATACGTTAGTGATGACTGGTATTGTGTTGTTTCTAGTTGGAGCATCATCGATTATGTCTTGGGTGATGGCTTATGCTGGAATCCCACAACAAATAACAGATATACTACTTTCGATATCGGATAATCCAATTATTATTTTGCTTTTAATGAACATCATTTTATTAGCAGTTGGAATCTTCATGGATATCACGCCAGCTATTTTAATATTTACACCTATTTTCCTTCCGATAGCAACAAATATTGGAATCGATCCTGTTCATTTTGGCGTAATATTAATATTTAACTTATGTATCGGGATAACAACACCACCGGTTGGTAGTGCATTATTTGTAGGTAGTAGTGTTGCCAATGTCTCAATTGAATCGGTAATCAGGCCATTGTTTAAATTATATATTCCAATGGTTATCGCATTACTGTTAGTCACGTATTTTGAATGGATCAGCTTATTAATCCCAAGATTATTTGGGTTAATGTAATGAAAAAAAGTGAGGTTTAAATATGATAAAAGATGTACATTTCCAAGTAGATAAAGTTAAAAACAATACAGTAACATTAAAATCCAATGAAATAGAGGCACATGTTTATATATTAGAAGAAGATGTTTTTAGAGTATATATTCCTAAAGAAGATCATCCACTTTTAAAACGAACATGGACGATTACTCCAGGTGCTGAGGATGTAAGTGCAGAAGGCCGTGATAAATCGGACTTATCTCCTTTTTCTTTACCAGCTTTTGAGATTGTTCAAGGAGAGAAAGAAGTAGAAATATACACCAATCAATTACGAGTTGTAATTGAACTAACAGGATTAAAATTCCAGTGGTTTACTAAGGTGAACAATCAATGGATCAATATTGCAAATGACAGAAAGACGCAAAATTATAATTTCAACGATAGTTTAGGAACTGGTGTTTATCATTATTTGGAAAGAGATAAGCATGATAATTATTACGGTCTAGGTGAAAAGGGTGGCCCTTTTAATAAAGTAGGGAAACGATATCGTATGAAAACAATTGATGCGATGGGTTATGATGCCGAAAATACGGATCCTTTATACAAACATATTCCATATTATATCACTTACAATGAGCAAACTGAGGTTGCTTACGGATTATATTATGATAATTATAGTGATTCCGTTTTTGACTTGGGTAATGAATTAGACAATTATCATGGTTTGTACCGATATTATCATGCCGCTAAAGGCGATTTGGATTATTACTTTATTTTAGGTCCGCGTGTTAAAGATGTGGTCGAATCCTTTTCAAAACTTACTGGAAAAACGATTATGCCACCAAAATGGAGTCTAGGTTATTCAGGGTCTACTATGACTTATACAGATGCACCAGATGCTCAAGAGCAATTAAAGAAATTTGTGGATTCCTGTAAAGAATTTGATATTCCATGCGATTCGTTCCAGTTATCGTCTGGTTATACAAGCATTGGTGATAAACGTTATGTATTTAATTGGGATTATTCAAAAATACCATCACCAACTGATATGATTGATAATTTTCATGACAATGGTATAAATCTATGTGCTAATATCAAACCAGTTTTGTTAAAGGATCATCCTTTATACGAAGAACTAGCTGAAAAGAAATATTTCATTAAAGCAAAAGATTCAGAACAACCAGAAATTTCGCAGTTTTGGGATGACATTGGCTCCTATTTGGATTTCACTAATAAAGAGGCGTTTGATTGGTGGAAAGCAAAAATTAAAGAACAATTATTGTCATATGGGATTGATTCTACATGGAATGACAATAATGAATATGAAATTTGGGATGAAGAAGCCAAGGCAGAAGGTTTTGGCAATACGATTCCTGTAAGTTATATCAAACCAATTCAAACAATGTTGATGATGAAGGCCTCTTATGAAGCGCAACGTGAATTTTATCCGAACACAAGACCGTATTTAATATCACGATCTGGTGCAGCAGGGATGCAAAAATATGTACAAACATGGTCAGGTGACAATTTCACGGAATGGAAAACGATTAGATATAACATCAAAATGGGTCTAAGTTTAAGTATGAGTGGTGTCTATAATTTCGGGCATGATGTCGGTGGGTTCTCAGGTAAAGCACCTGATCCGGAATTACTAATACGTTGGATTCAAAATGGTATTTTCCATCCGCGGTTTACCATCCATTCTTGGAATGAGGACAAAACTGTAAACGTACCATGGATGTATCCAGAATACTTAGATTTAATCCGTGGATTAATGAAAGAACGCGTGAAGTGGATACCATTTATTTATCAAACTGTACACCAAGCGCATAAAGATTATAAACCGATATTGACACCAACTCTTTATCATTTTGATCAAGATAAAAAGACTTTTACGGAGAATGATGATTTTTTATTAGGAGAAAAACTCTTAATTTGTAATGTAGTGGAGCAAGGTGCAACAGAGCGAGACGTTTATTTACCTGAAAATCAGCACGGCTGGTATGACCTTGAATCTGATACCTATTATGAAGGTGGTACAAACTTAACTACAGAAGCTCCGTTGAATAAGATTCCAATGTATGCTCAAGCAGGCTCTATTTTACCAATTAGAGATGGTGAAATAAGCTTTAAAGATAGTAAAGAGGAACGCGGTTTGTTACTATTTCCTTTCCAAAATAATGGTGAAATAGAAGAATGGATTTATGAAGATGACGGAAATACAATGAATTACCAAGATGGCGAATATACGTACATTAAAGTGAAGATGGAATGTGATGAACAATTTGTTGATATTAAGACAGAAATAGCTGGAGATTACAAGCTTCCATTCGATCAAATTACATTACATTTGCCAAAGCAAGAACAAAGAGCGATAAAAGTAAATGGTCAGCTATATAAGGACCAACATCAAATCGTAGTAGCTACTTCATGATTTCTTCCTAAGGCTCATTGACAATGCAGGTAATTTTGTAATAACATATAGGTATACTAAAAGTTAAAAAATGTGCCGGAGACAAGGAGTCCACACAGCTACGTATATATTCTTCATTATTATTGGAGAATATAACAAGTTGTGTGGACTTTTTTATACGCAAAAGGAGCAATGTTTTCTCACATATCGTTTCGACTTCTGTTTAGTTGGGAAACGTTTTTAAAAAGAGGAGGGTTCTTATGGAGAAATTTATTTTATCGATTGATCAAGGTACGACAAGTTCAAGAGCTATTATATTTAATCAAAAAGGGGAAATTGTAGAATCAGCTCAAATGGAGTTTGAACAATTTTTTCCTAAATCAGGATGGGTAGAGCACGATGCAAATGAGATTTGGACATCTGTTTTAGCATGTATTGCTGAGGTGATTCGAAAAGCAGATATTGAGGCATCACAGATCGCAAGCATTGGGATCACAAATCAACGGGAAACAGCAGTGGTCTGGGATAAAGATACTGGGAAGCCTATTTACAAAGCAATTGTATGGCAATCACGTCAGACAGAGGAAATTTGCCGTGAATTGAGAGAACAAGGACATCAAGACACTTTCCGTCAAAAAACAGGTTTACTAGTTGATGCTTACTTTTCTGGAACAAAAGTTAAATGGATATTGGACCATGTCGAAGGTGCAAGAGAAAAAGCGGATCAAGGAAAGTTATTATTCGGAACGATTGATACGTGGCTTATTTACAAATTAACTGGTGGAAAAGTCCATGTAACGGACTATTCAAATGCTTCGAGAACGTTAATGTATAACATTTATGAATTAACATGGGATGACGAACTTTTAGAGATACTAGGTGTTCCTAAGAGTATGCTGCCAGAAGTAAAGTCTTCTTCAGAAGTTTACGGGGAAACAGTTGATTATCATTTCTTTGGTGAGAATATTCCGATTGCTGGAGCAGCTGGTGATCAGCAAGCAGCCTTATTTGGTCAAGCATGTTTCGAAAGAGGAATGGTTAAAAATACGTATGGCACTGGTTGCTTTATGTTAATGCATACTGGTGAAGAGCCTGTTCGCTCTGATCATGGTTTATTAACCACTCTAGCATGTGGAGTAGACGGCAAGGTAGAGTATGCATTAGAAGGAAGCATATTTGTAGCTGGTTCAGCTGTTCAATGGTTAAGAGATGGTTTAAGAATGGTCAAATCTGCGAAAGATACAGAACAATATGCAAAAAGAATTGAATCGACAGAAGGTGTTTATCTTGTGCCTGCTTTTGTTGGTTTAGGTACACCTTATTGGGATAGTGATGCAAGAGGTGCGATGTTTGGTTTAACCAGAGCAACAACGAAAGAACATTTCATCCGAGCTACATTAGAATCCTTAGCATATCAAACGAAAGATGTCTTAAATGCTATGATCGAGGACTCAAACACCTATGTTAAATCATTACGAGTAGATGGCGGAGCTGTAGCAAATGACTTTTTAATGCAATTTCAAAGTGATCTTGTCGATGTGCCCGTTGAAAGACCTGAAGTGACAGAAACTACGGCACTAGGGGCAGCCTATTTGGCTGGTTTGGCAGTAGGATATTGGAATGACCGAGAAGAAATAAGTAATCAATGGCAAATTAATAAACGCTTTGATAGTCAGATGTCAAATGAAACTAGAATTGATTTATACAGTGGTTGGAAAAAAGCAGTGAAAGCGACTAGAGTTTTTAAATAATAAAATGAACCATGGGGGCGTAATCTATGACTTTATCAAGTAAAAAACGATCGGAAACATACGATAAAATAAAATCAACCTCTCTCGACATGATTATTATCGGGGGAGGCATTACCGGAGCAGGTATTGCACTTGATGCAACTCTAAGAGGATTAAAAGTAGCTGTAGTGGACATGCAAGATTTTGCTGCAGGAACATCAAGCAGGTCCACAAAATTAGTTCATGGTGGCTTACGATATTTAAAGCAATTCGAAGTGAAAATGGTTGCAGAAGTAGGTAAGGAAAGAGAAATCGTTTATGAAAATGGTCCACATGTTACGACACCAGAGTGGATGATGCTTCCGTTTTACCAAGGTGGAACATTCGGTCCGTTCTCTACCAATATTGGTTTGCGTGTTTATGACTTTCTTGCAGGTGTGAAAAAGTCGGAACGTCGTAAAATGTTTGGCAAAGATGAAGCCTTGAAGCGTGAGCCATTGTTAAAAAGTGAAGGATTAAAAGGTGCAGGGTATTATGTTGAGTATCGTACAGATGATGCCCGTTTGACCATGGAAGTTATGAAAAAAGCTGTCGAGAATGGTGCACTCGCATTAAATTATGCCAAAGTTAAAGAACTTGTCTATGAGAATGAGCGTGTTAAAGGTGTGCAAATCGAGGATCAACTTTCAAATGAAATACATGAATTAGAAGCAAAGTATGTTATTAATGCTGCAGGCCCATGGGTTGACACACTTCGAGAAAAAGATCATTCCAAAAAAGGTAAAAGACTTCGCTTAACGAAAGGAATTCATTTAGTATTTGATGAATCTCGTTTTCCGTTAAAACAGGCTATCTATTTTGATACGCCAGACGGAAGAATGGTTTTCGCAATTCCACGGGATGGTAAAACATATGTAGGGACAACAGATACCGTTTATGAAGGAAATATTGCTCATCCTACTATGACAGAGTCTGATCGGGATTACGTTATAAAGGCGATTGAATTTATGTTTCCTAACCTTCAAATTACGGCAGATGATGTGGAGTCAAGCTGGGCTGGATTACGTCCATTGATTTTTGAAGAGGGCAAAGATCCTTCCGAAATTTCACGTAAAGATGAAATTTTTGAATCGGCATCAGGCTTAATCTCGATTGCTGGTGGTAAACTAACTGGTTACCGTAAAATGGCAGAAGATGTCGTGAATGTGATTCGCGATAAAATGGTGAAATCGGAACAGAAAGTTTTCTATCCAAGTGATACGAAACATTTACCACTATCAGGCGGGGATGTTGGTGGATCAAAAGGTTTTACCGAATATAAAAAAGAGCAAGTGGCTAAAGGTATACATTTAGGACTGTCAGAACAAGAAGCAGATATGCTTGTTCAACGATATGGCTCAAATGTACCGGTTGTATTCGATTATTATCAGCAATTGAAAGATGATAAGCAAATGAATCCAGTCACAAATGCGATGCTTAACTACAGTATTGAATATGAAGCGACATGTAAGCCGATTGACTTCTTTATTCGTAGAACAGGTGCTTTATTCTTTGATATTGACTGGGTAAAGCAAGAAAAAGAGGCAGTTATAGCCGAAATGGCGCAACAGTTAAAATGGTCAGATCAAGAAACCGAAAATTATACAGTGGAGTTAGAGCAATTCATTTACGAAGCAGTTCATCCAACAAAGTCGTGAGAGATAACATCTCACGGCTTTCTTATCGTTGGAATAGTTAAAGTGTCCAATAAATGTTATTAAGTGTCCAATAAAATCTTGAAAGTGTCCAGTAAAGTTGAAAAAGTGTCCAACAAATGATGAAAAGTGTCCAATAAACTAACAAAAGTGTCCAGAAAAATTTTGTCAGTTTGGAGCCGTTATTCTTGGTAATTTTATTCATTTTTGTTTACGATGAAACTATATTAAAAATAGAGGTGATCTGTTTTGAAAAAAGTGGTTAACAATGTCGATCATGTAGTGGAAGAAATGTTAGATGGTATTGTAACGACACACGCAGATTCTATCAAACGAATTGATAATACAACTGTGTTAGTTAGAGAGGATGCACCGATTAAAGATAAGGTGGGTTTAGTAAGTGGTGGAGGAAGTGGCCATGAGCCAGCACATGCTGGTTATATCGGAGAGGGAATGTTAGATGCAGCAGTTGTAGGCGAAGTATTTACATCTCCCACCCCTGATCAAGTGTTAGAAGCAATTAAAGCTGTGGATAGCGGGGCAGGTGTTTTGCTGGTCATTAAGAATTACACCGGAGATGTTATGAATTTTGAAATGGCCGCAGAATTAGCAGAAGCAGAAGGCATTAACGTTGAAAAGGTCATTGTAAATGACGATGTTGCTGTCGAAGATAGTACCTTTACAACCGGTAGAAGAGGTATTGCTGGTACGGTTTTTGTTCACAAGATTGCTGGTGCTTTAGCAGAAACTGGGGCGAGTTTAGCAGAGGTTAAAGCTGTAGCAAATAAAGTGATAGCAAATGTACGTTCAATGGGTGTAGCTTTATCAGCTTGTACAGTTCCAGCAGCTGGAAAGCCCAGTTTTGCATTAGAAAATAATGAAATGGAAATAGGAATTGGTATTCATGGAGAACCTGGGATAGAGCGAGTATCATTACAATCTGCAGATCAGATTACTGCTACTTTGCTTGAAAAAATTTTACTAGACATTGAATTTGAGGGCAGTGAAGTTGCCGTTATGATTAATGGTATGGGAGCAACACCAGAAATGGAACTTTATATTGTTCAGCGTCAAGTAGCCAAATTATTAGAAAATAAAGGGATTACTATTTATAGAACTTGGATAGGAGAATATATGACAGCTTTAGAAATGTCCGGTTTCTCTATTACTCTGTTAAAATTAGATGACCAGCTAAAAGATGGATTAAACGCTAATTCAAAGGCTTTAGCATTTAGGGTTTAACTGAAATAAAAGTTTAGTATCGTAATAAAAAATAAAGGAGCAAACTATGATTATTTTAACGGTTGAACAAACGAAACAATGGATGAAAGAAATTCAGAAAAGGATGGAAGAAAATAAAGAGCAGTTAACAGCATTAGACCAAGCGATTGGAGATGGAGACCATGGTATTAATATGGCTCGAGGCTTCAATGAAGTTGTAAATAAAATTGATGATACAGACTATGATTCGGTGGCAGATGTTTTAAAGTCAGCAGCAATGACGTTAACAGCTAAAGTTGGAGGAGCTTCTGGTCCATTATATGGAACCGCTTTTTTAAAAATGTCGATGGCTATGCAAGATAAAGAAGTCAATCAGCAAAATTTTAAAGCCGCTATCGATGCAGCACTTGCAGGTATTAAAATGCGAGGGCATGCAGAATTCGGTGAAAAGACAATGTACGACGTCTGGTATCAAGTTGCTGAATTTTTAGCATCAGAAAACGTAGAAGATTGGGAAGAAATGATCGAAGCTTGCCAGGCAACAATTGAAGATACCAGGGAGATGGTTGCGACTAAAGGAAGAGCTTCCTATTTAAAAGAAAGAACTCTAGGTCACGTTGACCCTGGTTCAATGTCTTCTTTTTATATTTTTGAAGCATTGGTAGCTGTAATAGAAGTGGGGGATTGAAACGATGTCAGATAAAGTAGGTATTGTTATCATTTCGCACAGTCCAAAGATCGGTGATGGCGTTTTCGATCTTATAAAGCAAGTTATTACCGGAGTACCAATTGCAGTCGCGGCAGGAACAGATGACAATAAAATTGGAACAAGTATGGAAAAAATTAAGGATGCGATTGAACAGGTAGATAGCGGTAACGGTGTATTATTAATGTATGATCTAGGTAGTGCCAAAATGAATGCTGAAATGTCAATCGAATTTTCAGAGTCTACCAATGTTCAACTTGCAGATCACATACCGCTTGTAGAAGGCTCCTACATTGCCGCAGTTGAAGCAAACTTGGGTAAATCTCTTCAAGAAATACGAAAAAGTTTACAAAAAATAGAAATAACTGAGATGTGAAAAAGATATGCTTCATCACTGGCAAGCTAAGAATCGTGTTAGTAAAAAAGTGAGTAAGTTTAAAAAATCATTAAAAAAATCCCTTTATAGTAAAACAGGTTTTGCTGTTTACTATAAAGGGACAATCAATATCCATTTCATTTCTCTGTTCTATAGTTTATAAAATTGTATATAAAGCTGTATTTGCTAGTGTAATCATTGTCATTAGGATTGTATTCAGAAATGTTCCAACGTACACATTTCCTGTTTTTCGATAGAAGTATCGATTAAATACTGCTGCGATTAGGAGTACTGGCACTAAGCCAATAACTATAATAGATGACAGTGATTCTGCAGGATAACCTGCTACACCTGTGGTAAATAATAAACCATAATGATAGCCTAAATACAGCATTAAGCCACCAATAAACATGAGAATTGCCACGATGTAGCCTTTTAAACCTTCGAATTTCTTACTCGCCGTATTTATATTAACGGATAAACCTACTACAAAATAGTATATGAAGAATAATGGTGCATATTTTAGCAATGCTACGACATGATGTCCTTCAAATGTTTTTACCGCAAATGTCCATAGACGGAAATCTGTCTTGAATATCGCATCAATTAAGAATAGAAGGGCATAACCAATAATTACTGCGATAACCGCTGTTGTTAGTCCAGCAATAATTGATTTTATGCTTGCTTTCACACCATAATTTGCTATAGTGGCACCCTCGGCTTTCTTGGTAACAAAATGGTGGACCACTATAATCATTAAGGTTATGATCGCAACATTAATTGCCCAATAGACAATAGGATTCCCTGTTGGGGCACCTAAAAACTCATTGACATCAATTAGTGTACTCTGATTTCTTAAATAAAAATACTGTATCAGACTCAATACAAGCATAAATATCGATGCCGCTTTAATATTTTTGTTTGCATTTTTAATAAGAGCATAAATAACTAGTACAGCTGATACAAGAATAACAATCATGCTAACTTGGCGAACAAGCCTCATTCCTGTCATATCTCCACTGTAGAAAGTAGTGAATAATAATGCTGGAAATAGCGCGCCAAATAACATTAAAATTAGATTTGTTAACCGACCACCAGGTGTCTTCGGAGCTGGAAGTGGTGCAGGTTTTGATGTGAAAACATTATTTAAGAATGGCAGTTTTGTTAGTAAATTGATCACAGGAATAAATAGCAAAAAGAACCCTATTAATGCTAAGAATGAGAACCACTCTTTATACATCCATGACTGGCTTTCTTCACCAGTAGTCACCAAGTTGTTATAATCAGCGAATGCCATATCATAAAAATCTATTACATGTCCTGTAGTAGTCATTGAAAAGTGATTCCAAGGGTGTGTTTCATTTGGCTGATAAATAATTCTCGTCCCATCATCTACTTGATAAGCTTCACCAGCGACTGCATTTTCAGGATTCCCTAAAAAGGCTTGTCCTTCTTCCGTAGATACATAATCTTTCTTCACAACTGGTTGACCGGCCCCTGCTGCCTCAGCATCAAAGAAAAATTCATCATAAACACCTGCGATTTTCCCAGCTGTCCTTGGCCCATACGCAGCAACAATGTCTTCCACACTATATTCTAAGGCCTTTATCCACTGGTAATCAGAACCCATCGTTAAATAACTATTAATTTTTCGTATACCGGTTTCTTCAAAAGCCATTTCATCAAGAATAACCGCATGTGTAGATGAGAAGCCGCCCATCGAATGACCCGAAACAGAAATAATACCATTACCATTTTCATCCTTCAATACGTAATCTTGTTCATACACATACTGAACGGCATCATAGATTGAATTCGGCCAGAAGGAGAAGAATGGAATCGGTTTTTCCATGGTTCCTACAGAATGACCGTGATCATATTGGTCTAAAGCCAACACAACATAACCTCTTTTAGACATTTCAATAGCTTGTGGTGCTTGCATTTCAGCCGAGTTTAAATAACCGTGAGTTGCAACGATCGTTGGTCTCGGTTGTTCATCAGCTCCGTCTGGTTTATATAATAGACCTGATAATTGACCACTAGCAGTTTCAAAAGATATCCTCGATACATCCACCTCTCCACTAGAACTATTGGATTGATAAGCAATAAAACTACCAATAAAAACGAGTAACAATGATACAAGCAATAAAACGATCGATTTCTTTAAATTACCCATAATATCCTCCTTCATATTATATTGTTAACAAATGTAATTAAGATAAAAAAAAAAGACACATTAAACCCCCTTGAATTTAAAAAATATCCAAAGAAATTAATGTGTCTCCAAATCTCATCACAAAATATTAACTTAAAATTTAGTATACATTTATTTGTTAACGCTGTCAATTTAAAACATTAGACCATAGTCTCAGGCCCTTTTTCCTGAAATTGTTTTATACTTTTACTATATCTCCCGCTGTGCTCCATTCGATGCCTAGGTCGTTCGGTAAGCAAAATTGGTGGTAGCATTGTTTTAACGTTTCATCAAGTCCTTGGACGGTTGTTAATTTGTTTTCTTCATTATACGCAACCCAATGCACCGGGAAATTTGGAATGTCTTGAACCGATTGATGCATGCCGTAAATTGCTTGAACATGCGCTCTTGCTGCTTCAGGTCCACATAATATACTCTGATCTTCCGATTGGATCGCTTTTATCATGACCCCTAACTTTGCTAAATGATTCTGCTCAGGATCCTCGTATACTTTTTCTTTTCCATCATGCCATTTTGCTACAATTTCACTTCTCTCGCCATCTGGATGATATGTTATGGTTGCATCCTCAAATTCTAGCTTGTACTTTGGACGGTGCTCATCCGCCACGGCATGTGATGCAAGATAAATGATCTCCACGTCGTTTTTAGTATGTAAATGAACGGCACAAGTATCAAATGTTTCAATCGGATTCGCACGATATAATTCGGCAGAAATTTGATCAATTTCAGCACTTTTTTCAATTTTATCACCAGATAAATATAATAAATGATGCAAGAAATGAGCTGTGGCATTATTAGCGACACTGTCAAAAATCATATCACCATTCGGACTAAATTTTTTCCCTGCCCATCCAGAGCGATTAAAATAATCAGCATTTCGTGGCCACAATACGAGGCTTTTCATTCTTAACGGTCTACCAAACTGTCCTTTGAGAATATCTTGTTTCAGTTCTTGTACTGAATCGGTGAATGACCAATTGAAACCAATTGCTAATTTTTTGTTTGTGCGATCTCTCGTCTCGATCATTTCCTGTAAATGCTTAGGATTTGCGGTAGCAGGCTTTTCACAAAGTACATGACTACCTTTTTCCATGGCTAGACATGCTTGATCCCTATGTAAATGAATCGGGGTAGAAATGATCGCCAAATCAGCTTTATTTTCTTTATAAAAATCTTCTAATGAATCATAAATAGGTATGTTTCGATCGATGATTTCTTGATGATAGTTCGACCTTTTTGGAGCAACATCGACAACACCTTCCACTAATGCGCTTTCATTTTCTTTGCTGAATAGGCTTTTTAAATAGACGTTTCCATAACCACCAATTCCGACTAACACAATGGAAACTACGGTTTTCATAATGAAATCTCCTCACTTTTTGCTTTTTTAAAATATAATACATTATAATAGAATATATCATAACTTCCTAATTTTCGCAGTAGCGCTTGATAAATTACTAGAAATTATGCAAAATAATCTGATAAGTGGGGGAAGTGTATGCTAAGAGATATTTTAATAGAACCGTTTGGTGTTCAATTATATGAAAGTAAACACCATGCAGGGGACAGAATAGAAGAACACCACCATCAAGTGTACCAGTTAATTTATACATTAGAAGGTACAGGACAAATTCGTTTAAATGGAAAAGAATATCAACTTGTACACGATCATTTAACGTTTATAACACCGTTAACACCACATGCGATTGTGTCTGATCATAAATTAACGGTATTAGTATTAGCTTTTGACCAGCGCGTGATTAATTCTACTAATCAGAAGTTGTTCGAAAAGTCTTTGTTTGAATCAAAGTTCATTGGATTAAATCCATTTAATAGTAGTGAGATTCGCCAATTATTAAGGACTATGCTGTATGAACAATCAAATCACAGCCTTCATCAGGAGATTGCACTAAAAATCTATTTATCGCAATTACTCTTGTTGATTTCCCGTGGCGAAAAAAACTGGGAAACAAAAGATGCGAATACACTTAGAGCGGACCGGTTACGAGATTATATCGATTCCCATTATTATGACTGGATTCATGCTGAGGATCTTGCTTCAAGATTAGGAATCAGTACGCGACATATGAACACTATTTTTAAAGAAACGTATAATATGACACCTATTCAATATTTAACAGAGGTTCGCGTAGGATTAGCTAAAAAAATGTTAGTGGAGACGGATAAAGACATTGCATCGATCTGTTTTGAGGTCGGCTTTGAATCTATATCTACTTTTTATCGAGCATTTAAAAACATAACAGCTATATCACCTAATAAGTATCGGACCAATCAAAAGCACAGTTGATAGTAAATCATTAGAAGTTGCCAGTAAATCGTGAAAGTTGCCAGTAAATACGCTGAAGTCGCCAGTAATCCCATCAATAAATTCATTTCCGATTTTAAGAAATTCGTTCTTAGATTAATAAGACGGATTTTTTTTATTGCGTTAACATAGAGGTATCATAGCAATTGAAAGGGGAAAACAAAATGGCGCAGCAAAAAATCGGGATTATTATGAATGGTGTAACAGGAAGAATGGGCACGAATCAACACTTAATTCGTTCAATTAAAGCGATTAGAGAACAAGGTGGCGTATTATTAAAAAATGAAGATACATTAATGCCAGATCCTATTTTGATTGGTCGAAACGAGAAAAAATTGAAAGCGTTAGCAGAAGCGCATGGTATTGAACGTTATTCAACAGATTTAGAAGCAGCTCTTGCTGATGACTATAATGTGATCTATTTTGATTCACAGACAACCGTTCGACGTGCAGATAGTATTAAGCAAGCAATTGCAGCAGGAAAACATATTTACTGTGAAAAACCGACGGCAACGAATTTAGAAGGTTCTGTTGAACTAGCAAAATTAGCTAGAGAAGCTGGTGTGAAAAATGGCGTAGTACAAGATAAATTATTTTTACCTGGTTTATTAAAGTTAAAACGATTAATTGATTCCGGCTTTTTCGGAAAAATGTTGTCCGTAAGAATGGAATTTGGTTATTGGGTGTTTGAAGGAGATTGGCAGGAAGGTCAGCGTCCATCATGGAATTATCGCAAGGAAGATGGTGGTGGTATTATCGTTGACATGTTTGCACATTGGCGTTATGTGATTGATAATTTATTTGGAAATGTGAAGTCTGTATCCTGTTTAGGTGCGACACATATTCCAGAGCGTGTAGATGAAAACGGAGATAGATACAAAGCAACAGCAGACGATGCTGCTTACGGTACATTTGAATTAGATAATGGTGTTGTCGTGCAGGCAAATTCATCTTGGGCGGTACGTGTAAATCGCGATGATTTATTAACAATTCAAGTCGATGGAACGGAAGGCAGTGCAGTAGCTGGTCTTCGCGATTGTAAAGTACAACATCGTGTGAACACACCGAAACCTACCTGGAATCCAGACATTGAGAATCCGTTTGATTTTGAAGCACAATGGCAGAAAGTACCGACAAATGATGTGTTTGACAATGGATTCAAAGTACAATGGGAGCAATTTCTTAAGCACGTAGTTGAGGACGCGGAATTCCCGTGGGATTTATTAGAAGGAGCAAAAGGTACTCAACTATCTGACCTTGGCTTAAAATCGTGGGAAGAAAGACGTTGGGTGGATGTACCAGAAATCAAATTGTAAGGAGGTAGTAGAATGACAAAGCTAATTTTACCAAATAAGGATCGCAAACTATACACATATGAAGCAAGTCCATTCACACCTTTTGACATACCAAAAGATAAACCTTTTCAAAAAAGGACAGCATATTCAGCTGCACATGTGGTCGCTGATCCATTAGCTGACGCAGATCCGACCTTACATTCTCAAATTGATTGGGATAAAACGATGGCATACCGTCATTACTTATGGTCACTTGGATTATCAGTTGCTGAAGCAATGGATACCGCACAACGTGGAATGGGGTTAAGTTGGGAAGGCGCTAAAGAACTAATATCTCGTTCGATTAAAGAAGCTAAGTCTGTTAGTGGTAACATCGCAAGTGGTGTTGGGACAGATCATCTAGAAGTTTCTTCAACTGTTACTTTAGAAGATGTCGAACAAGCATACGAAGAACAGGTTTCATTTGTCGAAGGTGAAGGCGGAAAAATTATCTTAATGGCAAGTCGTGCACTTGCAGCTTGTGCAAAAGGACCAGAAGATTATCAACGCGTTTATAATAAAATTTTACAAAATGTTTCAGAGCCAGTTATCTTACACTGGTTAGGAGATAAGTTTGATCCAGCATTAAAAGGTTATTGGGGTCATCAAGACATAGACGAGGCCATGGATGTCTGTTTACAAATTATTCGTGATAATGAATCAAAGGTAGATGGAATTAAAATCTCGCTTCTAGATGATCAGAAGGAGATCGAAATGCGTAGACGTTTACCAGATAGTGTGCGCATGTATACAGGGGATGATTTTAATTATCCAGAATTAATTAAAGGTGATGAAAAAGGGTATAGTCATGCCTTACTAGGAATCTTTGATGCGATAGCACCAGCGGCGGCAGCAGCTATGCATGCTCTAGATGCAGGAGATCTTCAAAAATATGATCAACTTCTGGAAAAAACGGTACCATTATCACGTCATATTTTCCAAGCACCAACCTTCTCCTATAAAACAGGTGTTGTCTTTATGGCATACTTAAACGGTCACCAAGATCACTTCCGTATGATTGGCGGAAAAGAAAGTGCGCGCTCTATTGTTCATTTATCGGATCTATTTGTAATGGCTGACGAGGCAGGACTCCTCAGAGATCCAGAAATGGCAACAAAAAGAATGCAACTGGCACTTGAATTAGCGGGTGTTAAGCAGGAGGGTCACCGATGACAAATGACAAACTAATGAGTCGACTTAGTCTTAATCAAATTACAACAGAACAATGGAATTTACAAGAAGCTGTTGAAGGTTGTGTCCGTCATGATATACCTTGGATTTCAGTGTGGCGTCATAAAATAGAAGAAATCGGTCTTCAACAATCAAAACGATTAATTCAAGATGCTGGGCTACAAGTTTCGAGTGTATGTCGAGGTGGAATGTTTCCAGCTGCAACGGCCAAAGAACGAGCAGAAAAAATAGACGATAATAAAAGAGCCATCGAGGAAGCTGCTGAATTGGGAACAGACACACTTGTACTTGTTTGCGGACCAAGTGCTGACAAAGATATCGACACTGCAAGAGCTCAAGTAGCTGAAGGCATTGACAAGTTAGTTCCATATGCGAAAGATCATGGAGTAAAGCTTGCTATTGAGCCTTTACATCCGATGTTTGCAGCCGATCGCTCTGTTATTAATACATTAAACCAAGCGACTACAATTGCCGAAAAATATAGTGCAAACGAAGTTGGTGTGATCGTCGATGTTTATCATGTATGGTGGGATCCAAATCTTTATCACGAAATAGAAAGAGCAAAGGGAAGAATTCTAGGCTTTCATGTTTCTGATTGGAAAGTGCCAATGGCAGATATGTTTAAAGGACGCGCGATGATGGGTGAGGGCGTCATTGAAATAAATAGAATGAGAAAAGCAGTGGAAGATGCAGGTTATCATGGTCCGATCGAAGTAGAGATTATTAATCAATCTTTATGGGATCGAAGCGGGGATGATGTTTTAAAAGAGGTAACACAAAGTTTTGCAAAACATGTATAGGTGTGGAAAGTGCGACTAAAAAGAGTCGCACTTTTTCTATGTCTAATAAATGAAATTATTTACTTTTTTATTTTTCAATGGTAATTTAGTAGTATGATAATGTGACGCTTGGAGGGGAGAGTCCTGAAGAATAATCAAGATTCAATGCCGGTTTATATTACAATAGCACTAGGAATTACTTTACTAATAGGTGTGGGGTGGTTTGTCAAAAGCTACCTTAGTGGTGACACTGTCTTTAATAATAATGCTATTCAACAATATCCTTACGCTCTTCACGATTCAAGAGATATAAGTGAAATGAATCATTATGAGCAAAACAGTATAAGTATAGCAAATGATAATGATGACGAACTAGAAGACAAAGAAGAGAAAGATGAGTTAAGCGAGTCTCTAGAAGAAGATGAAGAAATGGAAAGTTATCATAATGCGGAAATAGAAAATGAACGATATACTAGTAATAACGATCAATCTACGAATAACGTAGATCATTCCGTTCAAAGTTCATCAGATAATGGCGAACGAGGAGTTCGTGAGGATGTATATGGTAGATAATTTACTATCTAAAAGAAGCAACTGTTTCTGATCTATAAACGGTTGCTTCTTTTATAAATCCCTTGTCACATTTTAGACATAAAACATTGAACAAAATGTGAAATAGTGAACAAAGTAATTGAATTAGTTTATAAACATGATATGATATAAGTGTAGTAAAGATAAACATTCACATAAATGAATGTGAAATATTGAACAAATAAAAGGAGTGAGTTAAATGTTTGTTGAATTTTTAAGGAAAAATGTTTATGTCGCAGGTATTTTAGCAATTATTCGTATTTATTTAGGGTATCAGTGGATGACAGCAGGTTGGGGTAAAATTACAGGTGGTTTTGATGCATCAGGTTATTTACAAGGAGCAATCGGAAAAGCAGGTGGCGAACATCCAGCGGTACAAGGATGGTGGGCAGCATTCCTAGAAGGTGTAGCATTACCGGGAGCTGATATATTCACATTTCTTGTAATGTGGGGAGAGTTTTTAGTAGGTATAGCTCTTATCATTGGCTTATTTACAAATTTTGCAGCCTTAATGGGAATTATCATGAACTTCGCATTTGTATTCAGTGGTACAGTAAGTACAAATGCTCAAATGATTTTACTAACAGTATTTTTACTAGTAGCAGGTTATAATGCAGGTCGCTTTGGAGTAGATCGTTATGTAATTCCATTTATTCGTAAATTTGCAGAGGAAAGAAAAAATCGAACAAAAGCAGTAGTGGCAGAAACCCATTAATTTTTAGTTTATTATGTGAAATTGTGAACAAAAAAACAATTTAGGGAGTGTTTAAAATGTTTGTGAATTTATTAAGAAACAATAAAGTAGTTGCAGGGCTGTTAACATTCATTCGAGTTTATATTGGTTATCAATGGTTAGTAGGTGGTTGGGGCAAGATAACAGGAGGCTTTGATGCGGAAGGTTTTATTCAAGGCGCCATAGGTAAAGCGACAGGTGATCATCCTGCAGTGCAAGGTTGGTGGGCTAGTTTTCTAGAAACAGTAGCATTACCAGGTGCAGATATATTTACTTTCGTAGTAATGTGGGGCGAATTCTTAGTTGGTATTGCTTTGATCCTTGGAGTGTTTACTAATTTCGCAGCCTTAATGGGAATCATCATGAACTTTGCCTTCTTGTTCAGTGGAACCGTGAGCACGAATGGTCAAATGATTTTACTCACATTATTCTTATTAGTAGCTGGATATAATGCAGGTCGATTCGGATTAGACCGTTACGTTGTCCCATTCTTAAAAGCAAAAGTATTCCACAAAAACGAGCAAGCGTATGTTAAACCAGCAGAAATGCATTAAGTAAAAAACACGCTCTAATTAAAAGAGCGTGTTTTTCTATTGATAAAAAAAGTACTATCATTCTCAATGCATCTCCTTGAATCGTTTTCATTTAAATGAAGCATAAAGTTATTGCACATTTGGAAGATACTGCGAAGTAAATATAGTGCATTTTTTGAGATGATATTTCTGCTAAGCAATCGCTCCGGCTGCCCAGGAGTAGCCGTCAAGGCTGAGAATCTAATGGAGTGAAAGTCTCCTGTCATCAATTGACCGGTTCGGATGACTAGTATATCCAATGCGTGGTGAGGTAACGAGTCACGTTCTGCTTGGAAGTAAAAGTCACTGCGGCTCAACTTTACGCAGAGAGAGTATGGGTCGGAACAGCTAGAGTGGCGAGCAAATCTAGAGGCTAGAAGGCTTTAACGAATACTGCAGCTCCGAAATCGAGCGCCCTTCAGAAGCTGTTGAAGGGATGTCTGTGATGCGCCGACCTGGTTGGGCAATGGGGAAGGCCGATGTTCTATGGGAAGTAACGGTCAAGAGCACCATAGAAGCAGCCGGAGTAGGGGTTCTGGCATCTAGAGAAAGATTTTCAGAGATAACGACGGGAAAGTCCTACTTCCAGCTGGGATGACAACAACCAGCAAAGACCAACCATATAAGTGACAAGCGAAAATGGTTAGGAGGATTTAGGATGGACGCATGAGGTCGTAGTAGCGAAGAGGAAAGGGTAATGCCTTTCTAAGCTTATGGAATGAAGCTTCTACAAAGGTAACACCAGAGTAGAGCGAAGGACCTCTGGGCGACTGGGCGTCCGTGTCAAAGAATAAACAGAACACAGAGTCTGTTGAATGATTGGCATAAGACTAGCATATAAGTAAACTTATGTATCAATGGGTGAACATGCGTGTCAGCATTTAAACCTGGGATACATAAGGAAGGCTTATATAGCGATAGAAACCCAGTGTCAGAACCGGACTCGGGAAATCCGACCGTCCGGGATCGTATGGGGGCTGCAGGAAACGTGGTTCTATTGAATGCGCGCGCCTGCCATCTACCCGACCTTCCCTTTCCGTGGCTTTTCTCCTTAGCTAACTTTTCCAAGCAAAGATCGCTTGGAAAAGTGGATCTTCGGATAAAACAATCCCACAGGAGTTGAAGCGGGCGGCCTCCGCTAGTATAAGGTGCGACAATGTATGCAGGAGCTAGCATTTCGATTTTTATGCCCAAGTGGATGACTGTGATATTCTTTGCAAAAAGCTCAAGTGATAACTGTCACAAACGTTGTAAAGCAACATGACAGCGAAGTGGCCGGTCGGAGCGGTATATTAGCACATGAGTCATTTCAAAATTACCAAACCGGTTATTGCGTAGTTTCCCATCTATACGTATTATAGCTAGTTCGTGTGTTTTAAGATTTATCAGTATTGATTTGTGATCACCAACTTATCATTAAACAAAAAAAGGCACCCTATTTTACAATAGGGTGCAAAGGGGGACAATCTATTTTGAATCAAAATACTGTACATGGATTCACACCGATTAAGGCGTGAACAGTATATGTACACAACAACTATTACTGTAACCGTTTTCAGTATATAAAATTTAGAAAACGATTACAATAGGTAATTAGGACTATTTTATTTGTGAGTAACTCAGAATAATAATATATATATTATTTGAATATGCTTTATAAAGGCATCTAGGAATTATATTATAATTATAAAATGGGTGATAAAATTGAGAAAAAAACGATATTACTCTCGAAAAAATTACACTAAACTCATTCTAGTGACAGCAGTGAGTACTATTATTGTTATTCTAGTGATCTATATTTTTAACAGCCTATTCTCTACTGAACAAAAAGTAATCAATTTTGTTGAAGATTTTTATCAGTATGAACAACAAGGAGATTTTTCAAATTCATGGGAACTATTTCATTCTCAAATGAAAGAAAAATTCGATAAAACTAGTTATATACAAGATCGAGCACATGTATTTTTTGACCACTTTGGAGTGGATACATTTGAGTTCACATTAACAGATGCAGAAAAAATTGAAGGGTATCAGCTTGATCAGGAAAACAACTTTCCTCAAACAGCTTATAGATTAACCGTAATTTATTTTTATGAAAGTAAATATGGCTATCTGGAAATCCATCAGCCGGTTATTGTTTTAGAAGAGGATCAAAAATGGACAATGCTGTGGGAATACTAGTTATAAAATTAATTAGTGGTACATTCATTTGTAATTATATAAAAGTTTATTTATTTTGATAATCAATTAAGTTTTTAAAGTTGAATTAAAGAAGTAAAAACAGTATAATGAATCTACCATACTAGTATAAAGAAGGTGTAGGAATGGTTACTCAAAACCAAAGAACCAGAGGATCATCACGTGATTATGTGTATGATACTATAAAAGCGCAAATTATGAATGGTGATATTGCGCCGGGCACAAAATTATCTGAAAAAGAAATATCGGAAAAATTAGATGTGAGTCGAACGCCTGTAAGAGAAGCATTCTTAAAGTTAAATCAAGAAGAACTATTAGGCGTCTTTCCTCAGATTGGTACTATTGTAACAAAAATTGATTTAAAACTTGTAGAAGAAGGCCGATTTGTTCGAGAAAATATCGAAAAAGCAATTGTCAAAGAGGCTGTGGAAACGATGAAAGAGGAAGATTTAATACAATTAGAATCCAATTTAACTCTTCAAGAGTTTTCATTAGAAAAAGGCTCTTTTCAACGTTTATTTGAATTGGACGATGAATTTCACCAATTATTATATAAAGGGTGTGGTAAAAACCGCACATGGGATATGGTTAAGCGCATGAATATCCAGTTTGATCGCTTACGCTTACTACGTTTGTCGGTAAATCATGATTGGAATATTATTGTTTCGCAACATAGAAAGATTTTTGAAGCAGTTTCTTTAAAGAATACTACTTTGGCTGAACAGTCTACCATAGAACACTTACAATTAGTAGATATTGAAAAAAATAAATTAAAGCAAGAACATCCAGAATTTTTTGTGTAATTAAGGAGGAATTTAGAAATGACTCGTACTAAATATAATATGTGGTTACAATATCGGCCGATTTCTGACACGACGCAATATGAACAATTAATAAATGAAATTAGTGTTTTTGGTCATACACCTGCTATTGAAGCAGCTAAACAAGAACTACATATGGCACTATCTCAAATGCTAAATCAATCAGTCGACGTAAAAGAGAACGATTTTTCAGGGAAAATTGTAATCGGTACCACAAAAGAACTTGAAAATGTACTTGATGCAAAACAAATTCAAAAGTTAAAGGCTAGCAATGATGAAGGGTATCTTCTTTCTAGTAGCGATCATCAATTAAAAGTGATTGGAAATTCTGATCGCGCCGTATTATATGGAGTGCACCATTTAATTCGTTTAGTACAACTTGAAAAAGATCTTCGGAATCTTGAGATGTATCAACAACCGAAAAATCAATTCCGTATGTTAAATCAGTGGGATAATCTAGATGGAAGTGTGGAAAGAGGGTATTCTGGTAAATCGATATTTTATAAAAATGGGAAGATTGTTCAAGATAAATCGAGAATTAAGGATTATGCCAGGTACCTTTCATCTGTTGGAATTAATGCTATTTCTATTAATAACGTTAATGTCTGGAAAGAAGAAACCTACTTTATTACAAAAAAATATTTACCAGAAATTAAAGAAATTGCTGATATATTTAGAGCGTACGGTGTTACATTATATTTAAGCATTAACTTTGCCAGTCCAATGGCTATAGGTGGTTCATCAACAGCAGATCCATTAGATCATTCTGTACGAGAGTGGTGGAAAGATAAAGTAACAGAGATTTATGAATATATCCCTGATTTTGGTGGATTCGTTGTCAAAGCGGATTCCGAACATCGACCTGGACCTTTTACATATGATCGAGATCATGCAGATGGTTCCAATATGTTAGCGGAAGCATTAGCACCTTTTGACGGTAAAGTAGTCTGGCGTTGTTTTGTTTATAATTGTTTACAAGATTGGCGTGATCGTTCAACAGATCGCGCAAGAGCGGCATTTGATCACTTTAAACCATTAGATGGGCGTTTTCATGAAAATGTTATTTTGCAAATCAAAAATGGACCAATGGATTTCCAAGTAAGAGAACCTGTTTCCCCTTTGATAGGTGCAATGCCAAACACCAATCAAATAATAGAATTTCAAGTAGCCCAAGAGTATACAGGTCAACAGATTGACTTGTGCTATTTGATTCCACAATGGAAACAAGTATTACAGTTTGATACACATATCAAAGGTGAAGGTAGTAGTATAGAAGAAATTGTGGCTGGAAATATTCATCATTATAAATACAGTGGAATTTCAGCGGTTTCCAATATTGGTGATGATGAGAATTGGACAGGAAACACACTAGCGCAAGCTAACCTTTACGGGTATGGTCGTTTAACGTGGGATCCTTCACTTTCAGCAGAGGAGATTGCTCAAGAATGGATTATGCAAACTTTTGGTAATGCAGAAGCAATCATTGAAACAATAGAAGACATGTTATTAAACTCATGGGGAATTTATGAAAATTATACTGCACCTCTCGGAGTAGGTTGGATGGTAACACCGGGTGTTCACTATGGTCCAAATATCGATGGATATGAATATTCGAGATGGGGAACCTATCACTTTGCTGATCGATATGGAATAGGTGTAGATCGAACCAAAGAAACAGGTACAGGATATACAGAACAATATGAGGAACCAAACCAGTCCACATATAATAACTTGGAGCACTGTCCTGATGAACTGCTTTTATTTTTCCATCACGTACCATACAAGTATACGTTAAAAAGTGGAAAAACAATCATCCAACACATTTATGATACTCATTTCAAAGGGTTTGATCAAGTCGATGGTCTGATTGAAAAATGGGATAGTCTAAAGCATTTCATTGATGAAGATCGTTTTAAAAATGTGCAAGATCGGCTGCAAAGACAAAAAGCGAATGCTCGAGAATGGCGTGATCAAATTAATACTTATTTCTATCGGAAATCAGGGATAAATGATCAACATAATCGCACTATTTATTGAGCAAAGAGGAGGTATGCACGATGAGAATGGTCTTTCGCTGGTTTGGTGAGGGTAATGATAGTGTTACACTTCCTCAAATTAAACAAATCCCAGGTGTTGAAGGAATTGTTTGGGCATTACATGACATTCCAGCAGGAGAAGTATGGCCTGTGGATCGTATTCAAGCTATAAAAAAACAAGCAGATGCATATGATTTTCACCTTGATGTAGTAGAAAGTGTTAATATTCACGAATCGATCAAATTAGGTCATAGCGAACGAGATTATTATATTAATAATTATATAGAAACAATAAAAAACTTAGCTTCGATTGATGTGAAGGTAATTTGCTATAACTTTATGCCGGTATTTGATTGGGTACGAACTAATTTATTTGGTTCGTTACCAGATCAATCTACTGCATTGTTTTATGAAAAAGCTAAAGTAACTGACATGAATCCATTAGATTTAGTTAAAAAAATTGCTGCCAATCCGGATTACACGATGCCAGGATGGGAGCCGGAGCGATTAGAAACATTGAAAGATTTATTTGCTGCTTATCAGAAAGTAACTACAGAAGAACTTATGGATAATTTGCAATATTTTCTCGAAAAAGTGATTCCAATCTGTGAAGAATATGATATTAAGTTAGCAATACATCCTGATGATCCACCATGGGAGATATTTGGCCTCCCCCGCATTGTTACTACACAAGAGCGTTTGCGTGAAATCGTCAATTTAGTCCCTAGTAAATATAACGGTATTACCTTGTGTTCTGGTGCTCTTGGTGTTCGAGAAGATAATAATATCATTTCAATGATTCACGAATTTAAAGAACGCATTCATTTTGCTCATATCCGTAATGTCAAATTATTTAAAAATGGCGATTTTATCGAAACCTCTCACCGTACTGAAGATGGATCATTACCAATTAATCAAATTGTTGAGGCTTATCATGATATTGGTTTCGATAGTTATGTAAGACCTGATCATGGTCGACATATTTGGGATGAACAATGTCGACCTGGTTATGGTTTATATGATCGAGCTCTTGGTATTATGTACTTGTGGGGGCTCTGGGATGCCCTGAGATTATCAAAACGAAAGGATGAGCAATATGTTACCAATACACACTAATCTATCGAATAAAGTAGCTGTCGTAACAGGCGGTGGTGGTGTTTTATGTGGTGAGATGGCAAAAGAATTAGCACGACAAGGCATGAAAGTGGCTGTATTAAATCGAACTCTCGAAAAAGCAGAAAAAGTAGTTGATGATATTAAAGCAAAGGGTGGAGAAGCAATTGCGATCGGTTGTGACGTATTAGATCGGGAAGCCGTGCTTGCTGCGGAAAATCAAGTATACCAAACATATGGTGCTTGTGATGTACTCATTAATGGAGCAGGGGGAAATCATCCCGACGGTACCACTGCAGGAGAAAAGTTTAATAAAGAGGACCTCACTGATCCTTCCATTCGTACTTTTTTTGATATGACAACCGAAGGATTCTCATCCGTATTTAATTTAAACTTTATAGGTTCTTTAATTCCAACGCAAATCTTTGCTGAACGAATGGTAGAACGAAAAACAACAGTTATTAACATTTCTTCGATGAGTGCACCTAGTCCGATGACAAAAGTGCCTGCTTATAGTGCGGCAAAAGCTTCGATCAATAATTTTACTCAATGGTTGGCAGTTCATATGGCGGAGGCTAACGTCCGTGTCAATGCCATTGCACCAGGTTTTTTCTTAACCGATCAAAACCGTTCTCTTTTAACCACTGAAGATGGTAGCCCTACACCAAGAATGCAAAAGATTGTTGATCACACACCAATGCGCCGGTTAGGATCATCTGAAGACTTATTGGGAACATTACTTTGGCTCGTAGATGAAGAAGCGAGTGGGTTTGTAACCGGAACTTGTATTCCGGTGGATGGTGGATTTATGGCATATAGTGGAGTTTAAATTGTGCTTGATGTGACACTTGTGATTGTTATCGAAGATACTGACGTATAAAGGTAGGTGAACAGGATGACTGTGTTATCAAAAATGCTTGATAATGGTGTAGTGGCTGTGATACGAAAAACAACACCAGAAACCATTATTCCAATAGCGAAAGCATTACGTGATGGGGGAGTAACTTCCTTAGAGATTACGGTTGAAACACCAAAAGTATTAACCTTAATCGAAAAGGTAAAAGATGAATTAGCGGACGAAGTAATGGTGGGTGCTGGTACCGTATTAGATGCGGAGACGGCTCGGGCCGCTATGATGGCTGGTGCATCTTTCATATTCTCTCCAACTGTTAGGAAAGAAACAATTGAAATGACAAAAAGATATGGTGCCGTTTCAGTGGCAGGTGCATTTACACCTACAGAAATATTAACTGCTTATGAAGCTGGGGCAGATATGATTAAGGTATTTCCTGCAAGTGTAGTAGGACCTAAATTCTTCAAAGATGTAAAAGGCCCACTTCCACATATTCCATTAATGCCGACAGGTGGAATTGATGCTGAAAATACTAGTCAATATATTAAGTCAGGAGCAGTAGCTGTCGGTGCCGGAAGTACATTAGTAAAACCAACAAACAAAATAACCGAAGAGTATTTAACTGATATAACTAAAAAAGCAAAACAATTTATTGAAGCAGTAGAAAAAGGCAGAGAAAGTTAAACTCAATCGTCAAGTTTAGGAATAAGAATGGTTGAACAGGGATTAAAAGACTGGAACAAACAATTTTCATACGTATTAGGAAGAAACTACGCAATAATTGATGTGTTTTTATTAGCCAGAGTGGTATTTTTGAAATGGTTTATTTACTAAATATCCGCTCCGGCTGCCCACTTCCCTTTCCGTGGTTTTTTCCCTTCAGCTAACTTTTCCAAGCAAAGATCGCTTGAAAAAGTGGATCTTCAGGTAAAAAGTTACCACAGGAGTGAAAGTGGGCGGCCTGCGCTAATATAATGCTTCTACAACTACTGTGATAGATAGCATTTTGAGCTGTTACTCCAAGCAACGAATTTTTTACATGAGAGAAGTAGAATAATGCTACCTGATACTAGCGTTGTAAAATATCAAAGTAGCGTAGGCGTCCGCTTCTACTCCTACGGGATGTTTTTATTCGAAGATCCACTTTGGTAAGTGGTTTTTGCTTACCAAAGTTAGCTGAGGAGAAAAACCCGTGGAAAGAGAAGCGGGCAAGCCGGAGCGGTTTCTACGCCAAACATTATCTCAAAATTACTACATCATTTATTGCACAGCATTCCATATATTACACAACAATACATTTTGTATCGTACGTGATTGTAGTTATAGAATATTGTTATGTCCCAGTCTTTTTGCTTTTTCAACTAGCTAGTTTTCATGTAAGAGGACGTTAATACAAATCCCATTTTAATTGATGTGCTTTGTTAAATCGTTGGTTTACATTATCCCAGTCCACTACATTCCACCAATTGTTAATATAGGATGCTTTGTCATTTTTGTGCTGTAGGTAGTAGGCATGCTCCCATACGTCTAACACTAATAATGGTATGGTATCAGGTACTTGAAATAATTGGTGTTTTTCAAAAGATTGAATCGCTAATCTTCCACTTCTTGGTGACCACACCAATACCGCCCATCCATCACCTTCGACTGAATTAGCAACATCCGTAAAAAGCTTTTTGAAATTTTGCCAAGATCCAAAATCCTTTTTGATCTGATTCAAAATAGCACCTGAGGGCTTTTTCTCGCTGGTAGGTGTCATATTAAACCAAAAAATGGTGTGCAAATAATGACCAGATCCATGAAAAGCTTGTTCTCGTAACCAGTGTTTTAATGGTTCTTTACCTTTTTTTTCTGTATATAACGCTTCTTCGGCCTTATTTAATCCATCCACATATGCTTGATGATGTTTGGTATGGTGTAATCGCATAATTTCCTCACTTATATACGGTTCTAATGCATTATAGCTATAAGGAAGTTGTGGCAATTGATGCTTTCCATAAGGCACACTGTCTTTCTTTTTAGGACTTCTAAGTTCTTGAATGATATTTTCGCCGTCTAATCTTAGATCATGTATTCTTTGATAATCAATGTCTTCTTCTTCTTTACTTAATAGCTCATAAATGTTTTCTTGCCATATTTCAACTTGTTGAATGGCGTGAAGTTTTTCTTCTTCAGGTATGGAGGACTCCTGTAACTTATTTTTTAGCTTTTCTCCCCATTCGACTAATCCATTAAGATATTGTTGGTATTCTTTATCCATGACATCACCCCATGTAGCTTATGTAGTAGCTTGAGGCAAAGTGATTACTAATAGAAAATTACAAATAAAAAAAGTAACCGCACACCTTACAGAGTGTGCAGTTACTTCATTGTATTAATTTGGCATGATTTCATTTTCGCTAGACTTAAAAAATTTTTCGATATTAAAAGCAGCCATTCCCATAACGGTAGAATGTTTCTTTAGTTTAGCAACATTCAACTGGACATCATTCTTATTAAAACCAATTGCATTTTTTTCGATTCTTCTTTCAATAGCAGGCATTATGTAATTTTCTGCTAATTGAAGTGTGTTTCCTACAACGACCTGTTCTGGATTAAAAATATGAATAATATTGGTAATACCAACACCCAGGTAATCCCCTAATTGTTCTAACAATTTGATTGCTTTCGATTCACCATTATTTGCTGCTTCTACAATGTGTTCGACAGAAGCTGCTTTATACCCCTTTTTTTCTGCCTGTTCTATCAATGCTTTTTCTGAAGCATAAAGTTCCCAACAACCTTTATTTCCACAACGACAATCTACTCCATCTTTTTCGATCGTCATATGTCCAAGCTCTCCAGAAAAACCACGTAAACCTTTATATAACTTGCCGTCTAAAATGAGCCCAACACCAATACCAACACTTACACTGGCATAAACTAACTCAGTTGAAAACTGGCCTACACCATATACTTTTTCACCATAGGCACCAGCATTTGCTTCGTTTTCTACTGTGATCGGAACTTGATAATGTTCCGCTAACATTTTTCTTAGAGGTACTTTCTTCCAACCTAAGTTAGGGGCTAGTAGTATTTCTCCTTCTGTTGTGACAACACCAGGTACCCCGACACCGATACCTACAATCCCATATTCGGAAGTAGGAGCGTTTAATTTTAATTCACTAATTAATGTGTATAAAAGATGTAAAACTTCATCAACATTATCATTTTGGAAACGAATTCTTTTTTCATTAATAATGTTGCCACGTAAATCAGTTAATACACCTAAAATACTTTTCACGCCTAAATCGACAGAAATGGTGTAGCCAGCTCGTTCATTAAGTAACAACATAACAGGTCTTCTGCCGCCACTGGACTCACCTGTTCCAGATTCATTTATTAATTTTTCATCGATTAATTCACTGACAAGAGAGGAAACCGTTCCTTTATTTAAACCAGTTACCTGTGCAATGCTAGCACGAGAGATAGGGGCTTTTTCCTGAATGGTTTCTAATACAAGTGCTTTATTTTCTTTTTTCACGACATGCTGATTCCATGTTTGACTCATTCAATTCACTCTTTTCTGCATCCGTATTCAATTAATCACGGTTTAATCGTCCGTAAAACCTCACTTCAAGAGTCGAGCAACAGCAAAAAAGCTAAGTGTGGGGGATCAACGGACGCTAACTTCCTGATAAATTTCGCTAGCAATCAGTGGGAGTTTTAGACTCCCACTGATTGAAGTCTTACTTTATTAGGACTATTTTAACACAATTTATCAAATAATTCTATAATCTTTGTTTATTGACTAGACAAACTTTGCGAGAGTTGATATAATAATCACGAAATCAATTAACCTAACAAGGTAATGTGGAGGTATGAATAAATGACATGGTTTGAAAACGTTAACAAGATTCAGTATGAAGGACCGCAGTCAAAAAATCCGTTAGCTTTTAAATTTTATAATCCAGAAGAGATCATTAACGGGAAATCAATGAAAGAATACTTACGTTACGGTGTTGCTTATTGGCACACGTTCACTGCTCCATTGGATGATCCATTTGGTTCAGGTACAGCACTTCGTAATTGGGACAAATATGATGGAATGGATCAGGCGAAAGCAAGAGTAGAAGCAGCTTTTGAATTCTTCGAAAAATTAGGTGCAGAGTATTTCTGTTTCCATGATGTAGATATCGCTCCTGAAGGTGATTCACTAAGAGAAACATATAAAAACCAAGACACGATTGTTTCTTTAATTAAGGATCATATGAAAGATAGCAACGTGAAATTACTTTGGAACACAGCGAATAACTTTACCAACCCTCGTTTTGTTCATGGGGCAGCATCTTCGAGCAATGCAGACGTATTCGCATATGCAGCAGCAAAAGTAAAAAAACAATTAGAAATTGGTAAAGAGCTTGGTGGAGAAAACTATGTATTCTGGGGTGGTCGTGAAGGTTACGAAACATTACTTAATACAGATTTAGGTTTAGAACAGGACAACCTAGGACGTTTCTTCCAAATGGCAGTTGACTATGCGAAAGAAATCGGCTTTGATGCACAGTTCTTAATTGAACCAAAACCGAAAGAGCCAACTACGCACCAGTATGATTTTGATTCTCAGTCAACACATGCATTCCTATTGAAATATGGACTTGCTGATAAATTCAAGTTAAACATTGAAGCAAACCACGCAACACTTGCAGGTCATACATTCGAGCATGAACTACGTTATGCACGTGTCAACGGGCTATTAGGTTCTGTGGATGCGAATCAGGGTGACCCATTATTAGGATGGGATACAGATGAATTCCCGGCAGATATTTATTCGACAACACTTGCAATGTATGAAATTATCAAAAACGGTGGTCTTGGATCAGGTGGTTTAAACTTTGATGCTAAAGCTCGTCGTGGCTCATTCGATCAAGATGATTTATTCCATGCACATATCGCTGGTATGGATCACTTTGCAGTAGGTTACAAAGTAGCTAGCCAATTAGTTGAAGATCGCGTTTTTGAAAATATTATCGATGATCGTTATGCAAGCTTTAAAGAAGGTATTGGTAAAGATATCGTAGAAGGAAAAGCGGACTTCAAATCACTAGAAGAACATGCATTGAACCTGAAAGAAATCAAAAATAAATCAGGTCGCTTAGAAGTAATTAAAGCTACGATTAATCAATATTTATTAAATGCATATGCAGGTAAATAATTAAATTCTAGAAGACTTAGCTAAATCACGGCTAAGTCTTCTAACTAATTAAAATGAAATGTGAGGTGTCACGATGAGTTATGTGATTGGTGTCGATCTTGGAACAAGTGCCGTAAAGTTGTTATTAGTCAACAAATCAGGCGAAGTTGTTCAAGAAGTATCAAAAGACTATCCTTTAATCCAAGAAAAAACAGGATATTCAGAACAAAAGCCTGAAGACTGGGTAGAGCAAACAGTAGCAGGTTTAAAAGAACTTGTGGAACAATTTAAGGGAAATGTTTCTGAAATTGAAGGGTTAAGTTTCTCTGGACAAATGCACGGATTAGTGTTGCTTGATGCTGATAATAAACCACTTCGTAATGCAATTCTGTGGAATGATACTCGTACAACTGCACAATGTAAAGAGATATATGACAAAGTAGGAAAGACTAAATTTATTGATATCACCAAAAATTTAGCACTAGAAGGTTTTACATTACCTAAGATTTTATGGGTGAAAGAAAATGAAGCCGAACTATTCGCCAAAGCGAAAACATTTGTGTTGCCTAAAGATTATGTTCGCTATCGTTTGACCGAAACCTTGCACATGGATTATTCCGATGCAGCAGGTACTAGCTTGTTAGATGTGGCTGAAAAAGAATGGAGTCAAGAAATTTGTGATTTATTAGATCTCCCTATTTCTATCTGCCCTCCATTAGTAGATTCACATGAAAATGTAGGTAAAATAACGTCAGCTATAGCTGAGCAAACAGGTCTATCATCAGACACCGATGTTTTTGCAGGTGGAGCTGATAATGCGTGTGGTGCGATTGGTTCAGGCATTTTATCAGAAGGGAAAACATTTGCGAGTATAGGTACATCTGGTGTTGTACTATCCTATGAGCCAACTGGTGATAAAGATTACCAAGGGAAAGTACACTATTTCAACCATGGTGAAGAAAATGCTTATTATGCAATGGGTGTAACTCTAGCAGCTGGACACAGCTTAAATTGGTTTAAGAGCACATTTGCTGCTGATAAAAGCTTTGAAGAACTTTTAGACGGAGTAGGTGAAGTACCAGTAGGTGCAAATGGTCTTCTTTTTACACCATATGTCGTAGGCGAGAGAACTCCGCATGCTGACTCACAAATTCGTGGTAGTTTTATTGGTATGGATAGCTCACATACGATCAAGGATTTTGCTCGTGCGGTATTAGAAGGGATTACTTTTTCTCTAAATGAATCGATTGCTATTTTCAGAGAAAATGGTAAACAAATTGATACGATTTACTCTATTGGTGGAGGAGCGAAAAACCCTGATTGGTTACAAATGCAAGCAGATATTTTTAATGCTAACATCGTAAAGCTAAAGAGTGAGCAAGGTCCTGGAATGGGTGCTGCTATGCTAGCGGCATTTGGATCTGGATGGTTTCGTTCACTAAAAGACTGCGCAGATAACTTTTTAGAAGATGCCGAAACCTATCAACCAATTGCTACTAATGTGGAGAAATATCAACAACTGTTTGATTTATACAAGAATGTTTATACAAAAACAAAAGAATTAAATCATGATTTGATGAAATTTCGTAAATAGAAAATACAAAGAGGGTATTGCCAAAGATCTTGGAATATCCTCTTCATCTTTGTTATTCTACAGTAGTAAGTTAAAATGTAAGGGTTTTCTCTAAAAACAAATGAAAGGGACGAATGGAATGTTAAATGTAGCTATTGTTGGTACAGGTGCTATCTGTCCTTCACATGTAAAGGGTTACTTGGGTTTTTCGAGTAAGTGTAAGATTGTCGCATTATGTGATATTTACCCGGATAAAGCACAAAAATTAAAGGAAGATTTTCATCTAGATGTCAACATTTATGATAATTATCAAGATCTCCTGGAGAAGGAAGAGGTAGATTTAATTTCGATTTGTACCCCACCTTACACACATGCTGAAATTGCGATTGGATCGTTGAATGCAGGAAAACATGTTTTAGTCGAAAAACCTATGGCTTCTTCACTTGAAGAATGCGATGCGATGAATGAAGCAGCTGCTAGAAATGATAAACTATTATCGGTAGTCGCTCAAAATCGGTTCACAACACCGATGATGAACTTAAAAAAAGTGTTGGATACAGATTTGATCGGTAATATTTTGCATACACAGGTTGATTCGTTTTGGTGGAGGGGTCATAGCTACTATGATTTATGGTGGCGTGGAACATGGGAAAAAGAAGGTGGTGGCTGTACTCTAAATCATGCCGTCCATCATATCGATATTTTCCAGTGGATGAGAGGGGTACCGACAGAAGTGACGGCTGTGACAAGCAATACTGCACATGATAACGCAGAAGTCGAAGATATTTCAATTGCGATTGCTCGTTACCCCGACGGCAGTTTGGCTCAAATCACCAGTTCGGTTGTCCACCATGGGGAAGAACAACAACTTATTTTTCAAGGTGAGAAGGCACGCGTGTCTGTTCCTTGGAAGGTAAAAGCATCCATTTCTCAGGAAAATGGCTTTCCCGAAAATAATTCTGAACTTGAGCAAAGATTAACAGAAGTGTTTGAAGAGCAACCTGACCTTGAATATGAAGGCCATCCAGGTCATATTAATAATATGATAGATGCGATAAACGAAAAAGCGAAGTTGCTAGTAGATGGCATTCAAGGCCGGCAAACCTTGGAACTAATTACAGCCATTTATCAATCTGCTAACACAAAAAAGACAGTATCTTTACCTTTGACAGAAAAAAGTCCTTTTTACACGAGAGAGGGAATCTTATCGACGGTTGATCACTTTTATGAGAAGGGTAAATCTGTAGAGAATTTCTCAAGCAATAACATTACAACAGGTGGAAAGTACTAAATCAACTATGAGACTATGGAAGACGCGAATGCTTAAAACTACAATCCGAGCGATTAGAAGTTTGAATCGCTCGGCTTTTTCAGTTCTAAGCAAGGAAAGTATATAATCCGCGGTATCAAGGCATTTTTATCAAAGTAGTCATTTTCAAATGTAGTGTATGTTAATCCATCGCTCCGGCTGTCCACTTCCCTTTCCATGGCGTTTTCCCCTCAGCTAACTTTTTCGAGCACAAACCGCTCAAAAAAGTGGATCTTCAGGGAAAACAGATGCCACAGGAGTGGAAGCGGACGGCCTACGCTATAAAGTAGTTCTACAACGTTTGTGACAGCTAACTTGACGAAGCTTATTAACAATATGAAATAAAAGTCGCGATATCACTACTTACACTCATTGTAGCGCATCATTTAGCGCAGGCGGCCACTTCGACTCCTAAGGGATCAGCGTGGTCTGAAGATCCACTTTTGTAAAGTGAACTTCTTTACAAAAGTTAGCTGAAGACACGCCCCTTGGAAAGCGAAGTGGGCAAGCCGAAGCGGGTTTTAAATCTATTATCCATTTCAAAATTATTACTAAAAGGAACGGGCGGGCTTTCCCGGTTTTTCTTATTTAAATATAATGTTGACTTACTACTGGGGCTTCCATATTTTAAAATTACCACTAAGCGCCAGCAAGCTAAAGAAGTATAAGCAGTTGTCGTAATACCTTCTATTACCAGTTCTCACTGGAGTATTCCAAAATAAATCAACGCATTTTTTTGCGTTTTCTCCACTTGTAGACAATGACGCCATCGCATTTGTGGCAATTAGACCAACAGGATGGAGAGACTTTTCCTCAAAAGGTTCACCTGCAATATCGTATCGGCGAAAATCTTCTGGATTTTTATCTGCAAAAAAAGCTTGCAATTTTTCATTGACGACTACTGGACAGGAGTTATCATGAAACCATTCATAATCTAAGGCAATATTACAAGCCACACGATAAGAATCACTGAAAAAATGACCAAATCCTCTTATATGATTCGGAGTACCATCATAAAATGCATATTCAGGTGACAAACCTGTTATTGGGTGGGCAGCTTTCGCAATGTAATGCCTACTAGCCTCCGCTGCTTCTTTCCAAAAAGTACGATCTTCCTCATAACTCCATAATGCAAAAAGTTCATAGAAATGAGGAATATGATAGGATGGATCAGAAAATTCCACACTTGGAACAAACTTAATTAATTTATTATCAGGGTTCCACATCGGATAGCCATCATTATTTTCTCCTTTATGTACACAATTATGGAGCAAATCCTTGGCATGTTTACTATATTGATAGATACCTTCACCATCTCCCCAGCGATTTGAGGCAAAAAACAGTGCCATGGCAAAATACTCTTCGCCATCTGGAGCAGGGCCATATGCGTTTTTAGTACCATCTGGTGCACAAGACCAGGCAAAATAACCGGCATTTTCTCCCTCCTCCATATACATATACTTCATCGACCAATTCCAAATTCTATCGAAGATGTCTTTCTCATCCATTTGCACTGCCATCATCATCCCGTACGACATGCCCTCCGTACGTACATCATCGTTTCCTGTATCAAGCATGTACCCTAAATCATTTCCAACCTCATAATAGATTTTTGTATCGGGATGGTCGGAATGAAATAACATCTCCCAGGTTTGTTTTACCTTAGTATCGATCTCTGTTTGATCATAACCGTATTCTAATAATAAATTCCGGTAATGGTTACTGTGAAATGCTGACAATTTTTTCATGAATATCCTCCTTTAGGTTCTCAAAATAGATCTGTGATGATATAATAAATACTGTCATACTAGTTCGAAAAGGAAATTAACATATGCCCTTTTTTTCTTTCCACATATAGTATAATATAAAAAGTATGTCCGATGAATAAACAAAGTAAATTTTTTTCTTTAAAAAGTAAAGCGTTTACATGAAGGGGTGGGTTATTTAATGAAATCAGCAAATACAAATGGTTTTTATAAATTTTTAGAATGGTTAATGTGGATCATGTATCTTAATTTACTTTGGATTATCTCTACATTAGCTGGATTAATTATTTTCGGTTTATTTCCAGCCACCATGGCATTAACCACAACCATAAGAGAATGGCATGTACATGAGGAAATTTCTTTCCATAAATCGTTTCTAAAAGCTTATAAGCATTATTTTATAAAATCGAATTTATTTGGACTTCTATTTTTGGTGGCAGGGTATATTTTATTTGTTGATTTACAATGGATATTACAAAATACTAGCACCTTCCAATTTTTATTCTTAGTTGTATTGTGTGTTGTGGCCTTTATCTATCTAATTACAATAATGTATACGTTTCCAGTTATGGCGCATTTTGATTTAAGTATTGGTCAGGTAATGAAGCATGCAATTGTTATTGGTGTTTTTAGTCCATTAGTTACCCTTGGTATTGGGATATCATTGATTTTGCTTTATTATCTATGGAGCTTTATTCCAGGTCTTTTGCCGGTAATCGGTGTCAGTTTACCTATTTATATTATTACAAGATTATCGATTATGGCATTTGAACGATTTGAAGTGAAACAACAGAGATTGTTAGAAACAGAAAATAACTCTTTAAAGAAAGGGGAACAAGGACATGTATAAGGTGTATTTAGTGGATGATGATGTGTATGTTAGAAAAGGGATTAAAACATTGATAGATTGGGAAACTTATGGCTTTACTATTTGTGGCGAAGCTGATAATGGAGAAGATGCCTTAGCGGATATACAACAGTTACAGCCAGAGCTTGTTTTAACCGACATTAGAATGCCTGTTCTTGATGGCTTAGATCTCATTAAATATACGAAAGAGTCATTGACGTATTCACCTTATTTTATCGTAATTAGTGGCTATACGGACTTTAAGTATGCTCAGCGTGCTCTAAGGTATGGTGTGAAAGATTTTATTCTAAAACCTGTCGATCAAGAAGAAATTCATCAAACATTAGAACGAGTAGCGACAACTATCCAAAAGGACTGTGAGTCTCGACATCTTCAAGATAAAATGGAAGCAATGACAGAAATGAAAAAGATAATATTTGACGAATCGTGCAAAAAGGACAAAAATTACCAACACCCCTTTTTTTCAGCAGAGACGTATACGTTTTTGAAAGCTGAATTTAACAGCATGGGAATCGACTACCAAAGTTGCTTCACCGCTATTGAGAACGAATTATTAACATTAGAAGGGCAAGAACATTATATTTGGTTTGAAGATAATGTGAATTGCTTTGGACTGGTAATAAATGATCTTTTTTTAAAAGCAAACAAACTCACCTTAGAACAATTCCTGATTCAACAATATAATACGTATACGACAAAATTAGAGTTGAATATTAACTTGTATAGTGGAAATACAGTAAACGGAATTGATGGATTAGCTACATCCTACAAATCAGCCAAAAAGTGTGTGCAATTTAAATATCTGTTAAATAAGCAAATTATTACATCTAAAATGATAGAGGAAAAAGATGTATATTTTATTGACCTTGATCAGTCCTACTATGACGATATGCTTGAATTTATTGAAGAGAATAGTCAAAGAAAAATCGAAGAACAGTTAACCAAAATGATAGAAGCATGTACTGAGTTGAATTTTGCTAAAGATGCCTTTCGTACAGTTGTGAACCGATTGAATCATAAAATATTAAAATCGATAAAAGAAGTGGATGGAGATGAACAAGAGATTTCAACATTAAAAGAAATGTTAGAGTGGGAAGAAGTTTCACTGACTTTAGGTCAATTAACAGAATTATGGTTGCAATTTATAAAAGAAGCCACTTTATTATTAGCAAACTTAAATCATAATAATATGAAGGGAACGATCCATCAAATAAAGAAGTATATTCATTCGCATTTCGATCAACCAATTACGTTGAAGTCTATTGCTACTACATTTTATATGAATCCCGTCTATATGGGACAACTATTTAAAAAAACGTATGGCATCTATTTTAAAGATTATATACTAAAAGTACGAATGGATGAGGCGAAGAAACTATTAAGAAAAACAGACCTGAAAGTATATGAAGTAGCGGAAAAAGTAGGTTTTACGAATCCAGACTATTTTGTTACACAGTTTGAGAAAAATGTCGGCACTACCCCTTCACAGTACCGGAAAAAATTAATGGAACAGATAAGTTAGAAGGTAGTATATGAATAAAATCCATCTAAATGATATCAGGATAAAAAATAAGTTATTATTAATTTACATGTTCTCTGTTTTTTTGCCTATCGTTTTAACAAATGTGATTTTTTATCATGTTACCTCTGAAAATGTACGTAATCAAAAGATTCATGACAATGAGCTAGCTTTACGTCAAGTAAAGAATGGCTTTAATCAAGGTGTGGAAGATGCTGCCGGAATCGCCTCAGTGCTTTATTCGGATGCGTTTGTATATGAATTTCTCAATAAAAACTATGAATCACCTTTGGATTTTATTTTAGCGTATAATACTCATTTTCGAGATATTAATAAGTTTACACCAATTTATTCCTCAATAAGATCGATTCATTTATTTACAGATAATCCAACTGTAATCAAAGCAGGAGGTATATATGATATTAATGAGGAAGTAATCAACTCACATTGGTATAAAACTACCATGGATACAAGAAAGAAATATCCGGTAGTTACAAGAAGACAAGAGGAAAATGGTAAGTTAGAGCAATTTGTAGTCGTAAGAGCGCTTGACTCAAGTGATACTGTTTCAAATGAGAAAGTAATTATGATTAATCTAAATGAACGTTTTATTCATCAGATCTTTACAAATGAAACATTTGAAGGTGAAATATTTTTACTGAATGAGAATAATACAATCGAATTCACTACGGATGATACAGTACAGTGGTCATCGGAATATATTCCGTTTAATAGCATTGATATTCCAGAAAATTCATTAGTATTCGAAGAGTCTTATCAAATGCAATATATGTCAGATTGGAAATTGGTTGGGGTAATTCCAGAAGATCAATTGTTGACCGAAGTACGAAAGTCTCTTCCTTCCATTTTGTACTTAGCATTATGGAATTTTGTAATACCGACTTTATTTATCGTTTATCTTGCAGGTAATATTCACTTTCGCTTGAATACTATTGTCAAAAAGATGAGAAAAGTGAAAGATCAAAATTTTGAACTTATTGAAGGAAAACCATATAGAGATGAAATAGGAGTACTAACAACAGAATTTAATCGTATGTCAAAAAAAATCAAAGATCTTATTAATGATGTATATGTTGTCAAGATTCAAAAAAAGGACTTAGAAATTCAGAAAAAAGAGACACAATTAAAAGCATTACAAAGCCAAATAAATCCCCATTTCTTATTTAATGTATTAGAAACAATAAGAATGAGAAGTCTCTTAAAGGAAGAAAAGGAGACTGCTGATATTATTCGTAATATGGCACAATTACTTAGAAATTCGATAACATGGGATAAAGATTTTGTAACAGTCAAAGAAGAAGTTCAGTTAATCCAAGCATTTTTAGAAATTCAAAAATATCGCTTTGATGAGAAAATGCAATATGAGATCCATCTTTCAAGCCGAGCAGAACATATCTTAATACCGAATATGACGATTATTCCATTTGTTGAGAATGCTAGTATTCACGGGATTGAGCCTCTTAAAGGCAATGGGAAAATTAATGTTTATATGGAGATAAATGATAAACACTTGGAATGCATCATTGAAGATAATGGGGTGGGAATGTCTGAAGAAAAATATCAAGAAATCATGCAATCCTTAAACTTAGATGAAATAGCTGGGGAAAGTATAGGAATATGTAATGTTTATCAACGTTTGAGAATGTACTATGATGACCATTTTACTTTAAATATCAGAAGAAATAAAAAAGAAGGCATGACAGTTTATATAAAAATCCCATTAAATTTTGGCAAAGAAATGTAGTTCGGAATCGGACTACATTTCTTTTACGATTTTTGTTACATATACTCAGTTGATACACGTACTTTATCGCGGTGTAATCCTCCGACTACAAGATTATAGTTTTAACAAAGAAGCGTAGTGAGATGGACGGACATTACCTTCCGAATAAGTCTCTCTTTATTTTTCAAAGTATCATCTAAACTTTGGTGGGTAACAATTCACTCTAATTAAAGATAGAATGAAAGTGCTTACAAATTAAGTCTTCTAAAGAAAATTAAAAAAGGAAGGGGAATTAGTATGATGTTAGGAAAAAAGAAATTATGGTTATTTAGTTTACTTGTTGCATTTTTGATGTTATTGGCAGCGTGTAGTGATGACAGCGAGACAGGAAGTAATGATAACGAAGGTGGAAACGATGATTCAGATGGAGAATCAACTGCAGAAGATGATGGAGAAGTTTATACATTTGATTTCTTTGATGGTTCAGGACCAGGAGAAGACATTAATACTTCTGAAACAACAATAGGTAAAATGTTCGAAGAAGAAACAGGGGTTAATTTTGACATTGAGCATATCGTAGGTGATGTAAATCAAAAAATCGGAACTATGATTGCAAGTGGAGAGTATCCGGAACTATTAAATGCAGAGCAATCAACTGATGCGGTTATCGATGCAGGTGGATTTGTTGCATTAAATGATCTTTTAGAAGAACATGCACCTAATATTATGGAAATGTATGGACCTTATTTAGAATTTATGAAGCGTGATGATGGAAATATTTACATTATACCATCTGGGGCATCACATGGTTTTGTGAAGCCTGCAAATCTTGAGCAAGGTGGTTGGTGGATTAAGCGAGATGTGTTACGAGAACTAGATTATCCACAACCAGAAACTTTAGATGACTATTTTGATATCATTGCAGAGTATACAGAAGCTAACCCACAAATTGACGGTGCGAACACAATCGGTTTTACAGCGTTAACGCATGATTGGAGATTCTTTGCACTATCAAATCAACCAAATCATTTAGCGGGTTATCCGAATGACGGTGGAATCATGGTAGATATGGATACGTTAGATGTAAATGTTTATGGGAACAAACCTGAGACAGAGCGTTGGTTAAAAAAATTAAATGAAGTAAATGCGGCTGGATTATTTGACCAAGAAGCGTTCACTCAAAATTACGATGAGTATTTAGCGAAAATTACTTCTGGTCGTGTTGTAGGTTTCTTCGATTATCGTTGGCAAGTAGGTCAAGCTCTTGACACACTTTACCAAGATGAAGATTTTTATAATGATTACATGGCATTCCCAGTAGTTTTTGAGGAAGGTATCAAAGATCAATACCTAGATCCAGTAGGATTTGCAGCTTCACCAGGTATGGGGATTACCACAGGTACTTCTGAAGAAGACCAAATCAGAATTATTAAGTTTTTAGATCATATGGCTAAAGAAGAATCTCAAAAACTTATTACTTGGGGTATTGAAGGTGAAACATATGAAGTAAACGACGAAGGTCGCTACATTCGTACGGAAGAGCAAATTGCAGAAACTAGGAATACTGAGTTCCGTGATGAATTTGGTTTTAGTTACTTTGAATGGGGTTGGCCAAGGATGAATGGTCTCTATGAAGATGGTAACGCTGTAGAACCACCGAAACAACCGGAAGTCGCCACGATGATGTACGATGAGGGAGATAAGGAGTTCTTAGAAGCTTATGGTATTGAAACATTTACCGAATTATTCGCAGAGCCTGATGAGAGACCTTGGTTCCCTGCATGGGATACACCAATTGAAACGGGTACACCTGCACAGTTATATGAACAACAATTAGATGATTTAATGAAGAGAAAATATCCAGAGCTTATTTTTGCAGAACCTGGTGAATTTGATAGTCAATGGAATTCTTATTTAGATGAATTTGAAGGACTTCCATATGAAGAGTACGAACAGGTTATTCAAGATTCTGTTGAACGTAAAATGGAGATAGCTGAAAAAGCCACAGAGGCAGCTGAATAATAGAGTGGAAGGCTGATTACACAGCCTTCCGCTTTTAAAAAATGAATTACTTTGTTGTTTTCGGACCATTCTTTATTAGAATGCTAGGTATGGTGAGCATTAGGCAAACCTATGAATTGCCTAATGGTCCGAAAACATAAAGATAAATATAAAAGAGGGGGAATATCTATGGCAGGCCAAACCGATGCAATAAAATCAAAATCGATAACAGAGGCTGAACCAAGAGGAATAAAAGGATTCTTAAAAAAATGTAAACAGCAACAAGCCCTATTGTGGATGACAATACCATTTATTATTTGGGTATTTATTTTTAAATATCTACCAGTATGGGGTTGGACAATGGCTTTTCAGGATTATAAACCTGCTATAAGTTTTTCGGAACAGGAGTGGGTTGGTTTTAAGCATTTTCTATTTTTATTTACAGATGATCGATTTTTAGGCGTACTCCGTAACACCTTGGCACAAAGTTTAATAAACTTAGTGTTGGGATTTGTTACAGCGATAACACTTGCAGTTTTGATTAATGAATTATCTAATATGAAATTTAAAAGAGTAGTACAAACCATCAGTTACTTACCTCATTTTCTTTCATGGGTTGTGGCTGCTGCCCTAGTTTCTTCTGTGCTTTCGATAGATGGGATTTTAAACGAAATATTGACTGGTTTAGGATTAATCGAGGATGAAATTTTATGGTTAGGTGTAGGTGAGTATTTCTGGGGAATTTTAGGTGCTGCAGAAACATGGAAAAATGTAGGTTGGAATGCCATCATCTATTTGGCTGCTATCTCTATGATTGATCAAGAACAATATGAAGCCGCAAAGATAGATGGTGCATCAAGAATTCAGCGGATCTTACATATTACCATACCTGGTATGAAGTCAGTTATTATTGTCCTTTTAATTATGAATATTGGCTACATTCTCGAAGCTGGATTTGAACCGCAATACTTACTCGGTAACGGACAAAACGTTGAATATTCAGAGAATATTGATGTGTTTGTAATTAAATATGGTATCTCCATGTTCAACTTTTCATTAGCAACAGCAGCTGGAATGTTTAAAACCGTAATAAGTTTTGTATTCTTAATTGCAGCGAATTCATTATCTAAGAAAATGGGCCAAGGCGGACTTTACTAGGAGGTATGCAAAATGTTTAAACGAAAAAAAGCAGGGTTTATGCGAACAAAAGAAGATGTTATTTTTGATACAAGTAATATAATTTTCATGCTTATTCTATGCGTTTTTATGCTATATCCTTTTTTAAATCAATTAGCAATATCATTAAATGAGGCGACAGACTCGGTGAAAGGTTCCATTTATTTGTGGCCGAGAGAGTTTACTTGGAGTAATTATGAGCATGTATTTGATAAAGCAGCGATTTATCAGGCCATATTTATTTCCGTATTACGGACGGTCATTGGCGCCGGTGTAGGACTTTTTTGTACAGCAATGGTAGCATATGCTATTGCGCAACCGAATTTTATGTTCAAACGCTCGGTAACGATCATATTCATTATGACGATGTATTTTAATGGTGGGTTAATTCCTACTTTCTTGTTAATGAGAGATCTGCAACTAATAGGATCTTTTTGGGTATATATTTTGCCAACTCTAATAAGTGCTTTTAATTTAATTATTATGAGATCTTTTATAGAGGGATTACCAACGAGTATTTTTGAATCTGCCCGAATCGACGGTGCAGGTGATTTCAGAATATTTTTCAAAATCGTTTTACCATTGTCATTACCAGTATTAGCAACAGTAGCTTTGTTTGTGGCGGTATTTCAATGGAATCAATGGTTTGACGTGTTTTTATATAACTCTAGTCAAGAGCACTTAACCACATTACAATATGAATTAATGAAAATATTGCAAAATTCTAGTACGACTTCGAGTGGTGATATGGCATCCGCTTTTGCCAACTCTGCGGATGGTGGAAGTAACCTGGTAACGCCAAAATCGATTCAAGCTACAATGACGATTGTGGCAAGTTTACCTATCATTATGATTTATCCATTTTTACAAAGATATTTTGTAAAAGGGATGACGCTTGGGGCCGTTAAATAGAAAGGGGATTTAGAATATGTTGGAAGCTAATAGTCTATATAAAAAGTATGAGAAAGAATTTAAAATAGGAGCGGCGATTAATCATAGGACAATGTATTCTGCAGAAAAACTGATTGATAAACATTTTAATAGTTTGACTGCTGAGAATGAAATGAAGTTTGAAAATCTTCACCCTGCTGAGGATGAATACGTATTTGAAATAAGTGATGAAATGATCAAGTTTGCTCAAAAGCATGATAAAGCAATGCGCGGGCATACGTTAATATGGCATAATCAAACAAGTGACTGGATCTTTGAAAAGAATGGGAAAGTAGTGGATGCGATTACCCTGCAAAATCGAATGAAAGATCACATTGACACCGTTGTCGGAAGATATAAAGGAAAAATATATAGTTGGGACGTCGTAAATGAAGTAATATCTGACGAAAAAGATATTTTTTATCGAAATTCTAAGTGGTATGAAATAATGGGTGAGTCTTTTATAGAAAAAGCTTTTGACTATGCACATAAAGCGGATCCCGGTGCCAAATTATTATATAACGATTACAATGAATCCGATCCAATAAAGCGTGATAAGATTTTTCAACTTGTTAAACAATTAAAAGACAAGCATGTGCCTATACATGGAGTCGGGATGCAAGCACACTGGAATATTTATGATCCAACATTAGATAATATACGTTCTGCAATTGAAAAGTATGCCTCATTAGGGGTCGAAGTGCAGATAACAGAAATGGACGTATCTATGTTTGCATCAGACGATAAGAGAACAGATTTAACTGCTCCGACAGAAAAGATGATAGAATTACAACATGAAAGATATCTCAAATTCTTTGAAATATTTAAAGAATATAGTCAACATATCGGAGCTGTGACGTTTTGGGGTGTTGCAGATGATTATACATGGTTGGATAATTTTCCAGTTAGAGGACGCAAAAACTGGCCATTCTTATTTGACCAAAATCAGGAACCGAAAGATGTGCTGCAAAAAATAGTAGAATAACTTTTTTTGAAAAAAATTTAAAAATAACAAACCCGTTTCATTTTCAAATGAAACGGGTTTGTTTATGTTAAAATAAAGAAATCATAGCAAGTTGCTTAATATAAAACAATGTTTGACTTTTTTCTGCGCACTATCAGAAAAGGATGAAAGATATTATCGCATTTCTAGCTATTTAAAGAATCATTCATTTCAAATACAATAGATAATAGGTGGTGAGATATTCATGGAGGAAATAGTCTCTGTCGAATACAGGGTGAGTAGAGACCCTGATCATGATCAACTTCATTCACATCATGCATACGAAATATATATGTTTCACAGAGGTCGATGTCGCTATCTTATTAATAATGAAATATATGAACTAATGTCAGGTGATATTCTGTTAATGGACGGCATGGCTTTACACAAACCTAATATTCCAAAAGACAGTGAATATGTACGAAGCCACCTGCACTTTTCACCAGAGATTATACAAGATATGTTGAAATCTGTTAATGCAACAGACCTGTTGAATGTTTTTCAATCATTTCATCATTATTTAATTCGCACAAAAAGTAACAGCAGATTATTAGATGTAGAAAATATATTTAAGAAAATGAGTGAGATTAACAATGCTACAGATATTTCTAGAGTAGAGAAAGAGTGGGAAGTTAAATTTCTCATGGGGCAGCTACTAGTAACTATTAACTATTTACTAAAAGATGTTACATCAAAGGTAGCGGAAAAGAGTAAAGGTAAAACCTGTCATGCCGAACGAATTGTTAGTTATATTCAAAAAAACCACCATGAAAATTTAACAATTAATAAAATAGCAAACACTTTAAATCTTAATAAATCATATGTTTCTCATGTTTTTAAAGATATGACTGGATTTACCGTAATGGAATATGTCATGGCATGTAGAATCAAGAAGGCAAAATATTTATTGGAAACAGAGCAGCATCAAACAATAAAACATATTGCACAACAATGTGGTTTTGAAAATCCCACACATTTTAGTCGATATTTTAAGGAGAAAGAAAGTATTTCACCGAAAGATTATAGAAATCAGCGTCTACAATTTTACAGAAGGGATTAATAGATATGGCGAACATAAAGGTTGGCATCGTTGGTTTTCATCGACATTCCAAAAGTTATATCTCGTTTATCTTAGACGGATTGGTAGAGGGTATTGAAGTTGGAGCAATATATGACCATGACAAAACAAAGCGAAAAACAGCAAATGATTTATATCCAGATATTCCTGTTTACACAAATTATATGAAAATGATGAAAAGTGGTAGAGTTGATATAATTACTACCTATATTCCAAGTTGAACTTAGCGGGGGCGGGAGTAACATTAAGACGGTAAGAACTTAATTTATTTAAAAAATTATATTATCTTTTAGTAATATTTAGTTTATTCGCTATACAAACTAAATGAGTGAAATAAGAAGTTAATTTATGTAATTTAAAAAAGTTTAGTAAGTCTGGTAACACTATAGGAACGGGCACTAAGAAACGATTCGAATTACCTTATCAGGAAATAAAAGTCTAAATTTAAAGTTAAAAATAAGTATTTATAATAGAAAAATTAAAATACTACCATTCTAGTATATTGACAAACTGTTTATATTATTTTATAATAAATTCAATCTAATCAGAAACAATTTAGTAAGCGATATCATTATTGTATGTGTATGCTAGTATACTAATCATACTAGAGTTATTCTTTTTGATAAACATGAAAGCCTTTTCTTATTTTTGATAATTAAAGGATTTTATTTCTCAATACATACTTTTCTTGGATTTAAGTCAATAAATAAAGGAGGATAAAAATGGAAGAAACTGTGAAATTTAAAAAAACAGCAAGAAATGAATTATGGAGCAGCATTAAAAAAGATTGGCAATTATATGCCCTTGTGTTAGTACCTGTCATTTACTTAATTATATTTAAGTATGGTCCAATGTTTGGAAATATCATTGCTTTTCGACGTTTTGTTCCTGGTGGGAGCATCATCGGTGAAGAATGGGTTGGATTTCAATATTTTCAAATGTTTTTGAACGATCCGACTTTCTATAAAGTATTTGCTAACACATTTATCTTAGCATTTCTACTATTAGTTATAACATTTCCGGCACCAATAATTTTCGCGTTATTATTAAATGAATTAAAAAATCAATTATTTAAACGGTTTGTGCAGACAGCTTCATATCTACCACACTTCTTCTCGGTAGTTGTTGTAGCAGGTATGGTTTTTGAAGTGTTAGCGCTTAACGGTCCAGTAAACAGTTTACTGGCAAGTTGGGGTTTTGAAAAAATCAGTTTTATGCAGTTGCCTGAGTGGTTTAGAACAATCTTCGTTGGGGTTGACTTATGGCAAACATTAGGTTGGGGTGCGATCCTTTACCTTGCAGCTTTAACAGGTATTAATGAAGAACTATATGAGGCAGCAAGAATTGATGGGGCGAATAGATGGAAGCAAACAATCCATATTACACTCCCAGGAATTTTGCCAACAATTGTCGTTTTGTTAATCTTGAATATTGGTAATTTTCTGCAAATCGGTTTTGAAAAAGTCTTATTATTATATAATCCATTAACGTATGAAACAGCAGATGTCATTGCGACCTATGTATATCGTGTAGGTCTTCAATCAGGTAGTTTCAGTTATGGTACAGCAATCGGCTTATTTGAATCTATTATTGGATTAATATTAGTGTTAGGTGCTAACTATCTTTCTAAAAGAATTACAGATAATAGCTTGTGGTAGGGGGGACAAACAATGAAGGAATCATGGCAGTATAAAGTCTTTAAAGTTTTTAATGTAACTGTTTTAATTTTTATAGTTTTTGTAACGTTGTTTCCTTTCTTTAACATCGTTGCTCAATCCTTTAGTTCAGAAGCATATATAAATTCTGGTCAAGTAAGTTTATGGCCGAAAGGGTTTAACATTGAAACATATAAAGTGATCATGTCGGATACGATGTTTTGGATCAATTACAAAAATACAGTGGTATACACGATAGTCGGTACGATTATTTCACTAATATTATCGACTATGATAGCTTATCCCTTAGCTAAAACAAGACTGAGGGGTAGAAGGTTTTTAACACTGTTCTTCGTTTTCACTATGTTTTTTAACGGTGGTTTAATTCCAAACTACGTATTAGTAACGTCTTTAGGTTTTGGAAATAGTATTTGGGCAATAGTAATTCCAAATGCAATAAGTGTGTTTAACATGTTAATCATGAGAACCTTCTTTCAAAACATTCCTGATGAACTTGAAGAAGCAGCGATCATGGACGGCTCAAGTACATTTGGTATCCTGTTCAAAATTGTTTTACCTTTGTCGAAACCGATCCTAGCAACAATGATGTTGTTCTATGCGGTTACACATTGGAATTCATGGTTTCCGGCTTTTATTTTCTTTACTGAAAAAGAATTATTTCCGGTATCGATTTATCTAAGAAATATGATTAAAGGTGCAGAAGCGACAGTGGGAACTGGGGCAACATCAGCAGATAATATGGTGCAAATATCTGCGAATATCAAGTCAGTAACTATGGTATTAACGGTATTGCCGATCTTGACGGTATATCCTTATATTCAAAAATATTTCGTGTCTGGTGTAATGTTAGGTTCTGTGAAAGGTTAATCATTCACACCGCATTCTAAGGGGGTGGTGGCCAAAGAGGTAAGGAGTCGCAATCTGATAATATGCAATTATTTTTTAAACTTATGGTCTTATAAAAGAGGGGGAAGTAACATGTCAAAGCAATGGAAAAATTTGATGTTGGTTATGTTGTTAGTATTAGTACTAGGCGTATTAGCTGCGTGTAGTGATGACTCAAGCTCTTCTGATGATGAGGAAGGCGAAGACGGTTCTGAAGAAACAACTTCTGGAGCAGCAATGGAGGATTATAGTGTAGGTGATACTTTTAAGGCGACAGAACCAATCACACTTTCAACACTTTTTAGTGATCACCCGAACTATCCATTAAAGGAAGATTGGATGTTTTATGAAAAAATAGCAGAGAAAACAAATGTTACATTAGACATCACTTCAGTACCAATGAGTGATTATGAAGACAAAAGAAGTTTATTAATTAGTAGTGGTGACGCACCATATATTCTTCCGAAAACATATCCAGGCCAAGAAACACAGTTTGTGGCTTCTGGAGCAGTGTTACCAATTAGTGAGTATGTAGATATGATGCCACACTTCCAGCAAAAAGTAGAAGAGTGGGAAATTGAACCATTCTTAGAAGGTTTACGTCAACGTGACGGTAAATATTATGTGATTCCTGGTATTCACGAAAAAGTATGGCCAGATTATAGTTTAGCAGTTCGTACCGATATCTTAGAAGAATTAGGACTTGAAGAACCTACAACTTGGGTGGAAGTAGAAGAAATGCTTGCAGCTATGAAAGAAGCTTATCCAGATAAGTACCCATTCTCTGACCGTTTCCAATTTAACAGTACGCTTAATATTGCAGCGACTGGTTTTGGAACTATTTCAGGCTGGGGTCTCGGCAATATGTTATCTTATGAAGAAGAGTCTGATGAATTTATTTTTGAACCAGCAACTGAAGAATATCGTTCAATGGTTGAATATTTCAATGGCTTAATTGAACAAGAATTATTAGATCCCGAAAGTCTTACTCAAGAAGACGATCCAGCAATTCAAAAATTCACTTCTGGCGAGTCATTTGTAATTAATACAAACGGTCAAACATTAACACAGTATCGTAACACAATGGATGAAACTATGGGTGAAGGTAACTATTCTATTAAGAAAATTGTTGTTCCAGGTGGACCAGCAGGACAATTAATGAATGGTTCTAAATTAGAAAACGGTATCATGTTCTCATCTAAAGCCAAAGATGATCCTAATTTCGAAGCAATGCTACAATTCATTGACTGGTTAATGTACAGTGATGAAGGTTTAGAATTTTCTAAATGGGGTGTAGAAGGAGAAACGTATGAACTTACTGACGGTGGAGATCGAGAGTTACTCGATAACATCACATTCCGTGGTATGAACCCTGATGCTGAAGAACACCTGCAAATCGATTACGGTTTCTCTCAAGGTAACTGGTCTTACGGTGGACCTACGGAATTGCTTCACTCTATGTTCAATGAAGAGGAAATTGAGTTCCAAAATGCCATGCACGAAACTAAAGAATTGGTATTACCAGACCCGCCAATCCGTTATGATGCAACTCAATTAGAGCAATCTTCATTAATGAGTACACCATTAAAAGATACTGTTGAACAAAACACATTGAAATTTATCATTGGTGACCGCGACATGTCTGAATGGGATGCTTATGTACAAGAACTTGAAGCTCAAAACATGCAAGGATATGTAGATCTTGCGAATGAAGTGTACCAAAACAATAAATAAAAACGATTGAAAACAAATAACACGGAGAAACTTTTCTCCGTGTTATGTTTCTTTATAATAATAAATCTAGAGGGAGTTAGAATATGGTACAGGTTCAGGATGTTATTCATACGTTGATAAGCAATGTAGAAGCTGTAGACAATACGGTAGACACTTTAAAGTTTGGAGACCTTAACCAAGAAGTCAACAAGGTTGCGGTTACCTTTATGCCTACATATGAGGTAATAAAAGGAGCAATTAGTACTAACATCGATTTACTAATATGTCACGAAGGATTGTTTTACAGTCATGGAAACCTCGGTGTTATAGAAGAAAGTGAAGTGTACCAACAAAAACGAGACTTGATTGAAGATTCTGGTTTAGCCATTTTTCGATTACATGATTATGTGCATAGTTATCAACCAGATGGAATCATGCAAGGAATAATTCAAACTTTACAATGGCAAGGTTTTGTACGGAAAAACGAGCGAGCATACTCGATCTTTGAGATTCCTAAGCAACAATTAATAGAAGTACTAAGCTATTTGAAAGACAAATTAGACATCAATCCTATTCGATATATTGGAGATTTGACTACTGAAATCAAACATATCGCTCTTTTAGTAGGATTTCGAGGTGGGGGCATAACAGCTATCCCTCCATTTATACACGAACATGTGGACCTCGTTATATATGGAGAAGGACCGGAATGGGAAACACCTGAATATGTTAGAGATGCGATTGCTATGAAAAAAAATAAGGCTGCGATCATATTAGGTCATTATGAAAGCGAAGCACCTGGGATGGTATATGTAACCGAAGAACTTAAACGACTGTTACCTAATATAGAGATATCCTATCTTCCCTCAAAAAACTGTATTCAAGTTCTCTAAAAAACTGATACAAATATCACCCATTCAACAATGATTCATAGTAGAATAAGATATGTAAATAGATATAAAGGAAGGGTTTTTTGATGGATTATAATCAAGGTGGGTTTTATCGTTTTTCGAATTATGTATATTGCTTATTAATATTAAATTTCATTTTTGTATTTACAAACTTATTAAGCTTTGCTGCACTGATTTTGTTGATTCCAACGATTTCAAATGCGATTTTGTATTACATAGCCTTAATACCAACAGGTCCGGCGATTGCTGCTTTGCTTCACAGTTTAAGTATTTTAGCTAGACAACAAGAAATGACTCCTGTTTCAACTTTTCTTTCTGCTTATAAAAGTAATTTTAAAGATGTTTTAAAAGTTTGGTTTCCAATACTAACTGTCTTTTTTGTTTTAGTAATTGATATTCAATACTTTAATCAAAATCCAACGGTCTTCAACCAAATTTTAAATGGGATATTTCTTGTAGTATTATTCTTGTTAGTGATTTTCTCTATTTACACATTAATAATTACTACACATTATAAATTTAGAATTAGAGACATTTACCGTTTATCACTATATTACATTTTTACTTGGATTAAAAGGACAACAGGTAATATAGCGATTTTATTCTTAACAGTAGTGGTGATGTTTTTTACATCAGACTTTATTATCATTTTTCTAAGTAGTTTAGTGGCTTGGTTTATCATCTTAAATACTAAACCCATTATTCAAGATGTGAAGATTAGTTTTGTTAAAAATGAACATTATGAGCAACAAGATACATAATTTTTTGGAAAGGGACGATAAACAAAAATGCTAAATAAAATGTACGTATTTAATGACAATTGGCAGTTTGCTAAAAGTGATCTAGAAACAACTACTACAAGAAATTTAAATTTTCATCCGGTAGAAATTCCGCATGACTGGTTAATATATGATACGGAGAATTTATATGAACACAGTATTGGTTGGTATAAGAAAGAATACAAATATGATCCATCTTCTGAGAAAGATATCGTGATAACTTTTGAAGGGGTTTACATGGATTCTGTCTTATTTGTAAATGATCAAAAGGTTGGCGAATGGAAATATGGTTATTCGAAATTTGAGTTTAACATTAGTGAATTTCTTAATAGTGGAACAAATCAACTCTTATTGAAAGTTACATATCAAAGTCCAAATAGTAGGTGGTATACAGGTGCAGGAATTTACCGTGACGTATGGTTGAAAGAGAGAAGTAAGAATTATATTGAGACAGATGGAGTATATGTTTCTACTTTTAAAGAAAATGAAAACTGGAGAGTAGAGGTGGATACAAGTTTATCAGTCACAGAGCCCTTAGAGTTGAGACATGCGCTTCTTAAAAACGGTACAGTTGTTGCCGATGTTACTACTGATGTAAAGTCTGATCAGATGATCAGTCAAACAAATTTCCAGATAAATGATCCTAGAATATGGGATATTCAAAAGCCAGATTTATATGAGTTAACCACAACGCTAAGGTTAAAATTAGATAACGAAATAATAGAGTCTCAAACTCAGAAAATTGGCTTTAAACAGATTGAATTTGATACAGACAGAGGTTTCTTTCTAAATGGACAACATCTGAAATTGTATGGTGTCAATGAACATCATGATTTAGGTGCATTAGGTGCTGCCTTTAATGTTAACGCTTTAAGAAGAAGGATGAAAATCTTAAAAGACATGGGGGTCAATGCTATCCGTACTGCCCACAATATGCCTGCAAAAGAAATGATGACGCTTGCAGATGAAATGGGTTTTCTTGTCGTTACAGAGGCATTTGATATGTGGGAAAGATCTAAAACTCGCTATGATTACGCGCGCTTTTTTAAAGAATGGCATAAAAAAGATATAGAATCATGGGTGAAACGTGACCGCAATCATGTAAGTCTAATCATGTGGAGTATTGGAAACGAGATCTATGATACACATGCAGATGAAAGAGGTCAGCAATTAACAGAGATACTTACAGAGTTAGTCTACCAATTTGATCCAAAGAAGAATGCGGTTGTAACAATTGGCTCTAATTACATGCCGTGGGAAAATGCTCAAGCATGTGCTGATATTGTCAAAATGGCTGGGTATAATTATGGTGAAAAATATTATGAACAACACCACAAAGAACATCCGGATTGGGTCATTTATGGTAGTGAAACAGTAGCGGTTGTTCAAAGTCGAGGAGTTTATCATTTTCCTTACGATAAACCGATTCTAGCAGATGATGATCAGCATTGTTCATCACTAGGAAATAGTGCGACAAGCTGGGGTGCAAAATCAATAGAAACTGCTTTGATTAAAGAAAGAGATACACCTTTTTCATTAGGACAATTCATCTGGACTGGATTTGACTATATAGGAGAGCCTACGCCATATCACACAAAAAACGCTTATTTTGGTTCGATTGATACAGCTACCTTTAAAAAAGATTCATATTATGTCTATCAATCGGCATGGACAAATTATAAGGAAAGTCCAATGGTACATATCTTTCCATATTGGGATTTTAATGAAGGACAAATGATAGATGTGAGGGTAGCTACGAATGCACCAAAAGTTGATTTACTTCTTAATGGTCAATCATTAGGTATTCAGGAAATTGATCATAATCACGGAGATGTCATCTCTGGTTGGTGGAAGGTTCCCTATCAAAAAGGAACTTTAGAAGCCTATGCCTATGATCTGGAAGGAAATATAATTGCTCAGGATCAGAAGCAATCTTTTGAAGACCCGGCAGATATAACACTTGCCACTGCAGATACATCACTTCAAGCAGATGGAATTGATCTTGCTTTTATTGAAATTGGAATGATTGATAAGAATGGGAAGGCTGTTGAGAATGCCAACAATCGTGTGAACGTTGAGGTGGAGGGTGCAGGTCGTTTGGTCGGATTAGACAATGGCGATCAAACCGATTATGACCAGTACAAAGGAACAAGCAGACGTCTATTTAATGGTAAATTAATGGCGATTATTAGTTCAACTTTTGAAACAGGTCCGATTCATATAAAAGTAAATTCTCCTACTTTGCCAGAGGCATCTCTTATACTAACTGCCAACAAACCTAAAATAGAGTTGCCGAATAAAACTCCAATTGCTGCTAATCAGTCTACAGCTATAATAACAGGTCAACAAAATGAAATACCTGTTCGCAAAATAGAAATTGGTTCAGATCAAGGACAAATTTTAACTGCTAAACAACCTACAGCTAATGTTACTGCTAACCTTTGTCCAAAGAATACGGATTATCAGGAAGTGAAATGGAGCGTCGTAAATGATGTAGGAATTGAATCTAATATAGCTTCGATTACAGCCCACGGGCTCGATGCAACTGTTTCAGCATTTGGTGACGGGGACTTCCGTGTTAGGTGTACAAGTAGAAACGGTAAAGATACGATTAATCTCATTTCGGAACTGGAATTTAAAGCAGAAGGATTGGGTACTGCCTTTAAAGATCCATATTCCTTTATTTCAGCAGGTTTGTATGACCAACACAAAGGTGAATTAACTAATGGTAATGAACGAGGTGTTGCCACTAGCAGAGATGGAGAATCACAGGTAGGTTTTCGGGATATTGATTTTGGTAAAGATGGTTCCGATACAGTCACGATACCTATCTTTGCCCTAACCAGTGAACCATACGAAGTTCAAATCTGGGAAGGGATGCCTGGAGAACCTTCAAGTATTTTGTTAGCGGACGCTATTTATCAAAAGGAATCAAAATGGAATGTTTATCAAGAAGAAACATTCACATTATCAAAGAAATTAAAAGGCATTACATCGCTATCATTTGTTACGAATAAAAAGATGCATATTAAAGGATTTCGTTTCGAAAAACAAAATAGAGCGTTTGAGCAAAACTATGCGGTAAATGCAGATAAAATTTATGGTGATGATTTTACGAAGTTAGAAAACCGTGTCGAGCAAATAGGAAATAATGTTTCCTTTGAATTTGATGATTTTGATTTTGGAGAGCAAGGTGCTTCAGAGCTAGTATTATATGGTCATTCGCCGATCGATAGAAACTCGATTCATATTCGCTTTTTTGATGGTGTAGACGAAAGAGCAGAAATATTGGAGTTTGAGTACTCAGAAGACTACCAAGAGAAAAGGTTTCATTTTAATAGGGTAAAAGGAGTCCAAAAAATCTCAATTATCTTCTTGCCTGGATCCAATTTTAATTTTAATTGGTTTCAATTTAAATCATAGTCGATATAGAATTATCATTGAAAATTTTAATAATAGAAAGTAAAGAGGCTGGGAAAGAAAAGATTTGATAAATACAAAATCTAAAGGGGTTATAATTATTAAATAGAATGATGATAAAACCCTTAGAATTCTTTTGTATATATACAATAACTTCTGCCCAGCCTCTTTTTTGGGCTTAGCATGAAAAACTTGACAAATAAATAGTAAATATTAAATAATGAGGACGATTATAAAATATAAAAAGATGGGTAAAAAGGTGGCATTTATATGCGAATCACAGCCAAAATGATTGCAGATGAACTGGGCTTATCGCCAGCAACAGTTGATAGAGTATTAAATAATAGAAAAGGCGTAAGTACAAAAACAGTTGAGAAAGTGAAAGAAAAAGCACGAGAATTAGGTTATAGACCGAATAAAGCGGCTAAATTTTTAGCTACTCAAAAATTTACTAATATCGCATTTGTTCTTCCTGTTTTCCCAGATTACTTTTGGGATCACTTAGACTATGAAATAACAGAAGCTGCCTCTCTTTATTCAGATTTTGGCCTAAAAGTAGATATCCATAGAGTACACACTGTTCCAAACAATCATCAGGTAGACTTTGTGCAATCAATCATTGATGACAATAAATATGAGGCGATCGTTATTGCTGCACATGATACAGAACCATTAGAAGAATTAATAGAACAAGCAATGGATAAAAATATCGCTGTTTTCACCATCAATACAGATGTGCCTAACAGTAAAAGAATTGCTTATGTAGGAAGTGATTACTATGATGCTGGCTATTTGGCAGGAGAATTAATTCACTTATTTAATAGAGATGTTAAAAACGTCTTGATAATAAGAGAAAGAGAAAACACCTATCAAATGTTAAACAAAGACAATGGCTTTAAAGATTATTTCAAAAGTAAAAAAACAAGCATAAGTAGCATTTATTATGAATCATCAGCTTACATAGATACCGAAGAAATAAATACATTAATGAACGAAAATAAGGAAACTTTTTTGCATGCCGATGCCATATACGTGGCTGGAGGTTTATTGGATAAAGTAGTGCAATTCATTAGTGGTTGGAGTTACAAGCCAGTCATCATTGGTCATGATATAAATGAACCTATTTATAAAGCGTTTGAAGAAGAACTTATAACGGCTTCGATATGTCAAGATCCTGTTGCACAAGCAAGTTTTTCGTTAAAAAAAATAGCGAATTACTTTATGGATGAAGAAACGACGCCGATTAACTCGTATATTGTGAAACCAGAGATAGTGACAAAATCAAATGCAAAATACTATTTCAATAGATCGAAATAGCAATTTTCTTAAAAAAAGATGAACGTACATCAAAAAATGATTGACGTACCTCATTTAATGGTTTATGATGAATATGCAATCTTAAAATTATGGTGAAAGCACTTACTAAGTGGGAACACCATATTTTTATAAAGAAAAATGATGTACGTACATCATTTTGAAGCGTGGAGGTGAAACAGAGGGGAGTCATCACATAGAAAAAAATTTAAGGAGAGATTGTATATGAAAGTGAGATTATTTATTAGTTTGCTTATTTTAGTAAGTTTAATGGTAGCCTGTAGCTCTGGTGAAAGCGATGACAATAGCTCGGCATCAAATGGTGATGAAGTAGTAATTGATGTGTTTAATATCAAGGTAGAAACAACAGATCAACTAAATAATTTAGTTGAAGAGTATGAAAGCGAAAATGAAAACGTAAGCATTAATGTTACTACTGTAGGTGGCGGACAGGATGCACCTTCAGCACTACAAGCTAAATTCTCATCAGGAGAAGAACCTTCTATCTTTTTACTTGGTGGTCTATCAGATACTGAAAAGTATAGTGAGTATTTATTAGATGTATCTGACATGGAAAGTGCTAAGACGGCGATAGATGGAACATTAGATGGTGCAACCATTGATGGAACCCCTTATGGCATCCCTTTAAATATTGAAGGGTATGGCTGGATGATTAATAAACAAATTTTTGAGCAAGCTGGCGTGGATCCGGCATCTATTGATAGTTATCAATCCTTTGTAGAAGCTGTCGAAACAATCGATGCACAAAAAGAAGAACTAGGAATCGAATCAGTATTTGCTTTTAGTGCGAAAGAAGATTGGGTAGTAAGCCAGTTTTCAAGTCATTTTACAGCACCTGAATTTGATAATAATATACAAACTGCATTTGAAACAGATCAATTAAATCTTGAATATGGCGACCGCATGAAAGAATATGTTGATTTATTTAATCAATATAACTATCAACCAATTTTATCACTTGATTACAGTACTTCTGTAGAAGAATTATTTGCTAATGATCAAGCTGCTATTATTCACCAAGGTAACTGGATCGTACCATCTTTAAATAGTATTGATGAAAGTTTTGTAGAAGAAAAATTAGGCATTGTACCGTTGTTTGTTGAATCAGATGATGAAGGAAAAATCGTTGCAGGTCCTTCGTGGTATTGGGGAATCAACAAAGAAAAAGATGAAGAAGTAGTTGAAGAATCTAAAAAGTTTTTAGATTGGATGTACACTTCTGATACCGGTAAAGATTTAATTGTGAATGACTTTAAATATGTACCTGCACATGAAGGGTATGACCCTGAAGATATTAGCGATCCGGTTTCAAGAGAAGTATATGAGTACTTACTAGATGAAAAAGGAAAAATTTGGGCTAACAATCAATATCCTGATGGCTTTTTCTCAGAGGCTTTACTCCCTGAATTCCAAAAATATTTAGGTGATCAACAATCATGGGAAGAATTTGAAGAAAATATTAGTCAGTCATTCACGGAAATGCGATAAAGTGAGACTGCAATCATTAATTAGGAGTATTACTTACGATTGAACCGTGATAAATATTTCCCTGGTAGATGGAGCAAAGGTCCTTTTGCTCCATCACAGATATTTCGTTAAGGAGTGGGAAAATGAATTTTAAAAGCCGAACATATTGGCTGTTCTTGTTACCAACATTATTAGCTCTATTACTAGTATTGATTATTCCGTTTTTTCAAGGTGTATATTATTCATTAACCGAATATAACGGGTTTCAAGTAACTGGTTTTGTAGGATTAGACAATTATATAAAATTATTTTCAGATGAGCAGTTTTTGTATAGTTTAGGATTTACGGGAGCATTTTCGTTAGCTTCTGTAATCGGTATAAATGTTATTGGTTTAGCATTTGCATTGCTGGTTACACAAAAACTAGGTAAAGCGAGTACCTTTTTTCGAACCGTTTACTTTATGCCGAATCTTATCGGAGGTATTATTCTAGGGTTTATTTGGCAATTTGTATTCCTAAAAGCTTTCACGGGAATTTCTGAGGTAACTGGACTTGAATTTTTTAGAGGCTGGTTAGCTGATACGGAAACGGGTTTTTGGGGATTAGTCATTCTATTTGTGTGGCAGATGAGTGGTTATATCATGGTAATCTATATTTCCTTCTTAAACAATGTACCGAAAGAATTGCTAGAAGCAGCAACAATAGATGGTGCTAACAAATGGCAAAGTTTCTGGAAAGTGAAATTTCCATTAATTATTCCTGCCTTTACTGTCAGTTTATTTTTAACGCTATCTAATGCGTTTAAAGTCTATGATCAAAATATGGCACTAACAGGTGGTGGCCCATTCGGTTCAACAGAAATGGCAACGATGAATATTTACGATACAGCTTTTAAAGTACAAGAGATGGGCTATGCCCAATCGAAAGCGATCGTTTTTTTAATTGTGATTACATTAATATCTGTTATTCAACTTTATTTCACGCGTAAAAAGGAGACAGAACTATGAGAAATAGAGAACGTACACATAAATATACGATGCTGTTTATAGGTGCAATTGTCTCTTTATTATGGATCTATCCATTTTATTTAGTATTTATTAATTCAATCAAGACCAAAGCCGGAATCTTTGAGGGCACTCTAGGATTTCCTTCAGCGCCTACTTTAGAAAATTATCCAACAGCATTTGCAGAATTAGACTTTTTATTAACTTTCTTTAATTCTGTTTTAGTAACTGGTGGAAGTATATTCATTATAGTTATTTTCACATCGATGGCAGGGTATGCATTATCGCGTAAACCTGGAAAATCTAGTACATTAGTTTATTTTTTATTTGCGATTTGTATGCTTATACCTTTTCAGTCGATTATGATTCCATTAATTTCACTATTTGGTGCAGTTGATATGTTAAATAGAATGGGCTTAGCAATAATGTATTTAGGTTTAGGATCAAGTCTTGCTGTATTTCTTTATGTTGGCGCGATGAAAGGGATCCCGAAAGCTTTGGATGAAGCTGCAATTATTGATGGATGTAATAGATTTCAAGTCTATTGGTATATCATGTTACCAATGTTGAAATCAACCACCGTTACAGTGATTGTACTCAATGCTATATGGTTTTGGAATGATTACTTGCTACCGTCACTTGTGATTAATAAAGAAGGAATGTATACGATACCGTTAAAAACATTCTATTTCTTTGGTGAGTATTCAACCCAATGGCATCTAGCCTTAGCTGCATTAGTTATAGCAATGATACCTATCATTATATTATACATGTTTTTACAACGATATATTATTGACGGTATATCTGATGGAGCAGTCAAGTAAATAGAGGAGGTAACAATATGAAATTCACAGATGGAAATTGGTTAGTACGAGAAGGTTATCAGATACATTTTCCAAGAATAGTACATGAAGTTGAGGAAAAAGATGGTGCTGTTACATTATATGCTCCATGTAAATACTTAAATAACCGTGGTAATACATTAGATGGTCCACTTTTGACCATTAAAATCTCTGCCCCAATCAATGATGTTCTTCGAATCCAAACATGGCATTTTAAAGGCGGAAGAGAAAGATTTCCTCATTTCAATGTATTAGATCAAGCGAATGCTCTACAGGTTAAAAATGAAGGAGAATTCGTAACTTTTAGCAGTGGGGAACTTACATTAAATATATCCAAACAAGATTTTTCTATCTCTTTTGAGAATCAAACCGGGCGTTTAACAGATGTCGACGGAAAAGGTCTTGCATGGATTGATGGTCCCGAAGATAGCACTTATATGAGAGGACAACTTCGTTTAGGTGTGGGTGAACACTTATATGGATTAGGTGAACGTTTTACGCCATTTGTCAAAAACGGGCAAACCGTAGATGTTTGGAACAAAGACGGTGGTACCAGCTCAGAGCAATCCTATAAAAATATTCCTTTTTATTTAAGTAGTAAAGGTTATGGTGTTTTTGTAAATCATCCAGCAGAGGTTAACTTTGAATTAGGATCAGAATTGGTTTCTCGCTCTCAGTTTAGTGTCAAAGGCGAATACTTAGATTATTACTTTATCAATGGTCCGACACCTAAAGAAGTTGTAAGTCGCTATACGGAACTAACAGGAAAACCAGCATTACCACCGGCATGGAGTTTTGGTTTATGGTTATCTACATCTTTCACAACAGAATATAATGAAGAAACCGTTAATCATTTCGTTGATGGCATGTCTGAGCGTGGTATTCCATTAAGTGTTTTTCATTTCGATTGTTTCTGGATGAAGGAATTCGAATGGAGTAATTTTATCTGGGATCGCCGCAACTTTCCTGACCCAGAAGGTATGTTGAAACGTCTGAAAGATAAAGGGTTAAAGATTTGTCTTTGGATCAATCCTTACATTGCGCAGAAATCACCACTTTTTGATGAGGGAATGGAAAAAGGCTATCTTATTAAAAAAGCGAATGGTGATGTATGGCAATGGGATCTCTGGCAAGCGGGAATGGGCGTTGTTGATTTCACCAATCCTGATGCTTGTGAATGGTTCCAAGAAAAGTTAAAAGCGTTACTAGATATGGGAGTAGATTCCTTCAAAACAGACTTTGGTGAACGTATACCAACAGATGTTATCTATTTTGATGGTTCTGATCCGGAAAAGATGCATAACTATTATGCCTATAAATACAATCAAGTAGTGTTTGATCTGTTAAAAGAAGAGCTTGGAGAAGATGAGGCGGTGGTCTTTGCTCGCTCTGCAACAGCTGGAGGACAACAATTCCCGGTACACTGGGGAGGAGATTGTGATTCCACTTATGATGCGATGGCAGAAAGCTTACGTGGTGGCCTCTCGTTAACGAGTTCTGGATTTGGTTATTGGAGTCATGATATTGGTGGATTTGAGAATACAGCAACTCCAGATGTTTTCAAACGTTGGACGGCCTTTGGTTTATTGTCAAGTCACAGTCGATTCCACGGTAGTTCTTCCTACAGGGTACCATGGAATTTTGATGAGGAAGCAGTAGATGTAGCTCGCCACTTTACCAAATTGAAAAATAGCTTGATGCCTTATTTATATGGGCAGGCAGTCGAAAACAGTAAAACAGGTATACCGGTTATGCGTTCGATGGTCATGGAATTTCCAGAAGATCCATTATGTGAAACGCTCGATCGTCAATACATGTTAGGTGATTCGATATTGGTAGCACCGATTTTCAACGAAGCAGGACTTGGATCTTTCTATTTACCAAAAGGAAACTGGACACACCTTTTAACTGGTGAGGTTTTAGAGGGTGGTAAATGGATTAAAGAAAACTATGATTATTTCAGCCTGCCTTTATTCGTGCGTCCGAATACGATTTTACCGGTTGGTGTAAATGAAGAGAACCCAGTTTACGATTATACGAATGATGTTACATTTAAGATTTTTAATCTTGATAATAATCAAAAAGTGACCAGAAATATCGTGAATGCGAAAGGTGAAACGGTTGGGGCAATAATGGCAGTACGTCATGGTCAAAAGGTTACCGTTACAACAAATGGGTTAAGCAATGCTTACCATGTAGAAGTAGTAGGACATAAACGCGTATCAGCAAATCCTGGTGACGAAACGATCGAAATAGAGTTGTAAGACAAAATGATGGTCAAGTAAAAACTTGACCATCGTTCTTTAATATCTCAAATCTAAAAAACGTTCATGCGTGGAAAGTGCAACATAACCTGGTGGCAATTTATGAGATATTGTATGTGCTTTGTAACCGCTCCGGCTTGTCCGCTTCCCTTTCCGCGGGTTTTTACCCTAAGCTAACTTTTTAAGCAAAGTGCGCTTAAAAAGTGGATCTTAGGATAAAAACTTCCCGCAGGAGTGGAGGCGGACGCCTGCGCTTTTATATCTACCACAACTAAGGTAAGAATAGACATGTTAACCTTATGTACTATGGTCTACAAATTTGACATAATATTACTTACTATTGTGATCAATATTAACTGGATTATTATACATTTTTAATAACCCAAAATATTAGCATTTGCAAAAATTGTAGAGTCCCCCTAAGCGTAGGCGGACACTTCCACTCCTGTGGGATCGTTTTCCCTGAAGATCCACTTTTCCATGCGGTTTGTGCGTGGAAAAGTTAGCTGAAGGGAAAACCCCACGGAAAGGGAAGTGGGCAAGCCGCAGCGGTTATTACACACATATAACATATCAAAATTACCACAAGTGTTACTGAACAATTTTCTACATTTGCGGGCTACTTAATGGTGGGTAAAATATAATAGGGCCTTTTGAATAGAATTATTTTCCTTAGTTCGCTAATATAGAATATAAGAAGGGGGAGCGATTATGAGTTTACATAAAATAATTGTGGTTGGATGTGGGGACATGGCCAATATTTGGTTGGACTATGTTCAGCAAAGAAAGAATGCTAAGATTGTAGCACTTGTTGATTTAAATGAAGGCGCTGCCATTCGCAAGAAAGAACAAAGAAATCTTGAGGTACCAGTATACACAGATTTAAAGACTGCGATCTTACAAACACAAGCTACTCTTGTATTTGATGTCACCATTCCTGCTGCACACAAAACAGTGGTATCAACAGCCTTGACTAACGGTTGTGATGTTTTCGGTGAAAAACCGATGGCAGAAAATATCCAAGACGCAGAAGAACTTATAAAAATTGCGGAAGCCACTGGACAAACATACACGGTCATGCAAAATCGGAGATATTTAAAACAAATCAGACAACTTCATCATCTTGTCCAAAATGGAAAAATCGGTGACATAAAAGAATTACATGCCGACTTTTTTCTTGGTCCACATTTTGGTGGTTTCAGGGAGCAAATGGAAAGCCCGCTTATCATTGATATGGCGATACATACTTTTGATCAGGCACGATTTATTGCAGGGTGTAACCCATCCTCCGTTTATTGCTATGAATTTAATCCAAAAGGTTCTTGGTATGATGGAAATGCTTCGGCCATTTGTATTTACGAGATGGAAAATGGTTCTGTCTTTAGCTATCGTGGTTCGTGGTGTGCAGAAGGATTTCCTACTTCCTGGGAAAGTGAGTGGCGAGTGATTGGCACAAAAGGTACAGCAAAGTGGGACGGTTTTAATACTCCGTCATCAGAAATAGTTGCTGAAGTTTCTTCAGGAGAATTTATCAAAACAACCAAGCAAATGTCTAATGATTTTCAATGGCAAGGAAGAGAAGGGCACTTTGGATGTTTAGATGAAATGTTTGCCGGCTTAGAAGAAAATAGAAGAGCAGAAACAGATTGTCACGACAATATTAACAGTATGAAAATGGTGTTTGCTGCATTAGAAAGCGCTAAAACAGGAAAAAAAGTAGAGATCATCTAATAATGAATCGAGAGGTGGTAAAGCATGAAATTAGAAAAAAGCCAAAAATTATTATTCATCGGTGATTCTGTTACTGATTGTGATCGAGCTAAACCTGAAGGGGAAGGATTATTTCAAGCGTTAGGAAATGGTTATGTATCGATTGTGAATGCCTTCTTGCAGGCGAGTTATCCTGAATTGGGAATTCGAGTAGTGAATAAAGGTATATCCGGTAATAAAGTAAGAGAATTAAAAGCAAGGTGGCAGGAAGATGTAATCGACCAAAATCCGGATTGGTTAGCGATTATGATCGGAATTAATGATGTATGGAGACAATTTGATACACCTTTTATTCCGGACCATCATGTAGATATTGATGAATATCAAAATACATTAAATGAATTAGTTAGCGATGCGAAATCAGTAGCAGGAAATATCGTATTAATGACACCCTATTACATTGAAGCAAATCCGAACGATCAAATGCGCGCCAAAATGGATGATTATGGACGAGTAGTAAATCAGTTAGCTGCCAAACACAATACGCTTTTTATAGATACACAAGCAGCATTCAATAAACTATTAGAAAACCTATACCCTGCTGCCATTGCTTGGGATCGTGTCCATCCTAATGAAACGGGGCATACTGTTTTGGCCAAGGCTTTTCTAAATGAAATCGACTTTGATTGGCAAAAATAAGTGTTAAAGCTGATTGTTTAACCATATCATCAGCCTGTCGATTGCTTTGTCTTGATAGCGTGCATGCCATGGATGATGATATCCCTCATCAAATGAAATGAGACCTTTTTCTGGAATCGAAACAGAATCTAAAAATAACTGAATCGAACGAGGATGAACAATCGGATCTTTTTGGTCGTAAACACATAATAACGGAAAACGAAAAAGCGCACTTTCTGCGATTGCTTGCATGCCATTTTTTATTAATTCTGTTAACCATCTTGCAGTATACTCTGCAGTAATCAGTGGGTCTTGTTGTAATGCTTTTTCTTTTGGCAAGTAAGGTTCTAATATCGGAAATTTCTCTGCAAGCTTCCTCCATCTCGTAGGTTGGATTGATAGACCTGGAGTAAGGATCGAGGCTGTATCTAATAGTCTTCTCGCCAAAAAAGGAATTTGCACCCGTAATTCCAATGCAGGTGAGGATAAAATAACACCGTTCGTCAAATCGGGAAATTGCTGGACATAACGAATTACGATTAACCCGCCAAGACTGTGGCCAAATAAAAAAAGAGGGATAGCAGGATAATCTTTTCTTATTTTTTGGATGAGGATTTCGAGGTCATGTAAATAATCTGCAAACGTATCGACATGACCTCTGATTCCTTCTGATTTACCAAATCCTCTTAAATCAGGTGAAACAACCGCAATATCTTCATTTAAGAAAAACTCACCAATATGTTTATACCGATCGGAATGCTCTCCTGCTCCATGAACTAACAAAACCATTGCTTTTGGTTTTTGAGGAAGCCAACTACGATAAAAAATTCTTATATCATTAAATCCCGCAAAATAGTCTGTATTGTACATAGCAACCTCCAGCTATTAAAGAATTAGTGTCATAATACTATAAAGGATCGTCGATATAATGACGGCGACCAGTGCAGGGCCTAATTTGTACCGGGCATATTGAATGACATTGAGACCAAGAATTTTGGCAATAGTATTCGTATTGTCACTTAACGGGGAAGAAAAGGAACCAAAAGAACCACTGGCAAATACAGCGCCAATTACTAACGGTAGGGAAGCATCTGCAGCTTGCGCTAACGAAAATCCGAGCGGCATTAATATCCCCCATGTCCCCCATGATGAACCAATAAAATAAGAAACAAAAGAGCCAATTAAAAACATGACAGGAGGAATAAACAATGATGGAATCCAATCTACATTGTTAGTTACAAACGAAGAAAATCCAAGTTCATCTGCGACAGATGATAATGCCCAAACAACCGATAATAATAAAATCACAGACATTAGATTATTCCCTGCTTCGATAAATTCATGTATCATTTTTTTTAACGAATTTCGCTGAGCTACTTGCATCAAAAAAGTAAATAGTACGGTGATAAACAATGCAAGTACCATTGCTTGTAAGACATCTGCTTCAATAAATGCTTGTGGAAACCGAAAACCTTTTGTAAAACCATCCCACCATGTCAAAAACAATGTCAACGTAATCACCAATGTTACCGGAATAATAAGGTTCCAAGGTTTAGAAGGTAAATCATCAGCAGTAGCTGCATTTTCCTTTTCTATATTTACTTTATTCGGATCTCGTTCTTCTTCTATTAATGGCTCTTTAGAATGGCGAAAAAATACAAATAATGTACCGACGATAATCATCGTAATAGCAAAAAAGTTAAAAGGAATACTTTGAATGAAAATCGAATAGGGATCTTGCTCAATACCATGATTTTGCAAGCCCATTTCGATTACCGAAACCATATAACCTACGGAGGCTGTCGCAATAGGAATAAGCACAATAACGGGTTGTGTACTTGTTTCAATCATAAACGCAAGTTCTTTTCTTGTCATGTTTATTTTTGTTAATAATGCTTTCATAATCGGTGCCACTGTAACGATTCTAAAGCTTGGTGCACTGAAGGTACCTAGAGTGGATAACCATGTTAAAACGATCGCTTCTTTTTTACTATCAATTCGTTTAGAAGTGAGATCAACAAATCCTTTAATACCACCAGAAATTTTTATAATACCAACGAGACCGGAAAACATATATAAAAAGATAATAATTTGTAAGTTATTGATATCGGTTAAGCCATCGACAATATATTGAATCGATACTTGCATCCCACCAAGTAGGGTAGGTTGAATAAAATAAGCGCCAACGATCAAACCTAGTGTTAAACCTGGGAATACTTGCTTGGTCCACATAGCGGTGACAATCACCACAATAAATGGAACCACGGCAATCCAACTTCCTTCCATATGCCATCTCCTAACTGTATGTAATCCGTGCATTGATCGAAGTCTCACTGTATTAGCATGGTTAAAAGTTGTTGAAATATCCTTAAATCCAACATTTTAACTCGAAAAAAGGTATAATGGTAATAGAATGGAGGCGAAAACTATGAAAAATAACAGACAAAATTCGAATATGGAAGAGTACAAAGTGGAAAAAACGACAGAACTGCTTCCTTTCTTGCTCGAAATATTTTCTAATCGTAGTAGAAATGCCGTTAAATCAATTTTGACACGTGGTCAGGTGTATGTGAATAATCAAGAAATCACCCAACATAATTACGTTCTTGAGCCTGGATACAGTGTTTCAATTCAAAAAAATAAAGCAGCCAAAGCAGCCACTTTTGAAAAAATGAAAATCTTATATGAAGATGAGGAAATTATTGTAATTGAGAAAGAATCAGGTTTATTGTCGGTGGCAACAGAAAGAGAAAAATCGATAACTGCTTATAAGCAATTAACGGAATATGTTCAAACAATTGATCCCAACAATCGAATTTTTGTAGTGCATCGTCTAGATCGAGAAACATCTGGAGTGATGTTATTTGCAAAAAAGGAAAAGATAAAAAAGATCTTGCAAGAAGGTTGGAAAGAAATGGTCCAAGAGCGATCCTATGTGGCACTTGTAGAAGGTATTGTTAAGAAAAATGAGGATACCATTACGTCTTGGTTAAAAGAGACGAAAACGTTCAAAATGTATTCCAGTAAGAAAGCGGAAGATGGCAAAAAAGCAATTACGCATTACAAGTTAATCAAAGCTAATAATAATCTTTCACTGTTGTCCGTTTATTTAGAAACAGGTAGAAAAAATCAAATTCGTGTTCATATGTCTGATATTGGACATCCGATTGTTGGCGATAAGAAATATGGAGCAAAAGCAAACGCGATTGGACGTCTCGGTTTACACGCAATCGTATTAGCGATTAAGCATCCAGTAACAGGAGAACTCCTTCGTTTTAAATCGAATATCCCGACAGAGTTCTTGAAGAAAAAATAACAAATGATCGGAATATAAGTACACTGCGATATAATTGCTTACAGTTCTCTTCACGGGAATTATGCTTTTTTCCCGTGAAGCCGAAGATAATTCCCGTCAAGAAGTAGAGGATTCCCGTGAGGAGAGACTGAATTCCCGTCAAGCACATGTTAATTCCTGTGAAGAGAAAAATACTATCGTCTCTAACAGAATATCCGCATCAGCTATGTCTCTTCTTCTTCCTAATACGTACAAAAATCCAAAAGATATCGAAGTCAATTCGAATAATACTTTGGATTTTTTAATTTCTAAATGAAATATACATTATGTATTTTCGCGATGATTAAAATAAGCTATAATAGAAACACTAAATAAAAACGTTTTCATTTCATCGAGAAAAACCTTTTAAAAGGAGTTGGATATATGAATCAGCTTGATCGATTATTTGAACAGTTTTATGATAATGCTTTAGAAGAAACAATTAAAGCTGCAGGGCCAGTAGAAAGAAAGTTAACATTGAAAAGTAGTTTGTTAGAACTCTTAGGTGATTTTTCTTATTTAGATGAGACGAGAGTGCCACTTCAAGCAACAATAGTTGAAACAAAAGAATTTTCTGATTATAAACGAGAATTAATGATTTTATCTATAACAAAGCATTTGGAAATAAAAATGTATGTTTTAACACCTAAAGCCGAAAAAATTTTTTCTCCCGTATTAGCACTGCATGGTCACGGATATGGTGTGAAAGAAGCTGTTGGATTATCTGAAGATGGTGAAAAAGAACAGGTGGTGAGAATACATAATCAATTTGCCGTACATTTAGTAAAAAAAGGTTTTAAAGTTTTTGCACCTGAAGTGATCGGATTTGGTGATCGTCGTTTAACAAGAGATATTCAACAAGGTAATATCAATTCTTGTGAAGCGATGGCAACCACCTTATTAATGGAAGGAAAAACATTGGCAGGGTTAAGAATTTGGGAAACACGAAGAATAGTAGATTTTATAGAAAAATCGAGTGACGTCGATAAGAAAAAAATAGCAATAATGGGCTTCTCAGGCGGTGCATTGATTGCTGCTTACACGGCAGCTCTTGATTTACGGGTAAAAGCGACAGTCTTGACCGGATTTACAAACACATTTAAGGGGAGTATTATGGCGATGCATCATTGCATTGACAATTATATTCCTGGAATACTAAACTATGCAGAATTGCCGGAGTGGATCTCGTTAATCTCACCACGGAGTCTTTTTATTGAATCAGGCGAAAAGGATCCAATTTTCCCGAATCGTTATGTAATGGAAGCCATAAACCAAATTGAAGAAAATTATCAAAATCGACCAGAAAAGTTCAGTTGCGATATCTTTCCAGGAACACATGAAATTAGCGGTAGAAAGGCTTATGACTGGTTAAGTGATCAACTTTCATAAAAGAATATGTGAATAATTGTAATCTCAATAAAGGAAATTTTGTGTAATTTAACCGAGAGCAATCTCAGATTTTCGTAATTGTGCTATACTTTTAAATAGAGAAGCAATAATCAGGGGGAGTTTCATCACAATGAAAAAGCTATGGGCAACATTGAAAACGATGTCTTTTAAAGAAGCCGTCGATTATATTTGGGAATATTATAAATTACATATATTTGCAATTGTATTTGGTGTGTTTATATTGGTATCGATATTAACTACTGTTTTTGAGGAAAAAGAAGAGTTATACCAACTGATGGTAGTAAGCGAAATTTCGTATGAACAAACCGACGAATTTTCGACTCAAATAAATGAACAATATTTTGAAGATTTTCAAGTAGCAACCGATAACATTATTTCTGATGGCGGTTCATTATCTGAACAGTCCTATGAACAGGTGCAAAAATTAGTTGCGCGAATTGCGACTGGTATGATTGACATCATGGTAACAGAGGAAGAATTTGCGGCAGAAATGTTAGAACAAGAAGGATTATTGGATTTTAGCGAAGTTATTGATGTTTCTTTGCTGGAGGAGCATGATGTAGAATTATATAAGTTCGATTCCGAAAAAGTGTACGGTATAAGTACCAATCAATTTGATGTGTTTAATGATATCGAAGCTTTTCAAGATCGAATTCTGATCATACCGGCTAGCTCTAAGAATTTAGATAAAACTACACAATTTTTAGAAAAATTATTAGAATCTTAACATAGAAATCGACAAGTCATATATATGCTTGTCGATTTTTTCTAATAATTGCTAATGTTTAGTAGTACCTAATAAAAAGGTATATCTTATAAATAAGACATATTCAAATAACGAGAGGAGAAATAGATATGAAGTTGGGATTATGCTCTGTAACATTTCGTGACAAAAATCCTGAACAAATTATTGATTTGGCGATGGAAGCAGAATTAGATGGAATTGAATGGGGAGGAGACGTTCATGTTTCACCTGGGGAATATCAAAAAGCAGAGCAAATAGCTGCATTGACAACATCTCGAGGGTTAGAAGTAAGTTCATATGGTTCGTATTACCGTTTAGCAGATCATTCTGGTAATGAGTATGATTTTATCACAGTTTTAGAAACAGCTAAAAGATTGGGAGCACCTGCGATCAGGGTTTGGCCTGGAATGATGGGAAGTAAGGATGCAGATGATAGTTATCGAAAAAAAGTGGTGGTAGATGCAATTAAAATTGCAGATTTAGCAGGAGAAGAAGGGATTAGTGTTCATCTGGAATATCATGATCATACCTTAACAGATACGAAAGAAAGTGCTAGAAGATTAATGGAAGAGATAGCACATCAAAATGTATTCCTTTATTGGCAACCACCTAATCGCGTATCTGTAGAAGAAAGGATTACTAGTATAGAGATGGTTAAGCAATGGATTTCAAATGTTCATATCTTTCATTGGTACTCATTTAATGAACGAATGGATTTAGCGAATGGTGCTAAAGAATGGCAAAACTATTTAGAATCCATTGAAGAAGATGGAAAAGAACGATATGTACTAATGGAGTTTGTAAAAGACGACGACGAACGACAATTCCTAAAAGACGCAAAGACATTGCACGAATTAAAAGCAATGATTAAATAACACATTAGCTACTGGATACTGCTTCTGTTAATGAGTAAAGACATTGTGACAACAGAATTCTTATGGGGAATAGGAAGATACTGTGACATAGCTGAAGTAGTAATTATGAAATTTTATATGTGCTTTGCAACCGCTTCGGCTTGTCCGCTTTCCTTTCCGCGGGTTTTTACCCTAAGCTAACTTTTTAAGCAAAGTACGCTTAAAAAGTGGATCTTAGGGTAAAAACATCCCGCAGGAGTGAAAGCGGACGCCTTCGCTCTATAAGTGCTACAACTGTTGTCACAGCTATCATTTTGATCTTTATATAAGTATTTCGCTTACATGATGCGATAGTAGTCATTATTTAAACTCTTGCATCTATTGTAGAACTGTAATTAGCGTAGGCGTCCGCTTCAACTCCTATGGGACTCGTTTTTCCTGAAGATCCACTTTTCCATGCGGTTTTTGCTTGGAAAAGTTAGCTGAAGGAAAAACCCCATGGAAAGGGGAGCGGACAAGCCGTAGTGGTTGCTAAGCACTCACATCATGTCAAAATTACCACATCAATTATTGCATAGTTTCTTGTTATTACGCAATAATACATATGGTATCGTTTCAGGTTGTTTCTCGTTTGATTAAGGATGTTTCGATATAAACCTTTTTACAAATTTGACGATCATCGCGTATACGTTCCATCATTAGATCAACGGCTGTTTTGCCCATCAATTCTTTTTCAATTCGTATTGTCGTAAGTGCAGGATAAACATATTTGGAAACACTAATATCATTAATACCAACTAAACGAACCTTATTGGGGATATCCACTTTTGATTCATTTAAAGCCTTTAAAGCACCAATTGCAAGTGGGTCGTTAGCAGCTAAAAAACCAATATTAGGTATCGATTGTTTTGAGAGAAACTCTTTCATTAATTGATAACCACTATCTACATTAAAATCGTCTTGTAAAATAAGCTCCTCATCTAATACATTTTTTTCTTTTGCATACCGACGAAAATAATATTCTCGAATATCTTCTGTTGGTGCAATGGTACCTTGTAAGGTTTCTTTACCACCGATAAAACCAATCTTAGCTACTTTCTGTTCTAATAAGTGGTCTATAGCACGGGTGATAACCTGCCTGAAATCTGTTAATACAGCATCACATCCACTATGTTCAAAGTCTGAATCAACTAAGACGATATGAGCACTAATCGCTTTCAATTGCTCAATTTGAATTTTACTAAAACGTCCTACCGCAATAATGCCATCTATGTCAGGTGGGATCTCGTCTATATTGTTTACTGTATATTTTATTAATTGAAGGTGCATTTCTTTGGCTTGATCTTCAATACCGTGACGAATTCCCATATAATACAAATCCGTCAACTCTTCAGACTCTGTCACCCAATGTACAAAAGCAATTCGTCGTGTTATTTTTTTTCGGTTACTCTTTTTTTGATAGGACATCGATTCAGCGATTTCAAATATTCGTTTTTTTGTTATTTCGCCCACTGATAGGGTGGGATCATAGTTTAATACTCTAGACACCGTAGCGATAGATACGCCAGCTGCTTTTGCTATATCTTTTATTGTTGCCATTTATTTCACCATCCATTAAGTAAAATAAGTAAAATTTAACTTGATTATTTTTACTGTTTATTTTATTATACTACATAAGTAAGTAAAATACGAAATGAGAAAATGTATTCGATTTCAATATTAGGAGGTATTAAGTTGATGTTTAACAAAACAAAACAAACCTACACACCGCCAAAAAATGGCTATCCAGAGTGGAATAACAATCCAGAGATATTTGAATGGAACCGTATGCCTCAACATGCTTTAGCAATTCCTTATCAAAATCGAGAACAAGCTCTTAGTTATAAGAATGAAAAGTCACCATTTGTCAAAAGTTTAAATGGTAAATGGAAATTTCATTTTTCGAAGAACCCAGACGGGCGGATCAAGGATTTCTATCAAAATGACTTTGATGTATCGAAGTGGGAACAAATAAATGTACCAGCCCACTGGCAGTTGGAAGGCTATGACTATCCTCAATATGTCAATACGAGATACCCTTGGATTGAACATGAGGAAATTGAAGCACCATTTGCTCCAACAAATTACAACCCTGTTGGACAATATGTGACAACTTTTGATCTTCCGGATTCTTGGGAAGAGAAGCCTGTTATTTTACATTTTGCAGGTGTGGAAGCGGCTTTCTATGTTTGGCTTAATGGAGAATTAGTTGGTTATAGTGAAGATACCTTTACCCCAGCAGAATTCAATCTTACGCCGTATTTACAAAAAGGTGAGAATAAATTAGCTGTTGAAGTATACCGTTGGGCAGACGCTAGTTGGCTAGAAGATCAGGATTTTTGGAGAATGAGCGGGATCTTTCGTGACGTCTATGCCTATGCATTACCAGACTTACATCTATATGATCACCGTATTCGTACTTCATTTGATCAAAATTATCAGGATGCAAGCCTTGAAGTACAAGCACATGTGCTTAATTATTTTCAAAAATCTCTTCCTACAAGTCAACTGGAAATAGAATTGTTGTCAGCTGATAATAAGACCGTAAGCAAGCAAACGATTGAATTAGACTTGGATCAAAAAGAGTCTTCAACGGCTACAATTACAACAAATATTAAAAAACCTTTTCAGTGGAGTGCGGAAAATCCTTATTTATATACGGTCGTTATGACGCTAAAAGGTGAAGATGGTCAAGTTTTCGAAGTGTTTGCGACAAAAGTAGGGTTCCGTCAGTTTGAAATGATCGATAACATTATGCATATTAATGGCAAACGAATTGTTTTTAAAGGTGTAAACCGCCATGAATTCACTGCTGATAAAGGTCGTGCTGTTACGGAACAAGATATGATTGAAGATATTGTGCTTATGAAGAAATATAATATCAATGCCGTTCGTACTTCTCATTACCCAAATCATCCTAAATGGTATGACTTATGTGACCAATATGGATTGTACGTAATTGATGAAACAAACTTGGAGACACACGGAACATGGGAATATGGACAGCAAAATTTAGAAGATTCGTTGCCTGGTAGTAAGCCAGAATGGACAGAAAATGTGTTGGATCGTTGTAAATCAATGTATGAACGTGATAAGAATCATCCTTCCATTATCATTTGGTCATTAGGAAATGAATCATTTGGTGGTGATAATTTCGTGAAGATGCATGACTATTTTGCGAAAGAAGATCCAACTCGCCTTGTCCATTATGAAGGTGTTTTCCATTATCGACCATCTGATCATGCGTCAGATATGGAATCAACCATGTATCGAAGTCCACAAGAGTTAGAGTTTTATGCGACGCAACCTGGTGATAAAAAACCATATATATTATGTGAATACTCACATTCAATGGGGAATTCAACAGGGAATTTAGATAAATATACTAAGCTTTTTGATCAATATCCATCATTACAAGGTGGGTTTATATGGGATTGGAAAGATCAAGCACTTCGTCATCAGACGGATGATGGTACAGAGTTTTTAGCGTATGGTGGCGACTTTGGAGAGTCACCACATGATGGCAATTTTGCAGGTGATGGTCTGATATTCGCAGATGGATCCGTATCGCCTAAATTGCTAGAGGTTAAAGCCTGCTATCGTAATATCGATTTTGAAGAACAAGACCTAGAAAAAGGTGTATTTAAAATTATCAATAAGCACCTTTTCCAAACCTTAGAGGACTATAAATTAGTATGGACCGTTGAAGAGAACGGCGAAGTTATCGAATCTGGGGTCCAATTATTAGATGCAGCACCACAAAAAGAACAGATCGTAACTTTAGCTTACCAAAATGATAAATTCGATCCATCTAAGGAACAAGTGATTACATTACAAATCGTCTATGAAAACCTTCCGTTTTGGGCTAAACCTGATCATGAGGTGGCATTTGAACAATTCTTTATCCCTGCAATATCGAAAAGTAATGCGACTAAAGGTACGATAAGTGTAAACGAACAGTCAAATGCTTATCAGATAACAGGAGAAGATTTTAGCGTTTCTTTTGATCAAACTACATGTGATTTGACATCTTATCTTGTCAAAGGAGTAGAATTAATAAAAAGTCCGATGGTTCCTAATTATTGGAGAGCTATGACCGATAATGATCGTGGTGCTAAAGTAGATGAAAAGAGCAGTGAGTGGCGTAAGGCTAGTCTTGAACGAACATTAATCGACCTTCATATCGAGCAGTTGGAGAATATAATAGTTGTTGAAGCATTTTATCAATTACCGACAACATCAGCTTCAATGGCAACCATACGTTATACGATCCATGCTTCAGGTAAGATCGAGGTGGAAAATATGCTACAGCCAGGAAAAAGTTTATCAGATATTCCAGAAATAGGAATGAGATTTGAATTGGCAGATTCATTTGACCGTTTGGAATGGTATGGAAAAGGACCACATGAAACGTATTGGGATCGACAAAAAAGTGGTAAAGTTGCGAAACATGAAGGAAAAGTTTCAGAACAGCTGCAACCTTATTTAAAACCACAAGAGAGTGGAAATAAAAGTGGTGTTCGTTGGATGAAAATTACCGACAATCAAGGCAATGGTATCCAAATAACTGGAGATCCAACCATTGAAGTGAATGCACTAGCCTACACACCTTTTGAACTTGAAGAAGCCAGTCATCATTACAAATTACCTGTCTCTGATAAGGTCTCCGTAAGAGTCAACGGATGGCAAATGGGTGTTGGCGGTGATGATAGTTGGGGGCAACAAACACACCCAGAATATCGTTTATTCGCAAACCAAAACTATGTCTATCGTTTCACGCTGGAAGGATTATCGTAATAACTTTGTAATTAAAGATAATTAAGCGTATAATAGAGGTATAACCCATGAAAGGGAGTGCCGAATGGCTTATTTTAATAACCAAAAAGAACCTGTAGAAAGCGTAGAAACAAATGTCTGGTCTTGTGTGAGTGATGATTGCCAAGGATGGATGCGAGAAAATTATTCGTTTGAAAAAGAACCAGCCTGCCCAATCTGTCATTCTGAAATGAAAAAAGAGGTACGAGTGATACCAGAGATGAAATAGAGGGTAAAATAAAACTGCTTTTCTCCTAATATAAGGAGAGAAGCAGTTTCTTTTGTTAGTGAAGGAAGTAAATTAACAATGTAGTAACTCATACAATCTACCATGTATAAAAAAATTCAGCACTACTTAATATTACAAGTGGAATTTAAAGTAGAAGAATTGAGTACGGTACACTTTATGCAGAAACCGTTTTCCTTTCATTTGCATATTAAAGGATATTTTTTTGAAATAATACTTGATTTTGTAAACTCACCGTAATATAATGTAATCAGAAAACGGATACATTACGCTGCAGCGGAAATTTTTGTATCTTTTTTTAGGAAATAAGGAAACCGTTTTCGTGATTTGGCAAGAAAATAAGATGTATCTTTGAAAGAAAAGTTATTGGAACCGCAATTGTCAAAGGTTGTAGTAGTAAGTGTTTTATCAACTTAAAAATCATGGGGGTTAGTAATGATGAAAAAATGGTTAATGTTAATTATATTTTCTTTTGTAGTTTTTTCTTTAGTTGCTTGTAGTGACGATAGTGACAGTGCAAGTAGTGATGATGGTGGAGATGATAGTAATGGAGAGAGTACAAGTACTGATAATGGCGAAGCTGATAGTGGTGAAACTGTAGCTTTAGATTTTTGGATTTTTGGTAGCACAGGCTATCAAGAGTTAGTAGATGAGTATATGGAAGAAAATCCAAATGTGGAAATCACCATCAATGAAGGTGAAATGAATGATATGCACAACAACTTGTTTACATCCATTTCTGCAGGAAGCGGTGCACCTGATATTGCTCAGATAGAAATCAGTCAAGTTGAAAAATTTCTGGAAGCATCTGATCAGTTTTATAATTTAAATGACTACGGTGCAAATGATGTTTCTGGTAATTTCCTTGATTGGAAATGGGCACAAGCTCAAAATGTAGATGGATCTTTCCAAATTGGTTTACCAACTGATATTGGTCCAACCACAATGTTCTATCGTACAGATGTAATGGAAGAAGCTGGTCTTCCAACAGATCGTGAAGAACTAGCAGCTGAAATTGATACTTGGGATGCTTACTATGAAGCAGCTAAAACAGTTAATGCTGAAACAGGTAAGTTTATTGCAGATACACCAAAACTTGTATTTAATGCATTAAGAGATCAAGAAGATCAACAATATTTTAATGAAGATAACGAGCTGATCATAGAAGAAACTGTAAAAGAAGCATATGACTACACGACAAAAATGATTCAAGAAGGCTTAGTTGGACAAAATGAACTTTGGACACCAGAGTGGGGAACTGCAATGGCTGAAGGTACTTATGCCACATTGCCGGGTGCTCCTGGTTGGATGGTTGCTAATGTAAAAGGTAATGCACCAGATGCTTCCGGATTATGGGATATTGCATCTATTCCTGAAGGTGCTGGTAACTGGGGCGGTTCTTTCTTAACTATCCCAGCAGAATCAGAATATCCGCAAGAAGCATTTGATTTCATTTCATGGTTAACAGCACCTGAACAACAGTTGAGATCATTTGAAATTGCTGGGTTGTTCCCATCTACACCAGATGTATATGAGAATGAAGAATTTTTAGCAACTTCTGATGAATACTTTAGTGGTGCTCCGACTGCACAGATTTTTGCTGAAGCTGCACAAGCAGTAGAAACAGTACACATGGGTGTGAATTATGCAGTTGTTGATACAGAGTTGTCAACCGCACTTACAAATGTCGCGGTAGACGGAGCTGATCCGCAAGATGAATGGGATGCAGCAGTAGAACGTATAAATTCACAGTTAGAAAGACAATAAGGATGATATGCAAACGGTCTATGGAATCGATTCATAGACCGTTTGAAATCAATGAAGGGAGAGATTATGATGGCTCAAACGGAAACGACGTTAACCACCAAAAAAAAATCATCCTTAAGTGAGAAAACAAAAGAAGCCATTTCTGCTTACATATACATTTCACCATTTTTTATATTATTTGGGATATTTGGGCTATTTCCAATTTTATTTAGTTTTTATTTAGGGTTTCAAAAATGGAATGGTTTAGGTGAAATGGAATTTGTAGGCTTGCAAAATTTCAAATGGATATTAACTGATCAGATATTTTGGACTTCCTTATCTAACACATTAATTATGTGGGTGTTAGGAACGATCCCACAATTAATAATTGGTATCATTTTGGCATATGCCCTAAATTCGGCACTGATTAAGATGAAAAGTCTTTTCAGAGTAGCGATTTTTATGCCGTATGTAACCTCGACTGTTGCGGTTGCGATTGTTTTTGGGATTATGTTTAATAATCAGGATTTTGGGCTGTTTAATGTTATTTTAGGCTGGTTTGGATTTGATTCAGTTAGTTGGGGAACTTCCTGGTGGGGGGTTAAAATAGCCATTTCTACTATGGTATTTTGGCGTTGGGTTGGTTACAACACGATTATTTACCTTGCAGGACTTCAAGCTATACCAAACGAATTGTATGAAGCATCACAGATTGACGGAGCTACGATACGTCAGAAAATACAGTATATAACCATTCCGATGCTACGCCCGATCATTATATTGACTGTATTCACTTCAACTATTGGTGCTTTGCAATTGTTTACAGAGCCGTTAATTTATATTGGTCGGTCATTCAGAGAAGAAGGTATAACCGTTGTTTTATATTTATATCGTGAAGCATTTACGAATTTATCATTTGGTCCAGCTTCCGCAGCTGCGATTATCTTATTTATTATAATAATTATAATATCGTCTATTAACGTATTCATTGCAAATCGGATAGGACGATAAGGAGGGTTAGCAAATGAGTGAAAAAACAGGATCTAAAAAGGTTTCAATTTCTAAGTTGTTTGTCTATTTATTACTTGTAATTGCTGCCTTTCTATCAATCTTTCCATTGTATTGGATGTTTGTAATGGCTACAAACCATAATAGTGTCATTAATAGTGTGCCACCGGCGTTTATTCCCGGTTCGGAATTAGTTACTAATTTTACAAATGTGGTCAATACAATCGATTTTTTTGGTGCAATTTGGAATTCCTTAATTGTATCTGTTGTAACAACAATAGGTGTGTTATTTTTATGTTCTTTAGCAGGTTTTGCTTTCGCTAAATTTGAGTTCAAAGGAAAAAATTTCTTGTTTGTGGCGATTCTTGTTACGATGATGATACCTCCACAACTTGGGTTAATTCCACAGTATTTCATCATAACTCAATTAGACTGGCTAAATGATTTAAAAGCGATAATAGTACCAGGCTTGATAGATGCTTTTGGTATATTTTGGATGAGGCAATATATAAGTAGTAATGTTCCCGATGAACTCGTAGATGCTGCCAAAATCGATGGGTGTTCTAACTTTAGAGTATATTGGAATATTGCAGTTCCTGTTATTATACCGGCTTTTGCTACATTAGCGATTATTAAGTTTATGTATATTTGGAACGATTTTTTATGGCCACTTGTAGTTTTACGAGAAGAGTCTTCTTTTACGATTCAGGTTGCTTTACGTGGTTTGATTGATAACTATGTACGTGATAATGGCATGATTTTATCCGGAACATTTTGGGCTACCGTCCCATTAATAATTATCTTCCTGTTATTAAATCGTTTATTTATTCAAAGTTTAACAGAAGGTGCAGTAAAGAGTTAAAAATTTTAATTTTTGATTAATAGAGGGATTCTCATGAAGTTGACAATCAAAGAGATTGCAAAAATGGCGGGTGTTTCACCAGGAACTGTTTCTAAAGTAATTAATAAAACAGGAAGCATTAGTTCAGAGACTGCTAAAAAAATAAATAAAATAATTGTAGAAACAGGATATAAACCTAGTTTTTCGGCCAGATCTTTGGCAACGAAAAAATCTAATTTGATTGGTTTAATTTTCCATGTGGAATTTAGCCATCCCTTTTTTAACGATGTAGTGAATTCATTTAAAACGGCGATCGGAAAACTAGGTTACGATATTCTGGTCTTTTCTGATAAAAATTTTAGTGGCAATAAAGAAGATTATGTAGCAAGGTGCAAACATTTTCAATTAGATGGTTGTGTAATTATCTCTGGAGAAAAGTTGGAACCACCTCTCGATGAATTGGATCAGAGTGATATTCCGTGTGTAGGTATTGACATCGAACTAAAAGGTCCAAGATCAAGTTATGTATCTACAGATAATAACAAAGTTTCTGCAAAAGTAGTTGAATACCTTTATCTGAATTCGATTAAAGAAGTAGCTTTCATTGGCGGACCTAGTGATTCGATTATATCTAATATTAGAAAAAATGCATTTATTCATTTTGTCGAACTTTTTGGAATGGTTAAAAGAAATAATTGGATTCAATATGGTGACTATTTTGAAGAAAGTGGTTATACAGCGATGAAAAGAATTCTGGCATCTGCTCCCTATCCACAAGCTGTTTATACAGCTTCCGATATGATGGCATTTGGTGCACTAAAAGCAATAAAAGAAGAAGGAATTCGTGTACCAGAAGATATAAAAATCATCGGGTGTGATGATATCGAAGCTACCCGCTACAGTAATCCACCTCTTGCAACTGTCAAGCAAGATAAAGAAAAAATGGGAAAATTAGCAGCATACATGCTACATGATTTAATATCTGATAGTGCAGAGCCAGGTTCTATATTAGTCGATCCACAATTAATGATACGAGAATCATGTGTTATTGAAACGGAGATAACTATTCCCACATGAAGGTGATATTATGAAAAAGTCAGAAACTACGCTTTTCTGAGTACCTGATAGCTTTGCCCGCTTTGAGTAGAATCATTTTTATATGAAGAATATATAGAATCATTTTTAATAGGCTGTCAAGTAATTACCTTGACAGCCTATCTTCATAATGCGTTTTTTTATAAGGAAGGAAAGCATATAACCCTTGGTATAAACGCATTTGTGATCAGAGTAGCCATTTTGAAATAAAGCGTACAGGAAACCGCCGCTGCGGCTGTCCTCTTCCCTTTTACCACGGGCACAAGTGCAACATCTACTCAAGCAAGCTTTCGTAGTGTTTTCTATGCAGTAGCGTCTTCCCTTAAGCTAACTTTTGTAAAGTGAACTTCTTTACAAAAGTTAGCTAAAGACACGCCCCCTGGAAAGCGAAGTGGGCAAGCCGAAGCGGGTGTTAAAACTATTATCCATTTCAAAATTACCACTAAAAGGACCGGTGGGCTTTCCAGGTTTTTCTTAAACCATTAAAGAACATACATTCTTGTTTTGTTAGAAAAGAGGAACCACATATGTTAAATACACTTATTTCTAAAATGAAAAAAATAAATTTTCCTAAACGTACACTTCGGGACTTAAATATTGGAAAGAAATATGGTCTGACATTATCTGTCGTATTTATTTTATTTGCTATTTCGACAGCTATCGTCTTAATGCTTATGAATAATACGGAAGAAGATATCTCGAATTTAGAAAAAACAGGAAATAAAGCAATGGAAATAACAGAATTAGGTTCAATCATACAGTCAAAAGGAATTAGTGTTGTGACTTTTGTACAAGAAGGTCATCAACAATTTATTGATGAATATCAAACTCAACAACAGGAATTTGATACACTGGCAGACAATTTAAAAAAATCAATGAAAACAGACAAACAGACTGAATTGTTAGAAAGTGTAATAGCAAACGATGAGCAAATCAATCAATTATTCTTAACGGATATTATGGAAGAAAGAACTTCAGGTAATCAAACAAATACAGAGAGCTTCGCCACTCAAATTAGAAATTTACGCAATGAGTCTCTTTTTTTATTGGAAGAGATCAAAAAAACGTTAATAGAAGAGCAAGCTGTATCGGTTTCGCAAACCAAAGAAAATCAGCAAGCTACGACCGTTGTTTTACTTTTATCGATGATGATATCTATAGTGATCGGTGGGCTACTCGTATATTTTATTAGTCGTTTAATCTCCAGTAATCTTAATAGGTTAGTTACAGTAAGCAATAGTATCTCAGAGGGTAATCTAGAAGTGGCAACGATAAGTTATGAAGGAAAAGATGAAATTGGTCGACTTGCACTGGCTATAAATACAATGAGTCAAAATTTAAGAGATATTATTCAGCAAATTTCTAAAGTTTCTGACACTGTACGCGAAAAAAGTGGAGAACTAACGCAATCTTCTCTTGAAGTAAAAGCAGGTTCTCAACAAGTTTCTGCAACCATGCAGGAATTATCATCAGGTGCTGAGACACAAGTGAATAACACGAGTGCTTTATCTTCTTCCATGGCTACCTTTATCGAAAAGATCCAAGAGATTAGTGCAAGTGGTGAACAGATTAATCATTCTTCTAACGATGTACTTAAAATTACGGAAAAAGGTGGACAGTTGATGGAAGCATCTGTACACCAAATGAGCCTCATTGACCAAATAGTTAAACAATCCGTCGAAAAAGTACATGGTTTAGATACGAAATCGCAAGAAATCTCTCAATTAATTTCTGTCATAAAAGATATCGCAGAGCAAACTAATTTATTAGCACTCAATGCCTCTATTGAAGCTGCACGGGCAGGAGAACATGGACGAGGATTTGCAGTAGTAGCTGATGAAGTTAGAAAACTAGCTGAGCAGGTATCTGTTTCGGTTGCAGACATTACGAACATTGTTGGCGATATCCAACAAGAGTCCACAGGGGTCGCGAATTCGTTACAAGGTGGTTATGAAGAAGTCGAAAAAGGGACAAAGCAAATAAAAAATACTGGTAAAACATTTTCAGAAATTAACCAGTCGATGAAACAAATGGTGGCAAATTTTAAAACAGTAACAGGGAATATTGCATCTATGTCAGCAAATAGTCAGAATATGAGTGGTGCCGTTACAGAAATAGCTACTGTTTCTGAAGAAGCGGCTGCCGGTATTGAACAGTCATCAGCTTCATCTCAACAGACGAATAGTTCGATGGAAGAGGTTGCGACTAATGCAGAAGAACTTTCCAGAATAGCAGAAGAATTGAACACATTAGTTAGTCAGTTTAGGTATTAAATTTGATAATAACAGTTTGATAGAAAGTGGTGGCAATTGAAATGAATTCTATACTTGAGGCGCGCCATCTAGGAAAATTCTTTGGTAAAGGTAGTAACAAAGTACAAGTGTTGAAAGACATTAATCTTACAATGAGTGAAGGTAGTTTAACTGTTTTAAGGGGAAGGTCAGGTTCAGGGAAAACGACATTATTAAATCTATTTTGTGCTTTGGATAAACCTTCAGAAGGTGACATCTTTTTTCAAAATAAGCAAATAAGTCAGTATACAGAAAAGCAAAGCTCTGAGTTAAGAAGGATGTATATTGGTATTATTTTTCAATCATATGGTTTAGTACCGCTGTTGACTGTAGAAGAGAATATTGAATTTGGTCTTAGAATTACAGATGTGCCAAGGAAAGAATGGAAAAAACGAGTTGATCAATCGATTGATCTGGTTGGACTTAATAAAAGGAGCAAACATCGTCCGTCTGAATTATCTGGTGGTGAGCAACAAAGGGTAGCGATTGCGAGAGCGATAGCACCCAAGCCACCCTTAATTTTAGCGGATGAGCCAACAGCAGAGTTAGATTCGAATATGGCATTACGAATCATCAATGTATTTCAGGAATTAACCCAAAACGATAAAATGTCAATTTTAATGACCACACATGATCCGGCAATCCTGGAAATAATCGATAATGTTTATGCACTGGAGGATGGGCAACTTGCAGACGATAAAAAAGAAAAACATACGTAGTCAGATTTTTTCATTCGTTTTAATGGCAATGCTTCTACCATTAACAGCTTGTTCGCTTTTTCCCAAGGAAGAGCAAGTAATTGCTCCTCCCTTAGTGGAGCCTGCGGAAGTAAATTACGACGTAGCAGAAGTTAAAAGAGGGACGATTGAAAAAAAATTAACTGGTACAGCGACTTTTAAACCAAATAGTAGTGAGAATTTATTTTACCAGCAATCAGGTGGACGTCTTGAAAAAGTACATGTGGCGGAGTCGGATGTAGTTAAGAAAGGGGATTCTTTGATCGAAGTCAACAGTGGTAACTTGAAAAGTGACATTCGACAATTAGAAATTGACTATAAAAAAGCAGATTTACGAGTTCAACAGTTAGAGCATCAGAAATCTGATGAATTTTCGATAGAAATAGCGGAATTAGATAAACAAGGTTTAGCACACCGCCTTTCCCAGTTAAGGGAACAATTGGCTGATTCTAAAATTGTTGCTCCAATGGATGGCATTGTTACTTTTGTGACAGATAAAGGTATTGGAGAGAATATCGAAGCATTCGAATCCGTTGTACGAGTGGCGGATACAGCAAATTTACAACTTATTTATTCGGCGATGAATACAAGTGAACTCGAAGAAATAGAAATCGGCATGAGTGTAAACGTTACCATTGATGGAGAAACAATACAAGGTGAAGTAGCTCAAACACCTGATGACATTCCAGAGGATATTTCAGAAACAGATTCAGATTTGTATAATAGATCACTTTTAATTGATGTAGAAATGGAATCGAAAGAAGTAGAAGTTGGTGAAAGTGCAGAAATTGAAATAGTTATCGCTAAAAAAGAGGATACATTATTTATCCCTAAAAATGGTTTAAGAACGTCTGGAGCTAGAAATTATGTGCAAATCCTGGTTGATAATACCAAAAGAGAGATAGATGTTGCAACAGGTATTATTTCAAAAACAGAAGTAGAAATAAGGAAAGGATTAGAAGAGGGAGACGAAGTTATTCTTAAATAGAGGAGGGATTAAGCTATGGCAACCATCAAAATTATTATCAGAAAAATGCTCAAAAATCGCTGGCTCACGATTAGCTTATTCCTCGGTTTGCTGATTACGGTGTCACTCGTTTCCAGTATACCAACCTATACTTCCGGTGTACTTCATAAATTGTTGGTAGGAGAATTGGAAGATTATAAAATAGAAAAGCAAGAGTATCCAGGAGAATTTACTTTTTCAGTAAATTATTCGAAAGATGAGGATATTAATCGCCTGTCTACTTTGAATAGAATTGAGAAATTCAACCAACAAATGATAAAGGATACAGGGCTGCCTAAAGTAACGGAAGTCACTATTTTAAGCACTTCACCCCAACGAGTTAGCCTTCAAGGTGAATCACAGGAAAAGAGTGCCCGGATTCTTTCGTTATCAAATATAGAGGATCATATTACAATAACGGATGGGAGAATTCCAATTAGTAAGCAAGTAGAAGGTGTTTATGAGGTTTTGGTTCCTGAGAAGGCGTTGTTAGATAGGGAAATGGTTTTGGGGAACACACTAACAATAGGAGAAGGGGAAACGAAGTACCAAGTACAGCCGGTTGGAACATTTCGTGTGAAAGATACGAATGATCCTTATTGGAGCTTATCACCAAATGCTTATAGTCAAGATTTTATTATTTTAGAGGGATTATTTAAAGACCAACTATTAAAAAATAATGCGGAATTATTAGAAACTAGCAAATTTATCACCGCTTTTGACTATGCTGCTTTTAAAAGTAACGATATACCGCAACTATTAAATCTTGAAAGAAAAGTGAATGCTGAAATAAGTGCAATGATGGAGACGATTATTCTTGTCGACTTTCCTACTCAAAATATTTTGTCATCCTATCTGCAAAAAGGTGAGCAATTAAAAACAATGTTGTGGTCACTAAATGTACCTGTATTAATTATGCTGGGTATCTATTTATTTATGGTATCCCGTTTGATCGTTCAAAGGCAGTTAAATGAAATTGCAGTATTAGCAAGTCGTGGTGCTAATCGAGTGCAAATACTCGTTATTTATTTTATTGAAATAGCGATTTTGGGAGTAATCGCATTTATAATCGGTCCATATATTGGACTGCAATTTTGTAAACTATTAGGGGCAACAAATGGATTTTTAGAATTTGTTAATCGAACCGCCCTTCCAATTGAAATTTTGCCAACATCGTATTTGTATGGATTGATTGCTGTTATCGTCTCTGTTGTGATGGTAATGATACCTGTGTATTTTGCATCCAATCAAAGTATTGTCCATCAAAAACAGACAAATAAAAAAAGAGCTAAGCATTTCAAAGGCTTTACATTGCTAATTGATCTATCGTTAATTGCTTTAGCTATATATGGTTTATTTTCCTTTCAAAAGCGGCAAAAAGCACTAGCTTCCGTGATGCCTGGTGAGGATGTCTACATTGACCCGGTTTTATTTTTTCTTCCTGCATTATTTATTATTGGACTTGGTCTATTTATATTAAGAATATATCCTTTTCTCTTAAAGATAATTTACCGAATAGGAGAGAAGTTTTGGTCAGTTTCTCTATACTCCACTTTCCTGCAAGTAAGTCGTTCGACGAAACAGTATCAATTCTTAATGGTTTTTTTAATAATGACAATCGGTGTTGGTCTATATAGTGCCAGTGCCGCTAGAACGATTAATAATAACTTAGAAGAACAAATTCTTTATCAAAACGGTGCCGATCTACAGCTTGAAATCAGATGGGAGAGCAATGAAATAATAGCAGGTAATCAATCAGTCCCTGCTAATGTCACAATTGAGGAAGAAGAGGAAGTAACAGAAGAAGTAGATACAAAGGAAATTGTCTATAGTGAACCACCATTCGAACCTTATACCCAATTAAACGGTGTCGAACATGCCACAAAGGTTTTTAAAAAAGAGCCTGTACAAGTGGAAGCGAAAGGGAATCAATTATTCTCAACGGAAATGCTAGGTATTGAGCCGAAAGAGTTTGGGCAAACTGCATGGTTTAAGCCTTCATTACTCCCACACCATTGGTATAATTATTTAAATTTACTTGCTAAGGAACCTAGTGCTGTTCTTATTTCATCGTCCGTATCCAACTCACTAGGAGTGAAAGAGGGCGACTATTTAACTATTGAGTGGGATGGGGCGGATCGTGCTGAATTCGTTGTTTATGGGATAATTGATTATTGGCCAACGTTCAATCCTATAGCTGAAACGGAAGATAACAAGAATCCATCATTAATTGTTGCAAATTTAGCTTATATCCAAAATTTAATGGGCTTAGAGCCATATCAAGTTTGGTTAAAAACAACACCAGAAACAACCAGAAATGAATTATATCAATCTATTAAACAAGATAAACTTCCAGTCAGCAATATGAAAGATATTCAGCCCCAGTTGATACAATTAAAAACGAGTGCTTTCTTGCTAGGGATAAACGGGACATTGACACTAGGGTTTATTATCGCAATGATGATTACTTTTATTGGATTTCTGTTATTTTGGATACTTACCATCAAATCTCGTACATTACAATATGGTGTATATCGTGCGATGGGATTCCCAGTCCATAAGTTGGTGGCAATGCTAACCTGGGAGCAACTAATGACTTCTGGTATGGCTTGCTTATTTGGAGTAGCCATTGGTGGCATTACAAGTAGGTTATTTGTACCTCTATTTCAGTTGTCATTTGATCCACAAACGATCGTACCACCTTTTCAAGTGATTTTTGATCCCAGTGATACTTGGAGAATTTATGGTTTTGTAGGGTTTATGCTAGTGGTAGGTTTAATAATCCTAGTTCTGTTGGTGAAAAAGATAAAAATACATCAGGCAATAAAGTTAGGTGAGGACTAAAATGATAACATGTGAGAATCTAGTAAAGATCTATAAGATAGATGATGAAATCGAAGTAATGGCACTCCAGGGACTTGACTTACAAGTTGAAAAAGGGGAAGTTATGGGGATTATCGGAAATAGTGGTAGTGGCAAGTCAACGTTATTAAATATGCTAGGTGGTTTGGATCGACCAACTGCTGGAAAGTTAATCGTTGATGGTAAAGATTTGCTCAGACTTTCTGATAAAGAACTTGTAAAGTATAAGCTTGAAACGGTTGGTTTTGTATGGCAAAATAATGCTCGGAATTTAATCCCTTATTTAACGGCTGTAGAGAATGTAGAGTTGCCCATGCTTTTAAAAGGAAGTTATAAACGAGCTCGCGCCATTGAATTATTAAAGATGGTCGACTTGGGTCACCGAATAAATAGTAAACTTGATAAATTATCCGGTGGAGAACAACAGCGAGTAGCGATTGCAATCTCTTTAGCAAATAATCCTAGTCTATTATTAGCAGATGAACCGACAGGCAGTGTGGATACCAAAACGGCAGATATTATCCTCGATCTTTTTCGAAAACTGAATAAAGAACTTGGCATTACAATCGTAATTGTTACTCATGATACTCAATTAACGCAAAAGATGGATAGAGTTGTTTCGATTCGAGATGGTAAGACATCAAGTGAATTCTTAAGACGTACCATTCATGCTTCTAATACTAATATAGATCTTGATAAGGAAGAAGCGGAAGAGGATACACATGTAGAGTTAGCGGTAGTAGATCGGACTGGACGTATTCAACTTCCAAGAGAATATCTCGATTCTATTGGTTTCACACAAGAAGATAATAAACTTGAAGTGAAGTTTGAAGATGGGAAAATTATTATCTTAAATCCTGAGGATACGCAGGGTTAATTTATTCTAGAATGTAAGTGGTAGTAACATTTGTTGAACACACAGATAAGCTTCATTGAATAGAGTATAAATCAACAATAGTATTAAGGTCTGGTTATATTGTCGTTGTTCGTTTAGAATTAGGTATAATAGCTGAACATTATTATTTGACAAAAGACATCAAAAAAAGCTAAAAATAGACTAGGAAACACTCATTCTCATCAATACAAATAGAGGGATAATAATATGAAATTAACGATTCGAGAGATTGCAAAAATGGCTGGGGTTTCTCCAGGTACAGTATCTAAAGTTATTAATCAGACAGGTAGTATCAGTCCTAATACGATCCAAAAAGTCAAAAAAGTTATTGAAGATACAGGATATCAGCCTAGTTTTTCGGCGAAAGCATTAGCAACTAAAAAATCGAATATGATTGGACTTATTTATGCAGGGGAAGTACATGTAGAATTTAACCATCCTTTTTTTAATCAAGTTATCAACGCTTTTAAAAATGCAGTAGGTCAATTAGGATACGATATACTCGTTTTTTCTAATCAAGCTTTTAATATCGGTAAAGAAGATTACGTTGCCCGAGCGAAACATTATCAATTAGATGGTTGCTTAATAATTGCAGGGGAAAATATTGGAGAAACGATATACCAGTTAGATCAAAGTGATATTCCAACAGTTGCAGTCGATTTAAAATTAACAGGTGAACGATCAAGTTATGTGATGACAGATAACCAGAAGATTTCTCGTCAAGTGGTGGAATATTTCTATTTGAATGGCATTCGTAAATTGGCGTTTATTGGTGGTCAAGAAGATTCGGTGATTTCTAATGTGCGAAAAGATGCATTTATACAATCAATGGAAGATTATGGTATGGATTTACGTTATGAATGGGTGAAATATGGGAATTACTTTGAAGAGAGTGGTTATGAAAAAATGAAAGAAATGTTACAGGGAGATGTAAGGCCTGACGCTGTCTACGCAGTATCCGACATGATGGCATTAGGGGTGATGAAAGCAATTAAAGAAGCGGGTTTATCCGTGCCACAAGACATCAAAGTTGTTGGTTGTGATGATATTGAAGCCTGTCGTTACAGTGAGCCAAGTTTAGCTACTGTGAAGCAGGATCAGATCAAGATTGGCAGGTTGGCCGCCAATATGTTACATGATTTAATTAATGAACGAAAAGTACAAAAATCTGTTTTAGTCGATCCGGAATTAATTATTCGAGACTCAGGAGAGATTTAAAAGCCTACTTTATTTGCTTGTACGTTAGGAAAGCATATAATCCCCTGAATCCACGCATTTTCAATGTAGCCATTTTGAAATATAGTGTATATTAATCCATCACTCCGGCTGTCCACTCCCCTTTCCGTGGCGTTTTCCCTTCAACTAACTTTTTCGAGCACAAACCGCTCAAAAAAGTGGATCTTCAGGGAAAACGGATGCCACAGGAGTGGAAGCGGACGGCCTACGCTATAAAAAGGTTCTACAACATTTGTGACAGCTAACTTGTAGAGGTTTATGAACAATATGAAGTTAAAAGTCGCCATATCCCTACTTACACCCATTGTAGCGCATTATTTAGCGCAGGCGGCCACTTCGACTCCTAAGGGATCAGCGTGATCTGAAAATCCACTTTTGTAAAGCGAACTTCTTTACAAAAGTTAGCTGAAGATACGCCCTCTGGTATAGGATACACTGCGAAAGCTTGCTTGAGCAGATGTTGACTTATGCCCTATGGGTAAAAGCGAAGTGGGCAAGCCGTAGCGTGTGTTACACCTATTTTTCATTTCAAAATTACCACTAAAAGGACCGGGTGGGTTCCCAGTCTTTCTTACATTCATGTTTAATATTTTAAAAATCGGCAATAATGTTAACAAATTATTTTAAAATATTAAATGGTGAAGTAGGTGAAGGGATGAATCAATCGGAGCCAATATTGTTTCGTATTTTGCATGTTTTCGCTTCTTTTGTAACATTACAGTTGTTGTGGTTTTTCTTCTCTTTGGGGATAATAACGGTTATTCCTGCGACACTTGCAATGTATGCTGTGGTACTTGAATGGTCGAAAAACGGAATTGACTTAGGAATTTGGAAGAATTTCTTTCACTCATTCAAATACTATTTTAGAAAGACATTGTTTTTAGGTTTGAATATAGCTGTCATCATGCTAATCCTTACGTTGAACGCAACTATTATTCCGGCCTTAATTGGGTTTATGCATTTTTTTATGCAGGTCATATGGTTATTTGCAGCTAGTATATTTATCTTAACTTTAATTGCAATGCTTCCATTAATCGTAACTTCTCACTTAAAGGGAGTAAAGTTATGGAAAAATGCTTGGATTGCTTCTATTACTATTTTGCCTGAAATTTTATTGATTGGTATAATTGGACTTTTGTTTGCGATCGTTGTTCTCTATATGCCAATGGCGATTATTGCAATGGTTAGTCTATTTGCCTTTATACACATTACTATTTGGCAACGAGCCGTCAAAAAATTACCACAAGACTTTCTAGATCAATGCTTGTTAAAATATCGCTACCGCTAAAAACTGACCAAAAGGCACAAAAAGATGCCAAATGGTCAGTTTTTTTGCTGTACATATTATTAAATTCTTGTATGAATTAAGGATTATACGTTATACCTCTGGTATCCATTTTGAAATGATGTATGTGCATAGTAACCGCTGCGGCTTGCCCTTCAGCTAACTTTTCCAAGCATAAACCGCATGGAAAAGTGGATCTTCAGGGAAAACGATCCCACAGGAGTGGAAGTGGCGGCCTACGCTGAATAATGCTCTACAATGATTGCAAATGCTAACAGTTTGAATTGTTACAGGTATGAACTTATATTGTTAAGAATGATAAGTAATCTAGAGTAAAATTCATAGACGATATTGAATAAAGCCAACATGATTATTCTTATTTGAGTTGTAGAACATTTAATAGTGCAGGCGTCCGCTTCCACTCCAACGGGATGTTTTTATCCGAAGATCCACTTTGTTAAGCGATCTTTGCTTAGCAAAGTTAGCTGAGGAGAAAAACCCGTGGAAAGGGAAGCGGGCAAGCCGGAGCGATTGTTACGCAGTTATAAAATCTCATAATGAACACCAGTGTTATGTCGCATAATTCTTTTTTTCGGAATTGTGTATATTTGTTTTGTTTGTTGTTAATCATCAAGATTATTGATTTCAACTGTTTCGGTGTAGTTTGTTTGATTCACTTGTTCACCTTTTGAGAGGGCGAATAGCTTCTCGATAATTAAATTCCCCCACTTTTCTTGGTTTTGAGATATGATGCTTGTTAATTGTCCATTCACCAAACCTTCTTTAATTAGTGGTAAGTCATCAAATGTAACGGCAGTTTTATCCAAACCATGAGCTTTCCACACCGTAATAGCAGCAGGACCAGCAAGAGAATCGATGCCAACAAAACCGTCAAAGCTTGGATGATTTTCTACCATAGTTTCGATGTTGTCTAATGTAGAAGGTGCTGTGCCATCACTATATTCGATCGTTTCAATTGTTAATTTTGGATAGCTTTCAACAACTGTTTGCAGCCCTTCCATTCTTAATTTTAGGTTTTCCATCGTAGATAAGCCACTACTGACAATGATTGCCCCTTCATAATCGAGTAATTTAGCAATCGTTTCCCCAATGTGAAGCCCAGCTAAATAATTATCCGTACCAATATACGTATATCGTTTGCTACTAGGTGCATCGGTATCAAAGCAAACTACTGGTATGCCTTGATCAATGGCTTGATCGATTAATGGTGTAATCATTTCGGGATCAGTAGGTCCGATAGCTATACCATCCACCCCTTGTTCGATATATTTTTGAAGAAGAGCGGCTTGATCTTCAGCAGATGCGATTTTCGGTGCATCAATTCGCACATTAATTCCTATTCTATGCGCTTCTTTTTGAGCCGTTTCTGTAATCTTTTCAAAGAAGGGATGTGCAACAGGATAAATTATGGCAAAAGTTTGAGTATTTTCAGTTTGTGTATTCTCAGGTATAATCTGATCCACAGGATTGTTAGGATTAGAATCCCAAAATATTAGAAACAAGCTAATGGTAAGTAAAACTATGACAAGTACAACACTCCATTTCTTCATGGCAATCCCTCATTTTATAACGAACGTATTATAATGTACTAGCTGAGTATTGGTTCGTTAACTGGTTTTTGTATTCTTTAGTGGTCATTCCTGTTATTTTTTTGAAAATATGGCAAAAGTAATGAGAATCATTATATCCTACCTTATAAGCTATTTCATACGTCTTGTCGTTGGTCAATTCCAATAATTCTTTCGCCTTCTCAATTCTTGCTTTTGTTAAATATTCCGTAATGGTTTGTTTCATCTCTTTACTAAAAATATTACTGAGATAGGAAGCACTTATATTTACTTCGAGCGCAATTTGTTGAAGAGATAAACTGGATTCGTGATAACGCTCTGAAACCACTTGTTTTACTTGTTGAATTACTTTTGCATATTTACCAGTATCTTTGCGCGAAAAAAGCGGGAGTAGCATATTATTCATATAATCAACTATTTGTTCTGTCGACTGTACTTTATAAATACCTTCTTCTACTTGTTGAATCATTTTAACGCAATCATCGTCGTATTGGTCTGTTTCTTCGATATGATGTTTAATAGTTATCGTGAAATCTAATAAAAAATAATAAATAAGTACATTAGATCGTTCTTTTTTATTTAAAATGAATTCCGAATAATGTTGAACGAACCTGCTGACTTGATTTAATTGCCCAAATTTCAAAAAATGAATTAATTTACGTCGGTCTGCTGCTCTCATTAAATCTTGGTAGATATCATCATTTTCATGAAGAAACATTGTTGAAGTATACGATTGAATCGCGCGACTGTAACTGTATGCTTCTATCGCATTTTCATACGATAGTGTAATATGTTCGGTTCTCGTTTCAATCGACCCAATACCAAATACTGTAGTGGACAACGATTCACGTAGTTGATTGATTAGTTTAATGAGCATATGTTCAACATCATGTTTTAAGATGACAATCCATTTTGTTTCTTTAACAAAAAATAAAGCCTGATCGTTTTGTAATAATGTTGCTAGATGTTTTGTTTCTTCGCCATATTCTACTACTAAGACTGTATAACAACTAGCCATCAAGTCAATCTGTAATGCTTTAGCTTGATGTGAGATTTCTTCTGTTGACAAAGAACCTTTGCATAAATGATCATACAGTTCCTCTTTTGTATCAATTTTTGCATAGTGTACAGGTTGTGCCTCCATTTCTTTTTTTACTTTACGCAATATCGTTAGTAAATCCTGACTGCTGACAGGCTTCAGGCAATATTCTTCTACTTGTAGGCGGATAGCTTGTTGGGCATATTCGAATTCATCATGGCCGCTTAGAATAATAATCTTTATGTTCGGCATTTTTTCTTTAATGATTTTTGATAAGGTTAATCCATCCATAAAAGGCATTTTAATATCTGTTATCACAATATCTGGTTGGTGTTTTTCGATAAGAGGTAAGGCCATTTCTCCATCTGAAGCATCGCCACAATAGCTAAATCCTTCTTTTTCCCATTCGATTTTCTGGGCAATTCCTCTTCTTATAACTGCTTCATCATCTACTAAAAATATCTTTTTCATTTTCTTCCCCCCGATTTTGGAATCGTAATCGTTACTCTTGTGCCTGAACCTTTCCAGCTATTTATCTTTAGACCGTAATCTTTCCCATAATATAATTGTATTCGTTGCTGCACATTTATAAGTCCAAAACCATTTTTTGCTTCTGGTAAAACCTCACCAGTGAGGAGATGGTCTCTTAATTCTTGTAATCGTTCTTCATCCATTCCAATCCCATTATCAATCACGTCAAAACGTATGCAATTCTCTTCATCTATCCCGCCGTTGATCCGTAGAAAACCCTGACCCCGTTTGTTTTTAATCCCATGATAAATCGCATTTTCAACGACTGGTTGTAACAATAATTTTAGAATATGATAGCGTAATATATTGGAATCAATTTGAACAGATACATCTAATATGTCTTCGTATCTTGTTTTTTGAATATATAAATAACTTTCAATATGAGCGATCTCATCTGCAATCGTAATCCAATCCTTCCCTTTATTAAGTGAGATTCGGCTGTATTGTGATAACGCTTTGGTAAGTTCGATTACAGATTGATGTTCCTTTGCTTCTGCCAGCCAAATAATAGTATCTAATGTGTTATATAAAAAGTGTGGATTAATTTGTGCCTGCATTGTTCGAAATTCGGCTGCTTTCAATTTTTTTTCTTCTTCAATACTAAGGTCTAACAGTGACTTGATTTTAACAATCATTTGATTGAAGCTATCACCTAATGTAGCAATCTCATCTTCACCAACAGGTATTACCTTTGCTTCCAAGTTACCTTGTGCAGCTTGTTGCATTTTATCTTTAAGTAAGCGGATTGGTCGTATCAATCGATTGGAAATGAACATATACAAACCAATAATGAAAATAATACTACTAATAACGGCTAACACGATTAACGTTCGAATGTCATTACTGTCTTTCATAATTTCTTTAATAGGTGCTTGGCCGATCACTTTCCAGTTGGTCATTTTGGTAGTCTCATATACATAAAACATGTCATCGCTAGTATAATAACCTTGTTCCTTATCATTCATTTGACTCATGTCAATATATACAGGCTGATCTTTGTTTCTATCCTTCTGTTGGAAAAAGATATCACGGTCTTCCGACGAAATGTAAAAGGAACTATTATCAGTGTCTGTTAATGATTTATTGGCTAAGATCGATGTTATCGTAGAAGCATCAATTGTGATTTTCATCGTACCTATAACTGCTTCCGTAATATCCCATACAATGGCATTGGTTATTTCTAAGGTAGGAAAACCGTCCTGATAGGTAATTTCCATTTGAGCCTGGCTCGGATCCTCACTAAATAATGCATGTAACTGCTCATCGTTTTTTGTAACCTCTCTTTGATAGACTCCACGTTTATCGCTTATTGTTTTTCCTGTAAGATTCATAATTTCTATATCAAAAATATGCTCTCCTGAAAGATAACTTCTTTGATAAAAATCAAACAAACTTAATATTTCTTTAGCTTCATCATATGTTTCTTCTTGATGCAATAGAAACTGAACAGTACTTTGTTGTTTGCCAATTTCATTAAAACGATGAATATCTTGAAATAAAACATCAATCTCGCGTGTTATTTGGCTATTTTTAATTTGTGCTAGACTATAAGCTCTTTCTGAAATGATATTGGCAGATTTGTTGTAAGATATAAAACCTATAAATATCAATGGAAAAACGGTTAAAAGTACAAACATGACAAGCATTTTTGTACGTAAGCTTTTGTCTAACCACGTGAACCAGTTCCATTGCATGTTGCCACCCATCCTTCATCACGGTGTAATTGTTCGTAAAACATAATAGGAACTTTTACATTTGAAATTGTTTTAATTGATTTTGTAGTTGATCTACATAAATAAGTTGTTTTTCAGAGATTTCTGCAATTTCTTCTATAGTTGTAAGCTGTTCCTCACCTAAACCCCCGATAATTTCCATGTTTCGGAAACACTTTTTAACTTGTTCATTACATTCGCCGATATTATTTTGTAATTGTTTCATCATTCTAATAGAAGTATGAGTATTTTCTTGGAAGTGATCTTGCTGATTGGATAACCCGGATTCAAGGAAGTGCTGTTGCAATGATAGTTGTTCCATTAATTGTTTACTATGTTGTTGCAGCCATTCGATTTGGAGTTTTTGCTTTTGAAGGTCTTTGATGATGGTTTGGCTAGTGGCTGTCATTTGTTCACCAGCAGATAAGTTTTCTTCCGTACTTTTATGAATGTAATGTGATGTCTGAATGATTTCATTACTCGTTTGGTGTACTTGGCTTATGATATGTTTCAAATAATTCGTCATTACGTGAAATGCATTGTAGAGATCATCAATTTCATTCATGGCTATAATTGGCTTGATCGGTTCCGCCAAATTTCCTTTTGCGATTTCTCTTGCATGTCTATGTAATAAGTAAATTGGTTTTAACATAAATTTCGATGCCGTCCAGATGACTAAGAACGTAATCACCACTAGAAAAATATATACCATGATACTTATACGTATATCTCGATTGATTTTATCTTTGATGGCCTCTTTTTGGTTCTCACTTTCTGCAAGTGTTTCCTGTAATAAGGTTTGGACATGTTCATTTATTAATCCAGATGCAATACCGATATATTCTTGGGTAATGTACTTCTCTTCAGCAGGGGCATTTGTTTTAATTTGATTTCCCAAGCGATCGATATACTCAGTTGTTGTGCCAATCACTGTTCGGACTTCTGTTATTTCTTTTGTAAAAGGTTTTGCTGTTTCTTTACTTTCCACCGTATTAAGATGTTCTTCCATTTGAGCTAAAATCTGATATTGCTTGCCATCTTCGAAATATACTTTTCCATAAACGATATCACGAATCTCTTCTTCTAATTGATCTCTTAATTCTCCATGAATGGAATTGGTAAGATGGATGGTTTCTGTCATTTCATTATATTGCTTAATATAACTAAAAAAGAAAAAAAGCTGTACTAATTGAATAAGACCAAACCATAAAAAAAGTAGAACAAATACAAACAAAAACTTAGAGCGAATCGGCAATTTTCGAAATCTTGAAAACGCATTCATTATTATTTGCTCCTAACTGCGTGAAATATGATACGCTCATCTCGTATCTTCTATTCTAACTTATAAGAATAAGTTTCTATAGTCTATTTTAAATATTTTAAAAAAAATTACAATTATTACTTAAAAAATTACACTGTTATCTATAAATTTGATAAATAATTAATTTTTTTCAAAAAATATTCTATTACAAAGATGATGAAAGCGTTTTAGAATGAGAACATACCAATTAAATTTGGTAAAGAAAAAGGGAGGTTATACGAACATGAAGAAATTTTTAGCAAGTAAAGGAATATTGGTCTTACTATTAGGTCTGTTATTATTACTGGCTGCATGCGGATCATCAGAAGAAAGCAGTAACGAGGAGCCAGCAGCAGATGACACCCCAGAGCAAACAGAAGAGGAAAATGAGACAGAAGAAACAGAAACCGAAACGGAAACAGAGGAAGAAGGTAATGGAGAAGCTGGTGAAAAATTAGTGATTGGTTTTTCACAAGTAGGTGCTGAAAGTGAATGGCGTACAGCAAATACGAAATCGATTCAAGACGCAATCACCGATGCAGGTCATGAACTGAAATTCTCTGATGCTCAACAGAAGCAAGAAAATCAAATTAAAGCGATTCGTTCTTTTATAACACAGAAAGTGGATGCGATTGTATTCTCACCAGTGGTTGAAACTGGTTTTGAAACTGTATTACAAGAAGCAAAAGACGCAGATATTCCTGTTTTCTTAGCAGATCGATCCGTAGACATTGAAGATGATTCATTATGGACAACATTCTTAGGTTCTGATTTTGTTGAGGAAGGTCGTAAAGCTGGAAATTGGTTAGTAGAAGAGATGGCTGATGAAGAAGGACCAGTAAATATTGTTGAATTACAAGGTACCGTTGGTTCAGCTCCAGCAATTGATCGTAAAGAAGGTTTTGAAGAAATTATTGGTTCAGAAGATAAATTCGAAATTATTAAATCTCAAACTGGTGACTTTACAAGAGCGAAAGGTAAAGAGGTTATGGAAGCGTTTTTGAAGTCTGATGGAGAAAATATTGATGTCTTATATGCTCACAATGACGATATGGCGATCGGTGCGATTCAAGCCATTGAAGAATATGGATTAAAGCCAGGTGAAGATATCACAATCATTGGTGTCGATGCGGTAAGAGGTGCATTTGAAGCAATGGCTGATGGAAAAATGAATGTTACGATCGAGTGTAATCCATTATTCGGTCCACAATTAGTAGACTTAATTGAGCAGCATTTTGCTGGTGAAGAACTAGAGAAACGAATTGCTGTTGAGGAAAGCATGTACACAATGGATCAAGCAGAAGAATTATTACCAACGCGTGAATATTAATTAAAAGAGACAAAGCAAACAGTAAGAGGCTGGGACACAACATCCATGTCCCAGCTAAAGACAAATGATCAAAAATAATGAACATATGATAGAAAATGTTTAATGTGGTTATTTTGAAATTATTATTCTGCTTAGCAGTCGCTGCGGCTGCCCGCTTCCCTTTTACCACGGGCACAAGTGCAACATCTACTCAAGCAAGCTTTCGTAGTGTTTTCTATGCAGTGGGGATTTCTCCTCAGCTAACTTTGGTAAGCAAAATCCGCTTACCAAAGTGGATCTTCGGATAAAACGTTCCCACAGGAGTTGAAGCGGGCGGCCTTCGCTATAATGATACTCTACAATGTTTGTAACAGTTGAATTTTGACACATCTAAAAAAATCACAATTAATACTAAGATGATAAAACTTTTATTATACCACTTACATGCATTGTAGAAGTTAATTTAGCGCAGGCGTCCACTTCGACTCCTAAGGGATCAGTGCGATCTGAAGATCCACTTTGCAAAGTGCTCTTCTTTGCAAAGTTAGCTGAAGACGCGCCCCTTGGAAAGCGAAGTGGGCAAGCCGGAGCGGTTGTTACGTATTCATATCATTCAAAATTACCACTTTGCAAAAAAAGGAGGTAATCAAGTTGCCTGAACAACAACCACGATTAGTCATGGAGAATATCGTGAAAGAATTTCCCGGTGTTAAAGCTTTATCAGATGTACAACTATCACTTTATCCTGGAGAAGTGCATGCCTTAATGGGGGAAAATGGTGCAGGAAAATCTACTTTAATTAAAGTGCTAACAGGTGTTTATTCTATTGATCAGGGCAGTGTCGTCATGGATGGCAAAACAGTCCATATTAAAAATCCCCAGGATGCCCAAGAGCACGGGATTAGTACCGTGTATCAGGAAGTAAACCTATGTACCAATCTCTCCGTTACCGAAAATATCTTTATTGGAAGAGAAATCAAAAAACACGGGCGTTTAGCCTGGAAGGAAATGCATAGTCGTGCAAAAGATTTGCTCGAAAGTTTGCAATTAAACATAGATGTAACAAAGCTATTATCTAATTATTCTGTGGCGATTCAGCAGATGGTTGCTATTGCACGTGCCCTTAATGTCTCTGCTAAAATCCTCATTCTGGATGAGCCTACTTCAAGTCTTGATCGTGATGAAGTAAAACAATTATTTTCAGTTATAAGGAATTTAAAAAAAGACGGTTTAGCAATCGTTTTTGTTAGTCACTTTTTAGATCAGATATATGAAATTACTGATCGTCTAACCGTTTTGAGAAATGGTGAATGGATCGGTGAATATATGACCAAAGATATCGAGCGCATGGATCTTGTGTCCAAGATGATAGGCAAGGAATTGGAAGAGCTTGAAAATGTTTCGAAAAATATTACCAAACAAGTAAGAGAAAAAGAAACATTTCTAAAAGCAGATGAAATCGGTTTAAAAGGGAAAATTCAACCATTTAATTTCGAATTAAATAAAGGGGAAATAGTAGGGTTTGCTGGATTATTAGGCTCAGGCCGAACAGAAGTTGCTAGACTTTTATTTGGTGCTGATAAAGCAGACCAGGGATCTATCTCAGTCAATGGAAAGAAAGTACATTTCTCTTCACCAAGACAAGCGATTTTAAATAATATTGGTTTTTGTTCTGAGGACCGTAAAGCGGAAGGTATTATCCCGGAATTGACAGTTAGGGAAAATATTATTCTAGCTATTCAAAGTGTTAATGGTTGGTTTCGTTATTTATCAAAAACGAAGCAATCCAAAATTGCGGATGAATATATAGAACTTTTAAATATCAATCCAGCCAACCCAGAACAATTAATCAAGAATTTAAGTGGTGGAAATCAGCAAAAAGTAATGTTGGCAAGATGGTTAGTCACGGATCCAGAATTACTGATTTTAGATGAGCCAACACGTGGAATTGATATTGGAGCAAAAACAGAAATTATGAAGTTAATGACAGAATTAAGTCAGAAAAATAAAGCCATTTTATTTATTTCTTCTGAACTAGAAGAGATTTTGCGAACCAGTCATCGGATAGCTGTTCTAAGAGATCGAAAGAAAGTATCGGAGTATCAAAACCAAAAAGATTTAACACAGCAAGAATTAATGAAAGAAATGGCCGGAGGAATGTGATATGGGGAAATCTATTATGAGATCAAGATTATTTTGGCCAATCATGGTGTTACTACTTATTCTATTAATCAATCTATTTTTTGATAGTAGTTTTCTATCAATCGAGGTACGCAATGGTCGCCTAACAGGAAGTATTATTGATATTTTAAACCGTGGGGCACCATTAATGTTAATTTCGATTGGCATGACATTAGTTATTGCGACGAAAGGTATTGATTTAAGTGTTGGTTCTGTGATTGCAATGTCTGGTGCAATTGGTGCTATGTCAGTGGCAAGCGCAGAGACAGATGGTCTTGGACCACTATTTACAGCTATTGCCCTAGCTTTAGTTATTTCTACATTAGTAGGTGGTTGGAATGGCCTGCTTGTTTCAAGAATAGGTGTACAGCCGATCGTTGCAACCTTAATTTTAATGGTAGCAGGGAGAGGGGTCGCCCAGTTAATTACGGGAGGTCAAATTACGACCGTTTATTATGATCCATATAATTTTATCGGTGGAGGTTATTTACTTGCCTTACCATTCTCCGTTTTTATCGTTGCATTTGTTTTATTAATAGCGGTGTTGATAACAAGAAAAACAGCGTTAGGTTTATTTATTGAATCAGTTGGATCGAATCCAGATGCGAGTAGATTGGCTGGTATAAATTCAAAAAATATTATGCTTATGGTTTATTTGTTTTCCGGATTTTGTGCAGGAGTAGGTGGTTTAATTTTATCATCTAATGTGATGAGTGCAGATGGAAACAACGCAGGTCTGTGGTTTGAATTAGACGCGATTTTAGCTGTTGTTATTGGAGGTACATCACTCATGGGAGGTCGTTTTTATTTAATGGGGACAATCATTGGCGCTTTGATTATTCAAAGTTTAACCACAACGATTTATTCAATTGGTGTCCCAGCAGAAACGAACCTAGTGGTAAAAGCGGTTGTTGTATTGATTGTCTGTTTATTACAATCTCCAGAATTCAGGAGCAAAGTATTCGGAACTGGTAAGCTGAAAAAGACAAAAGAACAAAAAGAAAGCGAGGGTGTTACTTTATCATGATTAATCGATTATCACTTGATTACAAACAACTTCCGTTAATTGCCACCATTGCTTTATTTGTTCTTATGTTTAGTTTTGGTTCCTTACGTTATACGGGCTTTTTTTCTACCCAAGTATTTCTTAATTTATTTATTGATAATGCCTTTTTGATCGTTGTAGCAGTTGGAATGACCTTTGTCATTTTGTCTGGTGGGATTGATTTATCGGTAGGATCTGTTATTGCATTAACGAGTATGGTTGCTGCAAGTTTGACAATGGAAGCACAATTATCTCCAGTGATTGTGGTACCTATTAGTCTTTTAGTAGGTACGGTGCTAGGAATGGTACAAGGATCACTGATTCATTTCTATAATTTGCAACCGTTTATTGTTACCCTAGCAGGGATGTTTTTAGCACGAGGCTTAAGTTATGTCATAAGTGTCGAAACCATTGCAATCGAACATCCTTTTTTTAGTTATATGGCAAGTACGCAAATTCCATTCCCTGGTGATACCTTCATATCGATAAGTGTTGTGATTGCTATAATCATTGTCATTATCGCTATTTTCCTAGGCCATTTCACAAAATTTGGTCGAACGGTTTATGCGATTGGAGGCAGTGAGCAATCCGCAATGTTAATGGGATTACCTGTAGGCAGAACGAAAATACTTATTTATACGTTAAGTGGCTTTTGTGCGTCATTAGCAGGTTTAATTTTTACATTTTATATGTTGTCTGGTTATGGATTACATGCAAATGGTATGGAACTTGATACCATCGCTGCAGTCGTTATTGGCGGAACATTGTTAACAGGTGGTGCTGGTTATATAGCTGGTAGTGTCGTTGGTGTGCTCATTCTAGGAATCATTCAAACCATTATTGTTTTTGAAGGAACCTTGAGCTCATGGTGGACCAAAATTGCGATTGGTGTCTTATTGTTTTTGTTTATCGTTTTACAACGAATTATTGTGATGCGCAGTGAGAAAAAACAAGCAAAAGAATAATAATTTAGTAGGGAGTTATAGATATGAACAATAAACGAAATATATCCCTGTTGATGGTTTCATTACTTTTATTCCAATTGTTCGCTGGAAGTGTTCCTTATACAGTTCAAGCAGCAGAAGAAGCAAACAACTCTGAGAGTAGTTTGCTTCTTCATTATGACATGAAACAATCAAAAGAGATAGATGGAAAAATCGTTTTGAAAAATAAAGCAGGAGCAGAATTTGATGGTATTTACCAAAACGATAGTAAAGGTGATCATTACTCAAATGAACAGGTAGGATTTGTTGAATTAGATGGTGGTCCGGCAAGTGACGCGAATGCTTATATTGAAATTCCCAAAGCAGATGATCAACGTGATTTATTAAGTGATTTAGACAGTGTAACGGTTACCTCTTTGGTGAATTGGTCAAATGATGGAACAAATCGTTGGATCTATGGATTTGGAACAGTAGATGATGACATCGAACATGGAAATAGTTATCTGTTCACAACTCCGATGCATGGTGCTAGTAATGTTGCGGCTACTGGCATATCTGAAGCAGGCTGGCGAAATGAATCACTCATTCAAGCAGATCAAATCATTTCAGCAAATCAATGGAATGTTGTTACTTCGGTATTTGATGGGGAAGAGGGTTTACTCACATTATATGTGAACGGAGAAGAAATTGCTGCAGGTTCTACGGAAGGTAAACAACTTGCCAATATTATCGATCCAAGCGCAAGTTATTCCGGTTTTATTGGTAAATCTATTTTTCAAAATGATCAATATTTTAAAGGAAGTATTGCAGATTTTCGTGTCCATGGTGAAGCATTAACAGCTGTCGAAGTAGCAAGCCTATCAGATCAATTACAAGATACAATTGATCCTTTAAATCAATTGCTGGTCGACAAGCAACAAGAACAATTAGCTATCGAACCGTACTTGCACTCGCAGGATACAGTAGATTCTGTGACAAGAGATCTTTCTTTACCTACAGAAACAGAAAATGGTGTGGCAGTAACTTGGGAAACGTCTAATCCAGAAATTATTTCATCAGACGGTAAAGTTTCGCGCCCTGGAGTAGAGCAAGGGAATACAGTAGTGGAATTAACAGCCACTTTAACTTATCAAGGTATCGATACGACAAAAACGTTTGCAGTTACGGTTATCAAACAATTTTCCGATATGGAGAGAGTTGAACAGGATGCAGAATCAATCTCGGTTTATAATCCGACTAACGTCAAAGGTAATCTCCATTTAGTAACAACTGGAGAAAATGGTTCTGAAATTAGTTGGGAATCCTCACATCCAGAAATCATAAAAGGAACCGAACAAGTAACAGAGGATGCCAATCAATTAGGTTGGGTTAAAAGGCCAACTACTGACACAGATGTTACCTTAACAGCAAGTGTTCAATATAATGAAGCAATTACCACTAAAGAGATTCCAGTTACCGTAAAAAAAGATCCAGGAGAACAAGATTATGATGCTTATTTCTTTAGTTATTTTACTGGTGAATATGAAGGTGGAGAAGAAATATCTTTTGCCGTTGCCGAAGATCCCTTACATTGGCGTGCGTTAAATAATGGACAATCTGTCATTCAATCGACAATGGGAGAACAGGGATTGCGTGATCCGTTTGTGATTCGTTCTCCAGAAGGCGATAAATTTTATATGATCGCAACCGATTTAAAAATGGGTGAGAGCACAAACTTTGATCAAGCTCAAATTACTGGAAGTCACTCGATTATGGTCTGGGAATCAGATGACCTTGTTAATTGGAGTGAACAGCGTATGGTGGAAGTTGCTCCAGATAATGGTGGTAACACATGGGCTCCAGAAGCTTTTTATCATGAACCGACTGGCGAGTATGTCGTATTTTGGGCATCCTCGATTCCGAATGAAGAAACCTATGGTGATTATCCAAATGGTCGTCCAAATGGTCAATATAATGTAATGTATTATGCGACAACTCGTGACTTTCATACGTTCTCGGAACCAAAAGTGTATATTGATGATAGTTTTCCAACGATCGATACCACTTTTATTCAGGATGACGAAACATTGTACCGATTTACCAAGTCTGAAGTGAATTACAAAGTATATTACGAGAAAGCAACAGATATTTTTGAAGATGTGGATGGAATAGCAGAAAATGGTTATCAATTTAATTTGATCGATGGGACTAAAAGTGGTAACCAAGGTTTAATTGGTCATGGAGGAAATAATGAAGGACAAACTATCTTTAAAGCAATCGATGAAGAAAAATGGTATTTGTTCCTCGATTCATGGCCATACCATGTACGCTGGACGGATGACTTAGAAGATGGTAGTCAACTAGTGAACAATGTATTAGATGAAGAGGACTATGCACTTCCACCAGGCCCTAGACATGGTACCGTCATACCGATTACCAATCAAGAATATCAAGCATTAACCGAAAAATATTTACCAGAAGGACCAGAAGAGCAAGATCAACCCATTGTTCATTACCGTTTTGATCAAAGCGATGATGGTTCCATTACAGATGTAAGTGGTAATGGTTATGATGCACAGATGCATGGCAATGCCAGCATAGAAACAGAAGACGCGATTGGGGATTCCCAAGGATTTGTGCAGTTAGATGGTGACACAGGTTATGTCGAAATGCCTGAAAACCTTATCCAACAAGAAAACCTGGAAAAAATGACAATTTCAACCTGGGTCAAAGTCGATCAGAATCAAGCAGATCAACGCATTTTTGATTTTGGAGCAGACACAGGTAGAGTCGCCAATCGAAACAGTATGTACTTAAGTACCCAAGGTGATTCAGGACAGTTGGAATTTGCAACCGTCACCCCTTTTACTGAAAAATTCGGCAATGCAACTGCCGATTTACCATCGGATTATAAATATCGTTTAACATCTAATCGATTAGGGTTAAATCAGTGGCAACATGTTGCTGTAACGATTGATGGCTTTACTGCCAAAACCTTTGTTAATGGTGAACTGGTTGATTCGAGTGATACCTATAATCTCGAACCAAGAATGTTAATGGAAACGACAATGAATTATCTGGGTAGATCAAGTCGTGATAATCAAGCCTATTTTGCAGGAGGAATCGACGAGTTTCAAATTTATAATCGAGCGTTAACAGAGCAGGAAATTGAACATTTAGCAGATGAAGAAACGGTTGAGCCACCACCAACAGAAATCGATCTTTTACTTGATTATGATATGCAACATATTGAGGACGACACTATCATAGATCAGGCAGGTAATTTTGATGGAACGCTAACTGGAATTGATGAGGAAGAGATCGTTACAACAGATGATATTGGAATCATCGAGCTTAGTGGTGAAGATGCTTATATTGAGATGCCTCAAGGAATTTTAGATGATCAAGAAAGCATTACGGTTTCTTCTTTAGTGAATTGGAATGGTGAGAATGTAGCGGAATGGTTGTACAGCTTTGGTCAAAACGATCAACAGTACCTATACTTTACGCCAAGATATAATGCAGATGGATCGGCTCGCTTTGGCATTGCCACAGACGGCTGGCGAAATGAAGTGTCAACCAAAGCGGATACGTTGGCGTCTAATCAATGGAAATTAGTGACCACCGTGTTTAATGGAAGTGATGAAACGCTAGATCTCTATATTGATGGTGAATTTGTCTCCAGTGAGTCAGCAGGTGAATTTACGTTAGCCGATATTGCTAATCCAACTGGTCCAAGTGGCTATATCGGACAATCCTTCTATAGTGCAGATCCTTATTTTAAAGGTCTTATTGCTGATTTCGAAGTGTATGATGGGGCCTTATCTGCGTCAGCAATACAACAGTTAGAAGAAGTAGCGGAAATAAAAAGGGATGCGATTGATTCGATTCTAGTGGAACAAGCGAAACAACGATTAACGGTTTCGCAAATACTTGGTGAAAATAAAGACGCACAAACTATAACAGAAGATCTTTTACTACCTGACTCTGGAAGTAATAACACAACTATTTCTTGGAAATCATCTGATCCACAATGGATAAGTGATCAAGGACAAGTGGCAAGACCGAACCATGGACAAGGAAACAAAACCGTCACATTAACAGCGACCCTTTCTGATGGAAATGTTTCGGTTGAAAAAGAATTTAGCTTGACGGTACTTGAAAAAACATCTGTCGAGCAACGTTTAAAAGAAGCATTACAAGCATTAGTTGTTCACAATGTCGAAGATGTCAGAGGCAATTTGACGTTACCTACGAATGTTACAGAAGAAGTTGATGTAACTTGGACGACTTCAGATACAGAGACTATTACCGCAACAGGCGAAGTATCAAGGCCTGCTTTTGGTGAAGGTGATACAGATGTTGTATTAACGGCAACGTTGCAGTTGGACGAACAAAAATTAGTAAAGTCATTTAAAGCGAAAGTAAAGGAACTACCTGAGCCTGAGGAATATCAAGGTTATTTCTTTCCCTATTTTACAGGTGAAGGTTATGAAAATGGTGAGCAAATCTATTTCGCTTTAAGTGAAGGAAATAATCCATTGAAATGGCAACAATTAAATGATGGCAATCCAGTATTCACTTCAGAACTTGGAGAAAAAGGTTTACGCGATCCTTTTATCATCCGTTCACCAGAGGGCGATAAGTTCTATATGATTGCGACAGATTTGAAGATTCACGGTAATGGTGATTGGAATAAAGCGCAAACACAAGGTAGTCGCTCGATTATGGTCTGGGAGTCCAATGACCTTATCAATTGGTCTGAACAGCGTATGGTAGAAGTCGCACCAAAAGAAGCCGGAAATACATGGGCACCTGAAATTTTTTATGATGAGACAACAGGTGAATACATTGTTTTTTGGGCATCTAAATTATATGAAAATGAAACAGATCGAAACAATGGCGCAAGCTACCAACGAATGATGTATACCAAGACAAGAGATTTCCATACCTTTACTGAACCTGAAGTATATTTAGATTATGGTTATTCGATTATAGATACGACGATGATTGAGCATGATGGGAAAATCTATCGTTTTACCAAAGATGAAAGAGGATACCATGCGGAGGATTCTCCAAATGGCAAATTCATTTTCCAAGAAGTTGGCGATTCTGTATTAGATCCTGACTTTGAAATGATCAAAGAAGGTGTAGGAAAAGGAACCATCAACCAAGGAGAAGGACCAGCCATTTTTAAATCAAATACAGAGGAAAAATGGTATTTGTTTATTGATGAATTCGGCGGAAGAGGATATGTTCCATTTGAAACGACAGATCTTGCTTCAGGTGAATGGACGATCCCAGATGAATATGAATTACCGAGCCGACCACGTCACGGAACTGTTTTACCAATCACAGCATCAGAATACCAAGCACTGCAAAATCAATTGCCAGAAGAGCAAGAAGAACCACAAGATCCAATTGAGTCGATCACAATTACGGATAAAGATTTGAGATTAACAGTTGGAGAAAATAAACAACTAACCGCAGAAATAAACCCAGATCAAGATGTAGAATTATTGTGGAATTCTAATAATAAGCAAGTCGTGACAGTAAATGAAACTGGAACGATTACCGCACACGCTGAAGGTGAAGCTTACATTACCGTTAGTACGGCAAATGGTAAACATTCAGATGTTGCTAAAGTAGTAGTGACAGAAGAAACGGACCCTGTACCTACTAATGAATTACAAATTGGTCAACAAACAGTAGTAAATGCAGGCGAGTTGTATTATTTAACAGATTCCAAAGTAACGATTCAAATGCCAGATGATTTACCAGCTGGAACATTATTAACTATTAACGAGGCGGATGCTCAAGCATTGGTAAACAAACCTTTTGAACTTGCTGGAAGCATATTTGATTTTGAAATCATCTATCCAGAAGGAAGTCAGCAACCAACTGACCCGTTTTTACTCACTTTAGAGGTAGATGAAGCAAATCAGGATGAAGAGGTAGCGATCTACTATTATAATGAAGCAGATCAAAAGTGGGAAAAACAAGAAAGCAATAGTGAGGCACAACAAGGAATGATTTCAGCTGAAGTAGCTCACTTTTCGATTTATGGGGTATTGATGAGAGAAACTACAGGAGAGCAACCAAACGACAATAATGAACCAGATCCAGAACAGCCGAAAGATAATGAGCAACCGACAGAGCCAGAAGAAGAGGAAAAACCTCAAAACGGAGAAGATAAACAAGACAACAAAGAATTACCTGATACAGCAACGACACTGTTTAATTGGTTAGCGATAGGATCTTTGCTAGTTATAGTAGGTGTGGGATTGGTTGTAATACGAAGACGCAAAACTTGAAAAGCTGAGATTAAACAAAATTAAATCAATAAAAAAACCCGAACAAGTAAGAAAATTCGATTAGAATTTCTTACCGTTCGGGTTTTTTATATTACATAAGAGAAGGATTATACGACATAACTCTTTTGGTAATTATGAGATGTTATATGTGCTTTGTAACCGCTCCGGCTTGTCCGGGAGTAGCCGTCAAGGCTGAGAATCTAATGGAGTGAAAGTCTCCTGTCATCAATTGACCGGTTCGGATGACTAGTATATCCAATGCGTGGTGAGGTAACGAACCACGTTCTGCTTGGAAGTAAAAGTCACTGCGGCTCAACTTTACGCAGAGAGAGTATGGGTCGGAACAGCTAGAGTGGCAAGCAAATCTAGAGGCTAGAAGGCTTTAACGAATACTGCAGCTCCGAAATCGAGCGCCCTTCAGAAGCTGTTGAGGGGATAACTTGTGATGCGCCGACCTGGTTGGGCAATGGGGAAGGCCGATGTTCTATGGGAAGTAACGGTCAAGAGCACCATAGAAGCAGCCGGAGTAGGGGTTCTGGCATCTAGAGAAAGATTTTCAGAGATAACGACGGGAAAGTCCTACTTCCAGCTGGGATGACAACAACCAGCAAAGACCAACCATATAAGTGACAAGCGAAAATGGTTAGGAGGATTTAGGATGGACGCATGAGGTCGTAGTAGCGAAGAGGAAAGGGTAATGCCTTTCTAAGCTTATGGAATGAAGCTTCTACAAAGGTAACACCAGAGTAGAGCGAAGGACCTCTGGGCGACTGGGCGTCCGTGTCAAAGAATAAACAGAACACAGAGTCTGTTGAATGATTGGCATAAGACTAGCGTATAAGTAAACTTATGTATCAATGGGTGAACATGCGTGTCAGCATTTAAACCTGGGATACATAAGGAAGGCTTATATAGCGATAGAAACCCAGTGTCAGAACCGGACTCGGGAAATCCGACCGTCCGGGATCGTATGGGGGTTGCAGGAAACGTGGTTCTATTGAATGCGCGCGCCTGCCATCTACCCGACTTTTCCTTTCCGCGGGTTTTTACCCTAAGCTAACTTTTTAAGCAAAGTGCGCTTAAAAAGTGGATCTTAGGGTAAAAACATCCCGGAGTGAAAACGGACGCCTGCGCTTTTTAATGCTCTACAACTAAAGTAAGAATAATCATATTGGCGTTATCCCATATCGCCTATGAATTTGTCTTTAGATCACTTATCATAATTAACAAAATATGTTCCTATCTGTAACAATCGATATTGCTAGTACTTGCATTCTTTGTAGAACTTCATTCAGCGGAGGCGGCCACTTCCACTCCTGTGGGACTGTTTTCCCTGAAGATCCACTTTTCCATGCGGTTTTTGCTTGGAAAAGTTAGCTGAAGGGAAAACCCCACTGCATAGAAAACACTACGAAAGCTTTGCTTGAGTAGATGTTGCACTTGTGCCCGTGGTAAAAGGGAAGTGGGCAAGCCGGAGCAATTTTTACGCAGTTATCAGATCTCAAAGATTATTTCACAGCGAAGGGTTATGGCGTATTATCCTGCTTATGCTCAATTTCATACTTGTGGGGTGGTAAGGATTTCTATATTTTTGGATCAAACGAACAAGATCTGATATTTTGTTAGCTTAGCTGGACGTTTCACTTTAATTGTTCATTAATGGCTTTTACTAAAGTTAAAGCTTTTTCCGTATCACCATGCACACAAATGGTATCTGCTTTTATCGTAATTTTCTCACCTTCTGTAGTTGTAACGACCCCTTGCTCGACCATTTCTTTTACTTGTTCGATAACATCTTCTGTTTCATCCAAAACTGCCCCCGATTCCGTTCGAGGTGTTAAAGTGCCGTCCTTTTGATAGGTACGGTCTGCAAATACTTCATTCATGACGTTTAATCCTTTTTCTAATCCTGCATCTATTAATTTACTATTAGCTAAACCCACTAATATTAGGCTTTTATCAAAGTCCGCAATCGCACTGGCAATCGCGCCTGCAAGTTTGTAATCTTTGCATGCCATATTATAAAGGGCTCCATGAGGTTTGACATGATCGAGTTTAACACGATGAACATTCGTGAATCCTTGTAATGCGCCTAATTGATAGACGACAAGATTATAAACAGATTCTGGGCTCATCTCGATATTTCTACGGCCGAAACCTTGTAAATCTTGAAAACCTGGATGTGCGCCTATTTTTACGTTATGCTTTTTTGCTAGCTTTATCGTCTGGTTGATCGTATCTGGATCACCAGCGTGAAAACCACAAGCAATATTAACAGCATCTACAAGTGGAATGACCTTTTCATCATTACCAATTTGATAAGCACCGAAACTTTCTCCTAAATCACAATTTAATATCATTCTTTTCATTACCGAACCTCCGACCATTTCTCAAAAATAAATTGCTGTATTTGTCGATATAACTTAAGGCGCTCATGCAGAAGCTCGATCGCCTCATCAACTGAAATTTGTTGGAAACGGAAAGACTGACTAGGTCGTATTTGACTTAATTTTCCGAGATCAACCTTTGCTACTTGACCGATCTTCGGATAACCGCCTGTCGGTTGCCCATCTGCCATTAATACAATCGGTTGTCCGTTAGCTGGAATTTGAATAGAACCAAATGTGGTCGCTTCTGTTAATAATTGCTGCTGATTTTTTCGCTGAATAGTTGGACCTTTTAACCGGTAACCCATGCGATTGGATTGCGTCGAAGTAGACCAATCGGTTAATTCAAATGATTGATGATCAAACCAGTCATACTGAGGTCCCTTAATATATCTTACTGTCTGGGAAGGCTGCACCATATAGTCGAAAAATGAAGGGTTTAACCGCCAGTTACTTAATGAATGAGTAGTGAAACTCATGTTTAACTGGATGGTATCACCAATTATCAATTTTCTACCTAAGAATCCATCCACCTTTGCTCGAGCGATCGTACTTCTGCTACCAAGAACAGCGTCAACGTCTATACCACCTTTTACAGCAATATAGCTATACAAGCCAGTTTTAGCAGTGCGAAATTGAAGAACATCTCCTTCATTAATTGAAATCGGTTTGCCCAAAGGGATAGGTTGGTCGTTCAAATTAGCTGACATATCAGCACCTGTTATCGCTATAATTGTAGTTTTGTGAAATTTAATGGTTGGACCAATGAAACTCATTTCTATCAAAGCTTCTTCAGGATCATTTCCGACTAAAAGGTTGGCCATCACTGAAGCAAATTCATCCATGGCACCACTAACAGAGAAACCATAGGATTGATAACCAGTTCGTCCTTTATCCTGAATCGTGGTATATAGACCTTCCTCAATAACCTCTAATGACATGTCTAGTTCGCTCCTCTTGGTAAATCTGTTCAAATTCTGATTTGGAAATTGCATAAAATTTAAGCTGGTCTCCAGGTGAAAATAATGTTGGTCTATCTTTTTTAAAAGGTAATAAATTGATCGGAGTTCTGCCGATTATGTTCCACCCTCCAGGTGAAGAACTAGGGTAGATACCGGTTTGCCCTCCAGCAATACCAACCGACCCTTTAGCTACTTCTAATCTAGGTTTGTCTCTTCTATCCGTAGCTAACCTTTGATCCATACCCGTTAAAAAAGGAAAGCCGGGTGAGAAACCTAAAAAGCCAACATGATAGATAGGGCTGGTATGGATCTTTATGACTTCTTCCACTGAAAAATGATTGATATCTGCTAAAGTTGCTAAATCGATTCCATATTCTTCTTCATAACAAACAGGGATCATATGAAGGGTACCCTGATCATTTTTTGAATCGCCAAAATCCTTAATAATTTCTTGCAGTTTCAATTTCAATTGCTGATGACTTATTTTGAAAGGATCGAAATAAATCGTTATCGTGCAATAACCAATTACTGCTTCGACGATCGGCAGGCTTGGATGATTAGTAAGCTCATATTGTAATGAAATTAATTTTGGTGATAGATCATTTTCATCGTGGAAACGAATCAGGATGGCATCTTCAGCGATCGATTGCAGATCCATAAAAACATCCTTTCTTTTAGATAAATCTAGTACCTTTATTTTAACGAATAAAGGATAGAGAATAAAATATTAAGTAAATACAGTACTTAAGTCCTATTCATTATATATAGTAACAGATAAATAGTCATGTTATAATAGACTCATATATAGTTTGATTGTCATAGGAAATAAAATGGCAACCAGAAATTACATAATTGTAGGGGGAAAAGGTGTGAAGAGTTTTTTTTCGAAATTTAAACTGAAAAATCTTCAGTTTGGCAATGTTAAGATTGGGTCTAAGTATGGGTTGATTCTCGGAATAGTATTAGGGTTGTTTGCTATTTCAACATTAATAGTAGGTTTCTTTTTGCAAAGTGTCCAGACGGAGATCGACGCGATGGATCGTAGAGCGGATAGGGCAGCAGACGTAACCGAAATGGGCTCACTAATTCGAGCAAAAAGTATTCGAGTCTATCAGTATATGGATGATCCATCATCAGACGTAGTAAATGAATTTAATGAAAGAAGAGAATTATTTGATGCATTAAAAGAAGAACTAGAACCGAAAATGAATACAGAAGAAGAAAAATCACTATTTTCAATTATTTCCGAACTGGATGAACAATTCAACCTACGTTTTAGTGAGGTTGTTAGTTTTGTCAGTCAAGGAGATATGAATAATGCCGCACATGTAGCAGGATCAGCTATCAATGCTCAATCGCAAACTGTTGAACAATTAGATAAATTAAAAACATTAGTGAATGAACAACGAGATATTGCCTCTGATTCAGCAACAGATAGTCAAACACGAGCATTATTTGCATTAATCATTGCAATCATCATCTCAATAATTATAAGTATTATTTTAATAACAATCGTTAACCGTATGATCGCTAAAAACTTAACACAAGTCGTGGAAGTAAGTAATCAAATTGCGGATGGTAATCTAAAAGTACAATCGATAGATTACAAAGGAAATGATGAGATAGGTCAATTAGCAAACTCGATGAACACGATGAGTGCAAATTTACGCAACATTATTGAGCAAGTCTCTACTGTTTCTGATACCGTTAGTGCTCAAAGTGAAGAGTTAAACCAGTCATCTAACGAAGTGAAGACTGGTACAGAACAAATTGCGTCTACTATGCAAGAATTAGCTTCCGGTACAGAAACACAGGCTAATCATGCTGGAGATGTTGCTTCCAAGATGAGTGATTTTTCTCAAAAAGTACGTGAAGCAAATGAAAATGGCGATAAAATCGAAAAGGCCTCGACGAATGTACTGGGTATGACGGCAGATGGACGTGAAATGATGGAATCTTCTGTTACTCAAATGGGTCGTGTGAATTCGATTGTAAAAGATGCAGTTGAAAAAGTTAGAGGGTTAGATGGCCAAACTAAAGAAATATCAAAACTCGTCGCAGTTATTAAAGATATTGCAGAGCAAACGAACCTGCTAGCATTAAATGCTGCAATCGAATCTGCAAGAGCTGGGGAACATGGTAAAGGTTTTGCAGTAGTAGCCGATGAAGTTCGAAAATTGGCAGAGCAAGTAGGTAGCTCTGTTACTGATATCACAGGCATTGTATCGAATATTCAAAACGAATCCTCCAATGTTTCACAATCACTTGAAGAAGGATATGGTGAAGTAGAAGCGGGTTCTGAACAAATCGGAAAAACAGGAGAGACGTTTGAAAAAATTAATGATGCTGTCAATGATATGGTCGTAAGTATTCAGACAGTTACAACAAATCTTACGGAAATGACGACAAGTAGTGAAGAAATTAATGGTTCTGTAGAAGAAATTGCATCGATTTCTGAGGAATCTGCTGCAGGTGTAGAACAAACATCAGCTTCGGCCCAACAAGCGAGCAGTTCAATGGAGGAAGTTTCTTCAAACTCAGATGAACTAGCCAAATTAGCAGAGGAATTAAACGGCTTAGTAAGACAATTTAAAATATAAGCAAAAAATCCCATATCAATTGATGTGGGATCTTTATTTTTAAGAAGTAATATTATATCAAATCATATTTAAAATAGTGAACAAAAGTAGGATTATACGATATAACTTTAATGGTAATTATGACACTTTAGAACTGCGTTACAACCGCTCCGGCTTGTCGGATTCCCTTTCTGCGTTTGTTTCTCCTCAGCTAACTTTTTAAGCAAAGTGCGCTTAAAAAGTGGGTCTTCGGATAAAAACTTCCCGCAGGAGTGGAAGCCGACGCCTGCGCTTTATTGTATTCTGCAACTCAAGCAAAAATAATCATGTTGGCGTTATTTCATATCGCCTATGAATCTGTCTTTTGATTACTTATCATAATTAACAAAAATGTTCATATATCTAACAATCCAAAATGCTAACATTTGCAATATTTGTAGAGTTATTCAGCGGAGGCGGCCACTTCCACTCCTGTGGGATAGTTTTTCATGAAGATCCACTTTTCCATGCGGTTTTTGCTTGGAAAAGTTAGCTGAATGGAAAACCCCACGGAAAGGGATGTGGGCAAGCCGAAGCGGTTACCTCGCACATACCCTTTTTCAAAATTGCTATCGTATTGTCCTCTTTCTATATATTACAGAATCTCACCTAAATACAGGACTATGCAAGATGATCTGTATGTTGATACAAAAGGATCATTGTAAGGTAAAAAGAACTACATAAAGTTATAGTAATGTATACGTTTTCGTGATAAAATAGATTTACGTAATTAGCTTTTTAGTCATTATACATACGGTGACAACGATACTGAAATTAGGGGGGATGATGTTGAAAAAGCTAAAAGATAAATCGAAACGGAAAAAATTAAGTTTTAGTAATTTAAAGATTGGTTCTAAATACGCATTTATATTATCAATTGTACTTGTATTATTTATTATTTCAGCGGTTGTTGTGGGATTCCTGTTGCAAAACATCCAAACCGAAATCGAATCAATGGAAAGACGAGGAGATCGAGCTGTAGATGTTACCGAAATGGGTTCACTTATTCGCGCTAAAAGTATTCGAGTCTATCAATATATGGATGATCCTACGACAGAAGTGGAAGAAGAATATACAACAAGAAGTGAATTGTATGATGCTTTAGAAGCAGAATTACAACCAAGGATGAATACAGATACAGAAAAAGCATTATTTGAGCAAATTGAAACATTAGATGATCAATTAAATCGTAAATTTAATGAAGTGATAGGGTATATGAGACAAGGAGAGGAAGAAATTGCTCTAAGTACTGCAGAAGATGCTAATGCCATACAGCTCGAGGCAGTAGAAAATCTGGACCAACTGACATCGTTAGTAAATGAAGACAGAGCTTTAGCGGCAAGAAATGCTCAAACGAGTCAAACGATTGCTTTAACTTCATTACTTATTGGAATCGCTATTTCGATCGTGATCAGCATTCTTTTAATTACCATGGTCAATCGTTTGGTTTCCAGAAATTTAAACAAAGTTGTAGCTGTCAGTAATCAAATTTCAGGTGGCGATTTACAAGTAGAAGAGCTCAACTATCACAGCAAAGATGAAATAGGACAACTAGCAAGCTCAATGAATACGATGAGTGCTAACTTACGACAAATTATCGAACGTATCTCGAATGTATCTGAAACAGTCAGTGCACAAAGTGAAGAAATGAATCAATCCGCAAATGAAGTGAAATCCGGCACCGAGCAGATCGCTACTACGATGCAAGAGCTAGCTTCTGGTACAGAAACACAAGCGAATCATGCCGGAGATGTCGCATCAAAAATGAGTGATTTTTCTCAAAAAGTAAGAGAAGCAAATGAAAACGGTGAGAAAATCGAAGGTGCCTCAACTAACGTACTTGGTATGACAAAAGATGGACAGGAAATGATGACTTCATCTGTAACTCAAATGAATCGAGTGAATCGAATTGTTAAGGAAGCGGTGGAGAAAGTACGTGGTCTTGATGGCCAGACAAAGGAAGTGTCAAAACTAGTAGCAGTAATTAAAGATATCGCCGAACAAACGAACCTGCTAGCATTAAATGCAGCAATTGAATCAGCAAGAGCAGGAGAACATGGGAAAGGTTTCGCAGTAGTAGCGGATGAAGTACGTAAATTAGCCGAGCAAGTAGCAAGCTCTGTTACAGATATTACTGGAATTGTCACTACTATTCAGGACGAGTCTTCAAATGTTTCACAATCATTAGAAGTGGGTTATGGAGAAGTTGAAGAAGGAACAACTCAAATAGAGAAAACAGGAGAAACGTTTGAACAGATTAACCATGCTGTCAACGATATGGTTACAAGCATTCGAACGGTAACCGGTAATCTGACGGAAATGACCGCAAGCAGTGAAGAAATTAATAGTTCCGTTGAAGAAATCGCATCGATCTCAGAAGAATCAGCTGCAGGAGTCGAACAAACATCTGCTTCCGCCCAACAAGCAAGCAGCTCTATGGAAGAAGTATCTTCAAACTCAGACGAACTTGCAAAATTAGCAGAAGAATTAAATGGATTGGTAAGACAATTTAAACTATAACGAAAAAAACGAGTCTAGAGCAGAAGTATATTGTAAATAGAAAATCCAAACGATCGAATAATTTCGATTGTTTGGATTTTTATATGTATTTTACTCAAAACTAGATCTAGTAATGTATGTTTTTGTTTAAGAGGAAAGAGTTATTTCCTCTTCACGGGAAACTACACGCGCTTAACGGGATTTCATCCGCTCTTCACGGGAATTCACTTTTTCTTCACTGGAATTGTCTTCGGCTTCACGGGAAAAAAGCATAATTCCCGTCTAGCGAACCATGATTCCCGTCAACAGCGCCGCAATTCCCGTGAAGAAAATATAAGCAAATACTTCTCAATTTACTTATATTACGTTTACGTCATTTATCAAAATCTTTTTCACTGATTAAAATATCATTGACAATATTATAGATAGACAATAGTTCATAAAGGATAATGACCTCAGGGGTAAATAATGTATGATTGGCATCCTCGTTTGGTTTTTTGCTTTCCCAAAATTGATTCATTAACTTTTTCACTTGTTGGCGGTAAGCACTGGCTTTATAATGGTCTGGATATTTCATGAAATCAACCAATGTCTCTACCATCTGTACAATATCATCACATTCTTGCTTCGACCAACAGACTTGTTGAATCGGCATATTGATTAAATTGCCAATATGATAATGAATCAGGCGTAATCGGGTCAAATTTTTCTGTTCATATTCAAAAACACTTTTGGTACGAGCATCCAAACGATGATATTTCGATTCATCGGATTGAAAATGTAATAATTTATCAGTTTGATCCAACGTATTTTTTAACGTGGAAAAGCGGCGGTCGATTTCTGTTTTCTTACTTGTTAGTTCACCTTTTCCGATCACTTGTTTTAAAATAATTTCTAATTCTTCACCGGTTTGTTTTAATAAATCATTGATATTTGTCATGATTTTTTTTGTGTAATTCGGTGGTAAAATAAACATATTAACAAGTGTCGAGACAAGCAAACCTATGGTTGTTGTTCCTAGTCGTATAAAGAAAGAGTAAAAGAAATTGGTATGAATGACTTCAATCATGGCAACAGAAGTTAATGTTGCCACAAGTAATCCTGCGTGCAAACCTAAACGATAACACGTTATAATCGTGAATAAGGCTGCTAACGTATAGGTAATCGGAGAATCACCAAATAAAAAAATGAAAAATACCGCATATGCCGAACCAATCGCTGATGCTGGGAATCGTACAATACCTTTTTTAATCGAGGCCGCTACTGTTGGTTCAATCGTGACAATTGCTGTAATCACTGCAAATACTGGAGGCCAGCCGATCCACTCACATATTAATGACGTTAAAAATACCGCTAAAGCCGTTTTGATCACTCTTCTGCCAAAAAGGCGATAACGTAACTTGGATAGTTTCATTACAGACATACTCCTTCAAACAATCTATTTCATAGTATACATCATCTAGATATCTGTTTCCATGTCAATCTGAAAAAGTAAAACGTATCTTTTGCAATCTAAAAAAACTTTCTGTAAAATACTTGTAAACGCTTTCTTATTTACTGCATATGATGTAGAATAAGAGGTATAGTTTCAAGTTGTAATATGCGTTGTGAATTTTTAAGGAGGTGTTGATCTTGCTTTCTGTGAAGATGTTAAAACCTTATTACGTGAAGGAAGAAGATAAATATATTCGAGTGGTGTTAGCATATCAATATTTTTCTTTATTGATGGATGATGAAGTATATCATTTTGTACCACTTGAGGCACGAGAAATCCGAATTAATCGCAAGACGCAGACAATCGAAAATCAAGAATCGGTTTTTGTTTTTCAAAAAGGAAAACAATACAACCGGATTACATTAGCTGATTTAATGAAGGTGAAGGATTTCCAACAACACCTAACCACTATTTTAAGTCCATATATCATTATGACAGAATCAGAAGAAAAAACAGATAATATTGATCATGTTATCATGGAATTAGAAAGAAGTAACTTATTGCGTTTAATTGACCGTGCTCTAGATGAAAAAAATCTAGCCAGTTTTCAATTATATACAACAAAACTAAATGAAATGTAAGCTTAAAGTAGTAGTTGCACAAGCATCTGCTACTTTTATTTTTACTTGCTATTGTAATCGCATTCCTCGTAAAATAGAAGTAGAGGAGGTGTGACATGGATTTAGGTGTAAAAGGTAAAAAAGTACTTGTCACAGCAGCGAGTAAAGGTCTTGGCAAAGCTTGTGCAAAGGCTTATGCCAAAGAAGGCGCACAAGTTTACATAGCAAGCAGAAATAAACAACAATTAGAAGAGGCGGCACAAGAAATAATTGAAGAATCCGGCAACAATCAGGTCTCCTCGATCGTTTGTGACCTCACGAAAGCTGAGGACATTAAAGAAATGATCACACGTATTGGAACGATTGACATTTTGATTAATAATTCAGGTGGACCTCCAGCAGGAAAATTTGATGATTTTAATGACGATGACTGGCAGCATGCGTTTGAATTATTGCTGATGAACATCATACGTACGGTTAGAGTAGTGACACCAGGCATGAGAGCACAACAATTTGGCCGAATTGTCAATATTACCTCTAGCTCGATGAAGCAAGCATTAGATGGCTTATTATTGTCCAATACCTTTCGACCAGCAATTGTCGGTCTGTCCAAAAGTTTGTCACAAGAACTTGCTTCAGATAACATTCTGATTAACTCGGTTGGACCAGGGACAATGGAAACAGATCGAATTCGTGATATCTTTAAACAACAAGCATCGACAGAATCGGTAGAAGAACGCTTAGTAAAAGCAGGAGAAGACGTACCAATCGGCCGAATTGGTCAACCAGATGAATTTGCCAAGGCAATTCTGTTTTTAGGTTCCGAAGCAAATACATATATCACCGGACAAACTTTAATCGTAGACGGTGGCGCAATGAAAACATTATGATAGGGAGAGATCACATTGACCAAGTTAAGATGGGGAGTTTTAAGTACAGCACAAATTGGGAGAACACAAGTAATACCAGCGATTCAACGATCCAATAATGGAGAAGTTGTAGCGATTGCCTCAAGAAACGAGCAGAAGGCAGAGGAAGCGGCAAAAGAATTGGGAATTCCAAAGACATATGATAGTTATGATAGCCTGTTAGATGATCCTAATATTGATGCCGTTTATATTCCATTACCGAACGCGATGCATAAAGAATGGGTGATTCAGGCTGCCAACAAGAAAAAACATGTACTCTGTGAAAAACCTGTAGCTATTACTAATAGTGAATTAGATGAAATGCTTATCGCGTGTAAAAAGAATAAAGTTGTCTTCATGGAAGCATTTATGTATCAATTCCATCCGCAACATCAGAGAGTAAAAGAATTAATCGAAGAAGGTGTGATTGGGGATGTTGCCTTTATGCGTGCAAGCTTCTCCTTTTATTTAGAAGATCGCAGCAATATTCGTCTAAGTAATGAATTAGGTGGCGGGGCAATGTTTGATGTAGGCTGTTATGCATTACATGTGATCCGCAACATTTTAGATCAAGAGCCAGCGAGTGTTTATGCCAGTGCAAATTACCATCCAGAATTAAAAGTAGATACAACGATGGCCGGTACACTAAATTTTGATAATGGCATTGTCACATCGTTTGATACAAGTTTTGATTGTGCACCACGTGAAAGTTATGAAGTGGTCGGCTCAAAAGGAAGTATTAACGTAACATCCGCTTTCCGTCCAGATACGAACGAAAATATGGCTGGTGAAATTATTGTAACTAAAGACGACGGAACAACAGAAGTAGTAAAAGAAGCAGGAGATCAATATACCTTAATGGCAGAAGACTTTGCTAACGCCATTCTAAATGATCAACCGTTAACATATGACTTAACAGCTATGCAAAATCAAATGAAAGTTTTAGATGCCGTTTACGAAAGTAGTAAAAAAGGAGAAGTAGTAAAACTTTAATGTTCAGGAGCACAGTAGGTTTCTGCTGTGCCTTCTGCGTTATTTTGTAGGAAGGGAGAGAATAATGTTACCAGAAAAATCAATAAAATTATCTAAGCATCAAGCGTTGCTACATCGCTTACCAGAACAACATCCATTGTACCAAATGGTATCTGATCGGTATCGGCGTTATGATTCAGGACAAGCAGGAGAAACAAACCTCGAATATTACCTCGGTCAATCCCAAATAACTTCACTTCATTTTTTAAAGGGTTTACGTATGGAACATGATACCCCTTTTCAAATCGATTGCCTTATCCTCGGATTAGGATTCCGCATACTTCTGGAAGTAAAAAACATCACCGGCACTATCTATTTTGATCCTTATTCCCGTCAATTAATTCGTCAAAAAGGAAGTACTAAAGATATTTTTCCTGATCCTTTATTTCAAGTAGAACGACAATACATGCATTTGCGTAACTTTTTCCTAGAGCATAATATAGAGCAACTACCAACCTATACAGCAGCTGTATTTGTCAATCGCAATGCAGAACTGCAACTCCACGATTACCCCGAACGAAAGCGTATTTTAACTGCACAAGCTATTCCATCCTTTTTAGAAAAAATCAATTCGAATCATCCAGCAAAAATTTCACACTCTAAAAATAATGAGATCTCATCTTTTTTAACTAATCAGCACAGAGAAGCATACTATCCGATTCTCGATAAGTATGCAATTCCTTGGGAAGATATCATTAAAGGAGTTCGTTGCCCAAATTGTCATCAATATGCTATGACGAGAATAAGAATGCGCTGGCAATGTCCTCACTGTGGAGAAAGAAATGCTACTGCACATCTGGAAGCTTTATATGAACAAGCATTACTGACGGATAATAAGATAACGAATAAGATCGCAAGGGAATTCCTTCAAATATCATCAGCAGAAGTAATCAAAAAGATATTGCAAAGAGCTCCACTTGTTCGAGTAGGGGAGACAAAAGGATCGTAGTATAAACATTGTGATTTAGCTCCATTTTTATAAAGTGCCCGAATTAGCTAAAATATTGCCCGAATAATGTGAAAAAGTGCCCGGATTCCTCACGAAAGTGCCCGGAAAAATAAAAAAAGTGCCCGAATTGTCGCATAAAGTGCCCGATATAATAGAAAAGAGCTAGCACTAGGCTAGCTCTTTCGCTATTTTATTTCAGATAAGACGTTGCCTACTTTTTCGGCGACGTAACCACTTCCGTTACTTTTGTCTTCGATATTTTCAACCATCATCGAGATGATGATACTGCTATCTTCTGGATAACCGACAAACCAGCCATTTTCTGCTGCACCTTCTTCTTCGAGCGTTTGTTTCAGTTCAGCTGTGCCCGTTTTACCTGAAACACCTAGGCCATCAACATTCGCGCCACTTCCGGTTCCATCTGTTACAACACCACGCAATGCATCTTGAATAATGTTGGAGTTTTCTTCAGATAATAAACCTTCTTTCCAGCTTTGCCCTTTTTCTTCATCTAATAAGAGGGTGGGCTGTACAAGATTTCCATTATTTAAGAAAACGGAATAGCTTGTGGCTAACTGTAAGGCGCTCATTTCAATCTGACCTTGACCATAGCTTGTATCTGCTAATAACACTTCACTGCTCAATGAGCCATCTGATGAAATCGAACTATCTTCAATCGGATAAGTGAACGAGAATTCCTCGCCAAGTCCAAACTGCTTTAGACCTTCTATAAAGCTTTCTTCTCCCATTTCTAATGCTTGTTGGGCAAAATAAATATTATCTGAACGGACAAGTGCGTCTTTTAAATCGACTGGACCGCTAGATTCTGATACACGACGCACTGAGTAATCTCCCCAGCCTTCTTTTTGCCAGGTTAGTCCGTTGATTGTAAGTCCTTCATTCGGATCGATACTCCCATTTTCTACTCCGATCGCACTTGTAATTGGTTTAAAAGCAGATCCAGGAGCAAAAGTTGCTGTAAAGCGATTTAATAAAGGATTTTTCGGATCCTCTTGCCATTCGTTCCATTGATCACCGCTAAGCCCGTAAACAAATGCATTTGGGTCAAAAGAAGGACTGCTAACTAATGCTAGTGTTTCACCAGTAGTAGGGTCTATCGCTGACGCTACCCCCGCGTCATCGCCAAGTGAATGAAAAATACTCTCTTGTACACTGGCATCAATTGTTAGATTGATATTGTCACCATTTTTTACTTCTTTTTCAGCCAAGGTGATCGGGTCTTGATTTTCTTTCTCGATATAAATTTCAACACCTTCTTCACCACGTAACTCTTCTTCAAATAATTCTTCCAAGCCACGGTAACCGATCATATCACTTTCAGAATAGATCTCACTGTCGACTTCTTCTAATTTTTCAGCAGTGATCGGTGCAATATATCCAACAAGATGTGCTGCAGCTTCCCCTAAAGGATAAATTCTGCCTGTTGGGGTTTGATATTTTAGTGGTGCTAATGATGCTAATGCCTCTTCAAGATCACCATTCAAGCTTGGAACGACTTTTAATGGGACAAAAAGGTGAGGCTCTACCCAACCAGCATTCATCGCCGAGTCAATATCATCCACCGAAATATTTAATACTTCCGCAATTGCTTCTTTTTCCTCTTCTTCTTGTCCTTCTGTAAATAGTTGAGGCTCCACCCCGAATTCATAGACGCTTTCATTAACTGCCAGACCGCGTCGATTTCGATCATATATTTGACCGCGAGAAGGTGAAATAGTGGACATACCAACCTCTCCGCCATCTTCTAATTCAGGAAAAATCAGTCCTTGATGCCAATTGACTAGCCAATCAATTTGTTCTTCCTCTTCTACCGTTTCGATCGTTTTTACCATTTCAATCTCTGTTTCAAAAGAAATAGGACCTGCTACTGTTTCCATACTGACTTGAAGCGGAAATGTTTGTTGTTCGATTTCCTCGATGTCTACTTCTTCCTCGTCTTCACCTGTCTCTGGTATTTCAAAGTCAACAGCTAATTCGCTAACTTCAATATCTCCATAGATTTTCGGATAACGATCGAACGTTTCCTTTTCTGCTTCTTCTACCATCTCATACATACTGTCAAAATCTTGTTCGTTCCAATAATCGACATATTCTTGCAAACGATCTTCTGGCATGACTTGTTCCTCGTCCTCTTGGCAGGCGGTTAGCATCACCGCTATACTAGCCAAAAGTAAAAGAATAATTCGTTTCATAAGTTTGGCTCCCCCTTATGTAAGTGTGAAAAAAGCGTATTGTAAAGATCAATACGCTTAATTAATTGGTTTTGCATATATAATATATCTATCTGGTGCATTTCCAACATATGAAAATGGGTAACATGTTGTAATAACCAATTCTTCATCCGGTGCTGTTGATTTGATAATAGTCGTATCGTCGGCGTCTACTATCTTGGAATCAACCATTTCATATTCAAACTCTCCATATGGAAGTTTAACAGTAAAGGTATCACCAATTTCAACTTCGCCTAAGCTGCGAAACACGGTATCACGATGTCCTGATAAAACAATTTGGTCATTTTGCTCAGGATAGGCAGAACCACGGTAGTGTCCAACACCTTTTTCTAAATCATCAGGATCTGTCCCTTCGACAATTGGAAGTTCTGCATCAAGGGTAGGTATTTCCAATATCCCAACGGCATCACCGATCTCAGGGAAGAATTCCTCAGGTGATACTTTTTTAGCCTCGTTCGTTTCTTTTGATGATTGCTCAAGCAGTGTTGTTGCTTCGGTCATTGCTTGTTTCTCGGCAGCCTGAATTTTGAAATATTGATAGCCACCAATTCCAAGTAATACAAATCCAGCAAGGATAAAAAGTAGAGCTACTTTTTTCATAATTGTTTAACACCTCTTTAATATGTATTATCCATATTATACTAATAATGTAGCAAAAATGCACGTGTTTGAGAACAAAGATTTTTGGTTAAATTAGTATAGAAAAAATAGTTATCGACTCTAAAGAGTAGTTATGACGTTTTAACGAATGAAACATTAGGACTTTAGTCTAATTTTAACGATATTTAACACAAAATCGTCATAAGCACTTGCATAATTCGACAAAAAGTCGTAACTTTATATAGAACGAAATAATATAATATGATATAATGAAAACTCGTTAATAAGAAAGAAGGTGAATTGTTGTGATTGGGCCTAAGATTCAAGAATTAAGAAAAAGAAAGCGTATGTCATTATCGGAAGTTGCGGAACAAGCAGGGGTTGCTAAATCGTATTTAAGTTCCATTGAACGTGGAATTCAATCGAATCCTTCTATTCAATTTATGGAAAAGATCGGGAAGGTGTTAGGCGTATCTGTAAATGAATTATTAATGTCTCAATCTGATGAAGAAATTAAGGAACAATTAGATGATGAATGGTTACGACTCGCAGAAGATGCCATGAACTCTGGTGTATCCAAACAAGAATTTAAAGAATTTCTGGAATTTAATAAATGGAAACAAAAACAATAGTAGCCTAAAACATAGATCACATAGTCAGCAACTGGAAGAGAAGTAGCTGGCTATTTTTGTGTCTTTTAAAATATATGTTATATAACCGACGATAGCTTAGTAGGAACAATCATGTCATAATAGGTTGTTAGTAACGCACTTTACTAATAGAAAATGAAGAGTCATAAATTGAAAAAAAACAAGAAAAAAGAGGAGTTTTAAGGTTAAATGAAGAAATTAGTATATTGGATACTCCCAATTCTATGGATGGCTTTAATCTATTATTCATCAGACCAGCCCTACCAAGAACAGGATATAAAACCTTTCTTATCAGATTATATTGATCTATCTTTTTTAGAACCATACTTACAAACGATCTCCTTCACGTATAATCAATCCGAAGTAAGTATCGATCAATTAGGTGTGAATGGCTTGATAGAATTCTTTATTCGTAAGGGTGCTCATGTTGGGGTTTTTATGGTATTGTGTATCTTGTTTTATCTTGCATTTCAGCAAACAAGCAAGTATAGCAATCGCAAATTTTTAAGTTTTTTTGCTTTTTTTGCAACTTTACTGTACGCTATATTTGATGAATGGCACCAAAGTTGGACACCTAATCGCACACCATACATAGGGGATGTTCTCTTAGATGGTTTTGGCGCACTATTAGCTGTCTTGTTGATGCTAATCATCTTTCGAATAAAAAATAATAAGTCTAACAAGTTACGAAAATAGAGGCAACTTCATATTTTAATATAAGTAAGGCAAAAGGGGCTGAGATAGTTGACGGAGCAAGACGTATATCGATCAATTCTTCAAAAGATGTTAGATCAAACGGAGAGAAAACAAATCGATAACTCACAAGATTTTATAAAAAAATTAACAAATGAAATTAAACAAGCGAAAGTATCACCTTTTCATGAGAATTTATCACGGTAAACGGACCTAACTCCCACTGATTGAAGTCTCACTTAATAGACTGCTAAACAACTGGAGTATAAGAGATTTTACTAGAAGTCTCGCATATTCCAGTTGCTATATTTCCTGGGAAATAGTTTAGTGAGCAGAAACATCTAGTTCGATGTAAGAATCTTCACCTTCTGTTATATCAGCATTACCACTAGTTAAATCGGTTATCCAATCGATAAAAAAGTTTTCCTCACCTATTAGAACTCGCACATGTATCGTCACAACATCTAAATATTCGATATTTTCTAACAAATAAGTAGATTGACGTAATTCATTTTCGATTTTGCCAAGCAGTGTATAGTCGACCTTAATATAAAACGTTCGCATTCGTTTTCTTTCGACAACTCCTGTGGTATTAATTGCTAACGTCGTTGTGCTTGAATAAGCACGAATTAATCCTCCGGCACCGAGCTTTGTTCCACCAAAATACCGGGTTATAACGACTACTGTGTCTTTTAATTCTCTTTTTTTTAATACTTCCAAGATAGGAACTCCTGCTGTACCACTGGGTTCACCGTCATCGTTCGCTTTTTGAATTTGATCATGTTCACCAATCATATAGGCAGAGCAATTATGATTGGCATCCGCATGTTTCTTTTTAATGGATTGAATGAAATCTTGTGCTTCTTCTTCTGAAGTCACTCTTTTTACATAACCAATGAAACGTGATTTTTGAATGATTTGTTGATCTGTTCCTTCTATTTTTACTGTAAAGTACTGGTCCAGCATAAATAAATTTCCTCCAATTCGGGATTAAATTTGTATTCTCAAAAATAAAAAGTGTAAAATGAATGTAATAGGGAATAAAGAATGTTAAAACTACCCCCTAAAAAAGAACTATATAATTCGTATGGTATGAATGACACTAGATAGTGAGGGTTTTTATATATGGGAAATAATGACCGTACATTAAATTATATAATAGAAGAGATGATAGATACAGTAAAAAACAGCAAAGATGAAGTGTTTGAAATTGCTGAAGATTCTCGTAAAGAACATGAGAATCTGAATAAAGAACTCTCTATTTTGAAAGAGGATGTTGCCCTCGTCATAGACGAAGGAGATCAGTTAGATAAGAAAACCAAGTTAGCAAGGAAAAAACTGTCAACACTCAGTAAAAACTTTCATCAATATTCGGAACAAGAAATTAGGAAAGCATATGATCATGCCCATCAACTGCAAACAGAACTAGTTGTCAAAAGAGATAAGGAAAAGGTTTTGCGAGAACGCAGAAATGAAATCGAATTAAGGTTGAAAGCGATTGAACAGATGGTAGCCCGTGCTGAAGGGCTAGTTGGTAAAATCTCAATTGTGCTTAATTATTTGAGTGAAGATTTTAAACAAGTATCCGATCTAATTGATGATGCCAAGGAAAAACAACAATTCGGCTTAAAAATTATTGAAGCCCAGGAAGAAGAACGTCGCCGTTTATCAAGAGAAATGCACGATGGGCCTGCACAGATGTTAGCAAATATAATGTTACGCTCTGAAATCATCGATCGCACCTACAAAAAAGGAGATATCGATAATGCGGTTCAAGAAATGCGTGGTGTTCGTAAGCTGGTGCGAGATTCTTTACATGAAGTAAGACGGATTATATATGACTTAAGACCAATGGCGTTAGATGACCTTGGGTTAGTACCAACCATAAAAAAGTATATTTCAACGTTAGAAGATCAGCATTCTAACATTCATTTCACATATAAGTCATCTGATGAACGATTGGACAGTCAATATGAAGTCGCATTATTTCGTCTCATTCAAGAATCGATTCAGAATGCAATCAAACACGCTGAGGCAAGTGAAATTAAGGTCAACCTTGATATCACATGTGATCGGATTATCGTGGGAATTACTGATAATGGCAAGGGATTTGAGCAATCTCAGAAAAAAGAAAAATCATTTGGTATAATAGGAATGCAAGAACGTATTGAAATGCTTGGTGGAGACATTCGAATCAATAGTAAAGTTGGAGAAGGTACACAAGTTTTCTTTAAAATTCCACTAAACCAAGAAAATCTTCATGCAAATTAACAAAAATTAGGTATAATAGTAGGGATGATGGACAAGTAAATAGATAGAAACAATACAACAAAGGTAATGGCAGATAGAGTAGAAGTTAATCAAAATATCGAGGAGGATTTTAATTATGACAACCAATATCGTATTAATCGATGACCACAAGTTGTTTCGTGAAGGTGTAAAGAGGATCTTAGAATTGGAAGATGGCTTTAATGTATTAGCAGAAGGTGATGACGGATCAACAGCAACAGAGCTTGTAAAAAAATATAAGCCAGATGTTGTGCTTATGGATATTAACATGCCTGATGTCAATGGTGTAGAAGCGACTGCTGAATTATTAGAAAAATATCCTGGAGTTAAAGTGATAATTTTATCGATACATGATGATGAAAACTATGTGACACACGCATTAAAGTCAGGTGCTCAAGGTTATTTATTAAAAGAAATGGATTCAGATGCTTTGATCGACGCGATTTCTGTAGTGTCTGAGGGAGGTTCATACCTACACCCGAAAGTCACTCATAATCTTGTGAAAGAATATCGCAGACTTGTTTCAGAAGAAGATGCTTTATATGATTCTGATAACACACTATCCAGATTAAAAGATATTGAACACCGCAAACCACTTCACCTTCTGACAAGACGTGAATGCCAAGTGTTACAATTGTTAGCAGAAGGTAAAAGTAACAAAGGTATCTCAGAATCTCTTTATATTAGTGAAAAAACAGTTAAAAACCATGTGAGTAGTATTTTACAAAAAATGAAAGTAAAAGACCGTACCCAAGCAGTAGTCATTGCTATTAAAAAAGGCTGGGTTGAGATATTATAGAAAAAAGCTCCTGAAAAGGGGCTTTTTTTATTCACCTAGATACTGTATATCCAATTAGTTTGGACTATGCAAAGTAGACAATATTAGGTAGAATATAATAAGTATATCCAAAACAAAAGTAGAAAGGTACGATTAAACCATGACAGTTGCTATAATCACCGATAGTACCGCATACATATCAGAATCACAAAGAAATCAAATGAATATACATATGGTCCCACTTAATGTCGTATTCGGAACAGAATCGTATCAAGAGGAAGTAGATATTACCACGGATGAATTCTACCCAAAAGTGAGAGAAGTAGAGCAATTACCGAAAACTTCACAACCCTCGATTGGATTGATTACCGAAAAGTTAAGAGAGCTGGCAGAAGTACATGATCAAATTATTTTTATCACATTATCAAGTGGAATTAGCGGAACATTCCAATCTGTTGTGACTGCCCAAGCGATGGTAGAGGATATCAACGTATTTCCGTTCGACTCTGAAATCAGCTGTATGGCCCAAGGCTTTTATGTATTAGAAGCAGCAGAAATGGCGAAAGATGGACAAGATGCCGAAACAATTATGAAAAGGCTCCACCAAATGAAAACGTCATTAAGAGCGTATTTTATGGCAGATGATTTAACACACCTTCACCGTGGCGGCCGATTAAATGGCGCACAAGCATTAATTGGAAGTATGCTTCAGGTCAAACCAATTCTTCATTTTGAAGATACTAAGATCGTTCCTTATGAAAAAATTCGAACAAAGAAAAAGGCATTAAAGCGTATATTTCAATTGTTTGAAGAAGATGCATCAAAAGGAGCGCCAATCAAAGCTACTGTCATTCATGCCAATCGTGAAGCAGAAGCAATGGAATGGAAACACCAGTTAGAATCTCGTTTTGAAAACGTGGATGTATGTGTAAGTTATTTCGGTCCAGTTATCGGAACCCACTTGGGTGAAGGAGCACTTGGCCTAGGCTGGTACAAAAAATAAGAAGGTGGGTTTTCCCATCTTCTCACTAAAAAAAGGAGATAGTTAATGAATTTTTCTGACTTCCTCGCCGGTAAACTCTTATTACCTCAAGAAATTCCACTAAGTACAGCTACGATTTCTTATTTACACCGCACCAATCAAATTAAAAAACATCCAAGTATCGAACAAAAATATAACAGGTACCAATGCTTGCGCTGTGGTAATCGCAAACAATCATTATTTGCCAACCTGCCATGTGCTAGATGTCAAAGTCAACATCTTTATTGTCGGAATTGTATCGCCACTGGAAGAGTATTAGCTTGTGAGCATCTCACGACCTGGACTGGTGATCCGCCGAAATGGCCAAAACAAGTAAACCCCTGTAATTGGAAAGGTACCTTAACGAAACATCAACAACTAGCAGCAGAAACATTAAAAAAGGCATTAGCATCTCATCAAGCCGAACAATTAGTCTGGGCCGTTTGCGGATCTGGTAAAACGGAAATGCTTTTCCCAGTGATAGAACTTGCGATTAAAGAAAATCGACGTCTATGTATTGCAACGCCTAGAGCAGATGTTGTAAGAGAACTATTTCCCCGAATCAAACAATCATTTCCGCAAACAGAGACCGAGGCCTTGTATGCAGATTCACCTGACCGCACCGAAATAGGCCAACTCGTCATTAGTACAACCCACCAATTAATTCGCTATCAAGAGGCGTTTGATCTAATGATTATTGATGAAATCGATGCTTTCCCGTTTCATCATGATCCAACCCTACCTTTTCTATCAAACAGAGCATGCAAAGAAGATGCGACAAAAATCTATTTAACCGCAACCCCGAGACCAAGCCAGCAAAAACAAATTTCTAAAAAGAAACTTCCCACCATTTTTGTTCCAATTCGTTATCATGGACATCCCTTACCAATCCCTCAACTGCAAATAGAGTGGAATTTAAGAAAAAAACTAAAACGAGGAAACCAACCTAATACACTCCAACACTTTATCAATAAACGTACAAATCAGCGACAGTTACTTATTTTTGTTCCGAGCATTGCCTTGTTAGAGAAGGTGGCCACTCTTTTAAAGGCAGAGTCAGTTCATGCAGGGGATCCGAAGCGAAAAGAGAAAGTCATAGATTTCCGTCAAAAAAAGATAGATGTATTGATTACAACTACTATTTTAGAACGTGGTGTAACGTTTCCCTCTGTTGATGTTGTCGTTCTTGACGCAGGACATAAAGTCTTCGATGAAGCAGCTTTAGTACAAATTGCAGGAAGGGCTGGGAGAAGTCCAGATGATCCGACAGGTGAAGTAGTGTTAATCCATCAAGGGAAAACAACTGCCATCGAACAAGCAATTACCCAAATTAAGATGATGAATAAGAAGGGGATGAAACTATGAATTGCATCTATTGTCAGGAAAGCATTGACCAATCGGTAACATGGTCGACGCTCTTCATTTCTGCTTCTACTAATAACTTATGTCATGATTGCAGAGCCCAGCTTCAGGCGATAACAGATGTAATTTGTGAAAAATGTGGAAGATCAACGAAAGAAAAAGTGTGTTCCGATTGTAAGCAGTGGTTAGCGTCAGAAAATTTTCAATCGGTCCTCGAATATAATCGCTCGATTTATCAATACAACCCTTTTATGCAGGATATAATAGCTCAGTGGAAATATAGAGGCGATTATCAATTAATCTCAATTTTTGAAGAGGCTATTTCTCAAAAGATCTCTAGTCTTTTTCCCATTAAATCACTAACAATTGTGCCGATTCCGCTAACGAAACAAAGATTGCAGGAACGAGCATTTAACCAATCAGAGGCAATTACTGAAATCATTGCAGCAAAATCCCATATTCCGATCGTAAATGCCTTAGAAAGAAACTCACAACATTCAGAAAAACAGTCGAAAAAATCAAAAAAAGAACGAATGACAACAAAAAATCCATTTCAATTAACGCAAAAGCTTCAAACCAATGTGCTTCTGGTCGATGATATATATACAACAGGTATGACGATTCATCATGCAGCAAAAGTATTAAAAGATGCAGGATGTGCGAAAATCTACAGTTTCACTTTAGTTAGATAGTTCTATAAACCTATTTAGTTATGATATAATATAACAAAATCCAACAGAGAGAGGTGCTAATAATGGGTGAATTAGCAAATTGCGCCAGATGTGATAAAGTGTTTGTTAAAACAACCAAATCGGTCTGTCCAGAATGTATAAAAGAGGATGAAAGATTATTTCAAATCGTTTACAATTTTTTAAAAAAACGTGAAAATCGCCAAGCAACCATTCCAGAAATTGTCGAAGCAACAGAAGTGAAAGAGGATCTTATTCTACAATTTGTTAAAGATAATCGACTGAGATCAACGCAATTTCCAAATTTAAGTTACCCTTGTGAGCGGTGTGGTGAACCAATCGCTCGTGGTAAGTTATGCGATAACTGCACAACCGATATCTCATCTGACCTACGTCACGAACAAGAATTGCAACGAATCAAGCGTAAAAATCAAGAAGAAGAAAACAAAAAGGCCCGCACGTATTTTACAAGAAACAAGAACTAGTATAATTTGTAAAGTAGTCGGAGGATCACTGTGACCGGAATATAAATAGTTTTATTTCAGATATTTACCTATATATGTTGATTTCTTCACGGGAATCTAGTTACTGTTGACGGGAATTATCATCCGCTAGACGGGAATAAAGCATTTTTCCCGTGAAGAAGAAGACAATTCCCGTCAAGAACAAATGAATTCCAGTGAAGAGAGACTTAATTCCCGTCAAGAATGTACTGATTCCCGTGAAGAAAAATTATGCCATACTAAACGAATGTAATAATCTTCGCTGTTTTTACTAATAGCTTAAAATTCAGACGATTTCAAGTTCTATTTGAACAATCGTTTGGTTATCTCTAATTGTACAATATATTAAACCAGTCTCTTTTTAGTGATAAACGAGCTATTTCTCCTACTTTCGACCTCTTCTCAATACTACTCCAAACAGATATACTAAAAGAATCATTAAACATTTAAAAGAATCGTCCGATATAATAGTTAAATCACTACGTGCGAAGGAAGGAAAGAGGTGAAAGGTCTTGAAAATTCATGGACCAAATCATTCCAATATTAACCCATATCAAAATCAAAAGAACATCCAAAAAAACGATACGAAATCGACTGGCAATGCCTACAAGCCCGATCAACTGGAAATTTCAGATAAAGCATTAAAAATGCAACAAAAAGACGCTCGCCAAAAGTATGTAAATGAAATTAAACAACAAGTAGATGCCGGTGAGTACCAAGTAAATACACAAGAAACAGCGAAGAAAATCCTGAATTTCTGGAAAGCCTAATAAAACGTAAGTAAAAGGAGCAGACGAATCAATGTCCGTTCAAACGATTATTGACCATCTAAGAAAATTGATAGAGTTACATGATAGCTTAGTACATGTTTCCAAACAGAAGACTGAAATACTGAAAGAAGGAAACATGGATCATTTGCAAGAATTGTTGAAGAATGAACAAAAACATGTTCAGGCCATCAATCAAATCGAGCAAAAACGATTAGAGGCTGTTCATCAGTGGGCAGAGACTAACCAATTAGATCCAACAACTATCACCGTATCGACTATCATTGAAGAGCATACAAGTGGAGCGGATCAAAAAGATTTAGAAGAGGTTACCTTAACGTTAGCAGAGCAATTGATGGAGTTACGTCGGCAAGAGGATTTAAACAAACAACTAACCCAGCAATCGTTGCAATTCGTTCAACTATCACTTGATATGATGCAACCATCGATAAAGAATATGAATTACGGAAAAACCAAAAAACAACCTGATACGTCTGCTCCAAAACGTTCGGTATTTGATTCGAAAGCATAAGTAGGAGGAAAGAGCATGCCATCAACTTTTAATGGATTGGAAGTGGCGAAACGTGCACTCCATACCCAACAAGCAGCCCTATATACGACAGGACATAACATCGCCAATGCCAACACAGAAGGCTATACAAGACAGCGAGTTAATATGAGTCCAACTGCACCATATCCACCTGCATCGAGAAATCGTCCAGAAATACCAGGGCAAATTGGTAGTGGTGTCGAAGCAGGTTCCGTTGAGCGAATTCGTGATAGTTTTATTGATAAACAATTCCGTCAAGAAAATACGAAGGTTGGCTTTTACGAATCGAAAGCAGATATGATGTCAAAAATGGAATCGATTCTAAATGAACCGACAGATGAAGGGTTATCACAAACTCTCGATTTATTTTGGCAATCATTACAGGATTTATCAGTAAACCCTGAGGATTCTGGTGCTCGTTCAGTAGTAAAAGAGCGTGGTAATGCCTTAGCAGATGCCTTTTCCTATGTCCATAATTCCTTGCAGGACGTCAGAGCCAATCTAAAGAATGAAATTGGTGTCGATAATACCGAAGTGAACTCGCTAATTGATCAGATCAATCAGTTAAATGGTCAAATAACGAAAATCGAGCCACATGGTTATGTACCAAATGATTTGTATGATGAACGTGACCGCCTAATCGATGAACTTTCAGAATATGTAGATATAAAAGTAGATTACCGTAAAAGTTCAGGTCAACCAAGCCCAATTGCTCAAGGAATTGCAACGGTAACATTAATCACAGACAGTGATGATGTCGAAAATGGTAATAATGAGGCAATCAAGCTTGTTGATGGCAGTGTAGGCGTTGAATTAGGTAGTGATGAAGCAGTTCGACATGTTTTTAGCGATTTTGATAGTGATAATAATTTAAAAGCACTATTTTTTGACCAACCTGACCGAGATTTAACCGTTGAAGAACAAACAGAAAATCTTGCAGCTAATTATGACAATGAAGTACATATCTATGCGAGTAATTACGATGTTCAAGGGAAGCTCAAGGCATTGATTGATGGGTCTGGCTATCTGGAAGGGTTCCAATATGATGGAACAGGTAATGAAGATGGCACACCATCAGGCGAAATTAATGAGATGCTTACGAAATTAGACCGCATGGTAGAGAATTTCGTGACCGAATTTAACGCTGTACACAATAATGGCTATACCTTAACGACTGATGCTGCAGGTGACGCTGTACCAGGTGGCGACTTTTTCACCGGAACGACAGCAGACACGATCTCAGTTGTCGAAGCAATCCAAGAGGATGCAGACCTCATTGCGGCAAGCAGCTCTGGTGCACCGGGTGATGGTGAAAATGCTACAGAGTTAGCAAATGCCTATACCAAACGGGTAGAAGAATTTCTGTCATATGACGATACAAATCCCGAACAACTAGATGATAAAGCAACGATCAAAAGTTATTTCGAATCTGTTATCGGGGAAATGGGTGTTGTTGCTCAGGAATCACAACGTATGCAAGGGAACTCACAGATTCTAAGACAACAAGTAGAAGAATCACGACAAGCAATCAGTTCTGTCTCATTGGATGAAGAAATGACCAATATGATTCAATACCAGCATGCCTATAATGCCGCAGCACGAAACATGACAGCAGTCGACGAAATGTTGGACCGAATCATTAATAACATGGGCTTAGTAGGGAGGTAATTAAATGCGTGTCACTCAAAGTATGTTAACGAACAATATGTTACGTAATTTAAGTAGCAGTTATAATAGTTTAGGAAAATATATGGAGCAATTATCAACAGGTAAGAAGATCAACCGCCCCTCTGATGATCCAGTTGTAGCGATGAAAGGGATGGATTATCGAACACAAGTAAACCAAGTAGAGCAATATGAGCGAAATATTGGTGAAGTTCATAATTGGATGGACAACTCTGATTCTGCACTTGATAAGGTACAAAAAGGCTTAGAACGTCTTCGTGAATTAGCAGTTCAAGGTGCAAATGGAACGTATGAAGAAGGACAACGTGGCAATATCGCATCAGAAGTTGAGCAGTTAAAGGAACATGTGCTTGAGATTGCGAATACAAAGGTTAATAACAAATACATTTTCAGTGGAACAGAAACGACTGGTAATGGTGGAGACAAACCATATGTATTGAATGATGATGGTACGTTTGTTAATCCAATTAATAATGATGACGTTCGAATAGAAGTATCAGATGGAACAAAAATTCGAGTAAATGTACAACCGGACAGTATTTTTAACGAAGAATTATTCTCTGATCTAACAGATTTTGCAGAAGAGCTTCGTGAAGGAAACGATGATGAAGCTTTAGGCGAATTTATTAGCAGAATGGATACACATATTGATAATAATGTAAATGCACGTGCTGATTTAGGTGCACGACAAAATCGAATCGACTTGATTGAAAATCGTGTGCAGGAACAAGCAGTAACGGCAAAAGATATGATGTCTAAGAATGAAGATGCTGATATGGAGCAAGTGATTATGAATTTAACATCTCAAGAAGCAGTCCATCGAGCGGCATTAAGTGGTGGAGCACGAATTATACAACCAACTTTATTAGACTTTTTACGTTAATACTGAAGCCTTACCTTGATTTTTAAAAAAAGGTGAGGCTTTTTATCACGGTGTTAGGTTGATGAAAGTCTCACTATGTGAATGGAGGGATTCATATGCAGTTACCTCAATTACGAATCCAACAGCAAAACGCGATGATCGGTATTCAAACCAGAAATGCACAATTATCGATTGAAGCTGGACCAGCCAAACAAGAAATCAAACAACCAAAAGCAGACCTGCAAATTAATACGATAAAAGGTAAATTAACCATCGATCAGTCAAAAGCCTTAGCAGATGTTGGGATTATTCCTACTGAAGAATCGGTTAGCAGAATGGCAGACAAAGCCATGCAAACAGCAATAGAAGGGGCAAAAAAACGCCGTCGCCAAGGTGATATGCTTATGAAAATTGAAAACGGTGGCAATCCTTTAGCAATAATCGCAAAACAAAATGGCCAACGACCCGAAAAACAATTTAATATCGGCTGGATACCTTCCGGTGATGCGGTGAAGTTTGATTATCAACCAGCGGAAGTTGATATAAACGCTAAAGCAAATCCACCCCAAATAAGTACTCAACCAACGAAAAATCAATTTAATTACCAACGAGGCGGTATTGATGTTTATCTAGAACAAGAGAACTCCATTAATATTGATTTTGTCAATGTGAAATTTGTCGGCAATAACTTTGAAATGGAAGTATAGAAAGGTGAAACTATGCGAATTAATACGAAATACTTCGGTGAAATCGAAATCAATCAAGAAGAAGTCATTCATTTTCCACAAGGAATACCAGGTTTTTTAGAAAAAAAAGATTTTATACTATTAAGTTTTGAGGAGAACGGCTTATTTCAAGTGTTGCAATCGACAGAAACAATTGATCCAGCATTTGTGGTAGTAAATCCATTTCTTTTTGTCAAAGATTACGAATTTAAATTAGATGATACAACAATCGAACAACTGAAGATCAAGCAAGAAAATGATGTACTTGTGTTAGCGATTATGACGGTTAAAGACCCACTTGCAACGAGTACAGCAAATTTACAAGCACCAATAGTCATCAATCAAAATCAAAAATTAGCGAAACAATATATAACCGGTAATACAAAATACACATCAAAAGAAAAAATATTCAAGCAAACCTCCAATACAGAGGGGGAAAAATAATGTTAGTACTAACTAGAAAACTAAATGAAGCGATTCAAATCGGTGATGAGATAGAAGTAAAAGTATTAGCAATAGATGGTGAACAAATTAAATTAGGAATCTCTGCCCCTAAAAATGTTGAAATTCACAGGCAAGAGATTTATCAAGCAATTCAAGCAGAAAACAATGAAGCAGCGGACATTTCGACAAATTTACTCGAATTAATAAAAAAAAGTGATAAAAAGTATTAAACATCTAGTAACATTTACCGATAGTATAAGTAGGAACTAATTCAGTGACTGGCGGCCGCTTTCACTAATTAGTATACAACCACAAGGATGTGGAAACTTACAATTCTCAAGGAGGAACAATACTTATGATTATTAACACTAATATTCCAGCGATGAATACTTATCGCCAAATGGGAATCAATCAAAACGCTACACAAAATTCTATGGAAAAACTATCATCGGGTCTTCGTATTAACCGTGCTGGTGATGATGCAGCAGGTCTAGCGATTTCTGAAAAAATGCGTGCTCAGATCAAAGGTTTAGATCAAGCAAGCCGTAACTCACAAGATGGTATTTCTATGATTCAGACTGCTGAAGGTGCATTAAGCGAAACACATAATATTCTACAACGTATGCGTGAACTTGCAACACAAGCTTCCAACGATACAAACGTAGATGTGGATCGTGAAGAAATTCAGAAAGAGATTAACCAATTAACTAGCGAGATTAACCGTATTGGTAATACTACTGAATTTAATACACAGAAAGTTCTTAATGGTGGGATGGATTCAAGTAATAGTGATGCTATTACTGAAGCTACCAGTGCAACTGCTGTGGGAACAGCTTCAGCAGGGGCTACAACACTTTCTACTACAGCGGGCGATAATACAATAACCATAGATAATCGAACTTTTGATTTACAAGGTTTGGACTTCGCAGCTGGTTCTGGTAGTGCTAATATTGAAGCTTTAAAGAATGTAACTTCAGGTGGACAAAAGTTATCTGATTTCGCAGATGTATCATATGATAGTAATGGATTTTTAAATATTGAATCAAAATCAGAAGGTTCTTCTAGTTCAATAAGTTTCAGCTTAAGTGCTGATGGTGTTGAAGCTTTAAAAATAGCTGATGGTACTGAAGTAGAAGGTGATCCAACTACCATGGAACGGGTAGGGATTGCTGGAACAACGGCTGTAACTAGTGCTTCTATTGGAGCTAATGAATCGCTTACTATCCAGCTTGGAACAACCGATACTGGTAATGCTAACTATCCAAGTTATACGGTGGATTTGAAAGAAGGAGATTATGAGGATACTAATGCAGGAAGAGCTCAATTGATTAATGACCTTAATGCTTCTCTTCAAGACGCTGGATTAGATGGTGAAATTACTGCTTCTTTATCTAAAGATGATGAGGTGCAGTTTATTTCAGAGAGTGGACGAGATTTCTCTGTTGCAGATAATGGTGGAACTCCTCTGTCTACACTAAAGATGACAAATACCTTAAGTAATGTAGAACAAGTAGTAGATGCAGGTGCTCAAGGCTCAGGATTTACTTCAACCTTCCAAATTGGTGCTAATGAAGGCCAATCAATTAATCTTAATATTAGTGATATGAGAGCTTCAGCGCTAGGAATTACTGGAAACGCAGGTCAATTAGGTTATACAGATGCAAATAGTGTAACAAATGGTACTAATGATATTAAAGCAGAAGCAGCACTAGATGTTTCTTCTCATGAAAATGCTTCAGCTGCAATCACAGCAATTAACGATGCTATTGAGAAAGTTTCTTCAGAAAGATCTAATTTAGGTTCTGTACAAAACAGACTAGAACATACTATTGCCAACTTAGATAACTCATCAGAAAATCTATCAGCTGCGGAATCTCGTATCCGTGACGTCGATATGGCCAAAGAGATGATGGAGATGACTCGTGCAAACATTCTTTCTCAAGCATCTCAGTCTATGTTAGCTCAAGCAAATCAACAACCACAATCAGTACTACAATTGCTAGGATAATTGATTGAATTATTATGGAAAAGCCGACTGAGGTCGGCTTTTCTTATACAAAAAAGGATGAAATACCATGGAGCAAAAAGAATTAGAAATTACAATAAAAGAAATGTTAAATAATTTATTGCAAAGATTCAATGTAACAATTGAGCATTTTAATAAAATGGAGTTCGAAAAAGGAAATGAGAAGCTTCAATTTATATTTGAAGATTTAAATGTTTTACTTGAGGGCGTTTCTATAATAGAAGAGAATTATACAGAAATAGAAATAGAAGAAATAAATGAAAAATTGGAATTAATACTAAATGAGATGGAAAATAAGAATTATTCACTTGTATCTAATATAATAGAATATGAACTCTATCCTTTATTACAACACTGGGAGGAGCATATTATCCATGCATAAAGAGAATAGTTACTTGATAAGTATCTGTATGATGGTGAAAAATGAAGAAAGTAATTTATCACGTTGTTTACAAAGTATAACCCCACTTTTGGATAGAAGTGATGTTGAATTAATAATTGTGGATACCGGGTCTATAGATAACACTATTGAAATTGCAAATAAATATACTAAAAAAATCTTTTATCGAAAATGGCAAGATAACTTTTCTGAAATTAGAAATTATTCAATTTCCGCTGCAAATGGTAAATGGGTTTTTATAATAGATGCTGATGAGGAATTTATTGAATTGGATAAAATCATTAAACTATTAAATTCTAATGATATTGATAATTATAACGCCATTCAGTTATTAACCAATAATATTCTTTATAAAGATGGCTCTAAGACAATTATTACTCCAAGTTGCCGGATATTTAAAAATGGGAATTTATCATACGATGGTGCCATCCATAATCAACCCATTTTTAATGGACCTGTATACAATACCAATATATACTTTAATCATTATGGCTATATTAATGATGATAGAGAACTGATGGATAATAAATTCAATCGTACTGCCACTATATTAAAAAGAGAAATTTTAAAAGATCCTAATAATGTATATTATCAATATCAATTAGCAAAGTCTTTGGGAATGCATGGAGATCATATCGAAGCCTTACAACAAATCAGAACGGCTTATAAAGTAATGAAAGAAAATAAACAAATTAAACTATATATTTACTTGACGTATGCGAATTTAGCATTACTGAATAAGTGTTACAATGAAGCGGTTGAAATTTCTGAAGAGGGATTACAATTTAATGATCAATATATTGACTTATTTTTTATTCTATCTAAAGGTTTATATAATATAAAAATGTATCATGAAGCAATTCACGCTTATAGAAGGTATCTTAAACTTTATGAAATTGGAGAAAATTTATCGATTTTTGATGATGCTAGTCTTGAAGTAATTTATTTTGAAGAAAATTATAAATTAAATGTTATTAAAGAATTAATTATGACGGCGATAGAAATTAATGAGTTTAAAATTGCAAATGAATATATCCATCTTGTTAATAATACAAAAGCCAAAAATAAACTCGCTATTGAATTGTATTTGAAATCAGAAGATTATACAGCTCTAAAAGAGTATCTAATAGTCCATTTCCATGAAACTGAATATCCAACCGAAATCGAAAATCTAGTCGAAGAGGTTTTAAATAATAAAGATGATAAAGTTATAAGAGATATAAGTGCAATATTCGCAGACGAAGAAACCTCCTATGGTATGTTAAATAATATAAGGTCAATGGATGATGAACGAGTACAATCAATCCTTATTAAAGAGTTTTTTCAGAGTTATGATATAACTACTTTAGGTAAAAATTACTATGTGATCTTTGAAATAGCAATTAGTGTTAACTTCCCAATATTGAAAGAATTAAAAAAAGCAAGTTCAAGATATATAAAACATTTAGTTTTATATTCTTTTGAAAAGAGTACTGACTTAAGTTCATATTTTTATGATTATATGTACTCAACTTCAAATATTCGAACTAGTGATTTCCAAACAAATAGAGTTTACTGTGCAATTTCGAATCCTATATTGTTACATGAACAGGAAAAAGCGAATAAGGAAGAGAATAAGCAATTAAAAGATGAACGTTTATTTGAAGCCTTTAATCAATATATTGCTAGTGGAGAAAATTATATTAACTTGCTTTATCAAGTGGATAGATTGCGAATTAATTACAGTGTAGTTGATGATATGGAACATCAATTATTTATATTGCTTTATTTATCTGCACAATCTGCTAAAAAAGGTGATGTAAAAACTACGATTTCTTATTATAAAAAAGCAGTTGATGTATATAAACCATTTGCAAAATATTTGGAAATATATTTGGGTAAGTTATATCAGGATATAGCAAAGGGTTTAATAGAAAAAAATATGTATGAAGAAGCTATGGAAATGTATGAAGAAGCATTAATTAAATCGGAATCAGATGAAGAGCAGGATGATATACTAAATAAGATTACTTCTTTGGAAGGTTCTCAACAACCTTAAGTATTTTAAAATAAGTAACTCTACAAAAAAATAATTCATTGTAAAGCCTGATACACTAAAAAGTTATGAATCATATTGCTAATTATGACAAAACATAACCATCAAATATCTGATAGAATTAATAATTAGCTAAGTAGTTGTTTATTTTTATTTCGTAAATTTATAACATAAGTGATTGAGGAGTTACTAAGGAAATATATACGTAATTAATTTGAAATAGGTGAGGCCTTTTGAATCATAAAAATCGGAAAAAAAAATCTTTAAATAGTGCTACTCCAAAGATAAAATATTTCATTAATAAATTAAACAAAAATACCCAAGAAAATAACATAAACGAAATAATAATAACGTTAGATAAGTTAGATAAAAATAACCATATCTATCAACATGTAGTAGATTCACCATTAGTTCTAGAAATTATTGAAATTCTAATAAATTACAAAGAATTTTCAAGAGCATATAAACTGATAGATTACGGATTATTCCTTGATAATCAAAGAGCAGATTTACATAAGAGCATAATAAAAATACAACTGTTATTAGATAGAAAAGAAGAGGCTATTTTATATTATGAAAAATCTTTAGCTCTTATTGAGGGAATTGAACAAAGAAAAACTTTAGAAAATCAATTACAGCCATTTTTTATTAATGAAGATGAAGATAAAAGAAGTAAAAGAATGCAGAATTTATCATTCAGTCAAATGAAGGAATTCTATACTTATGCCAAGAAGTATTATGAAAACTTATTGTTAGATGGATCACTTACTAACGATTCTGAATTGCTCTCATTGTTTAAACCTACTAAGCAAACTTATAATAGAACAACATTTTTAGATGAGGTGGAACATAGATGATTGTAAATATTTGTTGTTGTGGATCGTCAGGTAGTACCTTATTAAGTCATTTATTAAATAGGCATCCTGAAATGGTATGCGGAGAGGAATTAAGTATTTTTTCAAATAATAAAATGTATGAAAAATTTAATCTAGTTAGAGATAATTTTGACTTTATTATGAATAAGTCATTACCTGATTTTCCTTATAGTCCTTTTCCTAATCAACCGGGTAAACAAATTCTAACAAGTTATTCAACCTATAATATGAATTATTCAGATCTAAAAAACTGGATCTTACAAGCTAATACTTTTATAGACTTTACCTTTCATATAAAAGAACATATCTTAAATATGACAAACAAGAAAATCTGGGTAGAAAAAACTCCAGAAAATATAATGGCAGTTGGGAATTTTTTGAATCATTTTAATGGAGACAATGTTAAAGTGATTCATATAGTAAGAGATCCGAGAGATGTAATTCTATCATTAATGAAGAGAGGATATACCTTTACCAATTCGGCAGAAAGGTGGCTATCTTCAGTAAGTTTCATCCAAAAATATCGCAATGATGATAGGGTGTTAGAAATAAGGTATGAAGATTTAGTCAATTCACCTAATATTATCTTAGAAAAAATTTGTGAATTTATTGATACGAAATTTCACAATGATTATTTTTATTCTGACAGATATGAATCGAAAAATATTAAACGAGAAAGTGGTCTAAAAAGTTGGGATAATAATCCTAAGGCGAAAATTAGTAAGAACTCTATAAAAAAGTTCCAAAATTCAAGTATTGACTTCAATATTTTAAAGAAACTTATAGTAACTAAAGAATTTTCTTCTTTAGTCGATATAAATCAATATTCTCTTATAGAACTTGCGAATCTGTATGGATATGAGTTTGAATAAAATATTCTTATTTGACTAATGTACTAGAAAGGCTATATTATATGACAACAATACAAAGTATCATAGAGAAATCAACTACGCTTGGCGTAATCGGATTAGGCTATGTAGGACTGCCCCTCGCAGTAGAAAAAGCAAAGGCGGGTTACCAAACAATTGGCTTTGACATACAGAATTCAAAGGTAAACATGGTAAACCAAGGAAAGAATTACATTGGTGATGTAGTTAACGAGGATCTTTCAAATTTAGTAGCAGAAGGATTGTTGAAAGCTACGACAGATTTTTCTGAAGTAGCTCAAGCAGATTGTGTATCAATATGTGTACCTACTCCACTTGACGAACATCAACAGCCAGATATTAGTTATGTAAAAAGTTCTGTTGAAAAATTAGTTCCTTATTTACATAAAGATATGTTAATTGTATTAGAATCTACAACCTATCCAGGTACAACCGAGGAAATTATCAAACCAATTTTAGAGTCATCAGGTTTAAAGTGTGGGCAAGACTTTTACTTGGCGTTTTCTCCGGAAAGGGTGGACCCAGGTAACTTAATCTATAAAACGAAAAACACTCCAAAAGTAGTTGGAGGAGTTACAGCTAAATGTACTGAAGTTGCTGCTACTTTATATGAAAATATACTAGAAGCTCCTGTGCATAAAGTTTCTTCCCCGGCTATTGCTGAAATGGAAAAGATTCTGGAAAACACTTACCGGAATGTTAATATAGGTCTTATTAATGAATTAGCTATATTATGTGAAAAAATGAAGATTAATATTTGGGAAGTTATTGAAGCAGCAAAGTCAAAACCATATGGCTTCCAAGCCTTTTATCCTGGACCAGGTTTAGGGGGACATTGCATACCGCTAGATCCATATTATTTATCTTGGAAGGCTCGAGAATATGGATTTCATACATCAATGATAGAATCTTCAATGATGATTAATGATAGAATGCCTGAATATTGTGCTGAAAGAGTAAGCAAAATATTAAATAAACAAAAAAAACCTATTAACGGATCTAAAATATTGGTATTAGGAGTAGCTTATAAACAAGATATCGATGACTTTAGAGAAAGTCCTGCAATCAAAGTCATAAACGAATTAGAAAAAGAAGGTGCAGAAGTAAATTTTTACGATCCTTTCGTAAAAAAATATCTCTTTAAGGATAAAATAAAATATGGAGAGAGTCTTCTAACAAAAAAAATCATAAATGATGCTGATATTGTAATTATTACAACAGCTCATACAAACGTAGATTATGAGTTAGTTTGCCAAAATGCCGAAGTAATATTTGATACGAAAAATGTATTAAAGGATAAAGTAAAACGTAGCAACATAGAACTTTTGTAGGAGAGATCAGTAATGACTTTGAAATATGCTATCATTGGCTGCGGTAGAATAGCAGATAATCATATTGCGTCAGCTATAGAAAATGAATTGGATATTGTAGGTTTTTGTGATTTGAATATAGAGAAAGTCAAAGCGAAAATTGATAAACATCAATTAACTAGTAAGGTTAACGTATATACTGATTATATTGAGTTAATAGAAAATGAAAGGCCAGATCTAGTCGCTATTTGCACCGAAAGTGGTAACCATGGGAAGATAGCTATTAACTGTTTGGATCGAGGTTGTCATTTAATTATCGAAAAACCAATTACACTTTCTTTAGAGGAAGCAGATGATATTATAAATAAAGCGAAAGAAAAAAACTTGAAAGTAAGTGCTTGCCACCAAAACCGTTTTAACAAGTCTCTACAAAAAATCAGGGAAGCATTAATACAAGAAAGATTCGGCAGACTTTTGCATGGAACCGCTCATATTAGATGGAATCGTGAAAAAGAATATTATAATCAAGCACCTTGGAGAGGGACATGGGAACAAGATGGCGGAGCTTTAATGAACCAATGTATACATAATATTGATCTGCTTCGTTGGATGATGGGAAATGATATAGAAGAAGTAATTGGTATGACAGATAATCTTAAACATCCATATATAGAAGCAGAAGATTTAGGAATGGCATTAATAAAATTTTCAAATGGTAGCTATGGTATGATTGAAGGAACGACAAACGTTTATCCAAATAACTTGGAAGAAACACTGTATATATTTGGTGAAAAAGGAACTGTAAAAGCTGGCGGAAAATCTGTTAATATCATAGAAGAATGGAATTTTGCAGATTCTAATGATGATCCTGAAATGATAAAAGCCACTTATAAAGAAAACCCACCAAATGTTTATGGGTTCGGTCATACTCCATTATACGCAGATGTAATCGATGCGATTAACAATAACAGAGAACCTTATGTATCGGCTGTGGATGGTAGAAGGGCACTAGAACTTGTTTTAGCTATATATGAGTCAGCCGCTAAAGGAAAGGCTATATCTTTACCTATGCGGAGAGGGAGTACAAACGATTTTAAAAAGGTAGGTTGGAACCAATGACGGCCATTGTACATCCAAGTAGTTATATTGATGCTAACGTTAGCATTGGTGAGCGTACAAAAATCTGGCATTTTTGTCATGTTCAAGCTGAAGTTCAAATAGGCACTAACTGTACCCTAGGACAAAATGTGAATATCTCTTCAAGAGTAAAGATTGGTAATAATGTTAAAATACAAAATAATGTTTCTGTGTATGAAGGCGTCGAACTTGAAGATTATGTTTTTTGCGGTCCTTCTATGGTTTTTACTAATGATTTAACACCAAGAAGTAAATTCCCAAAAGGGAGAGAAAATTACCTGCGAACCATAGTGAAATACGGAGCTTCCATTGGCGCAAACGCCACTATTGTTTGTGGTAATACTATAGGGAGTTGGGCAATGGTAGCTGCAGGTGCAGTAGTAACAAAAGATGTACCAGATTATGCCCTTGTAGCAGGAGTACCTGCAGAACAAATTAACTGGGTTTGTGAGTGTGGAAATGTATTGAACAATCAGTATAATTGTACGGAATGTTCAAAGCAATATTCTTTAATTGACGGAATTTTAGAAAGGGTAAATTAATTTTCTGTTATAAAATACAATTGGAGTTAATTAATATGGAATTTAGAGGATTAAAAGCACAATATCAAAAATATAGAAGTGAAATTGATGAATCCATACACAATGTACTACAAAAAGGGCATTTTATCGGTGGAAGTGAAGTGCAAGAATTAGAAGAACAATTAAGTAAATATCAAGGCGTAAAACATTGCATAACTTGTGCTAACGGAACAGAAGCAATGTCATTAGTTTTAATGGCTTGGGGAATTAAAGAAGGAGACGCTGTATTCGTTCCAGATTTCACTTTCTTTTCCACCGCAGAAGTGGTAGCTTTAATTGGTGCTACTCCCATTTTTGTAGATGTTGATCAGGGCACTTTTAACATGGACCCAGTGAAATTAGAAAAGTCCATTACAAAAGTAATACAAGAGGGGAAATTAACACCAAAAGTTATTATTCCAGTTGATTTATTTGGACTTCCTGCAAACTATATAGAAATTAAAAAGATTGCAAAACATCATAATTTATTAATTTTGGAAGATAGTGCCCAAGGATTTGGTGGAAAAATAGGAGATAAAAATGCAGGCAGTTTTGGTGATGCTGGTACAGTTTCATTTTTTCCAGCAAAACCATTAGGAGCTTATGGTGATGGAGGTGCAATTTTTACTAGTGATGATCGATTGGCAGAGACCATAACTTCGTTAAAAATGCACGGAAAGGGTAAAAATAAGTATGATAATATCAGAATTGGATTTAATTCTAGACTAGATACCATTCAGGCTGCTGTTTTACTTGTGAAGTACAGAGCATTTGTTGAGCATGAGTTAGAAGATATAAATAAAGTTGCTAAAATGTATGATGATGAATTAGCATCAATAGTAAAAGTACCCAAGATTCCACAAGGTTATTATTCAAGTTTTGCTCAATATACAATCAAATTGAAGCATACAACAGATCGCGATGGTTTACATAATCATCTACTTAATATGGGTATTCCGAGTTTTGTATACTACCATAAACCAATGCACAAACAAACAGCATTCTCATATTTGAAATATAACGATGATAACTTTACAATAACTAATGAATTATGCAATACAGTTCTATCATTACCAATACATCCTTACTTAACAGAAAAAGAGATTAGCACTGTAGTAGATAATGTGAAATCGTATTTTAATAATTAGTATTTAAATAGGGGAGAAAATTCCTTTTTTACCGATCATAGATACTTAAATAGAAAACGATAGCTATGATCGGTAAAGTATTAATAAACTTATGATCATTTATTTTTGAGGTTGATATCTAATAACTGCTCAAGATAATGACGGTTTTGACTATAATCAAGCCAACTTTTATCTGAAATCTTATCACCAACCTTCAAATCAGAATAAAACCATTTTTTTAAGTGGTGAAAGTCTTCTAATGAGATAAAGTCATTTTCAACTAAAAAAATCACATTTAATTGCCAGCCAAAACCCACTTTAAATTTATCTATAGGACTAGCCATTATCTTTGACATATCAAGAATTTTCATCCAAAATAAATCGTCGAATAAATTATGTTGAGTAACTTCTGCATTAGTAATCAGTTTGTACATGTTTTCACCTTCATCATAAAATTCTCTAACTGTGATTATTATCTATAAATTTCACATAAGTTTCAAATCGAATTCTAGCACCTAGTTATTGGATAGAAACAGTAAGACTAGATTTTAATTCGCTAATATTTGCCTTATGTAATCTTCCTATTAATTTTCATCATATTCTCGTAAATGCTTCCATTCTGACTAAGGGGGCAGATCCTTCCAAAAGACAAATGTTCTCTTGTAGTAGTTAGTAATGAATGGTTGCACTTCCTAAAAGGCACCACCCAACACAATTTATTCTATCTGCAAATATAAGGTGCAAATTTCATCGCTAACTAACATATGCAACCGCGTTTTTTAAAAATTCAATTTCTGAAATGATTTCGTATTCAATTCTTTCATATTGCTATAGTGCAGTTTCATTAATAAAGAGAGTTGGTACTGAGTTCATGTTATCCATTTTAATTTTTTTCAAGATTAAAGCAAAATTATTTGAAAAAATCTAGTGTTTTAGAATTAGAATTTGGATAATTATGATCACTTTATGGTAATATTGGATCGTCTAGTTAGAACTTCGGAGGGTGCTTTAGTCATGAGAATTTTTCGTCAATTATTTCAAATAGAAGATTATTCAGTTGAAATAATCGATCAGCCTGTAAACCATGTCTTTCAAGAGGTCGAGCCACTAATAGATGCAATAGAAAACAACCAAATGACAAAGTTCTCCTATCACCGTGCAAATAAGTATTATGACATCCATGTGACGAAACTCGGTAACCGTGTAGATGATTTGTTTCTTGTTGTCTGGAAGGATGTAACAGATAAGACGCTGTATGAGAAGCGATTACAGGAAATGGCTACAAAAGATCCGTTAACAAAATTATATAATCGGCGAGCATTTATTGATAGGTATAATAAACGTGACAAGGAATCGGAGTATAGCTTTTTACTATTAGACATCGATTATTTTAAACATTTCTATGACCAATATGGACATTTTGCAGGTGATAAAGTACTTCAAAAAGTAGCCCATTTAATGCGTCAACACTTTCCCAAAAAAGATGCCGAAGTAGCACGACTTGGTTGAGAAGAATTAGGCGTTTTACTAAGAGCAGATAGTAAGCTAGCGATAAAACAAATTAAAGCTTTTCAACAAGCGCTCAAAATGAAAAGTAAAGAAATAGATATATCCATAACAGAAGAAATAACAGTAAGTGTAGGAGTTGTTCAAGTAAATCGAACCGCACAATTTGAAGAGATCTATCAGAAAGCAGACAAAGCCATGTATCAAGCTAAGGACGCAGGAAGAGACTGTGTGAAAGACTATCAAGGGAAACAGGGACACGTTTTGGTATAGTGCTTGTCACTAACTGGATTTTGTCGAATTGTATATTGGAATAAAATCTATCAATCACGTTAGTTTTATTATTCTTTCTATGATAGTTCCAGCAATAATTCTAAAAAAGCTAATGTTGATACAACTGAAAATGGATAATATATATCAGCTTGATGACTTTATAAATCATTAAGGCAATTTGAATAAAATCCAAATTGCCTTAAGTCTTGCCTTTACATGGATCCTCAATTTTACAAGAGGCTTCCTATCAATCAATTAATTCTGACATATTGCCATCCTCTGTGACGATAAATAGTTCATTTAAAGCTCTTGTTGTGGCAACATAGAGCAATTTCCTATCCTCATGTGAATTTTTATATTGGTCTTTCGTAACATTTGTAACGATTACTGCTTCGAATTCGAGGCCTTTACTTAGATAGACTGGTAAAACAACAATTCCACCTTCAAATCTATTATTGTGATCCAATAATAATTCCGCACCAACGTCGATTTCGATGAGCTGACTATAAATAGATGTAGCTTCAGTTCGGCTTTTTGTAATAATACCAATGTTACTGCTACCCTTTTCCTGAATTTTACTAATCGTTTTACTTAGGTCCGATCTCATTTGTTCCGTATTAGAGTATACGAAGGAATGGTTGCTGCCGTTTCTGCCAACAGGTTTTGATAATTTATATAATCCATCACTGTATGGCTGAATAATCTTGTTGGCAAAATCCGTTATTTCATTTGTAGAACGATAACTAGTGCTAAGCTCTTGGTAGAGTAAGTTCTCATTAAACAATTGTCTTAATTGATCCCAACTTGATATCCCTCTGTACTGGTGAATGCTTTGTCCTAAATCACCAACTAACAGCATCGATCCTTTTTCTGTTACGTCTTTTATTATTTCGATTTGAAATGGATTATAATCCTGAACCTCATCAATAACTAAATACTGGTACCGTTTCGTCGTATAGGAATTTTTTTTATTTTTTTGTTTATGCTCAGGAACACCATATTTCCCATGTAGTTTGGCGAAGATCGAGAATAAACCAGCAAGATCATCATACTCAATTTCTTTATCTGTATACATATATTTACTAGATTGCACGAAAAAATTTAGCGTATCATAGTCTGCAAAACAATCTTTCGCATAAAATTTCAGTAACTTCTCATTTGAAATGAACTGAAAATAGATCTGATAAATATCCATATACTTCATCTGCTGTTGCTCAAATTGCTGGATACTAGCCTCGAATTTTTCTTTACACAGTTTTTCGTCTTCCTCATCGAATTTATGTCTTGTCAACGAAGAACTAAATTGTTCCGCTAAGCGCTGGATAATTTTCTGTTTCCGACCGTAGAAGAAAGTAGATTGATATGCACGCTGAAACCAATCTTTTATTTCTGTATGTGGCACTTTGAAAGAAAAGTCTTTATAACTGAAACTGAAATCGGGAACATTGCTAAAATAATTCATATAATCTGTCAAATAATGGCTGATTGCTTTTTTAAATAGAATGCTACCCTTTATGTTGCATCTTTTTATTATTTCTGCCTTTTTACCAGTGTCCAGTTTCTCTATAATATTCAGATTTTCATTGTAATCAGTAAGGGAATAACCGTGACTTTTCGGGTCAATTCTTTCGATGATCCAATTATCCAATGTATTTTGTTCTGCATTTTCTACTCCTATATTTGGCAACACAGCTTCCACATAGTTTAAAAACAGTTTATTAGGTCCGAGAAAAAGGATTTGTTCGGGTTTGATTTCTTTATACTGATATAATAAATAGGGAATACGATGTAATGCAATCGTTGTTTTGCCACTTCCTGCCGAACCTTGTAGCAGGATTGGTGTATTCTTTGGTGTTCGCAAAATAGCATCCTGTTCTGCCTGTATCGTCTCGATGATTTCCCCGAGCTGATGGCTGGATTGCTTCCCAAGCTTTTGATGCAGCACAGGGTCGTAATACCCGCTTTTTGTTACAGCTAGATCATAAATTTTACCATGATCAAATTGACGAATCAGTTCAACATTTACTGTACCTAATGTGTGATGGTTTTGCTTACCTAATTTCTTTTGATAGAAGAGGGAGGCAGCAGGTGTTGTCCATGATATAATCAAATCATCATAACCACGCTCACCAATGTAAAAACTTTTAATTTGTTTTCCTTTTCTATAAATGATTCTTCCAAAATACGGCTTTGTGTATTGTCTCTCTAATTGATCAATTTGCTTATATCGATGTTCTCTTAAAACAGCATTTGTATATTCGTCTGCACCACCAAGGTCATTGCTTCTTAAATTTTCTTTTAAGCTATTAATTTCTGCTCTTATTTGCATTCTTATTGCATCGAATAAATGCTTTTCGAATTCATGAGACCTGTCAATATCTCTTGCTGTTAAGGTATCATCAGCCATGTTTGTTTTACTGTTAACCTTTGTCTGACTCTCTTTATTGATGATTGTACGTGTTGATTTTTTCTTGATTGGTCGCCGTTCAGATTTTGGTTTCTTATATTCATTTACATCAACATCGTGTGCTTTTAGCAATTCTAATGACTTCTGATCATTTCTTGATTTGGCATACATAAATGCTGTAACATCCAAAGTTGATTTAATATGTGGATTGGCACCATGATCGAGTAATAATTTTACTACTTCATGAAATGGTCCTTTTTTGATGCTTTTTAGTGCATAAATCAATGGAGTTTCGAGATATCTGTTACATACATTCGGATTTGCACCAGAAGTTAACAGTTCCCTCACTCGTTCTACATCATTATTTTCTGCTGCAATCATCAAAGGAGTACTTTGATTAACGAATTCAAGTTTGAAAGACTCTGCCAGTTCTTGTGCTTTTTTAAGTTTTTCCTCTGTTTTTTTTCTTTCTTTTTCTCGCTTTTCCAACTCGATTAATTTTGCTTTTTTCTGTTCTTTTAATTTTTGTTCTTGTTCTAGCTTTTCTTGTTTTATTTTTTCTTGCTTTCTTTTTTCCTGACGCGCTTTCTCTTCCTCGGCCAGTTTTTGTTTTTTTAGCCTTAATTCTTTCTCTTCTCGTGCTTTCATCTGTTTAAAAGCTAGTAAACGTTCTTCTTTTTCCTTTTTGAGTTTTTCTTGCTGTTTCTTTTGTTCCGCGATTTTCTGTTCTTTTAATTGTCGCTCTTGTTCAAGCTTTTTCTCTTTTATACTTCCATTCTTTATTTGTTCTTTCCGCTCTAATTCCGCTTTGACTCGTCTCGAGGTTTGTTCTTGAGCACGTAATCGTTCATCATTTTCTATTTCTGCCTTTCTTATTTGTGGTTTCTTGTTCTTGTTCAGATTAGCTTGAGTATTGTCATATGCGCTTATTTTCTCCTGCCTTAATTGTGAACGGTAGACTTTATCCACTTCTTGATGTTGCTTTTGCTCTTGTTTCTGCTTGACTTTTAACTGTTCTAACCTTTTATGTACTTCTTTTTCTAACCTTGTTTCAACTTCCTGCTCTACTCGTTTATCAATTTCCTTTTCTATACTGTCATCAAAACTGTTTGATCGTTCTGGTGGGCTTTTTTTACTTTTTTTAGCTAATTTACTTTTAAGATTGTTTATAAATGACTGAAACATACCTTCATTTCCTTTTCTGTATTGTGATATAGAGAATTGTGCCTGATGTTATTCGGAATTAATGATGTCTACCTTATTATTATAAGATAGTTTTAATAGTTCGAATAGACCCTAGATTGATTTTTGAAATAGATATCAGACACCCTAAAAAGACAAATGTTCATTTATTGAGGACCTTCGAATCTATTTAGGAGTGTTGTTTGTTTTTCTGCAAATAGTGTGTAGCGGTTGTTGTGATAAGATATCAAGTATCACGTGTTACTACTTAATTTCGTATTGTATGACGAATGATGTTCCATTTTTTTATGTTAGGAAAGAATAAAGGAGGTATAAAATTATAGTGATGGAGTGACTCAAAGAATTGAAAAATAAAAAAAGTCTCAACCGCTAAAATGGTTATATGAAGATCTTAGCAATCACGCCCGTCTTTTCCTGTGTATCTAATCTTGTTGAAATTACTATTATTCATCAGATAATAATAGTAGGGTTGAAATATGAATGGATGTTTACTACAAGAATGTAAAACTCTCTAGTCGTCGATCAATACGAATTAGAAAATCGCGGCAAAGTTCAAGAGATTATACAGTTTACTTTATTACCAAGTGTTAAAAGATGGAGTGATCACTTAGATCAAGCATTCCAATCCTATGTAGTTCATTAAAAATAGAGGCAAATGCACTTCTATTTTTTTAGTATTTTAATCTTCGCCTATAGGATCAATGAAATTTTTCATAATAATGCTCTAACTTTTTCTAATCAACCAAAAAAAAGATTTTCACGGAAGAAAAACGGATTTCTTCTACAAGTTTTTGGATTTTCATAAGGCCATTAACAAGTTTGAGTTTGTGCACTTTTTTTATTTTTTCTTATACTGATAAATAAGTTTTTAATAAAAAAATGAGGTGAGCTAAATGGCCAATCCCCAAGTCGAAAAGGGCTACATCCGTATTGCAAATGATTTATGGAACGAGATCATCAGACGAAATTTCACCAAAAGGCAACAGAATATTATTTTCTTTATTTGGCGTCTGTCATATGGTACAGGACAAAAAGACTGTCTCATCCCAACTTTAAAAATGTTTGAACTCGCTGGTATACATACACAAGATGTTCGTAAAGAATTGGAACGATTAGTCGATTGTTGCGTGCTACAATGGAACAAAAATTCGATGGTATTTTCGATCAATAAAGATTATCGTGATTGGCAAATCACACCATGTTCTAAATGGCAAACCAAGACGTTTAAGCAGTTGATTCATACCAATATTAAACGAAAAACGACAACTGCGAAGATGGAAAAAGTTCGTAAATTACGAAAGCCCACTAATATCAAGGTTCGTAATTTACGAATAAAGCGAACAAAATTAGTAAGTAAAACACGAACAGTCAACTTCGTAAAACACGAAGCCAATAATCATAAAACCCCAATATCCACAAAGCTTGAACCGTCCGTAAAGACATTTTTAAAGACAGAAAAGAAGAAAGACAAAAAAGAATTAAATTATGATAATAGAGACCAGGGGTTTAGTGAACTGATCGATTTTTATCGCAACAATTTGCAAAAAGGGATGACAGAGTCTCCATTTAATATCGAATTATTGAAGCAATGGTACAAAGAATTTGGTTATGATGTGTTATATTCTGCGATGCAAGTAGCAGCTAAACGTGAAGCAAAAGGAGTAAGATTTATTGAGAGTATTTTAAGTAATTGGAAAAATGCTGGAGTTTGCACATTGGCTGATGTTCGGCATTTTGAAGAGCAGTATACGTTTCAGCAAAGGAATCGTGAACAAAAGTCTGCCCCAATACCTGATTGGTATGAAAAACATAAGCAGAAACAACATCTGTCCACTAAACAAAAAACAGAAACGGAAAAGAAAAAAATAGCAGAAGAAGCCGATGAGTTACTGCGGAATTATTTACAAAGTCCAGGCGTTTGATAGTGAAACAGGGGGACGGAGCAACTGTTTCATTTTTACAAGCAGAAAATCAGCAATAAGGTGCTTTTTCTTAGATGACGTTAAGATGAAGTACTGTATAGCTCTATGCCGAATGTGGATTTCTACCAAATTTCGTATAAATCTCCTGATTAAAAGGGTAGGTCATCAGGATCTATAGGATACGGTTTTGATTTTTTCTTTTTATGATTTTGTTTATTCCCTATCAAAGTGCCAAATTTTTCTTCATATAAATCTCTGACCCACTCTTTAACAGGTGCTTTCCATAATTCGTTTTTTGCTGGTATGTTTTTTGTTAAACTTTTCGGTGTCATACCCAGTTCTTTAGCCATTTGAATATCAGCTTGATTTAGTCGACAGCGCTTTTTTGCATTTGCCCAATCAGCATCTGTATATTTTTTACCCATCCTATTACTCCTTTCTATGCAGAATTATTTTTCACATGATTTTTTTATACTAACATAGATATTATAGCTCTGTACAGACATGTTCTCCGGGTCAGACCACTGGGATAGAGGGTCAGACCCTTCGAAAAGACAAATGTTCATTTATTGAGGACATTTAAATTAATTTAGGAGTTGTTTGTTTTTCTGCAAATAGTGTGGAGGTGTTGGTACGGTAAGATATGAAATGTCATGTTTAGTTGCTTCATATCGTATATTATGATTAATATTAGCTTTTACAATCCTTATATGGATGAGCTAACTGATGATATTCTAAAGAAAAAAAGATGACAGGGCTAATAAAATTATAATATAGTTGTTCACGTTTGGAAGACATTTTATAAGAATTCTGTGTGATCATTGATTATTGTAAACCATTTTTGGCTAATGGGTAAGACTCCTCAAAAAGACAAAAATTCACTTGTGGAGAACATTCTGAGAAATTGAGATGTTTGAGCAATCTCACCGTTATCATGTCATATGTATAATATACGAATTAATCGTTAATCCTATCTAATGTTCAATCTAAAATAGTTTTGCTTATTTAGATTGATTTCGACTATTGAAAAAGTTATACTTTAATGGAGAGGAGGATTCATACATGTTAATTGAATTTGGTGTTGAAAATCTTTTGTCATATAAAGATCGTCAAATTTTCAAGATGGATTCTGATTATCGAAGATCAAATATCTTCAATGATAACGTATTGTATAAGGTCCCAGTAGATAAAAAGAACCGTTATGTGCTTAACACAGCAGCTATTTATGGTTCAAATGCGGGAGGGAAAACGAATTTAATTGCATCGATGAGATACTTGCATGAAATAGTGAAATCATCGAATGATTTAAATGCAATTGCTTCTTTTCAATTTACAAAAGAAAGAAAGCCTACTTCTTTTTATATCAAATTTTTAAAGCGATATGACGAGGATAACTATCTTTTTGAATATGTACTAGATATTTTTGATGGAAAAGTATTGAAGGAGCAGTTGTCGTATCAGTTAGTTAGAAAGACAACATTATCTGCTAAACAAATTATTTTTGAGAGGGAAAAAGATCAGATTAACGAATACGAACGTGCATTAAATGAACTTGTTAAAGATACAAATAAAAATAATAATGAAGCAAGATCTATATTAACCGTCCTTTATCAAGACATTAATAAAACACATTATCAAAATACAGTAGATACATTAGCTTACCAATTATTAAAAGTAGCCTACGAATTTATAGCGTATGATCTTGTTTTTGGCAGAGAATCAATTGATGAATCATACTTAGTTAAAAAATTGCAAGAATCTCCGGAATTAAAAGAACAATTAATTGACGCTCTATATGATATTGACATATCAATTACTGATCTTGAGTTTGAAGATGTAACGGATTTGTTAATTGAAGATATTATGAATGATACTCATTGGCCAAAAGACTTAAAAAAGAAATTTATTGAGACTAAAAAATCAGACAGAGTTTATAATATTAAAACGGTAAGGGAGCTAAAAGATGGCCACTTTAATATAGAATTTGGTTCAGAATCCCTAGGTACCATAAAATTTATATTTGAATTTATTCAACTAATGGATTGTATAGAGAATAATCGTGTTTATATAACAGATGAAATGGAAAATCATTATCATCCTTTAATCCAACGTTACATTCTTCAATTATTTTTGCAACAAGGAAAAGGGCATACTTCCCAATTGATATTCACAACACATAATACTGATTTTCTCGAATCTAAATTATTTGCTAAAGAACAAATATGGTTGATCGACAAGGATCGCCACTCACTTGCGTCAGAAGTTTACCGTTTGTCAGACTTTGATGAAGTAACATATGAAAATCATAATTGGCGAAATATCTATCGAGAAGGAAGAATAGGTGCTATACCTAAGGTGATTTATTAATGCAAAGATTACATCCTAAGTTCCACTTATATATTGAAGCGAATCAACATCAACAAAACTCTGAGCAACGGTATTTTAGTGAACTGAATCGGCAGTTTAAGCATATTAATATAGATCCTAATTTATCTTTATCTGAATTGAAAAAGAAAGCCAAAATGTCAAAAAAGAAGAAATATCAGGATCAATTTAAGTTGGATCATTTTGCTGCAATTATTGATGGTGACATTGATTATAACAATTATGAAAAAAGTGCTGATGCAAGAATAAAAGAAATTTCAAAAATATGCAATGATGCCGACATATCTATATATTTATCTAACCGCCACTGGGAGAATTGGATTGTCTTACATTATCAATACTTTCAAAAGTTTACTGATAATAACACTATGCTTCCTATACCTAATTATGAGAAGACAAAGAAATGGTATAGGACGCATAAAGATACTTTGTTTGATAAAATGGAAAAAGCAATCAAGAATAGTAAAAACTTAAGAGAGGTACAATATTTGAATAATAATTATAATGATACTGATTTAAATCTATTGCCTGCATATCAAAATAAAAGTGATATAAAAAAGATACTAGATTTAAATCCCATTACATACATTGATATTTTACTAGACAAAATGATAGATATGGAAAAAAGATTTTAAATCTATGAAGACAATCCGGGAATGGAGCAACTGTTTTATTTTATATAGTTAATAAAGGATGATATTGTCATGAAAAGGACATTTGTAACATTGAGATATGTATGAAGAAGAGCACCACTTCAACTTCAAAATTTTTGTGAGCAGATAATTAGCGACAACAAGGTGCTTTATCTTAGATGAAGTTAAGATGAAGCACTGTATAGCTCTAGGCGAATGTTGATTTCTACCAAATTTCGTATTAATCGCCTGGTTAAAAGGGTAAATCATCCGGATCTATGTGATATGGTTCAAATTTTTTCTTTCGTTTCTTCTCTTTGTGATTTTGTTTATTCCCTATCAAAGTGCCAAATTTTTCTTCATATAAATCTCTGACCCACTCTTTAACAGGTGCTTTCCATAATTCGTTTTTTGCTGGTATGTTCTTTGTTAAACTTTTCGGTGTCATTCCCAGTTCTTTTGCCATTTGTATATCAGCTTGATTTAGCCGACAGCGCTTTTTTGCATTTGCCCAATCAGCATCAGTATATTTTTTTCCCATTATATTACTCCTTACAATGTAGTTATAGTTTTTTACGTGATTTTTATATTAACATGTATAGTATAATACTGTACAGACGTGTTCTAAGGGGACCCATAGAAAGTAAAAATACGTTGTAACTTAAACGCAGAAAAATTGACTAAGCTATTTTAGAAATTAACATCGTTCTTTTATCTGCTTTAACCATTTTCCTATCAAGTCGAGATAGTTAGTTAGTTGCTGAAAGATTTCAATAGAAAGTTCTTCATTATATGTGTATACAGTCAAATTACGATGATCTACCATCTTTAAAGCAAGAATTGTTTCGTCATCTGATAGCAAACCAACTTCGCGAGAACTACGGATTACACCTTTAGGAGATCCTATGTCTAGACCTTCGATATCAAATAAATATTGCTTCGCAGCTTTCCAACTAGCTTCAAAGGTGAATTCAAAGCGTTGAATAGCTGCATCCCGAATAATATCATTCACTTCATGATGGTGGAGAATTTCATGAAAAAGCTGATAAAGCCCTTGTAGCCATTTCCATTCTTTCCTTTAGCCTTTCCATATTACACCTTCTTTCTTAACCTTTTCTTGAATGACTTGACTTGCATTTGATAAATTGACGATATCTACACGATATGGAAGGTAAGACTCTTCTATACGTTCACTTAATTCAAGCCAACACTGCTCAGAGAGTTGGTTTTTCGATTCTATCGCTATATCAATATCGGATGTCCGCTTTTCTTCATTGCGTGCCCAAGAACCAAATAAATATACGTTACAAGTCTTTCCTTTCAACTGATCAGTAATAATGTGCCTTAAATATGTAAGTACTTCATCGCGATCAGATGATGTTAATTTTGGTTGCTGTGCGAAGTTATTTTTCATAAGGAGCACTCCTCATATAACTATATGTACTTATATTTTAACATCATTATTATGTCAAAGCCATCCACAAAGGAGGTCCTTTTTAACACACAATTATAAAAATATTCAAGTGACAAAATAATTATTTGAAAAACCCTTTACATATACCTCGAAATTCTATATAGTGGAGTTACCTAATAATTCTAGGTAGGTGAGGAAATGTTTGATCGTGAATTAGTAAAAGGAAGCACATCGCTTCTTGTCCTGCAGTTATTAATCGAGCGTGACATGTATGGTTATGAACTTGTGAAGGAAATGGATCGTCGCAGTGAGCATCATTTGCAATTAAAAGAAGGTACATTATATCCTGCGCTTCATAAGCTTGAAAAGCAAGAATTCATTGAATGCTATTGGCAAAATCGAGAAAAAGGTCCTGCTCGGAAATATTACCGGATTACAGATGAAGGTAAGAAAATATTAGAAACCAAAACAAGTGAATGGCATCGTTACGTGCAAGTTATGAACAATCTCATTGGGAGAAACGAATCGTGACGCGAGCTGATAAACAGTTTGTTCAAGAGCTTGATCAAGCTCTTGGGAAACATCCTGAAAAACAGCAAATTATTGCCGAGTATCGTTCACATGTATATGACCTTATGCAGGAAGAAGATGTGAAAGAATCCTATGAAGAAATCGTGAAAAGGCTAGGAACACCTGAAGAAATTGCAGCAATCTGGCAAGGTGAGGCTAATGTTACACCGAAAAAGATGCAATTATTGTTTGTTGTATTAAATATTCTCATTTTTCTTGGCGGGATTTTTCTTACCATTGTCTATAATGTATACGAAGTGGAATGGATCGAAGTTTTGTGGCAAAGACTCACAGCTGTACCATCTATCCTAATTATCGTGTACACAGCGTTTTGGGGCTTGCTTGGATATGAGATTGGCAAAGAATTTGGTAGTGGCGGACTAAAAATACTTCGTAAAACCTTTACATATGCAGTTATTCCAAATATTGTCTTAATGTATTTAATTGTATTTAAATTGATACCGCATCAATGGTTTCAACCGTTTTTAAATGGGCCTTTTATTATTGTATGTATTTTATTAACTGTAGTATTGTTTCCCATCAGCTGGATAGGATATCGCTGGGGAAGGAAAGCTTCGGTCTAGTACCTGGGCTTTTAATTTAAAAACTGAAGTGTTTTTTTGCCTATATGCATAGAATAACTATGTATATAGATTAACTAAAATGGTGGTGGATGAAATGAAGCAACGACAAAAGAGTTTCCTGTTTTTATTCATTTGTTTAGGGCTTGGTGTATTGGCAGAACTTAGCTTTTTTCATGGTGTGATAGGGATAAGTTATGTCCTTTTTATTGCAGCTTTTTATACACTCCTTTTTTACCGGTTGGGAATGAAGTTTTCCCATCGTCGAATTGGATTGTTACTGATGGTCATGATCTGGGTTTTAGCAGCATCCTATTTGTTTTATGACAATCAGGTTTTTTATGATTTAAATATTCTTGTTATACCTGTGTTGGTGTTTACCCACATAGTTTTAATTACAACTCCTAATAACATCGATTGGATTTCAACTGTCTTTGTGAAGCAATGGCATCAAAAGTTCACACAAACGTTTGGATATGGAAAAAGGTGGGTCAAATTTGTTTTGAAAAGAACGATATTCAGACGAATGAATAAATCCACTACCCAGATAGTAAAACGAATTGTAATTGGATTATTACTTGGAGGACCATTGCTGATCGTCATTGTCGGTCTCTTGATATCAGCAGATGCTAAGTTTGCCAATGTGATCATGGAAGTTCCAAGTTTTATCTTGGATGTGAACTTCTTAGAATGGTTATTCCGAGGGATTGCGGTTATTTTGTTCACTCTATTATTTTTCTCATTATTCCAAACGCTGAGAAAAAGGTATGTGATACCACTTGGCAGATCAACGAATGTTCATAAACCGCTGAGTTGGGACGGTGTCATTGCCGGGACAATCTTAGTGCTGTTAAACAGTATCTACTTATTATTTGCAGTTATACAATTTAAATATTTCTTTGGAGAATCTATTCAAGGCGATTTCACATATGCCGAGTATGCACGGAGAGGTTTTTTTGAACTTGTAGTTGTAACGATGATTAATTGGTCGTTGTTGTTAATATGTTTGAAGTTCGTGAATGTGCAAAGAAAGTCTGGCGGTTATTTTATGAAAAGCATGTATACCCTTTTAATTATGACAAGTGGTGTCATGCTAGCTTCGGCATATATGAGATTAAGTATGTATGAAGATGCTTATGGATTTACGATCGATCGCATTTTTGCACACACGTTTATGTTATTCCTTATTGTCATCTTTGCTTATACGTTAATCCATGTATGGCTAAAAGGAATCTCTCTGTTCCATTTTTATATGATTACAGCGTTGATTTTTTACACTGGCTTAAATGCCATTGATTTAGAGGAAATGATTGTCGAGAATAATCTGGAACGCTATCAAGAAACAGAGAAGATTGATATTTATTATTTTGATTCGCTATCCTATTCAGGGATTGATGGATTAATTACATTATATGAAATGGAACCTGATTATCCAGAGTTACGAAATCTCTTGCAGCTTCGAAAAGAAAGGATAGATACTCTTGATTTAGATACGTGGCAGTCATTTAATTTCAAAAAGCAGCAGGTAGTGGAAAGACTGAGAGAACTTGAATTATAGTAAAGGAGAGGCATATGAAAACAATTCCAGAACATGTCGCCATTATTATGGATGGAAATGGTCGTTGGGGAAAGCTTCATGGCAGGAGTCGGAGTGAAGGTCATTATGCAGGTTCCAAAACGATGGAAGAACTGATTGATGCCAGTGCCGATATCGGAATTAGGATTTTGACGCTCTATGCATTTTCTACGGAGAATTGGAAGAGACCTGCTGAGGAAGTGAATTATTTAATGAGTTTACCGGTGAAATTTTTCAATCAAAAGTTACCAGAGTTTATGAAACGAAATATTAAAATTCTTATTTCAGGAGATATTGAGAATCTGCCCAATAAAACAAGAAATGTCGTAATCAAAGCAATGAACGAAACAAAGAACAACACAGGTCTAATCGTTAATTTTGCCTTGAATTATAGTGGTAGGAATGAAATAAGGCAAGCAACGATACAGATTATTAAAGATGTAAAGGAAAACAAAATTTCAATAGATCAATTAGACGAAAAGATGTTAGAAAACTATTTGTATACCAGAAATTTACCAGATCCAGACATTGTGATCCGAACTGGCGGAGAAAAACGAATAAGCAATTTCCTAATGTGGCAATCCGCCATGTCCCAACTATGTTTTGTAGACGAACTATTCCCAGACTTCAAACAACCATTATATATAAAAGCATTAGAAAGGGTGCAACAGGGGGACGGAGCAAGTGTTTCACTTATCCAAAGAATGTAACAAAGAAGATAAAGAGCATTGTATCGAGATTGGCTATCAATATTCTATATGATTTTTAGAAGGAAAAGTATTTGTAGAGGATTTTACACAGAACCTCGTTTAATAAATTGATTGTTCAGAAACAATAATATAAACAATAAACTTGCAGGTTGCGTCAAAACGATCATTATGTGAATAAAAAAATACTGAGATAACAAATACCTTCAGAACGGATGGCAGAATCCACACAGTATTAATGACTTTTCAAAATATTAATTTATGGAAAACATGAAATTTTATTGAAAAATAATCGCAAAAATAGTAGAATTTAGTACTAAGTGACTATTACTTTCAGATCTTTAATTTCTGATTTATGTAGTCTCTAGGATAAATGTTTAATAGTATTAATGAATTAGAAGTAAAAATATCAGTTATTCTTTAGGGAAAACAAGAAAGAGGTAATTTAACATGTGTGGTTTTGTTGGTATGATGAAGTATTCGGAAATAAATAAGGAGTTAGGAGAACAAGCTCGCAAAAGTTTTATTGAAAGAAATCAATTAATTACCCATCGTGGTCCAGACGATGAAGGCTATTACGAAGATTACAATGTACTTTTTGGTTTTCGTCGTCTTAGTATTATTGATATCGAAAGTGGACATCAACCATTTACATATAATGATGACCAATATTGGATGGTATTTAATGGGGAAGTGTATAATTATATTGAATTAAAAGATAAATTAAAGGAAAAAGGATATACATTTTCAACAGAATCTGATACAGAAGTTGTTATAGCGATGTTTCAAGAATTTGGAGTTGAAGCATTCGAACAATTTAGAGGTATGTTCGCGATATTAATTTGGGATAAGAGACATCAAACGTTATATGGCGCAAGAGATCGTTTTGGTATCAAACCACTATATTACAAAGATGGACAAGATGGTTTGTATTTTGCTTCAGAGAAAAAAAGCTTACTATCTGAAACTGGTGAAACAATTGATTCTGAAGCACTACAACATTATTTGAGTTTTCAATATGTTCCCGAACCATTATCAATGAATGAAAATATCAATAAAGTTGAGCCTGGACATTATTTTGTCAAACCAGTTGATGCAGAAATTAAGTTCCATTGTTATTTCCATGCTACATTTGATCCAGTTCAACAGGATAAACATCAATTAACTAGAAAAATTCAAGATGTAATGTTTGATTCTGTTGGTATACATATGAGAAGTGATGTTCCGGTTGGTTCATTTCTTTCAGGTGGAATTGATTCGACAATGATCGTTGCTATGGCGAAAGAATATAATCCAAACATCAAAACTTTCTCTGTAGGTTTCCAACAAGAAGGTTATTCAGAAGTGGATGTCGCTAAAGAAACGGCTGAAAAACTAGGTGTAGAAAATCATTCATATATAATTTCTCCTGAAGAGTATGTGGCAGAACTCCCTAAAATAATGTGGCATCTAGATGATCCATTAGCAGACCCAGCTTGTGTACCGTTATATTTTGTAGCAAGAGAAGCAAAAAAACATGTGAAAGTAGTATTATCAGGTGAGGGAGCAGATGAGTTATTTGGCGGATATACTATTTATCGTGAACCAGAATCTTTAAAAATGTTCCATTCTATACCTACATCATTTAAAAACTTATTGGCTAAAGTAGCACAGGTAATTCCTGAAGGGGTAAAAGGTAAAAGTTTTTTAGAGCGGGGCACGACACCATTAAAAGATCGCTATATTGGAAATGCAAAAATGTTTGAAGAGAAAGAGAAGAAAACTATATTAAAAACTCATCAAGATAGTATAGCTTATCAGCAGTTAACAGCTCCACTTTATCAATCGGTAGCGCAGGAGAACCTTGTGAATCAAATGCAATATATAGATGTTCATACATGGTTACGAGGTGATATCCTGTTAAAAGCTGATAGAATGACCATGGCCCATTCATTAGAGTTAAGAGTTCCTTTTTTAGATAAAGAAGTATTTGACGTGGCTCGTCAAATACCGGTTAATATGAAGATTGCAGAAGGGACAACGAAACATATATTACGTTTAGCTGCAAGAGGCGTTGTACCAGACCATGTTTTAGATCGTAAAAAATTAGGATTTCCTGTCCCTATACGTCATTGGTTAAAAAATGAATTAAACGACTGGGCCCAACAATTAATTCAGGAAAGTCAAACAGGTGACATATTAGATAAACAAGTGATTACAAAGCTTCTAGATGATCATTGTGCCGGCAAGGCTGACAATAGTCGTAAGTTATGGACAGTATTAATGTTTATGCTATGGCATCAAATTTATATAGAAAATAAATTTGATGCAGAAAAATTCATTTCTAAAACTAAACAGGCAGTAAGTTGAAATCATTTTTAATCTCTGTCTGAACTGTGTTTAAATAACTTTAACTAGAATAAAGCTTTATTTAATTGAAATAGCTTGATTACCCATTTGCTCCCAGGCAGACACGAATTCTTGCCTAGGGGCTTTTTTTTGTGTGCCATCGTATGGATCATTGAAATAGATACTTTTAGAGTCAAAACCTGTGACAAGAACGGCATGTAATTTCATCGTAACATCTAAAGGTCCATTTGGTGTTTGCCAAGTAATGAAATTTGTATCTGGCAAAGCCTTATAGGTGATATTGGTAATGACAACAACTGGTTTTCCTTGCGCAACTAATTCTATTACACTATCAAATGGTTTGCCCGTAATATCGAGAGCTTTGTCTCCTACATAATCTTTTGTTAACTGATAAAGTGGTTTATGATAAACACCATATCCAGGATTGCTAATGTTATACATATCACCTACAAAACCAACATTTGGATCGCCAAAATGAATAACTCCATTTTTCTTGGTATATGAAGTCTCGTCTTTTTTTATTTTTTCAGCCGTCTCCATTTTATTAACCTCAATGTCATGAAATTGAAGTAACATTGATAAGGATGTCACTTCACAACCTCTTGGAAGTTCAGGGAATTGTTTTATCACGGGAGCTTCTATTTGATAAGATATATTTGATTTATTGATTAACTTACTTTTTTTAGAGGTATGTAGTTGTACTTGTTTATCTTGAAATATAGCATTAAAAAGTGTCGGTAAATTAGCATTATAAACATAATAACTACCAATTCCAATACTTAAAAAGCCAAACAAAATCATATACATAATTGCCATGTGCCGAAAGATATTTTTCCTAGCTATTTTTCTAAAATGAAAAAGGAAGAAAAACATTAAGAGTGATAAAACTAAAGCAACAATTAACATTCTCTATCCCTGCCCCTCTAACTTATACTAGTTATTCAACATTATATATTAAACTATAACTATACCTATTATCGAGGATTTAATCAACTTTTGCATGCAACATGGGGACGGAGCAGCTGTTTCACTTTTTAAGTGATTAACAATAAAAAAATCTTAAGTATCTTATGGCTTTTCTTTTTCTACGATAAGATAGCATAATAATTCAGCGCTTGAGTAATTCGACAAAGTAAAAATTTTGAATCTACAAAGTATAAGAAAGTTCCGGCACTCGCCAATAGCTAAGGAAAATGCCGAATTCTTCTTAATGAAGTAGAATCAAATCGTTTAGCTCCTATTATTGAATATTAATTACCGGTCATTCGATGATCATTTTCGTATTTTTTTATCACTTGAAGGGGTTCAGGTCTGAAAAAAAGTAGGTAAGAAAGAAGGAATACGAACTGAAAAAATAGAAGGTGCGACTGATGCCCTTTTAAACACAGCGGTGAGGTTAATCGAAAAATATGTAGCCCCGATGCCAGATGATATGTTGTATAGATTGAAAAAACAAGAGATTTCCACTTTAGAAAGTATAATTGAAAATGTATATGAATGTAACTCATTACAAGAAATAGAAAAATATTTAAAGTAAGGTTGCCATCAGTGAGCGTTTTAGACGCTGGCTGATTTTTTGTGAAAAATTGTCATCAGTTTTTAGGTTATGACAATCACTCTATAACAATTCACCTAAAAATAGTTCGAATTCTAAATATATTACATAATACCTCTTATTAACTTCAACTGGTGTGAAAAAAATACCAAAATCCTCTGTATTTATTCCATAATTAAATAATTTTAGTTTGATATACTATGTACACGCTTTCAGATAACGCTTAGACAGAAGGAGGTGAAACTTTTAATATCCTGTACCATACATATACAATAGCTAAATACTATTATGCGCTATATGTACCTTTTCATTATAGTTTTGAAATTCATCTCATGTTTTACACCTATCATCGCCTCGATTAACATTCGATTTTATCGACTACACATCTATGATTTCCAACTTTTAAATATGATGATAAAAGAATATTATCAAAAACCAAAATGTAAACGGATACTTTTGTGATTTTACAAAAGGTAATAGTATATCTGAAAGTGTATTTTTACTAGAATTATACATGCTCTATTATCACAAGGAGGTTTATCCATGAAAGGAAAAATAATTTTATTTACTTTAATCAGTACTCTTATTTTAATGAATGTACCGTTTTTCCAAACGTTGAAAGCAGATAACAAAGAAATAGATATTCAGCTAGATGATGATTTATCCTATAAACTTATATTACCTTCCAATTATAAGGAAGAAAGTGAGCAATCCTATCCTGTACTTTACTTAATGCCAGAGGACGGACAATCTTCATATAGTGATAAAATGATTTCGATGATTAAAGAAGAAATGGCAACAAATAATGCTGGCGATATGATTCTAGTTCTACCACATTTTAATAATAATCAGGATTTTCGAAAGGGATTAGACACTATCATTGAGGATGTGGACAATACTTATAATACGATAGCAAAAGTGGATCAACGTGCCATTCTTGGAGTAGGCTTAGGTGGCTACATGGCTTACGTCTACAGTATGACTGATGAAGATTCGATTATGAATGAACCTGATTCGATTAAAAATATAGGCAGTATTCGTGGGGATTTTAATAGTTCCGATCATCCATTTCAACAAAAGTATGGGAATGTATATGACATTATCAACGAGATAGGATCAGAAAATATATATAACTATTATACGTACCTTGACAGTCCTACGGAAGACGAATCAACGTACAAGTCAGAATCGACAAATGATATAGGCTCATTATTTATTGATTGGTTTCAAATGGCACCATATCAATACCATGAATATACAGCGCGTTTCGGATCTTATAACGAAACATATTTAAAAGAGTCCATTCATCGTGTGATCAACCGTTTTAGTAAACAATTTTATGGTGACCTCGTTAGTGGAAGTATATCGTTATCACCACAAGTAGCAGCAAGCTCTGTTGAAAATATCGATGTTGGTTATGATCTGGAGATTCATGACTATTTTAATGACCTATCCGTAGATACATTAGATATGGATATTGAAGTTACGCTAATTGATCCGGATAATCAAGAAATATTTTATACTTCTGCCGATACAGTTGAGGTTACTGATCCAGAACGTTTGGAAGGTGCTTTTTCAATTCCGAATATGGTGAACGGTAAAAGTTCTAATGTTCAAGTGACTGCAAACATACTTGGGTTTGAAATGGAAATAGGCAAAGAAGCATTAGTTCGTATTCAAGATACAGGTTCTGCGCCTGATGAGCAGTTAATCGACCTTATGGGTGATTGGAAATTCAATGCATATAAAGAGTATTCTAACAGTTCTAATGTATCACTTGACAATATTGACAATGTTACTAAGGATGTCTGGAGCTCTTGGGGCACAGTGCAACCTGGCCTTGACTGGTGGCCAGCAGACTTTGATGAAAGTTTAGGTGAAAATCCAAACTGGACTGGATATGCTTGGTATGTACGTGAATTTGATATACCAACCGATTTTGCAAATGAAGATTTGGTATTAGCATTAGGTAAGTTTGATGAAGCTGATGAAGTCTATATAAATGGAAGTCGAATTGGCTCAACCGGCATCCCTGAACCGGGTGGGAATTATGATAATAGTAATCCATGGGACGTGGATCGCGTTTATGATCTTGATTCCACTGTTTTAAATTATGGTGGCACGAATACAATAGCTGTACGAATGGTTAATTCTAACGGTGCTGGTGGTTGGTATGAAGGACCGATCGGAATATACTCACCAGCTGCTTATAACAAAGTCATTGGTTTACCTTCCGAACTGGCGGATAGTTCTACTACAGAGAGAATTAATTCATTCGTAGATCAGCAGAATAAGGCACTGGAAACAAAGGATTTAACCACTTATGCGGCAACCATTGCACCTAATTATTTTCAAGCTGGTTATGATAAAAATAGATTACTAGAAAAAGTAAAAGAATATCTAGCTGGTGATGGTGAGGTAAGTATTTCAGATCAATCAAGAAATGTTTATCTCTATCAAGATATGTATTTGTATAAAGCAGATAGAACAATTACTACCGCAAATGGTGAGACTATTACAGAACCTGTTAATCAATACTATCTGATCGAAGATGATAAAATTAGTTTGTATGGGGATCATGAACGCTTCTATTTAGATCAATATTCATCGGAATATGCTGCAAGCGCAAAGGAAGTAGATGGACCTATTGATATGAATTATCGTATTTATTTACCGGATGGATATTTTACTTCAGATAAAAGGTATCCTGTTGTTTATTTGTTACATCAGTTTAGTAGTACGAGTAAATCATATGAAATTGATGGTATTGATAAACTTTTAGAAGCTGGTATGTCGAGTGGGGATATCCAAGATATGATCGTAGTTATTCCTGACAGTGATGGTTTAAGCTGGTGGAGAGGTGACTGGGAGCGAATGGTAACAGAAGATTTAGTTCCATTTGTTAACGTTAATTATCGTACAATAGCTGACGCCCGCTATAATGGAACGGCAGGTGCCTCGATGGGGGGACAAGGAGCATATGGAATTGGTTTAAGAAATCCGAATTACTTTTCGTCTATTATTAGCTTTTTTGGTGCATTTAGCTATGGTGGTGAAAATAGTCCTAATGCGATAGCATCTGAGGTGAGTGCTGAATATCTACAAAACTTCAGTCATTATTTCATTTCTGGTAACAGAGATGTCTATGGTTTTGGAACCCCGAATATTCGACTAGACCAGCAACTTCGTGCAAGTGGAGTGGATCACAAGTTCTTTATTGAAAATGGTGAACACAATAGTGCTTTTTATACACCTTTTGTAATTGATGCTTTTAGTTACGTTAGTGATAGCATGTATACAACAAATGGCACTATTACGGATCATTTTACGGGGGAAATAGAAGCAACAATGACAAAAGATATTCTTGCTATCTCAACAAATCTAGAGTTTTTAGATTCATTTGACCAATGGCTGAATGTCATTCCAGATTCTAAATATACATTAAATACAAATCCAGATATGGAAATTCCGATAACCTATCAAATCGAACAAGACGGAAAAATTGTATTTAATCACGTTGAATATACAGAAATATCAGGTTCAACGAATATTGAATTAGATCAAGAGATTCATATAACTAATGCGTTGTCAGATTCTGATAAGATTAGTGCATTAGATGTTGATGAAGAAAAGGGTTATACGTTAACCGTTTTTGCTTCTATATTAGATTCCAACAAAGAGTTAGGTAAATTTGAATATACTGTAAATGATACAGAGCCGGATAAAGAAAAGGAAGATGAAGAACAAGAAGAGAAACCAATTGAGGATCAAGATAATCCAACAACTCCGCCTAATGGTAACAAGGATGATGATAAGCAAAAAGAGAAGGGTCAAAGCTCAAACAATGATGGCGAAATGCAAGAGGAATCAGATTCGACAGCAACTGAATCAAATCAAAAGCTTCCAAATACGGCTACCAATAATTTTAATGTTATTCTAGCTGGAATACTATTATTAATTCTAGGTTTAGCTATCACTATATTGATAAAGAGAAGAAAGTTATTGAAGTAGATAAAAAGGGGCATGTGAACTGCCCCTTTTTCAATCTGAATTGTATTTGTAAATACATCGAATTAAATTTCGAATCTATATATTAATAATTAATTCCCGGTCATTCGATGATCATTTTCGTATTTTTTTATCACTTCAAGGGGTTCAGGTCTGGCTAATAAAAAGCCTTGTACAATGGAAACGCCTATTTTTTTTGCTATTTCTAAATCTTCTGGAATTTCAATTCCCTCTAGTACAAATTTTGTATCAGTATTAAGACAATAGGTAACAATTGATCGCACCATTTCTTGCTTTCGACTTGATTGGGCTAAATGTTTTGCAAAATAACGATCCATTTTTACATAGTCTGGTTGTAATTCAACGATCGCTTGTAAAGAAGAGACACCCTTTCCTACGTCATCGATCGCAATTAAGTAGCCTTCGCTTTTTAATTCTTCCACACTATCAATAAAAAAATCAACATTCTGAATGACTTCTGATTCATTTATTTCAATAATAACTTGGTCAGGACTAATTTTTGTATTTTGTAATGTTTGAAATAATATGCTAGAAAAATCTTTATGTACTAAATTAGTCGGAAATACATTTAAAAGTAGTTTTTTGTTATCAGACGGACTAGACAATATAGAATCATAAGAATAAAGCGCTTTCTTAATTGAACGTATCTCTAGTTCAAAAAAGCGATCAGTGTGACTAGCCTTTTCAAATAGTATTTCTGGATTTGTAAATAATTTGGTTCGTAATAATGCCTCATATCCAATTGGTGATAGTGTGTGCAGATCGTATAACGCTTGAAAATAATGTTCAAATTTTTCATTATCAATTAAATCGTTAATTTTTGCAATAGACATAAACAACCCCCTAAAACAAACGCAACTATATGACTAACAATCATTTAATCTATTGATCAAACTAATTAGTTGTACCTAATATTTTACATCATTAATTTCGTTATTTCTACAAAAATTGCATTAATTTAAAAAAATATTTAACTTCCCCCCTTTTTTTGAATTATTTGATTCGTATAGATAATTGCAATGGGAAAATTAAAAACTTGAATAGCTAAGTAATGCTATCAATCAAAAATCTAATAGATGGAGGTGAAGCGTTGAAACAAGTATTTATAGCTCTATCTCTTCTTTTGTTAATTGCATGTGGTCAGGCGGATACTATTGATAGCAATGGAGATGAAACGGCTCATGCTGAAAAAAAAGCCCCACTTTATCAAAATCAGTTATATCAGGTGGAAGCTATCAATGGTTGGACAATAGAAGAAGAGACAGTTACAGAAAAAGAACAAAATGTATCATTTATCAATGATAATACAAAAGTAATTATTACCACTACAAATAACGAACAATCAAATGATCAATTAAAAAGCAAATTCCTTTCCTCTTTTTCAAAAAATGCAACAATAGTAAAAGAAAAAGAGAATTATGTAAGGCTTGAAACCAATCGAAATGAAAATATTTTTGGTGATATCTATATTCATCAAGGATCTGATTTTAAAGTAGTATTGATATTTATGACCCCTGAACAAGATTATGATAAAGAAAAGATTCAATCATTTAACGAAAAAATAGAATTATTCTAATGGAGGAATGATGAAATGAAAATGAAAAAATGGTTAACACTCACAACACTTAGTTTCTTCTTTGTAGGCAGCACCGTTTACGCAAATGAGGATACAGAACAAACAAGCCTAGCACCTGAGGATGATTTTTATGATACTTCGATTTTAATTGAAGAAACTGAATTAGGATTCACAGAAGATCAAATAGAACGAGCTCGTTTGTTAGATGAGTTTGCAGATGATCGCTTAAGTGAATTCGAGGCATTAGTAGAAGCAGGCGATGTAGAAGAAGCGGAGAAATTGCTTGAAGAATATCAAGAATATTTAGATCGTTTGGAGAGTGAGTTAGAAGGAAATGAGGACAGCCAAGATGTGATAGAGGACGGCGAAGAATCCCAAGAGGAAGACGTAGAGGAAGTTGAAATGCCTGAAGAAGAAACAGGCGAAAACGATGAAAATGTCGAAGAAGATCAAGAAGAATCAACAGAAGATCAAGATGATAATGAACAAGTCGAAGAGGAATTCAGAGAAAATGCTAAGCAGCGAACGATTAAGCTACAAGCATTACTAGAGCGTGAAGATTTACCTGAGCAAGCAAAAGCCGGAATTGCTAAAGCGTTAGAAAATCAAAAACGAGCGGAAGAAAATTATCTGCGTGCTAAAGGTAAAGAAGAAGTAGAGGAAGAGGAACAAGAAGATAATAAAGAAAATGAGGAAGAACAAGTTGAACAAGTAAGCTTGCCAGAACAAGATACAGAAAATGCAACAGAAGAAAATGAAGAAACTGAGGAAACAGATGAAACAGATGAACCGACAGAAACTGATAAATCAACTGTGAAAGAAGAAAACAAAATACAAAAGGCACAGGAAAAAGCCGCGAAAGCTAAAGAGAAAGCAGAAGAAAAACGTAAAAAGGCAGAAGAAAAAGCTGAGAAAAAGATAGAAAAAGCGCAAGAAAAGCTTGAGAAAGCACAAGAGAAAGCAGACAAAAAAGCCGCTAAAGCGATTGAAAAAGAAGAGAAGAAAAAAGACAAAGCAAACGGAAAAGGAAATAATCAATAAAAGGGTCACCAAAGATAAAGTGAGACTTCAATCAGTGGAACTATGACAACCAGATAAAACAAGGTGGTTTTTTCGACGAATTTCGCTAAATATCTTTACCCTTTTTTACTTATCGCGTACATTAAATATAGCAATGCTTTATCCTTCAATATAATTATTTTTTTGAAAGGATAAAGCTTTCTTTTTTTAAGCGCTCATTAGAGAGTGGATAAGGGAGAGGGCATATGAATCCAGAAGACATCGACAAATCCATTGCAGAAGTTCAAAAAGGAAATGAAATTTTACGTGAACAACTTATTCGGTATTATCAGCCATATATATTGAGTGTGGTTGGCAAAGTGTGTAAACAATTTAAAACGTGGAAAGATGATGAAGCAAGTATTGGTTTAATAGCGTTTAATCGAGCAATTGATACATATAATCCTGCTAAACGACGAACTTTTCTCAATTATGTATATTTACTTATACATCGAGAATTGATAGATTTTTTTCGAAAAGAAAACAAGTATCACAACGTTATAGATAGTGGGGGAGAAGGATTCGAACCCGAGATAAAGGAATCCATTGACCAATATCTTCATCAACAAAAGGTTAGTAATATGGCTGAAGAAATTAGTGCATTCAATCAGGAACTGTCACTATTTTATATTCGATTTGCAGATTTAGAATCGTCTTGCCCTAAGCAAAAAAGATCAAGAAAAAAAGCGCAACAGATGGCAGAAGAATTTATAGAGCAATCTGATTTAATTGTGCAATTATTTCAAAAAAAGCATTTTCCGATGAAAGACTTTACCAGCAGGACGAACTATCGAATAAAAGCTGTCGAAAAATATAGAAAGTATTTAATTGCAGTCATTCTCATCTTATTACATCCAGAGTGGGAGAATTTACAAGCATATGTCAGTGGGGAAAGGAAGAGTGAAAAATGGTCTATCAAAAAATAAAAGGAACAGTGATGGAAATACAAGAGGATACGATTGTATTGTTTTGTGAAGATGGCACTTTTCGTAATGTCCCACGCGAAAAAAATGATTTTCCGGTGATTGGTGAGTATAAGGCATACCGAGTCAAAACTATTAATCGATCTATCTTCGCCAAAAGTAAAATAGTTGTTCCTGTTTTATCGTTCGTGGCACTACTCCTATTTTTACTTGGTAATTTCCCCTTTTCTCAACCTAGCAACCAACAGGCATATGTTCTAGCTGTCGATATTAATCCTAGTATGGAAATATCATTAGATCAGAACCTTCATGTATTAGATGTTCAAGGACTAAACGGAGAGGCCAAAGATATCATTGAACAGTTGAATGTTAACGATAAAAATATAGATTCTGTCATTTCTAATTTATTAAAAATATTGAAAAAAGAAAACTATCTTTCAGAAAACGACGCAACGATCATTAGTAGTACCCTAATTGAATTAAACTCTGAAGATAAACAGTCTGAGTCTCAATTAGTAACTGTTGAAAATGCATTCCGATTATCTTTAGCAGAAGAAAAAGTTACTGCGAAATTAGATTTACATGTAGAAAATCAACAATACTATGAAGAGGCTACTAAATCTGATCTTTCTGTTAATGTCTATCGCGCCTATCAAGACATCACTAAAAATGACATGGAAATTGATATAGAAGAGGTTAAAGGTAAATCTATTAAAGAAATACGGGAAATGGCGAAACTAAACAAACCAAAGAACAGCAATTCAAAAGATACGAATGAAGTACCGCCTCCAAAACCAAGAAACAGTGATAAGAGTAGTAAAAAAGAAAAAAAAAATACTGAAGCAAAGATAGAAAAAAATGTGAAGCAAAATGACAAAATAGCACCGTCTAATAATCAAAAGCAAAAGCAGAACAAAACATTGACGCCAAAGCCAGAAAACACGAATAAAAAACCTGCGGAAGAAAAAATGGATGAAAAGAAAGCTGCTGTGCAGGAGAATGCAAATTTGAAGGATAAATCCTCTAAACCAGAAACAAATAAAAAACAAGTGAATGAAAAAACACAATCACCTAAAAATGGTAAAATTGATGAAAATAATCGAAATAAAAACAACGGATCTAAGAAAGTTCAAAAGAACAATGAAAAATCGAAATCCATAAAATCAGATGAAAAAATACCTAAGAATAAAATGCCACAGAACAGCCAAAAACAGGAGTAATGAAAACTCCTGTTTTGCAGTAATAAGAGAGTACAAGTAAGACAAATTTATGCAATTTTTTTCTTTTTAATGATAAGGTAAATAATACTTCCTACTAGTAATAGAGCTAATCCTATTATTAGAAAGTTAAAAGCAAATGTTGCTGTTGCTGGTAGAAAAGAGTCATTATCCATTGATTGACTGTCAGTTGAAATCGTGAACGTAGAAGATTCTTCGTCAATATCATCTTGAGAAATAATTGTTATCGTTGCTTTAGTTGTTAGTCCTTGGAATTCATTTCCGGATTCTGGTGGGAAGGTCAATTGCATCTCAAGTATTTCCTCTTCATTTGCAGCTAAGGTAAGATCTTTGATAGTAGTAAAATTAGCTAATTTATCGTAATAAAGTTGATTACCCGCAGACTTTATTTCTAAAAAAAGCGCATCATAAAACATTTTTGAACCATCTTCATAAGCTATTTCAATATCATACGTAATGTCATTATTTCGTTTGTTTGAAATAATCAATTCTCGATCTGCCCAATCTCCAGGTTTAATATTTTCTAAATCAAATAATTGATTCGATTCTGAAATAGTACCAGATATATCGATAATATTTTGTTGACTACCCTGAACAGGGGAACCCATAAAAAGAAAGACGATCGATAAAAGAGTGAAGAATGTAAGTATCTGCTTCAATAAAACCACCTACCTTTTAATCAGCTATTAGCAACTATTAGCTTTAGTTTTCTTCGGTTATTTTTTTTGATTTTCGATCTAAGTCGATAATGATTTGCCATACAGTAACGATTCCGTATCCAACTAACATAAGTCCTGGGATAATCAACAATAACGCACTTCCAATTGGAGTTTGAATATAATCGACAGCGTAGCCTACAAGTGGAATTGTAAATCCTGTATAAACTGCCACAACGTTTTCCTGTTGTACTAATTCATTATCTGCAGCATTGTTATTGTCACCTTTTGTTTCATAAAGCGTGTGTTCACCGCTCTCCACAATATCGATAATTCTATGGGTGACAAGTACCTCATCTTCATTTACGAAAGTAATGACATCACCATTTTTTAAAGTGGTATTATCTGAGTATTCATCTACAGCTATTATCGATCCCGTTTGAAAAGTTGGTTCCATAGATCCTGACAAGACAACTTTTAACTGCTTACCAAAAAGTTCAGGTTCACCATCACCGAGTCGGGTCATAATTACTAATGTCGAGACTGTGATTAAAATAAGGAACAGCAGAGTTGTAATCGTACTACTGATCACTTTCCTTATTCTTTTCGATATCTGCTTCTTGTTGTTCTGTTCCTTCTGGGTTCGTGACTCCATCTTGTTCACCTTCTTTATCTGTTTGTTTCTTGTCTTTCTCAGTACTTTCTGATTCTGTGGTCTCTTCTTTAACTTGTTTATCTTCTTCTTTGATAGGTGCTTCTTTTGGTTTTTCATCGTTTTTCTCGTTTTGTTGTTCATCTTCTATTTCTACTTCTTCTTTTTCATTAACTGAAGGCTCTTTTTCTTCTTCTATGATTTCTTCTTTTTCAATGATTACCTCTTTTTCTTGAGGCTCAGATTGCTTATTATTTTCTTCCGATTCTATTTCTTCTGTTTCCATTTCTTCTTCCTCTTCTATACAAATAACAGTAATATGCTCACTCCAAATGGAATGTGGCTTTTCTTCATCATCCAGATACATTGGACGTTGATCTACTTTTAATTGATATATCCCTTCTGAATCGACCTCAACATCTAAGGTATAGGTCTCATTCTCGGAGATGATGGGTAAGGTACCTTCTTTTACTATTTCTCCTTCTAAAGGATCACCTTCAGCTGAATAATAGAGTTGATACGTTGTTGTGTCTAACATGGTAAAACCACCGTTCTCAAGGTGAAAAGAAATAAATAAAGTAGGGCAGGCGTTTGTATCTTGTTCAGGGTCTTGAATATAAGAAAGATCGCTACCATCCCACCATGTGCCTGCTTGGATTGTAAATGAATCTTCTGATTTATCAAAAAATTTAGATTCAGTTGCCAATACCACATAAGACAACATAGACATGAAAAGAAATAAAATAAGTATGATTAAAATTAAGTGTTTTCGAGAAAAAGGGAAATATGACATGAATTTCATAGACTATCCTCCTCGAGAGCTTTTAGTAACTATATGATATGCTCCTTTTTATACATAGACTTAAATGTTTATGTATAAAAAGGAGGGAGAGAGAAGTTATCCCTCTCCACATAATTTCTTTATCTAGCTTCTCCTTCTTCTTGTTTAGCTGTGAATTCCCAAGTCAATTCTAAAGAATCACCTTGGAAAATGTTTTGATCTTCACCATTATCAACGAATTCAATCATTACTGTTAAATGATCGTGATCTCCAGCTGGAATTCCATCCTTTTCATAGTCACCCCACCAACCATCTTCTAATTCAGTAGCTAAATCATCAAGAGACATGTTAGAAAGCTGAGCTAGTGTTTTTTCATAAACTACTTGGTAATCATCGTTATCCCACCAACCATCTTCCCATTCAGTGTGACCTTCATTTATAATAAATTTAACTTCAAAGTGGTCACCCAAGTCTTCTGTTCCATTATCCGAATTGATATCGTCTACAGAATAGGAAGTATCTAGTAATACTTGCTTAATATCTAGAGATCCATCATTCACCATTTTGAAGTCTCTCACCATATAATCACCTGGCTTTAAGTTTTTAACATTAAAAATTACTTCTGGACTTAAACTCAAATCTAAAGTCCCCGCTGCAAAAGTATTGTTTGATGTTTCAACATCGTTAAAATACGCATATGTACCTCCTCCTACAAGTGCTAAACCAAGAGCAGCGGACGCTAAACCTAAACCTAATTTTTTCTTCATTGACATAAATAATTCCTCCTTTATTTTGTTCTTTATAAAGAACTACAAACGAATTATACATCTAGATATTTTATAAATAAAGCTCTAAAAAAGGTGTAAATGGCTTATTTTGATCTTTTTAAAGAACATTTTCTTTGTTTTTCGATTGTTTACTTCTAATTACTATAATTTTTATGGAAAACGTTCTTCATGACGAACAATAAACAACAAAAGAAGACGCATTTCTGCAAATGCGTCTTCTTTAATGAGATGTTTTTGTCCATTAATGTCGCTTATTCAACCAAAGTACCCCAGATTTCGCTAAACGAGGCAATAGACCTGTAACAGGTTTACGATACATATTTCCGAATCCATCCGATTTACCAAGTGAACCTAACTGACCTTTTAATTTTATGTCTTTAGGTTTGCTTGGTTCTTTGCCTTTTAACACATCGGCTAAAACATCTCCAATTTGTTCACCCTGAACACCGGCAAGCTGAGCACTTGGTGAATAGGTAGAGGATGCGCAATCCCCAACGACATAAACATGTGGATGTGTAGGTACTTGATAAAAATCGTTTACTACAATTTTTTCCTGACGATCTTTTTCAAAAGGTAAGCTTCTTACTAAATAGTTTGGTCGTACCCCCGCTGTCCAGATAATTACATCGCTATCGATACCTTCACCATTATTATAAAAAATACCTTCTGCCACTAATTCAACATTCGAGTGATGTAGTATTTCTACATCATTTTTTCGAAACCAGTCTTCCACATACGACTGTACTTTGTCATCGAAAGCAGACAACACGGATGCACCACGATCTAGCAATCGAATATTTAAATCAGGTCGACTTTCTCTGATTTCAGAAGCTACTTCAATTCCACTAAGTCCAGCACCTACTACAGATACCTGACTATAGGCAGCTGAATTGTTGACTTTGAAGCTTGCCCGTCGTGCTTTCGTAATCGTTTGTACACTTTCTGTATATTCCATTGCCCCTTGGACACCATGGTAATTGTCTTCACAACCAAGTCCAATCAACAAATAATCGTATTCAACTGGAACATCATTGTCTCTAATCCGAATATGTTCATTTTCAGTGTCAATTTCGAGAATTTCACCGAATTCATATCTGATCTGTTCATGAATCGGGAAATCGATCCGGACTTCCTTATCCGCTTTTGTTCCCGCCGTAACTGCATAAAATTCGGTTTTTAACGAATGATATGGGTTTCGATCGATTACAGTTATTTGTACATCCTGTGGTATTTCGTTATCGATTAATTGATGTAAGGCGTTCATTCCACCATAGCCTCCACCGATTAAAACAACTTTTTTCATTATTGCAAATCCCCTGTCTATCATAAAATCATACACGCTATTATTAGTTTCCCTTTCTTATCTATAATTAGACTACCAAAATTAGTCCAAAAAAACTATTAAAAACTGCAAAAAAACCGTTGATGTCGAAGTGTTTAATTATTCAGAAAATTCAAGTGTAATATTTTGCCTATTATTAATAGAAATGTTATAAAAGTAGAAAGAGGTTTGTAAGCGTAAACATATTATGGAGGAGTTTTTACAGGTGGAATTAACTGAGATACAGCATGTAACAAGTAAAATAAAAGCGAATGTTAATCAAGTAGTCGTAGGGCAAGAAGATACGATTGACCTTTTGTTAGTGGCAATGATTTCTTCTGGTCATGTACTATTGGAAGATGTGCCGGGAACAGGGAAGACATTGATGGCCAAATCGTTAGCGAAGTCACTGTCAGGTAACTTTAAGCGGATTCAATTTACGCCAGATTTATTACCAACAGACATTACCGGTATACATTTTTACAGTCAACAAAAAGCTGAGTTCGAATTCAGACCTGGTCCGATCTTTACTAATATATTGCTGGCAGATGAAATTAATCGGGCCACACCAAGGACGCAATCAAGTTTATTAGAAAGTATGGAAGAACGACAGGTGACAATTGATGGGAATACCCATACGTTAGAAAGGCCGTTTTTAGTAATAGCGACACAAAATCCAATTGAAAGTCAAGGGACATTTCCATTGCCTGAGGCGCAATTAGACCGTTTTTTATTAAAAGTAAATATGGGTTATCCAACTCGCGAGGAAGGGTTAGAAATACTTAAACGCTTTAAAGCAGTTAACCCATTAGAAACATTACAATCGATTGTTTCTATAGAAGATATTATCGAGATGCAACAGGTGTATAGTGATGTAGAAGTTCGTGAGGATGTCTTGCAGTATTTAATCGATGTTGTCGAACAAACTAGAAAACACGAAAATGTTGCACTAGGTGTAAGTCCACGTGGGAGTCAAGCATTGCTAAAAGCGGTACAAGTCTATGCTTTATTGCAAGGACGTACCTATGTGATTCCGGATGATATTAAAAAAATGGCTAAGCCTGTATTAAGTCACAGAATCGTATTAGCACAAAGGATTGGGATCAAACAAGGAGAGGTAGAAGCTGTATTGACGGATGTCTTAGGACAAGTCACAGTGCCAACAGAAAAGGCTGGCATCAATGCATGAATATCGCATGGGTCATCGTAGTCTTACTTATGATTGTATTTTTGCAAGGTTTTCTTTATGGAAAAGTTGGCTTAAGAGGTATCACATATAAACGAGATTTTACCCAAACCACTGTTTTTGAAGGTGAAAAAATTGAGATGGTCGATGAAATAGCGAATAAAAAACTGTTACCTGTTCCTTGGATTCGTTTGGAATCTAAAATGAGTCCATATCTAATCACCCAATCTGAACGTGAACTACAGGTGAATGAGGGAGAGATGTTTCATCGCACTCTTTTTAGTTTATTACCTTATCAAAAAATCACACGTCGTCATCATTTGATCGGAACTAAAAGAGGGTATTATCCGTTGAACACGGTGTCGGTCACTACCGGTGATGGGGTTGGTTTTGGTGAGGTATTTGACTCCTTTGAAGCAAGTACCGCTGTGACGGTTTATCCAACAATTGTTTCGCTTGATGATATTCCGCTTCCATCTCATAGCTGGTTAGGTGATATTATTGTCAAACGCTGGATTGTCGAAGATCCGTTTTTGCAAGCAGGTATCCGTGAATATCAGCAAGGCGATCCATTGAATTCGATTAACTGGAAAGCAACTGCTAGAACACAAGACTTACAAATTAATAAGAAAGATTTTACCGCAGATCACCATTTAATGATTTATGTTAATTTCGATACAAATGAAGACATTCGCATGCCAATTGAACAACCAGAGGTAATTGAAAAAGGGTTATCCTATGCGGCATCACTTGCTAACTATACCATTGATCAGGGAATTTCCACTGGTTTTGGCTGTAATGGCTATTATGTTGAACCATTTACGAACACGACCGAACGAATTAAATCTTCTGTTCGGATAGAACCATCCAATAGTGGTCAACAAATTTCTTATATTTTGGATGCGATAGCCAAGGTTAAAATGGATCGCAGCCGTAACTTTAGAGCCTTTTTGCAAGAGGATGTCGAGAACGGTTTAACCAAAACAGACATTATCATTTTTAGCCTTAATCGAACCGAAAAAATGGAAAGACAAATAGCGCAATTAGAGAGTTACGGTAATGCTGTCGAAGTTGTTTTATTAAATGACGGTAAAAAAGGTGGTGAGGCACATGCCAGTTAACATGAAACATCACCTTTCTGCGCTTTGGCACGGTATCGTTGAATTTATCGGATTTTTCCCTGTTGTTTTGTTAGTGGCGGTCCTTTTCTTTGATACACCTGACAGGTACTTCTGGTATATAGCTTTACTGCTATTGTTTGGGGTCTGTTATTTTGTTCGTACTTTGATAAAAAAACGCTGGACAGTATTCATTATTGCGATTCTTTTGACTATATTCGTAAATGTTTTAGTGATGACAGTCATTTGGTCACTGATTCCAGGGATTTTAATAGGACTTGTTGCGTCTTTCAGAGGAATTCAGCATGCAGAAAATGAATGGGAGGATATATTACCAAGTAGGATTTTTTGGGCAGTTAGTATGCCAATTTATTTTGTGGGATATATTTTGTTTATTAACCTTGATTCCTTAGAAGGCTATCAATCACAAATTAGTTATGTTGGTTTCTTGTTTATTATTATCATGCTGTTTATTACCAATAGGGAGCATTTGCAAAAAGAATCTTTAGCAAAAGATAAAAAGAAAAAGATCGGAAGAGGAATCACAAGATTAAATCGAATTTATTTAGTACTAACGCTCTTATTGGTCTTTGCGATCACTAATTTTCAAGTTGTTCAAGCAGCGGTTTACAACGGTATACGATCGATTATCCAGTCTGTCATGTGGTTCGCATCTTTATTTGGTAGCGACTCTGAGCCGATACAAGAAGAGCAACAAACAAATGAAATGCCAGCTCTACCTCAAGATCAGTCAGAACCTTCAAGATTTTCAGAATGGATCGACCAGATTATGATTATTTTTGGTATTGTGATGGCGATCTGTTTAATATTGTTATTTATCGCTTTATTATTTAAAAAATTCCGAAATATGATGAAGCGGGCGATACTTTCGCTCTGGGCTATTATCAAGAAAGTAACCGGCAAAAAAGATCTTGCTGAAACAACAGATTACGATGATGAGAAAGAGAACTTGTTTGATTGGAAAAAATGGCGTAAAGAAAATCAAGAAAAAATCGGAAAAGCTTTTCGAAATGTAACAAAACGTAAACCAAAATTTGAAAACATGTCAAAAGAAGAGAAAGTACGCTTTTTGTATCGCCAGGTTGCTCGTGATCTAAAAAAACAAGAAAAGTGGCGAGCGTCACTCACAGCTCACGAAGTTATAGCATTGAATGAACAAGATCAATTACTAAAAAGACTAGAAAATTGGTATGACGATATACGGTATGGCGATAAAAACTTAAGTGAGGAAGATGAGCAGCCATTATACGAGATATGGAGAAAAATAAATGAACGAAAATAACTGTCTGTTTTAGGCAGTTATTTTTAATATGGTACTTTTGTTCTATTCAACATATGACTTAATTGTCCGATAATAGAAATAATAATGAATTTAAAGGACGTGACATTATGAGAATAAGTGGTTTTGCCAGTGGTATGGATATCGACCAGATGGTCAACGACTTAATGAAAGCAGAGAGCATGCCTCTTCAACGAATGGAGCAAGAGAAACAGACATTAGAATGGAAGCGCGATGATTATCGTGCGATGAACACACTTTTATTAGATTTTCGTTCAAAGTTGACTGATATGCGTATGACGACAAGTTATCGATCACGCGAAACTTCTTCGACAAATGAGAATTTAGTAAGTGCAACTGCTAGTAGTGCAGCAAGTCAATCGTCTTTTGAATTGTCAGAGGTAAAACAACTTGCTAAATCTGCTTCTTGGGTGAACGAAGCAAAAGTTTCAAGTGACGTCAATGATCCAATAAATGCAAGTGAAACTTTACTAAGTCAACAAGATAAGTTAGCAGGCTTTTCGTTTACTACTGGTGCAATTTATGAAGAATCTATTACAGCAAGTGCTGATGATGAGCCGATTAATTTAGATCATGCTGTTAATCTGGGAGGTGAAGATGCATTATCTGTTCAAGTGGATGGAAAAAACTATAAAGTGGTTACAGATAGTGCAGACCTTACAGAAGATACTGTTCTATTAAACGGATCGGGATTAGAATTCGCTAGTGGTGTTATACAGGAAGGTTCTGAGGTAAGTGTTCAATATGCTATATCAGGAGAAACTAACGAAGAGACAAAGACGTTAGCTGATGGAGCGCGTAATTTACAACTTGATGGGCGTTCTTTAGAAGGTTTTGAATTGCAATTAAATGGTAATACTTACACAATGAGTGCTGACCCAAATGAAGATGGATTATATGATCTAGTTAACAGCGCGGATCCGAACGACAAAATTGGATTGATGAGTAAAGATCTAGGTCGAATCGCTTTTGATGAAGGAGTTATTGATGGCGAGACAGAGTTAACTGCTACGTATTCACAAAATTATACATCATTTGGTGTTGGTTCGGAAACTTCTGAGGGTGCTAAATACCAAGATTTTATTATTCGTGGTAATGAGTCTCTAAATCAAGTGGTTAGTAAGGTAAACAGTGCCGACTTGGGAGTTTCGATGATGTATGATTCTTATTCTGATCGTGTGTCACTAAGAAGAACGGAAACAGGAGATTATGGCACAGGAAATGATATGAGTTTGAGTGGATCGTTTATGACGGATGCATTAAATTTTGCTGCAAATCCAGATCCAGTAACAAATACCAATTATTCTGAAGGTCAGAATGCAACATTTACGATAAATGGTTTAGAGACAGAGCGACACACCAATAATTTTCAAATTGATGGTGTCACCTTTAATTTAAAACAAAAATTTGATGTAGCAGATGGTCCTGTTTCAATCGGTGTCACAAACGATTCCGATGCTGTTTTTGAAAACATTAAAGAGTTTGTTGAAACTTACAATACGCTAATAGGTGAAATAAATGGAAAAGTAAACGAAGAATATTATCGTGACTACAGTCCGTTAACCGATGATCAGCGAGAATCTTTAACTGAAACACAACAAGAAGATTGGGAAGAGATGGCAAAGAGTGGTTTGTTAAGAAGAGACTCCATTTTGCAAAGTGCCTTGTCAACAATGAGAACAGATTTTTACTCACCTGTAAATAATGGAGATTCTCAAGGATCCTTTAATCAATTAGCACAGATAGGTATCACCACTACTCGAAATTATATGGATGGTGGAAAATTAGAAATTGATGAAGCAAAGTTACGAGAAGCAATCGAATCTGATCCATCTGGTGTAGAGAATTTATTCCGTGGTGATGGTGAAGAGTTTGGCGAAAAAGGGATCGCTCGTCGCTTAACAGATTCTGTAAACAACACTATGGATCGTATCTATGAACGGGCAGGACGTGCAACAGCAACAAATCAACAGTTTACAATTGGTCGTAATCTAGAAGATGTAGAAGATCAAATTCAACAATTCCAAGATCGTTTAACTCAAATTGAGGATCGTTACTGGCGTCAATTTACCGCGATGGAAAAAGCGATGCAACAAGCAAATCAGCAAGCTTCGTATATGATGCAACAATTTGGTGGTATGGGAATGCAATAATATAGCAACCTTTTGAAAGGGGGCTCTAATATGGATGTAGCTGCAATGTCAGTAATTATGAATCAGGCACAAGTAAAGCAACAAGCGAGTGTTTCCCTGATGGACAAAGCGCTAGACCAAGCTGAAACGCAATCTAGTGACATGATTAAAATGATGGAAACATCAATGCAACCACACCTAGGTGGAAATATTGATCTAAAAGGATAAACATGTAAAGGAATCTGGATTTTCTAGATTCCTTTTGTGTATATAGGAGGTTTATTACGTAAAAAACTAAACCTTTTGCCTACATAATCCGATAATAAAATAAACAACCAAATAAGGAGATGAAATTTGTCATGGAAGTTGGTAAAATGATCACTGGATCTCCACTCATGCAAACTGAACCGACAATTGAGCAATCCACATCCGCACGAGAGCGATCCAATAACCATGAACAAGAAAAAGTAAAATTATTAAACGGCCAAGAGGAATTAACAAAGGATCAAGCAGCAAGCATGGTCGATGGACTTAACTCGTTTTTAGAACCATCTAACACGAGTATTCGTTATGAGTTACACGATAAACTAGATCGTTATTATGTAACAGTAGTTGATCAGGAAACCGATGAGATCGTAAAAGAGATTCCACCAAAAAAATTATTAGATGTCTATGCATCTATGGCAGAGTTAATGGGATTCATAGTAGATGAAAAAATTTAAGTAAGAAATTAGAGGAGCGTCCGATATATGGCTTACCAGCAATATCAAGCATACCAAAACAACTCAGTAAACACGGCATCACCAGGTGAATTAACTTTAATGTTATACAATGGTTGCTTAAAATTCATCAAGCAAGCCAAAAAAGCAATAGAAAACGAGGAACATGAAACTAAAAACGTAATGATTCAAAAAACTCAAAATATTATTCGAGAATTGATGGTAACGTTAGATCAAGAGGCACCAATTACTAAAGAAATTATTCCGCTTTATGATTTCGCTTACCATGCGTTAACACAAGCGAATATAAAAAATGACGTTGATCAGCTAGAACAAGCGAGAGAAATTATTCAGGATTTTCGTGATACCTGGAAAGAAGTGATCAAGCAAGAGCGAATTCGTCAACATGGACAAGGTGTAAAAGCCTAATGGAATCCATAAACCAATATATTGAAAAGACAGAGAAAATGCTGAAACTTCTAGAAAAACCATTAAAAAATGAGCAACGAGAAAAAGCGATCGAAACGATTAATCAATTGATTGAAGAAAGGGAAATGATCACAAAACAAATTAAAGGTCCCTTTAACGATACACAACAAGAGCTTGGTAAAAAGGCGATTTTACTGGATCAGCAACTATCCGAATCGTTGGAAAAAGTGTATCAACATCTCAGGAAAGATATGCGAAATGCAAAAAAACAACCTCGATCTAATAATTCCTATTTAAATCCATATAAAAACGTCGCAAGTTATGACGGCAGATTTCTTGATTCGAAGAAATAACCGGACCACTGTATCGAACAGTGGTCTTTACTTTCGTACCAAAGACAAGCAAAGTCATTATTGCGGTGTATCCTACATCATCCGCTTGTCTATTTCCCATGAATACCCTAACATTGTCAACTTATTGAGTATAAGCAGGATTAAGCGACATAACTTTAATGGTAATTATGACATTTTAGAACTGCGTAACAACCGCTCCGGCTTGTCGGCTTCCCTTTCCGCGGGTTTTTCTCCTCAGCTAACTTTTTAAGCAAAGTGCGCTTAAAAAGTGGATCTTCGGATAAAAACTTCCCGCAGGAGTGAAAGCCGACGCCTGCGCTTTTTAATGCTCTACAACTAAAGCAAGAAGAATCATGTTGGCCTATTCACTATTTCTCATCAATTTATCATTAGATTACTTATCAATGTTATCAATATAAGCTGATTTATTGTCTAAGTGTAACCATCCAAAATATTAGCATTTGCAATAGTTGTAGAGTCCCACTAGCGTAGGCGGCCACTTCCACTCCTATGGGATTCTTTTTCCTGAAGATCCACTTTTCCATGCGGTTTTTGCTTGGAAAAGTTAGCTGAAGGAAAAAGCCCATGGAAAGGGAAGTGGGCAAGCCGAAGCGGTTTTTACGCACACAACTCATTTCATAATTACCAACTAGAGTTATGTCGCATTATTCTGCTTATGTTCATTAAAAACTCCCATGTAAAGATTTTGTTAAAAATTTATCATATATATTGACTTATTACTCGTTTAAAGAGTCTTAAATGTGGTATTATTAATATATAGCTTATTAAAGCTTTATAGTTTGAAAGGAGGACACTTTTTATGAAATACAACATCCGTGGAGAAAATGTAGAAGTGACCAGTGCTATTAAGGAGTATGTCGAGAGGAAAATCGGCAAACTGGAAAGATATTTTGATACTCCTCCTGCTTCTGATGTAAATGTAAATATAAGTGTCTATAATGACGAGCAACAAATCGAGGTTACAATTCCGATGACAAACTTGTTATTGAGAGCAGAAGAACAACACATTGATTTGTATGCAGCGATCGATCTTGTTGTTGACAAACTAGAAAGGCAAATTCGTAAGCATAAAACAAAAGTAAATCGTAAATTCCGCCAACAAGGTGCACCAAAGCATGTTTTTGCGGAACTTGAAAATGAAGCATTAAAAGCTCGTGAACAAGAAGAATTTGAAGATGATGAAGATTTAGAAATTGTCAGAACCAAACGATTCGACTTAAAACCAATGGATTCAGAAGAAGCAGTATTGCAAATGGATATGTTGGGACATGCTTTCTTCGTTTTTGAGAATTCCATTACAGGTAACACCAATGTTGTATATAGACGCCGTGATGGCAGATATGGCTTGATTGAACCAAGCTAAACCATACTTAATTAAAAAGCGATCCATTGTGGATCGCTTTTTTACGTTTCTCGCACTGGTCGAATTGTATATTTTCATATAAGTATACAAATTGATTGATTCATATCAGAGAAAAGAGCTAAAAAGCAAGAATCTCTTAATGAAAAAACAATTTCCACTGTGTACTTACTATATGAAAATCAGAAAATAGTAATTTGGTGCGAATTACATACTATGTTATAACTAAATTAGCTCCTTTCGAAATGGTGTAAATCATTTCGCCTCTTACCTTAGTGAAGCAGTCTGACTTTTGACTGCTTCTTCTTTCACTTAGCCGATTGTTGTAATTTTTATAAAGCTAGTGTTATGATAAGTATGGAAATTATTTAATATTTCGTGTATCGATTTTAAGATAAAGAGGAGCGGCTAGAATGCGTGGATTATTAAAGAAAGTATTCGGTGATGGTAACCAACGACAATTAAAAAACTTAGAGAAAATAGCAGATGAGATAGAAGCGTTAGAGCCTTCGATACAACTACTGTCAGATCATGAACTCGCTAATAAAACAGAGTCATTTAAAGAAAGATATCAACAAGGTGAATCATTAGATGATTTACTAGCAGAAGCATATGCTGTTGTTCGTGAAGCAGCAAATCGTGTATTAGGGATGCGTCCATTTTATGTACAGTTATTAGGTGCAATTGCGATGCACAAAGGCGATATTGCTGAGATGAAAACAGGTGAAGGTAAGACACTAGCTTCCACTATGCCAGCTTATTTAAATGCGATCACTGGAAAAGGGGTCCACATTATCACGGTCAACGATTATTTAGCAGATCGTGATGCACGTGAAATGGGAGAGCTATATCAATTTTTAGGTTTAACAGTAGGATTTAACCAAAATGGTATGTCAAAAGAAGATAAAAGAGAAGCATATCTAGCAGACATTACATATGGTACTAATAATGAATATGGTTTTGATTATTTAAGGGATAATATGGTCCTGTACAAAGAACAGATGGTTCAACGTCCTTTGCATTTTGCAATTATTGATGAGGTTGATTCGATCTTAATTGATGAAGCACGTACACCGCTAATTATATCAGGAACTGCTCAAAAATCAGCAAACCTGTATCAACAGGCAAATGCATTTGTGCGCACATTACAAAATGAAGAGGATTATACCTATGACGAAAAATCGAAAGGTGTTCAGCTTACAGAAGAAGGTATTAATAAAGCAGAACGATTCTTTTCTATCGAGAACCTTTTTGATTTAAACCATGTGACATTAACTCATCATATTAATCAAGCATTAAAAGCACATGTTGCCATGCAACGTGATACCGACTATGTAGTCGAAGAAGATCAAGTTGTGATTGTCGATCAATTTACAGGACGTTTAATGAAAGGTCGTCGTTATAGTGACGGTCTGCACCAAGCAATCGAAGCAAAAGAAGGGCTTCAGATCCAAAATGAAAGTATGACACTTGCGTCGATTACCTTCCAAAACTACTTCCGTATGTATGAGAAATTGGCAGGTATGACAGGTACAGCGAAAACTGAAGAAGAGGAATTTCGTAACATTTACGCGATGGATGTTGTTGCGATACCTACGAATCAGCCAATCATCCGTGAAGATAAAGCCGATTTAATTTATAAGTCAATGGATGGTAAGTTTAAAGCTGTTGTCGAAGAGATTAAGGGTCGATATGAAAAAGGTCAACCAGTATTAGTAGGGACAGTTGCCGTTGAAACGTCAGAATTAATTTCGAAGCTATTATCTCGTGCTGGTGTAAAACATAATGTATTAAATGCGAAGAATCACTATCGTGAAGCAGAAATCATCGAGAATGCTGGTCAACCAAAAGCAGTAACTATTGCGACAAATATGGCTGGTCGTGGTACCGATATTAAATTGGGTACAGGAGTTACAGAAGTAGGTGGACTTGCGGTTATTGGTACAGAACGACATGAATCACGCCGAATTGATAACCAATTGCGTGGTCGTTCTGGTCGTCAGGGGGATCCTGGTGTAACACAATTCTACCTTTCAATGGAAGATGAATTAATGCGTCGTTTCGGTTCTGATAATATGAAAAATATGATGGAACGACTAGGTATGGATGACACTCAGCCAATCGAGAGTAAGATGGTCTCTAGAGCCGTAGAATCTGCACAGAAGCGTGTCGAAGGAAATAACTTTGATGCACGTAAAACGATTCTGTCGTATGATGATGTCTTACGTCAACAACGTGAGATCATTTACAAACAACGTTTTGATGTAATTGATTCTGAGAACTTACGAGAAATTATTGAACAAATGATTCAGACTACAGTGGAAAGTGCTGTTGATACTTACATGGCTGATGAAGTTCCAGAAAACTGGAATATTTCAGGGTTAACCGAGTATCTTCACGGCACATTAATTGAATCAGATTGGATCACAGAGGATGACCTTAAAGATAAGGAAAAAGATGAAGTGATCGATTTAATTATTAGTAAAGTAAAAGAAAAATATAATCAAAAAGAAGAAGAGTTAACACCAGAAAAGATGCGCGAATTTGAGAAAGTTATTCTTCTTCGTACGGTTGATACCAAATGGATGGACCATATCGATCAAATGGATCAACTTCGTCAAGGTATTCATTTACGTGCATATGGCCAAAATGATCCTTTACGGGAATACCAAATGGAAGGTTTCGCCATGTTTGAACAAATGGTGGCAGCCATTAACGAAGAAGTATCAAAATATGTCATGAAAGCTCAAATTCGTGAAAACTTAAAACGTGAAGCAGTTGTAAAAGATACACAAGCAGTCTCTGGCAATCAGGAAAAGAAAAAAGTAAAAAAACCATTTGTAAAAGCACAAACGGTTGGCAGAAATGATCCATGTCCATGTGGCAGCGGTAAGAAGTATAAAAATTGTCATGGACGTTAAGATTAAATGAGGTGGAAAGATGGAATTAGTAGAAATCAAACAAGAACTTGACAAAATGGCTAATCGTATAGCGGACTTTAGGGGGTCTCTTTGACTTAGAGGCAAAAAGAGCTCGTATTGCTGAACTAGATGAAATGATGTCTGATCCAAGCTTTTGGGATGATCAACAAGCAGCCCAAAAAACAATTAATGAAGCAAATGACATAAAAGAGCTAGTAAATGCATTTGATCAAAATGCGGAGTCATTGGAAAATGCAGAAGTCTCTTATGAATTAGTCAAAGAGGAAGAAGACGAAGATCTACGTGAAGACCTTGAAGACGAAGTCAAAACTTTAACAGAAGCGTTAAATCGCTTTGAATTGTTTATTCTTTTAAGTGAACCATATGACAAAAATAATGCGATTCTCGAATTACACCCAGGTGCAGGTGGTACAGAATCGCAAGACTGGGCAAGCATGTTGCTTCGTATGTATACTAGATGGGCAGATTCAAAAGGATTTAAAGTTGATACCCTTGATTATCTTCCAGGTGAAGAGGCAGGTGTCAAAAGTGTGACATTACTGATTAAAGGACATAATGCCTATGGCTACCTTAAAGCAGAAAAAGGCGTGCACCGTCTTGTGCGAATTTCACCTTTTGATTCATCAGGTCGTCGTCACACATCGTTTGTTTCTTGTGATGTGACACCAGAGCTTGATGATGATATCGATATTGATATTCAAACAGAAGATCTAAAAATTGACACCTATCGTTCCAGCGGTGCCGGTGGTCAGCATGTTAATACAACAGACTCAGCCGTCAGAATTACGCATTTGCCAACCAATACGGTAGTAACGTGCCAATCAGAAAGATCACAAATAAAAAATAGAGATCAAGCGATGAAGATGCTTAAAGCAAAACTTTATCAGCTTGAAATAGAAAAACAAAAACAAGAAATGGCGGAAATCCGCGGAGAACAAAAAGAAATTGGCTGGGGTAGTCAAATTCGTTCTTATGTTTTTCATCCATATTCAATGGTGAAAGATCATCGTACAGACTATGAAACAGGCAACAGTCAAGCTGTTATGGACGGAGAATTAGATAATTTTATTGATGCTTATTTACGTTCTGTAATGAATTAATCCAAGCGAGCAAAAGGGGAATGGTTTCCTTTTGCTCGTTTTTACTGTGCAAAAAGAAATGGAGTGAACATTTATGATAGCTAAATATAGACGAAAGCAAATGCCAAATATGTTACGACAAACATTAGATTACACTTATGTGCTGATTGGAGCCTTTTTTGTAGCGTTAGCATTTAATGTTTTTTTATTACCAAATGAAATTGCCTCTGGTGGTGTAGCAGGTGTCAGTACAATCACAAAAGCATTATTTGATTGGGAACCAGCGATTGTACAATGGGCCCTAAATGTACCGCTTTTTATAGCAGGTGTTGTTATTTTAGGTAAAAACTTCGGTGCTAAATCTTTAGTGGGCACCATTATTTTACCTTTTTACGTATTCTTAACCAAAGATGTACAACCTGCTACAGAAGAACCGTTGTTAGCAGCTATCTTTGGTGGGATGATCGTTGGAATTGGAATTGGAATCGTATTTCGCGGAAAAGCCTCGACGGGCGGGATAGACTTAGCCGCCCAAATTTTACACAAATACACAGCATTACCATTAGGTATTTGCCTCGCTATGTTTGATGGTCTAATTGTTGTGACAGCCTCTTTTGTTTTTTCTTTGGAACAAGGTTTATATGCAATCATTGCTTTATTCGTTACAAGCCGTACAATTGATTTTGTTCAGGTAGGTCTAAATACCTCTAAAAATATTATGGTAATAACGAATCAACCTGAACAAGTTCGTCGAATTTTGTTGAATGATATTGATAGAGGTGTTACTATTTTTAATGGTTCTGGTGGTTATACAGATGAAGATCGTAAAGTGTTAATGTGTGTCGTTCATCAGAATGAATTTAGCAAAACAACGAGAGCAATAAAATTAATTGATCCAGATGCATTTGTGGTTGCAATGAATGCAACGGAAGTATTAGGGGAAGGTTTCAAACGATCCTAAGGCATTAAAAAAATCTTTTTCTAATCAATTCCAGGAATTTGTTTAATTAAAATTGAAATAAAAATGTAATATAATTTTTTATAAAAAATAGCGAAAATGATGTTATAATGTAGTCAGTGTGAATCTTGTTTGGATATAATATTCCATTTTTCGTGAAAATATACTATAATTATAAAAAAAGGTGATTACTTTATGATAGAGATGCACGATGTGTATATGACATACCCTAATGGTGTTGTTGCGCTTAATGGGGTCAATGTAACTATAGAGCAAGGAGAGTTTGTTTACATAGTAGGTCCGAGTGGTGCCGGTAAATCAACATTCACCAAAATGTTATTCCGCGAAGCAGTACCAACAGATGGTTCGGTATTAGTTAATAATAAAGATTTAATAAAATTGAAGTGGAAAGAAGTTCCCTACTTCAGAAGAAATATTGGAGTTGTTTACCAAGACTTTCGTTTATTACCGAAGTTAACTGTCTATGAAAATATAGCTTTCGCTTTGGAAGTGATAGAAGAAACCTCCAAAAATATTCGTAAACGTGTAATGAATGTACTAGATCAAGTTGGATTAAAGAACAAAGCGCGTTTTATACCAGATGAATTATCTGGTGGGGAGCAACAACGTGTCGCTATAGCTAGAGCTATGGTAAATCGTCCTGCTCTTTTAATTGCAGACGAACCGACAGGTAATCTAGATCCGGATACTTCTTGGGAAATCATGTCGATTTTAGAAGAAATTAATGCAAGTGGTACCACGATATTAATGGCAACACACAGTAAAGAAATTGTAAATACAGTAAAAAAACGTGTAATTGCTATGGAAGACGGTAGAATTGTACGTGATGAGCATCGAGGAGAGTATGGCTATGAAATTTAATACGTTGAAGCGACATTTCAAAGAAGGTGCAAGAAACACTTGGCGCAATGGATGGATGACAGTGGCTTCTGTGGGTGCAGTAACAACAACACTTATCTTAGTAGGTGTATTCCTCGTATTGATGCTCAATCTTAATCACATTGCAGGTGAGTTAGAAAAAGATGTTCAAATAAAAGCTTTGGTTGAAATAACAGCAGAAGAGGTAGATGTTGATCAGATCGAAGAAGAAATCAGAGATATCTCAGGTGTGCAGAGCATTGAATTTCTTACCAAGGAAGAAGAATTGGAAAACTTAATGGAAAGTATGGGCGATCAAGGACAAGCCTGGGGATTGTATGAACAGGATAATCCATTGAATGATGCTTTTGTTGTAAAAGCAACGGACCCGCTTGAAACCGAAAGAATCGCAAATGAAATAGAACAATTTGATTCCATTTATCGTGTTAATTATGGACAAGAATATGTAGATAGTTTGTTTAAATTCAATGAATATGCAAGGAATGTAGGTCTTGCATTAATAATAGCATTAGTTTTCACCGCGATCTTCTTAATCTCGAACACTATTAAAATAACCATCTTAGCCCGTAAAAAAGAGATTGGGATTATGAAGCTGGTGGGAGCAACAAATAACTTTATTAGGTGGCCATTTTTCGTTGAAGGTATGTTGTTAGGTGTTTTAGGAAGTTTAATTCCTATTGCCGTTATATTAATCGGTTATTATTTCCTAACACAAAATTTAGATATATTACAGCAATTTGATTTTGTTACAATACTTCCTTTTTATCCATTTGCCCTTCAAGTATCAGCTCTAATTATCGGAATTGGTGCAACAATTGGGGTTTGGGGAAGTTTAATGAGTGTACGTAAGTTCTTAAAGGTCTGATAGAATACGAGAAACGTCTTAGAGAGGGGAAATTACATGAAACGGTTTTATCTAGTACTTACGGTGGTAATGATTTCACTTTTTATCTCTTCCATCTCTGTTTTTGCTGAAACCAAAAGTGAGTTGAACGAGAAAATCAATGGTTTAGAGGAAGAAAAAAGTCAAATTGATGAAGAAGCAGACGGAATAAAAAGTAAAGTAAACGAGACTGAGAAAAAGATTGCTGAAAATCAAGGTGAACAAAAAGAGACTAAAAATGAAATTGAGGAAATTGATAGTGACTTAGAATCGACTCAAGCTCAATTAAAAGCTAAACAAAATGAAATAGCTGCAACAAATAATAAAATTGCAGAGACGGAAGATGAAATTTTCAAAACAGAATCAGAAATCGAGCAATTAAAAGAAGAAATTGAAGAATTAAAAGAAGAAATAAAACAGCTTGAAGAAAAAATCGCTGCCAGAGAAGATTTATTAAAAAATAGACTTCGTGCAATTCAGCAAAATGGTGGAAATACAAGTTACTTAGAAGTCATTTTAGGAGCCCAAAGTTTTGGTGACTTTATTAACCGTGCAACAGCTGTAACAAAAATCATGGATTCGGATAAGAAAATCATGGAAGAACAGCAAAGTGATAAAGAGAAGTTAGAAGAAAGCAAGTTAACTGTAGAAGCAAATAAAAAAGAAGTAGAAGAGAAACAAGTGGCGTTGGAAGAAGATAAAGAAGAGTTAGAAGGCACAAAGGCAACTCTCGTAGCTCAACAACAAGAGTTAAATGAAATTAAATCAACATTAGATCAACAAAAATCGAATAAACAGAGTTTGATGGCTGAGTTGGAAACAGAAGAGAAAGAATTACATGATCATAAAATGAGTTTATCAGAGGAACAAGAAACACTTCGAAAGCAAGCTTCAATGATTGAAAAAGCTAAAAAAGAAGCACAACAAAAAATAGAACAATTAGCAGAAGAACAAAGAAAGAAATCAGAGTCTTCTAATAGTGGTGGATCATCAAATAATAGTTCAACTACTCCATCACTATCTGCAGGTGGTAGCGGTTCTTTAGCTTGGCCTACGACAGGAAGAAGGAGCTCAGGTTATGGTTATCGTGACTTCAATGGTGGTGGATTCCATTATGGTATTGACATTGCAAATAGCAAAGACACGCCTATAAAAGCAGCTGCTGATGGTGTTGTTACAAGATCTTATGTATCTACTAGCTTTGGAAATGCAATATTTGTGTATCATCCTCACCTAGATCTTACTACCGTTTATGCTCACTTAAATTACAGAAACGTATCTTATGGGCAGTCGGTATCACAAGGTCAGACCATTGGTGGAATGGGTAACACAGGTAGATCATTTGGAGATCATTTGCACTTTGAAGTACATAAAGGCGGATGGGACCAACATGAGGGAGTCAATCCTTATAACTATTTACCTTAAAGAATAATATTAAAAGACATCACAAAAAACTTGTGATGTCTTTTTTAAACGTTCATAATATATAATAGAGAAATTATTTTTGAAATGAAAAGTTTGACTTTTTAATACGTCTATGGGGTGGAATAATGAATATAAGAAAAAGGTATTTAACGTTAATTTTATTAGTAGCAATTGCGCTTGGAGGAGTTGGTACGTATGTTGGCTTGTCGATGTTTTCAGGTGAAACAAGCCTAAATAATAGTGGAATAGCAAGTTCCGATCGTGATCTATTAACTGAATTAGCAGATCAACAAGAGAATATTGAAGAAAACATGGGCAAAATGTCTAAAGTAGTAGATGCATTTTCGATTATTCAAGAAAACTATGTGGAAGAGGTAGAAGATACACAGCTAATTGAAGGTGCGATTCAAGGTATGTTAAGTTCGCTAGAAGATCCATATAGTGTATACATGGATCAAGAGACGATGGAAAAATTTAATGAACAAATAGAATCCTCATTTGAAGGTATCGGTGCAGAAGTGTCAATGAAAGAAGGAAGTGTTACGATTGTAGCACCAATCAAAGATTCACCTGCAGAAGAAGCAGGATTAAAACCAAATGATCAGATTCTATCGGTTGATGGAGAGAGTGTAGAGGGATTAGATCTATATGAAGCCGTCAATAAAATTCGTGGTGAGAAAGGGTCTACAGTTGTTCTTGAAGTGAACCGGCCTGGAGTAGAAGATCCGTTAGAAATTGAAATTACCAGAGATTCTATTCCACTCGAAACCGTTTATGCAGATACGAAAGAAGAGAACGGTAAATTAATTGGTGTTATCGAATTGACTTCTTTTTCTGAAAATACAGCTAGTGATTTTGAGAAAGAACTTAGTCAATTGGAGGAACAAGGAATTGAAGGTCTAGTGATTGATGTACGAGGTAATCCTGGTGGTTTATTACCATCAGTGGAAGAAATTCTAAAAAACTTTATTCCAAAAGACACCCCATATATTCAAATTGAAGATCCTAGTGGAAAGAAAACACGATATTTTTCTAATATTGAGACCGCTAAAGACTATCCAGTTGTAACATTAATAAACGAGGGTAGTGCTTCCGCTTCTGAGATTTTATCAGCAGCACTTAATGAAGCTTTAGATTATGATATCGTTGGGGAAACTTCATTTGGTAAAGGAACCGTACAACAAACCGTTTCAATGGGCGATGGCAGTACCATTAAAATTACTCGATTTAAATGGTTAACACCTGATGGTAATTCGATTCATGAAGTTGGCGTAGAACCAACAATTGAACAAAAAATGCCTGACTACTACTATACAAATCCGGTTCAAGTTGAGGAGCCGTTAACATTAGATCAAAGTGATAGTAAGATCGAAAATGTCCAAATTATGTTGGAAGGATTAGGTTATGAGCCAGGACGCACAGATGGTTACTTTAATGAAGCTACTAAATCAGCTGTTGAAGCTTTCCAACAAGATCGAGAAACGGAAGTGACAGGTGAAGTCGATGAGAAAACCGCAGAACTTTTACAAACAGCTATCATTGAAAAAGTTCAAGAAGGTGAAGATGACCTGCAACTTGATAAAGCGATTGAAACATTAACAGAATAAATTAAAAGTTAAAGTTATAAATAAGACAAGGCTGTGATCAATAGCCTTGTCTTATTACTTTTATAATCTTATGGACAGAAATAGGTGAAAACGTTAAAAAGTGTCCGTAAGAATGGATCTTATGGACAGAAATAGGTGAAAACGTTAAAAAGTGTCCGTAAGAACGAATCTTATGGACAGAAATAGGTGAAAACGCCAAAAAGTGTCCATAAGAACGGGTCTATGTCCTACCTATCATTGTTTTGATAATTGTATCCTTTCTTTGAGAAGGACGGCTTTTTCACACCGTTATCGTTCGAAATGTTCTCATAAATAAAAATTGAAGCATAAGTAAACAAGTTAAGTAGGGAAGCTAACGATCAATTGGACTCTCACTTTTCAACAGATGCTAATTCATACCAATTTTTCGGTTTTCTAGTATTTTGTAACTAAAATAAAAAAATGGGTAGCCAAAAATCAAATTATTGATCATAATAGAAGTACTATACATAACGTTTGTAATGTTTGGTTGGAAAGGGGTCAACGGGATGGATTGGATGATCGAAGTAGGACTAGCATTTGCTCGGATTTTTATGCAACCATTTATTTATTTATTTTTCTTGTTTATTTTGATCAGTGGCTATCGAAGAATTAAAAAGGATCGTAAAAGCTTTGGTTCCAAGGTATATCCGTATTTCTATGAGGCAAAGAATACTTGGTCGATTGCTATAGTAATGGGTTTACTTTTATCAGGATTATCAATCGCATTCGGTTTTATGGTGTCAATTCCATTTAGTTTATTAATAGGTGTTATTATCTTTTTAATTGCAATAACAAATCGATTTAGTTGGCTTTCTGCCGGATATGTATTTGCCATTGCCGCTGCAGTGATGTACTTCATCAATGTCTATGGTGATGGGTATATACCTACTAGTTGGATCAACAGTTTAGATGTTACCGATCTATTTTACATACCTTTTCTAGTATTGATATTGTTACTAGCGGAAACGTGGTACTTAGCAAAAGTGGATAGCACTGATACTTTTCCTGAACTGATAAAAAGTAATCGAGGAAAATATTTAGGACAGCATCGGATTAAGAAATTGACAATTATACCGTTTATAGCCTTATTACCTGCAGGGATAATCGAACCTTTTGCGGATTGGTGGCCATTATTAGAAGTTGGTGAAACCTCTTTTGGCTTAATCGTAATACCGTACTTGTTTGGTTTTGAATATTTAGCAAAATCGATGCTGCCTCAAACTGCATCCAAGTGGCTGGCCAAACGGATAGCATTAGTAGCTTTAGTTGTTTTAGGGTTAGCTATCGGTGGTTATTATCTACCAATATTAACGGTGATCGCCTTGGTAACAGCATTCCTAGGCAAAGAAATCATTCAGTATTTTTATCGTACCCTTGAACACAAAAGCAAAGCCTATTTTCAACCAGCGAAAAATGGTTTATTAGTGCTTGGTACGTTACCAAATACCCCAGCGGTGGATTTAGGATTAATTCCAGGAGAGCGAATCGTTAAAGTTAATGAAATAGTAGTTGAAAATGAGCAACAATATTATCAAGCAATTAATGAAAATCGTGCGTTTTGCAAAATGGCGATAAAAGATTTAAATGGAGAAACTCGTTTTGCACAAAGAGCTTTGTACGAAGGTGAACACCATAAGTTAGGAATCTTATTAGTAAGTGAAAAAGAAGCCTATAGCAAATTAAAACAAGAGAGCTAATTCAGCTCTCTTGTTTTTCGTTAAATTGCAATAATTCTCTTATTTCGTCTTCTGATAATTTGGATAATAGTGTTTCTCCTGGTTGGATGATTTGATCGACTAATTCGCGTTTCTTTTGTTGTAGTTGGTATATTTTTTCTTCGATCGTGCCCTCTGTAATGAACCGGATCACTTGCACTACTTTCTTTTGGCCAATTCGGTGTGCACGGCCTGCAGCTTGCTCTTCTACAGCTGGATTCCACCATAAATCATATAAGATTACCGTGTCTGCTCCTGTTAAGTTAAGTCCGGTTCCACCAGCTTTTAAGGAGATTAAGAAAAAGCCTCTTTCTCCTGCGTTAAAAGCTTCAACCATTTTCATCCGTTGTTCAGATGGTGTCGAGCCATCTAAATAGAAGACCTGGTGTCCGCTATCTTCCAGAGATTTACGAATGATTTGCAGCATACTTGAGAATTGAGAAAAAATGAGCGTTCGTTTTCCATTTGCTTCTAATTCCCCTGTTAGTTCCATTAATTGATCTAATTTTCCTGAAGCACCACTGTAATTTTCTAAAAACAAGCTAGGGTGACAACAGATTTGTCTTAATCGAGTCAGTCCAGCTAAGATTTGCAATTTACCTCGATCAAATCCTTTTGACTCAATGGTTTCATCTAATTCATCTTGAATTCGTTGTAAGTATCCGATATAAACTTCTTTTTGTTGTTTGGTTAATTCCGAGTACTGTACTGATTCAATTTTATCTGGCAGTTCCTCTAATACATCCTTTTTGACCCGACGTAAGATGAAAGGCCGTGTAATTTTAGAAATGTAATGAGCATCAAGGTTACTGAACGCTTTTTTACTGCCGAATAAACCAGGTGATATCGTATAAAAGATCGACCATAATTCATCCAACGCATTTTCGATGGGTGTCCCGCTTAAAGCGAAAAATTGTTTTGCTTTAAGAGAGCGAACTGCTTTTGCCGTCAATGTTAAATGATTTTTAATTGCCTGTGCTTCATCTAACACAATACAATCGAATAAATGCTCTTCGTATAGGTCTTGGTCTTTGCGCAAGGTTGGATAGGAAGTAATTAAAATATTCGTATCCTTATGCTGTTCTAAAAGGTCCTTACGCTGTTGCTTAGGTCCGATAATCACACCTGTCGTTAAAGTAGGTGAAAATTTTTCTATTTCTTTTTTCCAATTATATAAAAGTGATGCAGGTGCAACCACTATTGCTTGATATTGCTCCGATTTTTCATTCGTTTCCGAAAGCATATAGCTAATCGTTTGCAATGTTTTACCTAACCCCATATCATCCGCTAAAATACCACCTAAATGATAATGAGACAATGCTTTCATCCATTGAAAACCTGTGACTTGGTAATCACGCATATCAGCATCTAAATGATCTGGTAATTCAAATTGCAATTGTTCCGGATGTTTTAATTGTTCTAACATTTGTTGAAACGAAGCACTATAACGATAATCTGTTTTATTTAATGCTTCTTCAACCTGAAAACTTCGAGCAGCAGGTATCGAGATTTTTCCATCTTCCATTTGTTTTTTTGATAATTGCAAATTCTCCTGTAACGATTGGAAGGAAGAAAAGTCATCTGACTCTAAGTGAATCAAAGTGCCATTAGGAATCCGATAGAATCGCCTTTTTTCGACTAATGCTTGCAAAATATTTGAAACGTCTTCTGTTGAGATTCCGTCCATGTCGAATTCAATATCAAGCATGCCCTCTGATGGACGATAATCGACATTTGATTGTAAACTAATTTGATCGATTCCTTCCAGCATTTGTTTGACACTTTTTGATAAATATACCGTTGACATTGTTTCGAGTTGGTAGACACCTTCGTGAATAAACGAATAGATCGCATCATCATTAAATAAATAGAATGCCTGATTAATTTCGATGAAGGCTTCATCACGAAGCATTTGCAAGACTTGTTGCTCTTTATTCGTTTCACGCTTGACGATAGCTTCACCTGAACCACTTTCGGAAAAGGGAGTGAAGACAGAGTCACCGTAGTGGTATTCGACATCTGCTTTTAAAGTGCCATCGATTTCCTCGACAAATACTTTCGTCATTAGAGGTGCGGTATTCATTTGACTTTCCATACGTTCTGTCATTTTTAGTGAACCGACTTGTTCGAATTGCGGCATCACATTTTTAACGAAAACATCCATTTCATCTGGTGAAATATATTGCTTTTTCTTATTTTGAAAAGGCATAATTCGAAATAATTTTTCAAGAATTTGTTTTTGCTGATAGCTGACTTTGTAAAAATGATTGTCGTGAATCAGAAATCGATAACTATCCAGAAAATAATAGTCAGAAAGGTCGGTCATTTCTAATGTGTAACTTTTTTGCTGTTGATAATCTAATTGAAATTGCAACTGATCGGTCATTTCACTAACGATAATCGATTTATATTCTTTTTGTGACTCCTGTTTGAAAATATAGTCCATATCCACCAACTGATCTAGAAGTTGGTCAACTAGACTTGGCGGTATATAAATACTTCGTGGCTGATCTAATTTTAATACATAGCTATTTCCGAATAAGCGTTCTTGATCATAACAGGTCAAAAGCATTTCAATCATTTTTTGATCTTTTGATGTAAAGTAATGAATGCTTGGATAAAATGTGAAACTTTGATTTATTTTATAGGACTCACCACTATTTAAGGCTTTTAAGAATCCACGTATATCTCGAATTACATAAGGGCGTTTATCGCCAATTTTCAGTTCGAAAGTCAGCACATATTGTGAGTTTCGATTAGCTTTAGTTAAAGTCAGCAAATATTCCGTGTCGACTACCTGAGGTGTTTCAGCATCTTCCTTTTTGTCACGAAATGTATGTAATAACTGTTTCGCAAAAAGATCGGTATCTTGAACCGGGGCTGCTTGTGCATTACGGTCTACTGCAAACCTTTTGCGATTGGATTGCGCATCCTGAGTGATTGCCAAAAGGACGGCAGCCACATGCTTACATGTATCATGTGTTGCAAAAGCTGGGCAGTTACAAGTGGTATCGACCATCATCTCGTCTGTAAAGAATATTCTCACCGTGTAGATTTTACTTCCCTTAACAAGACCACGCCATGAATTATTTTCGGGGTTATAGGATAGGCCATATACTTTTCCATTTTTGTAATAGCTGTATCCTCTCGTATAAAAACGTTCACCTGTTAGTTGGCGAATCGATTCTTCAGTCATTTGTATTTGTTGCAAATTGATCCCATCCTTATAAAAGAATCCATCGTTATATTATAGCAGATTTCCAAATTCATGCCATCCTATTGTCTTTTTTATTTTCAGTCTGATTGTTTAATGTTAAAATAGGATAGGTTAAAAGGTACGTAATGGAGAAAGTAGGTTATAGAATGGGACTACAGGATGAAGTGCAAAAAAGAAAGACATTTGCAATTATCTCGGTAGTTTTACAGTACTCTTTCACATACAAGTCGCGCAAAAGTAGCTCTAACAACCTAGAGCGCTATTTTTTCATTTTATTTTTCGTCATATTTTAATAGCGTTTTATGACGGAATATGATATAATAAGTATAAAAACGAGTAACGAAACAGGTGATAACGTGTATCTGAAAAAAACGAAAAACAAAAAAGGCCGTATCCATTTATCGATTGTGGATTCTTATTATGATAAAGAGAAAAAATATGCTCGTCAGGTAACCATAGAAAGTTTGGGATATCTGGATGAATTAGAAAAAGAATACGACGACCCGATTGCTCATTTTAAAAAACGAGTAGAGGAATTAAAGAAAGCGAAAGCAGCACAAAAAGAACCGATACAACTAGAACTTTCTCCGAACGAAAAGATAAAAAAGAAGAAGGACTATCGCAAAAATTTTGGACACGTGATCCTGAGCCAACTTTATCATCAGTTACAGCTAGATACCTTTTGGAAAAATCGTGCCAGACGTCGCTCCTTTGCCTTTGACCCTAATATTATTTTCAAATTATTAATTTTTACGCGATTATTGTATCCCGGTTCCAAGGCGAAGTCGTTTGCCTCTCGTTCTTTATTTTTTGAACGAAACACTTTTGAATTGGCGGATGTATACCGCGCACTCACCTTCTTTCATGAAAAAAAGGATGACTTGTTGAAATGGCTACATAACCAAGTGACTAGTCAATATGGACGGGATACCACTCGTGTTTTTTATGATGTGACCAATTATTATTTTGAGTCCGATACGATCGATGAAACAGACATGCGGCGTAAAGGAGTGTCGAAAGAGCATCGACCGAATCCGATTGTGCAGATGGGATTGTTTATGGATAACCAGGGAATACCGATCACTTATCAACTATTCCCTGGCAACACCAATGATTGTATGACGTATCGTCCCAACTTAAAAAAATTGAAACTGGATTATGGTATAAAACGAGCCGTAGTTGTGGCGGACAAGGGAATGACAACGGGGGATAATATCTGGTTTACCTTATCAGCAAAAGACGGCTATGTATTCAGTATGTCGGTACGTGGTGCCAATAAAGAATTAAAAGAATATGTCAAAAACGAAGCAGACTATCAATGGGTTGGAAAGGAATACAAGCGAAAGTCCCGATTGTACCCAAGAGATATTCTGGTAACAGCGAAAAATGGATCCAAAATGAAAAAGCAAGTACATGAAAAACAAGTGGTATTTTGGAGTGCGAAATATGCCAAAAAAGCCAAATATGAACGAGAGAAAGTCATTCAAAAAGCGAAAGCATTAATGGAGAATCCTGGCGCTTATAAGAGAGCCACATCCGTTGGAGCAAGCAACTATATTAAAGATATTGCGTTCGACAAAACGACAGGAGAAATCTTAACACCTAAGAAACAACTGCACCTCAATGAGAAGAAAATACAAGAACAAGAAGCATTAGATGGGTACTATGTGCTGATTACAAGCGAATACAGGGAAGCTGATGATGCGATTATTGATATGTATCGGGGATTGTGGCAAATTGAAGAAACGTTTCGTATTACCAAAAGTGACTTAGAAGCACGACCGGTTTACGTATCCAGAAAAGAACACATTGAAGCCCATTTTCTTACGTGCTTTGTCTCCCTTGTGCTTGCGCGTATTTTACAGGTAGAATCAGACGGCAAGCATAGCGTCGCCAATTTATTGGATAGTTTACGTCAGGCGGAATGCACGGAACTCACTCAGAATTATTATTTATTTGATTATTATGATGACATTCTAGAAGAATTAGGAACCAAATTTCACATCGATTTCTCGAAAAGGTATAGGAAATTAGGAGAAATTAAAAAAATTTTAGGGAAGACGAAAAAAGGGTCTATTTCACGATGAAAAGTTGAAAAATAAGATACCCCTTCTTCCTTTGTGCGCCAAGGGATGAAGGGGTGTTTTTGTCTAATTCCACTGTAAAACTCAGGTTATAGCAGATTTCCAAATTCATGCCATCCTATTGTCTTTTTTATTTTCAGTCTGATTGTTTAATGTTAAAATAGGATAGGTTAAAAGGTACGTAATGGAGAAAGTAGGTTATAGAATGGGACTACAGGATGAAGTGCAAAAAAGAAAGACATTTGCAATTATCTCACACCCTGATGCAGGGAAAACAACAATGACGGAAAAACTTTTGTTATTTGGAAATTTAATTCGTTCAGCAGGTACGGTTAAAGGTAAAAAATCAGGAAAATTTGCCACGTCGGATTGGATGGAGATTGAAAAACAACGTGGAATCTCTGTTACTTCCAGTGTGATGAATTTTGATTATATGGGTCATAAAGTCAATATTCTCGATACACCTGGTCACGAAGATTTCAGTGAAGATACCTATCGAACATTAACAGCTGTTGACAGTGTTGTCATGATTATCGATGCAACCAAAGGGATCGAAGCACAAACGATAAAGTTGTTTAAAGTATGTAAAATGCGTGGCATTCCAATTTTTACTTTTATTAACAAATTGGACCGAGAAGGACGCGAACCCCTCGATTTATTAGATCAAATTGAAGAAGTTTTAAATATAGAAACATATCCAATCAACTGGCCAGTCGGTATGGGTAAACGTTTCTTAGGAATCCTAGACCGCTATCATGATCAATTTATTAAATATAACGGTAATGAAGAAGAGAGTTATATTCCAATGAGTGAGATCGATAAAGATGAGGTTTCCCAGCAGCCGACTTTTCAGGAAACGGTGGAAGAATTAGAGTTACTGGATGAAGCAGGGGATCAATTCTCGCTTGATCGAGTATTAGAAGGTGAACAAACACCAGTCTTCTTTGGTAGTGCCTTAGCTCCATTTGGAGTACAGTCATTTTTCGACACATTTATCAAAATGGCACCTGCACCAGGTCCAAGAAGAACGACAGAAGAAGTGATAAGTCCAGATTATCCAGACTTCTCTGGATTTATCTTTAAAATTCAAGCGAACATGAATCCACAACATCGTGATCGTATTGCATTTTTACGAGTATGCTCTGGTAAGTTCGAACGAGGTATGAATGTCAAGCTTGCCCGAACAGGGAAAACAATACGGTTGGGGCAAACCCAACAATTTGTCGCATCTTCCCGTGACACAGTTGAAGAAGCATTTGCTGGCGATATTATTGGGGTATATGACCCTGGATCTTACCGAATTGGTGACACATTAGTTGATGGTAAACAGACGTTTGAATATGACGAATTGCCACAATTCCCTCCAGAAATGTTCCAACGTGTAACTGCCAAGAACGTAATGAAGGCAAAGCAGTTTAGAAAAGGGATTGAGCAACTGGTCCAGGAAGGTGCTATTCAATTATTCCGAGGTTATCCAACTGATTCAATGATTATTGGAGCAGTCGGACAATTACAATATGAAGTCTTCCAGCATCGAATGAAGAATGAATACAATGTCGAAGTATTACTTGAATCAATTGGTGACAGGATTCCACGTTGGCTAAAAAAGGAACAGGTTGATCCAAAGCTTTTTGATGAACGCAATCTTTTAGTAAAAGACCGCGACGGCGAATTCCTTGTATTATTCAAAAATGACTTTGCCTTAAGATGGTTCATCGACAAACACCCTGAAGTTGATTTGATCGATTTATACGAAGTAAACCAATACGATCAAACGACATAAGGAATATTCGACAAAAATATATCATTATAAAATCCAAACGACCGAATCGTTTGGATTTTCTGCGTATTAAGCATTGTGGTAATTTTGAAACCAGTAATGTGTCAAAATGGCGCTCCGGCCGATTACTTCGCTTTCCGCGGGGACGGCTTCAGCTAATTTTTCAAAATAAAATTAATTTTATTTTGAAAAATGGATCTTCAGCTCGCCCTGTTCCCGCAGGAGTCTTCGCAATCGGCCTCCGCTATTTGAATAATTCAACAATGTTTGTACCAGCTAGCATTTTGAACTTTTAAGCCAAGTAACGAATTCTTCAAATGATAGAAATATCAATAAGCATCCCTCATGCAAGCGTTGTAGAATATCAAAGTAGCGTAGGCGTCCGCTTCAACTCCTACGGCATGTTTTTATCCGAAGATCCACTTTGGTAAGCGGTTTTTGCTTACTAAAGTTAGCTGAGGAGAAAAAGCCGTGGAAAGGGGAGCGGACAAGCCGCAGCGTTTTCTAAGCACATACATATTGTCAAAATTACCTCATCATTTGGATCTTATTTTTTATCCTCCTTCAAATTAATTACATCATATCTTTTTAACATCCTGACAGCTTTGGTTATAATGTAGAAAGAGTTAAGAAATCAAAAACGAATATTTGTTCGCTTTTTTATAAAATATAGTGTATACTATTTCTAGCAAAAAGAACGGAGGAATTGATTTGGAACAACAAACCTTTTCTTTACAGGCCCCCTATCAACCCCAAGGTGATCAGCCTGGTGCGATAAAAGAGTTAGTTACGGGTGTCAAACAAAACAAACGCCACCAGACCCTACTTGGTGCAACAGGTACGGGTAAGACATTTACCATATCCAATGTGGTCACAGAAATCAATAAACCAACATTAGTGATCGCTCACAATAAAACGTTGGCTGGTCAATTATATAGTGAATTCAAAGAATTTTTCCCGGATAATGCTGTCGAATATTTTGTCAGTTATTACGACTATTATCAACCAGAGGCATATGTCCCATCGACAGATACGTTTATTGAAAAAGACGCCAGTGTTAATGATGAGATAGATAAGCTACGTCACTCAGCGACCTCATCCCTTTTTGAACGAAATGATGTATTGATTGTCGCTAGTGTTTCATGTATTTATGGTTTAGGTTCACCTGAAGAATATCGAAACCAAGTCCTGTCACTAAGGGTCGGTATGGAAAAAGATCGTGACCAATTATTACGAGGCCTTGTCGATATTCAATATGCACGGAATGACATTGATTTTCAGCGCGGTACTTTTCGTGTTCGTGGTGATTCGGTTGAAATTATTCCGGCTTCACGTGAAGAACATTGCGTGCGTGTCGAATTTTTCGGTGATGAAATTGATCGAATACGTGAAGTAGACGCATTAACAGGAGAAATTATCGGTGACCGTGAGCATATTGCTATCTTCCCAGCATCCCACTTCGTCACTGGAGAAGAAAAATTAAAAAAAGCAATGGTCAATATCAAAACAGAACTAAATGAACAACTAGCAAAATTCCGTGAAGAAGATAAATTATTAGAAGCACAACGCCTTGAGCAAAGAACCAATTATGATCTCGAAATGATGGAAGAGATGGGCTTTTGCTCAGGGATTGAAAATTACTCACGTCATTTAACATTACGTGAACCGGGATCAACTCCTTATACGTTAATTGATTATTTTCCGGAGGATTCGTTAATCGTAATTGATGAATCCCATGTTACTTTACCGCAAATTCGTGGTATGTATAATGGAGACCAGGCTCGTAAACAAGTATTAGTAGATCATGGGTTTCGCTTACCATCTGCTTTAGATAACCGACCATTAACCTTTGATGAATTTGATCAAAAGGCGAACCAACTTATTTTTGTTTCAGCGACCCCTGGACCATATGAGTTAGAACATACACCGTACATGACAGAACAAATCATTCGACCGACTGGTTTATTAGATCCTGTTGTCGATGTTCGACCAATCGATGGTCAGGTCGATGATCTGATCGGTGAAATTAATAAACGGGTCGATCGCAATGAACGGGTGCTTGTGACAACACTGACCAAAAAAATGTCGGAAGATTTAACCGATTATTTGAAAGAAGTAGGCTTAAAAGTTGCCTATTTGCACTCCGAAATTAAAACGTTGGAACGAATTGAAGTTATTCGGGATTTACGGGTCGGAAAATACGATGTAATTGTCGGTATTAACCTTTTACGAGAAGGGCTGGATATTCCCGAAGTATCGCTTGTTACGATTTTAGATGCTGACAAAGAAGGCTTCCTACGCTCTGAAAGGTCCTTAATTCAGACAATGGGACGTGCTGCCCGTAACGAAAAAGGCATGGTTATCATGTATGCGGATAAGATGACCGACTCTATGAAAAAGGCGATTGATGAAACGTATCGTCGTCGTGAAAAACAACAAGCATATAACGAAAAACATGGTATTACACCTAAAACGATTAACAAAGAAGTACGTGATGTCATCCGTGCCACAATCGCAGCGGAAGATGAAGAGAAATACGAAGGCACAGCAAAAAAAGTCAAAGAAATGACCAAAAAAGAAAAACAAGCGTTAATCGAAAAAATGGAAGCCGAAATGAAACAAGCGGCTCGCGACCTCGACTTCGAGCGAGCGGCAGAGCTGCGTGATGCTGTATTAGAATTGAAAGCAGAAGGGTGAATCTAATGGCTAGAAAAAGCATTTCGATAAAAGGTGCTCGTGCACATAATTTAAAAAATCTATCAATCGATATTCCGAAAGACAAGCTAGTCGTTCTGACTGGTTTGTCTGGGTCTGGTAAATCATCTTTAGCTTTTGATACGATTTATGCAGAAGGTCAAAGACGATATGTTGAATCATTGTCAGCATATGCTCGCCAATTTCTCGGACAAATGGATAAACCGGATGTTGATTCGATTGAAGGTTTATCACCGGCGATTTCGATTGATCAGAAAACAACCAGTCGAAATCCAAGATCAACAGTCGGGACCGTAACGGAAATCTATGACTACATGCGTTTACTTTTTGCCAGAATTGGTCATCCAATTTGTCCGATTCACGGTGAAGAAATTACTTCTCAAACGGTAGAGCAAATGGTGGATCGTATCCTTGCTTATCCGGAACGTACGAAATTACAAATACTTGCACCAGTTGTGTCAGGACGAAAAGGGACACATGTTAAAGTATTAGAAGACTTACAAAAAGAAGGCTATATTCGTCTGCGTATTGATGATGAGATGCGTGAAATTAGTGATGATATCCAATTAGATAAAAACAAAAAACATTCGATCGAAGTAGTGATTGATCGAATCGTCGTGAAAGAAGGCATTGCAGGCCGTCTTTCTGATTCATTAGAAACAGCTTTAAAACTGGGTGATGGTAAAGTAATTGTCGATGTTATCGATGATGAAGAATTGTTATTTAGTGAAAATCACGCATGTCCGATTTGTGGATTTTCGATTGATGAATTAGAACCAAGATTATTCTCTTTTAATAGTCCGTGGGGAGCTTGTCAGACCTGTGATGGTTTAGGTTCACAATTAAAAGTAGATGTCGACCTTGTGATTCCAAATAAGGAGTTAACGTTAAATCAAGGTGCCATCGTGCCATGGGAACCAATTAGTTCACAGTATTACCCACAATTATTAAAAAGTGTATGTAAACATTTCAAGATTGATATGGATGTACCAGTTAAGAAGCTAACCAAAAAGCAATTAGATAAAATTTTGCATGGAAGTGGAAAAGAAAAGATCGAATTCAATTACGAAAATGAATACGGTATGAAGCGTGAGACCTCGATATTCTTTGAAGGAGTACTAAATAATATTGCTCGTCGTTATCGGGAAACGTCATCCGATTTTATCCGTGAACAGATGGAAAAATATATGGCGAACACAGCATGCCCAAGTTGTAACGGTTATCGTTTGAAAGAAGAGGCACTAGCAATAAAAGTGAACGATCTGCATATTGGCCAAGTAACCGAAATGTCAGTTACGGAAGCAAATAACTTTTTTGCTACGCTTTCGTTATCCGAAAAAGAAAAACAAATTGCAGCAATGATTGTCCGCGAGTTAGATGATCGCTTAAGCTTTTTACAAAACGTAGGTTTAGATTATTTAACCTTATCACGTTCAGCAGGTTCTCTGTCTGGGGGAGAAGCACAGCGAATTCGTTTAGCAACTCAAATTGGCTCTGCACTAACAGGTGTTTTATATGTGTTAGATGAACCGTCAATTGGACTTCATCAACGGGATAATGATCGTTTGATTCAAACATTAGAAAGAATGCGCGACTTAGGTAATACCCTTATTGTCGTCGAACATGATGAAGATACGATGCTTGCGGCCGATTATTTAATTGATATCGGACCTGGTGCTGGAGAACATGGTGGTGAAATTATCGCCCAAGGTACACCGAATCAAGTGAAGAAGAAGAAAAAATCTTTAACCGGACAATATCTGTCAGGTGAGAAATTTATTTCAGTGCCAGCAAGGCGCCATGAAAATGATGGTCGCTATCTTGAAATTATTGGTGCAGAAGAAAACAATTTAAAAAACGTTGATGTAAAGATTCCGATCGGTATTTATACGGCAGTTACAGGAGTCTCGGGCTCAGGAAAAAGTAGTTTAATTAATGAAATTTTGCATAAAAGTTTGGCAGCTAATCTACATCGCGCGAAACAAAAGCCTGGTAAGCATAAAGAAATAAAAGGAATCGAACATCTAGAAAAGGTAATCGATATTAATCAATCACCAATTGGCAGAACACCTAGATCGAATCCGGCCACGTATACGGGAATGTTCGATGATATTCGTGATGTTTTTGCCCAAACTAATGAAGCGAAAATTCGCGGCTACAAGAAAGGTCGTTTTAGTTTCAATGTCAAGGGTGGACGCTGTGAAGCTTGTCGCGGTGACGGTATTATTAAAATCGAAATGCACTTTTTACCTGACGTTTATGTACCTTGTGAAGTATGTGACGGTAAACGATACAACCGTGAAACCTTAGAAGTGAAATATAAAGGTAAAAATATTGCGGATGTATTAGATATGACGATCGAAGAAGCATTAAAATTCTTTGAAAATATCCCGAAGATTAAACGAAAAGTAGAAACGGTTTATGATGTAGGGTTGGGGTATGTTCGACTTGGACAACCTGCCACAACATTGTCTGGTGGGGAAGCCCAGCGTGTAAAATTAGCAAGTGAGCTCCATCGCCGTTCCAATGGTAAATCACTCTATATATTAGACGAGCCAACGACTGGGTTGCATATTGATGATATTTCCAGATTGTTAGTTGTGATTCAAAGGTTAGTCGATAACGGCGATACCGTAATTATCATTGAACACAACTTAGACGTGATCAAAGCCTCTGATTATATTATCGATCTCGGTCCAGAAGGTGGCGACGGCGGAGGGACGATTGTTGCGACAGGTACACCAGAACAAGTTGCTGAAGTTAAAGAGTCCCATACAGGCAGATATCTTAAGCCAATTTTAGAAAGAGACAAGAAACGAATGGAAGCTAAGATTAATAGTTAATTAAAGTTTGAGTAAGAAATATTATCCTATTTTGGAGTACAATTCGCGTTGAGGTTGTACTCCTTTTTTTATTTGACAAAAGTTAACGTTTTTCAACAGTGTAAAACAATTTTTTATGGAGTAATTGGAATATTATGCTATTATCGAAGTGGGATACTTATTCATTCATTTAAAAAGGAGTGGTTAATAATGAGTGGGGCACTTTATTTCATTGGTGGGTTTTTAATCATAGTTAGTGTCATATCAGGGGTGTTTTCAGGTTCGCTCTTGGGTTTCATTATTTGTTCAATCGGAGGAGTCGTTGTTGGATCTCTGCTATTTGCTTTATCTCAAATCAATGATAATCAGTTAAAGATTTTGTATCAATTGCAATTACATAATGAATTTACTAGACAGCTTCACACAAAAACAATCAAATGTCCAAATTGCGACTATGAATATGATGATCAACTTACCTCATGTCCCAATTGTGGGAATAGATAATCAAAATGAAGGGACTTCAAGTAGAAAAGGTAAGTATTTTAAAAACGCTCGATTTTGAGCGTTTTTTGATTAATATTGAAAGTTGATGGTATTACAAATAGAAAACAGTATATAAACTTTACAAGTCGGTCTGTCTAACAAGAACTTCTGCTTATACTATGCTAAAATAGATATGAATGTAGGAAGAGGAGGCATCTTACTTATGGAACCAATTGAAATAAATCATTTGCAAAAACTGATCGATCAACATGCCAATAAAGAAGTCTATGTACATTTGGAAACAACCAATGGAGCATATGCTAGTCACTTTAACCAAGATGCATACAACGTTGGTGCGTTTATCAGAAATGCTAAAGTAACTTATCAACGCGGGAAAGTCGTAGGTGCTGGCACAACTTATCGAGTTGGTCTTAAGTTAGATATTGGCTGGATTTATGCAGAAGGTGTTAACCAATATGAAGTAGATGACAATAATAAACTATTAATGGCGGGCCATGACCGGGAAGGGCGTTTAATGGTTGCCTTACAAATAAGTGAAACACCATTTAATTATTAATATGAAGGAGGAATTATAGTGACAGAACATGTTGTAGTAATTTATCCACATCCAGATGATGAAGCGTTTGGAGCATCTGGCACGATCACAGCATTCCGTGAACAAGGGATTCCGGTTACATATTTATGCGGAACATTAGGTGAGATGGGCCGTAATATGGGCAATCCAACTTTTGCGACAAGAGAAACATTGCCGGAAATCAGAAAAGCTGAATTGATCAAAGCATGTGAAGTGATGGATGTTCAATTAGAAATGTTAGGGTATCGTGACAAAACCTTAGAATTTGAGTCGACCGAAGAGGTTGCGGACCACCTTTTTACGTATTTAGATAAAATAAAGCCATCATTGGTAATTACGCATTATCCTGGACACGCTGTCCACCCAGATCACGATGCTTTTGGGGCAGCTGCTATCAGAGCTGTGGAGAAATTTTCTGCGGATCAACGTCCAACTGTTTGGGCGCAAGCGATCAGTAGAACCCATGTAGAGGAAATCGGTGAACCAGATATCCAAAAAGATGTAGAATCTGTCTTTCATAAGAAGTTCGAAACAATCATGGCGCATAAATCACAAGCAGATGGCATGCTAGCAAAAATGAAGCAAGAAGAAGAAGATTTGGAAGAGGCCGCCAAACAATGGTTAGGGGTAGAATCTTTCTATACTTGGAAATTTTGAGACATGGTGAATTATATTTAGACATAGAATGTATCAAAGGTTTATCTTTATCATTTTGTGGAAGAGTATAGAATAGAATGCGCTCAAAAGAGGAGTCGAATAAAATGCGTTGGATATTATCACTTGTTTTTAATGCTCTAGCATTAATGTTGATTGACTATCTATTTGAAGGGTTTATGATTGATGGGTTTGTTGTAGCGTTGATTGCTGCTGTTATACTTGCCGTTTTAAATGTGATCGTTAAACCTATTTTAGTCCTCTTGACATTACCAGTCACAATTTTAACGTTAGGTTTGTTTTTATTTGTGATAAACGCTGTCACCCTATGGCTCACACAAATGTTATTAGGAGACAAATTTACAATTGAAGGCTTCGGAACAGCAATCATTGCAGCCATCCTATTCTCGATCATGAATTTAATCATCAACAAAATAATCAAAGACTAGTGGTTCTGACAAACGAATATTTTAATTTTAAAAATCCAAACGATTCGAAAGGGCTAACCACCGAATCGTTTGGATTTTATGCGTAGTAGGAGAATACTGTGCAATAACAGATGAGTAACTATTAGCCAAAGTAGTAATTTTGAAATGATTGATTTACTAAAAATCCGCTCCGGCTGCCCAGGAGTAGCCGTCAAGGCTGAGAATCTAATGGAGTGAAAGTCTCCTGTCATCAATTGACCGGTTCGGATGACTAGTATATCTAATGCGTGGTGAGGTAACGAGTCACGTTCTGCTTGGAAGTAAAAGTCACTGCGGCTCAACTTTACGCAGAGAGAGTATGGGTCGGAACAGCTAGAGTGGCGAGCAAATCTAGAGGCTAGAAGGCTTTAACGAATACTGCAGCTCCGAAATCGAGCGCCCTTCAGAAGCTGTTGAAGGGATGTCTGTGATGCGCCGACCTGGTTGGGCAATGGGGAAGGCCGATGTTCTATGGGAAGTAACGGTCAAGAGCACCATAGAAGCAGCCGGAGTAGGGGTTCTGGCATCTAGAGAGAGATTTTCAGAGATAACGACGGGAAAGTCCTACTTCCAGCTGGGATGACAACAACCAGCAAAGACCAACCATATAAGTGACAAGCGAAAATGGTTAGGAGGATTTAGGATGGACGCATGAGGTCGTAGTAGCGAAGAGGAAAGGGTAATGCCTTTCTAAGCTTATGGAATGAAGCTTCTACAAAGGTAACACCAGAGTAGAGCGAAGGACCTCTGGGCGACTGGGCGTCCGTGTCAAAGAATAAACAGAACACAGAGTCTGTTGAATGATTGGCATAAGACTAGCATATAAGTAAACTTATGTATCAATGGGTGAACATGCGTGTCAGCATTTAAACCTGGGATACATAAGGAAGGCTTATATAGCGATAGAAACCCAGTGTCAGAACCGGACTCGGGAAATCCGACCGTCCGGGATCGTATGGGGGCTGCAGGAAACGTGGTTCTATTGAATGCGCGCGCCTGCCATCTACCCGACCTTCCCTTTCCGTGGGGTTTTCCCTTCAGCTAACTTCTTCAAGCACAGAGCGCTTGAAAAGTGGATCTTCAGGGAAAACAATCCCACAGGAGTGATAGTGGGCGGCCTGCGCTAATATATTTGCTCTACAACTATTGTGACAGCTAACATTATGAGCTGTTAATCCAATCAACAAACTTTTCACATGAGAGAAATGACATAATGCTACCTCATTCCAGCGTTGTAGAATATCAAATTAGCGCAGGCGTCCGCTTCTACTCCTACGGGATGTTTTTATCCGAAGATCCACTCTGGTAAGCGATCTTTGCTTACCAAAGTTAGCTGAGGAGAAAAACCCGTGGAAAAAGAAGCGGACAAGCCGTAGCGATTTCTAAGCACACACATCATTTCAAAATTACCACCAAAATTATGATACAGTTTCCTTCTATTGCGAAATAATCGATATTGCACTGTTCACAATATTTATGTCCTACCCTCTGTTCCATTAAAAATAGCATAAAGTGATGATTTTTTTGGACAAATCTGTACTATCTTTTAAAAAAAGTGCTACAATAGTTACATCATGAAGATAAAAAGACGTGATGTGAATAGGGGGCTAAGTAATGGCAAAAGTGCGTACACAAGATTTGTTGGATCGTTTTAAAATCGAATTGATTGCAGGTTCAGAAGGTGTGCATCGAGAAATTTTTATGAGTGAAGTATCGCGACCAGGTATTGAACTCACTGGTTATTTTAAATATTATCCTAAAGATCGATTGCAACTGTTAGGCAAAACAGAATTATCGTATTTCTCTGAGTTAACCAAAGAGGAAAAACAAGATCGTTCCTATCGACTTTGTACAGATATTACCCCGGGAATTGTCGTAACAAGAGATATGGAAGTACCTGAAGAACTTGTTGAAGCATGTGAGATGTCAGGTGTTCCATTGATGCGTTCTCCGTATAAAACAACACGAGTAATAAGCCGTATTACCAATTTCCTTGAAGCAAAATTTGCACCTTTTACTGCTGTTCATGGTGTATTAGTTGATATCTATGGTATCGGTGTGCTGATAACAGGGCAAAGTGGTGTAGGTAAAAGTGAGACAGCCTTAGAATTAGTGAAAAGAGGTCACCGTCTTGTTGCAGATGACAGTGTGGAGATTCGCCAAGAAGATTATGATCGACTGATCGGATCGTCACCTCCATTGATTGAACACTTATTAGAAATTCGTGGTCTAGGTATTATTAATGTGATGACATTGTTTGGTGCTGGATCAGTTCGTTCCCATAAACGTATATCACTTGTGATCAATTTGGAGACGTGGGATCAGAAGAAACAGTATGATCGTCTAGGCTTAGAAGAAGAGACAATGAAAATAATCGACGTAAAAATACCGAAAGCAACGCTTCCTGTTCGACCTGGTCGTAACCTAGCTGTTATTATAGAAGTGGCTGCGATGAATTTCCGTTTAAAGCGAATGGGTGTCAATGCAGCAGAAGAATTCTCACAACGACTATCAAAGATGATACAAAATGGCGAACACGAAGAGTCAGAATTTGAAACAGACTTAGATATGGATTAAAAGTAGAACGGAGGAGATTGAATTTGGCATGTGAAGCTCCTGCACTTGATCCTGTATTTCTGCAACTTGGCCCTTTATCTATTTATTGGTATGGCGTCATTATTGCGACAGGTGCCTTTTTAGCACTTTGGGTTGGAACCAAGGAAGCGGATCGATTAGGTGTAAAGAAGGACTATATTGTTGATCTAGTAGTATTTGCTATCCCAATTGCTATCTTGTCAGCACGAATTTATTACGTTGTCTTTGAATGGGATCGCTATGTTGGTGAACCATGGTGGAAAGTCTTCGCGGTTTGGGAAGGCGGGATTGCGATTCACGGTGCGTTAATCGGTTCTGTTATTACAGCTATTGTGTTTACCAGAGTAAAAAAGTTATCTTTCTGGCAAATTGCCGATATTTTAGCGCCAAGCATAATTTTAGGACAAGCAATTGGTCGCTGGGGTAACTTTATGAATCAAGAAGCACACGGCGGACCGATCTCACAATCTACATATGAAAGTTTTCATCAATACTTACCAGATTTTATTATGAATCAGATGTGTATTGAAGGCACGATGTATCACCCTACCTTTTTGTATGAATCGATTTGGAATATTGCAGGATTTATTTTATTATTAGTATTGCGCAAATACCCACTTCGTCGCGGCGAAATGTTCTTAACCTATGTAATATGGTACTCGATTGGTCGCTATTTTATAGAAGGAATGAGAACCGATAGCCTTTATATTGTTGGCGAATTGAGAACAGCGCAGATTATATCAATCTTGCTTGTTGTGGGTGCTATAATTGTGATGGTGTATCGTCGTAAAAAAGGATTAGCTACACATACGTATCAAGGTAAAAAAATTAGACAACATAAGAAAAAATAAAGAATAAGAGCTTTTGCTTATAAGCAAAAGCTCGTTTCTCGTAATGTAACTTGGAGGTAATGAATGTGAAAATGGAAACACTATTATTTGATTTAGATGGAACATTGATTGATACCAATGAATTGATTATCGCTTCTTTTACACACACAGTAGAAAAGTATGGAAATCGCCCCTATACAAGAGAAGAAATACTTGATTTTATTGGTCCACCATTAATAGACAGTTTGAAAAAAGTCAACGCAGAAAAAGTAGAAGAAATGATGGCAACCTATCGAGAGCATAATTATGCGAATCACGAAAAATATGTCGAGGCCTATCCCACCGTGGTGGATACCATCAAGACATTGAAAGAAGCAGGATTTCAATTAGGTATTGTCACAACAAAACTATCAGATACAGCTAAATTAGGTCTGAAAATTACGGGAATGGATCAGTTATTTGATGTACTGATTGGTCTAGATGATGTTGAAAATGCGAAACCACACCCTGAGCCTATTCTAAAAGCGATTGATGAGCTAAACGCCAATCCAATGACAACATTGATGGTTGGTGATAATTATCATGACATTGAAGCGGGACATAATGCCGGTGTGCAAACAGCAGGTGTAGCTTGGACGATTAAAGGTAGAAAAATTTTAGAAGACCATGATCCGGATTATATGTTAGAGGAAATGAGTGATCTATTAAAAATCGTTGGAGTGGAATAAGATGCGTAGAACGAAACGTTATCGCGTTGAAGGTGCGAACAGTTTATGGCATATCTATAAAACGGTGCCTTTTTGGAAGGTCGTTAGAAATTTTATTATAATACAATTAGCCAGATACACACCTTTTTTAAATTTAAAAAATCGCATGTATCGTAGCTTTTTAAAGATGGAAGTCGGCCAAGAAACCGCATTTGCACTGATGGTTATGCTGGATATCATGTTCCCTGAGAAGATTCATGTCGGAAAAAACACGGTGATCGGCTATAACACCACAATTCTAGCGCATGAATACTTAATCAAAGAGTACCGATTAGGCGACGTGATTATAGGAGATGAAGTGATGGTTGGTGCAAATAGCACGATTTTGCCTGGAGTGACGATTGGCGATCAAGCGGTTGTTGCAGCGGGTACGGTGGTACATAAGGATGTAGAAGCCGGAACATTTGTAGCAGGTAACCCAATGCGAGTGATTTATACCAAAGAACAAATGCAAGAGCGAATAAAAAATGACACCTTCTTATCCGAGAGTTAAAAAACAGGAATATACATCGCCACCAACGCGATCGTATATTCCTGTTTTTAACTAAACCGCGAAGTACCAGATTGTAGAGTCTCTTCACGGGAATTCATGTGGTGTTAACGGGAATTGTCAATTTCTTCACGGGAAATGCCTTTCTGTAGACGGGAATTGTTTGCTTCTTCACGGGAATAAACGATAATTCCCGTGAAGAGCAGTATAATTCCCGTCTACAGTAGCACTTTTCCCGTGAAGAAAAGACTAATTCCTGTGAAGAAGATCATAAGTAACTTATCCGCGTTAACAAACTTACAAAATTATCATTACTTCGGGTTTGTATCTACTTTGAAGTTGTGTAAACTGTTTTTAGCTGGTTTTAACTTTGATAATTCCATATATCGTTTCTAAATATGGCACATCCAATTGATACTTTTTCGCTAACGTTATTGCAGCTCCTTGCAGGTGATCGACTTCGAGATTTAATCCTTTGCGATAATCCTGATGCATCGAAGAAGTAGCGTCAGCTGGTAGGTTAGTCAATATTTTCCAGGCCTTTTCTAAATGTTGATCCCAAAGTACTACACCTTCATGTTTGGCAATCATTTGCATCTCTTTTAACAAATGATCTATGATCGTCTTTGTTTCGTCCTGCTTGAGAATAGGACCAATTTCAAGGTCACTTACGGTGGTTATTCCCGAAAAAGCAGTAATAAACATATACTTATACCAAATATCTGTTAATATATCCTGACTATAGGTACTAGCCATATTAGCATCTTCTGATAAAACGGCTAGTTTATCGCATATCTGTTGTTGGTTGTCTTGTAATGCACCGAAACGAAGCTCATGAATTTTGCTTGTATGTACCACGTGCCCATTACTGTCCAATGTTGCAATAATATTCGCCAAACCGCCTAATACGTTCTCTTTTCCAAAATGATCAACTAAATCAGAGTAATGACGAACGCCATTCATTATAGGCAGAATAAACGTATGCTTGTTCATCATCTTAGTAATCGTGTCTAAAATGCCGTCTACATGATAGCCTTTTACAGCTATAACAATGATATCGGCAACTCGTGCTTTACTTGGATCTGTTACGATGTCTGGATTGTCAATGACATCATTACCAAGCACACTTTCGATTTTTAAACCATGTTCTCTCAATTGATTTGCTCTTTTTTCTCTTACTATGAATTGCACATTTGCTCCGGCTTTAATCCATCTTGCTCCAAAATAACTACCAAGAGCGCCTGCGCCAATGATTGCAATATTCATCTAAAATTCCTCCTCTTACAGTTATTATACAATAAACTCTTTTATTGTGAGCAAAATGTGTTATAATGCTTAAGTCATCGGATTTTAAAATAATTAGTAGATATAATATATAAGTTAAAAATGAATGGGAGGGGAAATAGTCACGTGCAAAATCCAAATCAATTAGAAGGAAACATCATACCTTTCATTCCTGAAGGGGATTTTTATTTTTCAAAAGGTGTAGAAGCCTATCAAAAAAAGAAATTTGACCTCTCCTTGAAGTGGTTTCAAAAAGCGCTATCGGAAAAGCCTGAAAATCCATTGTATCAATGTCAAGCATCGATTGTCTATACAGAAATAGGTTCCTATCATTTAGCGAATCAATTGTTGACTAAGGTATTATCAGAACATGGTGAAGAATACATGGACTGCTATTATTTAATTGCAAATAACTATGCACATTTGGGTTTATTGGAAGACGCAACAAAATATGCCCAAATCTATTTGGAAAAAGAACCAGATGGTGATTTCCAAGAAGAAGCTAAAACGTTATTAGAATTATTGGATTTTAGTGAAGAAGAGGAAGACGACGATGATTGGACCTTTGAGGAAGAAGACGATCTCATCATCTACCAAGAAACTGCTTTTTATCACTTAGAGCGTGAAGAGTGGGAGGAAGCGATCGCGGTCTTGGAAGAAATGATTACATTGTTCCCAGAATTTTCACAAGCAAGACATGAATACCATTATGCGTTATTTTTTGTTGGAGAAAAAGATGAGGCGATTGCTATGGAAGAACAGTATTTAAAAGAGCATCCAGATGCTTTGTTCAGTTGTATGAATTTGGCGATTTTTTATTCTCATGAAAATGACGAGGAAAAACGAGATTACTTTACGGCAATGCTTGAAAATATATATCCGATCCATGAACAACAAAAATTACGGATCGCTGTAACTTTTGCTCAGATTGGCTTATATCAGCAAGCATTAGATCGATTTAAAATGCTGCATAAATCTAAACTAAAGGGTCATCCTTCATATTATAGATGGTATAGTACATGTCAATACTACTTAGGAATGGAAGATGCAGCGATTCGTCTCTGGAAAGAGGGTTGCAAACAACACAACATTCTTTCTCAACAGTTACCAGCATGGGAAAAAGGTAAATGAGCAGAATATTAGACGTTTTTTTATAAGCATAAGATAATAGTAATAAGTTAAAGATGAAAGGATGACGATAATGACTGAGGAAAAAATCTATGACGTTATTATTGCAGGTGCTGGTCCAGCTGGTTTAACAGCTGCTGTTTACACATCACGTGCAAATTTAGATACATTGATGCTTGAAAGAGGAATACCAGGTGGCCAAATGGCTAACACCGAAGATGTCGAAAATTATCCTGGATATGACCATATATTAGGTCCAGACTTATCGACGAAAATGTTTGATCACTCTAAAAAATTTGGTGCAGAATATGCATATGGTGATATTAAAGAAGTAATTGATCATGGCGATTATAAAACAGTAGTCGCAGGATCTAAAGAATATAAAACGAAAGCACTTATTATTACAACTGGTGCACAATATAAGAAGATTGGAGTGCCAGGTGAAGAAGAACTAGGCGGTCGTGGTGTGTCTTATTGTGCGGTTTGTGATGGTGCATTCTTTAAAGGAAAAGAATTAATCGTTGTTGGAGGCGGAGACTCTGCGGTTGAAGAGGGCGTATATTTAACGAAATTTGCTGAGAAAGTGACGATTGTTCACCGTCGTGATCAACTACGCGCTCAAAAAATACTACAAGATCGTGCCTTTAAAAATGATAAAATTGATTTCATTTGGGATACGATTGTTAAATCGATTAATGAAAAAGATGGTAAGGTCGGAAGTGTTACCCTCTATGACAAAAACTCAGGTGAAGAATATGATCGTGCGATAGATGGTACTTTCATTTATATCGGCATGGTGCCATTAAGTGAACCTTTCAAGTCATTAGGTATTACTAATGAGGAAGGTTATATTCCAACAAATGAGAAAATGGAAACAAGCGTACCAGGTGTATTTGCTGCTGGGGATATTCGCGAAAAAGAATTACGTCAAATTGTTACGGCAACAGGTGATGGAAGTATTGCAGCACAGGCCGCTCAAGCGTATATTGAGAATTTAGATGAGGCTGTTAATACGCCAAGCTAGTCCTGTAATCATTTCGACATATACACGTAAATAGAAATTAACGTGGCTGTAACACGGACGAAATATAAATGCGATACAATGTAGTTAACTAATTGACCCCCTTTTTAATAAATATAACTTGACGGCATAGGTTCTCATACCTATGCCAATTTTTTTTGTGGTAGAGCTGATTCACTCCGTGTATAATAGAAGTAGAATAAAAAAAAAGAATCGTTACCTATAAATGTAAGAGAGAGGAGTGGATGAGAGATGGGGAGACAATCTGAAGAAACGAAATTAGTGATTATTACAGGGATGTCCGGTGCAGGTAAAACCGTTGCTGTACAAAGTTTTGAAGATCTTGGTTATTATTGTGTAGATAATCTTCCTCCTGCACTGTTGCCAAAATTCCTCGAATTAATGAAAGATGCAACAAATAATATTCAAAAAGTCGCGCTCGTAATGGATTTGAGAGGCCGTGAGTTTTTTGATACATTATTTGAAGCATTAGATACACTTGGACAAGAAGAATGGCTCGAAGAACATATTCTGTTTTTAGACGCAAGTGATCACGTGTTAGTATCACGGTATAAAGAAACAAGACGTTCCCATCCTTTAGCACAAGATGGCTTGCCATTAGAAGGTATTCATGCCGAGCGAAAGATTTTAGATGAATTAAGAGGACGTTCGCAGCATTTTATTGATACATCTAAGCTAAAGCCAAAGGAATTACGGGAAGAAATTGTCCAAAGATATAGTCAAAAAGATCAAGAAATTTTCTCCGTTCATGCGCTTTCCTTTGGTTTTAAATACGGTTTGCCGATTGATGCAGACTTAGTATTTGATGTGCGATTTTTGCCAAACCCACATTATGTCGAGCAATTGCAGCCATTAACAGGCTTAAATACAGAAGTATCATCTTACGTTTTTAGATGGTCAGATACACAGAAATTTTTAGAAAAAGTGACCGATCTCTTACAATTTATGCTTCCTCAATATAAACGAGAAGGAAAAACACAGTTAGTGATTGCGATTGGTTGTACAGGTGGTCAACACCGGTCTGTAGCAATTGCTGAGCATCTAGCAAAACATTTTCAAAAAAATTATGTCACACATGTCAGTCATCGTGATATAGAGAAGCGAAAGGGATAATTACATGGCACAAACCGCTCTAAAAAAAATAGTTGTGATTGGTGGTGGAACAGGCATGCCTGTTTTACTGCGTGGTTTAAAGCAACATCCCATCGATTTATCAGCAATTGTCACAGTAGCCGATGATGGGGGCAGTTCTGGTCGTCTGCGATCTGAGATGGAAATGCCAGCACCAGGTGACATCAGGAACGTGATTGCAGCATTGTCTGATGTAGAGCCAATGTTAATGGAGTTATTTCAACATCGTTTTACCAAAGGGAATGGTCTTTCAGGTCATTCAATGGGAAATCTTTTATTAGCTGCTATGACCTCTGTAACAGGTGATTTTTACACAGGAATAAAAGAAATCTCACGTGTATTAAATGTCAAAGGGAATATCTATCCGATCGCAAATCAAAATATGTTTTTACATGCCGAGTATGAAGATGGTGACATTGTGACCGGCGAGTCGAATATTCCTAAAGCAAACAAGCGTATTAAACGGGTATTTCTAAAGCCAAATCCAGTACTTCCTTTACCAGAAGCTGTAGAAGCAATCCATGATGCTGATCTTGTGGTAATTGCACCTGGAAGCTTGTACACCAGTACACTTCCTAATTTGATTGTTCCCCAAATTGGTGAAGCCTTACGAGAAACAACTGCAAAAGTAGTATATGTCTGTAATGTGATGACACAAGCAGGTGAAACAAGTCATTACAGTGCATCCGATCATGTACAGGCTATTGCAGATCATATTGGAACAGGGTGCATTCAAGCAGTTGTTATGCACAACAGAACGATTGACCGAGACGTGCAAATGGTCTATGCGGAAGAAAATGCGGAACCTGTTCGCTATGATTTGGATAAACTAAGAAGTATGGGATTAGAAATTATTGAAGAAGATATCGTAAAAGAACGTAATCATTCATTACGTCATGACACAGATAAGGTAGCTAAGGTATTATGTTCCTTAATATAGTAAAAGACTCCTTATAAGGTGAGACGGGAGGGAGAAAGTTGTCATTTGCTGCAGATATAAAAAAAGAGTTAACGAAAATCGAGAGTGATGATTGTTGCCAACAAGCAGAATTGGCAGCATTAATTCGGATGAATGGGGCAATTTCTTTTTCAAAAAGTCATTACTCGTTAGATGTTCAAACAGAAAATGCGGCTATTGCGCGCCGAATCTATACGCTGATTAAAGCGAGGTATGCTATTCCGGTAGAGTTACTCGTAAGGAAAAAAATGAAATTAAAGAAAAATAATGTCTACATTGTACGAATGAGTAAGGGTGTAAAAGAAATGTTGCAAGACATGGAAATACTTGTTGAACCGTTACAATTCATTCGAACGATCTCAACTAAATATACGAAAAAAGAGTGCTGTCGCCGAGCTTATTTACGAGGCGCCTTTTTAGCTGGTGGTTCTGTGAATAATCCAGAGACTTCTTCCTATCATTTAGAAATATATAATTTTCACGAAGAGCACAATCAGTCGCTCTGTGATTTATTGAATGAATATGGTTTACATGCGCGAATCCTGGAACGAAAAAAAGGCTTCATCACCTATATCAAAGAAGCAGAAAAAATTACTGAGTTATTAAACTATATCGGTGCACATCAAGCCTTATTTAAGTTTGAAGATGTAAGAATTGTCAGAGATATGAGAAACTCCGTTAATCGTTTGGTGAATTGTGAGACGGCTAACCTTAATAAAACGATCGGGGCTGCTTTTAGACAACTAGAAAATATTCGATTTATTGACAAAACAGTTGGTCTGGAGGCATTACCTGATAAATTGCAAGAGATTGCCAAACTGCGCATGGAACATCAAGATGTTTCCTTAAAAGAGTTAGGTGAAATGGTCTCTGGCGGGAAGATCAGTAAATCTGGTATTAATCATCGTTTGAAAAAAATTGACCAATTTGCAGAACAGTTACGCAATGAAGGGTTACCAGTAAATTAAGCAAAAGCGGGGATTCACTCCCCGCTTCATTAAAAATGAATAAGACGAGCTATTAAATAGTAGAATAAAATGATAACGCTTACTAAATGGCGTTTATTAAACAGGAGGGGAATATCATGTTAGAGAAAGAGGTTGTAATATCAATAGAACCAGGATTACAAGCGAGACCTGCAGCACAATTTGTTCAGAAGGCGAATAGCTACTCATCAGAAATTTTTATTGAAAAAGATTCAAAACGAATTAATGCCAAAAGTATCATGGGATTGATGAGTCTTGCCTTATCAAAAGGAAATCAAATAAAAATTATAGTGGATGGTTCAGACGACCAAGAGGCATTGAAAGAGTTAGTAGAATTTGTAGAAGGAAAAAAATAAAAAAAGTGGCGAATATTGAGTTCGCCACTTTTTTCCTGTTTAATTTAGGTCAGATGGTTTCTTTTCCATTACTTTATCAATTAAACCGTAATCTTTTGCTTTTTCTGCCGTCATGAAGTTATCACGATCTGTATCTTTTTCCACAACTTCAATCGGTTGACCGGTACGATCAGCAAGAATTTGATTTAATTTTTTGCGCATTTCAATAATTCGGTTGGCATGGATTTGAATATCTGATGCTTGACCTTGTGTACCACCTAGTGGTTGGTGAATCATTACTTCACTGTTAGGTAGTGCAAACCGTTTTCCTGGTTCGCCTGCTGCAAGTAAGAACGCGCCCATAGATGCAGCCATACCAATACAGATTGTGGAAACATTTGGTTTGATGAACTGCATCGTATCATAGATCGCCATACCTGCAGTGATGGAACCACCTGGTGAGTTAATGTATAACGAAATATCTTTATCTGGATCTTCTGCTGCTAAGAAAAGCAGTTGTGCTACGATACTGTTGGATACATTATCATCAATACCGCTTCCTAACATAATAATTCTGTCTTTTAATAGGCGAGAATAAATGTCATATGCACGTTCGCCTCTGTTTGTTTGTTCAATAACTGTTGGGATTAAATTCATAAAACAATTCCTCCTTTAAACACTTGCTTTTTCGTTAGTATTTTTCTAACTATGTACATCTTAACCCAATGGTCAAAAAAGGTCAAAAGATTTGATTTTCTATACTCATACTACCCCAAACCGCTGCTGCTTAAACAAACGAGGCTAGATAAATATCTTAGTTATACAAAAAAGGTGTAATTAATAATATATTTTCCATTGTATGCTAAAAAGTGTGGTCGATTAAAGTTGACTATAAACTATTTAGGGAGAGTTTATATAGTATTACTTCAATTTCTATTTAGATTTATTGAAATTATATAATATATTCGATATAATATAATTGACATGCGCCCGTAGCTCAGGGGATAGAGCAATGGTTTCCGGTACCATGAGTCGGGGGTTCAAATCCCTCCGGGCGCGTTAAACTCCTGTATAACAAAGGTAAGAGGATTTATAAGCAATTTAGCAAACAGTTTGTCTTTGATGTGGATAATTATTATAGAAACGGTTTATAGATATACATAATTGTGATAGTTTGTTAAAAGCTCTATGTTTATTGTATGAACTATTAATATAAAGTAAAAACAAAAGAGGCAGAATTTCAAAAAACAAATTGCCCCTTTACAATGTTGCAGAAGGGCAATTTAAGATTAAGAGACAATACAAATAGTGAGTTGAATCCTATATATAGAAATATAGTTTAATTGATTTGAAATACTCCAAAGCTTGAGCATGAGGAAAAAAATTCATATTTGGATTGTTTAAATTCTAATACTTACTTTTACCCTTGAATCCACACAATTTTTAAATCAACATGAGTTAGGAAGGTTTTTATAGATTTTAGTTGACAGTGGTATCATCACAATCACCAATAAAGGTCATAGGATTCACTTCCGCCAAAAATGTTGTCGAGAATGTCTCACCTTCGAAATTAGTTGCGAATACGGACCATGTTCCTATATTCATATTATCTATAGCTAACGTAATTTCTACTTCGAAAATGCCACTTAACAGATTTCCTTGGGCCATTGCTGTACCTCTAACACGAGCAAATGAATTACCTTCACACTCAATTTCAATTCTTCTACCTTGGATAAAATTAATTGTTGTTCCATTCGAACTAAATGTTACATTAAAGTTGTCAACAGCAGGGTTGCACATCGGACTAGCAGTAAAACACTCAACAGCTGTTATGTTAATTGTTCCATTTAGGGTATCACTTGATCCGTTTTCAGTGATTACTACTTCTGCTGGTGCTGCGTTTCCTTCAACACCTATACGGAACTTACATGGGCATTCTTCACCTGGGCAATCCACAGTTGTTCCAGCCATGGTCGTTACTGTCGAACCATTAATTGTTGTAGTAGCAGTAATCATAACCGAAGTTGGTGGTGTGTTTACAGGAATTATCAAATTTGTCGTAAAGGTACCATCCCCTGCTGATAGTGCAGGATTAGGAGTAAAAGTACCGATGGCAGGGAAAATACTAAAGGTAATTTCTGCATCTTCAACAGGTAGATCGTCACAGAAAATGGTACCAGTGATGTCCCCTTCACAAGTAATTTCGTTAGGGACGTCTATGGTCAGCTCACAATCTTGATCACAAGAGACTTCAGTAATAATAGTATCTGATAAGAGCTCACCGTCCACATTAGTTGAAGCAATTATCTCAACCTCTGTTGGTGGTGTTCCATCAGGTACAATGACTCCTGAAAAGAAATTCCCATCTGCCCCTGTAGTAGCAGGATTAGGGTCGAAATTTATTATATCAGGGGCTGCGGTAAATGTCACTTCAACTCCTTGAATCGGCTCATTTCCACAGGTGATGTTACCTGAAACTACGCCACTACATTCAATGGCGGAAGAACCAAATAAAACAATACTGCATTCTTCTTCAGGACATGAAACCATGGTCGGCATTGTGTCAGAAACCGTTTGTCCATTCGCATTGGTAGTAGTAGTTATGGTTACTTCTGATAAATCGGTTCCTTCCGGAACAGTAACTGTAGTGAAAAATGTTCCATCAGGTTCAGTTATGGCTGGATTTGGTGAAAAAGTAACGATATCGTTAGAACTAGTAAAGAAAACGGAAGCTCCTACAACAGGTGTACTATCGCAAACTACGCTTCCTGTAATCTCGTCCTCACAAATAATGTTAGACGGAACAAATTGATCGATTCTACATATATCACAAACAAATGGAGCATCGTCAGAATTTTTTCGTATTTCAATATTAGTTTGCTGAACAATCCAGTCATATACTTTTTTAGTGTTTATACAAATATTTTCTTCAAAATAAGTGTTGTCCTTAATGGAATTTCCCTCAACCTTCCTTACGATTGGAAGATCTTCTGCGGAACTCTGACTACCAAACCCTAGATCACACTGCGGGGGGATGGAAACATTTCTTTTACAAGAAACATCAATGATATCCCTAGGTTCACAAAAGTCACTTGTCAATTCAACTGTTACATCGGTACTCACTTGAATATCTTGACATATGTCCAAAAAGACCTCTAGAGAATTATAAAATCCTCCTTGGCAGTTAATACATGCAAAGCATTGAAAGTCACTAACCTTACATAAAATTTCTGTGCCTTCAGGAGCACAAAGAAGGACGTTCTCGATTTTACAGAAAGAGATGGGCTCTGACAAACATGTATTCAAGCCATCTGACACCTTTACAACTATAAAGCCCGATTTACGTATTATGACTTTTTGCAATTGCACTTCTTGACCATCGGGCAATGTTACAGGAACATTTTTCCTTCCTTTTCCCTCTTTTACCTCTTCACAGATAAGTGATTCTGTACTAAAGGGGTCAAGTGGATTACCAAATTCATCTGACAAAAAACAGGTTGTGATTCCTCCTTTATCCAATAATTCACAAAGCGTAGGATTCATAATTTCACACCTTTCTTAATACTTCAGAATTTAAAAATATACTAATTTTTTTGGAACGAATTCATTGAATATGATTTCAAACCTCTAATTAAAAATGAAAACATTCTAAAACTAACAACCATTGAGAAAGCCCATTGAGGGGTGGAAAATGAAGATCATTCCAGCAACATGAATTCCACCTACAAGATTGTTGTACTCTATAATATGTATCAAATAAAATATAGTTCATTTTAAAAAAGTTATTCACAATTGTAACTGTTCAAAAAACACATTCATTAAATTACCTGTCCTATCATATATACAAATAGATATATGTTTCATTAGACTCATTCTACAGTGAATTTAAATAAATTCAGAAAATATATTGACATCAATCAAGCGTCATGCTAAAGTTATAAATATCGAAAAACAAAAGCGAGTGAAATACTCGGAATTAAATAATTCTTATCCAGAGAGGTGGAGGGACTGGCCCTTTGAAACCTCGGCAACCATTGAGCGATTCATTCGTTTAATACAGGTGCCAATTCCACTAGGTGATCTAAAACCTGGAGAGATAAGAGAGCGAATCCAGATATTTAAAGTCTCTCTATCTCCATGTAGAGAGACTTTTTTGTAAGTAAAGAAAGCATTTAATCGGCGTCATGTCTAGCTCCGAGCGCCAGAAACTAGGCGACTTCACGAAATCGCCCTACGATAAGTCATCATCGGTTCGCAAGCTCACCGTGATTCCTTTATCTCAGTCGATTCGCTCCAGTCGCTACGTTTCTAAGCGGGCGCTCTGCGCTTTTCTTAATTTAAAATTTAATAATAACTCTTATCAAGAGCGGCGGAGGGACTGGCCCGACGATGCCCGGCAACCATTAAGTAAAGCTTAAAAGGTGCTAATTCCTGCAGGATGCGAATCCTGGTAGATAAGAGGAGGACAACTGCAATGACAGTTAAAGCCTTCTTCTTATCGAAGAAGGCTTTTTTATTACCAAAAAATGATGAAATTAACAAATTGAGGGGGAAATAGAAATGACAGACTTTCAAAATTCAACATATGATCCAGAGACAATTCACTTACATGGTGGGCAAGCGCCAGACCCAACAACAGGTTCACGAGCGGTACCAATCTATCAATCTACGTCCTATGTATTTCACGATACCGAGCATGCGGAACGATTATTCGCTCTAGATGAACCAGGAAATATTTATTCACGAATCGGAAATCCGACAGTAGATGTTTTCGAAAAAAGGTTAGCACTGTTAGAAGATGGAGTTGCAGCAGTAGCCACTGCATCTGGGATGTCCGCTATCACACTTTCAATCTTAAACTTAGCAAGCGCTGGCGACGAAATTGTGGCAGGGGTTAACTTATACGGTGGAACATACAACCTCTTTAATGTAACACTTCCACGATATGGCATTAATGTTAAATTCGTTGATCCAACAGATCCAGAGAACTTTAAAGCAGCGATAACCGATAAAACAAAAGCTGTGTACGGTGAAATTATTGGTAATCCAGGATTGCAAGTATTAGACGTAGAAAGAGTGTCAGAAATCGCACATGATGCCGGTGTTCCGGTAATTGTCGATAATACGTTTGCTACACCATTCGGGTGCAAACCAATCACATTAGGTGCTGATATCGTCGTACATTCAGCAACAAAATGGATTGGTGGTCACGGTACCTCGATCGGTGGGATCATCATTGATGGTGGACGATTTAATTGGAATTCTGAAAAGTATCCAGCATTCACGGAACCTGATCCGAGTTATAATGGCATTCGATATGCCGTTGATTTTGGTACATTAGCATTTATTACGAAGGTGAGAGTTCAACTATTAAGAGACTTTGGTGCAGCATTAAGTCCATTTAATGCATTTCAACTTCTTCAAGGGTTAGAAACCTTACACATTCGAATTGAACGCCATAATCAAAATGCCCAAGAACTTGCTGAATACTTAAACAATCATGAAGCAGTAGAATGGGTTAGTTACCCAGGACTTGAAAGTCATCCTTCACATGATTTAGCGAAGCATATTTTAAACAACGGTTTTGGGTCGATAATTGTATTTGGTATTAAAGGCGGCAGAGATGCTGGTCGTGACTTAATTAATAATGTTGCACTTTGGTCACATGTTGCTAATGTTGGGGACGCCAAATCATTAATCATACACCCTGCATCAACAACGCATCAGCAGTTAACAAAAGATCAATTAGATGAAACAGGAGTTACAGAAGAATTGGTTCGTTTATCGGTTGGTATTGAATCTGTTAGAGATATCAAAAACGATTTAGATCAAGCACTAGCGAAAGCAACTGGCATCGGCACAGATAAACAACAACAAATTATCGTAAATGATGAAGGTATCATCAAATGGGCGTTAAATTCACCACATCAACGTTATACAGAAAATGGTGAGGAAAAAACACGTCAAAAAACATTAGCAATTGTCGGTTTGAGTGGCAAAGAAGCAAGACCAAGTTATCGACTTGCAAGAAAAATGCAGCGACTTGGTTATAAAATCATTCCAGTCAATCCGAGAGAAACAGAAATTTTAGGAGAAAAAGCATATCCGGATTTGAAGAGTGTTCCGGTAGATATTGATATTGTTCAAGTATTCCGTAGTCCAGATGCAGCAATTGAAATTGCCAAAGAAGCAATTGAAGTAAATCCGAAAGTATTCTGGTTACAAGAAGGTGTCGTATCACCTAAGGCAGAACAAGTTGCATTAGAAGGCGGCCTGCAAGTAGTGCATAACCGTTGTACTTATAAAGAAGCACAACGATTAAGAGGAACGATTTCAACATATGCATGTGAAATCTAAAGTGAGACTTCCATCAGTGGGTGGTTAAACCACCACTGATTCTTAGCGAAGCTGTTAGCGTCGATGATAAAAAATAAAAGGAAAAAGGGGACATTATCATGAAAAGAGTACCATTAATTGATTTAAGAAGTTTTTTAGCAATCGCAGTATTTGGCATTATTTTATTATTAGCAGTAGGTTGTTCATCTGAAAGCGAAGCAGAAGGTAAACCATCAAAAATTCGTTTAGATTATGCTTATTATTCGCCGACAAGTATTGTATTAAAAGAATTCAAGTGGGCAGAAGAAGCATTTGAAGAAGAAGGTATCGAAGTAGAATGGACACTAAGTCAAGGAAGTAACAAAGCAATTGAATATTTAAATAGTGACAGTGTTGATTTTGGATCAACTGCAGGTGCAGCAGCACTTATCGCAGAATCAAATGATGTACCATTAGAAAACGTCTATGTTTATTCACAACCAGAGTGGACGGCATTAGTAACGAACGAAGGATCAGGAATTGAATCCATTGAAGATCTAAAAGGTAAGAAAGTTGCAGCAACGCTTGGTACAGATCCATATATTTTCTTAGTAAGAGCACTAGACTCCGTTGGTTTAACGATCAATGACATTGAATTAGTCAATCTACAGCACGCTGATGGTGGTAATGCACTTGTAAATGGTGATGTTGATGCATGGGCAGGACTTGATCCGCACATGGCAAAGCATGAGTTAGAGTCAGGCACAGAATTATTTTTTAGAGATATTGACTTAAACACATATGGATTCTTAAATGTTCGAGAAGAATTTGCTGAAAATCATCCGGAATATGTAGAAAAAGTAATCGAAGTATATGAAAAAGCTCGTAACTGGGTCTTGGAAAATCCTGATGAAGCGGCAGAATTGTTAGCAGAAGAAGCCGATATCAGTACAGAGGTTGCAAATATTCAACTAGTAGAACGAACCATTCTAGATAATCCAGTACCTGGAGATACGCATGTGGAAGCAATTAAAGCTGCTGGGGATGTGTTACAACAGGCAGGAGATTTGGAAGAAGATGACGATGTAGAAGCATTAACAAATGAATTGATTAATCCAGAATATGCGGAAAGTGTTATTGAATAATAGGTAAAGGTTAATAGGAGGGGCAAACAATGGCAGAACAGCAAAATAGTACAGTCTCTGGATATGCTAGTCCAGCGCAAATCGATTTAAAACAGAAGGGAAAATATGATTCCTCAAAAAAAAATAGAGGATCGTTACTTGAAACGGTCTTATACGGAAGTATTATTCCAGTTGCGTTGATTGTGTTATGGGAGCTGCTAAGTCGTGCTAGCGTTGTCCCTTCCAATCAACTACCAGCTCCAACTACTATTTTAGAAAAAACCATTAGTTTGGGTCAGGATGGATCACTTTGGGGACATATATGGATCACCACTTATCGAGTCTTCGCAGGATTTATTATCGGAACAGCTGCAGCCATTGTTTTAGGTGCAGTAGTCGGCTTTTATAAGAAGGCGGAACAATTATTTGATCCAATGATTCAAGCGTTTCGTTCGATTCCATCTCTAGCATGGGTACCATTGTTTATTTTATGGATGGGTATCGGAGAAACATCAAAAGTAGTAATGATTGCTGTTGGGGTATTTTTCCCTGTCTACTTAAACATTGTTAGTGGGATTTTAGGTGTCGATCGAAAATTAATTGAAGTAGGAAAAATGTACGGTTTAAATACCTTCCAACTTGTCAAAAGAATCATTCTTCCGGCATCATTACCTTCCTTTTTAGTAGGAATGCGTAGTGGGTTAGGACTAGGTTGGATGTTTGTCGTAGCCGCAGAATTAATGGGTGCTAGTCAAGGTCTTGGTTTCTTACTTGTATTTGGACAGAATATGTCGAGTCCAGAAACGATTTTAGCAAGTATTATCCTTTTTGCGATTATTGGCAAGCTTTCTGACTGGGTTTTAAAACAAGTAGAAGTTCGTTCTTTGCATTGGCAAGATCGACTGGAGAAATAGGAAGGGGTATTTAAAATGAGTTTAGCACTTAGAGATGTTAGTCGTACATTTAATGGAACTACTGCTGTCAGAGGTGTTAATTTAGAAGTAAAACCAGGAGAAATTATTGGTTTACTTGGCACAAGTGGGTGTGGGAAAAGTACCTTATTACGAGCAATATCAGGATTGGATCCAGAATATGATGGAGAAATTGAAATTAACGGCAATGTCTCCAGACAAATTCAGGATACAGCAAGTTTTATTTTTCAAGAACCGAGATTGTTACCATGGTTAAATGTGTTAGATAATGTCACATTCGGATTGACAGGTAAACGTAAAGACAAAGAAAATAGAGCAATTGATTATTTAGAAAGTGTTGGTTTACGAGGTAAAGAAGTCCTTTATCCTCGCGAATTATCCGGTGGTATGGCACAGCGTGTGGCAATCGCTCGAGCGCTGGTTACGTCTCCAGAAATCTTACTATTAGATGAACCATTTAGTGCATTGGACGCCTTTACGAAAATGCAATTACAGGATCTATTACTTGATGTCTGGAAAAAGTATCAATCGACAATTGTTATGGTGACACACGATATTGATGAGGCGATGTATTTATGTGACCGTGTCGTTATTTTAAAAGGACAGCCTGGTGAAGTTGAAAGAGAAATAAAAATAGATCTGGAGCGTCCACGAGACAGAGGCAGTGAATATTTAGCACATTTAAAATCTGAAATTCTGGATTGCTTGGACTTAAATAAAAAGTAACAGTCTTCAAGGGGGATAATCTCATGACAAAACAAGCAACATCACATATAGAAAAAGTAGAGGGTAACTATAACCTTAGTAACTATGAAACCATTCGTGAAAATTTTGACTGGGAAGATGCAAAAGAGTTATTGTCGGCAGCCAAAACAGGGAAAGTTAATGCAGCATATGAGACGATTGATCGTCATGTGGATGAAGGATATGGAGACAAAATAGCAATACACTATATAAATGAGACTGAGAAGAGATCTTACACTTTTAGAGAAGTAAAAGATAAAACCGATCATTATGCCAAAATTTTAAAAGAAAACGGTGTAAAAAAAGGTGATCGTGTATTCATTTTCCTTTCGAAAACACCTGAATGTTATATTGCCATCTTAGCGGCGATTAAAGTAGGTGCTATCGCTGGTCCATTATTCGAGGCGTTTATGGAAGATGCGGTACGAGACCGAATTAATGATTGTGATGGTACCTTGTTAATTACCGATCAAGAACTAGCCAAACGAGTACCACAACAAGATATTCCGTCACTTCAAACAATTTTATATGTAGAAGATATTGAAAAAGAAGCCTTACAACCAGTCGATGGTGATCAATTTGTCGAATGGGTTGACTGGGAAGATGGTTTAATCATTCATTATACGAGTGGGTCAACTGGAAAGCCAAAAGGTGTCTTACATGCTCATCGTGCAGTTCAGCATCACATTGTAACAGGTAAATGGGTGTTAGATATCAAGGATGAAGATGTCTACTGGTGTACTTCACATCCAGGATGGGTAACAGGTAGTGTATATGGTTTATTTGCCCCGTTATTAAATAGAGCGACTGTTGTTATTCAAGGTGGCCGTTTTAGTGCTGAAAACTGGTATTCTCTGATAGAAGAGCTAGGGGTGACGATTTGGTACAGTGCTCCTACCGCTTTCCGTATGTTGTTATCACAAGGAGATTTATATAAAAAATATGATCTATCATCCGTTAGACATGTATTAAGTGTAGGGGAACCATTAAACCCAGAAGTAATTCAATGGGCTTGGAATAGCTTGAAAGTACGAATTCATGATACATGGTGGATGACAGAAACAGGTGGACATTTAATCGTTAATCTCCCTGCTGAAAAAATCAAACCTGGATCAATGGGAAGACCTTTTCCAGGAGTACAGGTTGGTATATTAGATGATGAAGGGCAAGAGTTACCTCGTGGTGAAGTTGGTCAATTAGCCGTTCGAACGCCATGGCCAGGATTGATGAAAGAGATTTGGGGAAACCAGGATAAATTCAAATCCTATTTCCAATATGAAGGCTGGTACATTTCTGGAGATTTAGCATTACAAGATGAAGAAGGTTATGTATTTTTCCAAGGTCGTAACGATGATATGATCAATTCTGCTGGTGAGCGGATTGGACCTTTTGAAGTGGAAAGTAAATTAATTGAACACCCTGCAGTTGAAGAGGCTGGTGTGATTGGTAAACCTGATGAATTACGTGGGGAATTGGTAAAAGCATTTATCACATTACGACAAGGATTTAGTCAATCTAAGGAATTATTAGAAGAAATTCGTGTTTTTGTTAGGAAAAACTTATCTGCACATGCCGCTCCAAGAGAGATTGAAGTAGTCGATGAACTGCCAAAAACCAAAATCAGTGGTAAAATTTTAAGACGACAATTAAAAGCATTAGAAATCGAAAGAGCTAATGCTAATAAAGTAAACATTTAAAACATATAAATACTCTTATGTAGAGAGGTGGAGGGACTGGCCCGATGAAACCCGGCAACCTTAAGCAACTGCTTAAAAGGTGCTAAATCCTGCAAACAATTGTTTGAAAAATAAGAGGGAGATCATAAATGTGAGTCTCTCTTGTTCGATCAAGAGGGACTTTTTGTTTCCCTTAACTTTAGGAGGAATAAGCAAATGGTAAAAACAATCATCCGCAAAAGTAAAGAGGAAGAATTAAAGGAAGTGGCGATCCATCAATTGTCAGAAGCATCTCAAGATTATTTAAGGGAGATCACAAAACCACGGATACGCCCCACTTCTTTTCGATTAAATAAAGGTGTGGAATCAAAAAATAAAATTTCCCCTTTGTTACTAGGAGCTATCGGGGCACAGACCTATTTCCATGAGGATGGCGAACTTGCCAGTGCTCAAGCTGCCCAAAAACAAGGAATACCTTTCATCGTCAGTAGTCATTCAGCCTATAGCATAGAAGAAATTAGTGATGCTGTACCAGAGTGTGAGTTATGGTTCCAGGCACATATTTTCAAAGATCGTGCTCTGACTAAAAACTTCATCCAAAGGGCAGAACTTTCGGGGTATCAAGCCATTATCTTAAATATCTCAGATGACACAATTCATCATCATGCAGACCAATTAAACAAAGGGATTGCTAATTTTGTAGTTGATCCTATATTCGCAAAAAAGAATTTTAATAGTCCATTAACAATTAAGGAACAGATTACAAAAGAGTATCAGGATCGTCAGATAACATGGGAGGATATTAGTTATTTACAACAATTCACGACACTTCCAGTTTATATTTATGGGGATTTAACAATTGAAGATGTTCGCAGTGCCTTGCAGCATCAAGTTGATGGACTTATTTTCACAAATATTCCTTCAGCAACAACTGATCTTTTAGCACAGGTGGATACTATCGTCGCTGATAAATTAAAAGTAGTGATCGAAACCGAAGTGGAAACGAAAGAGGTAGTAAACCAGTATCTTCTACATGGTGCTGACGCTGTAACTATCAAGAGTCATTATATATATGGATTAGTAACAGCAGGAGTTTTAGGCGTAGAAGATAACATTGCTCAACTTTTCACATAATTGTTATAAATTATAGTTTCATAAGTATGGCAAGTGGGATATAGTATAACTATATCCTATTTATTTATGGAAAGGAATGAATGTTATGACAAATCGTAAAACAAAAACAAGAAAAGTAGTTGTAATTGGAACAGGGTTTGTTGGTACGAGTTATGCTTACGCTTTACTGAATCAAGGTGTAGTGAATGAACTAGTGCTGATTGATTTAGATGAAGCAAAAGCAGACGGTGAAGCACGAGACTTAAATCACGGTATGGCTTTTGGTAATCCAATGCGTATTAAAGCGGGAGATTATGAAGAATGTCATAATGCGGATTTAGTTGTCATAACAGCAGGAGCGAATCAAAAGCCTGGCGAAACAAGATTGGATCTGGTTTCAAAGAATGCAAAGATTTTTAAAGGAATTATTGATAAAGTTATGGCTGTGGATTTTCAAGGGATATTTGTGGTTGCAACAAATCCTGTTGATATCTTAACCCATCTAACTCGCGAAATTTCTGGTTTACCCAAAGAACGCGTGATTGGCTCTGGTACGATATTAGATACGGCTAGGTTCCGATATCTTTTAGGCGAACATTTTGAAGTTGATGCTCGTAATGTGCATGCCTATATTATAGGAGAACATGGTGATTCTGAATTACCTGTCTGGAGTCATGTACAGATCGGAGGGGTACCGCTTAGTCAGTATGCTAACATAGAAGATGTCTATCAAAATCAAGAAATGACAGACATTTTTGAAAATGTTCGAGATGCTGCTTATCATATTATTGAGCGCAAAGGGGCAACTTATTATGGAATCGGACTTGGCTTAGTTCGCTTAACGAAAGCCATATTGAATAATGAGAATGCGATACTTACCATTTCTGCTCATTTAGATGGACAATATGGCCTCAACGATCTTTACATCGGTGTGCCGGCATTATTGAATGAAAATGGTATCCGTGAAGTAATGGAACTCGACCTCACCGAAAAAGAACAAAAACAACTCAAAAAATCAGCAGACGTCATCCAAGAAATGATCGACACCGGCATGAAAGCAATCAAGTAATAATCAACTAAAATAATATTTACCCTTAGACACAAACTGGGCCATAAAAAGAGTGTTATTTTGAATGAAAGCATGTGTATAACAACCGCTCCGGCTTGCCCAGGAGTAGCCGTCAAGGCTGAGAATCTAATGGAGTGAAAGTCTCCTGTCATCAATTGACCGGTTCGGATGACTAGTATATCCAATGCGTGGTGAGGTAACGAGTCACGTTCTGCTTGGAAGTAAAAGTCACTGCGGCTCAACTTTACGCAGAGAGAGTATGGGTCGGAACAGCTAGAGTGGCGAGCAAATCTAGAGGCTAGAAGGCTTTAACGAATACTGCAGCTCCGAAATCGAGCGCCCTTCAGAAGCTGTTGAAGGGATGTCTGTGATGCGCCGACCTGGTTGGGCAATGGGGAAGGCCGATGTTCTATGGGAAGTAACGGTCAAGAGCACCATAGAAGCAGCCGGAGTAGGGGTTCTGGCATCTAGAGAAAGATTTTCAGAGATAACGACGGGAAAGTCCTACTTCCAGCTGGGATGACAACAACCAGCAAAGACCAACCATATAAGTGACAAGCGAAAATGGTTAGGAGGATTTAGGATGGACGCATGAGGTCGTAGTAGCGAAGAGGAAAGGGTAATGCCTTTCTAAGCTTATGGAATGAAGCTTCTACAAAGGTAACACCAGAGTAGAGCGAAGGACCTCTGGGCGACTGGGCGTCTGTGTTAAAGAATAAACAGAACACAGAGTCTGTTGAATGATTGGCACAAGACTAGCATATAAGTAAACTTATGTATTGATGGGTGAACATGTGTGTCAGCATTTAAACCTGGGATACATAAGGAAGGCTTATATAGCGATAGAAACCCAGTGTCAGAACCGGACTCGGGAAATCCGACCGTCCGGGATCGTATGGGGGCTGCAGGAAACGTGATTCTATTGAATGCGCGCGCCTGCCATCTACCCGACCTTCGCTTTCCGGGGGGCATGTTCTTCAGCTAACTTTGAAAAGAAAAACACTTTTCAAAGTGGATCTTCAGACCATGCTAATCCCCCAGGAGTCGAAGTGGACGCCTACGCTAGATAAAGTTCTACAATGGAGGCAAGAGTTAAAATAATGACTACTAACTCATCATTTCTAGAAAGGCCAAGTTTATAACTGTTAAAACCGTTGTAGAATCTATTTAAAGCGTAGGCCGCCCACTTTCACTCCTGTGGGAACGTTTTACCTGAAGATCCACTTTTTCAAGCGGTCTATGCTTGGAAAAGTTAGCTGAAGGCAAAACCCCACGGAAAGGGAAGTGGGCAGCCGGAGCGGATAATTAATAGATAAATCATTTCAAAATTATCACGTCTCTTACTTCACAGTTTGTGTTTAATAAGTATTATTTTAATAAATTAAACACACTTCGGAGGGTGTTATGATACTGACTTTGTATGGTAAGGAAAATTGTGGGCTTTGTGATCAGGCCAGAGTCACTCTGGAAATGTTGCAGCAAGACTATTCATTTGAAATAGAAGAAATAAACATTTATAATGATGATAAGCTTTTAGAAGAATACCACTTGTTAATTCCGGTGATTAAACACAAGGAATACTTGATTGACTCAGAGATTATTGACATCGAAAAGGTCGAAACTTATCTGAAATCGAAAAAATATTCAGAAAATAGTTGAGAGAAGTTAGAGCATTTGGTACAATTATCTATGGAAGTTAATTTTTTTTGTTCTGAGTGGGACGAAATGCGACTAGGAGGGACAAATATTTCCCGGTACTAGCAAAGGAGCTTTTCGATTGAAGGATTTATTAGATATTCAAGAAAAATTGTTCCCAGATTTACTTGATGTCATGCAAAGAAGATATAAAATATTACATTACATACAACTAATGCAGCCAATCGGGCGACGAAGCTTAGCTGAGAATATCAAGCTAAAAGAACGTGTCGTTCGAACCGAAATAGAATTCTTAAATAAGCATCAATTTATTATGGTGACATCAAAAGGCATGCAATTAACAGCAGATGGTGAAAATATCATCGAGAAATTATCTTCGTTTATGGATGAAATTTCTGAATTTCGTGTTTTAGAATCAGAAATTAAGGATAAATTACAATTGGAGCATGTCATTATTGTTTCAGGTAATAGTGATGAACAATTATCCGTCAAACAAGATTTAGGAAAAGCTTGTGTACAATTTTTAAGTTCGATATTAACTTCCAATCAAACGATTGCTGTCACAGGTGGAACATCTATGGCAGAGGTTGCAAACCAAATGAAACCAATGGAGCATGCTGCAAATTGTACGTTTGTTCCAGCACGAGGCGGATTAGGTGAACAGGTGGAAAATCAGGCCAATACAATATGTGCGCAAATGGCTAAAAAGGTTAACGGCAATTATCGAATGTTATATGTACCTGATCCTTTAAGTGAAGATACGTATCATACGATTATTGAAGAGCCAGCAATAAAAGATATCTTGGAAATGATTCATGATTCTAAGATTGTTCTTCATAGTATTGGGGATGCTATTACAATGGCGAAACGCCGTAAAGCGTCTACACCTGTAATAGATAAATTGACTAATGAAAATGCCGTTAGTGAAGCATTTGGTTATTATTTAGATGAACAAGGAAAAGTAGTATATAAAGTTCGAACAGTCGGTATGCAACTAGAAGAATTAGCACATGCAGAGTACGTAGTAGCAGTTGCTGGTGGATCTTCAAAAGCAAAAGCAATTCAATCTTACTTCAAACAAGGAAAGAGTAATGTATTGATAACAGATGAAGCAGCCGCAAAAGAGTTGTTAAAGGGGTAAATCCCTTTAAATATAAATTATAAAGCATATTCTAAGGAGGAATTTTAGCATGGCAGTAAAAGTAGGTATTAATGGTTTTGGACGTATCGGACGTTTAGCTTTCCGTCGTATTCAAGATGTAGAAGGTATTGAGGTTGTAGCAATCAATGACTTAACAAACGCAGATATGTTAGCACATTTATTAAAATATGACACTACACAAGGCCGTTTCAACGGCGATGTTAAAGTAAATGATGGATCATTCACTGTTAATGGTAATGAGGTTAAAGTATTAGCAAATGCTAACCCAGATGAATTACCATGGGGAGATCTTGGAGTAGATATCGTACTTGAATGTACTGGTTTCTTTACTTCAAAAGAAAAAGCAGAACTTCACCTTAAAGGTGGCGCTAAACGTGTTGTTATTTCTGCTCCAGGTGGAAATGATGTGCCAACAATCGTATATAATACAAACCATGAAACGTTAACTGGTGAAGAAACAGTTATTTCAGGTGCATCTTGTACTACAAACTGTTTAGCACCAATGGCTAAAACACTTCACGATCAATTCGGTGTTGTAGAAGGTCTAATGACTACAATTCACGCTTATACTGGTGATCAAATGACATTAGATGGTCCACACCCGAAAGGTGATTTCCGTCGTGCGCGCGCAGCAGCGGAAAATATCATCCCTAACTCAACTGGTGCTGCTAAAGCAATCGGTCTTGTTATTCCTGAATTAAATGGTAAATTAGATGGTGCAGCTCAACGTGTTCCAGTTGCAACTGGTTCATTAACAGAGCTAGTAACAGTTCTTGATAAAGAAGTAACTCCAGAACAAGTAAACAAAGCAATGGAAGAAGCTTCAAATGAATCTTATGGTTACACTACTGACGAAATCGTATCTAGTGATGTAATTGGTATCACTTACGGTTCCCTATTTGATGCAACGCAAACAAAAGTGATGACAGTAGGAGATAAGCAGTTAGTAAAAACTGTATCTTGGTATGACAATGAAATGTCTTACACTGCTCAATTAGTACGTACATTAGAATATTTCGCTAAATTATAATCATAAAGCGTTCGTAACAAATATTCATGTACCATATAAAGCGGGGAAGCTACGCGCTTCCCCTTTTATGCGTACTTATGGATAGGATTAAATCTGTAGGGAGGTTCATTTTTATGAACAAACAAACGATTAAAGACATAGAAGTTAAAGGTAAAAAAGTATTTTGTCGTGTAGACTTTAATGTGCCAATGAAAGACGGAGAGGTAACAGATGATACACGAATAAAAGCAGCATTACCAACGATTCAATACTTATCAGATCAAGGTGCAAAGGTAATCCTAGCTAGTCACCTAGGTCGTCCCGGTGGAGAAGTTGTCGAAGAACTTCGAATGGATGCAGTAGCAAAGCGCCTTAGCGATTTAATCAACAAATCTGTCATTAAAACAGATGAGGTTTATGGTGACGAAGTAAATCAAGCAGTAGCTCAATTAGAAGATGGAGATCTTTTGTTAATCGAAAATGTTCGATTTGAAGCAGGAGAGACTAAAAACGATCCTCAATTAGCGAAAGCATTCGCAAGTCTTGCCGATTACTTTGTTAATGATGCGTTTGGTGCTGCTCACCGTGCACATGCGTCTACAGCAGGAATTGCGGAGCATGTTCCATCTGCAGCAGGATTTTTATTAGAAAAAGAATTAGATGTTTTAGGAAAAGCCTTATCAGACCCAGAACGTCCTTTTACTGCAATCATTGGTGGAGCAAAAGTAAAGGATAAAATCGGTGTAATTGATAATCTTTTAGATAAAGTAGATAACCTTATTATTGGTGGCGGTCTTGCTTATACGTTTGTAAAAGCACTCGGTCATGAGGTAGGGAAATCACTTTTAGAAGAAGACAAAATTGAATTAGCGAAAGAGTATATGCAAAAAGCGAAAGACAAAGGTGTTAACTTTGTAATGCCTGTTGATGTTGTAGTTGCGGATGACTTTTCTAATGATGCGAACACGCAAATCGTAGCAATTGATCAAATTCCTGCTGACTTAGAAGCATTAGATATCGGTCCGAAAACGCGTGAAAAATACGCAGATATCGTGAAAGATTCTAAGCTAGTTATCTGGAATGGACCAATGGGTGTATTCGAATTAGAAGTCTTTGCTAATGGAACGAAAGCTGTAGCAGATGCATTAAGCAAAACAGAAGGTTATACTGTTATTGGTGGTGGAGATTCAGCAGCAGCTGTTGAAAAATTTGATTACGCAGATCAAATGGACCACATCTCAACAGGTGGTGGAGCTTCCTTAGAGTTTATGGAAGGTAAAGAACTACCAGGTGTAAGTGTACTAACAGACAAGTAATAAAGGAGAGGTGAATGACATGCGTAAAAAAGTAATTGCAGGTAACTGGAAAATGAATAAGCTACTAGGTGAAGCAGTACAATTTGTCGAAGATACCAAAGACAAAGTACCTAGCACAGAAAAAGTAGAATCAGTAGTTTGTGCACCTTTTCCTTACCTACCAACATTAGTAGAAAAAGCAAAAGGTACCGACTTAGCTGTAGCAGCTCAAACGATGCACTTTGAAGAAAATGGTGCATTTACAGGTGAAGTAAGCCCAAGCATGCTTGCAGATATTGGAGTAACTTATGTTGTATTAGGACACTCAGAACGTCGCGAAATGTTTGCTGAAACAGATGAAACAGTAAATAAAAAAGCACATGCAGCTTTCGCTCATAATTTAACTCCAATCGTATGTGTTGGTGAAACATTGGAACAACGTGAAGCAAATCAAACAATGGATGTTGTCGAAAAACAAGTAAAAGCAGCACTTGAAGGGTTAAGTGAAGAACAAGTTAAAGCTACGATCATTGCTTATGAACCTATCTGGGCAATTGGTACAGGCAAAACAGCTAGTTCTGAACAAGCGAATGAAGTTTGTACACATATTCGTAAAGTAGTTGCAGATACAATCTCCGCTGCTGCAGGTGATGCAGTACGTATTCAATATGGTGGAAGTGTAAAACCAGCAAATGTGGATGAGCTACTTTCACAATCGGATATTGATGGCGCACTTGTAGGTGGTGCAAGTCTTGAAGCAGATTCCTTTTTACAGCTAGTGGAGGCTGGTGCCAAATGAGCCAAAACAAATTAGCTGCACTTATCATCTTGGATGGTTATGCGATTCGAGATGAAGAAAAAGGAAATGCAGTCAAACAAGCAAACACTCCTAACTTTGATCGCTATTGGGGCAAATACCCAACCAGTCAGCTAACTGCTTCAGGCGAAGCTGTGGGCTTACCTGATGGACAAATGGGGAACTCAGAAGTTGGTCACTTAAACATTGGTGCAGGACGAATTGTCTATCAAAGTTTAACCCGTGTCAACTTATCGATTAAAGAAGGCGACTTTTTTGAAAATAAAGTATTATTAGACGCAACTGATCATGCCAAAAATAATGATAAAGCACTACACATTTTCGGATTATTATCGGATGGTGGGGTACACAGTCATATTGAACATTTATATGCAGTACTCAAGTTAGCAGCAGATAAAGGTCTTAAAAAAGTGTATGTGCATGCCTTTTTAGATGGCCGTGATGTTGGTCAAAAATCAGCAAAAAAATATATTGAAGATGCCCAAGCCAAAATGGATGAATTTGGTGTTGGTGAATTTGCTACCATTTCTGGTCGATACTACTCGATGGATCGTGACAAACGTTGGGATCGTGTTAAAAAGTCGTACGATGCGATGGTAAACGGTGAAGGTCCAACCTATTCAGATCCTATTGAAGTAGTGGAGGATTCATACAAGAATGAAATCTATGACGAATTCGTGCTTCCTTCCGTTATTACGGATGAGAATGGACAACCGAAAGCAACGATTCAAGATGAAGATTCTGTGATCTTTTATAACTTCCGACCAGACCGTGCTATTCAAATTTCTCGGACCTTCGCAAATGAAGATTTCCGTGATTTTGACAGAGGAGCTAAAGCACCGAAGGATATTCATTTTGTATGTCTTACTAACTTTAGTGAAACAGTCGATGGTTATGTTGCCTATGAACCAGTGAACCTGGACAATACAGTCGGTGAAGTTTTAGCACAAAACAATTTAAATCAATTACGTATTGCCGAAACCGAAAAATTCCCACACGTTACCTTCTTTATGAGTGGTGGCCGTGAGAAAGAGTTTCCGGGCGAAAAACGTATCTTAATCGATTCACCTAAAGTTGCAACATATGATTTGCAACCGGAAATGAGTGCTTATGAAGTAACAGACGCACTTTTAGAAGAATTAGATAAGGACGAGCAAAATGCGATTATTTTAAATTTTGCAAATCCTGACATGGTAGGTCACTCTGGTATGTTAGAGCCGACGATCAAAGCAATTGAGACGGTTGACGAGTGCTTAGGTAAAATCGTTGACAAGATCATTGAAAAAGGTGGAAATGCCATCATCACAGCTGACCATGGTAACTCTGATGAAGTGTTAACCGAAGAAGGTAAGCCGATGACTGCCCATACAACCAATCCAGTTCCTGTTATCGTAACTAAGGATGGCGTGGAATTACGAGATGGTGGTATTTTAGCAGATCTTGCACCAACCCTATTAGATTTATTAGAAGTCAACCAACCAAAAGAAATGACCGGCGCAAGCCTTATTAAAAAATAATGAATTAAAAGGAGAGTTTTAGATTATGCCATTTATTACAGATGTTTATGCACGCGAAGTATTAGATTCTCGTGGTAACCCAACAGTTGAAGTTGAAATCTATACAGAAACAGGAGCATTCGGTTCTGCACTAGTTCCAAGTGGTGCTTCCACTGGTGAACACGAAGCAGTAGAATTACGTGATGGTGACAAAGACCGTTACCTTGGAAAAGGTGTACTAAAAGCAGTAGAAAACGTTAACGAAGTAATCGCTCCAGAATTACTTGGTATCGACGTAACTCGCCAAGTTGTAATTGATCAACTTTTATTAGAACTTGATGGTACAGAAAACAAAGGTAAACTAGGAGCAAATGCAATCCTAGGTGTATCGATGGCAGCAGCACATGCAGCGGCTGACTACTTAGGTGTTCCACTTTATACGTACTTAGGTGGATTTAATGCTACTACACTTCCAACACCAATGATGAACATCCTTAATGGTGGAGAGCATGCGGATAACAACGTAGATATTCAGGAATTCATGATCATGCCTGTAGGTGCGCCTACTTTCCGTGAAGCACTTCGTATGGGTGCAGAAATTTTCCACAACTTGAAAAAAGTTCTTAGTGGAAAAGGATATAACACAGGTGTTGGTGATGAAGGTGGTTTCGCACCAAACTTGAAATCAAATGAAGAAGCACTTTCTACTATCATTGAAGCAATCGAAGCAGCTGGTTACAAACCAGGTGAAGAAGTGAAGCTTGCAATGGACGTAGCATCTTCTGAGTTCTATGAAGATGGTAAGTACAACCTTAAAGGTGAAGGTGTTGTTCGTACTTCAGAAGAAATGGTTGCATGGTATGAAGAAATGACAGATAAGTACCCAATCATTTCAATCGAAGACGGTCTTGATGAAAACGACTGGGAAGGTCATAAACTTCTTACAGATCGTATCGGTAGCAAAGTACAATTAGTAGGTGACGATTTATTCGTTACAAATACCAAGCGTCTTGCTCAAGGTATTGAACAAGGTGTAGGTAACTCTATCCTTGTAAAAGTGAACCAAATCGGTACACTTACAGAAACATTTGAAGCAATCGAAATGGCAAAAACAGCTGGATATACAGCGGTTATCTCGCACCGTTCAGGTGAAACAGAAGATGCAACAATTGCTGACATCGCAGTTGCTACAAATGCTGGCCAAATCAAAACAGGTGCACCGTCTCGTACAGACCGTGTAGCAAAATACAACCAATTACTTCGCATTGAAGATGAACTAATTGGAACAGCAAAATACGCTGGTAAAACAGCATTCTATAACCTAAATAACTAAGTTAGAGTGACTAAAGTCCAAAACGATTATTGATAATCCTTTTGGACTTTTTTATTTGAAAAATATAATTGACAAGGATTTATTTAATGTGTATTATTTTAGGTAGTGCAAATGATAATCTTTTTCAATTAGATGAGGTTTTATATTCACCTCAGCGCTGAGAAAAAACACCCGTTTTGTCTGATAAATGAATATATCGCCCAAAACGCAAAGGGAGAAGCATCTGTTTTGTCCGATAAACGAATATATCGCCCAAAACGGAAAGCAAAAGCACTCGTTTTGTCCGATAAACGGATATATCGCCCAAAATCGAAAGCAAAAGCACTCGTTTTGTCCGATAAACGTGTATATCGTCCAAAGCGCAAAGGAAAAGCACCCGTTTTGTCCGATAAACGGATATATCGCCCAAAACGCAAAGAAAAAAGCACCTGTTTTGTCCGATAAACGGATTATATTTGCCACCACACAAAAAAATACATAATGTAAGAGAGGGGACATATTTATGAAAAAGTTATTTTTTATCGCATTTATCATGTTTATTAGTGTTGTTTTAGTTGCCTGTGGAGAGGGTAATACTGAATCTGATCAGGACGACCAACAAGGGCAAGAGGAAAATCAAGAACAAGAGCAGGCTAATGAGTCAGAGACAAGTGAAGAAACATCTATCACTGTTACAGATGTTTATGGAGAGCAGACCTTTGATGAAGTGCCTGAGCGAATCGTTGTGTTAGAATGGGTATATGCCGAAAATTTGCTAGCACTTGATATACAACCTGTTGGTATGGCAGATATTGAAGGTTATCATGATTGGGTAAACATCGAACCAGAAATTGGTGATGATGTAGAGGATGTTGGAACGAGACAAGAACCAAATTTAGAAGCGATTCAAGCGCTCGAACCGGATGTGATTATCACCGCGAATTCCCGACATGAAGCGATCATGGATAGCTTAAAAGAAATCGCACCAACACTTGCTTACAATTCCTACCCGGAAGAGGGAGAAGGAACACAGTATGAAGAGATGGAATCAACCTTTAAAGAGATGGCTAAATTGGTACAAAAAGAAGAGCAAGCAAATCAACTTTTAGCTGATTTAGATCAAACATATAGCGATATTGAGACAGAAATTTCTGAAGCAGGTGTTGATAACACAGACTTTGTTTTGGCACAAGCATTCAGCTCTGACAATTCTCCAGTGATTCGCTTATTTAAAGATAACGCAATGGCTACTGAAATCATGACAAAGATTGGTTTAGAAAATGCTTATCAATCAGATGGTTTCCAACTTTACGGATTTGACGAAACTAGTGTAGAATCATTACAGACAGCACAAGATGCACATTTTTTCTATATTGTGCAAGAAGATGATAATATTTTCACCAATCAATTGGCAGGAAATCCTGCATGGGAAGAATTAGCTTTTGTCAAAGAAGAGAGAACGCACCAATTACCTGGTGATACATGGACATTTGGTGGACCACTGTCTGCTGAAGTTTTTGCAAACCAAATTAAAGAAGCATTAACACAAGAGAAGTGATTTTATGGTAACAAAAAACAAAACATATATGGGAAGAACGGTTCTGACCTTTGGGGGCGGAACCGTCCTTTTGCTTTTATTAGTTTTTATACATATGAACCAAGGGAGCGTATCAATCGCTCCTAAAACTATACTTGAAGCGATATTTGCTCCAAAAGATATATTAGAACACCACACTGTAAGGTATTTACGAATGCCTCGTGCTGTTATAGGTATTTTAGCTGGTGGAGCACTGGCAGTTTCTGGTGCATTATTACAAACAATTACGAAAAATCCACTCGCTTCTGCCAGTACTCTTGGTATTCACTCCGGGTCTTATTTTGCTGTTGTATTTGCCAGTGTATTTATATCCGCAACAAGTGGATGGAGTGGTTTATTGATTGCATTTGTTGGTGGGATTTTGACTGCTGTCTTAGTTTATACATTAGCGGGCGTAGCGAACGCGAGCCCAGTCAAAATGGTGCTGGCAGGAATGGTTGTTACTATGATGTTTTCGGCATTTACGTCGATGTTACAGATTTTCTTTGAGAATGAAACTGCCGGTTTATTTTTATGGGGATCAGGTACATTAGTTCAAAATAATTGGGATGGCGTTCAATTTACATATCCTTTTATTATCGTAGGGGTGATTGGTTCGCTGTTGATTGCAAGATCACTTGATTTATTCCAATTAGGCGAAGAGGTGGCTACTGGTCTAGGACAAAATGTAGAGCGAACAAGAATGATAACGATCACGTTAGCTGTCTTTCTAACCGCCGTTACTGTCAGTGTAGTAGGACCAATTGGATTTGTAGGAATCATCGCACCTCATCTAATTAAACTCCTTGGCTTTCAAAAACACTATATGGTTATTTTAGGTTCCTTTTTGTGGGGGGCAATTGTTTTAGTAGGAGCAGATGTACTTGCACGAATTTTAGATCCAACGTTCTCTGAGTTACCGGTTGGTGCGATTACAGCATTTATTGGTGCGCCATGGTTAATCTTTTTGATTATGAAAAAACAAAACAAAAATTATAGCAGTAAAGATACAGGTATATTAGCAGGTCAGATAAAGTCTAGCAAGTTTCAAAAATTGGTCGTCCCTACACTGATATTGATAGCTTTGTTGACACTTTTTATTGGGATATCGACAGGAAACAATGGTATTCAATTAGTCCAAACGTTTCAAGCAATATTTTTGAATAATGATACTTTTATTCAGAATATGGCATTGGATTTGCGTTTGCCTCGATTACTCGTAGCAGCTGGAAGTGGTATTTTACTTGCGATCAGTGGTTACATTTTCCAAGGTGTTTTACGAAATCCTTTAGCAGATCCATCGGTTATCGGGATCACTTCCGGTGCAGGTGTTGGTGCATTAATCTTCCTTTATATCGGATCGATTTCAGCAGTATGGGTGCCGTTGGGGGCATTTACTGGTGCAATTATAGCCTTCTTAATCGTTATGGTGTTAGCTTATCGGGCAGACTTTCAACCAGCGTTATTAGCATTATTAGGGATAGGTGTATCTGCTTTTGGTTCAGCGATCATTCAAATCATTGTAGTACGTTCCGATATGGCGGTTGCTTCTGCATTAACATGGCTCTCAGGGACAACCTATGCTAAAAGTTGGACAGAATTATTATATTATCTTGTCGGACCTCTGATTATATTGGTGCCAATCGTCTTTTTAGTTAGTGATCGGATTCATACACTTGCACTAGGAGATGACACAGCAAAAGGCTTAGGTTTACCTGTGTTAAAAACTCGGTTCTATTTAGCTTTGTTGGCATCGATAGTAGCTGCAGCAAGTGTCGCAACTGTTGGAACGATTGGGTTTGTCGGGCTAATAGCTCCACATGTTGCCCGTATGCTCTTAGGCCCAACACATAAACAATTATTTATGACATCTGCGTTATTAGGTGGCGTATTTCTGATGATAGCGGATGTTCTTAGCCGTACACTGCTGGTACCTAAGGAAATTCCTTCAGGTATTATTATCGCTATAATAGGTGCGCCATACTTTTTATGGCTAATGAATCGGTCAAATAAGTGGAAAATGTAACAAGAGGATTATCTATCTAAAAAGATGGATAATCCTTTGTTAATATATGGTATAATGTAATTATCAAATTAAATGGAAGTGGTAACAATTACAAAAACAATTATTTTTGATTTCGATGGCACAATGGTTGATTCTAAAAAAGCATTAATTGCGGGATGGAATAAGCTAGCAAGAAAAGCAAATTACAGAGAAATGAAATTAAGTGATATTGAAGCCTTTAGACAATTATCTCTAAAGGCAAAAAGCGAATTTTTAAGGTGTCCATTAATTAAAATACCATTTCTAATGCCAAAATTTTATTCTGTATACCGAGACTCTATTGATGAAGTCGAAATCATAAATGGCATAAAAGAACTGATGGATAGTTTAAAAGGCAGAGGGTATGAGATTGGAATAATCTCTACGAATTCAAAAGAAAATATTTCAATCATTTTAAAACGCTATAACATATCAAGTGTTAGTAAGATTTACAGCTCAACCAGTGTTTTTGGAAAAGATAAATTATTAAGGAAATTTGTGAGAGAACAACGCATACCTTTTTCTCAAGTAACCTATATTGGGGATGAAGAACGGGATATAATTGCTTGTAAAAAAGTGAATGTCCGTATGATCTGGGTTGATTGGGGATATGATTCACAAGAAGTAATAGAAAAACATAGTCCGGATTATATGGTGCATACACCAGAAGAAATTCTATCGATCATAGGTTGAAAATTATAAAATCCCCTCTGAAAAATCATTCAAGAGGGGATTAATTATAACTATTGTTTAGTTTTCTCACGTATAAAAGTTTCTACGTCGTCAGCTGTATTCATGCTAAGAAGTTGCTCTTTATACGAAGCTAATTCCTCTTTCGATAAGTCTTTGATTTGCGTACGAGCTGGTAGAATAGAAGTTGCACTCATACTAAATTCATCAAGACCTAACGCAAGTAAAATTGGAATCGCAATCGAATCGCCAGCCATCTCTCCACACATACCTGCCCATTTACCTTCAGCATGCGCTGCCTCGATCACATTATTGACAAGGTTTAGGATAGCAGGGTGGTACGGTTGATACAAGTAGCTAACACGTTCGTTCATACGGTCAGCAGCCAATGTATATTGGATTAAATCGTTAGTTCCAATGCTGAAAAAGTCAACTTCTTTCGCAAATTGACGAGCAATTACTGCGGTAGAAGGAATTTCCACCATAATTCCGATTTCGATTGAATCAGATACTTCTGTACCCTCGTTTGTCAGTTTATCTTTTTCCTCTAAAAGGATTGCTTTTGCTTGACGGAACTCGTCTAATGTCGCAATCATAGGGAACATGATTTTTAAATTTCCATATGTACTTGCACGAAGTAGTGCACGTAATTGTGTACGGAAAATATCATCACGTTCTAAACATAAACGAATGGCACGGAAACCGAGGAAAGGATTCATCTCTTCAGGTAATTCAAGGTATGGCAACTCTTTATCGCCACCAATATCAAGCGTACGAACGACAACAGGTTTTTCACCCATTTGTTCCAATACAGATTTATAAGCATCAAATTGCTCATCTTCTGTTGGCAGTTCGTTTTTACCCATATAAAGAAATTCTGTTCGATATAAGCCGACACCTTCGCTGCCATTGTTTAAAACACCTTCGACATCATTTGGTGTACCGATGTTGGCTACAAGCTCTACATGGTGACCATCTTTTGAAACAGATGGTTCGTCTTTCAATTTCGCCCATTCCTGTTTTTGTTGTTCGAAGTCTTCTTGTTTTTGTTGATAGGATTTCACTTGTTCCTCAGATGGATTAATAATAACTTTACCATCGATGCCATCAACAATTAAGATATCTCCTTGTTTCACTTGTTCGGTTACATCTTTTGTACCGACAACTGCAGGAATTTCTAAGGAACGTGCCATAATAGCTGAATGCGATGTACGGCCACCAATATTTGTTGTGAACCCTTGTACAAATTGTTTATTCAATTGTGCCGTATCAGATGGTGTTAAGTCCTCAGCAATCACAACGACTTGCTCATCTATTAAAGCAGGATTCGGGAATGAAACCTCTAATAAATGTGCCATAACACGTTTGGTTACATCTTTAATATCTGCTGCACGTTCTCTCATGTACTCATTTTCCATGTTTTCGAACATTTGAATAAACATTTGTGCTGTTTCATCTAATGCGAATTCAGCATTGACATTATCTGACTTGATCTTGTCTTCAATAGGATTAATTAATTCAGGGTCACTTAGAACTAATAAGTGAGCTGAAAAAATTTCTGCATGCTCGTCACCTAAAGAGGTGCGAGCATGCTCTTTGATTTTTTCCAATTCAGCTTTGGAAATATCTAATGCTTTTGTTAAGCGGTCTACTTCACTGTTCGTATCTTCTACTTTCTTTTTTTCAAAAGAAAGGTCGGGAATTGCTAATTTATAAGCTTTCGCTATAGCTATCCCGTTTGATGCTGCTATTCCTGTTAATTGACTCATTTAAGTATTACTCTCCTAGACCTTCTGATTTAATAACTTCTACCACTGCATCTAGTGCTTCTTGCTCGTCTGATCCGTCTGCAACGATTTTAATTTCTGCACCTTGTGGGATACCTAGAGACATAACACCCATAATTGATTTAAGGTTAATTGACTTACCGTTATATTCTAAGTTCATATCTGATGCGAAACTACCTGCTTTATTTACTAGTACTGTTGCTGGACGTGCGTGAACCCCTGTCTCGTCTGTGATTGTTACTGTTTTTTCTACTGCCATAATAAAAAACCTCCTAAATAATATGATTTTAGATAATACTACAACTTAATTTTACTCTTTTTATGGGTCATATTTCAAGGGAAATCATGTGTAGCATGGTAATTATACGTATTAAGTGCTATTCTTACAAGCAATTTGCCTATCTAACCATTTAATAATATCTTGATAAGCTACTGTTTTATTCGTTTCATTTAATAATTCATGTCTACTATGATTGTATAAGTGCCATTCAATAGACTGTAATCCAAGCAATTGATAAAAGGCAACAGTCTTTTCCACCCCTTTGCCATAATGACCAACAGGGTCTTCTTTACCACTTAGTAATAATAAAGGAAGATCCTTTGGTATTTTATTCGCGGATGCTTTTGACTGAATGTTTTCTATGCCATTGTAAAAATCATAAAAAAATTGAATGCTTGGTACAAAACCACATAAAGGATCATTTTGATATTTTTTGATTTCTTGTGGGTTGGAAGATAACCAATCTAATGACGTTTTACGATCCGTTTTTTTGTTATAGCCAAAAAAGGTAATGTTATTCATAAAGGGTGAAGGTGATGATTTTTCTTTCTTTATACCAATTGTTTTTGCTAACAGCTTTCCTATTTTAAGTAAAGCTGAAGGTTGAAAGCCCGTACCAACTAAAATCACGCCATTAAGATATTCTGGTTTTTGCATGATATAGCGCCGACTAATAAAAGATCCCATACTATGTCCAATGAGGAAAATAGGGATTGATGGATGCTTTTTCTTAATATGTTCTGTTAGTTCAATACAGTCTTGAACCACTCTCTCAAATCCATTGCTTTCCCCAAAAAAACCTAAACTGTCAGCTCTTTGACCAGTCCTTCCATGCCCTCTATGATCATGGCCGTATACAATAAAGCCTTGTTCTGCCAAATATGTAGCAAATTCGTTATACCTCTCAATATGTTCAACCATACCATGAGCAATTTGCACAACTGCCTTTGGTTCAACCGATCTTTTCCAACACCTCACAAAAAGTTCATGCTGATCATTAGTATGATACCAAAAAGACTCCTCATTCATGTACTTAACCCCCTTGTAGAAACAAACTGCGAATTATTGATTCTTTTGTAAGTTCGTTTAACGTGGATAAGTTACTTCTGATCTTCTTCACGGGAAAAGTGCTGCTGTAGACGGGAATTATACTGCTCTTCACGGGAATTGTCGTTTATTCCCGTGAAGAAGCAAACAATTCCCGTCTACAGAAAGGTATTTCCCGTGAAGAAATTTACAATTCCCGTTAACTGCACATGAATTCCCGTGAAGAGACTTTACAATTCTTACTTCGCAGCAGTTTAATATTAATATGCCTTTGCTCTACTTAAATATATCATACCATGATAAAGGTGGTAGATTTAGAAAAACTTCTTGCTATTTATGATACTTTTTGCTACATTGTTAATATGTATTTGTACGTCTAAGGGGGGTTTGCAACATGTTAACCGTTGCAATGACTTTATTAATTATTGATGCCATCGTTTTAATTGTATTTGTATTATTACAATCAGGAAAAAGCGCAGGTCTATCTGGAGCAATTTCAGGTGGAGCAGAACAATTATTCGGTAAACAAAAAGCAAAAGGTGTCGATGCTGTATTGCATCGTGGAACGATCGTAACCGGAGTGTTACTGTTTGTTCTTACATTTGCTATTGCGTATTTATTATAATCCAGAAATAGGACAATATAATAGCATCAATTAAAACATCCTCAGCTCTCATGCAGAGGATGTTTTTCTTTAAAAGGCAAGAAAGTATGAAAATTCGCAGATGTCTAGCTCCGAGCACCCAGAAACTAGGCGACTTCACGAAATCGCCCTACGATAAGTCATCATCGGTTCGCAAGCTCACCGTGATTCCTTTATCTCAGTCGATTCGCTCCAGTCGCTACGTTTCTATTCGGGCGCTCTGCGCTTTTCTTAGTAAAGAATATAAATATGTAGTAAACTTAGAAATATTTACTAGGTAGGAAGGAGTTAGCCAACCATGAAAATGAAACAACCACAACCTTTTATGTTTGAAGGAGACGAACGTGCGGTATTACTATTACATGGATTCACTGGACACTCGGCAGATGTCAGAATGTTGGGAAGACATTTAAACAGTATTGGATATACATGCTATGCACCGATATATCGAGGACATGGAAAATCACCGGAGGAATTAATTGAGGCAACCGCTGAACAGTGGTGGGAAGACGTACTTGATGCCTATCAGCATTTACAAGAAAAAGGATATCAAAAAATCGCAGTTGCAGGATTATCACTAGGAGGAGTGCTAGGCTTACGATTGGCATGCAATAATCCAATTAAAGGAGTAATAACCATGTGTTCTCCAATGTTTTTTGATAATGAAGAACAATTAACGATTGGATTTAGACAATTCGCAAAAGAGTATAAGCAATTAGAAAAAAAGGACGAAGAAACGATCAAAGAGGAAGTAGAAAACCTTTTGACTAATTCTAAAGAACTATTTCAACAAATTGAAAAGTCGATCACGAGAGTGAAAGAAAATGTCGATATGCTTTATACGCCGACATTTGTTGCACAAGCAACTCACGATCAAATGATTAATCCAAAAAGTGCAGATTATATCTATGAGAATGTAGAATCGGATAATAAGCATATTAAATGGTATGAAAATGCAGGACATGCCATTACATTTAGTAAAGATAAAGACCAATTACACCAAGATGTTGAAGAATTTCTCGCATCACTTGATTGGTAATAGCCATACTAACAAAAAAAGAAGAAAGAGGTGAAGCGTAAATATGGCAAATTTACAACAACAAATTTTAGAGTATTTTAATGAAAATGCAACTAAACCACTATCTGTTCAAGAACTAGAGGATGTACTAGAGTTAGACGATGCAGATCAGTTCACGGAACTAATTAAAACACTTAATCAACTTGAAGAAAATGGAGAATTAATCCGCACACGAAAAAATCGTTATGGATTACCTGAAAAAATGAATCTAATCCGAGGTACGATCCAAATGCATGCAAAAGGATTTGCTTTTTTATTACCAGACGATGAGACAATGGAAGATGTTTATCTCAACCATGCGGATTTAGCATCTGCTATGAATGGTGATAAAGTTTTTGTTCGTGTTGATCGCCGGGATGATGATGGGAAACGGGCAGAAGGCGTCGTAGTCAGAATCATCGAGCGAAATATGAAAGAACTGATCGGAACCTATGAAGATAATGGAGCATTTGGCTTTGTTATTGCGGATGACAAACGAATCCCAAATGATATTTTTGTACCAAAGGGTGAAGCAAAGGGAGCCGTAAGTGGTCATAAAGTGATTGTCGAGATCACCAAGTTTCCTGAAGGTAGAATGAGTGCTGAGGGTAGAGTAATTGACATTCTTGGTCACAAAAACGATCCAGGAATGGACATATTATCGATCATTTATAAAAATGGCATTGCTATTGATTTCCCACAAGAAGTATTAGAGCAAGCGGAGAATATTTCCGAGGAAATAACAGAATCGGAAATAAAGGATAGACGCGATCTGCGAAATGAAGTTATCGTGACCATTGATGGTGCAGATGCCAAGGATTTAGATGATGCAGTTACCGTGAAGAAATTAGACAATGGTAATTATAAATTAGGTGTTTATATTGCTGATGTCACGCATTATGTCAAAGAAGGTTCACCTATTGATCGTGAAGCATTAGAACGGGGGACGAGTGCCTATTTAGTTGACCGCGTGATACCGATGATCCCACACCGCTTATCCAACGGTATTTGTTCATTGAACCCGCAAGTAGACCGACTCGTTCTTGGTTGTGATATGGAGATCAATACGAAAGGTGAAGTGGTCAACCACGAAATCTTTCAAGCAGTAATTAACACAACAGAGCGGATGACATATAAAGCAGTAAACCAAATATTAGCTGATAAAGACCAGGAAACAATGGAAAGATATGCATCGTTAGTACCGATGTTTCAAGATATGGAGAAGCTTGCAGAAATATTACGAGGTAAGCGTTTTGGTCGTGGTGCGATTGATTTCGACTTTAAAGAGGCACAGGTATTAGTAGATGACAAGGGTAAAGCAAATGATGTCGTGATCCGCGAACGTTCAGTGGGTGAACGTTTAATTGAAGAATTTATGTTATGTGCAAACGAAACGATTGCTGAGCATTTCCATTGGATGGATGTTCCTTTTATTCATCGTATTCATGAGGACCCGGATCCATCAAAATTACAAACGTTCTTTGAGTTTATCTCAAGGTTCGGTTATGTTGTTAAAGGTTCTTCCAATGAAATACATCCACAAGCATTACAAAATGTATTGGATGAAGTAGCTGGAGCCGAAGAGGAAATGATTATTTCTAAGCTTATGTTACGTTCGATGAAACAAGCGAAATACGATCCACAAGGAGTTGGACACTTCGGATTGGCAACAGAATTTTATACCCATTTTACATCGCCAATAAGAAGGTATCCAGACTTAACGGTGCATCGATTGATTCGCACCTATTTAATTGAAAATAAATTAGATGCGAAAACACGTAATCATTGGAAAGATCGTATGCCAGATATCGCGAAACAAGCTTCATTAAAAGAACGTGCAGCAGTCGATGCAGAGCGTGAAGTAGATGACTTGAAAAAAGCAGAGTACATGCAGGATAAAATTGGTGAAGAATACGAAGGCGTCATTAGTTCTGTTACTAATTTTGGTCTGTTTGTAGAGCTTCCTAGTACAGTAGAAGGTCTTGTACATGTAAGTTATCTGACAGATGACTATTATCATTTTGACGAAAAAGCTTATGCTATGATCGGTGAACGTACTGGAAATGTATTTCAAGTAGGTGATGCGATTATGGTAAAAGTAGCGCAAGTTAACTTGGATGAAAGAGCAGTTGATTTTGAAATCTTAGGTATGAAACCAAGAAAAAATCGACCTCAAACCAGAGGGAAAGTTATCGAAACGAAGCGAAATAACAGTAAATTAAAAAAGACTGCAAAAAAATCACAAAAATCCAATGGCAAGAAAAAGAAAAACGGTGGTAGAAAGAAAAAGAAGAAGTAGAGAAGCTTTTTGCTTTTCTGCTTTTTCTTTCTCGAACTATAGATAAGGATTAGCACGTTTCTCTTTTTTTTGTTAAAATAAGTGTCACGGTAACAATAGGAGGAACGGATATGGCAAAAAATCAAAGTAGAGTCATAGCACAAAACAAAAAAGCAAATCATGATTATTTTATAGAAGAAACCTATGAAGCAGGGTTAGTTTTACAAGGTACTGAGATCAAATCAATTAGGGCAGGAAGGGTTAACTTAAAGGATAGTTTCGCCACTATTAAGCAAGGGGAAGCATATATCAATAACATGCATATATCAACATATGAACAAGGTAACCGTTATAACCATGAGCCAACTAGAGCCCGAAAATTGTTATTACATCGTAAGCAAATCGATAAATTAATCGGAGAGAGTAAACAGGCGGGTTATTCGATTATTCCATTAAAAGTATATATTAAAAATGGCTTTGCAAAAGTATTAATTGGACTTGGAAAAGGTAAAAAGAAATTTGATAAACGTGAAGATTTAAAACAAAAGCAAGCGAAACGAGATATGGACCGAGCAATCAAAGATCGTTTGAACTAGTATTTACCAGTTGTATTATCTTGAAATTTGTATCCTATATGTTATAATGAATTTATCGGCAGGACATCTATAATTGAATAATGTAAGCTTGAATGCTTTTGTCCGTATGCCCTATATTTATATGGGGACGTTCCGGATTCGACAGGGGTAGATCGAGCTCAGGTTGCGCGTCGAGGTTACGACTCGTAAAACGTTATCGCCAATAATAACTGGCAAAGAAAACAATTACTCTTTAGCAGCTGCGTAAGCACTGCCTAAAGGATCCTTCCTATCATCGCCCATGTGATAGATCGAAGGGTCTCACTTATTAGTGGGCTACGCTACGATCCTCCGTCTGTGGATTTGTAGAAGAGATTAATCAGACTAGCTACTCGGACGCCTGTTGGTAGGCAGAAGAGCTAGCGAATTATCAATATACCAACTATGCGTGTAGACGCCTGAGTGACGATATCCTTGGACGTGGGTTCGATTAGTAATTAGTCGCCTTATGTGGTAACACATATGTGAAAATTCGGCTTTATCGGTGAAACCTACGTTACCTTTTTGGTAATAAGGCAATACCGAGCGGTGTGTGGAGTGATCCAACAGCCGTGTATCGACTTATAGGCTGCCTTTAGGGTAGTACTAGGATGCAAAATACTACTTTCGTGCATACGAATGTAAATCTTGATTTTGCATAATACGCCGAAGAACCTGTTAAGACTAAACAGGTTCAAGATATAGTCAGTGCCATGACGAAAGCATGGAATAGCACGTCCCACCGTCTCCACCAATACATAATTGGTGGTTTTTTATTGTGGATTAAAAAAATGAAGATTTTTACTAATTATTCGCATATTAAAGTAGAGTGAAAAAATTATTTTTAAAATCTATTTTTTTAATTAATTTCTCTTTTGTGTATTTTCCATTTCTTACTGTAACAATATCATAATATTTTAAAATCCATTCCGCTCTTTTTCTTTTTTGTTCTATGCGAAGGTAGGGTAAAATAGCTGTTAATGTATAGAAAACATCTACTTTTTTTCTTATACTTAAAATATAGGAATCCTTATATATATCAGGTTTATAATTCTTTTTATTTAAGATATTTCCGTTTGTAATTGTCTGCAAATATTCCAATAATTCAAGATCCGTTGAAGCAATTGTCACACAAGGTCTTCTGTATTCATTTTTGTGTATTCTAGTAAGTGTGATAGTACCTTCACCATCAATTATACCAGCTAAATATGCAGCTTCTGGAACCTCCATCACTTTTACCTCCAAATAATGAATAATAAGTATAAGTAAGTCAACCAATGTATATTACTACAAAGAAGAGAGGTTTATACAAAATGGTTAGTAAAACATACATATCTAGTTCACTTCTTATGATTAGCTCTCACAAACTATAGTTTATTATAAAAGTCCTAATTTTATTTATTTTGATAAGCTTCTACTAATTTCTCAATATCAAATTTTTTCATCTTCAAAAACGCCTTAGTTATTCGCTCCATTTGTTCACTTGATCCATTTGCTATCATTTCTGCCATAATTTTTGGCCAGACTTGCCAAGAAACACCATACTTATCTTTTAACCAACCACATTGTTCTGCGTTTGGATCGGAGGAAAGCTTTTCCCAGTAGTAATCAATCTCTTCTTGGTTGTCACACTGAATTAAAAGTGAGACTGCTTCATTAAATGTGAAGTCATGGGATTGAGCACTGTCCATCGCTGCAAACCATTGTTTTTCTAACGTAAAATCTGTAAACATTAGATTTCCTTCCTTTTCAGGCTCCATACCTGCAGGATAACGAGCAATTTCACCTCGTCTTGTATTATGGAAGACCGAAAGATAAAAATCGCTGGCTTCTTCTGCTTTACCGGATACGTCCTGAACAAACATCATAGAAGGTACAATAAATGGGCGGTCTTCTCCATCTGGATTGGTAAGGATCAATTGCCATGTAAGACCATACTTATCTTGAATCCAGCCATATAATTTGCTGAAAGGGTACTCTTGTAAAGGCATTAGTGGTGTGCCATCTTGAGACAACTTTTCCCAAAGTTGAAGTAAGTTTTCCCTTGCATTCTCATCTTTCGATGGATCAAAATTAACAAAAAAAGAAATTGAAGGATTGAATGTAAAATGTGGTCCTCCATTTATGGCCATAAATGAATATCCTGCTAGATTAAAAGAAACAAGATCACTATCCCCTGATGGTGTATCATGAATGGTAGTGTTACTAATAGTCTTAGAATCGGGAAAAATCGATGTATAGAATTGTGCAGCTTCATTTGCTTCATTATTAAACCATAAGTGCGGTACAATTTTTTGTTCGCTCATAAAAAAATCTCCTCCCAGATTAATGTCTTATTTTATAGTTCTTACCTTAACACATTTCAAACAAAATTTTTCACATATATTTACAAAAATCTATTTTTTTGGACTATGATCATTACACCGTATATTATATAAAGTAATGAATATGTAGAAACTTAGTATTTGTAGAAGGTGATTTCAAAATGACTAACCATTGGAAAAACATAGTAGCGATTGCAGTAGGTGGAGCTATAGGGACATATGGTCGTTACAGTTTAAATATTATAACAAGTGATTCCATTTATCCGGTTGAAACACTATTAGAAAATCTAATTGGTAGTTTTTTATTAGGATTTCTGACCGCTTGGTTTATTGTTCTCATTCCGAGAGAATGGGTGAAAGTAGGTTTAGGTGTTGGTCTATGTGGTGGTTTTACCACAATGTCTACTTTTGCAGCAGATACTTTCACCTTATTTGTTAAATCTTCATTAGTAGAAGTATTGATATATATAGGTGGATCAGTATTAGGTGGTATGTTATTAGCACTTTGCGGTTATTTAATTGCTAGCAACATAGCAACAAAAGTAAAGGATCAAAGGAAAGAGGTGAATGCGAAATGAATATTGCCCTACTTATGATAGGTGGATCAATAGGTGCTGTTAGTCGTTATTTATTTGGTATGAGCCTAAAGAAAAGATACAAGCAACCACGTTTTCCGGTGGCGATGCTTGTTGTAAATCTACTTGGATCGTTCGGTTTAGGTTTATTCTCGGTAGTTTTACAGTACTCTTTCACATACAAGTCGCGCAAAAGTAGCTCTAACAACCTAGAGCGCTATTTTTTTATTTTATTTTTCGTCATATTTTAATAGCGTTTTATGACGGAACATGATATAATAAGTATAAAAACGAGTAACGAAACAGGTGATAACGTGTATCTGAAAAAAACGAAAAACAAAAAAGGCCGTATCCATTTATCGATTGTGGATTCTTATTATGATAAAGAGAAAAAATATGCTCGTCAGGTAACCATAGAAAGTTTGGGATATCTGGATGAATTAGAAAAAGAATACGACGACCCGATTGCTCATTTTAAAAAACGAGTAGAGGAATTAAAGAAAGCGAAAGCAGCACAAAAAGAACCGATACAACTAGAACTTTCTCCGAACGAAAAGATAAAAAAGAAGAAGGACTATCGCAAAAATTTTGGACACGTGATCCTGAGCCAACTTTATCATCAGTTACAGCTAGATACCTTTTGGAAAAATCGTGCCAGACGTCGCTCCTTTGCCTTTGACCCTAATATTATTTTCAAATTATTAATTTTTACGCGATTATTGTATCCCGGTTCCAAGGCGAAGTCGTTTGCCTCTCGTTCTTTATTTTTTGAACGAAACACTTTTGAATTGGCGGATGTATACCGCGCACTCACCTTCTTTCATGAAAAAAAGGATGACTTGTTGAAATGGCTACATAACCAAGTGACTAGTCAATATGGACGGGATACCACTCGTGTTTTTTATGATGTGACCAATTATTATTTTGAGTCCGATACGATCGATGAAACAGACATGCGGCGTAAAGGAGTGTCGAAAGAGCATCGACCGAATCCGATTGTGCAGATGGGATTGTTTATGGATAACCAGGGAATACCGATCACTTATCAACTATTCCCTGGCAACACCAATGATTGTATGACGTATCGTCCCAACTTAAAAAAATTGAAACTGGATTATGGTATAAAACGAGCCGTAGTTGTGGCGGACAAGGGAATGACAACGGGGGATAATATCTGGTTTACCTTATCAGCAAAAGACGGCTATGTATTCAGTATGTCGGTACGTGGTGCCAATAAAGAATTAAAAGAATATGTCAAAAACGAAGCAGACTATCAATGGGTTGGAAAGGAATACAAGCGAAAGTCCCGATTGTACCCAAGAGATATTCTGGTAACAGCGAAAAATGGATCCAAAATGAAAAAGCAAGTACATGAAAAACAAGTGGTATTTTGGAGTGCGAAATATGCCAAAAAAGCCAAATATGAACGAGAGAAAGTCATTCAAAAAGCGAAAGCATTAATGGAGAATCCTGGCGCTTATAAGAGAGCCACATCCGTTGGAGCAAGCAACTATATTAAAGATATTGCGTTCGACAAAACGACAGGAGAAATCTTAACACCTAAGAAACAACTGCACCTCAATGAGAAGAAAATACAAGAACAAGAAGCATTAGATGGGTACTATGTGCTGATTACAAGCGAATACAGGGAAGCTGATGATGCGATTATTGATATGTATCGGGGATTGTGGCAAATTGAAGAAACGTTTCGTATTACCAAAAGTGACTTAGAAGCACGACCGGTTTACGTATCCAGAAAAGAACACATTGAAGCCCATTTTCTTACGTGCTTTGTCTCCCTTGTGCTTGCGCGTATTTTACAGGTAGAATCAGACGGCAAGCATAGCGTCGCCAATTTATTGGATAGTTTACGTCAGGCGGAATGCACGGAACTCACTCAGAATTATTATTTATTTGATTATTATGATGACATTCTAGAAGAATTAGGAACCAAATTTCACATCGATTTCTCGAAAAGGTATAGGAAATTAGGAGAAATTAAAAAAATTTTAGGGAAGACGAAAAAAGGGTCTATTTCACGATGAAAAGTTGAAAAATAAGATACCCCTTCTTCCTTTGTGCGCCAAGGGATGAAGGGGTGTTTTTGTCTAATTCCACTGTAAAACTCAGGATTAATGTCTTATTTTATAGTTCTTACCTTAACACATTTCAAACAAAATTTTTCACATATATTTACAAAAATCTATTTTTTTGGACTATGATCATTACACCGTATATTATATAAAGTAATGAATATGTAGAAACTTAGTATTTGTAGAAGGTGATTTCAAAATGACTAACCATTGGAAAAACATAGTAGCGATTGCAGTAGGTGGAGCTATAGGGACATATGGTCGTTACAGTTTAAATATTATAACAAGTGATTCCATTTATCCGGTTGAAACACTATTAGAAAATCTAATTGGTAGTTTTTTATTAGGATTTCTGACCGCTTGGTTTATTGTTCTCATTCCGAGAGAATGGGTGAAAGTAGGTTTAGGTGTTGGTCTATGTGGTGGTTTTACCACAATGTCTACTTTTGCAGCAGATACTTTCACCTTATTTGTTAAATCTTCATTAGTAGAAGTATTGATATATATAGGTGGATCAGTATTAGGTGGTATCTTATTAGCACTTTGCGGTTATTTAATTGCTAGCAACATAGCAACAAAAGTAAAGGATCAAAGGAAAGAGGTGAATGCGAAATGAATATTGCCCTACTTATGATAGGTGGATCAATAGGTGCTGTTAGTCGTTATTTATTTGGTATGAGCCTAAAGAAAAGATACAAGCAACCACGTTTTCCGGTGGCGATGCTTGTTGTAAATCTACTTGGATCGTTCGGTTTAGGTTTATTCTTGGGTTTATATGATGGAGTTCTTTCTAATGGTAGTTATTCAGATCCCATTTATCTAGGTCTAGCGATCGGTTTTTTTGGAGCATTCACGACATTTTCTACTTTTAGCGTAGAATCAATTCAATTATTTAGTTCAAAAAAATGGAAAGAATTGATCTTTTATGTTTTGATAAGTATTGTAGGATCACTATTTTTATTTACTCTGGGATTTGTTATCGTTAGCTCTTCTTAAATTCGCTTAAGAATTTTTTCTTGAATTGACGCTATTATTAATTGCCCATATAATAATAGTGCACTTAACTGAAAGCGTTAACAATAAAGCGAGGTGAGATGATGTTTCGAAAAGTCCGTCAATATTATTTGAATTTACGTCTGAAGTATAAAATGATAATCCTAACTTCGTTGGTTTTGCTCGCTTTTAGTATAGGTGGTTTATCGATATTACAATATGCTTTTAATTTATATAATAAAGAAATATATCGTCAATCTGCTCAAGCATTACAGGTATCCACCAACTCAGTAGAAGCCGAACTAAAAAAAATGGAACGTTTATCTTATCAGATTTCTACAGACGCTTATGTTCAATCCTATTTAGAAGAATTGAGCAGTACCGATTCTAGCTATGATATGTTTATGATTGGGAACGAATTAAGAAAGCGGTTATTACATATAGGTGCTCTAAATAAATATGTCCAATCAATTCAAGTATACGATGTGTTTGATAAGGAATACGCCAGCGGTAATTTCATGATGAATTTGTCTGATGACAGACTACAAACTATGAAGGAAGTGGCAAAGCAAGAGGAAGGTGGAGTGAACTGGGTCTCACCTTCTGAAAGAGATCAAACTGTGATGGCAGTCCGAGATATACGAGAGTATATGGACTTTTCATTTGAGAGACTTGGCACGGTGGGTGTACGAGTTGATATCCATGAAATTATGAATGAGCTTACCAATAATTTAGCAGAACAGGAAACAGACTTTTTAATATTTGATAAGAATGACAACATCGTATTTGCTAAAGAAGATGGTATCGATTCGATTAATCCTTCTGAGTATTTGCAAAAAAATCAACAAGGATATCAAATTATAAAATACAAAGATGAACGCTACTTTCTTACCTATTCGGAAGCAAATCATTTGGATTGGACTTACATGATTTTAACGCCTTACAGTAATTTGTTTACAGTTATAACCAAGGCTAGAACTGCTGTTTTTATAACTTATTTTGCTTTATTTTTGCTTATGATTTTTTTAGGTTCAAAGTTTACAGGTACCATCGTAAATCCAATTGAAAGTTTAAATAAGAAAATGAAAAAAGTTCAGACAGGTGACCTTGATTATTATGATGTTGGTATTGAAAACGAATTAACCAAAGATGAAGCAGGACAAATGCATGAAAATTTTAAAAAAATGATGAATCAAATTAATTACCTTATCGGAGAAAATTATAAAAAGCAATTATTAATTAAGGAATCAGAATTTAAAACATTACAAGCTCAAGTCAACCCACATTTTCTCTATAATACACTGGAATCGATTAACTGGTCAGCGAAAATTGTAGGGGAAAAGAAAATATCGCAAATGGCGGAGTCATTAGGATATGTATTACGTGCTTCTATTAATATGAAGGACACGTTAATTTCGTTAGAAGAAGAGCTATCGATCGCAGAACATTATATAACCATTCAAAGTTATCGGTTTGAAGAAAGGTTAGCATTTACCAAAGATATACCAAAGGCATATTTATCTGAGCAAGTACCTAAGTTTATTATTCAACCATTAGTAGAGAACGCTATTCGTTATGGATTACAGGAAATGATTGGAGTTTGTAAAATTCACCTATCTGTTATAGAAGAAAAGGGATTTTTTATTATTCATGTGGAAGATAATGGACCAGGCATGCAAAAAGCATATCTGGAACAAATTGAAACAGGCGAATATCAACCAAAAGGTACAGGGATTGGGTTACGAAATATAGATGAAAGAATTAAGTTATTATTTGGTGAACCATATGGATTGAAAATTGATAGTGAGATAGGAAAAGGTACCAAAGTTTCGATCATGTTGCCAAGGGAGGAGAAACAAGCTTATGTACAAAGTATTGTTAGTAGATGATGAACGAATGATTCTAGACGGCATATCGGTAATTGTTGATTGGTCTAAGCATCAAACCGAGTTAGTGGGTAGAGCAATGAACGGTCTGGAAGCATTTGATTTTATTTCCCAAAATGAACCTGACATTGTAATTACAGATATAACAATGCCAGGATTAGATGGAATAGGTTTAGTGAAAAAGACAAAAGCACACTATCCGGATATAAAATGGATTTTTTTATCTGGATACAATGAATTTGAATACGCCAGACAAGCAATGCGTTTTGGTGTAAAACACTATCTGTTAAAGCCATGTAACGAGAATAATATTGCAGAGGCATTAGAAGAAGTAGTCAAAGAAAAGCAAGAAGAGGAAGAAGCACTAACTTATATGAAAGTAATGGAAGAAGAAGTCACGAAAAACAATTTTTCAGAACAAGAGGAAATCGTGAAACAATTTTTCCTGTATCAGAAGTTAACAGATGATACCGAAAGAAAAATGAAAAGTCTAGTAGAACAAGTGTATGCTTCTGAAGCCTTTTATTTTTGGTATATCGATATGGAAGCAATCGTTTCATATGATCAAATTATCGATGTAGTGCAATCGATTAAAAACCATTGGGATCAACCTGAAGTTATAACCACTTTTATAGAAAATAAAATACTTATAATGATGCCAAAAAGAATTTCAGAACAAGAAGTGTATGGATTTTTAGATTCACTTCCTTTTTCCTACGAAAGTGGTTATAGTGTTGTGTCTACAGAGTGTTATACCAAACAAAATTTAAAAGATGTTCCTAAGATGGAAGATATGATTCAGCAATTATTTTACCTTCCTGCTTATAGTAGTGTTAACCACCATAATTGGATGTCATTTTATGAAAACTTACATTCAGATATAGAAATTGACATTGATAAAATCATGTATTATTTAAAGAAAAACCAACAAGTGGAAGCATTGAAATATTTAGAAGACTTTATCAGTCAATTAAAAGAGCATAAAATAAGTCCAAAAACGACAAGAGGATATTTTATCCAAATATATTTATTGTTGATGAGTAAGCACTCTAAGTATTCTACTGAAGATCGAGTACAAGCAATCGGTAAATTAGAAGACTTTCAACATATTTCAAAATTCATTCATTTCTTTAAAGATTTGTTTCAGAGAATGGTTGAACAAGTGGAACATCCTACAAAATATTCAAAAGTTGTGAGACAAATGCAGGAATGTATTGAAGAGGAAATTGAAAACCCAGAACTAACTTTACAATGGTTAGCAAACAATTGTTTATATATGAATGCAGATTATTTAGGAAAAACGTTTAAAAAAGAAACCGGTCATCGTTTCTCATCATATGTAACAAATGCCAGAATCAATAGAGCTGTTGAAATAATAGAGTCTGAGGAAGATATTAAAGTATTTGAATTAGCGGAGAGATTAGGGTTTGGTAATAATCCTCAATATTTTAGCCAATTGTTTAAAAGAATGAAAGGGTTTACGCCTTCCGAGATAATTAAAACAAATGACGGAGAATAAAACGGTTACAATTTCCTCTTTTTTTTAAACATTTACCACTGATTTTTCTATCATACAATCGAGATTAAATCTGATATGATATTACTGTAATCGCTTACAGCGAATAAAAAAGGGGAGGGAAAGAAATGAAAAAATCTTTGTTAGTACTGTTAGGAATGATGATGATTCTTTGGTTAGCTGCCTGCGGTGGCGATGAGGGATCTGAAGAAACAGGTGGAGACACAGACGAGGATGCAACGGAAGAGACAACAGATGACAATGCTTCAGAAGAAGAAGAAGAAGCTAGTGGTGAAGATGTCACATTACGAATTGCTTGGTGGGGTTCTCAACCACGTCATGATTATACACTAGAAGTAATTGAAATGTATGAAGAAGCAAACCCTGGCGTTACGATTGAACCAGAATACGCTAGTTGGGATGATTATTGGCAAAAGCTAGCACCTCAGGCTGCAGCAAATGAATTACCTGATATTCTAGCAATGGACTTATCTTATTTATCACAATATGCCGATAATGGCCAATTAGCAGATTTGAATCCATTTTTAGGTAATCAAATTGATGTTGAAAATATATCAGAAGATGTTGTTAACGGTGGTACAGTAGGTGATGGAATTTATGGCTTTAACTTAGGGGTAAATGCGGTAGGTTTTCATTATAATCCAGAATTATTAGCTGAAGCAGGAATTGATGAAATTCCAGAAGATTGGACATGGGAAGATTATCAAGAAATGTCTCAAAAAGCAGTGGATGCAGGAGTATTTTTTGATACTGGTTTCCAAGCAGATGTATTTTTTAACTATTTCTTACGTCAGAACGGGAAACGTCTATATGCTGAAGATGGAAGCGGTTTAGGTTATGAGGATGATCAGTTATTCGTGGACTTCTTCTCTATGGTACAGGGGCAAGTAGAAAAAGAAGCTACACCAACACCAGATTACTTGGCTCAATTAGCTGGACCAGAAGATGATCCAACTGTAAAAGGTGAAGGTATTGGTATTTTCCAATGGTCTAACCAGTTCGTTGGATTAGAAGATATTTCTGAACATGAATTTGATATGGCACCTATGCCAGGTCCGAATGTGGCAGATGGTTTATTCCTAAAACCTAGTATGTTCTTCTCTGTTTCAGAAAATTCGGAAGCAAAAGAAGAAGCAGCTAAATTTATAAGCTACTTTGTTAACGATATCGAAGCAAATAAATTAATTCTTGGCGATCGTGGTGTACCAGTGTCTTCTGTTGTAAAAGAAGCATTAAAAGAAGAAGTATCAGCTTCTCAAGCAGAAGTTTTTGAATACATTGAATGGGTTGAAGAGAATAGTTCAGAAATGGGAGCAGCAGATCCAGCAGGAGCAGGTGAAATTATTGAATTATTGAGTAACCTCTCAGAGCAAATCGCTTATGGCGAAATTACTCCGGAGGATGCGGCCGAACATTTCAGAACACAAGCAGGAAGTATTTTAGGAAACTAATTGTCATCAATATAAAAGGCAATAGCTGATCCTTAAGTGGTCAGCTATTGTTGTTCAACTACTCTTTATCGGAAGGGAGTCACTATAAAAATGCAGACAAATATGAAACAGAACCTTTGGGGATATATCTTTATTGGACCTTTTATTATTGGTTTCTTAGCTTTTACCATTATTCCTATTATTGCTTCCTTTTATTTTTCATTTACAAGTTACGACCTCTTTAATGCGCCGAGGTGGATAGGACTAGATAATTTTAAGGAAATGTTCACATCTGATCCCAGATATCTACATTCTTTAAAAATTACATTTATTTATGTTTTTGTGGGTGTTCCTCTTCGACTGATATTTGCGCTTATTGTAGCAATGCTATTAAATACAGCTTCTAGAGCAGTAGGATTATACCGTACTCTATATTATTTACCATCTTTAATTGGCGGTAGTGTCGCGGTAGCTATTATGTGGCGAAATATATTTGGTGATGATGGTATTGTTAACATTGCATTATTAACGATGGGGATTGATCCTGTGCGATGGTTTGGGGATCCAACAGCAGCTTTATGGATGTTAATCTTTTTATCCGTTTGGCAATTTGGTTCATCCATGTTAATTTTCTTGGCAGGTCTTAAATCGATTCCACAAAGTTATTATGAAGCAGCTAGTGTGGATGGAGCTAGTTTCTTTCAGAAATTCTTTAATATTACAATTCCGATGTTAAGCCCAGTTATTCTATTTAATGCGATCATGCAAACGATAGCAGCATTCATGACATTCGTACCAGCCTTTATTATCTCAAAAGGTACTGGTGGTCCTTTAGATGGAACATTGCTTTACTCCCTATATTTATTTAAACAAGGTTTTGAATTTTTCCATATGGGATATGCCTCTGCAATGGCATGGGTAATGTTAATTATTATTGCGATTCTAACCTCATTAATCTTTTTATCATCAAAATATTGGGTTCACTATGAATCAGAAGGAGGCAAATAGCTGATGAAACCAAAAAATATCAAAAAACTTATTTATCATATTATCGTTGGTGGTTTTGCCATTCTGTTATTGTATCCAGTATTTTGGTTAGTGATGAGTTCCTTTAAATTAAGTGAGAGGATATTTGTAACAGCAGATCAATTAATTCCAGATCCATTTGTATTCTCTAACTATGCTCAAGGTTGGGAAGGTTTCGGAGATTACGGGTTCGGAACATTTATTACGAATACAGCGATATTTGTCGTATTAGTTTTGATTGGTCACTTAATATCTTGTTCGTTAATTGCTTTCGGGTTTGCGCGACTTAATTTTGCAGGACGTAATTTTTGGTTTGCGATTATGATCATGACATTAATGCTTCCCTATGAAGTAGTAATGATTCCGCAATATATCATTTTTGCTCAATTGGAGTGGCTAAACTCATTAAAACCATTAGTTGTACCTGCGTACTTCGGCCATCCATTTTTTATCTTTTTACTTGTTCAATTTATTCGAACAATACCAAGAGAATTGGATGAAGCAGCGATTATTGATGGATCAAATATATTTGGGATCTATTATCGAATTATTCTTCCATTAATTGTACCAGCATTAGCAACTACGGCTATTTTTACATTTTATTGGACATGGGATAATTTACTTGGACCGGTGTTATATTTAAACAGTCCATCTAAATACACGGTATCGATGGCATTAAATATGTTCTTAAGTAATGAAACCGTATCTAACTGGGGTGCAATGTTTGCGATGTCGGTTGTATCATTAGTACCAGTATTTATTATCTTCTTTATTTTCCAACGTTATGTAGTAGAAGGTATTAGTACTAGTGGGTTAAAAGGGTAATTAATAGGGGTAATTGTTAATTTCTAACTATTACCTCTGTAAATATTTTTGGAGGGGATAGTAGCATGAGTGCATTAAATAAAGCATTTGAATGGATAACGAAAATAGCATATTTAAATTTATTATGGTTAGGATTCACCTTGTTAGGCTTAGTTTTATTCGGTATTTTCCCTGCTACAGCGGCGACATTTACAGTCGTTCGAAAATGGGTGACCGGTTATTCTGATGTTGCTATTTTTAAAACGTTTTGGAGAGCGTTTAATCAATCATTATTGCAAAGTAATTTACTTGGGTATTTAATGGTTGTAGTAGCTTACGTTTTATATTTGGATTTTTTATTTATAACATTAGTGCCGAATGATTATATCATGTTACTTACTATCCCCTTTATTTTTATTAGTATCCTATTTTCATTAACAGCGTTGTATATATTTCCAGTATACGTATATTTTGAAATGAAGTTTTTTCAAATAATTAAAAGCTCTTTTTTTATCATGATACTAAACCCAATGCCTACATTAGTAATGTGTCTTGGAGCATTTGGCATCATCTTTATACTGTGGCAATTTCAAGGGTTAGCCTTATTTTTTAGTTTGAGTTTGCTAGCAGTCGCCTTAATGATGCCTGCCATTAAAGCATTTGATAAGATACAACAGAAACAATCGTATAATAAAAATCAAACATTAACCGATTTATAGAAAAACGAGCCGTTGTGATCGGCTCGTTTTTTGTATTCTATTAATTGAGACTTGGACATAACAATTTTCTTAACCTTAAACTGAAAAGAAGCAAAATGCATTGTTACGTAATATCAGGAAACTGTGCATGAAGTAGTAATTTTGAGATAATAACACTGCTTAGCAATCGCTACGGCTTGTCCGCTTTCCTTTCCACGGCTTTTTTTCCTCAGCTAACTTTGGAAAGCAAAAACCGCTTGCCAAAGTGGATCTTCGGATAAAAACATGCCGTAGGAGTTGAAGCGGACGCCTACGCTAATTTGATATTTTACAAAGCTAGCATGAGGTAGCATTATGCCATTTCTGCAATGTAAAAAAAGAATTATTAATGTAACAGATCAAAATGCTACCTGTCAAAATAATTGTAGGTAAATAATAAGCGCAGGCCGCCCACTTTCACTCCTGTGGGAACGTTTTACCTGAAGATCCACTTTTTTAGCGTTCTTTGCTTAAAAAGTTAGCTGAAGGTAAAACCCCACTTCATAGAAAACACTACGAAAGCTTGCTTGAGTAGATGTTGCACTTGTGCCCGTGGTAAAAGGAAAGTGGGCAGCCGGAGCGGATGTTTATCTGACAATACATTTCAAAATTACCACTTTGGCTAATAAATACACATCGGTTATTGCGCAGTTTGTTCCTAATACGCATAAAAAATCTTTTGTACCAGCTTCTTTAATTTTGAATTCTATTAATTAGGTGATTCGACAGATATTAACATAAGAAATCATAATATTGAAATGTTTTTGTAACATTTATATAACATGGCTGAAATCTTTCTATGTTACAATGAGTCTGGTTCTAAAGATAGACAACATGAAAACCTTTTCTGAAACTGGTTTTTAATACATAGAGAAAAATTTGATCTATTAAAATTTTGTTTGAAAGTAGGGGAAGCGAGTGCGAGAAATAAAAGGTTTAGTCAAAAATTCTGTAGTAGTTTTAACGGTAATGTCTAGTTTGTTTTTTGTGCAAACAGTAAGTGCTGAAACGGAAGAGGAAATTCAAGCACAGCGATCCGAATTACAGTCAGATATTGATAATAAAGAAGAAGAATTAAAAGAAATTAAAGCAGAATTAGTGAAGTTAAATGAAGATATTATTCGCTATGATGAAGCTATTGAAGCTAATGAAGAAGTAATAGCAGAAACAGAAGAAAAAATGCAATCTGTTGAAGCCGAAGCAGAGGAACTAGAGCAGAAGATTGCTGATATTCAAAAAAATATTGACAGACGAAGTGACATATTAAAAGAAAGAATTTCTTCGCTTCAAGAAAATGGTGGTTCTTCTAGCTATATAGAAGTGGTATTTGGAGCTACTAGTTTCGTAGACTTCATTGATCGCGTTTCTCTAGTACATAAAATTACTCAAGCAGATCAAGATCTTTTAGAGAGTCAAGAACAAGATAAATTGGAAGTAGAAAAAGGTAAAGTAGAATTAGATAATAAATTAGAAGATTTAGAGTCTATGAAAGCTGAATATGAAGAAATGCAAAAACAAATCGTTGCTCAGAAAGAAGAGAACGAAGAATTAAAAGAAGAATTAAGTAAGAAAGAAGAAGAAAATAGTGATGTTTTAGATGATTTGAAAATAGAAGACCAAGTTTTAGCAAATAAAGAGAAAGCTTTAAAAGAAGCAGAAGAACAAGTTGCAAATAATTCCTCTTCTGAAAGAAGTAATCAATCAAATGGTTCTACAAACAATAGTGCTATCCAACAATATGCCAATAGCTCATCAGCTCCAGCCTCAGCAAGTAGTGGTGCTCTACAAACTGCAATGACTGTTGGTAATCGTTATATCGGTAACTCTGTATATGTATTTGGTGGTGGAAGAACTGCTTCCGATATTGCAAATGGTCGATTTGATTGTTCTGGATTTGTAAGCTGGGCATTCAGACAAGCTGGTATTAACTTACCTGCAAGTACTTCTGGTTTATCATCAGTAGGTACAAAAGTATCAATGAGTGAAGCAAAACCAGGTGATTTAGTTTTCTTTAACACTTATAAAACAAATGGCCATGTAGGTATTTATCTAGGGAATAATAAGTTTATCGGTGCTCAAAGTTCAACAGGCGTTGCTATAGCGAGCATGAGTGGTTATTGGAGTTCAACATTTTCTGGCCACGTACGCCGTGTCGCACAATAATAACTAATAAAAGCAAGTGACTTTCCATTAAAGTCATTTGCTTTTTTGTATCTATATATAAGTAATTACCCGCTCTCCCGTAAAACTAAACTGCGAAGTAAGAGTTACTGCTCACTTTGAAATTATGATAAGTGGTATACAAAAAGCTCCGTCCATTTACTTCGCTTTCCGCGGGCGTCACCTCAGCCTCCTCAAAAAAGCAAAGAGCACTTTTCTTGCGGGGTCTTCGGAAGACGCTGTTCCCGCTGGAGTCTACGTAAATGGACTACGCTTTAGTAATGTTCTACAAATAAAGTAGCTGCAAGAATATTGATAAGATAGATTATTTCATCGTACTTGAACAGACGTCTATACAAAGCGGAGGAAAAATGCGACACTCCTGGGGGAACAGCACGAGCTGAAGATCCACTTTGGAAAGTGTTCTTCTTTCCAAAGTTAGCTGAAGCCGTGCCCCCGGAAAGGGAGTGTTTTTCCGTAGCGCTGGATTTACACTCATCTAAGTCCTTTAAACGAATTGTCACAAGTTCGCAGTTTGTGTCTACTATGCCAATAAGATAAAAAAATAACCGGCAACTAAGCCGGTTATTTTTCGTTCGTTTGCTAGAGTTTAGCAGTATTTTTGATATGCTGCGGTTAGTTGCTCTACGATATCTTCTACTTCATATCCTTCAATTAGTTCTCGAGGTATAAAGTGTTTTAATTCACCACCAACGATTACTGCCATTGAAGGGGAAGAAGGTTCGATACCATCGAAATAATCGCGCATTTGCGCTGTTGCTTCTCGATCTTGCCCCGCAAAGACCGTTACAATCTTATTAGGCTTTTTATCATGTTTTAGTGACTCGATAGCAGCAGGTCGCGCAAGTCCTGCTGCACAACCACATACGGAATTTATCACGATTAGCGCAGTATCTTGATTAGATGTCATAAATTCGTTGACTTCTTCAGGCGTTTGTAATTCTTCAAAGCCAGCATTTGTTAATTCATCACGCATTGGTTGTGCCATTTCTCTCATATATTCTTCATATGCATTCATATTTAACCTCCTAAATTTCGTGTAATCCAATTTTAACAAAAAAGGTACAGTGTTAGCGACATATATGATTCTATAGAACTGTAACTTTTAACCAACCTCTTACGCTGTTAATGAACCATATTTGATCGAAATTTTTTATATCAGTCAAGCGAATCCTTTTTTCTATTAAATTACCTTCATTTAATAACTTTTCTCGATAAGTACCTGCTAACAGCCCATCTGTAATAGGAGGAGTATAGTAAGTACCGTTCTTTTCTAATACGATATTACCAATTGTAAATTCCGTAATAAAGCCATCCTCGTTCCATAAAAGTGTCGTCATTGCCTCATCAGGCATATCTTGATCAAAAGCCTGATATAATAATCGATTCGTTGTCTTATGATAGAGAAAATTATTTTCTTTATCTACTGGATTTTTTGCAATAGCTACTTGTATTTGATTGGATAATTTGTTTATTGGCTGATATTCTACTTCGAAATTTCCATCTGTATGGACCAGTAACCTTACTTTAAATAGACCAGTTGAATTCTCTTTAGCAACATTTTCTAATTGTTCTTTTAGATGATCAAAGTTAATGGAAATTTGAAAATAGTCAGCCGATTGCTTTAATCTACTAAAATGATAAGATAATAAAGGATAATGCCCATTTTCCAATTTAATAGATTCTAATAGTGAGAAGTCTTGTCGTTGTTGATGAAGAACCGCTGCCTTTTGCATTAATTCTTGATACTCAGCAGTAGACGTTGACTCCCATGTTATCCCGCCTCCTGTTCCATAAGTCGCGACTCCATCTTTAATAACAACTGTACGGATTGGAACGTTAAAAGTTGCTTGACGTTCTGGAGTGATAAATCCTATCGCTCCGCAGTACACATCGCGTGGTGTATCTTCTAATTCAGCAATATATTTCATCGTCTCTACTTTAGGAGCACCTGTAATAGAACCACATGGGAATAATGCTTTAAACCAATCAAAAACACTATTTTTTTCTAATTCAGCCGTAATTGTAGAGGTCATTTGATGTACAGTTGGATATGTCTCTATATCAAATAAACTTTCTACATGGACCGTTCCTGGTTTCGCAATTCGACCTAAATCATTCCTCAATAAATCGACAATCATTACATTTTCTGCTTGATCTTTTTTGGAATTTTTCAATTGCTCTTTTAACTCTACATCACTAGCTAATGTTTTTCCTCGTTTGATCGTTCCTTTCATCGGTTTTGTTGTAATTTTTCCTTTATCAACTTGAAAGAACAATTCGGGTGATACGGACAAAATTTGAAAATCCTCTAGATCGAAATATGCACTATAGGAGGCCGATTGGTTTTTTAATAACTGCTTGTAAAATGAATAACTATCTCCTTCAAACTCTGCCTTTAACCTTGTAGTGAAATTCACTTGATATGTAATGCCCTGTCCAATGAGTGATTTGATTTTCTCTATCATTTGATTATAGCGACCATTGCTCATGGTATTTTTCCACCTGTAAATAGAGTATGGTAAGGCTTCTTTCTTTTTAATAGGATATATTAATTTCTCCTTAAAAACTCCAAACCAAAGTAATGGTAAAGAACTCTCGGCTCTTACTTTATAACTGTCGTCAAAAGCTGGGGCGGCTTCGTATGAAACATATCCAGCAAGGTAATAACCTTTCTGTAAAGCATTTTCTATTTTTACGAAAGCCTCGGGCACACGATCTATTTCGGTTGCTGTAATGATCTCGATTGGATTTGTGAATGTGCTCTCCATACCTTTAAAATCGAACTGTAGAAATGCTTTCATTTACAACACTTCCCTTCGATAGTTGACCGTTTGATCTCTCATTTTCAGACTATTTTTGACAAGCTCATAACCATATTCAGTTAAAATCGCCTCTGGATGAAATTGGACTCCTTCTATTGGTAAGAGCTGATGTTTTACAGCCATCACTGTTTGATTTTCTTCTGTTAGGGCGGTTATTAATAAGTCATTTGGCATAGAGTTTTTGTTGGCTGCAAGAGAATGATATCTCGTTACCTTAAAAGAAGCAGGCAAGTTGTGAAAAATACCATCATTTTTATGGTGGATCGTACTTGTCATCCCGTGCATCGGTTTACTTGCAGGGACGATTTCACCACCAAAAAATTCAATGATAATTTGCATCCCGAGACAGACACCAAAAACAGGAATTACTTTATGAAAATGTTCTAAAGCTTTGAATGAAATTCCACTATCTGCAGGTGACCCTGGTCCAGGAGATAGGACCAGAAGGGTAGGATTTATTGCTGCAATTTCATTAATTGACGTCTTATCGTTTCGAAATACAACGACATCTTCTCGCATTTGACGGTAATATTGTACTAGATTGTATGTAAATGAATCATAATTATCGATAATCACAATCATGAGCTTTCCCTCACTTAAATATAGAGTTACGAATTTATCACAGTTTGAGTCTTCACAATTCCCTAAACAAAAATAGCATAGAAATTATGTCTAGTTTAAATGGAAGCTAATTTACTGATTGATGTTTCAATTTATTATAACGTAATTTACAAAGGTTAAAAAGTGAAGTATATGGAGGATAAATAATTGAAGTTCTTTGTTATAGTGTAATTTCAGGTTGACATTATTTTCATATTTAATTATAATTATCTACGTACTTGGAATGATAATCATTTTCAATTATCGTGATAAGAATTTAATAGGTTAAGAGGATTACATATGAAATTATGGATATTAATTATTTCTACCATTATTCTATCATTCATATCATTATTTATAGGTGCGATTGATATCAGTATTAGTGATTTGTTTGACTGGAATTCAGACGAAACACATATTTTCTTAATAAGCAGGGTACCACGCTTACTGGCAATTATTTTGGCGGGTGCGGGCATGAGTATTGCAGGGTTAATCATGCAGGCGTTAAGTCGTAATAAATTTGTGTCTCCAACAACAGCAGGTACGTTAGATGCTGCAAAACTAGGAATCTTAATTTCTATGTTGTTTATTACAAACGTTACATACACACAGCAAATTATTTTTAGTTTTGCATTTGCTTTAGTTGGAACATTTATTTTTATGCAAATTCTAGATCGTATCAAATTTAAAGATGCTATTTTTGTTCCGTTAATCGGGATTATGTACGGAAATATTTTATCATCGATTACCACTTTTTTTGCATATGAAGCGGATCTGATCCAAAATATTTCGGCTTGGTTAATGGGGAGTTTTACGTTAATAATATCTGGACGCTATGAGCTTTTATATATTAGTATTCCAGCTATTATTTTAGCATATCTCTTTGCAAATAAATTTACTGTCGCCGGAATGGGTGAAGAATTCGCAAAAAATCTAGGATTAAGTTATAAAGTAGTACTAAATATAGGTTTATTCCTTGTTGCGATTATTTCGACAACAGTAGTGTTAACTGTTGGGGTTATTCCTTTTTTAGGATTAATTGTACCTAATATTGTATCGATTTATTTAGGTGATAACTTGCGGAAAATCATCCCGCATACGATGTTATTAGGGGTTGTCTTTCTCTTAATCTGTGACATTATTGGCCGTGTCATTATTCACCCTTATGAGATACCTGTAAACGTTACGGTAGCAGTAATAGGCAGTGCAATCTTCTTAATTATGTTGCTTAGGGGGAGAGCATATGCGAAATAGTACAAAAATGATTTTGTTATTTATATTGGTGATTATCAGTATTCTTTTGTATGGGTTCTATGATATTAAAGGTGGATTTGATTATGCTTTCCCAAGACGGATGATTCGTGTTGCCGCAATGGTGATCACTGGAGTTGCGATTTCCTATTCAACTGTCGTATTTCAGACGATCACTCATAATCGGATTTTAACCCCTAGTGTGATCGGTATTGGTTCCATGTATGAAGTCGTGCAGACTTTAATATACTTTTTTGCAGGTTCGATGTCGATTTGGGTGCTTAATAAATATTTGAATTTTGGTGCAGCGATTATAGCAATGATTGTATTTGCCCTACTGTTATATCGATTCTTATTTCGACCTGATAAGTATCCGATCTACTTACTTTTATTAATCGGGATGATTATCGGCACACTTTTAGGTAGTTTTGTAACATTTTTACAAGTGTTAATTGATCCAGTCGAATACTTAGGACTGCAATCACAATTATTTGCATCTTTTACAAAAGTAAAGGCGGAGTTACTATATATTGCTTTGGGAATATTGATTATCGCGTTTATTTATGGTTATTTCATTATGAAAAAACTAGATGTGATGTCGCTTGGTCGGGAAAATGCGATAAACCTGGGTATTAATTATGATCGGATGGTAATGAATATTTTAATATTGTCATCGGTTTTAATTGCCACCTCGACAGCGTTGGTAGGATCTATTACGTTCTTTGGATTAATTGTTGCGAATCTTTCCTATCAATTTTTCGTTACCTATAAGCACTCGACTCTGATTTTAGGTGCAAGCTTGTTTAGTATTGTCGCCTTAGTTGGTGGTCAATTTCTGGTGGAGCATGTATTGGAATTGCGTACAACCATAAGTGTTATTATTAATTTTGTTGGTGGAATTTACTTTATTTACTTACTATTAAAAGAAAGTAGGGCTTCAGGATGATTGAAATCAAGAGACTAACAAAACTATATGGTAAGAAGTCTGTCGTAGAAGATGTATCAGTCAATATTGAACCCGGAACGATTACCTCTTTTATCGGTCCGAATGGTGCTGGTAAATCTACTCTTCTTTCTATGGTGAGTAGGTTATTGAATGCAGATACAGGAGAGGTTTTACTTGATCAAAATGATGTGAAAAAGTGGAAGTCTAATGATTTTGCTAAGCGAGTTGCGATATTAAGACAAGCAAACTTTATTAATGTTCGCTTGACAATCCGTGAACTTGTTTCCTTTGGTCGATATCCATATTCCAAGGGCCGACTAACAGCAGAAGACGAAAAATTCGTCGATCAGGCACTGGAATATATGAACTTAACCGATATGCAAGATCAGTTTTTAGACGAATTATCTGGAGGACAAAAACAACGCGCCTTTATTGCGATGGTGATTGCTCAGGATACTGATTATATTCTACTTGATGAGCCTCTAAATAATTTAGATATGAAGCATTCTGTTCAAATTATGAAAATATTACGTAAACTTGTAAATGAACTAGGGAGAACCGTTGTTATTGTCTTACATGATATTAACTTCGCTTCCGTTTATTCAGATCGTATTGTTGCCATGAAAGATGGGAAACTGGTCAAAAATGGTCTTACCAATGAAATAATTAATTCAGATACATTGAGAGAAATTTATGATATGAATATTCCAATTCAAGAGCAAGATGGATGCAGGATTTGTGTTTATTTTAATTCTCAAACGTAGTTTTTAAATTTATTTACGGTCTAGAGAAACAGTTTTACCTTAAAAGCTCTTTTTCTCTAGACCGTTTTGTATGTTATCCATCAAATATAGTAAAAATATTCAAAAAAATGAAAAATGTTATTGACGATATTGATTAATAACAGTATAATGATAATTGTTATCAATGATAATGATTATCATTATTAATAATAAAAGATACATAAGAGGAGAGAGTATAATGAAAAAATGGCAATTAGCTATAGTATTTTTAGTTTTTGCAGTATTGTTGGCAGCTTGTGGTACTGATGAAGAGAGTGCTACAGAGGGAACAGATGAGGCTGTTGCTTCAGAAGATCAAACTTCTGAGGATCAAGAATCAGACAATGAAGGTGAAACGGAAGCAACAGATGATGAAGGTTCGAACTACCCGATGACTATATCTCCAACAATCTCGGGAACAGAAGATAGAGACGGTACAGAATATAACTTTGCGGAAGTTGAACTTGAGGAAAAACCAGAAAATATTGTAGTATTTGACTATGGTTTCTTAGATACATTAGATACTCTTGGTGTGGAAGGTATTGTAGGTGTTGCCAATGGAAATACATTACCTGATCATTTAGAGGAATATAATTCTGATGACTATACGAGCATAGGTAGTTTAAAGGAACCACTACTTGAAGATATTGCTGCATTAGAACCTGATGTAATCTTTATTTCTGGACGTCAATCGGCATTTTATGACCAATTGAAGGAGATCACTCCAAATGTAGTATTCGTCGGAACTACTCAGGATGACTATTGGAATACCTTTTTAGATTCAGTAGATATAGCAGCAAAAATGTTTGACAAAGAAGAAGAAGCTGAAGAATATCTTGCTAAATTTGATACAGCATTAGCAGAAGTAGAGGAGCTAGCGGGTAACTATGAAACAAGCTTAGTAACGATGTACAACGAAGGTAGTTTATCAGGTTTTGCTACAAATTCTCGTTTTGGTTATATTTATGACGTATATGGTTTCGAGCCAGTAACAGAAGATATTGAAGCCTCTTCTCATGGTTCTAACTTTGGGTTTGAAGCAATTCTAGAATTTGATCCAGAAGTATTATTTGTTATAGATCGTACAGCAGCGATAAATGGCGAATCTAACATTGATACAGATATGGAAAATGACATCATTCAAAAAACGACAGCTTATGAAAATGAACAAATCGTTTACTTAGATGGAGCACTTTGGTATCTAAGTGGTGGTGGTCTTCAATCAGAACTTGCAAAAATTGAAGAAGTTGTAGAAGCATTGAAGTAAAGATAACTCGTTTTGTTTTTAGCAAAAGTGATCGACCTGTCTTATGATCCATTATGAAGATGGACAATAAAGAGACTGATTTTCGTGCATCAGTAAATGCTGATGTCGGAATCAGTCTCTTTTTTTGTATCAAAATACTGAGAAAATTTCGCGTTATGACTATTTGTCTATAAGTTTTTGTTGTGTAATAGCTTCAAATTAGGTATTATGAATTATAAGGAATAATTTTATATTACTACTATTTTTTATTAAATAAGGGGAATGGTTATATGTCATCATCGACAGAAACTAAAGTAAATGAAATCATCAAAGAATTATATAATGGATCGGTTCAAGCGATAAAAAATGTTGTACCTATTGACCATGAATTTGAAGCACCAAAAATGAGTACTCAACCTTTAAATGTAGAATTCGGTGTATTAATTGGTTATAGCGGGACTTTTAAAGGAGATTTATTGATTCAGGCGGACAACAAGGTATTTAGCGCGATAGGAGAAGCATTATACGGAATGGAAATCTCAGACGAAATGTTGGATTCTTTTTCTGGGGAATTAGGGAATATGTTAGCTGGTAGTCTTTCTACCCATTTAGCTAATACAGGTATTGATACAGATATTACTCATCCTACAATTATAAGTGGTCAAGCAAAGTTGACAGGGTTTAAAAGAGTATTAGAAGTTGCTATACATTATCAGAATGTAGGCGATATGAAAATGTCACTATTATTAAATTAATAAAATGGGTAGGTGAATGAAATGGAAGAGACGATGACAAAAACAATCATTTTCAAACTAAACAACCAGGAATATGGTGCTAATATTGATCAGATTTTATCTATTGAAAGGTTAGAGGAGATTGTATCATTACCGCAAACCTCTGATTTTATCAAAGGGATTATCAACTTGCGGGGTGATGTAACACCAATAATTGATTTAAGAACAAGACTTGGAATGAAAGAATTGGAGCCAACGGAACAAACTAGAGTATTAATTGCGAAAGTCCAAGGTGTACAAGTCGGTCTCATTGTTGATGAAGCAACAGACGTAATCGATATATCCCCAGAAGTAGTAGAAGATGCACCTGAATTAGTAAAAGGTGTGGACCATCGCTACATGAAAGGTGTTGCCAAGTTAGAAGACAGAGGTATGTTGTTATTACTAGACTTAAATCACGTATTAAGTTTAGACGAGTTAGATGAAGTACAACAAGTTGCAGATGAATAAACATATACATAGTTAATGGAGGGGTAAGAATTGGCACAAATATTAATCGTTGACGATGCTGCGTTTATGCGCATGCAATTAAAGAATATTTTTACTAATTTAGGACATGAAGTAATCGGAGAAGCGGAGAATGGCCAACAAGCGACAGAAATGTATCAAGATTTAAATCCAGATATTGTATCGATGGATATTACCATGCCTGAGATGAACGGTGTGGAAGCGACAAAAGAAATTAAAGGTAAAGATGCAAATGCAACGATAATCATGTGTTCCGCAATGGGGCAACAACAAATGGTATTGGACGCTATTAAAGCAGGAGCTTCCGATTTTATTGTCAAGCCATTTACAGAAGAGCGTGTAAAAGAAACCCTAGATAAATTATTATAAGAAAAAATATTCGAGCAAACTAAAATCCAAACGATGCAATTTCAATTAAAATTGTATCGATTGGATTTTTTTATTGCGTGGTAGGAACATACTGCGACATAGCTGAAGAGGTAATTATGAGATTTTATATATGCTTTGTAACCGCTACGGCTTGCCCGCTTTCCTTTCCGCGGGTTTTTACCCTAAGCTAACTTTTTAAGCAAAGTTCGCTTAAAAAGTGGATCTTAGGGTAAAAACATCCCGCAGGAGTGAAAGCGGACGCCTTCGCTTTGATATATACGACAACTTAAGCAAGAGTAATCATATTGGCTTTTTTTACTATTTTTTTAGTAGGAAACCAAAGTAGTAGCATTTGTAAATGTTGTAGAATCTCATTCAGCGTAGGCGGCCACTCCAACTCCTATGGGATTCGTTTTTCCTGAAGATCCACTTTTCCAAGTGGTTTTTGCTTGGAAAAGTTAGCTGAAGGAAAAAACCCATGGAAAGGGGAGTGGCCAAGCCGGAGCGGATACTACACATTTACATCAAGTCAAAATTACCACAAGGTTATGTCGCAGTTTCCGTATAATGCGCAACATTATATATTGTTCTGTTATTGTAAGGGTGGAGGAGATGTTATACTAAATTCTTTTTTCTTAGCTTACTTTTACTTTTTTTGAATAGTTTCTCTGTTTAAAAGATACAACATATGGGCGGAGGCTTTGAATGATTAGTCCGGAAAATAGCGCGTTTAGTAAGGTTCCAATTCCAATTGCGCCATTAAAGAAAAAGGCTACTATTACTAAAGCGATACTAATAATTGCACGAGATTTACTAAAAGACCACCCTGTTTTATCGGTTAAGATAACCATGGAACGGTCCATGGGATTTGGGGCAAAGCTAGATTCTAAATAGATGGCAACACCAATCCCAGTAAATATAATTCCGAGCAATAGGAAGATAGACTGCTCAAAAATAGAGTTTGGAGTTAGCCATGATCCCTGTATATATAACCAACTATCGATGCCAATTCCAGTAAATATTGAGGTTAACATCGCGAAATATTCTGGCTTTGTTTTGGAAAATAATGCATTTAGTATGATGATCGAGAAGCCAACTACAATTTCCCAGCTACCGATACTTAAACCAAAAGTGCGGTAGAGACCGACTAACAGTGCATCAAATGGCGAAGTACCAAGATGAGAATGTATGGTTAGTGAAATACCTAACGTTAAAATGACAATCCCAATAATATAATAAATAAATCCTTTTTGATATAGTTTTAACATGTTATTCACCTCTTAGGAAAGCTCACTTGCTAACTATAACAAAAAGTTTTAAAGGTTACACTCATTTCGTTCTTCACTTTTTAATAATATTGCTTTGTTCAAGATTAAACTCAATCTTCGGAACAATTTCAAGCTCCGGATAACGTTTCTCCCAGTCTGAAATATTCCAATCTCTGAATTCACCTTTTGCTGAGGCGCCTATCATTAGAGGATCAATGTTTAATTCTTGAAATTTTGCAATAATGGTATTTCCTTCTTCCTCTAATTTTTCTGATATTTCTTTTTCTAATTCAGCCTTCTCTTTAAATGTGCCAATACCTAACTGTTTTGATTCTGTCAACATTCCTGTAATTTCTACCTGAATTTCCACTTTATCTTTACCATACCATTTCTTACTCATTTTAGAATGAATCGAACTAATAGCAATCGTTTTATTTTGTTCTTCTCTGTCATATTCATATGTGTGATCCTCGCAATCTTCATAAAGTAACTTAAACACAAAAAATTGATCATAGCCAATTTCGTGTACGAATTTATCTTTTTGAAAAAAGCCTAAGGCAGTTAATTCAATTCCAGTTGCTGTCGATTCAATAATTGGTAGAAAAGGATCCATACCTTGTCCTAAGTAACGATAATTAAAATCGTGTAAATTCATCTCAGGCACATTGGTCTTAGCATTATTCTTTAATAACTTTTCAATAAAACGAGGTAGAGTATGTTCTGTAATCATTTCGTCTTTCAACAAAGATTCAGCAGAGTCACGAACAATGGCCAGGTAAATTCCTCGTCCTATATTTGGATCTTCATTAATGGCTAGCAATATATCCTCTATCCCATTATTTACTAGATCTTCACCAAATATAATGCCTAAAATTTTCCCGATTTCTACTGGATTGGGGGCTTTTGTTTGTATATAGGAATTAATATTCTGTATCGTCTTAGCCTGAGCAGTATATTCTACATTTTCACGCATATCTGTTTCCTCACTGCTTCCATATCTTGGTGCAACGGCAGTTCCGATGTATTCCTCTTCGGAAGCATTCCAATCATAACCAAGCATCATTATTAACTCAATATCATCGATTACCTTTGATTTAACACATCCAGTTAAAAAAGCCAATAATAAGAGAAATGCAACCATACTTTTAGTTTTTACCATGTTTTTTTTTCACTCCAAGTACGAATAATCGCCAAATAAATAAAAAAGGTATATATCCGAACAATAAATAAACACCACATTTAGAAAGATATGTAGTAACTTTTTCAATTACTAAAAAATTGGTCACGTAAAACACACTAAAAACACCTGTAATTGCAACTAATATAGCAATTTTTTTGAATGAAATATTACTTATTCGGTGAAAACATTGTGTTCCTGCCCAAAAATAAAGACAGGCAGAAGCAATAATGGCAATAAAGTGTAAGCTTATGCCAACAAATTCAAAGCGTTCAACAAAAGGAAAATTAATTACTTTCCATAATTGTAGGGAAGGCCATGTTATTTTCTGAAGTTGCTCCATATTATAATAAACAAAGATCGCGATCGTAGAATATAAATAGACAAAAGAAGTTAGACCATTCCCAAGAATAGCCCACTTTAACCCCGATTGAAATCGATGAAGGAAAGGTGCATATATTAAAATAAGTTCAATGCCTAGAAATCCAAATGTCATTGGTTCGATAGCCTTGATAATATTGATAAATTCCGTATTTAGTATTGGTAATAAGTTATCGTTATAACCATTTGAAAATGCGGCATGCTTAAAAATAGCTAAAAATGTCGTTATAAATACGCTAAAAAAGGCAAAACCAACGACAATCCGAAAACCCCCTAAAACAATGTAAAGGATTAAGATGTAGAGGATGATTAAAAAGAAAGTTACATTTAATTCTGGAAAAAACCAAATTTGAATAATCTCTATATAGGAACGAACAATAATAATGGCAATAGAGAAAAAGTATAAGCTAAAACATACAGAAAATAAATTTCCAATAATTTTTCCAAAGACCTCTAAATGAACGTCAATTAGATCATTATTTTCAGGTAAGATACGCCATATAAGAAAAATAACTATGGCTGTAGCCAAACTAGTTAAAAGAATACTGATCCAGCTATCATAACCTGCTACTTCTGATATTCGTCTTTCAAAGCTTAATATTCCTTCCCCGATTTGAGTAGCATGAAGAATAAAAAAGAGTAAGAAAGGGGATACCATTTGACTGATATCCGGTTTGTTTTGACTATTCATCATTAACCTACTTTCGTTTTCCTCTTTTGTGCTTGGTTCTGTTAAGATTAATTCGATTGTGATCTTTCGATGATGTGTAAATTGGTCGTTTTCCTTGTAAATTAAAAGGTAAACGGATAAATGCATCTTTCAAATCTCTCCATCTAGGTGGGAATAAAGGCTCTGTAAAAGGACGACCTAATGATGTAAGCCTTAATAAATGAGTGACTAAAAACATCGCTCCAATTGTTACCCCAATTAGTCCCCACATTTGGGCAAAGATAATAAACGGAAATCGAATTAACCGAATAGTATTACCAATCCGATAAATAGGAGTGGTAAACGATGCTAAAGCAGCTAATGCTACTAGAATAAGCAATACATTACTTGTTAAACCAGCTTCTACAGCTGCAGTACCAATTACAATACCGCCAACAATACCAATCGTTTGACCGATTTTTGTCGGTAATCGTGCCCCTGCTTCCCTCAGTAATTCAATCGTTAACTCCAGAATTAATACCTCTAATATCGGTGGAAAAGGGATATCTTTTCTAGAAGAAATTAATGTCCCAAGTAAGTCCCCTGGTACAATATGATAATGATAGGTTAATACAGCGACATATAAAGGTGTGATTAAAACGGAAAACATAACAGCGAAAATACGTATAATACGAAATGCGGTAGCAATAGGCCAAGTTAAAAAATAATCTTCATACGCTGCAAAAAATTCAACCAATGTTGTAGGTCCTGTTAATACATGCGGGGAACCATCACAAACAATAGCGACTTTCCCTTCCACTAAAGCGCTACTAACTCTATCAGGTCTTTCCGAGTCCATTAGTTGTGGAAAGGGGGACTGTGCGTTATCGGCAATCATTTGACCGATAAAAGAGCTGTCGATAATTTGATCATATTCAATTTCGGATATTCTTTGAATCACCGTTTGGACATTATCCGGGCTTGCAATTCCATCAATATACATAACGGCAATCGTAGTTTTCGTAACTTTTCCTACTTGCAGACGTTTAACATGTAATTGTGGTAATTTCACTCGTTTCCTTATCAGATTAATGTTTGTGTTGATGTCTTCTATAAATGCTAATTTTGGCCCAATCACACTAAATTCAATTTCTGGTGGTGCCACATCGCGATCTGTTTCAAATTTTGCAGGGATTAATAAAACATTAGTAGTATCATCTTTTAAGTGAGTAGCAATAAAGCCGGCCATTATTTTTTCTTCGATGATACCGATATCAGAAGTGATTTCGGTATCATCGAAAGGTAAGATGCTTTCTAATTCCTCTATATTCTTAATATCTAACTGCTGACAATAAGGTAATAGGTTGGTTTGAAGTTTTTCAGTATTTATTAAAGATTGATAATAAAAAAGTTTAATCGTCTGAACATTGCCAAAATCGATTTTTTTAAAATCATCGCTTTTCTCCATGATTTGGATTAATTGTTCGAAATCATGTACGTCTGTTTGTTTTTTATTCTTTTTAGATTTAGTTCTTATTCTGTTAAACATAGCAATGATAACCTTCCTATAATACACAAGTATTGGTGAACCTATTGTGTATCTTATATATGAAAAATATTCATATAGTTTGGTAAAATAAACGATATTGAGTAGAATATTGGTAAAAATGCTATTCGTTCGATATCATCGGTGTAAGAACAAAGAAAGGAAGAAAATTGATGGATGTAAGTACTAATTTTATTCAAACGGATCGACAAGAAAGGTTATATCAGAAAGCAACACAATTAGCGGAAAAGCTTCGTGATCGGAGAAAACAAGCAGATGATGAAGCCAGTTTGCCGGTAGATAATATTAAAGAATTAAGAAAAGAGCAATATTTATCATTAACGTTACCTAAGTCGTATGGTGGAGAATCTTTATCATTATATGAATTTCTTTTATTACAAGAGAGATTAGCAGAAGGGGACGGTGCAACTGCTTTATCTGTTGGTTGGCATTTAGGCGTTATCCAGGAATTAAGCGAAGAAAAACTTTGGGAACCTAAAATGTATGATTTCATAGCAAAAGAAGTGGGAGAGAATCAAAAATTAGTAAACCGATGTGCGACAGAACCTGCTACAGGTAGTCCAACTCGAGGTGGCATGCCAGAAACAACAGCTACAATCGACCAAGATGATTTAATCATTAATGGTAAAAAAACCTTCACCACGATGGCATTAGTATTAGATTATTATATTGTAACAGCCTATGTGAAGGACAAGGATGCAGTAGGCTCGATATTAATTCCAAAAGATACAGATGGACTTTGGGTTAATAAAACGTGGGATACGTTAGGGATGCGTGGTACTGGGAGTGACGATTTAATTATGGAAAACGTCCGCGTACCAATCGAAAATTTGGTAGAATTAAGTGACAAACCAAAACGTCCTGGTCCTAAGGGATGGTTGTTGCATATACCTGCTTGTTATTTAGGGATGGCGATAGCCGCTCGAAATGATGTAATAGAATTCGCGAAAAACTTTCAGCCTAATAGTTTAAATACGCCAATATCTGAAGTGGACCATGTTCGCAATAAAATTGGTGAGATTGATTTAAAATTAATGCAGGCTCGTTATTTTATGTACAGTGTTGCCCAGAAATGGGATGAACATCCTGAAAAAAGAGATCAGTTAATGAAGGAATTAGGTGCAGTAAAACTAGTCGCTACCAATAGTGCAAATGAAGTTATAGATCTTGTGATGAGAGTAGTAGGAGGAAGAGGGTTATCAAAAAATATGCCTTTTGAGCAATATTACCGTGATATAAGGGCAGGCCTTCATAACCCACCAATGGACGACATGGTCATTTCACTGCTAGCCAAAAATGCCTTATCCTAAGCAAAACAAACAACAAATATACAGGCAAGTAAACAAAAATTGTGAACTAATGAAAACTACTTCATGTAAAGGATAAAGATGAGTGGATTACCAGCGCTACGGAAAAACACTCCCTTTCCAGGGGCACGGCTTCAGCTAACTAGGTAAAGAAGAACACTTTACCTAGTGGATCTTCAGCTCGTGCTGTTCCCCTAGGAGTGTCGCATTTTTCCTCCGCTTTGTAGAAATCTCTGTTCAAGTGAGATGAAATAAGCTATTATATCAGTATTCTAGCAATTACTTTATTTGTAGAACATTACTAAAGCGTAGTCCATTTGCATAGACTCTGGCGGGGTTCCACTCATGACATTTTCAAACTGAGAAGGGCAGATACTTCGCAGTTTAGTTTTTATGCAAAATATTTGTATTACTTAACAACAACACTCGCTGATAGGATTAGGCGTGTTTTTGTTGTTTTTTTGTTTCGTCAAGAGTCTCTTGATAGGCTTGCAACAGTTCTTGGAAGCGGTCTTCCCAACGTTGTTTTTGAGCATAGCGAATGGCATTTTCCTCTAATTGTTTTCGCCATTGGGCATCTTGTAAAATGGACTGTATCGCACTTATAAACGATAGACTATCATTCGCTTCACAGAGCTTCCCAGTAAAACCCTCTTGAATAATATTTTTTACACCACCAGCATTTGCTGCCACAACTGGAGTACCAGTAGCCAATGCTTCTAATACTACATTTCCAAAAGTCTCCGTTTCAGAAGGGAAAACAAAAATATCACTGCTAGAAATTAATTGAGCAACTTCACCCTGTGGTAAAAAGCCAGTATACGTTACTTTTTGGTCCCATTCTTTTTGTAAAGTAGCTTTTGAAGGTCCATCGCCAACAATTAACCAATGAATATTCTCTTGAAGGTGTGGCGGCAACTGTTTCGCAATTTTTGCTAATAATTCCACATTTTTTTCAGGTGCTAGTCTACCAACATAACTCAAAATAAATCGCTCTTTGATTTGATATTTTGTTCTAATTTCGTTTGTGGTTGGATAAGGATGAAAAACAGTCATATCGACGCCGCGCTGCCAAATTTGTAAGTTTGAGAATCCTTTTTGATTTAACTGCTGGTAGGTAACATCGGATGGAACAAAGAGACGATGTAATGGTTGATGAAACCATTCCATATATCGCCACAAAGGTTTAGCTAGAAAGGTAAGATGATAATATTTCAAATAATGATCGAAATCAGTATGATAGGATCCCACAATTGGTATATTGTATTTTTTGGCAATGTGGAGCCCTGCTAATCCGATCGAAAAAGGGGTCGCTAAATGAATGATATCTGGTTGGAATGATTTAATAATATCTTTCACATGGAGTGTGTTAGGTACAGAAATACGACAATCTTTATATAGTGGGAAGGGAAAGCTTGATTGACGATAGATTTGGCCGGCACTTATTTCGCTTTTAGTTTGTTTCGGTGAAATAACGATATAGGAATGATGACTGTGATCGAGATATTTTGTGAAACGACCTAACGTTTTAGCGACACCATTGACGTCTGGCAAAAAGGTATCAGTGAAAATGGCTACTTTCAAATGGATTCCCCCTTAAAGTATTTCCTAATTTAAACATATGTCGAAAAATTGTAAAGAACAACTGTAGTATGTTAAATGATTGTAAATAGTTTGTATACCAGTTAAGATAACGCTTTCATGAATGGATGCCTTTTTGTATAATAAAGGTAGGAGATAAAGGGAGATGTGCTATGATTTATCAAAAAATATTATTAGCCACAGACGGATCAGATCATGCTTTAAGAGCTACCGATCATGCTATAAAATTCGTGAAAAGTGTTAGAGAATATAATTTAGATGTTGTAATTGTAATAAAAGAAAATGTAAAGGAAAGTAATTCATTCAATATGGTAAGTGTAGTGGAAGAAAAGCTAAAACTTACAAAGAGAAAGCTAAAAAGGGCAGGAGTGCATTTTCGTACGGTGATCTTGATCGGAGAACCGAAGCATGAATTGGTGAAATATGCGAGGCAAGAAGAAATGGACTTGTGCATTGTTGGAAGTAGAGGATTGAATCGATTTCAAGAAATGGTTCTTGGTAGTGTCAGTCATAAAGTCGCTAAAAATATTTCGTGTCCGGTAATAATAATAAAATAAATTGTTCTACTTAATTTCGTTAATGAAAATAAGAAAAAACAGGGAAAACGTGGCGGAAAGGGAAGTGGACAGCCGGAGCGGTGGATTCATACACACTACATTTCAAAATGACTATTTTGATAACAAATCCCTTGATACCGCTGATTATATGCTTTCCTTGCTTAATAAAAATACCAGTTGGTCTTGTAACCAACTGGCAAACAGTTCTTTTTCATTGGCATGTTGGGCAGAATCCGTAAATTTCAAATTTATGATCATCTATCATATATTGCTTTAGTTCTTCTGATATCTCATCCATTGGACAGTGATGAATTTCTTTTGTGACTCCACAGTTTTTACAAATAAAGTGATGGTGGTGATGATGGTCACATTTTAACCGGAAATGTTTTTCACCGTTTAATTCCGTTGACTCTAATATTCCCAATTGATCAAATAAATGGAGGTTACGGTATATGGTATCAAAGCTTATACCTTCATAATTTGGCTCCATATTCACTAACAGATCCTTTGCTGTACGGTAACGGTTTTCTTCAACGAAAAAGGTAATCATATGTTTTCGTTTATCCGTATACTTGTAGCCTTTCATTTTTAATATATCCAATGCTTCTTCTGTATTCATCTGCTCACCCCGTTTTTAAACGATGCTTTCGATTCTTTGCTTTTTCTATGACGTTTTTCGTTAAAATAGTTGCTATTAATAAAAAGATTAATAGCATTACAATCGTTCCACCTGGAGGTATTTCTAAATAGTAACCAGATATCAGACCGAAAATAACGGATACTTCTCCATATATTATCGCATAAATAATCGTTTGTTTAAATCCTTTTGCAATTCGAATACTAGATGCTACTGGTAAGGTCATTAAAGCAGAAACCAGTAACACGCCTACAATTCGTATGGATGCGGCAATTACTAAGGCTGTTAACACAATGAAAACAAAATGAATTCTTTTAGCGTGAATGCCGGTAACAACAGCTTGTTCCTCGTCAAATGATAATAAAAATAGCTCTTTATATAATAAGAAAATAACGAGACATACGATTACTGCGATAATAAGAATGCTATATAAATCTTGTCGACTGACAGCTGAAACAGAGCCAAATAGGTAATTGTATAAGTCTGTATTAAAACCATTTGCAATTGAAATAAAAATGACACTTAGCCCAACGCCACCAGATAAAATAATAGGGATTGCTAATTCCTGAAAAGCAGTATAAACTCTTCGTAATCTTTCCACTAATACAGAACCGATAATGGAAAAGCCAAGTCCGGAATAGAAGGGTGTAATTAACATGGCACCTGTTTTCTTTTCTAAAAGCAGTCCGAAAGCGATACCTGCAAGTGTAACATGTGATAAAGCATCAGCTATTAATGATAATCTGCGAACCACGATAAAAGCACCTAAAAGAGGTGCGATAATTCCAATTATAATACCAGTGATAAAAGTGTTTCTTAAAAACTCATATTCTAATAAATTCAATAACATTTTTTTGTTCCTCCATTAATGGTCATGTGTCACTAAATGCAAAGGATGACCATAAAAATCCGATAATTGATCCTTCGAAATCGAATGAAATTCATTCGGATTTCCGTGGAAATGAAGTGTCTTATTTAAGCACGCTACTTTTGATGCATGATGTGTCATGGTTCCGATGTCATGTGTAACCAACAATAAGGTGATGTTCTGCTTATTTAATACATGTAATAAATCGAAAAACTTTTCAACATTTTCTGCGTCAACACCTACTGTGGGTTCATCTAAAATTAACAAACTGGGTTCACTAACTAATGCACGGGCAATAAAAATTCGTTGTTGTTGCCCACCAGAAAGGTCACCGATATTTTCAGAAAGGTAGTTTTCCATGCCAACCTTCTCAACGGCCTGGTGAATTTTTTCTTTGTCTTGTTTTGAAACTCTATGAAAGTAGCCCAGTTTTGACGTTAGGCCCATCGTTACAACTTCCTCAACTGTGGCTGGAAACCCTCTGTTAAATGCATTTGCTTTTTGTGATACATATCCTAATTTATTTTTTTGCTTGAATTTATCAATAGGTTTGCCAAATAAGTGAATCGAACCATTTGTTGGTTTTGCCATCCCTAAAAGTAATTTAATTAAGGTGGTTTTACCACCACCATTGGGGCCAACTAAGCCAATAAAATCTCCTTCATTTATTGTGAAGTTTACTTTAGATAAGGCTTGACGATCACCATAATGAAAACTAACATTGTTCATTTCAACAATAGCTTTTGTCATTTTATAATCTCCTTGTAACTAGAACTTATAAGTATTTTATCGTAACCATTACGGTTTGTAAAATATATGATTTATTTAATGTAGACTTACCTATATTAATGAATTTAAAAAACCGGGCGACTTAGTTAAAAGTGACTACCCGATTTTGAATTTTTTTCTAGTGTTTTGGTAATTGTTGCTGATATTGCTGAAACTGTTGGTAGCTTTGTTGGCAAGTTTGTGCTGATTCTTGTTCTAAACTATACCAGCCATTTTTAAACATAAGATTATACAATTCTCGCTGACTATTTTGAGTATCCTCAAATATGTGAAGTATATCTTGATATAATGTTTGATTGCTGGCTTCATTTAGTGCAGTACTATAAGCTTGAGTAAAATATTTTTCTGTGGTCAGAATGTCGTTAATAAAATCACGATCGTTCATCGCTTGTGATTTAGGAATTTGAGTTTCTGGATTTTGGACCTTTGCATTATTCATTTGTTGCATAAGTTACCACCTCACATTAATTTTTTTTGGTTATCCATTAAATGTTCCAATAAGATATTATAGTGTTTTTCATGCATTTGGCATGTCTTTTCAATTGTTTGTTTCACTTCTGGAATCGAACAATTTTCTGCAAAAAAATGTGCTTTATTAGCAGCATTTAGGTTCCATGAAAGCATATCGGTTAAATATAGATGATCCTTTGTGCTAATCATTTTAGGTGGTTGGGTCATTGCTTGATTTTGCTGTTGTTCAAAGGGCATTTTAGTTTCCTCCTCTGTTTATTGTCATTATAGCTTTTCATTAAAAAGAAAAACTATTCAAATATTGTGGCTAATAACCATAATCAGCTAATTATTTGTTTTTAAAGTCTCTTTTCGATAAAATGAAAGCATCGAATCTGAGGGGAGAGTTCTACATGACTTTAAAGTTTTATTGGTACCCGAAGTGTGGGACGTGTCAAAAAGCAAAAAAATGGTTAGATCAACATCAGATTGCATATGATGCCATACATATTGTTGAAGAAACTCCAACTAAATCTGAATTAAAGACAATTATTGAAAAAAGTCAATTACCATATAAAAAATTCTTTAATACCAGTGGAAAAAAATATCGCGAATTAGGACTGAAAGATAAATTAAATGATGCAACTGAAGAAGAAATGCTTGAATATTTAGCTTCAGATGGTATGTTAATTAAACGACCGCTTACTGTTGGTGAGAATCGCGTTACGGTAGGCTTTAAAGAAGCTACTTTTGAACAAGAGTGGTTGTAAGAATAGTTAGAAATGAACAAATAATAGGAGGCAATTTATATGAGTTTACCTGAAAAGTATTTATATTCGAAAGAACATGAATGGGTTAATCAAGAAGATGGTAAAGTACGGATAGGTATCACAGAGCATGCACAATCTGAATTAGGAGATATTGTCTTTATTGAACTTCCGGAAGTTGGAGACGAAATTAAGACAGACGAACCGTTTGGTAGCGCGGAATCTGTAAAAACCGTTTCCGAATTATATGCTCCTTTAAGTGGAAAAGTTGTTGAAGTAAACAGTGAATTAGAGGACAGTCCAGAGTTGGTAAATGAATCACCATACGATAAAGCCTGGATGCTTGTTGTTGAACCCAATAATCAGGCAGAGTTAGATGAACTGTTATCTGCTCAAGATTATGACGAAATGATTAATGAGGAATAATAGTAATTAGCATTCGCTACCTAGTGAATGCTAATTTTTATCTCGGCGTGAGTGAAAAGTGTCGCTAACACCATGATATTTTTTGCTGAACATAGTGGTTTTGCACCCACTGATGGAAGTCTCACTTTATCAGTAATAAATTGCAAAGGTTTTTCCATAGAATGAACTAATAGCTTTTTGTTTTGAACAATGATGAAGTAGGTGATTCGATGTCAATGCAAGAGAAAAAAGTGATTATAGTTGAAGGACGAACAGACAGAGATAAAGTTGCAAAATTACTTAATGAAGAGGTAGAAATTGTTTGTACGAATGGCACAATTAATGTAGAAAGATTAGAAAACCTAATTGAAATGTATCATATGGACCATCGAGATGTATTTATTTTAGTAGACGAAGATAATGCAGGGAAGAAGCTTAGAAAACAATTGTCAAAAGAGTTACCACATGCTGCGCACATATTTATTGATAAATCTTACCGTGAGGTAGCAGCCACTCCTGAATCAGAATTGGCTGTAGCCCTTGTTTCATCACATATTTTGATAAATCCAAATTATTTATAGCAAAAGGAGATTAACATGATTGAAGTGACAATAGATAGCTGGAAACAATTGGAGCGAGATGAAGAAAAAAAAGTTGTGTTTGTCCATACTCCTTTTTGTGCTACGTGCCAACTGGCGGAACGAATGCTTGCAATCATAGAAGAAGCCAAACCAAATCAATCTTTCTATCGATTGAACGCTTCATTCTTTCCTGAGTTTATGGAGAAAAATAAAATCGAAAGTGTTCCAGCCTTATTATTAGTGGAGCAAGGTATAGTTCGTGATCATATATATGCTTTTGAATCGGTGACCAATTTGCATGAAGTTTTAGAACAATGGCATCAATTATAGAGTAATTTAAAATATTTGGCAGTAAATTGTTATAAATATGATTAAACATATTCGTACTTGGGTATATCCTTTACAAACGATAGTTTATTGTGACAGATCATCTCTCAGGTTACTTGGTTGGATTGTGAGAAGATGTTACAATTACTATTGTCAAAAAAAGAAAGGATTGATTTATTATTAGTGACCAACAGTTACATCTAAATTACACAACGGAGATGGAAAAAGCGATGCACCAATCACATGGTGTAGGGTATGCAGAGTATGGGCGTAAGCTTTCTCAAAGATTAGAAGTGGAAAGAGAACGAGAAATGAGCTACCGCGAAAGCCAAGAAGTTGTGAAGGATGTAGAGCGTTTAGTTCACAGATAATCAGATCGTATATATAAGTAGTAATAAAATTAAAACAACAGTTGCTTTATAAATAAGTAGCTGTTGTTTTTTATTCGTAATTAAATTTCAAAAGAAGCATAATTTTTTGCATAAAAGCAGGATTATGCGATATAACTCTTGTGGTAATTATGAGATTTTAGAACTGCTTAACAACCACTTCGGCTTGTCGGCTTCCCTTTCCGCGGGATTTTTCTCCTCAGCTAACTTTTTAAGCAAAGTATGCTTAAAAAGTGGATCTTCGGATAAAAACGTCCCGCAGGAGTGAAAGCCGACGCCTTCGCTTTTTAATACTTTACAACTCCAGTAAGAATAATCATATTGCGTTATTCAACATAGTCAATGAATTTTCTTTAGCTTACTTACGATAATTAACAAAAGATGTTCATATCTGTAACAATCCAATATGCTAGCACTAGCTATCTTTGTAGAACTTCATTCAGCGAAGGCGGCCACTTCCACTCCTGTGGGATCGTTTTCCCTGAAGATCCACTTTTCCTTGCGGTTTTTGCATGGAAAAGTTAGCTGAAGGGAAAACCCCACGGAAAGGGAAGTGGGCAAGCCGAAGCGGTTACCACGCACATATACCTTTTCAAAATTGCTACCAAATTTGTGTCGTATAATCCTACTTATATGAATAGGTAGTTGATTCTTATGAATATATATCATGGTTTTGTTATTATTTATTCCATATGTAAAATTATAGTATAGGAAATCTTTAATGATTGTAGGCTCATTTTATTAACGTTTATAGAGGATTGCTTTTTGTGGTATAATATCAAACGAAAATGTTATGAATCGTATAGTCTGAAACAACGGTAAATGGTTGATTATAGATTCGAAATAGTATAAGATTATAATGAGAATAAAGTGAGAATAGATTTAATTCCACTTCAAATCAAGAACAACTAAAAGCTTTGGAGGTATGTAGTTATGGCAAGTTCTACTTTAGAAATTAAGGATCTTCATGTTGAAATTGAAGGTCAGGAAATATTAAAGGGTGTTAATCTTACCATCAATGGTGGAGAATTCCACGCTGTAATGGGACCAAATGGTACCGGTAAGTCAACTTTAGCATCTGCAATCATGGGTCACCCGAAATATGAAGTGACACAAGGTCAAGTTCTTCTTGATGGTGAAGACGTATTAGAAATGGAAATAGATGAACGTGCAAAAGCTGGTTTATTTTTAGCTATGCAATATCCAAGTGAAATCAGTGGTGTTACAACTTCTGACTTCCTACGCTCTTCTATTAATGCCCATCGCGAAGAAGGCGATGAAATTTCTTTAATGAAATTTATCAAAGAAATGGATGAGGCAATGGATTACCTGGAAATGGATAAAAACATGGCGCAGCGTTACCTTAACGAAGGTTTCTCTGGTGGTGAGAAAAAACGTAACGAAATTCTTCAGCTAATGATGTTAAAGCCTGAAATTGCAATTTTAGATGAAATTGACTCTGGTCTAGATATCGATGCATTGAAAGTTGTTTCTAAAGGGATTAATAAATTACGTGATGAATCATTCGGTTGTTTAATCATAACGCACTATCAACGTCTATTGGATTACATTACACCAGATAAAGTACACGTAATGATGCAAGGACGCGTTGTTAAGTCAGGTGGCCCAGAATTAGCACAACGTTTAGAAGCTGAAGGCTATGACTGGATTAAGCAAGAATTAGGTATCGAAGACGAAACAGTAGGACAAAAAGCGTAAGGTAGGAGGTATCGTATGACTGTGGAAACAAAACTACCATATGATCAGGACTATGTCCGATCATTTTCAGAAAATAGAAATGAACCTGAATGGATGAAAGAATTAAGAATGCAAGCTCTTGAATTGGCAGAGGGATTAGAAATGCCAAAACCAGATAAGACTAGTATCAAACGATGGAACTTCAATGACTATAAACATGATGTCAACGGAGAACAAATCCATTCATTAAATGATCTACCAGAAGATATTCAAGTATTTTTGGATATGGAAAATCTTAATGAAAACCTTGTAATTCAGCGTAATCAATCTGTTGCATATAAATCTCTTGCTTCAGAATTAGAAGCAAAAGGTGTTATTCTTACAGATATTCAAACAGCAATAAAAGACCACAGTGAGTTAGTGCAGCGTTATTATATGAAAGATGCTGTCCAAATTGATGAACATAAATTAACAGCACTGCACACAGCTTTAATGAACGGTGGAGTATTTGTATATGTTCCTAAAAATGTACAAATTGAAGAACCGTTGCAAGCTATCTTCTGGCAAGAAGATCCTGAAGCTGCAACCTTTAATCATGTCATTGTAGTAGCTGAAGCAAATAGCTCCTTAACGTATGTGGAGAACTATATTTCTCACAATACGGATGAACATGCAGTAGCTAATATTGTCACGGAAGTAATTGCACATGATAATGCGAATATTAATTTTGGTTCTGTTGATAATTTTGCAGCAGGCACTACCGTATACGTAAATCGTCGTGGAGTGGCTTATCGTGATGCTCGCATTGAATGGAACCTTGGACAAATGAATGATGGCAATACTGTTTCAGAAAACATTACACACCTAATTGGTGATAATTCAACATCTTATGCTAAAACAGTTGCCGTTGGACGTGGTAACCAAGCTCAAAACTATACAGCGAAAATCGTTAATTATGGTAAACAAAGTGAAGGGCATATTTTACAACATGGTGTAATGAAAGATAGTGCTTCTGCTATATTTAATGGTATTGGCAAGATCGAACATGGCGCAACTAAAGCAAATGCCGAACAGGAATCACGGGTATTAATGTTAAGTAAAGATGCACGTGGGGATGCAAATCCGATTCTGTTAATTGATGAAGATGACGTTACAGCAGGACACGCAGCATCTGTAGGCCGGGTAGATCCGATTCAACTCTATTACCTAATGAGTCGAGGTATATCACAAGAGGAAGCGGAAAGACTTGTTATTCACGGGTTCTTAGCGCCTGTTGTTAAAGAAATACCTATTAACGCAGTGCGTGAACAATTGACAGAGGTAATTGAAAGGAAAGTTTACTAATGGATGTTACATCTATTCGTGAACAATTTCCGATATTAAATCAAGAAGTAAACGGTCATCCATTAGTGTATTTAGACTCTGCAGCTACATCTCAAAAGCCTTTACCAGTTATTGAATCACTGGATGCTTATTATCGACAACACAATTCCAATGTTCACCGTGGTGTTCACACTTTGGGTACAAGAGCAACGGATCAGTACGAAGGTGCCAGAGATAAAGTGAAAAACTTTATAAATGCGAGTTCAACTGAAGAAGTTATCTTTACAAGAGGTACGACCACAGCTTTAAACATGGTGGCATATGGATATGCTCGTCATCAATTAAAAGAAGGTGACGAAATTGTCTTAACAGAGATGGAGCATCATAGTAACATTATTCCATGGCAACAGGCAGCAAAATATACTGGTGCAAAATTAAAGTATATTCCGATGGAAGCAGATGGAACGATTACCCTTGAAGCAGCACAGTCAACGGTAACGGAAAAAACTAAAATCGTAGCAGTGACACATGTTTCAAATGTGTTAGGTACCATTAATCCGATAAAAGAGATTGCACAAATTGCACATGGGCATAATGCAGTAATTGTAGTGGATGGTGCCCAAAGTGTTCCACATATGAAAGTAGATATGCAGGATTTGGATTGTGATTTCTACGCATTTTCAGGCCATAAGATGTGTGCACCAACTGGTATAGGTGTACTTTATGGAAAAAAATCGATCTTAGAAGAAATGGAACCTGTTGAGTTCGGTGGGGAAATGATTGATTTTGTTGATTTATATGACTCGACATGGAAGGACCTACCTTGGAAATTTGAAGGTGGTACCCCAATCATTGCCGGAGCAATTGGTTTGGGAGCAGCAATTGATTTTCTAGAAGATATCGGTTTGGAACATATTATCGAACATGAACAACAGTTGGCAGATTATGCTCAAGATAAATTATCAACGATCGAAGGACTAACGATTTACGGTCCTAAAAAACGTGGAGGATTAGTAACGTTTAATGTTGATAGTGTTCATCCTCATGATACTGCTACTGTTCTCGATGCAGAAGGTATAGCAGTTCGTGCTGGTCATCATTGTGCACAACCATTAATGAAATGGTTAGATGTCACGGCAACAGCAAGAGCGAGCTTTTATTTATACAATGATGAAAGTGATATTGACCGATTAGTTGAAGGATTACAGCGAGCGAAGGAGTATTTCGGCGATGTCTTTTAATAATTTAGATACATTGTACAGACAGGTAATCATGGATCATTATAAAAATCCGCGAAACCGTGGAAGTTTAGCGGAAGAATCTGTTACAATAGATATGAACAACCCTACTTGTGGAGATAGAATTGAGTTACACCTTCAAATAGAAGACGACAAAGTGAAAGATGCAAAGTTTGAAGGGGAAGGTTGTTCGATTAGCATGTCATCAGCATCAATGATGACACAGGCTGTGAAAGGGAAAAATGTTGACGATGCACTTAAAATGTCAACTATTTTTTCGAAAATGATGTTAGGTGAAGATCTGGAAGATGTGGATTTCGATTTAGGAGACATTGAAGCATTACAAGGTGTTTCTAAGTTTCCGGCTAGAATCAAGTGTGCAACATTGGCGTGGAAAGCAATGGAAAAGGCAGTCGCGACTGATGAGCAATAAGGCATGAAGAAATCCTAAATAGGAGGTAATTTAATATGGCTAAACAAGCACCTGAAATAGGCGAATATAAATATGGCTTTCATGATCGTGATGTTTCGATTTTTCGTACTGAAAGAGGTTTAACTCGTGCAGTAGTAGAAGAAATCTCTCGCATGAAAGAAGAACCAGAGTGGATGTTAGAATACCGCTTAAAAGCATTAGAGCAATTTTACAAAAAACCCATGCCACAATGGGGTGGTGATTTACAAGAGTTAGATTTTGATGAAATTACGTATTACGTAAAACCATCTGAACGCTCTGAACGTTCTTGGGATGAAGTACCTGATGAAATCAAACAAACATTTGATAAACTAGGTATTCCAGAAGCAGAACAGAAATATCTTGCAGGTGTATCTGCCCAATATGAATCAGAAGTGGTTTATCATAATCTGAAAGAAGATCTTGAAGATTTAGGAATTGTCTTTAAAGATACGGATACAGCATTAAAAGAAAACGAAGATCTTTTTAAAGAATACTTTGGTAAAGTTATTCCATCTGCAGATAACAAATTCTCTGCACTAAATTCTGCTGTTTGGTCTGGTGGCTCGTTCATCTATGTTCCAAAAGGAGTGAAGTGTGAAACACCACTTCAAGCATATTTCCGTATTAACTCGGAGAATATGGGGCAATTCGAGCGTACGTTAATTATTGTGGATGAAGGTGCTTCTGTACATTATGTAGAAGGTTGTACAGCACCAACATACACGACAAATTCATTGCACAGTGCCGTTGTGGAAATCTTCGTTAAGAAAGATGCTTATTGCCGTTATACAACAATTCAAAACTGGGCAAATAATGTTTATAACCTAGTTACAAAACGTGCTACATGTGATGCGAATGCCACAATGGAATGGATCGATGGTAACATTGGTTCTAAGTTAACAATGAAATATCCAGCAATCATCCTAAAAGGTGAAGGTGCACGTGGTAACACACTATCTATCGCGTTAGCAGGTAAAGGACAACACCAACATGCAGGAGCTAAAATGCACCACCTAGCACCTAATACTTCTTCGACAATTGTTTCTAAGTCGATTTCAAAACAAGGTGGTAAGGTTTCTTATTTAGGAATGGTTCATTTTGGTCGTAAAGCAGATGGTGCACGTTCTAATATCGAGTGTGATACGTTAATTATGGATAATAAATCTACTTCAGATACAATCCCGTATAATGAAATTCTTAATGACAATATTTCATTAGAACACGAAGCAAAAGTTTCAAAAGTATCCGAAGAACAATTATTCTATCTAATGAGTCGTGGTCTTTCGGAAGAAGAAGCGACTGAAATGATCGTAATGGGCTTTATTGAACCATTTACAAAAGAACTTCCAATGGAATATGCGGTAGAAATGAACCGCCTAATCAAGTTCGAAATGGAAGGTAGTATTGGTTAATTGTCATTAACCAGTTGATGTATATAATATTTAAAATAAAAGGTAACGAGTTCATAACGATCTCGTTACCTTTTTTTGTACATTAGAAAAGCAAACAGGATTCCCAAAACGCATTCCATCTAATTAATGTACATAAGAAGGATTATACGACATAACTGAGGTATCCATTTTGAAATGATATATGTGCGTGGTAACCGCTCCGGCTTGCCCAGGAGTAGCCGTCAAGGCTGAGAATCTAATGGAGTGAAAGTCTCCTGTCATCAATTGACCGGTTCGGATGACTAGTATATCCAATGCGTGGTGAGGTAACGAGTCACGTTCTGCTTGGAAGTAAAAGTCACTGCGGCTCAACTTTACGCAGAGAGAGTATGGGTCGGAACAGCTAGAGTGGCGAGCAAATCTAGAGGCTAGAAGGCTTTAACGAATACTGCAGCTCCGAAATCGAGCGCCCTTCAGAAGCTGTTGAAGGGATGTCTGTGATGCGCCGACCTGGTTGGGCAATGGGGAAGGCCGATGTTCTATGGGAAGTAACGGTCAAGAGCACCATAGAAGCAGCCGGAGTAGGGGTTCTGGCATCTAGAGAAAGATTTTCAGAGATAACGACGGGAAAGTCCTACTTCCAGCTGGGATGACAACAACCAGCAAAGACCAACCATATAAGTGACAAGCGAAAATGGTTAGGAGGATTTAGGATGGACGCATGAGGTCGTAGTAGCGAAGAGGAAAGGGTAATGCCTTTCTAAGCTTATGGAATGAAGCTTCTACAAAGGTAACACCAGAGTAGAGCGAAGGACCTCTGGGCGACTGGGCGTCCGTGTCAAAGAATAAACAGAACACAGAGTCTGTTGAATGATTGGCATAAGACTAGCATATAAGTAAACTTATGTATCAATGGGTGAACATGCGTGTCAGCATTTAAACCTGGGATACATAAGGAAGGCTTATATAGCGATAGAAACCCAGTGTCAGAACCGGACTCGGGAAATCCGACCGTCCGGGATCGTATGGGGGCTGCAGGAAACGTGGTTCTATTGAATGCGCGCGCCTGCCATCTACCCGACCTTCCCTTTCCGTGGGGTTTTCCCTTCAGCTAACTTTTCCATGCAAAAACCGCAAGGAAAAGTGGATCTTCAGGGAAAACGATCCCACAGGAGTGGAAGTGGCCGCCTACGCTGAATGAAGTTCTACAAAGATAGCTAGTGCTAGCATAGTGGATTGTTACAGATATGAACATCTTTTGTTAATTATCGTAAGTAAGCTAAAGAAAATTCATAGGCTATATTGAATAATGCCAATATGAATATTCTTACTAGAGTTGTAAAGTATTAAATAGCGCAGGCGTCGGCTTCCACTCCTGCGGGAAGTTTTTATCCGAAGATCCACTTTTTAAGCGCCCTTTGCTTAAAAAGTTAGCTGAGGAGAAAAACCCGCGGAAAGGGAAGTCGACAAGCCGAAGCGGTTGTTACGCACTTCTCAAATCTCATAATTACCACAAGAGTTATGTCGCATTGTGCTTCTTATCTGTATTTAATTAAAAAGAATGGCTAATTGGATAAATTGTTAGATAACCTTTATAATATAAAGAGTTCACGAAAATTTTTGATATACAACAGAGACGACGATGGTAGGGATTTAATTGGTAATTATTATTTGTTTGTTAATAGGTTTGCTTTCTGCTATGTTAGGAAGTATTGTCGGTCTAGGTGGAGGCGTGATATTAGTTCCGATCTTACTTATTTTACATGGCACTACTGATATGTTTGATTGGGCAAATGCCAGTACTATAGTCGGGATTTCATTAGTCATTATGATTTTCACGGCAATGTCATCCACGTACACTTATGCAAAAGTTAAACGGATTGACTATAAAAGTGGTTTGTATTTTATAGCTGGTAGTATACCTGGTGGTGTTTTAGGTGCATGGTTTAATCAATTTGTAGAAACAAAAATGTTCTCTTTATTTTTAGGAATCTTTATGTTGCTGATTTTTTCACTGTTTTTATTCAAAAAAACACCGAACCCTGAATCACCAAAGCTAAATTCGAACCTTTCTAATAAGGTGATTCGAGAGGTGAAAATAGGTAAAAAAATATACCAATATGCTTTTTCACCGGTGCTGGCACTGCTGATTGCTTTTACAGTAGGGATGTTGTCTGGTTTTTTTGGTATTGGCGGAGGCTCGCTGATGGTGCCTGCGATGATCTTATTTTTTAAATTTCCGCCACATATTGCTACTGCAACATCAATGTTTATGATTTTAGCCCTGAGTATGGTAAGTTCTTTTACACACATTATATTAGGGCATATCGAATGGATTTATGTTTGGGCATTTATCCCAGGTGCTTGGTTTGGTGGTGTTTTAGGTGCTAAAATAAACCAACATTTGTCCAGTAAAGCAGTAGAGAATTTACTTCGAATCGTATTACTTTTTATAGGATTGCGCTTGATATGGCAAGGGTTGTTTTAGAGGAGGCTGAGCTTCATGATCGAACATATCCATTTTTATTATTGTAATGATCTGCACAGTCATTTTAATCAATGGCCAAACATTGTGCATTATTTTAAACAGAAAAAGAAACATCATCAGCAAACAAATGAGCAGAGCTGGATCATTGATATTGGTGATCATGTGGATCGTTTTCATCCGATAGCAGAAGCTTTTAAAGGCAAAGCGAATGTAGAACTCTTAAATGATGCACAATTTGACTTTGCAACTATTGGGAATAACGAAGGAATAACATTGGAACATGATGATTTATATCACTTGTACGATAAAGCTGATTTTCAAGTTACTTGTGGCAATCTAAAGCCAACAAATAAACAGAAGCCTTTTTGGCTTAAAGATAGTATTTCTTTTGTTACCAAACATCAATTAAGGGTCAAATTAATCGGTTTAACGGCACCCTTCCGTCCTTTTTATCATCCATTGGGTTGGGATGTTGAGTCACCCTATGACTACTTGTCACGGAATATTGACCAATTAAAGAATGATACCGATATTCTTATTTTATTGTCCCATCTCGGTTTAACAGATGATCAGAATATTGCCGAAAAATATCCTGAAATTGATATTATAATCGGTGGTCACACTCACCACCTTTTTAAAAATGGAGAACTAATAAATGAAACTCTGCTTACAGCAGCGGGGAAACATGGTAAATATGTAGGTGAGATACATATTGATTGGGATCACTCGCAAAATAAACTATCGAATAAACAAGCATTTACAGTCGAGACAGCCTATTTAGATCAAGATATTGCAACTAGTAATACAATAAGAAAAATGAAGGAAGAAGCCCATGAATTATTAGGCAAACAGATAGCTTATTTAGAACAGCAATTAGAGGTGGATTGGTTTGTGCAAACACCTATTATTAAACAGTTAACAGATAAATTAAAAGAGTGGACAAAAGCGGATATCAGTATGTTAAACGCTGGTTTATTGCTGGATCATATCCACAAAGGTCATGTAACTTATGGTGATGTGCATCGAATATGTCCACACCCGATAAATCCAGTTACAGTTCAACTAAGGGGAATTGAATTATTGGAAGTGGTTCGGGGAGCACTTGATGAAGCCTTAATGCGGCTTGAACTTAAAGGATTTGGCTTTCGAGGGAAAGTAATTGGAAAGTTTGTTTTTAGCGGAATTGATATAGATACGTATGTGGATGAACAAGGAATAAGTCATGTACAACATGTCTATTATAATGGAAAACTTATTGATAATGACCGTATTTTTACATTAGCAACTGCCGATATGTTTACATTTGGTAAAATGTTTCCGGAAATAGCACGTTCGACAACTAAGAAATTTTATTTACCTGAATTTATGAGGGACTTATTGGCTGATTCCATAAAAAACTCATATGACAAAGATAATCATACCGACTAAGACTAGCACACTTCTTAGCTTCCTACATACTTTGTAGGGAGAGGAGTGGGCTTTTTATGATGGAATTAAAACCCGTTTATATAAATAATCATCCGTTTACCGCTATTACTGTGAACTTACCACATACTACTCTTTTGGTAATTGCTAATGACAAAGGTTATGTAATGTGTGGTGCTTTAGATGTAGACCTTTTGAATGATAAATTAGCCGATCGTCCTATTATAGCAGGGCGAGCAATTGGTGTGAAGACAATCGAAGAATTGAAAAATGCGAAATTAGAGAAAGTGACCCATGCCTCCAAGTTGCGTGGTTGGGCACCTGGAATGCCTGTAAAGGAAGCACTGTTAATGCTTACAAAGCCAAACATATAATAATACTAGTTATTAAAAATATTTAACAAAGTGACAAAAAGGCTAGATAAAATCGACAATTTCTGATAATATTTTACTAAAATGAAAAATAGGTGTTTTGATATGAGATTAGTTCCAACAACGATCATTCGACCAGGGATCGAGTTAGCAAAACCAATATATGACATCCATGGTAGGATTTTATTGCAAAAAAATATGCAGTTATCACAAGCTATGGTAAATCGATTGCAAAATATGGGCGTCACCTATGTCTTCATTAGAGATGAAGACACTGACGATATTATTGTAAATCCACCAATTCCAGATGAGCAACGGATCGATGCGGTACAAAAAATCAAATCGGCTTTTCGTTCCTTACAAAAGGAGGATCTTACGAAAAATAATTTTTTGCTCGAAAGAACTGCCTTTGAATTAAATGATTTGGTAAAAGAAATAGCGAAAGAAATAAGCCGTAATGATGATGTAATCCACTATCTATCTGATCTATTAATTATTGATGATTATGTTTTTTCACATTCCTTAAATGTTAGTATGTATACTTTAGCATTGGCACAAGAATTAAATTTCAAACCAAAAGAATTAGAAGACATTGGTTTAGGTGCTGTGCTTCATGACATTGGGAAAATAATAATACCTGACGAAATATTAAATAAAGAAGCAAAGCTATCAGATATGGAGTTTAAAATTATTCAAACACATACAGAATATGGATTCGATATGTTAAGAAAAACTCCTAGCATTCCTTTGCTCGTTGCTCATTGTGCCTATCAACATCATGAACGACTCGATGGCTCCGGCTACCCGCGTGGTATTCAAAATCAAGATATACACCCATATGCAAGGATTATAGGAGTAGCAGATGTATTTGATGCAGTTACAAGTAATCGAGCTTATCGAGATGCTATGCTGCCTCATGAAGGCCTTGAAATTCTATATGCTGGAGCGGGATCACAATTTGACCAACGTTTAGTAGAGAAGTTCAAAAAAACGGTCGCATTGTATCCTAATGGACTCACTGTATATCTAAGTGACGGCAGAGAAGGGGTAGTTGCTAGACAAAACCCACATATGTATGAGCGGCCTATTATTAGGATAATCAAGGAGAATGGATCAAAAGTTGTACCATACGATCTCGATTTATCAATTGTACTAAATGTAATGATAGAAAATACCGATCGATTAGTTGTTACACCATGATAAATATACATTTTTATCTCTAAAAAGATCTTCCCTTTCATATGAATATAAAGGGGGGATTTTTTATGCGGAAAAATCGTTGGAATAAAAGAAAGATAGGTTCACCTCCTAAAAATCAATTGGTGATAATATCTCTTTTATTATTCGTCTTATGCATGATTGCTAGTATATTAATTGTAAATGAAGGGATAAAGCCAGTCTTACTGGATTATGCTAAGGTTCGGGTGACTGCCATTGCTAATCAGGCAATGGGGATCGCAGTAAGTAAGAAAATTTCGGAAGACTTGGAAACAGAAGAACTTGTTCAAGTTCAATTAGATGAACAAGGACAGGTAGAACACTACATTTTTAATTCAGTTGTAGAAAATCGTGTTCAACGAAATGTACAATACAGGGTCGAAAATTTTTTGAAATTATTAGAAAAAGGGGAACGGCCAGAAACTGGTGTACCAATTGAAGTAGAATTAGACCTAGAACCGGATGAACAGGAACTGTTGGATGATGTAAGGGAACGAGGATTATTGGTAGAAGTACCAATCGGTCAAACATTAGGTATACCGATCCTTGCTAATTTAGGTCCAAAGGTGCCTGTGAATATGGAAGTGATTGGAAGTGTTGGAACTGAGATAACGAGTGAATTGGCTCAAACCGGAATAAACGGTGCATTAATTGAAGTAAATGTACATATAGAAGTAGAAATGATGGTTGTCATACCTTTTGCTTCAGAGCCAGTCCAAATTGTACAAGATATTCCAGTAACCAAGGTGTTTCATCCTGGAGATGTGCCAAATTATTATCATGATGGGGAGGGATCGTCAAATTTGTCAATTCCAATAGAGCCGGATTTTATCGAGTGAGAGCATTCCTATTATTTCCTTTGACAGAATATTCGAAAGTTCGTTATAATTTCAAAGATTAGAAATATTGTTACCATTTTTTTATTCTAAAAAAAGCCCATTTTTGAAAGCAATTTCAACTCTATGATTGATAGATATAGTGGGCTAAAAAAATGAAAGGGGTTTGAGTGATGGAGAAAAGATCACAGTGGGGAACACGATTAGGTTTTCTTTTGGCAGCAATCGGTTCAGCTGTTGGGCTAGGGAATATTTGGCGTTTTCCAGCAACAGCATTTGAGAATGGTGGAGGTGCCTTTTTTGTACCGTACTTATTTGCTCTATTAACAGCAGGTATTCCGTTACTTATTATGGAATACACAATTGGTCATAAATATCGAAGTTCTTCACCTAGAAGTTTTTCGAAAATTAGTAAAGGAATGGAATGGATTGGCTGGTGGCAAGTACTGATATCATTCGTTATTTCTACGTATTATCCAGTTATTATAGCTTGGGCCATTATGTATGCCTATTTCTCTTTTGGTACACAGTGGGGTGACGATCCAACAGCATTCTTTGTCGGAGATTTCTTGAATTTAGCAGATCCAGGAACATTTGGTTCTATCGTACCAGCCGTTATAATTCCATTACTCATTGTTTGGGTATTAGTTTTCTTCTTTCTTGGAAGAGGTGTTAAAAAAGGGATAGAATTTGCTAACAGAATATTTATTCCAACATTATTAATTGTATTCATATTTATTGTTATTCGTGCTGTAACGTTACCAGGTGCACTTGATGGTTTAAATGCTTTTTTTGAACCTAATTGGAGTAGTATCACAGAAGGATCTGTATGGGTTGCCGCATATGGTCAAATTTTCTTTAGTTTATCGATTGCATTTGCCATTATGATTACTTACTCATCTTATTTACCGAAAAAGTCAGATATTACTAATAATGCCTTTATTACAGGTTTTGCGAATTCATCCTTTGAATTATTAGCAGGTATTGGGGTATTTGCGGTATTAGGTTTTATGGCTCTCCAATCAAATTCTGCAGTAGAAGATGTAGCTGCTGACGGCGTAGGGTTAGCTTTTATGGTATTCCCTGAAATTATTAGTCAGATGCCGGCATCAGGATTGTTTGGATTTCTATTTTTTGCATCCTTGTTCTTAGCAGGTTTATCTTCAATGATCTCTATTTCAGAAACCTATATAGCCGGTTTACAAGAGAAGTTCGCGATTTCCCGTGGTAAAGCAGTTGCCATTGGTGGAGGCCTTGCGTTTATAGTTTCAATTTTTTATGCCACTCAAGGTGGATTGACTTTATTAGATACAGTTGATTACTTTATTAATAACTATGGTGTAGCATTGGCAGGATTGTTTGAAGTTGTAGCAATTGCTTGGTTTGCAAGATCACTAAAAGATTTACAAAAACATGCAGACTCAGTATCTGATATTAAGCTTGGAGTTTGGTGGAGATTATGTTTAGGAGTTATTACACCTATCGTTTTAGGGTACATGATGTTACAAAACTTAAAAACTGAAGTATCACGTTCATATGAAGATTATCCAATCGATTTCTTATTCAATTTTGGTTGGGTAGTCGCCATTGGTGCGATGTTACTTGGTGCAGTTATTACAATTAAAAAATGGCCTACGAAAGACCATGAAGCATAAAAAACATAAATAAAAGGAGGTTTCCTTTATGTCTACTAGCGCTATTGTGATGGCGGTAATTGGGATTGTTATTATTTGGGGAGGCTTAGCTCTAAGTATTTTAAGAGCAAGAAGTGCTTCAAAAAATTAATTAATACAATGCTGGATCAGGAATGATTTGGTTAAAAAACGAAATCCGAACGATTGTACAAATTCCACATAGAGAATTTGCAACAATCGTTCGGATTTTTTAATGCATAAAAGGATGATTATGCGACAGTATTGTAGTGGTAATTATGAGAGGTTATATGTGCTTAGCAACCGCTCCGGCTTGTCCGCTTTCCTTTCCGCGGGTTTTTCTCCTCAGCTAACTTTTTAAGCAAAGTGCGCTTAAAAAGTGGATCTTCGGATAAAAACATCCCGCAGGAGTGAAAGCGGACGCCTGCGCTTTGATATACTCGACAACTTAAATAAGAGTAATCATATTGGCTTTTTTCACTATCCAGCTAACCAAAGTATAAGCATTTGTAAATGTTGTAGAATCTCATTAAGCGTAGGCGGCCACTCCAACTCCTATGGGACTCGTTTTTCCAGAAGATCCACTTTTCCACGCGGCTTTTGCTTGGAAAAGTTAGCTGAAGGAAAAACCCCATGGAAAGGGGAGTGGCCAAGCCGAAGCGGATGCCACACACGTACATCATGTCAAAATTACCATCAGGTTATGTCCTGTAATCCTTCTCTTTTGTTCGTCACCTAAAATAATACCTTTTATATAAGGTGTATTTTCAGCTCGTTTTATTTTCTTTCCCATCGCTTTAAATGTGGATAGGGGTCGAATGACCATTCTGATTTTCCGTCGTCTTTATATAAACCATAGTGTAAATGTGGTGGAAATTTACCAGAAGTTCCAGGAGGTCCATATCCAGACGAACCAACTGAACCAATAGTTTGACCAGCTTCGACAATATCGCCAATTTCTAATCCATCAGCAAAACCATTTAAATGAGCGTAATAGTGATAGCGATTATAGATATCGCGGATGCCAATACGCCAACCGCCAAATCTATTCCACCCTTTTAATTCAATGACGCCATACGTACTCGCACGTACTGGGGTTCCATACCCTGCAAAAATATCGGTACCCTCATGAATCCTTCGTCCACCAAATCCTCGAGCATCTCCCCAAGTATTGCGATAACTATAGTTGTAGCCTTTCGGAATAGGAAATGCTGTTTCATCTAAACTTATTTTTTGATAAGTATCAAACATATTCGCATAATTCATAATCGATAAAACGGTTAGTTCTCGATGATAATAATTCCACAGAGCTGTGCGAATATCTTGTTTTGTGTGGCCATATTGTTGGAGATACATGGCCATTGTATAGAGAATATCATATTCATTGGTAGGATCGGCAATGTTATCTCCGTTACCATCTTTTCCAATACCTCCAAATAAAGCGACAATTTTTTCATCAGCTGGCTTTTGCTCAGGGGTGAGTCCATACCACTTTTCTTCAGGAATACTAATGAAAATTCGTTGATCTTCAGGAGTTTTATTGTCACTTATATTTGTTTCATAACGATTAATAGCAGCCAGATAATACCAGGGGATAAAAGTGAGTGCTTCGATTTGCTTATATAAAGTGATTTTTTCTTGATCGATATCCACATTTTCTTCTGCATGTGCTATAGTAGTAAGAAGAAAAAATGTTGTAAGTATTAATCCTAAGCATTTTTGAATCAAAGGAATTTGCCTCCTTGGATAGTTTTTTTAGTCTATCGTTATTGTCGGTTATATTCTTTGATTTCATGCTAGTAACATTTGCTAAAAAAGATTATCTTGTAAAAGGTGTGAATATAGTGGTTGAAGTTCAAGGACATCGGTATGAAGTGATTAAGAATTTTGATAATGGCTTCGATGAAAAAGCGTTTAAAGAAAGGTACACAGATATTTTAAGTAAATATGACTTTATTGTTGGCGACTGGGGCTATGAACAACTAAGGCTCAAAGGGTTTTATGATGATCAAAATCCGAAAGCAACTTTTGATACAAAAATAAGTACGTGTGAAGATTATTTATACGAATATTGCAATTTTGGGTGTCGTTATTTCATCGTAAAACAAATCGAAAACTAACACTATCTTTAGTGTTAGTTTTCGTTTAATAGTGGTTTTAGATACGCTCTGAAGTCTTCTGCTTCCATTTCATTATATTGAAAAGCATGTTCGACATAATTTGGTTGATCGATGGTGTCTAAATTAAGTCGAGAGTATTTATTACTATTCATGTCCAAAATTATATAGTCCTTCCCAAGTGAATTTGAAGTGATAATAGCAAGATCAAACCGTTCTGAAGCTCCTTTGAAGCTGATAAAACGTGTGTCACTAGGTTCTTGCTCATTTTTAAAATAACTCAGTTTTATGTCACTCATAGAAAACCCTCCTTCTTTTCTTCAGTATATTCTTTTCTTATCAAAGTGTAAATTGTTGTAAGATTATCAGACAATTATCTTTAACGAGAGCTGTTGTAATATGATATCATGTTAGTAATAAGTAGTAGGAGGATTACAGTGTACTTTGTTGATATGAGAAAAATGAATGAAACATTAGATTTTTTTGATGAAACGTTATCTTTACTAAAAGAAAAACAGTTTGAATCAAAATTTGATTTATTAGCATTGGAGCGAATTACTCAAGTAATGATCGAATCGATTTTGGATGTTGGTAACATGATGATTGACGGTTTTATTATGCGTGATCCGGGAAGTTATCTTGATATTATTTATATTTTGATCGATGAAAAAGTACTCGATCAGAACGAGAAACAAGCATATGAATCGATTATAAATATAAGAAAAGAACTTGTACAAGATTATCAAAAAATCGATCATAATCTGATCAAGAATATTTTGAGCGAACACCAAGAATCGTATGCAAACTTTACTAATCAAGTTCGTAGCTATTTAGCAAATGAAATGGGTGTAGCGAACACATTTTCAAACCAAAAATAGGTTAGAAACTGTTGTGATTTTTCTCACAAATATTTTTTTATTAATATGTTTAACTAGATATATAACTTTTTAAAGAAACGGAGCGGTTTTATGCAACAGTCAGTCATAACAGATAAATTTGGTCGTGCACTTCAGGATTTACGGATTTCTGTGACAGATCGTTGTAATTTCCGTTGTCGCTATTGCATGCCACGTGAAATTTTCGGGAAAGATTTTGCTTTTTTGCCGAAAGAACATTTATTAAGTTTTGAAGAGATTGAACGATTAACAACGATATTTTTAGATTTAGGCGTTCGTAAAATTCGTCTTACTGGTGGAGAGCCATTATTACGACGAGATATTACACATTTAATTGAAAGATTGGCGAATTTGGACGGATTAAAGGATATTGGTTTAACAACGAACGGCGTCTTATTAGGAAAAATGGCAAGCGGACTAAAGCAAGCGGGACTGAAGCGAGTGAATGTAAGTTTAGATGCGATTGAGGACGAAACTTTTATGAAAATAAATGATAGCAATGTCAAATCACAGCCAGTTATCGATAGCATTATAAAAGCAAAAGAAGCAGGACTTAAAGTAAAAGTAAATATGGTTGTCAAAAAGGGAATGAATGATCATCAGATTTTGCCGATGGCTAACTTTTTTAAGAAAATAGGCGTTACCCTACGTTTCATTGAGTTTATGGATGTTGGACAAACAAATGGTTGGGATTTCAAACATGTGGTAACAAAGAAAGAGATTTATCAAATGATTGCACAAGAACATGACTTAGAAGCAGTTGATCCAGCTTATTTTGGAGAGGTTGCAAAACGTTATCGTTATAAAGGAACAGATATTGAAGTTGGGTTTATTACCTCTGTATCAGAATCATTCTGCTCGTCTTGTACGAGAGCACGTATTGCAGCTGATGGCCATTTCTTTACTTGTTTATTTGCTGGAGAAGGTTTGAATTTAAAAGATATATTAAGAGATGGTGCAACCAATCAGGAATTAACCGAAACGATTATATCTAGATGGAAATACCGTGATGACCGATATTCTGATCAACGAACAGAGGAAACTGCTAAGAATCGCAAAAAAATTGAGATGTCATATATTGGTGGTTAAAGAAAGGAATTTGTGCTATGACAGACATGAGTAGATATCATCGTCAAACTTTATTCGCACCAATTGGTAAAGAGGGACAAGCTAAATTAGCACACAAACATGTCTTGATCGTGGGCTGCGGTGCATTAGGTTCCTCTGCTGCTGAGATGCTTGCACGTGCTGGTATCGGAGAATTAACATTACTCGATCGAGATTATGTCGAATTAACCAATTTGCAGCGCCAGCATTTATTTACGGAAGCAGACGTAGAGAACAAAACACCCAAAGCAGTTGCTGCAGCTAATAAGCTTGCCACTATTAACAGTGAAATAACAATAAATCATGTAGTAATCGATGCTACGGCCGACAATATGGTTAACTATGTTAAACAAGTAGATCTAATTATCGATGCCACTGATAACTTTGATACACGATTTATTATCAATGATCTTGCCCACAAATATCAAGTTCCATGGATTTTTGGGGCATGTGTCGGAAGTTCTGGTATGAGTTTTTCGATAATGCCAGGTCAAACCCCGTGTCTAGACTGCCTGTTAAAAGTAACACCTGTATTTGGTGCCACCTGTGATGCAGTAGGTGTTATTGGACCTGCCGTTCAAATGGTCGTTACCCATCAAGTAACAGAAGCGATTAAGATTTTAATTGAAGCAAATCAAAAGCTTCGTACCCAGCTTGTCCTATTTGATTTGTGGCATAATCATTATCAACAAATAGATGTAAGTAGGTCCAAGCAAGAAAATTGTAAAAGTTGTGGCGTTACCCCAACTTATCCGTCATTAACTTATCAAAATAGCACCAAAACAGAAGTATTATGTGGAAGAGAAACAGTACAAATTCGTGGCCGCAAGTACCCATTAGAAAGCTTGGAATCCAAATTAGCTCAATTTGGTGAGGTGCAAGCAAATCCTTTTTTAGTATCGGTAGAAATAGATTCGAAGCGACTCGTTTTCTTTCATGATGGACGTGCATTTGTACATGGTACCAATTCGATAGAAGATGCTAAAAAGATCTATTATCAAGTTGTAGGGTAGGAGGGAATATTTATGTTAAATGAAAGAAAACCAATACCTGTTACAGAAGCAATACAACGGGTTTGTGATCAGTATGTAACAGGTGAAACAGAGTATGTGCACTTATCTGATGCTTATCACAGAGTTTTAGCAGAAGACCTCCTCGCTGATCAGGATGTACCAGGATTTGATCGTTCTCCTTATGATGGATATGCTTTACGAGCACAAGACATCTCTCAAGCTACAGATAAGAATCCAAGAGTCTTAGAAATAGTAGGTCATATCGGTGCAGGAAGTGTCTATTCTGATCGTTTAGAAGAAGGTCAAGCGGTAAGAATCATGACAGGAGCAAAAATTCCAACAGGTGCAGATGCGGTAATTATGTTAGAAGATACGGATATGTTTGAAGACAAGGGAATACCATTTGTTTCTGTAAAAAAAAGCGTGAAGTATCATGACAACATTTCTTTTCAAGGAGAAGACATCCAAAAAGGAACAGCATTAGTTGAAAAAGGAACCGTTATTAACCCAGGGATTACAGCGTTACTTGCAACATTTGGTTATGCAGAAGTACCAGTGGCTAAAAAGCCTGTGATCGGTGTGATTGCTACTGGTAGTGAATTATTAGAAGTAGATCAACCTTTAGAGCCTGGTAAAATTCGTAATAGTAATGCCTACATGACGATGGCACAAATCAAACGTGTTGGTGCTATTCCAAAATATTTTGGTCAACTAACAGATGATTTACCAGAAAGCTTAGCTAAAATGACAGAGGTAATTAAGGAAGTTGACTTTCTGATCACAACTGGTGGTGTATCTGTAGGTGATTTTGATTTATTACCAGAAATTTATCAAGAAATGCAAGCAGATGTTTTATTTAATAAAGTAGCAATGCGCCCAGGTAGTGTGACAACTGTTGCTACATTACAGAATCAAATTTTATTTGGTTTATCTGGGAACCCGTCTGCTTGTTATGTGGGATTTGAATTATTTACAAAGCCAATCATTGATTATTACCTCGGAAAACAAGAGGTTGGTAATCAGAAAAAAGAGGCAAGGCTAGCGGTCGATATTGCTAAAAATAACCCATTTGATCGTTTTATACGAGGGACTTATTCAATAGAACAAGGGGAGTTATTTGCGCGACCTGCGGGTAAGGATAAATCCAATATGGTACATAGCTTGGCCACTGCTAATTGTTTGATTCAATTGCCTGGAGGAAGTAGCGGTTATGAGAAGGGGAGTCAAGTTACCATTCATATATTGGAATAACGTTTTTTAGGGGAGCTTAACAATGGAACAAAAACTTTTTGATATAGTAGAAAAACCTATTAATATTGAATCGATCATAAAAAAAGTCGAGGATCGAAATGCAGGAGCGATCACCACTTTTATTGGAACGGTACGTGAATTAACTGGTGAGAAACGCACCGTCTATTTAGAATACCAAGCATATAAACCAATGGCTGAGAAAATGCTCGCTCAAATTGGAGACGAAATTAAACAGAAATGGCATGGAACAAAGGTTGCAATAACCCATCGAATCGGGTCATTAGATATTTTAGAAGTTGCTGTCGTTATTGCGGTATCTTCACCACATCGCAAAGCGGCATACCAGGCGAACGAATATGCCATCGAGCGAATTAAACAAATTGTACCGATTTGGAAAAAAGAACAATGGGACGATGGCGAAGCATGGATTGGTGATCAATTAGAAAAAGTCCGCTATCCAAATGAAAAACCAGATATAAAGGATGAGACAAATGATTGAAGTTCTACTATTTGCTCAATTACAAGAAGAGGCAGGGACCGATCGGATAACGGTCGATTTTACTACTGTTACGGTTAAGCAATTAAAAGAGCAGCTACGAAATGAATATGCCTTTCAACAGATTGAAGAGTCTATGATAGCTGTTAACGAATCATATGCATTAGACGATGATATCATTAAGGCAGGAGATACGGTGGCAATTATACCTCCTGTAAGTGGTGGTTAATATGATTGTGATCCAAGTTGTCGGTTATAAAAATAGCGGGAAAACAACGTTAATTAATAATTGGATCGACTATTTACAACAAACAGGTTATCTGGTAGCTACTATTAAACATCATGGGCATGGTGGAGAACCAGACCAAGTGAAGCACACTGATAGCTATCAACATGTCGAAAGCGGTGCAGTACTGTCAACAGTAAAAGGAGCACAGCAGTTTGTGATGACGGGTCGTAATGAGCAGTTATCACTTAGTCAATTATTAGACATATATGATATTTTAAATATCGATGTTGTGATAGTAGAAGGGTATAAGAGCGTTCCTTTTCCAAAAATAGTTCTGTTACGGGAAGGTGACGAGAAATTACTGAAAGATACAGAAAATGTAAAAGCTATCTGTCATTCTTTTGATGATAAAAGGAATCGTGAGCTTATAAAACAGATTGCGCAAGACTTTGAGGAGTTTGATTGGAATAAAATAAAAAAGAAGCTGACACATTTGTGATTTGTATCAGCTTCAAAATTTATTTAATCTATATTACAAACTTCAATTGGACAGTTTTCGCAACCAATTTCATCGCGCAAAAATTGAATATCTTTGACTAAAATATGTCCAGTTTTTTTAACTTCTATGATATCAAGCTTTCTTAATTCACTGAGCATCCGATTAACACTTTCTCTTGTGGTTGCACAGAAGTTAGCTAGCTGTTGATTCGTTAACGTCATTTCAATTAAAATACCGTTATTTGTATCGATACCATAACTATTTGTCAGTCGGATCAATGTACTATATAATGCGCCTTTTTTGCCGTTTAATAATAAATCGCGTATTTTGGATTGAAACACGCGCATATGGTTGCTGACCCATCTCATAAATTCAAAAGTAAGTTTTCCATTCTCTACCAGTGCTTCTTCTAAACGTTTGCGGTCTATTACTAAAACCTCACCAGCTGTTAGTACTTTGGCACTTAATAAATACTTAGCATCGTCACTAAATAATGTTAGTTCACCTATTATATCGTTCGATTTACATAGTCTTAGCGTAAGTTCTTTACCATCTGCAGTTAATTTTTCAATACGGATTAAACCTGATTTTAAAATATAAATTTCTTGAGCATCCATGCCCTCTTGAAATAAGAACGTGTCTTTTCTTATCTTTTTCGTTGTACTAATCGATTCTAGTAATTGGCGTAACTCTACAGAAATTTGATTATAGTGCTTTCGGTTATTTCTGGTTAACTGTTTTGCAGGTTGCATAATGAACCCTCCATTTAGCGAAATTAAATAATAGACAGTAAAACGTAGACAGAATAAAATGACATAACATGGTTTATTTAATTTTTTAACTATTTAGTTTAAGTTTATCACATAGGTTTAAAGATTTGACGATAAAGATTAAACAATTTAGTGAAGGAAATTTGACTATTTTGTGAATGTTTGAACGAAAGGGGTGTGCATGGTGAATAATGATATAACAGGCATTTTGTTAACTGGTGGAAAATCAAGTAGATTTAAATCAGATAAAGCATTTGCTAAATATGATAATGAATCTTTTTATCAAAAATCATTGCAATTAATCGAATCTATAACAGATCGTGTATATCTGGTGAAGCGTTTGGAACAGCAGATAACAGTAGAAAGTGCTAAAATATCAGTAATAACAGATATCGAGCAATTTATGGGGGCAGGTCCTTTAGCTGGTATTTATTCAGCTATGGAAAAAGGTTCATCCGAATGGTTTTTAGTATTACCAGTTGATACACCTTTAATGAATGAAGCGATTCTCTCACGAATAATTAAATGTAGCAATAATAATTATGAGGCTGTCATCCCACGTGTGAACGGTAAATGCCAGCCACTTATTGGAATGTATCATGCCAACGTAATTCAGGTGATCCTCCAGCAATTGCAAAATAATCAGCTTTCCATGCATCAATTATTAGCAAAATTAGCAGTTAAATATCTTGATTTTTCATCCGAAGAGGAACATTTTTTTGCAAATATTAATACAGAGGAAGACTATCAATACTATTTGAGGGACTAGTTGGAGTGATCTTATGTGGAATTTTAAAAGAATTTTATGGATGATTGCTGGGAGTTTAAGCCTCATTATCGGGTTAATCGGTATTGTTGTGCCTTTATTACCAACCACTCCTTTAGTTATATTGGCTGCTTTTTGCTTCGGCAAATCGTCAAAAGCTCTACATCACTGGCTTGTTACTAATAAATATTTTGGCAGATATTTAATGGATTATCAGAGTGGAAAAGGTGTACCGATTCGCATTAAAATTTTTGCGGTCATGATTGTGTGGACGAGCGTATTATTTACATTGACCGTGATTCCTTTATTATATGTGAAAATCTTTATGATCGGTGTCGCAATATTCGTCACCATCTTCATCTTTACTTCCCCCTTGTTAAAGGAAAAGAAGAATCTTACTAATAGTAAATAAAAGACGGGCATTATCAAATGCTCCGCTTAATGAAAGAAAATATAGTCCTATATCATCTAAACACCAGTATTATTAAGTATAGAGATGAGTGCTGTGCAAAGCGCTGAAAACTAGGATAAAAAGATATATCGCCCAAAAGGATAAGCGTAGACCCACGCATTTGTCGGATAAAAGGATATATCGCCCAAAAGGATAAGCGCAGACCCACGCAATTGTCCGATAAAAGGATATATCGCCCAAAAGGATAAGCGCAGACCCATGCAATTGTCCAATAAAAGGATATATCGCCCAAAAGGATAAACGTAGCCCCACGCATTTGTCGGATAAAAGGATATATCGCCCAAAAGGATAAGCGCAGACCCATGCATATGTCCGATAAAAAGATGTATCGCCCAAAAGGGTAAGCGCAGACCCACACGTTTGTCCGATAAAAAGGATATATCACTTAAAATGTGAAGCCATACCATATTTCTATTTTATCACGGTGTAATCGTCCGTAAAACCCCCACTTCAAGAGTCGAGCGACAGCGAAGGGGATAAACGGACGCTAACTTCCTGATAAGTTTCGCTAACAATCAGTGGGAGTTTAAAACTCCCACTGATTGAAGTCTCACTTTATAGGGTTTATTCATCATCTATTGTTTCGTCTTGTGCTGCGCTGTGGGCTAGTCTTGAGGAAGCTGCTGCTGCTATTGCTCCGACTATATCATCCAGGAAAGTGTGGCAACCATTGGATTTGTCATTTAACTTTTCCAATATACCAGGCTTTTGCTTATCAATATAGCCATAATTCGTGAATCCAATAGATCCATAAACATTAACAATAGATAACGCGATTACTTCGTCAATTCCGTACAGACTTTCATCCGTCTCTAAAATTTCCTGTAATGGAGAATCGAGTTTGTTTTCCTCTGCCAGAACATCTAACTGGATGCCAGTAATAATCGCATTTTGTACTTCTCTTTTCATTAATACACGATCGACATTTTCTAAGCAGTGCTCTAACGTTAAATTCTCTTGGTATTTATTCTGTAAATAATATACTAATTCTGCAATATCCTCTAATTTGACGCCTCGTTCTTCTAACCAGCTTCGGGCTTTTAACTCTAACGCAGTTTGTTTGCGTTCATTTGTCATTTGATCACATCCTATATTCATCATTTTACCATAAAAGTATACATATATATCATAATATAAAGCGATATTATGTTCCGTGGGGGTTATTTTGAATCCATCTGAACATTGCAAAACTTATCAAGCGGTTCGTATCTGAAATAGAACTATTTGAAATATGAAAAAGACTTACTGACATTAAGCATTATGAGAATAACAATTAAAGGGGGAAGATTCTGTTGCATCCGATATTTTTACATTACCCTATTCATGTTCCGACTAAACAAGTATCAGAACAACCATATCCTACTTTTACGGAGCAATCGTATTATTATTTTGTGGTACCTACAAACGTATCCGAACGCTATGCACTAGAATTGTATACTATTGCTACCCATTTTCATCAACAAGGATTTCCTCAAGTTACATGTCCTATACCTAACGTACATAATCAATTCGTCACAATGATTGGAAAGGAAAAATTCATGTTGTGTTATGCGAGGAAAAGTAACGAGACTTACGAATTAAATTCTTTCCATCAAGCAGGTTTCCAGTATCCATATCAGCCCGATTCTATTAATAATTATGGAAAATGGAAAGAGTTATGGATTACTAAAATGGATCAATATGAGGCTCTTTATCAGCAACTTTACCAACAAAGACCTGCTTCCGTTTACAATCGGGAGTTAGTAAATCTGTTTCCCTATATGGTAGGCATTGCAGAGAATGCAATTCAATATATGAACCATGTCGAGCAAGAAACGCAATTTCATCAACATGATCAACCAACCATAACGTTTGGCAGATTTAACGATCAAATCGGAGAGTCTTTTATTTGGTGTAATCAATTTGTTTATGATCACCCGGTTCGGGATATTGCAGAAAAAATCAGACCTTTTATGATGAAAGATAATGGTTTATCTTCTGAACAATGTCGTTCCTTTTTACAAGAATACGTATCTACCTTACCATTATCAGTTTTTGGATGGAAACTATTATATGCACGTTTACTATTTCCTATTCATTTATTAGACTTTATGGACCATGTTCGAAACTCGTCAGAACCAAATCAAAGCATTGATCAAATCATTGAAAATCAAGCTATTTATGAAGAAAATTTAAGAACATTTTTCTTTCAGTTGGGTATTGATGAAAGACAAATAAATAGTATACAATTAGATTGGCTATTGAATGCTTAGTGCATAGAAAGTAATGTACCCCACATTTTAATAAGAGGGTGCATTATTTTTTACTTTTTTAGGCTTTTGTGTCTTGATAAACAGGTAAGACACATGTATAATGTCCACTATATATAAACAAATGTATTCGAAGCGCAAACAAAGGGAGGACGTCTAAATGAGTCAAGTTAACGTAGGTTTATGTGGCTTAGGAACGGTAGGGACAGGTGTTGTCAAATTACTGCAAAGCCACGCCGAAGAGATTAAATATAAAGTAGGTAGTGAAATCCAGATTAAAAAAATTCTTGTTCATGATATCGATAAAAAGCGTGATGTAGCGATTCAATCGGAATGGTTAACAGACAACGCTGAAGACTTAGTAAGTAATCCTGATATAGATATCATAATTGAAGTAATGGGTGGGATTGAAGATACAAACCTATTATTAGAACAAGCAATCCGTAATAAAAAACATATCGTAACAGCGAATAAAGATTTAATGGCGGTTCATGGTCAAAAATTATTACGCTTAGCAAAAGAAAATAACTGTGATATCTTGTATGATGCAAGTGTTGCCGGTGGTATTCCTATTATTCGTTCATTAACAGAGGGACTGGCATCTGATAAAATTCAAAAAATTATGGGTATTGTTAATGGAACAACAAACTATATCTTAACTAAAATGACAGATGATCAATTAGCATTTGAACCAGTGCTACAAGAGGCTCAAGAATTAGGATTTGCTGAAGCTGATCCAACATCAGACGTAGATGGTTTAGATGCTGCACGAAAAATGACATTGCTCGCTAATTTAGCATTTAAAATGGAAATTGGATTAGAGGATGTAGAAATTACAGGAATTCGAACTATTTCTCAAGAAGATATTACTTTTGCAACGAGTTTAGGGTATACTATTAAGTTGATAGGGATTGCATCGATTCATAATGGAAAAGTCGAAGTAAGTGTGGAACCAACGCTTCTGCCTAAAGATCACCCATTAGCATTGGTGAAAAACGAATTCAATGCGGTATATGTTTACGGGGAAGCCGTTGGCGAGACGATGTTTTATGGACCAGGTGCTGGAAGTATGCCTACCGCGACGGCCGTTGTTTCTGACTTAATGGACGTAGTCAAAAACATTCGACTAGGTATCACCGGAAATGAATACATTGTTCCACAATATGAAAAACAATTAAAAGAAAATAATGAAAAGTATATGCAATATTTTATTCGTATGGAAGTCGACGATGAAGCAGGTACTTTCCAAAAAATTACGAACGTCTTTACAGATGAAAAAGTAAGTTTCCAAAAAATCTTGCAATTACCTTCAGATAAAGATAAGATGGCTGAAATTGTGATGGTGACACATAAAATTAGTAAGCAGCAATTACTAAATAGTAGAGAAAACTTAAAAGGATTAGACGTTGTTAACGAAATTATCAGTTGTTATCGCGTCGATGGGGAGGATTAATTATTATGGCTTGGCAAGGTCTTTTGAAAGAATATAAAGAATTTTTACCTGTTGAAGAAAATACACCACTTATCACTTTATATGAAGGTAACACTCCTTTATATAAATTAGAAAAATTGTCAGAGGAATATGGCATTAATGCATACGCAAAATTTGATGGTCTTAACCCAACCGGCTCTTTTAAAGATAGAGGAATGGTTATGGCGATGGCAAAAGCAGTAGAAGATGGTGCAAAGGCGGTTATCTGTGCTTCTACTGGTAACACTTCTGCATCTGCAGCAGCATTTGCGGCACGCGCAGGATTAAAATGTATTGTCGTTATTCCTGATGGCAAAATTGCACAAGGTAAATTAGCACAAGCTGTGATGTATGGCGCTGAAATCTACTCAATTGAAGGTAACTTTGATGATGCCCTTCGTTATGTACGTAAAATGGCGGAAACAGGCAAAGTCGCTTTAGTAAATTCAGTAAACCCGTATCGTATCGAAGGTCAAAAAACGGCTGCATTCGAAGTAGTTGATGAATTAGGTAAAGCACCTGAATATCTATTTATTCCAGTTGGAAATGCCGGTAATATCACAGCATACTGGAAAGGTTTTAAAGAATATAACGAGAAAAAACAAACAGGCTTACCTAAGATGATGGGATTTGAAGCAAGTGGTGCTGCAGCGATTGTACATAATCGTGTGTTTGAAAACCCTGAAACAGTAGGTACTGCGATTCGAATTGGTAACCCGGCTAGCTGGCAAGGTGCTGTCAATGCTCGTGACGAATCAAAAGGCGAAATTGACGAAATTACTGATGAAGAGATGATTGAAGCATATCAATGGATTGCCAAAAATGAAGGTGTCTTTGCTGAACCTGCATCATGTGCATCTGTAGCCGGACTATTGAAAAAGTTAAAAGAAGGAAAAGTGGAGAAAGGATCAACGGTTGTTACAGTGTTAACTGGTAATGGACTAAAAGATCCTAATACTGCAATAGATTACAGCGAAGTAAAACCAACTGTCCTGCCAAACGACGAAGAAGTAATTATGAATGAAATTCTAGGTAGTGTCAAAGCATGAGTTGGTCGATCAAAGTACCTTCAAGTACATCCAATTTAGGTGCTGGTTTTGACTCGATCGGTTTGGCATTGAATTTATATTTGGAATTGCAGGTCACTAGGGCAAGTGAATGGGAGTTTATTGCCGGTTCTGATTGTCTTGCAGGTATTCCAACCGGTAAAGATAACTTGGTATATGAAATTGTCGAGCAAGTGGCATCCAAATATGGAAAAACGGATCAGATCCCCGCATGCCAGGTAGTAATGAAAAGTGAAATCCCTCTTGCTCGTGGACTTGGAAGTAGTGCAACAGCAATTATTGCGGGAATTGAGCTTGCAAATATTTTATTGGAATTAGGCTTATCACGTGATGATAAAGTACAAATTGCTACAGAGGTTGAAGGACATCCAGATAATGTCGCACCATCGCTTTTAGGTGGATGTGTAATTGGTCATTATGATGGAAAAGTAACCTATACCAAAATTCCAGTAAAAGGTGTCACATTTGTTGCGGTTATTCCTGGTTTTGAATTGAAAACAAAAGATGCAAGAGCGGTTTTACCGAAAGAATTTTCTTTCAAAGAGAGTGTACAAGCAAGCAGTGTAGCTAATGTCAGTGTGGCTGCGATTTGCAAAGGGGATTGGGATGTTTTAGGTGAAATGATGGAAAAAGATCATTTTCATCAGCCATATCGAAAAGGACTGATTCCTCATTATGATGAGCTTTATCAATTCTTAAACCAAGAAGCGTATGGCGTTTTCTTAAGTGGAGCAGGACCAACCATGATTGCGGTTGTTGACGATAAAAAAGTCTTCACTGTCATAAAAGAGTGGCAAAGAAAGTATCCTGATTATCAGTGGTTACCACTTCAAGTAGAAAACTCAGGAGCCACTGCATATAAAACCGTTGAAGAAATTAGTTAACTAAAAAGTGAATAGCTATAAATAATCCGAGCGATAACAAATTTCAATTATGGAATTCGTTATTACTCGGATATTTTTATCGTGAGATTTTGTACGTGCTTTTCAACCGCTCCGGCCGATTACTTCGCTTTCCGCGAGGGCGGCTTCAGCTAATTTTTCAAAATAAAATAAATTTATTTTGAAAAATGGATCTTCAGCTCGCCCTGTTCCTGCAGGAGTCTCCGCAATTGGCCTCCGCTATATGAAAAATTATACAATGTTTGTGACAGGTCCTATTTTGAGTTACTACACCAATTTATTAATGTTTTTTAAGAAAAAATAGCAATATGTTATGTTACCTCATACTAGTGTTGTAAAATACCAAATTAGCGTAGGCTTCCGCTTCCACTCCTACGGGATGTTTTTATCCGAAGATCCACTTTGGTAAGCGTCCTCTACTTACCAAAGTTAGCTGAGGAGAAAAACCCGTGGAAAGGGAAGTGGACAAGCCGGAGCGGTTGCTGAGCACAAACATCATGTCAAAATTACTGCAGGAAAGATGCACTGTGATCCTGTTATTACGCAATATAATAAATAAGAGAAACGAATGGTTGATTCGTTTCTCTTGAGGTAATGCTATTAAAATACTTGTTCGATTTCTGTTACTCCGGGTACTTCTGCCATTAGGGCGCGTTCAATACCTGCTTTTAGGGTAATTGTCGAGCTTGGGCAATTACCGCATGCTCCCATTAGACGTAATCTCACAATGCCATCTTCTACATCAACTAACTCAACATCGCCACCATCACGTAATAAAAAAGGACGTAATTTATTTAATACTTCTTGTACTTGTTCTGATTGTTGTTCCATACAAAAGGTCTCCTTTCCTAACTGCTACTACTAATATAAAAGTGAAACACATAAAAATCTATGCGATAAGTCACACGAATGATAAACATTTTCATTACTATTTTATATCTTATCGATTTATTTGTAAATAAAAGTGTGTTAAAAATATAATGGAGTATGCAGTGTTCTTTAGATAAGTTGAAGGTGTGGTATAATAATGATAAGAATTAAAGTTGCATTTTGTGTCAAAAATTTAGCTAAAGGTACAGAAGCAGCAAGACAAAAATTATTGAAAGACCCTGATTTAGATGTGATTGAATATGGTTGTACAAGTTACTGCGGTATTTGTCGCAACTATCACGTAGCAATTGTTAATGGAAAACCAATCACAGCGGATACCCCAGAGGAATTATTAACGAATATTGATGATTATATCGATAACGAATTATTGGATCATTTATAAATTAAGGAGATATCAAAATGAAAATACCATTTACAAAAATGCATGGATTAGGCAATAGTTATATTTTTATAAATGTTTTCGATTTTCCTATAGAAGAAAATCTTTTAGCTGATCTAGCAATAGCAGTAGCAAACAAAGATACGGGCATCGGTTCAGATGGTCTTATTTTAATTCATCCAACAGATCAAGCGGATGTCGGCATGAGAATTTTTAATAAAGATGGATCAGAAGGTAAAAACTGTGGAAATGGTCTGCGTTGCGTTGCAAAGTATGCCTATGAACATCAACTTATAGATAATCGCCATTTTACGATTGAAACAAAAGCAGGGAATGTCAGTGCTGAAGTACATGGTGATCGCAGTCATGTGAAAGAGGTCACCATTGATATGGGACTGCCATTATTAAAAAGAAGTGAAATTCCAATGGTTGGAGAGCCAGTTGATCAAGTGGTAGCAGAACCTTTTGCAATAAAAAATGATACACTGGAAGTAACAACCGTATCAATGGGTAATCCTCACGCGGTTTTCTTTGTAGATAATATAGAAAAAGCTCCTTTAACTACGTTAGGACCAGAGATCGAAAAAGATGACCGTTTTCCTGAGGGAGTTAATGTAGAATTTATCGAGATAGTGAATCAGCAAGAAATCAACTTCCGTGTATGGGAACGTGGTTCAGGTGTCACCCAAGCCTGTGGAACAGGTGCATGTGCATCAGTAGTCGCAACAATTCTTAATAATAAATTAGAAAAAGGGAAAGAAATTACCGTGCATTTAGCTGGTGGTGACTTATATATTACTTGGGCCGAAGATAACCATGTCTGGATGCGAGGAGCGGCAGAAACAACAGTTGAAGGAACATTTATCTGGTAGATCAATTCAGAAGATAAAAACAAAAATATTGAAGTACAAGACCTGAGTTAGTATACTTGTTGTTACAATATAAAAAAGTTACTTAGAAAAAGGAGTTTTTTTCTATGGTTATTAATGTTACCGAAAATGCTAAATCTCAAATAGAAGAAATGATGAAAGAAGAAGATGCTGAAACTGTACGTTTACGTTTCGGTGTCAAAGGTGGAGGCTGCAGTGGCCTGTCGTATTCGCTAGGATTTGATTATGATGTCAATGAAGAGTTGGATTATACAGAAGAATCAAATGGAATACCACTTACCATAAAGCGGTTTGATATTGACGTAATTGAAGGAACAACCATCGATTTTAAGCAAAACATGATGGGTGGCGGATTCACGATTGATAATCCAAATGCCATTGTTTCCTGTGGGTGTGGCTCTTCTTTTAAAGCGAAAGAACGTGAAGGAACCCCTGAAAATTGTTAAATAAAAAATAAGCACCGAGCATTTTAAGCTCGGTGCTTTTATTTTCATTCTTAAAACATGCTAGTAGAGTGTTTAGGCTGAATTCTGGCTTTTGGATCCATATATGCTTTTGCATTGTTTACGGCAGTTGGTCCTTCTCCAAAACCTGCAGCGATTAAGTTGACTTTTCCATCATAGGTACAAATATCACCTGCAGCATAAATGCCAGGGACATTTGTTTCCATTCTCGAATTGACGACAATACTATTTTTATCAATTTCTAATCCCCAATTTTTAATAGGTCCCAGTGAAGAAATAAAGCCATAATTAACAAGGACGTCATCTACGTCCAGTACGATTTCCTTCTCGCCTTTCACTTCTTTTAAGCGAACCTGATCTATTTTTTCCTGTCCTATTAAGCTTTCAGGAACATATGGTGTTAAAAGATTCACATTGGAATTCATTAAATTTTCAACACTTGCCTCATGGGCACGGAATTTGTCACGACGGTGGACTAAGGTCACTTCTTTTGCGATAGGTTCAAGCATTAAAGCCCAATCCACAGCAGAGTCCCCACCACCAAAAAGAACCACGCGCTTATCACGAAACTTATCCATATTATCAACGAAATAGTGAAGATTTTTATCTTCAAAATTTTCTGCATTGGTAATTGCTAATTTTCTCGGTTGGAAGGCACCATTACCACCAGTAATAATGATTACTTTGGAGTAATGTTCTTCAGTGGAAGTAGTGATTCTAAATGTCTCGTCTTCTAATCTTTCTACTCGTTCTACTGATTGATTTAGGACAATTTCTGGTTCGAATAAATCGGTTTGTTCTTTTAAATTATCGACGAGTTCCTGTGCACGAACTTTTGGAAAACCAGCTACATCATAAATATATTTTTCTGGATATAATGCGCTGAGTTGCCCGCCAATTTGTGGTAAACTCTCGATAATTTTAACTGACGATTGTCTTAACCCTCCATAGAATGCAGTAAATAATCCGACAGGACCTGCCCCGATTATTGTTATATCGTAAACTTGATTTGACATATTTAGATTCCCCCTAATGCTTGCATCAATGCAATATATTTTAACACAATCTTTACTATCATGTCATTAGAACAAGTCGTAAATATAAATTTTGTGAAATCAGCTAAATCCGAAATTAAGTTTTCAATAAATAACACAAAAAAGTAAATCTAGGGTTGAAAAATGTCGGAAAAAAGTCTAACATATAATATGGACTAATTATTATTCACTCATACCTTTTGTGGTAGTACGTGAAGAATATCACGAAATGGAACAAAAAAATACTTTAAATGGATGTGAGAAAGATGAATCAACCCAAAATAGTAATTCTTGGTGCAGGCTATGGTGGACTTACAACAGTAGCAAAACTGCAAAAAAAGTTAGGGGTAAACGATGCACATATTACACTTGTAAACAAAAACGATTACCACTATGAATCAACTTGGTTGCATGAAGCTGCAGCAGGAACGTTACACCATGATCGAAGTCGTGTTAAAATCACGGATCTAATTAACTCTGCAAAGGTTAACTTTGTTCAAGACACAGTAACAGCGATTAAACCAGATGAGAAAAAAGTGGAATTACAAGATGGTGAATTAGAATATGATTATCTTGTTGTCGGACTAGGATTTGAAGCAGCAACATTCGGTATTCCTGGACTGTTAGAAAATGCCTTTACGATTGGAAGTATTAATAAAGCACGTTTAATTCGTCAACATATAGAACATCAATTTGCTCAATATAACAATGAGCCTGAGGCAAAACAAGAACGTCTTAACATTGTTGTCGGTGGTGGTGGTTTTACCGGTATCGAATTTGTTGGGGAATTAGCAAATCGCATTCCTGAATTATGTGAAGAGTATGATATTGACCGCAGTAAAGTTCGTTTAATTGTGGTGGAAGCTATGGATACCATTATGCCAGGCTTTGATCCGGAACTAATCGAATATGCTATGAATTCACTAGAAGCACGTGGAGTTGAATTCAAGCTAGGCGCTTTCTTGAAAGAAGTACGTGCTGATGGTATTACGGTAGAACAAAATGGTGAGAAAGAAGATATCGCGACAATGACGACAGTATGGGCAGCAGGTGTTCGTGCTAATCATTTAGTGGAAGAATCATCATTAGAAGATAACCGTGGTAAAGTAGAAGTGACGCCAGAATTACGTGCACCATCCCATGAAGACGTTTTTGTTGTTGGAGATTGTGCATTAGTGTGGAATAAAGAAATCGATCGTCCATACCCAGCAACTGCGCAAATTGCTATGCAAGAAGCTGAGATTTGTGCTCATAATTTAGTTGCACTTGTAAAAGGTGGCGAATTAGAGCATTTTGAATTCATTAATCGTGGAACTGTTTGTTCATTAGGTGAAGACGATGCTATGGGATCTATTTTCGGTGGTAAGAAAATCTACGGATGGACTGCTTCCTTTATGAAGAAAGTTATTGATAACCGTGCATTGTATAAAATCGGTGGAGTTGGATTGGTATTGAAAAAAGGTAAATTTAATATTTTGTAATAGAAATGTAAAAGCAGAGGATCTTTCCTCTGCTTTTTTAAAAGAGCCTTATATATTTACAATACAATGAACATTATTGCAACTGACCGAACTCCATTATAAAATAGGAGAAGTTCATTAGTTTTGAGATAATGGAAGAGGAGTAGACCAATGATTCAACTTTTTATATCAGTACTACTATTTTTTGTTTTATTTTTTGGAATTAGTTTTATATTAAATATGATTTTGAGACAAACATGGTTAATGGCGTTTGTTTTTCCACTGATCGTAATTTTAATAATCGATACATTTTCTTTTTCTACCTATTTTACAGATCCAGGTTATGCTTTTAGTACGTTATGGAATGAGTTCATCACGTTAGGTTTACAAGATGCCATTATTTTATTGTCTGGATTTGTTGGAACTATTTCTGCTGGAATGGTTATTAAGTTCTTACGGAAAAATGGTTATCAAATGTTTTAAATCCATGCTGGATGTATAAAAACTTTTATTACTGGATAAGATGACACCTAGAAAGGTGTGATCTTTCATGTTTTTATGGAAATTAGCAAAAAACGTGTTGTTACTATTGCTATTTATTTGTGCCCTGATGTCTAGTTTTACAATGATATCTAATGTTTCTGCTACAGAAGTCTTCGCTAGTTTAACAGAAGAGAATGAACAATCATTCGATATACAATATCAAAGAGATCGAGAAATTATTGACAAAAAGAAATATATGAAACATGTAAATAATCGTGTAACATATATTTCGAGTGAGCAAGTAACTGGACCAGCAACACTAGAAGAGACAATAGATTTCAATGAATATGAAAAAAGAAATGTTGTGGCAACAGGTTATACAGCGGGTGTAGAGTCAACTGGAAAAACACCAGACCATCCTGCATATGGTATTACTTATTCAGGAGTAAAAGTCACTAGAGATTTATATTCTACTATTGCTGCTGATCTGACCATCTTTCCACTCGGTACAATTTTATATATACCAGACTATGGTTATGGAATTGTCGCAGATAAAGGTGGGGCTATAAAAGGTAATAAGATTGATCTTTATTACCCTTCTGTAGAAGATGTCTATGAGCAGTGGGGGAAAAAGTCAGTGGATGTTTATGTAGTGGAGTATGGCGATGGTAAATTAACCGAAGAAGCTCTAGCAAACTTAAATAATACAGAAGCACTCCAAGTATTCCGCCATCAATATAAAACAGAGTAAATAAAAAAACAGCCAATCAGGCTGTTTTTTTAATAAGCTATTTAACACAACTTACGAATATATGCAGTAAAACTAAAACAGCAAAGTACCTGGCATAGGATTATTGGCAAAAGTATTGAGATGAATGCTTATCCAACGCTACGGAAAAACACTCCCTTTCCGGGGGCACGGCTGAAGCTAACTTGGTAAAGAAAAGCACTTTACCAAGTGGATCTTCAGCTCGTGCTGTTCCCCCAGGAGTGTCGCATTTTTCCTCCGCTTTGTTAGAGATCTGTTAACGTACGAGAAGATATGCTGTGATATCAATATTCTAGCGGTTCCTGAATTTGTAGAACACTATTAAAGCGTAGTCCATTTACGTAGACTCCTGCGGGAAAAGCGTCTTCCGAAGACCCCGCAGGCAGTGATTTTCTGCCGAGGAGGCTGAGGTGACGCCCGCGGAAAGCGAAGTAAATGGACGGAGCTTTTGCCTAGCATTCATCATACTCTCAAAATTGTCATTACTTCGCAGTTTTTGTCCACGGTGTTTAAATATAATCGTGTGTGGCTTGGTTTTAGAATAGGGGAAATAGTAAAAAGGCTAGGATAATGCCGGTTAGGCCACCGAAAAATACTTCGATAGGTTGATGTCCTAATAATTCCTTTAGCTCTTTTTGTTTCTCGTATTCTCCTTTTTTTGACCATCCTTTTGCCTCTGATACAAAGTGGTGAAAATCCTTTGCTAACATATTTAATAAGATAGCTTGTTCCCCCGCTTGTCTACGAATCCCTGTGGCATCAAACATAATAATAATGGCAAACACACAGGAAACGGCGAATAATCCTGAAGAGACTCCATGTTCGATTCCAATACCTGTGGAGAGTGCAGTTACTGCAGCAGAGTGGCTACTTGGCATTCCACCTGTGCTGAAAGCGAGACTAGGTTTAAATTCTTTTGTTGCAATAAGGTGTAGGGGAACTTTAACAATTTGAGCAAAAGTAATGGCAAATAATGCCGCCCACAATGGAAAATTTCCGAAAAGTTCCAATTAGTAACATCCTTTCTGACTCTTAGATGAATTAAAGTATGTATTCATTTAAGTGATAAATTCTTACTTCAAACTTCGATGGTTTCAAGAAATGCACATAGGTATAATGAGTAGCTACCCTCGTTAACCTTTCATGGTGAGTTTTGAATTTTTCTTTAACATTATAGCATAGCTTTTTAATATTTTATATGAATTAACCAAGCAATTAACAAGCTTTTAATAAAGAAAATGGTGAGAGTTATTTCTCACCATTTTCTTATTACTTAATTGCAGCATCAAGTGAAACTTCTATCATCTCATTGAATGTTGTTTGACGTTCTTCGGCAGTTGTTTCTTCACCAGTGATAATATGATCAGAAACTGTCAACACAGACAAAGCATTGCGGTTGAACTTCGCTGCTAGTGAATATAATGCAGTAGTTTCCATCTCAATCGCTAATACATTATATTGATCAAGAAGTTCTAAAAGTTCCTTCATGTTGTCACGGTAAAAGCTATCACTTGTGAAAACATTTCCCACTCGTAATGAAAGACCTTTTTCTATCCCAGTATCATAAGCGTTTTTAAGTAATTGAAAGCTAGCTGTTGGCGCATAATCAATGCCACCAAATACCATGCGGTTCATTTGAGAATCTGTTGAGGATGTACTTGCAAGAATAACGTCTCGTACTTTTACATCCTTTTGAATGGCACCACACGTACCGACTCGAATTAGATTTTGTACATCATAACTTTGGATTAATTCATTTACATAAATAGAAATAGAAGGGACTCCCATTCCAGTACCTTGTACAGAAATATCTTTCCCTTTATAAGTACCTGTAAAACCTAGCATCCCTCGTACTTCATTATAGCAAGTTACGTTTTCTAAAAAGTTCTCAGCAATATATTTAGCTCTTAATGGATCACCGGGAAGTAAAATAGTATCAGCTATTTCCCCTTTTTTTGCTCCAATATGTACACTCATGTTATAGCCCTCCTTAAAGGCAAATCGTTATAGTAAGAAAATATCATATAAAAAAATGAAATACAAATGGTATCCTTTACATTGTAAAGGGAAAATTTTAATTTTTAGTTTCTTAAATCGTCTTTATCGTATATAATAGATTTAGTTAGTCATTTCACAAGTTTGGGCAAAACTTGACTGTTTAATGATGATCGATTGATGAGGAGGAATTTTTTTATGAAAGAACAATCTTTTACTATTCAAAGTGACACAGGAATTCACGCACGGCCAGCAACTTTATTAGTGAATAAAGCTGGGCAATATGAATCACATGTGGAATTACATTATAATGGTAAGACAGTAAATTTAAAATCTATCATGGGTGTTATGTCATTAGGTGTTCCTAAAGGGGCAGAAATTCGTATTACTGTAGACGGTAATGATGAAGATCAAGCACTTGAAGGCATCGCAGAAACAATTGAAGAGCATCTAGGGAAATAATAAGGACAATTAATATGTTCCGATTGAAAGGAAACGAGCCGTATTTACAGGTATTCGGTTGATCTTTCTGGTGCTGATAATAGGAATCATCATCTGAATTTCCTTTTTTTCTTTGAAAAAAAGCTAGTTTTTATACTAGCTTTTTTTTTATGTTATAATGAGTTTTTAATAAAATGAAAAAGGGAAGTGTTTTGACAATGATGGAATTTCTTTATTTCCCAGAAGATAAATCACTATATATACCAGCCATCATAAGTTTGACGATATTTTTTATTGGTGCATTAGTGGCAATGTATTTTTTTAAGAAAGCTTCGAAAAAAGAGGAAGCAAAATGGGAACAGAAGTATAAGAATATGAAAGATTGATTATCCTCATTAATTTTTGTCCATAATAGTAGTGGATAAGATAAGAGGAGTCGATCATCAAATGAATTGGAAATTATTTTTTGCGAGTTTTGTGTTTCTATTTTTTTTAATTGGTTGCCAAAGTGACGAACGATCACCTTTAGAAGTGCGTTTATTTAATGTTGATAAAGATGCAGTCGGTACTGCCACCTTTAAGGAACAAGAAGATAAAGTTACCGTACGAATTAAAGTCGAAGCTATGGAACAAGGTTTACATGGCGTACATATACACGAGTATCCGAAATGTGAGGGGCCAGACTTTCAATCTGCTGGTAACCACTTCAATCCTGAAGGTAAAGAACATGGTCTTATGCATCCTGATGGTGCTCATTTAGGTGATATGCCAAATCTTGAAATAGAGGCAGATGGAACTGCTGATGTTGAATTCGAATTGCCTGGTGTAACATTAATGGATGGAGAGAAGTCTTTATTACGTGAAGATGGAACATCTATTGTCATTCATGCAGCTCAAGATGATGGTGTTTCACAACCAGCCGGTGATGCAGGTGAACGAATCGCATGTGGTATAATATCTCTTGATCAAGCAACACAAGAAGAAAAACCGACAGATCCAACAGAATCAAATGAAGAAGAAGAGTAACAAGCTGAATAGGAAAGCGATGCAAAGCATAAAAGGTTTTTTCTCGTTTTAACAGAGGAAAAACCTTTATTTTTTGCGTTTGAAAAAAAAAATTTATTAGTCTTAATAAGAATTGCTGCTGCATAAAAGAAGGATTATGCGACATAACCCTGGTGGTAATTATGACATGATGTGTGTGGGTAGTATCCGCTTCGGCTTGCCCACTTCCCTTTCCGTGGGGTTTTCCATTCAGCTAACTTTTCCAAGCAAAAACCGCATGGAAAAGTGGATCTTCATGGAAAACGATCCCACAGGAGTGGAAGGAGGCTACTGAAAAACATATTATGGAATTTTTTTCTCCCACTTAGACAGCTATAAATAAAGCTAAAGTGGTTTCAATTCCCCACTTTCATAGGATATTTAGCATGAAATTTGGGATTCCGTTCTCTTGGTGTGAAATATTGTGGACTTTTTCAGTGACCTCGAGTGGAAGTGGCCGCCTCGCTTAGTAGGACTCTACAACTATTGCAAATGCTAATAGTTTGGGTGGTTACAATTAGATATTAAATCAGCTTATATTGTAAACATTGATAATTAATATAATGATAAATTTATGGAAAATAGTGAATGCGCCAACATGATTATTCTTGCTATAGTTGTAGAGCATAAAAAAGCGTCGGCGTCGGCTTCCACTCCTGCGGGATGTTTTTATCCGAAGATCCACTTTTAAAGCGCACTTTGCTTAAAAAGTTAGCTTAGGAGAAAAACCCGCGGAAAGGGAAGCCGACAAGCCGAAGCGGTTGTTACGCAGTCCTTAAATCTCATAATTACCGTAAGAGTTATGTCGCATTGTCTTGCTTATACGCAATGGTCTAAGATTTAATGATGGGCGATTTTTTTTACTTTCATGCATGACCTGTGCTTTAATTGACAATGAAAATGCCCATTCAATTTATAGGTAAATTGAATGGGCGAAAATCATTAATCCAGTCTTACAACATATATTACAGCCTATCTAAGGCTTTGATTATTCGTTTTGTGCCTTCTTTAACACTTTCTAATGGACAGGCGATATTCATGCGCATAAAGCCATTTCCTTCTTCGCCAAAAGAGGCGCCGTCATTTAATCCAACTTTAGCTTCCTTTTGCAGAAAGTTTTTCAAGTCAGCCTGTGAAAGATTCAATGCTCTAAAATCAAGCCAAACCAAATAAGTACCTTCTGGTTGGAAAACTTTCACCTCATTACGGTTAGAAAAAGCGTTTGTTAGGTAATTTAGATTTTCTTTTAACTGCTCCATTAATCCATCTAACCAATCTCGTCCATCCTGGTATGCTGCTTCTAACGCAGTGATTCCCATGGTGTTTAGAATATGCATGCCTTGTTTGTGGAACGTTTTTTCCAATGCCTCACGTTTTTGTTTATTGCTAACAATAGCATAGGATACTTGAAGTCCAGCTAAGTTAAACGTTTTGGTTGGTGACATACATGTGATGATATTGTCGGCCATCTCCGGATCTATCTTTGCCACTGGCAAATGTTTATTAGGAGAAAATACAAGATCTGCATGGATTTCATCTGAAAGGATTAGCACATCGTACTGTTTACATAAAGCTACCATTTTTGCTAACTCATCTTTGGTCCACACTCTTCCGACTGGATTATGAGGATTACATAGTATAAAAGCTTTGACACCTTGTTTTAGTTTATTCTCGAAGTCCTCAAAATCGATTCTGTATGTATCTCCATCTAAGATTAGCTGGTTTTTTTCTAATTGTCGGTCATGATTTTTCACGATGTCATAAAAAGGAGGATAAACGGGTGTCTGGATTAATACTTTATCTCCAACCTCAGTAAATGTTTGGATTGCCATATATAAGGTTGCGATCACACCAGGACTGTATAGAATGGATGCACGATTGACTTCCCAATTATGTTTATAGGCTAACCACTCTGTTATCGTGTCTTGGAGGACTGTATCGGTAAATGTGTAACCAAAAACCCCGTGCTTAGCTCGCTCTGTAAGTGCTTGTGTAACAGCTGGTGGAGCTTCAAAATCCATATCAGCAACCCACATCGGTAATACGTCTTCATCTCCGTATAATGACTTTACAAGATCCCACTTAACAGCTCTTGTATTTCTTCTCTCTATTTGTTTATCAAATGAAAAATTCAATCTTTTCACTCCTTATAAGTCTCACTTCCTACCTATATCTAATCATATTGATCGCAAGAAAAAAAGTTTAATGCTTCACATTGATTACCATTTTTGCTATAGAATTTGGTGCCTCTTCTGGGATTAAATGCCCTATGTTATCGAGTAAAGACAAGGAAGAATTAGATAAAAAGCGTAATAATTCATAACCAATGGTAAAAGGAATAATTTCATCATTTTTACCCCATAGAATTGTGCAAGGTGTCTGGAGATTTCGTAATTCAGATTCAGACAAGTCGCCTTGATGGTCATTTAATATTTTTATTAAACAAGGATATATTTTTCTGTCTAAAAAAGGTTCTTTATATTGTTGGAGCATTTCATCTGTTATTAACTGATCATGATATATGGAATGACGTAACATTTCGTAGACACCTTTTCTTTTTAATAACTGGCGTGCAATTATAGGGGAAAACGGGTTATGGCAGATAAGACGGGAGAATACTTGAGATTTTCTCATAAAACTCGTCGGTGATAATAAAAATAAATGATGAAGTTGCTCTGGATATCGAAAGGCATAGCGTAAAGCGATTTGCCCTCCCATTGAGTGGCCGATAATAGATAGTTTATTTATGGCTAATGTATCTAATAGAAACGAAGTGATATCAACCATATGATCGTACGAATACAAACAAGTATGTGATTTTTCACTTTTTCCAAACGGTGGTAGGTCGATCGCGATTAATTGATAGTTTTTTTCTAATAATGGGATTAAGTGGCGAAAACAATAAGTAGAAGCTAAAAAACCATGTAGTAATAAAATAGTAGGTTTCGTTGGGTTTTTGAAAAGAAGATAATTTATATGATGGCCTTGATAAGTAACCGTCTGATTCATTATACTTACCTCACTTAGGAAAAAAATAAGCAAAGCGACTGATCGCTTTGCTATCCAGGGGGAATACGAGAAAGTCTTACATGTCTATATAATGCCCGAATTTTAAATTTTTAAACCTTTTTTATAAAAATCTTTTTTTGGCTTTCTTTTGCTATTTTTATTCTTAATATGCTAACATTATTTAATGTTCAAAGACTAATAAATTGGCAAGAAATTTACGAGGAGTTGGAAATATGTCTGAAGAATTTCATGTAGGAGATGTTGTGGAAGGTGTAATTACAGGTGTACAACCTTATGGTGCCTTTGTCTCAATTAGTGATGAGGTCCAAGGGTTGGTTCATATATCAGAAGTTAAAAATGGCTTTGTCAAAGATATATCAGACCATGTTCATGAAGGAGATAAAGTAAAAGTAAAGATTCTTGAAATTGATGACGAGCAGAATAAATATGCTTTATCAATACGTGCTTTGGAACCTGAAAGAACGGAAACTAGAAATGAAAATGCGATTTCTGAAAAAGAAGGCGAACATGGTTTTAACACCTTAAAAGATAAGTTAAAAGAATGGATCAAACAATCCGAGTAACACAAAAAACCAACAACTATTATTGTTGTTGGTTTTTTGGATTACTATTCATGTTTATTGGAATCAAAAAGAAAGGCAATACTGACAACACCGGCTATACCAACTATCGTATAGATAACTCTTGCGAATGCTCCTTCTTGACTACCACCACCGAAAAGGGTAGCAACTAAGTCAAATTGAAAAAGGCCTATTAACCCCCAATTGATCGCGCCAACGATGATAAGAACTAATGCTAATTTTTTCATTTATGGTTAACTCCTTTCTGTTAAAAAAAAATACCAAACAACTACTTATGGTCACAGCTTCTAAAATTAAAGATAAAATACTCAAAGGTTAGATATTGAATAATTTCCCATAATTTTATAAAAACCATAAGATTCTTTTCTATTTTGCGGTCTTTCTTGAAAAATATACAAAATAGCTATCGGTTATTTCTTAATATTTAGAAATTTTGCCTAAATTCAGAAAGTAATAAAAAATCTAATACCGCAATGCTTGATTTACATTGCAGGATTCGGTACATTTAAATAGTGATAAAAATTATTGGAGGTTACTAAAACATGACACATGTACGCTTTGATTATGAGAAAGCACTAACTTTTTTCGGTGAACATGAATTGGATTATTTAAAAGAACCGGTAAAATTAGCGCATGAAATGGTACATAACAAAACTGGTGCAGGAAATGACTTTTTAGGTTGGGTAGACCTTCCAACTGACTATGACAAAGAAGAGTTTGCACGTATTAAAAAGTCTGCTGAAAAAATCAAATCAGATTCGGATGTTCTTTTAGTAGTGGGTATTGGTGGTTCATACTTAGGAGCACGCGCAGCAATTGAAATGTTAAATCATTCTTTTTATAACGAATTATCTAAAGGTCAACGTGATACACCACAAGTATTCTTCGTTGGTAACAGCATAAGTGCTCCATATATTAATGATCTTTTTGATGTATTAAAGGATAAAGACGTATCAGTAAACGTTATTTCTAAAAGTGGGACAACAACAGAGCCTGCGATAGCATTCCGTATTTTCCGTAAGTTTCTAGAAGAAAAATATGGAGTTGATGAAGCAAAAGGACGTATTTATGCGACAACAGATAAAGCGAAAGGTGCCTTAAAAACGTTGGCGAATGAAGAAGGATATGAGAGCTTTGTCATTCCTGATGATGTTGGTGGGCGTTACTCTGTTCTTACTGCTGTAGGTTTATTGCCAATTGCCGTAAGTGGTGTAGATATTGATGAGATGATGCAAGGTGCACAAAAAGCACAGGTTGAATTAAGTGAAGCTGATCTTGCTAAAAACCCTGCATACCAATATGCAGCAGTAAGAAATGTTCTTTACAATAAAGGAAAAACGATTGAAATGTTAATTAATTATGAACCAGCACTTCAATATTTCTCTGAGTGGTGGAAACAACTTTATGGTGAAAGTGAAGGTAAAGATTTCAAGGGAATTTACCCATCTTCCGCCAATTTCTCGACAGACCTTCATTCACTTGGTCAGTATGTACAGGAAGGCCGTCGTGATATCTTTGAAACGGTCCTGCATGTAGAAGAGCCGAAATCAAATATCACGATTGAAAAAGAAGATCAGGATTTAGATGGTCTTAACTACTTAGCTGGTGAAACGCTAGACTTTGTAAATGAAAAAGCATTCCAGGGTACATTACTTGCGCATACAGATGGTGAAGTGCCAAACTTATTAGTACATTTACCGAAACTTGACGCATATACTTTCGGTTATGTTGTCTATTTCTTTGAAAAAGCATGTGCAATCAGTGGATACCTATTAGGTGTGAATCCATTTGATCAACCAGGTGTAGAAGCATATAAGAAAAATATGTTTGCACTATTAGGTAAGCCAGGATTTGAAGAAGAAAAAGCAAAATTAGAAAAACGTCTATAATAATGCCAAAACCTCTCATTTTATTTTGAAATGGGAGGTTTTTAATATCGGTGAAGTGATAAGTAGACACAAACTGCGAAGTTGTGACAATTTTGAAAATATGATGAATGCTAGGCAAAAGCTTCGTCCATTTACTTCGCTTTCCGCGGGCGTCACCTCAGCCTCCTCGGCAGAAAATCCCTGCCTGCGGGGTCTTCGGAAGACGCTTTTCCCGCTGGAGTCTACGTAAATGGACTACGCTTTAATAGTGTTCTTCAAATTCAGGAACCGCTAGAATATTGATATTCCAGTATATTTACTCGTACTTGAACAGATAACTAACAAAGCGGAGGAAAAATGCGACACTCCTGGGGGAACAGCACGAGCTGAAGATCCACTTGGTAAAGTGATTTTCTTTACCAAGTTAGCTTCAGCCGTGCCCCCGGAAAGGGAGTGTTTTTCCGTAGCGTTGGATTTGCGTTCAACTTGATACTTTTGTCAATCAGACACCAGTTGTTACTTCGCAGTTTAGTTTTACTATAAATATAACCTGGTTCACATAAAAGCAGTTTATTTTGGCATCCTAAATGAAAAAGGGGTGAATGCGTTGTTTGAATTAGATTCGACCATCGAAAATAAAGTGTTTTTTTATCGTGAAGTTAAGCGCATATTGGAGAAGGAAGGATATGCCTTAGGTGGAGCTTGGGAGTACGACCATGGATATTTCGACTATAAATTGGCAAATGATGATGGCTATCACTTTCTCCGAGTACCATTTCATTCTCTTAAAGGTGAAATTGAAAATGAGAATGCTGTGATTAAAATGGATAAGCCCTATATTTTAACACACCGTTATCAAGACGACGTAGATGCTTATGCAGAGAGTAGTGTTATTCAAGCTTCTTTTAATCAGTTTCAAACACCAGTAGAAAAAGATGCAGATATACCGACTTCATATATTGAAAAAGGAAAAATCGTTTTAGAGAATTTAGAAGTTTTGCTTGAGCAAATATAGCAGTAATGATAAAAAAGACAGAGAGCCACTTTGTCTTTTTTACTGTAGAAAAGCTGAAAATTCAACTCGTCGAAGTGAAAATTTTGAGTATTAAATCATGATGATTCATTCCTGCTCCATACCCTTCAGATAAATAAGTCTGTCTCCTTTTTGCATAAGCAATGAAAAAGATGGATGTAAAAGCATTTCTTCATCACGGATCAGACCAATTAACCATTTTTTTTCGTGTAAAAATTGTTTTGCACAATAATAAAAATCATGGTCTATCATTGGATCTTTAATAATACAAGAGCAGAATTGTTGTTCCTCCAATGTCTTTGCTATAATATCTGTAACCTGTACATCTTTTTGAAATAATGACTGGTAAAATAATGAACTCATGAAATTATTGGAGCGGAGAACAACATTGCTCCCTGCTCTAATTGCATTGATTCGTTGGACTTCTGTCAGAATTTCCGAAATAATATGTACACTTGAATGATTTCCGCGAGCAGCGATGATATTAAGAATGGTTTGCCGATCTGCTTCTTCCTCAGTTAAGGAAGGATCTGCTGTAATGACCACAAAATTCGCTTTTTCGATGTTCGCCTTTTTTAATGTCTCATCTGACGTAGGTTGTCCATGTATAAAATGTATGTGATGGTCTTGATAGGAGACCTTATTTAATGTATGGTCTATCAATACAGTATCTGTCTTAAAATGATGCTCTTTGAACATTTCAATTAATTGCTTGGTACGTTCATTCAACCCAATTAAGATGGTATGGTTGGAACCTTTATATGATACTTTACCATCTGTTAAATCCTTTTCATGTTTAATCGTGCCAGCAGATAGAGTAGCCATATAGAAGGTAACTAAACCACCACCGGCAAGGATTAACAATATTCCTATTAACTTACCTAAAAAGCTTAAGGGTACATAATCACCGTATCCTACAGTCGATCCTGTGACAAAGGACCACCAGACGCCATCAAAAATCGTTGGAAAATGACTTGGCTCAATAATATGTATTAAATAACCAAATAATAGCATTAAGAGACAAACGCTAAATAGTAATCGAACGATAATAGGAAGATGGAAATAAAATTGGATCCATTTATTCCAAAGCATGTCATCACCTTTTTTGTTTTAGTGTTCACAATATACAAATGCTTATTCAATTTTTTTATAGGAGTGATTTTAATGGAAAAAGAATTTTTACAAGAATTATTACATACCCCATCACCATCTAGCATGGAGATGGCAATTCAGAAGAAGTGGATGAAATATGTTGCACCTTATGCCGATGAAATCCGTACCGATCATGCTGGAAATGTGATTGCAGTGCTAAATGAGAAGGCAGACTTTCATTTGCTCTTAGCAGGTCATTGTGATGAAGTCGCTTTTGTAGTTAACCGGATCGATGATCAAGGGTTTGTATATGTAGAAAAAATGGGAGGCATTAATCCTAAGTCCGCGATTGGAATGAAAGTGGAGATCTTAGGGTCTGAAAAAAATGTAAATGGTGTTATTGGAGTGAATGCGCAACATCATGGTGGTTTAAAAGGTGATTTTGATGTAGAAGATCTATTTATCGATTGTGGAGCCACTTCTAAAGAAGAATTGGAACGAAATATTCAGATAGGAGATCTTGTGGTGTACAGGCGTAACTCAGAAATATTAAACGATCGTTATATTTCTGGAAGAGGCCTCGATAACCGTACGGGTGCTTTTATTGTTGCAGAAGTGATCAAGCGATTAAAGGATCAAAAACTCAATATCGGAATTTACGGAGTCAGTACAGTAAATGAGGAAACGAACATGGGTGGTGCCTATTTTGCAGCAGCTGGATTGAAACCAGATGCTGCATTAGCATTAGACGTGACATTTGCTACAGATTATCCTTCTGTAGATAAACGTAAACACGGTGATATCCGACTAGATGGAGGACCTGTTCTAGCAAAAGGTGCACCAATAAACCGAAAGTTGAATCAGTTATTAGAAAAATCAGCGAAAAAATTAGAAATGAACGTACAATATGAATTAACGCCAAGACATACCGGAACAGATGCCGACAAAATGCGTCTGACTGGCAACGGTGTACCTGTCAGTTTAGTGTCCTTACCACTAAGGTATATGCATTCTCCAGTTGAAACAGCAAGTTTAAAAGATATCGAAGAAGAAATTGAACTGTTAGTGGAAATGATCACAAACATGAGTGGAACGGAAACCTTAAATCCATTAGAAGATTAAATTAAAGGTTGACATAATATGTTAAAAACCATACGATAATTTGTGGTGGATCTTTTTGGACCGCCTAAAAAATATATGTTGTATTGGGAGGCTAACATATTGAAGTCATCCTTGACCCAAACGAATAATTTGTATCGTTTAATAGTTATTTCCATTATGGGAACCATTTCGGTCTTATTAATGTTTTTGAATTTTCCATTACCATTTCCATTTATACCGGCATATCTACGAATAGATGTCAGCGATATACCTGCACTTATTGCCGGAACTATGTTTTCTCCTGTTGCCGGTGTTTTGGTAGTAGCTATAAAGAATATTCTTTATTTACTTTTGACAGCAATATCCGATCCGATTGGAGCATTGGCGAATTTCTTTGCTGGTATGTTTTATATTGTTCCGGTAAGCTTTCTTTATTTAAAACATGGCACAATGAAAAGTGTTTTAAATGGAATAGTACTTGGTACGATCTTTATGACACTTGGCTTAAGTATTTTGAATTATTTTCTATTCATCCCAGCTTACAGTTGGTTTATGGGATGGGAAGAAATGTCTGAGAGTGTGAAGCTAAGCACAGTATTAGTGGGGATTTTACCTTTTAACCTTATCAAAGGTGTAATAGTGGGAATTGTTTTTGCTATTATATTCACTAAATTACAAAAATGGATAAAGAAGCAATAGAAAAAATACTTAGACATAAAGGTTGTTCTTAACTTAAAAAGCGAATAATGCAATATGCATTTTTAAGGATTATGCGACACTAATGTAGTGGTGATTATGAGGTATTATATGTGCTTAGCAATCGCTCCGGCTTGTTCGTTTCCCTTTCCGCGGGTTTTTCTCCTCAGCTAACTTTGGTAAGCAAAGACCACTTACCAAAGTGGATCTTCGGATAAAAACTTCCCGCAGGAGTGGAAACGGACGCCTGCGCTTTTTAATACTCTGCAACTGAATCGAGAATAATCATGTTGGCGTATTCACTATTTTCTATCAATTTATCATTAGATTAATTATTGTTATCAATATAAGCTGGTTTATTGTCTAATTGTAATATTCCAAAATATCAGCATTTGCAATAGTTGTAGAGTCCCTCTAAGCTGGAGCGGTTGTTACGCAGTTATTATCTCTCCATAGATTATTTCATAGCTCTAATACGCATAAAATCCAAACGATTATTCGAATAGCTTTTGAAATCGTTTGGATTTTCTAGTTAAAAAAATATTTTGTCTCAACCTCTGTGATAAGTGAAGTGATTACTCTAAGTTTTTGTTTGTGCTGACAATACCTAGCGTGCATCGTGATATAGCGATTAATTGTTTGTTTTTATCAACTATATTGATATTCCATACCATTGTTTTTTTCCCAATATGAATTGGTGTTGCTTGTGCAGTTATAGTGCCATCTTTTTTACCTTTCAGATGATTACAGTTAATTTCAATCCCTACAATTGCTTGTGAAGAAGGGTTGACATATTGCATACCACCAATACTTGCAGCGGTTTCTGCTAACGAAACAGTTGCTCCACCGTGCAAAAAACCCATCGGCTGTTTTACCGATCCTGTAATTGGCATTTCAACTGTTACTAGTTCTTTTGATTGTTTTGTTATGTTCATCTGTAATGCTTCCATTAATGTTTGATGTGTCATGTCTATTTCCTCCTAAGTCTTCTCTTAATTTATAAAGACAATGGAAAAAGGATTTGCAACAAGAGAGAGAAACCTATTAATCCACCATAGAATGTATTCGTCTTAGCCGTTGCCGCCATTGCCGGGATCATTCCAACATTTGTGGTATTTGCTTGAAACGTTTTAACTGCTTCTCTAGCTTTAGAGATACTAAGTAAACTAATAATACTGTAAATAGGTAATAGTCCAGCGATAATAAAAGCAGCCGTTAAGGCATAACTTGTTAACATTAAACTGGATAATAATATAATCGCTTTGTTTCGACCAACTAAAATAGCAATCGTTTTACGCCCGTTTTCCTTATCTCCATCAAGATCCCGAATATTATTTGACAGTAAAATACATCCAATTAAAATGGCAATCGGAATAGAGATGACAAGTACCTGCCATGTGATAGCGAAGGTTTGGATATAGTAACTAATTCCAATAATGACCGTTCCCATTAAAAGACCAGAAAAAACTTCTCCAAACGGTGTATAGGCAATTGGAAGAGGTCCGCCCGTGTATAAATAACCGATTAACATACATGCAAGTCCAATGACTGCGATCCACCAACTTGAAATGATACAGATGTAGATACCAAATAGAGCTGCTATTCCATAAAAGGTAAATGCTAACCTTTTGACGACAATTGGTTTTATACCGTCTCTAACAATGGTGCCACCTATGCCTACCGAATTTTCGTTATCTAAGCCTCTTACAAAATCATAATACTCATTAAACATATTTGTTGCCGCTTGAATAAGTATAGCTGCAATTAACATCGCAATAAATACAAAAGGACGAAAAGTTCCATCTAAAATGGCAAGCATCGTTCCAACGAACACAGGAATAAATGAAGCAGTTAGTGTATGTGGTCTTAATAGTCTCCACCATATATGAAATCCCGGTTTCTCATTTAAGTGGTTTGCGTTTGAATCTGATTTATTTCCCATATGTAAATAATCTCCTTGAAAAAAAGTAAGTAACATTATAAGTTTAGTGAATACTTAAATATGTGTCAATCTATTGTTTGAAACATTATTCAGCACCAAAGTTAAGTTTTTTGTTATACTAATAAAGGGTATATAACTAGTAGCATAAGTTATAACCTTTTAAAATATAACAAATTATACTATAATGAATAGCGTTTATGATAAATGCCCTATTATATTGGAGGGTTACCAATGATTGAAACAAAGGATTTAGATATAGATGGTGTGTTGCAAGCAGCACAGAAGCAATCAATAGGCAAGGCTGCACCAACCTTTGTAAGTATTACGGAACAAATAGCATGGATCGATCCAATCCAATTTTTTCAGGCTGGTAAAGGACTGCAAGAGAATAGAATGTTTTGGTCAAGTGCAGATCAATCTACACAATTTGTTGGTATTGGAGATGCTGTGCTTTTACAAAATCAAGACGGCTCTTATCACCAATTAACCAATGAATGGCAACAAGTGTTGAAAAATAGTTGGGTGGATAATCCATACGATAACTATAAAACAGGTCCGATTGCATTTGGGGGCTTTCCTTTTGACTCGGATGAAAAAGTCAACGAACTATGGAAAGGTTTTGAGGGAAGTCAATTTCGTGTGCCAACTTTTTTGTTGACGGTGGAATATGATCGTGCATTCTTAACAACAACGGTCTATGTCAATGAGGAAAGTAACATCGATGAACTGTCAGCAGATCTAGTTACTAAAAGAAACCAGTTGATTCATGCCCCGAAGCCGATATTTGAGAAAAATGCAATTGTATTAAAACATGAAGTGGATCCTGTGCAGTGGAGAGAGTTAGTTGTCAAAGCCACGGACACGATTGAAAGAGAAGATGTCGATAAAATTGTATTAGCAAGAGAACTTCAAATCGAATTTGATGAAATATGTGATATTGGACAAGTTTTGAACACTTTAAAAAGTACACAAGAGCATAGTTTTGTTTTTGCATGGGAAAAAGATGATGTTTGTTTTGTAGGAGCTACACCGGAAAGACTAGTGAAAGTAGATAATCAACAATTATTTTCGACTTGTTTGGCGGGTACTTCGCCAAGAGGAAAGTCTTTGAAAGAAGATAATTGGTATGGTCAACAATTACTTAACGATCAAAAGAATAGGGAAGAGCACCAGTTTGTCGTCGACATGATAAAAAATGCGGTACATTCATGTGCTAAGTATGTAGAAATTCCTGATCAACCAACATTATATCGATTGAAAAATCTGCAACACTTATACACCCCTGTAAAAGCAGAGCTAAAAAAAGGATATACGTTATTAGATGTTGTTGAGAAATTACATCCAACACCTGCTTTATGTGGTTTTCCGCGTGAAAGTTCATTAGCATTTATCCGAAAGTTTGAGTTGTTGGAACGTGGTTGGTATGGTGCACCTATCGGTTGGTTTGATCAACATTTTAATGGTGAATTTGCAGTGGCTATTCGCTCGGCATTAATTGATCAGGATAAAGCTTCCTTGTTCGCTGGCTGTGGTGTAGTGAAGGGGTCTGATCCTGAAATCGAATACCAAGAAACAAACATAAAGTTTACACCTATGCTGCAGGCGCTTGGAGGATCAATATGAGTCATATTACATCTTTAACAAAGTATGTCGGTAATTTTGTTGATCAGCTTTACCAAAGTGGGGTGCGGCATGTTGTAGTTTCACCTGGCTCACGATCGACACCTCTTGCATTAACATTTGCTGAATATGGAGCATTTAAATTATGGGTAGATATTGACGAACGTTCGGCAGGATTTTTTGGTTTAGGAATTGCGAAAGAAACCAAACAAGCAGTCGTACTGGTATGTTCATCTGGTACGGCTGCCGCTAATTATTTTCCAGCTATTATTGAAGCTTACTATAGCAGAATTCCTTTAATTGTTTTAACTGCCGACCGCCCTCATGAGTTACGTGATGTGGGTGCTCCACAAGCGATTGATCAAATCAAGATCTATGGTAATTATGTTAAATGGTTTCAAGAAATGGCGTTGCCGGAAGCAACCGAAAACATGTTACAATACGCAAGAAATCATGGCGACCGTGCAGTACAACAATCATTATTTCCTATAAAAGGACCAGTCCACCTTAATTTTCCATTTCGTGAACCACTGATACCTGATTTTACGGAAAATGATGTGTGGGGAGCAACTTCTCAAGAAGTAACTCATTTTCACACTAGAAAATCTCAGTTAGATCAGACTACAATAGCTGCGATTCAGAATAAAATAGGTGAATCTAGGCGGGGATTAATTGTTTGTGGACCGCATGACGATCCGAAACTAGCAGAGTCCATTCTGCAATTGGCTAAAGCTTGGCAGATGCCTATTCTTGCTGATCCATTATCCTACTTAAGGGATGTAAAAAACGAAGATTTCCTTATAGAAAGTTATGACAGTATCTTGAAATCAAAGCAAGTGCGTGAACGACTTAATGTGGACATTGTTATTCGATTTGGAGCAATGCCTGTATCCAAAGCTTTTTTGCAACTAGTACAGGAAAAAAACATTTTGCAGTTTATTATTGATGAAGAAATTAGCTATCGTAATCCATCTATCAAAGGGGCAGACTATATTGATGGTCACCCACAAGAGATTGCCAGACAACTAGCGCAACTTTCGGTTTCAATGGATTCAAGCTGGTTATCCTTATGGCAATCCTTAAATAAACAGACAAAAGAAATATTAGCTCGAGATCACCAGCTATTAACAGAAGGAACGGCTGTACAAGGGATTCAATCATCCATTCCAAAAGAGAGTACGCTTTTTGTAGGTAATAGCATGCCAATTCGTGACGTAGATACCTTCTGGTTTGCTAGTGATAAAGAAATAACGATATATGCTAATCGTGGTGCAAATGGAATCGATGGTATTTTATCTACTGCTATAGGTACAGCGGTCACGGGAAAACATGTCACGCTATTAGTGGGGGACATTTCTTTCTTACATAGTATGAACGGTCTATTATTGACCAAAAACTATTCGTTTAACCTTACAATTGTCTTAATTAACAATCAAGGTGGTGGCATCTTTTCCTTTTTACCGCAAGCACAAGCGGAAAATGTTCATTATGAAATGTTATTTGGAACGCCCCAACATATTTCAATGGAAAAGGCGGCAGCTTTATACGATATCGACTACCATGCTGTCGAAGATTGGCAACAATATCTTAGCGCTTTAAACATAAGTTATATGAAAGGCGGCGTATCTCTGATAGAGGTACAGACGATTCGCGATGAAAATGTCAATTGGCATCGAACAAAATGGCAAGAAATAGAAAAGAATTCGTTATCTGTTTTGGAGGAAAATAGCGATGCTCGTCAAGACTAGAAATAACGAGTACTGGGTGGAACGTTATGGGAAAGGAAAGCCGATTGTTTTTTTACATGGTTTTACCGGCTCCACCCAGACATGGCAGTCGATCATTTCGTTTTTTCCGAAAAATGAATGTATTTTGATTGATCTGCCTGGTCATGGGCAGACAAAAGCAAGTGTGAAGTCAATGGAAGATTGTTGTGCTGATCTTAAAATGCTTTTAGCTCATTTACAATTAGATGAAATAGATTTAGTCGGGTACTCAATGGGAGGTAGGACAGCACTTTCTTTTGCTTGTTACTATCCAGAAATCATTCGCACTTTAATTTTAGAAAGTGCTTCTCCAGGATTAAAAGCCAAGCAAGATCTACATGAACGACAGGAAAAAGACGCACAATTAGCTGATTTTATTTTACATCATACAATAGAGGACTTCGTTGATAAATGGGAGAATATCCCCTTATTTGATTCACAAAAGCAACTCCCTTTTGAAAAACGTTTGGCTATTAGAGAAGAACGATTAAATCAGGATAAAAGAGGTTTATCCGCTTCATTACAAGTAATGGGGACTGGTGTTATGCCTTCTTTGTGGAATAAGCTCTCCGATTTAACTTTACCTGTGTTATTAATCGTCGGTGAGTGGGATCAAAAGTTTGTCACGATCAATCAAAAGATCAATCAATCCCTGCCAAATAGCAAATTGGTAGTGATCGAAGAAGCTGGACATGCAATTCATGTGGAACAATCAAAAATTTTTGGTACAATAGTAGAAGACTTTATTATGACGCAAACTTCCAGATAAGTTTCGTCGTGGATAGCAGAAGTTTTAATACTTAGATTGATGGAAGTCTCAATCGATAAATAAGAGGAGGACAAACGATGACAGTAGAATGGGTAAGTGAACGTAGCTACGAAGATGTGTTATATGAAACATATAATGGTATTGCAAAAATAACGATTAACCGTCCAGAGGTGCGAAATGCTTTTCGTCCGCAGACGGTAAATGAACTAATCGACGCTTTTACATATGCGCGTGATGATTCCAAAATTGGTGTGATCGTGCTAGCTGGAGCAGGAGAAAAAGCTTTCTGTTCAGGTGGAGATCAAAAAGTACGTGGTCATGGTGGTTATGTTGGAGAAGATGAAATTCCGCGTCTAAATGTTTTAGACTTACAGCGTTTAATTAGGGTAATTCCTAAACCCGTTGTCGCCATGGTTTCAGGCTATGCAATTGGTGGCGGACATGTACTGCACGTTGTATGTGATTTAACGATTGCAGCAGATAATGCTATTTTTGGCCAAACAGGACCTAAAGTAGGAAGCTTTGATGCTGGTTATGGTGCTGGATTACTAGCTCGAATCGTAGGACATAAGAAAGCTCGTGAAATTTGGTATTTATGCCGTCAATATAATGCCCAAGAAGCGTTAGATATGGGCTTAGTAAACACGGTGGTTCCGCTAGACAAACTAGAGGAAGAGACGGTGCAATGGTGTGAGGAAATGTTAGAAAAATCGCCAACAGCGCTACGTTTCTTGAAAGCTTCGTTTAATGCTGATACAGATGGATTAGCAGGCTTACAACAAATGGGTGGAGATGCTACATTGCTTTATTATACAACAGATGAAGCAAAAGAAGGTCGCGATGCGTTTAAAGAAAAACGTAAGCCAGACTTTAAAAAATTCCCACGTTTCCCTTAATATACGATTAGCGAAATCCAAACGATTATCAGGATAGACTATGAAATCGTTTGGATTTTCATGTGTATTAGCATGATTGTGCGACGTAACTCTAGTGGTAATTTTGAAATGGTGGTTGTGTTTAGTAACCGCTCCGGCTTGTCGGCTTCCCTTTCCGCGGGTTTTTCTCCTCAGCTAACTTTTTAAGCAAAGTGCGCTTAAAAAGTGGATCTTCGGATAAAAACATCCCGCAGGAGTGGAAGCCGACGCCTGCGCTTATCAATGCTTTACAACTAAAGTAAGAATAAAAATGTTGGCTTTATTCCCTATTGATCATAAATGACTTCTAGAATTACTTATCATTATTAGCAATTTAAGCTTATATTTGTAACAATCCAAAATCCTAGCATTTGCAATAGTTGTAGAATTCCTTTGAGCGGAGGCGGCCACTTCCACTCCTGTGGGATTGTTTTCCATGAAGATCCACTTTTCCATGCGGTTTTTGCTTGGAAAAGTTAGCTGAATGGAAAACCCCATGGAAAGGGAAGAGGGCAAGCCGTAGCGGTTTTTAGCTGTTCCAAATTATCAAAATGACTACCAAAGTTATGTCGCATAATCCTTTAATTGCGCAATAATACATATTACATCATTCGTGTTAGAATCTAAATAATAGTTATGTCCCAGTCTCTTTACTAGTATCCATCGTGGAGGTGTGTTATGGAACATTGGTTAAATAAGAGGGCAGTCCTATCGCCTAATCAGATTGCAATTGAAACGGAAGATCATTCTGTGACTTTTCTTCAGTTGCAACAAAAATCACAACAATTTGCTCGTCAGTTAAATAACCTTAAGCCAAATGGTCATATTGCGATTTTATCCGACAATTCGATCGATATGGTGGTTGCCTTTTGGGCGTGTACATATATACATACACCTGTTGTGTTTCTAAATACGAGATTGTCTATAGCAGAATGGCAACAACAATGTAACGATGCAGATGTCGGTCTTATTCTTACATCATCTCGTTATTTGGAAAAAGCTAAACATCTTCATGTGTCACTGGAATCCTTTTTCGCAATAAAAAAATTAACTATAAGTGAGGATCCACTCGTAGATGAAATAGATATGGAAAAAGTTTGCTCGATGATGTTTACTTCGGGAACTACTGGCAGAGCAAAGGCTGTTCAGCATACCTTTGACAATCATTGGTCAAGTGCTGTTGCATCTTCTCTGAATCTTGGATTGTTCCCTGAGGATAAATGGTTGGCTTCTTTGCCGTTATTTCATATTGGCGGACTATCGATTTTAATAAAAAGTGTAATTTATGGCATGCCGATATATTTGCTAGAAAAATTTGATGCAGAACAGGCACACAAAGCAATTATGGAAGATCAAGTTACGATCATATCAGTAGTTGCAGTAACATGTTCACGCTTATTAGAAAGAATGGGTACCGAATCCTATCCAGATTCATTTCGTTGTATGTTATTGGGCGGTGGACCAGCTCCAAAACCATTATTAGAACAGGCTAAAGTGAAGCAGGTACCTATTGTTCAAACCTATGGCATGACCGAAACCTGTTCACAAATCGCTACATTGAATGAAAAAGATGCTTTGCGAAAGTTAGGTTCTGCAGGAAAGCCACTTTTCACTGCGTCATTAAAAATTATCGATGAAAAAGGAGAATGTATTCCTAATCAAATCGGAGAAATACTGGCGAAGGGGCCAATGGTTTCACCAGGTTATTATCAACATAAGAAACAAAGTAATGAATGGTTGCGAACAGGGGATTTAGGTTATTTCGATGAAGAGGGTTTTCTTTATGTTGTTGATCGTCGCAGTGATTTAATTATTTCTGGTGGAGAGAATATCTATCCTGCTGAAATCGAAGAAGTTCTTTTGACTGTGGACGGCGTCATGGAGGCAGGAGTGACAGCGCAGGAAGATAGGGAGTGGGGACAAGTGCCAGTAGCGTATATAGTAAAAAATGATAAACAAATAACCACGGATCATATAAAAGATTATTGTAAAGAACGCTTGGCAAATTTTAAAGTTCCTAAACAAATTCACTTTCGCGATCAGCTTCCTAGAAATGCTACCAATAAATTACAACGACATAAACTAAAATAGGGCAAAAAATTCTTGACGAATGACTTTTTCTTTTCGTGAAATCGAGCAGGTCGCCAAGTAAAAAAATTGTCTTATTTATTCTAGTTCAAACCAGAAAATAGCTTACCCATTTGGTCAGAATAGGGGGGGCTATTTTTTTGCTTTTAAAATAGCGCCAACGACAGCAATTAGTGCGATGAGTCTTCGTAACCACATAAGTTAAGGGATTGTAAAGGTGGTAGGTGGTAGTTTTGCGCGACAATTATAAAGAGATAGTTTTTCATTAGCTTTTTTTATTTCTATTTTATGGTAAAATATGTATTAGGAGGTTAAGCAAACTGAACTGAAGCTTAGTTCTAACAGGTGTGTTTCCTATCATTTAAAAAAGGGACTGAATATTTTGAAGGTGAAATTTTGTCACATAAGTTATTTTTTTGCGCTTATTGTCCTTTCTTTCATGTCTTTTTTTATAATCTTTGGCGCGGGATTCGCTGGAAAAATTAACCTGTTTATTTTGGTTATTCCTTTTGTTTTAAGTACGCTATGGCTTAGTGATTACACTTGGCGTTTTCTAAGTTTGAAATCGGATGCAGATAAGATACAGTTAATTTATCCTGCTAAAAATTGGACGTTTATCAGTATATTTCTTTCTGGTATTTTGATAGTATATAGTCTATTTCTAACAACTTTGGTCCCTACCCCAATAAAAGATGTTCCACCATATATGTTTTTGGGAACATCTGCTATGTTGCTTTTGATGTGGTATGGGCTTCTATATAGATATACAAAAAACAAAATAGATAAAATCCAGTTGGTGTTGGGTTCGATTCTTATCGTAGTTTCTTCGGTGTACACCTACAAAATCTGTGAATTTTATGCGATGCAATTTTTTTAATGAAAAGGATTTAGTTCTATTTACATATATAGAAAAACGTTGTAGTTTGAACAAAACTAGGTAAATAAAACAAAATAGAATATTATTACGTTACTAAAAGCAGGGGTGATTGCGTGTTAGTATATGTTCCAGTTGCAATAGGGTTTGGAATTGGCATTGTCATATTATTTTTAACCAAATGGCTTAAGAATGCACATACTTCTTTTTCAAAAATTCCTTCATTGATTGGTTTTATCGCTTTTGTAGTATTAATGGTAGTAGCTATTTATGTTGTTAGAGGTTTTGAAGGTGCTGCATATATTTATTTAGCTGTCACAATCTTACTTTTTTCTATTGTTTCCTTTGCTAAGTCTGTTTGAAAATAGATACATTCTGCAATTACAAAGAAATCTCACATTTAGGGAGCTTTCTTCACAATTTAGTGGAAAACAACTTTTGATAGTAATTTTTCAACTTATTTAACACAAGGAGGTTACTTGAATGCTATTTATTTATATTCTGTTTGGTTTTTTTCTAGGGTTAAATATTCTTTTCTATAGCTATGTGAAAATTAATAAATCAAAGTTTCTTTTCATACCACCCATAATTGTTTTTTTGTTAGCGATACTTTTTACCGGTTATGGCTTGTGGTTTACCAGTAACGGTTGGGAAGGAATGACATATGGAATTATAAGCTTTGGTATTCTGCTTTCTTCTATTATAGGAACGGCTTTAGTCCCCGTTTTATTCAGATATAATATTGATTCACTCGGTAAAAGGATAAAAAGGTATACTATGATAGTTTTAGGTGTATGTTTCATTGTCTGTTTCCTATTTGTATGGTTCCCTGAGTCATTATATAGTGCAGATAGCTATTGCACACACTATATTGCTTAGCGTGTGTTTGAAGCGGAGAAAAATGTTATGTTCCAGTTTCGCTCCAAATGTCTTTTACGTCACAGTATCTCAATCCCTGTGGAAAATTGCCCACTTTAAGCATAATGTCCACCGATTTTTTTGCTTCTTTCTCTTGTGATCCCAGCTTCTGTATAACTAGTCGCACGTAAAAGAGAGGTAGAGCCATATTTGGTGCGAATCGCATCCATTACATAGCCAATATCTTTTTTCTTTGGTTGATCATCAAATAAATTTAATTGGGTTTCCATATCATCATAAAGATTATTTAACGATACGGAGACACGTCTAATTTTACTGTGATGATTATAAAATTGATGAAACAACTGTAAACATACACGATACACATCCATCGTGACATTAGTGGGTAACTGGAGAGACGAAGAACGGTGAAATCCTCCACTATGGTCAGCATAAGCTATACCGAGATGGATCGTTCTCCCAGCTCTTTGGTGATCCCGTGCTCGTCGACAGACTTCTTCTGTTAAATCAAGAATACAAGTTAATGTCTCTTCAGCCGTGTAATCTCTTAACAAGGTAATGCCATGACCAAATCCCTTTTGTTCTTCTTTTTTGCCATAAGAATCATATACTGGACTTAGGTCGATTCCCCATGCATGCCAATATAATTGTTCCCCAATTACACCAAATCGTTTCTTTAGTCGGTCTAAACGATAATTCGCCAATTGTCCTAAATAAATAATCCCCATTCGATTTAAATGAACCGTTAAACGTCGGCCAATTCCCCAAATTTTTTCAATGGAGACCGGCCATAATAATCGTTCAACATCTTGATAGCGGCATGTGGCAATACCTGTTTTTTTAGCATACAAATCCATTACAACTTTAGCTAAAAATTTATTGTCTCCAATCCCAATAGCGCAAGTTAATCCCATAGTCTCATATATTTCTTCTTTTATCATTTGTGCTATTTGTTCTGCGTTTCCATACAGGGGTTCTAATCCATCGACTGTAATCCACATCTCATCGACAGAGTAGGGGTGTATTGCTTCTTTTGGTACATAGTCATGCAATAATCGTGTAATGGCAACAGATACTTGCACATAATCTCCCATTTTAGCTTCTACGACATGAATCGCTGGATCATTTGGTAATTCGAAATATCTACTAACATTTTTTACGCCGTGTCGCTGCTTTAATGCAGGAGAAGCAGCGAGAATAATACTACCTGAGCGATTTTTATCGCCAACTACCGCTAACATTGTTGTCATCGGATTTAATCCGCGTTTCACACACTCGATGCTAGCATAAAAGGAACGCATATCGATACAAAGTACATTATGTTTAGGAAAAGTTCGATAATCCATCAGTTCAACCTCGCTAACGAACATTTGTTCTTATTCGTTTATTATAGACGAGAAAACTAAAAAAGAAAAGTGTTAAAATATAGTAAATAATTGAGAAGGATTATCAAACTCATTGACTTTCTTGATAAAAGCTAATAAACTAGAAGAAGAGAAATAGTTTGAATAAAAGATAAACAATGCCCAGCTTTTACATAGCGCACATAAGGGAGAGGTTCCTAATGGAAACACTAGTAACGAAAGATTTAACGCTAGGTTATGGCGATGAGATAATTATAGATGATCTAGATATTACGATTCCAAAAGGTGAAATTACTGTATTTATTGGCGGAAATGGTTGTGGAAAGTCCACATTATTACGTTCCTTGGCGCGGTTATTGAAGCCGAAACAAGGTGATGTCGTATTAAATGGCGAAGATATTGCAAAAGTTCCGACAAAGGATGTAGCTAAACAATTAGCCATTTTACCTCAAAGCCCAATTAGCCCAGAAGGTTTAACAGTAGAAGATTTAGTAAAGCAAGGTAGACATCCCTATAAAACAATGTTTAAACGGTGGTCTACAGATGACGAAAAAGCTGTTAATGAAGCATTAGATGCAACCAATATGACCGCGTTAAAAGATCGTGCGGTTGATTCTTTATCAGGTGGCCAGCGTCAGCGAGCATGGATTGCGATGACGTTAGCGCAAGGGACAGACACAATACTATTAGACGAACCAACCACCTATTTGGATATGACACATCAAATAGAAATCCTTGATTTACTATTTGAATTAAATGAACGACGTGGAAGCACAATTGTGATGGTATTACATGATTTAAATTTAGCTTGTCGCTATGCGCATCATATCGTAGCCATAAAAGATAAGAAAGTATATGCACAAGGTAAACCGGAAGAAATTATCAGCTGTGGTCTTGTCCACGATGTCTTCCAAATGAAGGCAGATGTGATGTATGATCCAATGTTCGGTACCCCGATGTGTATCCCACACGGCAGAGGCCGATGTCTCATTAAAGAAGCCGTAGAAGAGTCAAAACAACAACAATTAACCAGTTAAGAAAAACCCTGTATTCGATAAAGAATACAGGGTTTTTTGTATACCTGAGCAAAAAATCACCCTTGTCACGATAACATCAAAGAACTTATATAATTCTCCAATAATAATAAATACAGCGTCACATAAGCAGGACAATGCGACATAACTCTTGTGGTAATTATGAAAGGTTATATGTTTGAGGTAACCGCTCCGGCTTGCCCACTTCGCTTTCCAGGGGGCGCGTCTTCAGCTAACTTTTGTAAAGAAGTTCACTTTACAAAAGTGGATCTTCAGATCGCGCTGATCCCCTAGGAGTCGAAGTGGACGCCTACGCTCAGTGAGACTCTACAACGATTACAAATGCTAACAGTTTGGGTTTTTACAAAATAATTGCTTAAGGCATTAAAAAATTAAAGAGTATCCTAAAGACAGTGAATAAAGCCATCATAATTATTCTTGCTTAGGTTGCAGAGCATACACAAGCGCAGGCGTCTGCTTCCACTCCTGCGGGATGTTTTTATCCGAAGATCCACTTTTAAAGCGCACTTTGCTTAAAAAGTTAGCTGAGGAGAAAAACCCGCGGAAAGGGAAGCGGGCAAGCCGGAGCGATTGCAAAGCACATATAACATCTCATAATTACCACAATAGTTATGTCGCTTAATCTTTCTTATGTGCATGGCATAGGAATGTTTTGATTTTTTTCGGAAGGATAACGATGCATGTTTCGACTTGTTTTACATACAATATGTGTGAAGAGGTGAGTGAATATGGAAAAAAGAACATACTATGTCAATATAGGATCACAGGAAATTTCTCAGATTCCTTATGGAGCAAATACGGAATTTACGATTGAGGCGACAGATGAAGAAGTATTTATGTTGAGAGAAAAATTCAGTGAAATTCATGACGATGACTTCGGCACCTATGTTAGGGCTCATATCCCTTTTGTCCAATATCATGATGATCGTGACAATGATGAATACGATAGAGACCTACAAGACGCGTTTCAAATGATCTATCAATTAGCTAGTCCAGAAACCAAGGTAGCAATGGAAGAATCAAATATTGGACAAGAAAAAATGAGGAATAATGAAACAAATGAATAGGTAAATACGTCTAATTTTATAAATATGTGTTTAAGAAAACATAAAAAAGGAATAGATAGGTAAAGGGACAATAGGAGGTAGAAATCATGAAAAAAATCATCACGACGGTAACAGTTATAGCCCTTTTTGCATTCGCAATGATGGTGGTTAATCAACCACAAATGGATCAGGCACAGGCACAGGAGACACCGAAAGCACATGCTACCAAAAGCAATGAACTAAAGTCACTTAAGATGGATGATATTAAACAGATGACGCAAAAAGAGGCAAATCTATCACATGAGCAAATTGTAACTTTAACTGATAAGTTTATGGAACTATTAGTACAGGATATTGACGATCATTATAAAGTAGAACAATTTGATACAAAACAAGAACTTATAAAAGTATTTGATCCTTACGTTAAACAAGAAGTAGTACAACCATACATTGATTTTTATTATAAAGAAAAAGAAGATGGACTATATATTGTTCCAACTGAAACACCAGCATGGTTTGTAAAGGATGCTGAATATGAGAAGGAACAAAAAGATGGAAAAATAACTGTGACACAAACAAATGAAAATGCACTACATGGAAAATATACAATTGTCCTCACATTCGAAAAAATCGATGAAACCTGGAAGATAGTAAATATTAGCCATGAGTAAAAATAAAAGGTAGTATAGGAGTATGAAAACTTTTTATGATTACTATAACAACAAAGTGCAATTAGCTTTTGATAGTCAACCGTTTGAGTCGTATCCAAAGCATGTCTGGGTAATCTGTAGATACAAAAAAAAGTGGCTATTGACCAGACATAAAAATCGCGGATTAGAATTTCCAGGCGGAAAGGTAGAAAAAAATGAGAGCCCAAATCAAGCAGCCATTCGAGAAGTATTAGAAGAGACTGGAGGCGAGGTAGAACAACTTACATATTTGGGACAATACTTTGTCTGGGGTAAAAGAGAACAACTTGCAAAAAATATATACTTCGCAACTGTAAAAACGCTTCAAGAAAAAAATGATTATTATGAAACTGATGGACCTGTTTTATTAGAAATATTACCCAAAAATATAAAAACAAATAAGTCTTATAGTTTTATGATGAAAGATGATGTATTAACATATAGTTTAGATTATATTAAGAATAAAGCTGAATTAATGTATAGCTAATCTACGGGTTAGCTATTTATTTTTCGTTATACGTTAGAAATGCATAAAGTTTTAGCAATGAAGTAGTTCGACGAAGAAAAAATCATGTGTATAAAGTATAAGAAAAACTTCGGGACTCGTTAAAAAACGAGGCGAATGCCGAGTTTTTCTTATTAGGAAAGACAGTATAAAAATTCGCAGGCGTCTAGCTCCAAGCACCCAGAAACTAGGCGGCTTCACGACTCACCCTACGATAAAAGAAGACTTGCCGATTGGTGAAACCAGAGGCTTAGTCGCACTTATGCCTTCAGGTGAAAGTCATCATCGGTTCGTTTTTCTCAGTGATTCAGAAGTCGCTACGTTTCTAACGGGTGCTCTGCGCTTTTTTAATATCAATAAATTGACTTTCATTAAACAATTCGATACGATAAAATCTATAATCAATTCAAAGTATTTAGATCGGATTAATATGTTAATTTGATTCGTGCATTTTTTTGTGAAACGTTGTATAGTGGAACATGTAGAAATTTAAACAAATAAAATATAAGTAAGGACTTTAAACACTCAGATAGGCAGACGAGTTAGAAGAGGTCCCGTTTTCTATCATTAAAATACAGTGTGGAAAGTCTTGGTAGAAACAAATAGGGAGGATTTTAAAACATGGCTAAAAATAGACGTTTATTTACATCAGAATCTGTTACAGAAGGACATCCAGATAAAATATGTGATCAAATTTCTGATGCGATATTAGATGAAATATTATCAAAAGATCCTAATGCAAGAGTTGCTTGTGAGACAACAGTTACAACAGGATTAGTACTGGTGTCTGGAGAAATCACAACTTCTACATATGTAGATATTCCAAAAATCGTTCGAAATACAATCAAAGAAATTGGATATACGAGAGCAAAATATGGGTTTGATGCAGAAACTTGTGGTGTATTAACTGCTATTGATGAACAATCAGCGGACATTGCTGGTGGTGTTGATCAAGCATTAGAAGCAAGAGAAGGACAAATGACTGATGACGAAATTGAAGCAATTGGTGCTGGTGATCAGGGCCTTATGTTTGGTTATGCCAATAACGAAACACCAGAATTAATGCCACTGCCGATTAGTCTAGCACATAAATTAGCTAAGCAATTATCTGATGTAAGAAACAATAAAACCTTAGCATATTTGCGCCCCGATGGTAAAACACAAGTAACAGTAGAGTATGATGAAAATGATAAACCTGTGCGAATCGATACGATCGTAATTTCTACTCAACACCATCAAGATATTACGTTAGAACAAATTCAAGAAGATCTAAAAGAGCATGTTATTAAGCCAGTGGTTCCCACAGAATTGTTAGATGCGGAGACGAAATATTTTATTAATCCAACTGGTCGATTTGTAATTGGTGGTCCACAAGGGGATGCTGGTCTAACAGGTCGAAAAATTATTGTGGATACTTATGGTGGCTATGCGCGTCATGGTGGTGGTGCATTTAGTGGTAAAGATGCAACAAAAGTGGATCGATCTGCAGCATATGCAGCGCGATATGTAGCAAAGAACATTGTTGCTGCAGGATTAGCAGAGGCATGTGAAGTGCAATTTGCATATGCGATTGGTGTCGCACAACCTGTTTCCATTTCTATTAATACGTTCGGTACTGGAAAATATTCAGAAGAAGAATTAGTAAATGCAGTGAGAGCTAACTTTGATCTGCGTCCAGCGGGGATTATTAAAATGTTAGATTTAAGAAGACCAATTTATCGCAATACGGCGGCATATGGACACTTTGGTCGTACTGATGCCAACTTCCCTTGGGAAAACACGGATAAAGTGGATGAATTAAAAAATTTCTTGTCAAAAGCGTAAAACAGGAATGAAATAAGTAATACAAAAGCCAAGTACTTACGAAGTACTTGGCTTTTTTTTGTCAAAAATTTTAAAAAAGTGAAACAATCAGAACAAAATATCGTCAAATAAGCGAATAACAATATTGGAATAGAAAAGAGGAAATTTGATGTGCGGTTTTATTGGACTATTAAAAGCAAAAAAACAAATGTTAGAGGTTTCAGAGCGACAGGAATTCGAAAACCGTCTTAGCATCATCGACCACAGAGGACCTGATGACCAAGGTTGTTTTGAAGATGAGGATATCATCCTTGGTTTTAGAAGACTAAGTATTATAGATATAGATAAGGGCAACCAGCCATTTGCTTATGAAGACGAGCGTTATTGGATAGTGTTTAATGGGGAGATTTATAATTATATTGAATTAAGAGAAAGTTTACAACAAGAGGGGATCGATTTTGCGACGGAATCTGATACAGAGGTGATTATTGCTCTGTTTTCTAAACAAGGTGTCGATTGTTTTAAGCAACTCCGCGGCATGTTTTCCATTTTAATTTGGGATAAGCATGCTCAATGTTTATACGGTGCCAGAGATCCTTTTGGGATTAAGCCATTTTATTATAAAGAAACAGAAAAAGGCACCTATTTTGCATCGGAAAAGAAAAGCTTATTATCTAAGTTTGAACAAATAAACCAACAAGGTTTACAACATTATTTCACTTTTCAATATGTACCAGAGCCGATAACAATGAATCAAGAAGTCAATCGATTAGAACCAGGCACTTACTTTATTAAACAACAAAATAATCCTATAACATGTGTTCGTTATTTTGAGCCAAGCTTTCAAACGAAAGAATATACGGATCATCAGTGGGTAGATAAAATTAAAGCTACATTAGATCAATCAGTTCAAATGCATATGCGTAGCGATGTAGCTGTCGGTTCCTTTTTGTCAGGTGGGATTGATTCATCCCTAATTGTAGCATTAGCCAAACAGTACCACCCAAATATCAAAACATTTTCTGTCGGATTTGAACAAGAAGGCTATTCAGAAATAGATGTAGCAAAAGAAACAGCAAATAAATTAGGGGTTGAAAACTATTCTTATATTATTTCTCCAGAAGAATATGTGGAAAAGCTACCAAAAATCATCTGGCATTTAGATGATCCCCTTGCAGACCCTGCATGTGTACCCCTATATTTTGTTGCAAAAGAAGCAAAAAAGCATGTCACAGTTGTACTATCAGGTGAAGGCGCAGATGAGTTATTCGGTGGCTATAATATTTATCATGAACCAGATTCATTACGCGTTTTTGAATCGATACCAACATTGGTCAAGAATTTATTAGCACAGATAGCAAATATCTTACCAGAAGGTGTCAAAGGAAAAAGTTTTCTAACTAGAGGAACTACACCATTAAGGCAGCGGTATATCGGAAATGCGAAAATGTTTGAAGAAACAGAGAAAAATAGTTTATTAAAGAAGTATCATCAGGATTATCGCTATCAAAATGTAACAGCACCGTTTTATGATCAGATAGGAAATGAGCCTGCTGTTCATCAAATGCAATATATCGATATACAGACATGGCTTCGTGGTGACATTTTATTAAAAGCGGATAAAATGACGATGGCACATTCTTTAGAATTGCGTGTTCCGTTTTTAGATAAAGAGGTGTTTCAGCTAGCAAGAGAAATTCCGGTAAATAAAAAAATCGCAAATGGAACTACCAAAGACATTCTACGCCAAGCAGCACGGGGAATTGTACCTGATCATGTTTTGGATCGAAAAAAACTGGGATTTCCTGTTCCCATACGTCATTGGCTGAAAAATGAATTATACAGTTGGGCATTGAACTTAATTCAAGAAAGTCAAACTGAGCATATATTGGATAAAGAGGTAATTTTTGATCTATTAGAGGATCATTGTATGGATAAAAGGGATAACAGTCGAAAGTTATGGACCGTTCTGATGTTTATGCTATGGCATCAAATATACGTGGAAGATAAATTTGATATTACAGAACTTCAAGCAGAAGACAAAACAGAAAGTAAGCTTGTACAGGTTTCCTAACAAGCTTGCTTTTTTCGTTATATATTAGAAAAAGCGATGGTAGCGATGTGAGTTGGTATGAAATAAAAGTCGTTTGATGAATAAAAGAAGGATTATGCGACACTATTGGAGTGATAATTATGAGATGTTATGTGTGCCTTGCAATCGCTCCGGCTTATCCACTTCCCTTTCCGCGGGCTTTTCTCCTCAGCTAACTTTTTAAGCAAAGTGCGCTTAAAAAGTGGATCTTCGGATAAAAACTTCCCGCAGGAGTGGAAGCGGACGCCTGCGCTTTTTTTATACTCTACAACTAAAGCAAGAGAGTGCATTTTTGCTATAATCACAATCTTTTGTGGTAAATATTTTAGAAATAATCCCAAATAAAAGCATTTGCAAAAATTGTAGAATCTCATTGAGCGTAGGCGGCCACTCCAACTCCTATGGGACTCGTTTTTTCTGAAGCTCCACTTTTCCATGCGGTTTTTGCTTGGAAAAGTTAGCTGAAGGAAAACCCCCATGGAAAGGGGAGTGGGCAAGCCGGAGCGGTTATCACGCACATATACCTTATCAAAATTGCTACCAAAGTTATGTCGTATAACCCTGCTTATATTCACTAACACTTTAACTTTAAATTTTAAAAAATAGGGTGAGTTTGTCGCTTATGATCGGTGGGTGTATTGCCCCACCGATCATAATTTCGCTTTGTATGCTTGCCCTTTATCAACATAGTCTTGTTGGATTCGTTTCATTTCTGCTACATCTTCTTCTGTTAAATCCCGAACTACTTTTGCAGGGCGACCGAAAGCAAGTGTGTGTGGCGGAATTTTTTTCCCTGGAGGTACTAGGCTTCCTGCGCCAACGAAAGCACCTTCGCCAACTTCTGCTCCGTCTAAAATAATGGAACCCATGCCAACCAAGGCATTTTTGCGGATGATGGCTGAATGAAGTGTTACTTGATGTCCTACCGTAACATTATCTTCAACGATTAATGGTAAATCAGGACTTTGATGTAAAAGTGATAAATCTTGAATATTTGAGTAAGCACCAATTTTTACGGGAGCGACATCACCACGAATCACTGTTTTAAACCAGACACTACTGTAGGCACCAATTTCGACATCACCTGTGATCACAGTATCTGGTGCTATATAAGCAGCTTGATCAATCGCAGGGGTTTTTCCTTTATAATCATATATCATCTATGTTAACCTCCTAGTATCTAGTTATCTTTATGATACCATAAGAAATATAAAGTGAGGGAAAAAAGGTGACACTACAAATCCCAACAAATGCACCATTTTTAATGAAAAATGTATACCAAAAAATATTTCCACAAGTGAAGTTAGAGCTGAATTATTGGAAAGAACGCGCATCAAAGATTACGAACGAAGAATTACGTACTCAAGCTTTAGCTAGTATTCAAGATAAAAAATTTCACTGTCAAGGTGGCGGTGTCTATAGTCTGTTAGCAGGTGAGGAATGGAAGAAGGCAATTCGTTTCATTGTTGCCTATCAGACTATTAGTGACTATTTGGATAATTTATGTGACCGCAGTACCTCATTAGATCCGACTGATTTTAGAATGCTTCATCAATCAATGGAGGATGCGTTAACGCCTGAAACTGGAGTGAAAAACTATTATCAATATCGGGAAGAACAAGCAGATGAAGGATATTTAACAGACTTAGTCCGAACATGTCAAGACGTGCTTCGTGATATTCCGAATTACTCCCTTTTCCAAAAACATATGATTCAATTAGAAAACTTGTATAGTGATTTACAAGTACATAAACATGTCACACATAGTGAACGGATACCAAGATTAGAAAAATGGTTTAAGGAGCATCAACGGCAATGGCCGATGCTTGAATGGTATGAATTTTCTGCTTGTACTGGTTCGACATTAGGTGTTTTTTGCATGGTTTCCTATGGCTTAAATAATCAGATGACTATCGAACTAGCAGATAACGTATTCGAGAGCTATTTCCCTTTCTTACAGGGCTTACATATTATGCTGGATTACTTTATTGATCAAGATGAGGATGAAGCAGAAGGCGACTTGAATTTCTGTAACTATTATCAAGACGAACTAGAATTAGAAAAGCGACTCCTTTATTTTGTCGAGCAAACGAATAAGCATGTCCAAACGTTACCGAATAAAAAATTCCATGAAATGATTCAACATGGCTTAATCGGATTATATTTGGCCGATCCTAAAGTGCGAAAAATGCGTCAATTTCAATCGACTGTTAAAAGATTGATTAAAGCAAGTGGTCGAAAATCGCAATTTTTCCATTGGAATATCAAGGTATACAATCGATTAGCCGGTCGTTATTAAGTCGTAAAAAACAATAAAAGTCCCCGATCAAATCTAAATCATGATTCGATCGGGGGCTTTTATTTACTTCAAAAATCTTTTCATTAATTTCAAACCATTTTTAACATGTGGATAACGGAAAGGAATATCAAACTTGGTTGTTTGTTTAAGTAAACTTTTTTGGTGAGAAAAAGTAAGAAAGCTTTCTTTGCCGTGATAGGCACCCATCCCACTGTTTCCAATACCACCAAAAGGTAAATAGGGAGAGGCCAAGTGATATAAGGTATCATTAATACACCCGCCACCGAAAGAAACTTCTTCAATCATCTTTTCTGCTAAACGATCATTTTCAGAGAAAAAGTAAAATGCCAATGGATTAGGATGATTTTGAATACCTGATATGACTTCTTCTATATTTTGATATTCTAAGATTGGTAAAATTGGTCCGAAAATTTCGTCTTTCATAACAGGATCTTCCCAATTAATGTTAGTAAGCAGGGTAGGCTCTATTTTTAATTGTTGTCGATCTTTTTTACCACCTAATATTGTATCGCCATTTGCTAAAAACGGTGATAATCTGTCAAAATGTTTTTCATTCACAATCTTAACAAAATCCTTATTCTCTATAGGGTGTTCCCCGTACATGGTCTGAATCTCTTGTTTAAGCGCTGAGAGAAAGCTTGCTTTTATATCACTGTGCACATATAAATAATCAGGTGCTACACAGGTTTGTCCTGCATTCGTAAATTTCCCCCAGGCAATACGCTTAGCTGCTAATGTTAGATTGGCATCTTTGTCAACGATCGCTGGACTTTTACCACCAAGCTCTAATGTAACTGGGGTAAGATGTTTCGCTGCTGCTTCCATGACGATTTTTCCGACTGGCACACTCCCGGTGAAAAAGATATAATTAAAGTTTTCTGCTAACAGTGATTGACTTGTTTCAACTGCACCTTCGATTACTGTTATATATTCTTCTGCAAAATTTTTCGCTATTAATTGATTTAGTAGTGAAGAGGTAGCTGGTGTTAATTCAGAAGGTTTAATGACGGCACAGTTGCCTGCAGCAATTGCTCCAATCAATGGTGCAATCGCAAGATGGAAAGGATAATTCCATGGTGCGATAATCAAAGCTACACCATAAGGTTCGGGATAAATATAGCTACTGGAGCCAGCATGTGTCACCGCTGTTTTGACTTTTTTCTTTTTTGCCCATCCATCTATGTGTTTGAGGTTAAAATCAATTTCACTATATAAGATCCCGATTTCCGTTGTGAAAGCCTCTGTCTCTGATTTGTTTAAATCTTGATGAAGAGCAGCGATAATCTCTTTTTCGTTTTTTTGGATCGCTTTTCTTAACTTTATTAATGCTTGTTTACGAAACGAGATATCTTTTGTTGTTCCAGTAGCGAAGTAAGCTTTCTGCATGGTAAGTGTTGAAGTAACATTGCTCATCACATGTCATCCTCCCATAAAAGTTATGTATTTAGCTTATCATTAATAAATGATTCAGTCTAAATAGGAGTATTGTAACTTTTAGGATAGATATACGTCTACATTATAGAGATTAACTAATCTACAGGAGAGAGCGAACTATGAAAGTAAAGCTATTTATCTTTTCGTCCATTGTATGTTTGGTCATTGTACTAATCGCGTCGGCAAATTCCAGTGCGATCGGTAATCCAACTGCAAGAGATATACTAAAAGCTAATTCAGACGCTGATATTATACAGATAGATGGTTTAATTTACTCTAATGTGACAGATAATGAGTGGATAAAAGAGCAAGAATATCTATTAGGTGATAAAATAGGCGAAATAAGAAAACAAACAAAGCGGAAATGGTTTTATCTTGATTACTTCGCTACGATCTTGCCAAAGAGAACAGCAGTATATATAAAAGAAGGACAAGAATACGAAAAAGATGCTGCACCATTTACAGTTTTAGTAGAAAAAGATGGTGAAATACTCGTTTATCAGGCAATGGTAGAGGGATAGACAGGTGAATTTAGCTTGCCAGTAAGTAACAACCTGTAGATCTGATCATTATTTCTTTTCAATTGCCACAATAAAAGGCGGCTTATTGGTTTGATTAATAAATTGATATTGCAATACTTGATATTTTTTTTGATCTAACTGCTCACAATAAGCTAATACTTCATTTTTCTCTGTTGTCCCGCCTAAATGACCATGATAAATGCCGATCACAATTCGTCCGCGTTTTTTTAGTAAAGCTAACATTGATGAAATTGCATGAATCGTTGTTTCCGGCACAGTAATGATCGAAGGATCACCGTGTGGTAAATAGCCTAAATTAAATATCGCACCTGTTATCGTCTGATCCTGTATATAATGCGAAACTTGTTCATGGCCAGCATGGATCAATTCGACATTTTCTATATTATTTTTTTCTAATAATACTTGCGTCTTTTCAATTGCCTGTTTTTGAATATCAAAGGCGTATACTTTTCCGGTTTTTCCAACTAATCTACTTAAAAAGGCCGTATCATTTCCATTCCCACAGGTTGCATCTATGACCACATCACCATTTTGAATGATATCTTTTAATAATTGATGAGAAAAAGCAATAATTGATTTCATTTTAGTAGGACTCCTTAAATAGCTTATAATCAAAATTTATTTTAGCAAATTATTATGCGAATGTGTATGAATTTCTTTGCTTGTTTCACACTAAGCATGAGGTGATGATTATGACCACTAGAGATTCGATCGAAAACTTACTTATCGAAGGTCAACATATTATTCAACAAGCAGAAGAGCAATTAGATATGTCCAATCGTAGTCAGTTTACACTAAATGAAGACTATACAAATGCCCATTTAGAATTGGAAAAGTTATCTCAGAGTATTGATCGAGTCATGAATAGTGCCAATGCACAACAACGGGAACAACTGCATAGGTTTCAATTAGTTGTTAATGAAAAATTGAATGATATGATATTGGATCAAGTGGATGTAACGAGATATGAATAGTAAAACTTTCTCTTGAAATAAGTAAGTGGTGAAATAGTCAAAATAGCAAATTTATAACAGACCAAATCGTAGGTGATTTGGTCTGTTGATTTTTATTAACTAAGTAAGTAAATGTAATTTTATGTTAAAATAAATGTAGAGGTTGTGAAGTGAATTTCTTCATTGACGGAGCAGGTTAGTGGAAGAAATTCTACAATATGAAATAAAATATGTCATTATACATAAAATGGAGGTTTTAAATGGGTGAATTGCAATTTATCAGTCTGGATAACGTAACTTTTCAATTACAAGAAAAACATAACTTCAAATGGCTAACAAATATGGGAGAAGTGTTTAGAGTTTTTGATCAACAAGACTCAGGAAATATATGTTTCGGAATTGAAAAAGACGGGATAAAAAAGTTTGTGAAGTATGCTGGTGCAAAAACAAAAGAATATACAGGACAACCAAAAGATGCGATAACGACATTAAAGAATTCAATTTTTATTTTTGAAGACTTGCAACATAAACACTTGATAAATTTGCTAGAGCATTTTGAAGTCGAGAAAGGATATGTATTAGTCTTTGAGTGGTTTGAAGGTGACTGTCTTCACCCCCACTGGTCATTTCCACCACCGCATAAATACACACACCCTGAGTCTCCTTTTTATCGATTCAAGCAATTACCAATTGAACGACGTTTAAAGTCATTTAAGAGTATATTAGAGTTCCATCGTCATGTGGAAAGGAATAACTATGTAGCAGTTGATTTCTATGACGGGAGTATTTTATATGACTTTAGAAATAATCTAACAAAGATTTGCGACATTGATTTATATAAGAAAAAACCATTCATCAATACAATGGGGAGGCTATGGGGTTCTTCGAGATTTATGTCACCAGAAGAATTTGAATTAGGTGCTAAAATTGATGGAAAAACCAATGTGTATAATATGGGAGCAATAGCATTTGGTCTTTTAGGGGGAGAACTTGACCGTTCAATTTCAAAGTGGGAAGCGGGACAAGAACTTTATCAGATAGCAATGAAGGCAGTTCAAAAAGACACAAAAGACAGATATTCAACAATAGAAGAGTTCGTTTTAGCTTGGGAATCGGTAATAAAGTCTTGAACCGAGAGAAATGTTAAGCACTAATATATTTGTTCTTCAACAAACGTGGGGCGAATATTCAACACCAGGGTTGTACCTTTTCTTTTGTTATGACTAAATTTTCGAATGTTAAATTCATTTTGTTATTTTACCTTAGACAGATATTGCGAAGAGAAATTTGATTAGAATAATTCATATTAACTTATTCGTGTTATAATATGAAAAAGAATTCGATGTGATTTTAATGGAGGAAACTTTAAAATTAATTCTCAATGAATTAAAAGAACTTAAAGAAGGACAGCAAGAACTAAAAGAAGACGTTTCGAGTATCAAAGGTAATCTTATCTTTGGACCATACTTTGAAAGTGTCGAAAAACATATTGATGAAAAAACAGATGAACTTAAAGATTTAAACGCATATTGAAAAACAATAAGGAGCAATTTAGCTTCTTTTTTCTTTGTTCCAAATAATATTTGTCTTACCTATGATTACACTGTTTGATGTAAATTGTGAAATGTTGCACTTGAACTATCGGCAATATACTTTCACAAGAATTGGAGGAGTTATTTGAAGAAAAAATGTATTTAAGTGAGTAAATTTCATAATTATTAACCCGTGTCCTAAAGAGTTGATGACATAAAAAGGAAGTGAAATGAGTTCGATTTACTGTTATTTAACATTTTCTCCTTTGTATCGGAACTACTTACTCATCAGAGAGGTAGTTTTTTATTTGTAACTTTTAAAACATTAGTGTACTATTTGGATAGTACACTAATACAAGGAGCGATCGTATGTCAATTTATCGAGGTCTATGGAAAAAGGAAATGACGATGATGAGTGGGTATCAAATGGTTCTTGCATTTATTTTCTTTATATTAGCTGGTTTCATGATTTACCAGAGGACCACAAATATAGATGAAATTTATATTGTGGAGTTGGCGACGTTTAGTTTTATAATTCCCCCAGCTACTGTATTATTTAGTCTCAATATGGAAAAACATCAATTGTCGATGTTTTTATTTTCGAAGCAGAAAATTGTCAAACAAATACATATCAAATTTTTACACGGGGCTATGTTAACAGGAGTATCCTTTTTTATGATGGTAAGTTTAGCTATCCTTTTTAAATGGTTCGGCTGGTTGAGTATATCCTTACTAGAAACAATGAAGGTATTATTGATTATATTTATTTTTATCTCGATTATCTCCATCATCTCTACTGTCGCTGTTTATATTGCATGGGTCCTGCATCAATGGTTTAGAGAAAAAATTGGCTTTGTATTAAGTCTAGTCGCACTTATCGTAACATTTAATCTGTTGCTAAAGCTATTTGACATAATCATAACAAATTTATCATTTATAGCTAATTGGTGGTCGGTGAAAGTCGGTTCCCTAATTGATGTCCCGTTTACAATATTTATAGTAGATAATCAATTGTCTGTTAGTATGATGCTAGTGTTTTTTATCATTTTGTATGTTTTTTATCGTTTTACAACTTGGCTTCTTGTAACAAAAGTGGAGGTATGACTATGACGCCACAATTTCAACGAGATAAGCCAATCTATTTACAAGTTGTCGATCAGATAATGCAGGAAATAGTTAGTGGCAACAGACAAGCTGGCGATAAATTACCATCCGTAAGGGAATTGGCAGTCGATGTCGGTGTCAATCCCAATACGATTCAGAGAGTCTATCGGGAATTAGATATACGAGAAGTAACGATAACAAAAAGAGGACAAGGAACGTTTGTGACAGAAGATAAAGAGCTTATCGAACAGGTTAGAACGGATTTTAAAAGGCGATATATCAAGCAATTTTTTTCTGATATGGAAGCTTTAGGATTTAGCAAAGCAGAAATTTTCCAAAGTCTAAAGGAGGGGGAAGAAGATGCTTAAAGTTGAGAATGTACGTAAAAAAAGAATGTTTAAAACCGTGTTAAAAGATTGTACATTTGCCATTGATACTGGGAAAATTGTTGGCATTATTGGTGAAAATGGTAGTGGAAAAACAACCCTGCTAAAAATAGTGACAGGATTATTACATCCCAGTCAGGGAAGTAGGAATATTGCTAAAGATCCAAGTCAATATATTTCCTATAGTCCTGATCAATCCTATTTTTTTGATTATTTTTCGATCGCACAGTTGATCGATTTTTATCAGACCCAATATTCCGATTTTAATCGGGAGCGAGCGGAGGGTTTAATTGATTTTTTTGATTTAAACCGCAAAGAAAAAATTAAATATCTTTCAAAAGGGCAAGTAGGCCGTGTGAAAATTGCAGTAACAATTGCTAGAGAAGCCCCTTTTTTAGTATTGGATGAACCTCTAGCAGGTCTTGATCCGATGGTGAAGGAAAAAATTATAAAAGGAATTATTCAATTTATCGATCTGGAAATGCAATCGCTAATTATAACAACGCACGAATTATTAGAAGTCGAAGCCATTTTAGATGAGGTTATCGTTTTGAAAGATGGCCAGATTATTGAGCAAAAAGAAGTTGAAGATATAAGAAAGAATAGTTCTTTACAAAATTGGTTACAAGAAATATATTAGGCTTTCAGTTCAAAGATGGAAGCCTTTTCTAGCCAAGTTACTTTTAGTAGGGTAAAATATAGTTGTAAAAAAGGAGTGATGTATTTGAATAAACGAAAAAAGCCAACGGAACTGCTCTTGTTTGAGTATTTATTAAACCGCAAAACCCTTACGCAACAAGAATTGCTTACCTATAAAAATTTATGGCGAGGTTATCAAGGTGAAATTCTGTTTGACTCCTATCTTGAGGAATTATCATGCGATTCTATAGTCCTCAGAGATGTTTGGCTCTCTAAAAATAACCGAATATTCCAACTGGATCATCTATTGTTTTACAAAGACTGCATATATATGTTCGAAGTGAAAAACTACTCTGGAGATTTCTATTACGAAAACGAAAAGCTGTATAAGGAAACAGGACAGGAGATCGATGATCCTCTCATCCAACTGAAAAGAAGTGAGTCACTTTTAAGACAATTACTAAAGTCTCTAGGCTACCACTATCATCTTGAATCTAAGGTTGTCTTCATCAATTCCGAATGTACTATTTTTCAGGCTTCCAGAAATAATAATATTCTTTTACCTACACAAATAAATCGCTATTTCAAACAATTCCAGCAACATGTTTCTTTAAATCATAAATTTCCCCAATTAGCAAAACGGCTAGAATCCATCCAATTAAAGCAATCATCATATATTAATATCGTTAATTATAATTATGATCAGTTGAAAAAAGGTATACCCTGTATTTCATGTCGCCAATTTTTAAATGTAGTGAAAGGAAAGCAAACATTTTGTTCTTCTTGTAGCAATCGTGAATTCGTTCATGATAGTGTTTTACGTAATCTTAAAGAATACACGCTGCTTTTTCCGAAAGAACGAATAACTATAGAGAAGATGCAGGAATGGTGTGATTTACCTATATCCAACCAAAGAATGCGTTACATTTTAAAAAAGTATCTTAGTTTACAAGGAAATACAAAGGGAGCTTATTATATACCGATAGAATAATATTCTTTTTTTATGGAAAAAGCAGAGATAGCATGAAAAGTGGAGAGGGCACGAGGAGATTTCATGGAAAAAGCAAGGATTGCATGAAAAGTGGACCGAAACAAGAGGGAATTTCACGGAAAAAGCGGAGATAGCATGAAAAGTGAACAGGAGCACGAGGAGATTTCATGGAAAAAGCAAGGATTGCATGAAAAGTGGACCGAAACAAGAGGAAATTTCACGGAAAAAGCGAAGATAGCATGAAAAGTGAACAGCAGCAAGAGTAGGTTTCGTGGAAAAAGTATTAACTCCTTTGAAATAAGCTTAAACGAGATCACTTTTGTTAAAATTTCTTAATTAAAACAACATAAGAAATATTGACAAACTCTTTCAATCTTGAGATAATAATTTCAATCAAATATTGGTACCTTTAATTCAGTCCCGTGAGGCTGACAAGGACAACGGATTGCAGAAGGGATACGTCTATGGACGATTTGTACCCTTTTGTCTGAAACTTCTTGTCAGTTGGGCAAGGAGTTTTTTTATTGTTCAGAATGTTGACAGGTAATCTTACAATCTAGTAGTCGATTAGCTCAGTTGTTCTTACAATAAAGTGACTTGCTCAACAGGTGCCAGTCAAACAGACAAGGGGAGATTTTAAATGGATAAAGAATTTTCATTACAAGCAGTACCTAAATCACACAGAAATGGTTTTTGGAAAATGTTTGTCGTCATGTTAGGTTTTACATTCTTCTCGGCAAGCATGCTATCAGGTGGAGAGTTAGGTTTAGGTTTAACGATGCAAGAATTTATTTGGATGGTCTTATTAGGTAACTTAATCTTAGGTTTATATACAGGTGGACTAGCTTATATTGCAGCAAAAACAGGCTTATCCACACATTTATTAGCACGCTACGCTTTCGGAGAAAAAGGTTCTTATTTAGCATCATTTTTACTGGGAGCCACTCAAGTTGGTTGGTTTGGAGTAGGTTTAGCAATGTTTGCTGTACCAGTTAATAAGGTAACAGGAATCGATATGACCACGTTGATCATCGTCTCCGGGATTGTTATGACTTTCTCTGCATTTTTTGGAATGAAAGCTTTAGCGATCTTAAGTTTTATCGCAGTTCCGGCAATAGCGATCTTAGGAAGTATATCAGTCGGAATAGCAGTCGATGATCTTGGTGGTTTAGCTGGATTATTCGCTTATGAACCAGAGGCATCATTAGGACTCGCAGCTGCATTGACGATTTGTGTTGGATCCTTTGCCAGTGGTGGTACATTAACGCCTGACTTTGCTCGTTTTGCGAAAACGAAAAAAACAGCAGTTGTCACTACTCTGATCGCATTTTTTATCGGAAATTCACTAATGTTTTTATTCGGGGCAGTTGGTTCGATTGCAACAGGTCTTGGCGATATATCCGAAGTTATGTTTGTTCAAGGATTGGTTGTACCGGCCATCATTGTATTAGGGTTAAATATCTGGACGACAAATGATAATTCCTTATATGCTTCAGGTTTAGGGTTTTCTAATATTACAAAAATTAAAAAGAGTAAAGTCGTTATCTTTAATGGCATCGTAGGTACGATTTTTGCGATGTGGTTATATAACAATTTTGTTGGATGGTTAACCCTTTTAGGTGCAGCTTTACCACCAATTGGAGCGATTCTGTTAGCAGACTTTTTCATTATGAAAAAAGGTAAATATCCGAAATTGGAAGATATGAGCTTTCAAGCCGTACGTTGGCCTGCAATTGTAGCCTGGGGCGGTGGCTTTGCCGCAGCACAATATCTATCAGGAATTCCACCTCTGAATGGAATTATCGGCGCAGTTGTGTTATATGTAGGACTAACACTTTTAACAGAAAAAGTTTTTACAACGGAGAAAAGTTTGACACTTGGAAAAGAGGTATAGAATTGATTATTCAAAACGCAGCACTACCAAAACAAGAAGGCTTATTTAATATTTATATCGAAAAAGGTAAATTCACCAAAATCGAGCAAGCACAGCCTGTCGAAGGTGCGATCGATGTGGAAGGAAAACTAGTGAGTGCCCCTTTTATTGAACCACATTGTCATCTGGACACCACTCTTACAGCAGGTGAGCCAAAATGGAATGAAAGTGGAACCCTTTTTGAAGGTATATCAACTTGGGCAGAACGAAAAAAGACTCTGACAATAGAAGATGTCAAAGAACGAGCAACAAAAGCATTAAAATGGCAAATCGCTCAAGGTATTCAACATGTTCGTACACACGTTGATGTCTGTGATCCATCTTTAACCGCAATGAAAGCTTTGTTAGAAGTTAAGGATGAGTTAAAAGAATATGTGGACCTTCAGCTTGTAGCTTTTCCGCAAGATGGCTATTTATCTTATCCGAATGGTACAGAGTTAGTGGAAGAGGCATTGAAACTTGGAGCAGATGTTGTTGGAGGGATTCCGCATTTTGAATTCACTCGGGAATACGGTGTGGAGTCTATGAAAATTGCTTTTGATTTAGCTGAGAAGTATGACAAGTTAGTTGATATTCATTGTGATGAAATTGATGATGAGCAATCACGATTTGTCGAAGTAGTAGCTGCTGAAGCATACAAACGAGGCTTAGGTAGCAAAGTAACAGCAAGTCATACGACAGCAATGCATTCGTATAACGGAGCCTATGTATCAAAATTAATGAAAATTCTCGGTTTGTCTGAAATTAATTTTGTTGCGAATCCACTAGTTAATATTCATTTACAAGGCCGTTTTGACGATTATCCAAAGCGACGTGGTATTACCCGTGTAAAAGAATTGTCTGAGGCTGGTTTAAATGTCTGTTTCGGCCATGATGATATTTTCGATCCATGGTACCCGTTAGGAACAGGCAGTATGTTACAAGTCTTACATATGGGAATTCATGTGACGCATTTAATGGGATATAACCAAATCATCGATGCTTTTGATTTTATTACAGGTAACAGTGCGATAACCTTAGATATTCAGGATCAATATGGCATCGAGATTGGTAAGCCAGCCAATTTTATTATTTTAAATGCAACGAATGAGTACGATGCGGTTCGTAAGCAAGCAGAAGTGATTGCATCTTATCGGAATGGTGAAAAAATAGTTGGAACAAAACCGAAAGAAACATCCTTACTTATAAATGAAAAACAAGAGTTTATAGATTTTGAAAGATAGGGCCAAGGCTCTATCTTTTTATTTTTTACGCTAGGAAATCATAAAATTTCAGCGAAGGTAAAATTTCAAATGAACTAAGTAATAGAAAAACTTCGTCACTCGCTAAAAGACGTGGCGAGTGATGAGTTTTTCTTATGGAAATAACTTCAAACAACCTCTTTACTTATGGTACTATGTGATTAGAACTATTCCAATTATTGAGGTGAAATAATGAGGTTATTTGCAAGCATATTGATTGTTATTGGGATTGGCGTTGCGGGACTGTTTTTATGGATTATTGCATTATTAGGAAAAGATCAGCAATTTTACGGTGTATATATTCCGATTTTGAGCTTGGGTCTAATCGTGATCATAATTCTAGCAATCTACGATAAGTGGAAAGAGAAAGGAACAAAATTGTTCAGTATATCTTTTTTAGTAATAGCGATTATTACTATGGGTTCCTATGAAGGCTATCAATATTATTTAAAAAGTCTTGAAATTGTAAGCACTCAGGACGTCGACTTGTCCGAATACCAACCTTTTCAAGAAGACACAAGGGCAATCAGGTTAGAAGAAGAGTCGACACTACAATTAACAGATGACTTACCACAATTAGATGGTGCTACGGCATTATATCCAGTATATGCAGGATTTGCTCAGGCTGTCTATCCTGAAAAAACTTATAATTTAGATGAGAGTGAAGTCATATCAAGTCAAACATCTAATGCATTTAAAAACGTAATACATAGTGATGCCGATATAGCTTTTATGGCAGAACCTTCAGAAAAACAATATGAATATGCAGACTCGATAAATGTTGACATAGAATTAACCCCGATTGGGAAAGAAGCGTTTGTCTTTTTTGTTAACAAAAACAATCCAGTAGATTCTTTAACAATAGAGCAAATTCAAGCGATTTATTCAGGTGAAGTCACAAATTGGCAAGAGGTCGGAGGAAATAATGAAGAAATTCGTGCTTTTCAGCGTCCAGAAGGTAGTGGTAGCCAATCGGCATTAATTCGATTTATGGAAAACAGAGAATTAATGGAACCCCCTGCTGATGAAATTGTTTCTGGCATGGGCGGAATTATTAGAGAAACGTCTAATTACCAAAACCATAAAAATGCGATAGGTTTTTCATTTCGCTTTTTCTCACAAGAGATGGTTGAGAATGGTGAGATTAAACATATAGCTATTAATGAAGTAGAACCATCGAAAGAAAATATCCAAAATGAAAAATATCCAGTGATAGCTGAGTTTTATGCAGTAACTAGAAGAACAAAAAGTGAAAATGTTGAAAAGTTAATCGATTGGATTCAAACAGAACTAGGTCAAGAAATAGTTGATCGAACAGGATATGTGCCATTAGAGTGATCGACATCGTGATAAAGAGGAGTGGTAAACGTGCAGTTTCACATAGATCTTATCGCATTAGTATCGATCATTCCAGTATGGATGATCATTGCTTTTGCCGCTGTTAATATTTATCGAAAAAAACAAGAGCACATGGCGATATGGAAAGTAATTTTGCTTATATTAGTAGGATTATTTACGGTTGATTTTAATTGGCAATCATCGGGACAGAATCAATGGACCCTGCCGATTCTGCCACTAGGCGTTTGGATTATTTACTTTCTTTTGCGAAATGATCCAGAGCGCTGGCAACGAGTTCGTCCTTTTGCATGGTTAGGTTATGCCGCAAGTTTTCTATTTTTATTATCGAACCTTATTTCTCTTGTATTGCAACCTATCATTTATCCATTAGATGAGATTGATACCTATATTGCCGATGTGGAGAATGCGGATATCATTACGACTTATGGGAATCTTTCGAATAAAACGATCGATAAGGAGCAGTTCATGGATGCCTTGGAAACTGCTGAAGTAAAAGATTTAGATATTAATAACTTTTCACAATTAGATCAAGGCCATACAGAACAGTTTCCCTATATTTTAGATGGAATAAATCCAAAGTGGGGTAGTGGTATAATACCTGTCATTTACCTAGAAAAAGATGGGAAAGGGATGCTGGTTTCTTCACCTGAAAAACAATATTATTTTACTACTGAAAAGCGCCTATGGGAGTGACAGATCAATGGCATATAAAAAAATAGGAGTCATCCTAGCAGTGATCATCGTGATTGCTCTGATTTGGTTTGGCATCAGTAAATTTTATGCAAATCCTGATACATTTTTATCAAAACAAACAATCAAAAACCAAATAAAAGAGTATCATCAAATGAACGTAAAGAAAATACAAGAAACGATCTATTTAGACGATGCCCATGTCGTTATTCCTTTCATCTCAGAGACAGATAAATATGCATTAGCTTTTTGGCAATGGAAGGAAGCAGAATGGCAAAGCATTGGTCATAATGCAATGGGGGCATATACGATTTGGAAAGTGGATGATCAAAATTATCTTATATGGAATGTTAAGCCGAATGATAGCTTGGAGTATGTCGATTTACTAGGACAACGGGAGAGAGAGTACGGCATAACAAATGGAAATGATTTTTATCATCCGGAGATTGATATGACGGAAAAACTTAATGTATCAAAAGAAGTATATGGTATGAAGCCATTACCTTCAGTTTGGGATAAAGTAATTTTTGAGTTTCAACCACATGAACCAACGAGTACAAATGAAATGTTTCATTTTCAGTCACAACCACCAGAAATAAATGTAGGATGGGTTCCTTATGACAGTCAAGATCAAATATTATCTGTTGACAACTATTTTTCGGGTAACTCAGGAGGTTCTGGTGGAGGTAAAATAGTACATATTTTTCGTTTAACAGAAGATGAAATCAAATAATTGAAACCTTTTTTACCCTCATTCGTAAGTAGTAGTAGAGAAAAACAAGGGGGATAAAAAATGTTAGGTGTATTAATCGCAACATTAATCGCAATGATTTTATATGTAGTAGGTGTAATTCTAACCGTAAGCATTTCAAAACTAAATGCTACTCGCGTAATGAAACACGGTTTATTTATATTTGTCGTGGGTTACCTTACTACTGGAATTATATTTTATTTTGCTTTACCAGCAGTATCTGTGCCAAATATGTTAATCGCTAATCTGGTAGTAGCCGTGATCTTTTTACCGCTGTTTCTTTATGTGATTCAGCCAGGGAAAAAAGTAGAAACAAGGGTAATGAAACCAATAATTGGCTTTTTTAGTCTTGCTTTTATCGCAGTAATCGTCGTAATTGTATTAGGTTTTACTACCTTAGATGAAGCACATCAATCGATTTCTGTAACAGAAGAAGAGGAAGCAAAACCATTAACAAAAGATGAAACGCCAATTACAGTGGCGCCTGAGTTTGCACGAAATAAAATTCAGAAAGCAATGAGTGTTGTACCAAATCCGCAATTTTATGATTTAGGTAAATTACAAGTGCAAAAAGTCGATCAAGAAATTGTCTATGTAGCACCAGTAGAGTTTGCAGGTTTCTGGAAGTTTGTTCGTGGAAAAGAAACAGCAGGTTATTTTACGATCTCTGCAACAAATGTAAATGCCCAACCAGAATTTCATGAGAGTGCGATGCAGTATACAAACTCCAGCTATTTTCATAAATATGTAAAACGGGTGATCTATAATCAGTATCCACAATATATTCAAAGTGGTGATGCTCAAATTGAAATCGACGATGATGGAAAGCCATGGTATGTTCAAACTATTTATCGCCCAATGCATGTTACCAATAAACCAAATCTAGAAGCATTAAAAGTCGTTGTAATTGATCCAACTTCAGGGGAGATGGAGATGTTTGAAACCGATCAAGCACCTGATTTTATCGAAGGATCGGTAAGTTCAGAAATGGCTACAACAGAAAACAATTATTTTGGTAAGTATATACATGGTTGGTTAAATAGTGTTTTTGGAAAAAGAGATGTTAAAATACCAAATGCATCTGGTTCAGAGTCCGAAGTTACCCCAATTTTTGATGAGAATGGGGAGATGTTCTATTTTACAGACTTGACGTCACCTAAGGAAAATATTGATTCTGCATTGGGTTATACCTTAATTCACGCCCGTACTGGGGAACTAACCTATTATGGTGGAGAAAAAAATAATGGAATAATGGATAGTGAAGGTGCTAAACAGATTGTAAATAAGGAGTTTCCTGAGAAGAAATGGGAAGGATACATGCCAGTATTATATAATATTGATGGCAATCCGACCTGGGTAGTTAATGTACTAGATCCTAATGGATTACACAAACAATACGCCTATATAAAAGCAAATGATTCTGATTTTGTTGTATTTGGAGATACGGCTAATCAGACCTTAGATGCATATCGAATGGCATTATTACAAAGACCAGGTAATGTCGGTGCTACGGATGACGCAGAGTTGGAGACAAGGTCGGGTGAAATAGATCGAGTCTTGGTGACATCAACTGAGCAAGGACAGGTCGTGCAGTTTTTATTAAATGGTGATCAAACGATTTATACGGTTAATGCTAGTTCTTCACCACTATCGATCTTTTTAGAAAAAGGAGATACCATTAGAGCGGAAGTTCAAACCTTAGACAACGGGACCGCCACAGTCGAAGAAATTGAAATTGAAGGATTAACACAATAATGAAAAAGCATGGATAATTCCATGCTTTTTTTATTATGAATGGAGTGAAACTGTGAAGTATTTGTTTATAGTTTCTTCACGGGAAGTGTTGTTCGCTAGACGGGAATTATGCTTTTTTCCCGTGAAGCCGATGAAAATTCCTGTCTAGAAGAAGAGGATTCCCGTTAAGCGCGAGTAAATTCCTGTGAAGAAAAAATACTTTCATTTTAAACGAAATCTATAATCTCGATTTGTCCACTATAAAATATTCCCTTCTTTTTTTAATCTCCGATATATCTCCCAGGTAGCTAAGGCGCATAGTATAGCGGTGAATGCGATAAAGAAATAGCCTGCTTGCATACCGATTCTATTACTTTCCTCAAATGAAACACCAAAAGATAGATTGGTAACCCATTCAATAATATATCCAATCAATAAATTCGTTACCACACCTCCAATCCCAATTAACACTACGGTAAAGGTAATCGCGGTATCTGTTCCTTTCGTGTACTTTTTAGCAATTAACGCCATCATCGTAGGATAAATCGGACCAATTCCAAAACCAGCGATGGCAAATAGAATAGCATATTGATCACCAGTAAAAATTGGAATCATACTAAATACCCCGGCAAATATCGAAAATACAATAATCGAGATAGCGTATCCAAATTTATCTGTTACAGGTCCTAATAAAAGTCTTGCTAACATAAACGAAAAGAAAAAGATCGATAACATTCCAGAAGCTTCAGCAATCGACCATTCACTTACTTTTACCAGATAGTTAACAAGCCATGCTGCGATTCCAAGTTCCGCAGTGACCCCCATGGTTAATGCAAATACAATGAGCCATGCAATCGGATCACGTGTTAATTTTTTTATAGAAGTACGGTCTTCCTCTTCAGCTCCCTCATCTTTAGGGAAACGGCTTAATACAACAGGTATAATTGGTAAAATCGATAAGGATAGCATAATCATATACATCCCACGCCAGCCAAGCACAGTAGAGGAGATTTCCCAACCCATCATTTGGGCAGCTACAATTGGTGCAACCGTTGAACCAAGTCCATAAAAGAAATGGGACAAATTAAGCATTGTTCCAGTATTTTTAGTGAATAATCGTGCGGCAATGATCGCTAAACCAATCTCGAGCATTCCATTTCCAATATATAATAAAAAGTAAGCCCCTACTAGAGAAGCGAAATTAGTAGAAAAATAGATGAATACTCCAGAAATCGCCATTAGTAGAAAGGTTAGAATGCTCGTGGCTTTAGCACCGATCTTCGCAATTAACCAAGATGTATACGTACATGCGAGTAAAAATCCAAATGCATTAATAGCTAATAACACTCCTAGTGTCCCGTCGCTAAGAGATAATTCATTTTGCATATCAGGTATAGCTGGCCCTTTAATATTCTCGGAAACCCCAAAAATTAAAAAACCACCAAAGATAACAAATAAAAGTAAAAAATAATTCGTTTTTGGTTTAAGATTCATATGTATTATTCTCCTTGTGAAAACGTTATTAACAATCATACATTAAAAGCATTAATTTGTAATGCTTTGTGATTCGAAATGATAGATTCTAAAATATGAATATATTATACTCGAAAGTAAGCGATTTCAAACAGAGGTGATAATATGAATCAGACACAGATGAAAACCATACCACTAAAACAAGTTCAAATAACAGATGATTTTTGGAAAAGTAAAATAGATTTAGCCAAAGATGTTATCATTCCCTATCAATGGGATGCGTTAAATGATAATATTCCAGGAGCTGCTCCGAGCCACGCGATTGAAAATTTTCGGATTGCTGCCGGTTTATCTGATGGTGAATTCAAGGGAATGGTTTTTCAGGATAGCGATGTCGCAAAATGGTTAGAAGCTGCAAGTTATAGTTTGATCTATGAATATGACGAAGAATTAGAAAAAACGATTGATGAAGTCATTCAATTAATCGGAAAAGCACAGCAAGAAGATGGTTACCTCAATACATACTTTACTGTGAAAGAACCTGAAAAACGTTGGAAAGACGTTTGTCATGGACATGAGTTATATTGTGCAGGACATATGATTGAAGCAGCAGTGGCATATTATGAAGCAACCAAAAAAGATTCATTGTTGCGAATTGTGACAAAATATGTGGATTATATTATAAGTGTAATCGGACCTGAAGAAGGTAAGTACAAGACTTATCCGGGTCATCCCGAATTAGAATTAGCATTAGTCAAATTATATGAGGTAACCCATGAAGAAAAATATTTTAACTTGATGGTATATTTTATCGAAGAAAGAGGAAAACAACCAAGTGTTTTTCTTGATGAACCAACTTTAGGCTTACATTTTAATGATAAATGGTTCGATCTAGCTTATCATCAAGCACACGCTCCATTAGATCAACAAGATACAGCTGAAGGACACGCTGTTCGTGCGGTTTATTTGTATGCTGGGATGGCAGACCTTGTAAGATATACGGACTCAGAAAAATGGAAAAAACGATTAGAACTCCTTTGGGACAATGTAGTAGAAAAAAGAATGTATATTACAGGTGGAATTGGATCACAAGGCCATGGTGAGCGATTCACTTTAGATTATGATCTTCCTAATAATGTGGCATATGCTGAAACCTGTGCTTCGATTGGCTTGGTCTTCTGGGCAAAAAGAATGTTACAGATTGAGGCAAATCAAAACTATGGGGATGTCATGGAAAAAGCATTATATAATGGTATTTTAAGTGGTATGTCAGAGGATGGAAAAAAATATTTCTATGTCAATCCGTTAGAAATGGTTCCAGAAGTAACAGATTATCGACATGACCATCAACATGTCGATTCTGAGCGGGTCGGTTGGTTTGGTTGTGCTTGTTGTCCACCGAACATTGCAAGACTTTTAACATCGCTAGGCAATTATATATATACTCAAGATAACGAGACGATTTACACGCATTTATATATAGGTAATCAAACTAAATTTGAAATAGAAAAACAGCCAGTTAAATTGAATCAAAAATCGGATTATCTTAGCGATGGTAGTGTTAATATATCTATAGAAATAGCTGAAAGTACAAGCTTTACATTAGCTTTTAGAAAGCCTTCATGGTCAAATGAGGTCAAGGTAAAAATTAATGGAGAAACGGTAGTTTTAGACAAGATCGAGAATGGCTATCTATTTATTAATAAATTATGGGAGAATAATGATCGGATAACTTTATCGTTCAATATGGATATTAAAGTGGTTAGAGCAAATCCAAAAGTAAGAGAAAATGCTGGTAAGGTTGCATTACAGAGAGGACCAATTGTCTATGCGTTAGAGGAATTAGATAATGCGGAGGATTTACATGCCATTAAACTTGATCTTACTGAAAAAATAAATGCTCGATCAGATGCAACTATCAATGGTATTCCATTCTTAGAAGGCAATGGTGTACGGGAAAAGCTTTCTACCCCCAATTTATATACATTTGATCAGAAGATAGAACAAGAAAGGATAACTTGGCGGGCAATTCCTTATAGTTATTGGGGTAATAGAGGGAAAGGAGAAATGATAGTTTGGACTCGTACGATGTAAATGCTCTTTCATTAAGCTACACTCCAATCTGAAGTGTAGCTTCATTCATTATTAAATAAAAGATACAATGAGTTAACATAACATTTCATTTGTACTATTCAAAAATGTGTTATGATTGAATTATTACAGGATAGGTTTTGGTTTGAAATCAGGAGGAAGAAAATGATCGATTTTACAAAACGGCAATCAGAAATTATGACAATTTTAAAAAAACACGAACCAATTACTGCTGAACAAATTGCTGAGATGCTTGGTGTAAGTAAGGGAACCCTTCGTTCAGATTTAGCGGTATTGGTAATGACCGGACATATTGAGGCAAAACCTAAAGTCGGCTATTTTTTATCGAAAACAAAAAGTGAAACAAATAATCAAAATGTATGGAAGCATACTTTAGTGAAAGATGTTCAAGGTCTTGCAGTAACAGTTCAAAGGACCACAACCGTTAATGATGCAGTGATCTCCCTTTTTCTAGACGATGTGGGTTCATTGATCGTGGTTGATGAAAATCAATATTTACAAGGTATCGTTTCACGGAAAGATTTATTAAAGGTAACATTAGGAAATCCACAGGCGACATCAATGCCGGTCCAACTTGTGATGACTAGGCAACCAAAGGTATACACCATAACAGCAGATCAGAGTGTGTATGATGCAGCAAAAATGATGGTGTATTATGAAGTGGATAGCTTACCAGTTGTAAAACCAGAAGATGACAACAAAAATAAAGTGATAGGGCGTATCACTAAAACGAATATAGTGAAAGCATTAATTGATATGGGATCAGAAGCATAATGTAAGGGGGATATTAGGTATGGTTGAAAATAAGTCTTTTATTTATGTTTGTTCCGATGCAGTAGGGGAGACAGCTGAGGCAGTTGTTCGAGCAACGGTCAGACAATTTACCAATAGTAATGTACAAGTGAAAAGGTACAGTCACATCCAATCTGAAGAAGAAATCGAAACCATTGTTCAAGAAGTACGTGCCAATCACAGCTTTATAGCTTATACGCTCGTCCAACCTGAACTAAGAGCTAAAATGCAGCAAGATGCAATTCGTTATGATATACGAGCGGTAGACGTAATGGGGCCGATGATGCAAGCATACATTGATACGTTTAATGGCAATCCTAAACCTGAACCAGGTCAACGACAAGTACTTGATGAAGAATATTTTAAACGAATTGAAGCAGTAGAATTTGCTGTTAAATATGATGATGGTAAAGATGTAAAAGGGCTGTTATTAGCCGATGTTGTACTAATTGGTGTTTCCAGAACGTCAAAAACGCCATTAAGCATTTTCTTAGCGCATAAAGGGATAAAAACAGCAAATCTTCCTATTTTACCTGATATGGAAGCTCCAGAAGAGTTATTTAAAGAAGAAGATCGTATGATTGTTGGTTTAACGATAGACCCTGGGCATTTATTAAAGATCCGCACGGAAAGGTTAAAGACTCTTGGTTTACCAGCCCAATCTAAATATGCTTCAATGGAGCAGATTAAAAAAGAATTAAAGACTGCGAATGAATTAATGACCAAATTAGATTGTCCTGTTATTAATGTTTCGGATAAATCAATTGAAGAAACTGCCGGAGTTATCATGAACATGCGTGCAAATCAAAAGTAGGAGCAAAATATAAGCTCCTACTTTTTTTACGGATTAAAATATGATCGATTGTAATACCAATGATGAATATAAGCAGGATTATGCGACACTATTTTAGTGGTAATTATGAGATGTTATATGTGTTTTGCAATCGCTTCGGCTTGTCGACTTCCCTTTCCGCGGGTTTTTCTCCTCAGCTAACTTTTTCAGCAAAGTGCGCTTAAAAAGTGGATCTTCGGATAAAAACATCCCGCAGGAGTGGAAGCCGACGCCTGCGCTTTTTATTGATCTACAATTAGAGTAAAAATAATCATATTGGCTTTATTGCATATCGCCTATAAATTTGTCTTTAGACTACTTACTCTTAATTAACAAAATATTTTCATATCTGTAACAATCCAAAATGCTAGCATTTGAAATATTTGTAGAGTTTAATTCAGCGTAGGCGGCCACTTTCACTCCTGTGGGATCGTTTTCCATGAAGATCCACTTTTTCATGCGGTTTTTGCTTGAAAAAGTTAGCTGAAGGGAAAACCCCACGGAAAGGGAAGTGGGCAAGCCGAAGCGGTTACCACGCACATATACCTTTTCAAAATTGCTAACAAAGTTATGTCTTTGTGAACTAATTTATTTTAATAATGACTCTGCTCCGTCTATGAACAATTCTGTGCCTGTTATATGGCTCGAGTCGTCGGATGCTAGAAAGGTTACTAGCTTGGCCACTTCTTCTGGTTTACCTGGTCTATTTTCTAATGGTTTATCCCCTTTTGGAAAGTCCATTGGGATATCGATCTTTTCCAGTTCAGGGGTTTTTTCTGTATTTTTACCGATATTCGTTTCAATAGCACCAGGACAGATGATGTTTACTCTTATTTTATATTGAGCAAGTTCGAGAGCTGCCATTTTTCCAAAAGCCATTTGTCCAGCTTTTGACGTACTATAAGCTGCCATTCCAAAGTTTGAGAAAATTCTATTTCCATTCACGGAACTTGTAATAATAATACTTCCACCATTTTCTTTTAAATAAGGTACGGCATATTTTACAGTATGAAACGTCCCTTTTAAATTTGTATTAATAGTCTTGTCCCAGTCCTCAGGGTCTAAATCTTCAATTGGAGCAAGTACACCGTTTATACCACCATTTGCAAAGACAATATCAAGCCTGCCCCACGTATCATGGACCTTCTCCATTGCTGATTGAACACGTTGATGATCTGATAAATCCACATCTACAATTATGGCTTCACCACCAATATCTTCAATTTCATTTTTTACTTGATTAGCCTGTTCTTCTTTAATATCCATTAAGCAAACTTTAGCACCTTCATGGGCGAGAGCGATCGCAGAGGCTCTTCCAATCCCTGAACTTCCACCAGTTACAACAGCAACTTTACCTGTGAATCGATTAGACATTTTCATTCTCCTCATCATTTAATATTTTGTATACTATTCCCACATCACTATGTGATAACACACATTTAATGATTTTTTTGAAATCGCTTTTATCGATTAAAGGAAAAGAAAATGCTAAAATGAATGGTATAACAGAGGAATAATTGAAGGAGGACATCATGAATAAAAAAATCTTAGTAACAGAACCAATACCTGAAAACGTGAAAAACTACCTTAAAGAACAAGTGGAAGTAGATACCTGGGATAGTCCTGATCAGATGCCAAGACAGCAATTACTAGATACGATAGGAGACTACCATGGTCTAATTACAGCAAAGGATAAAATTGATGATGAATTACTTAACAAAGCAAAGAAACTAGAAGTTGTTAGTAACATTTCAGTAGGTTATGACAATTTTGATGTGGAAGCGTTAAAGCGCTCTCAGGTGATAGCAACTCATACTCCTTACGTATTAGATGAAACAGTAGCAGATCTTATTTTTGGTTTGATTCTAAGTAGTGCAAGAAGAATTCCAGAACTTGATCACTATGTTAAACAAGGGAATTGGAACAAAGCTGTAGACCTTCCTTTATTCGGTCGCAATGTCCATCATAAAAAACTAGGTATAATAGGGATGGGGCGGATTGGCGAAAAAGTGGCAAGAAGAGCGAAACTAGGATTTGAAATGGATGTAACCTACTATAATAGAAGTAGAAAAGAAAACTTGGAAAAAGAATTAGGAGTCAATTTTCAAGAATTAGATGATTTGATAAAAGAGTCTGATTTTATTTTATTAATGACTCCTTTAACGAAAGAAACGTATCATTTAATAGATGCAAAAGCATTTGCAAACATGAAAGAAACCTGCTTTTTTATAAATGCTTCAAGAGGTGCAGTTGTAAACGAAGCTGCGATGATTGAGGCACTCAAAGAGGAAAGTATTGCTGGTGCAGGCTTAGATGTATTCGAACAAGAACCGGTAGATCCTAATAATCCACTCTTGAAAATGAAGAATGTCGTGACATTACCTCATATCGGATCTGCTACTGCTGAAACACGTGAAGAAATGAAATTTTTCGCTGCGAAGAACGCTTTACAAGCATTAAACAAAGAAAAGCCTGAAGCAGTAATAAAAGAATTGCAATAACTAAATTACAGATAAGGAAAGACATGGCAATGTGTAGATACCATGTCTTTCTTTTAGTCCTTATTGATTTGCTCGATTTGCTTGCTCTATCACTCGATTTGTTTCCTCAGCTGCTTTGTCTAACGCTTCTTTTGGATCCGTACCCTGTAGTACATTTTCCATTGCGGTAACGACTTGTTGTCTTGCTTCAGGGAAAACGGAAATTAAAGCACCTTGTGTCGCAGAAGAAGGTGTTGTTTCTTGTAATTGATCAACTGTCACTTTTAATTGCGGAAATTCTTCCCATCTATCTTTTACGATATCTTCTTCATATGCTGCTGGATTAATCGCAAAGTAACCTGTGTCAATGTGCCATTTTGCTTGGCTTTCAGCTGATTGTAAGAATTTCATAAACTCCCATGCTGCTTGTTGTTTCTGTTGATCAATACCATTAGACATCCAAAGCGAAGCACCACCGATGATCACACCATTTCGTTCTGCTTCTTCTGAATATGGAATATAAGCAACGCCAACTTCGAATGGTGCATTTTCAATCGTACTAGCTACACCAGCAGAAGAGTCTAAATACATCGCCGTGTTTTCTGTTTGGAATGCAGCTCGAATATCATCCCAGTTAGAGCCGAAATTACCGTACGTACCAGCTTTATTCATTTCATCTATTAATTCAAATATGCGTAAGCCTTCTTCGCCATTAAATACAGCTTCTGTTGCTGCTTCAGATCGACCATTATCATTGTTAACAAAATGGCCACCTTGTGTCGCGATCAATTCTTCAATAAACCATCCGTAATTTAAAAGTGAGAAACCGTACCGTTCTGTATTATCACCATTTTTAACAGTAAGCTTTTCAGCCGCTTCTTTTATTTCAGCAAATGTTTGTGGTGGGTTTTCAGGGTCAAGTCCAGCTTCTTTAAACGCATCTTTATTATACAACATAACCGGAGTGGAAGAGTTAAAAGGCATCGAATATAATTGATCATCCACTGTATAGTAATTTAGGATATTTTTTTCAAGTTGTGAGATATCATAGCCTTCTTCATCGATAAATGATTGCACTGGTTCAATAAAACCACTATCAATCATATATTTTGTTCCAACTTCAAACGTTTGAATAATGGCAGGTGCATCTTCCGTACCACCAACACTACGATATTTCGTCAACGCTTCTTCATAGGATCCTTGGAATTCTGGAATAATCGTATAGTCTTCTTGTGATTGATTGAAATTATCTACGATTGCTTCGATTGATTCTTGTCCACCACCTGACATAGCATGCCAGAATACAGCTTCTACTTTTTCGTCTGAAGCTTCTTCAGTTGTTTCTTCTTCTGTTTCCGTAGTTTCGTTCGTTTCTTCTGACTCGTTTGATTCCTCTTCTACTTCTTGACCATCTGCATCATTTGAACATGCAGTGATCAGCATTGCAAAGCAGATTGTTAATAATATTAATAAAAACTTTTTCATCTTTTATTTCCCCCTTGTTATTTTAAAGCACCTTGAGCGAGCCCTTTTTGGAGTTGTTTTTGTCCTAAAAACAACAGTATTAATGTTGGAATGATTACAATAATAACGCCGGCCATTACCACCCCCCAATCTGTAGCCATCTCTTGGGTTTGGAGTTGTTTTAAACCAATTTGAACCGGTCGAACATCATCATTATTTGTCACAAGTAAAGGCCACAGGTACATATTCCATGTCGTCAGAAATCCATAGGCCCCTAATGTTACAAAGGAAGTTCGGCAATATGGAATGACAACTTTCCAGAAGAATTTAAACGAGCGAATCCCAGCAATATCACTTGCTTCTTTTAATTCTTTTGGAATCGTAAGAAAATGTTGTCGCAACAGAAAAGTTCCAAATGCAATAGCGAAAAAGGGAATCGTTAAGCCTTGATAACTATTAATCCAATCCAGTTGTTGAATCGTAATAAAATTCGGTATCATGGTAGCTTCCCAAGGAATCATCATTGTTGAGATAAAGATAAAGAAAACTAGATTTCGTCCTTTGAAAGGAATAAAGACAAACGCGAATGCAGCTAGGGCACTCACAAGCAATTGCCCGAGCATCACGGTAGTTGAAATAAAGAAACTATTCCATAAATAATGTGCTAATGGTAACCGTTCAAATGCTTTTTGATAATTGTCAAAGTGGAAGGATTCTGGAATGAATTTACCTTGCAAAAGTTCTGAGCCACTCATGAAACTAATGAAAAAGGCATAGACAACCGGGAAAAAGACAATAATCGCTGTCATGATTAATAATACATAGGTAATAATCGGTCGAAAAACTCTCATTGGTAGTGCACCTTCCTTTCGCCAAATTTAAATTGTAAAATAGTTACAATTAAAATACATAGAAAAAGAAAGATCGATTGTGCGCTAGCAGTACCAAATTGATAATTAACAAAAGCTTCACGATAGATAGAATACACAATGAGATTGGTGGATTCAGAAGGACCACCTTGTGTCAAAATATCAACTTGACCAAAAGTCTGAAATGCATTAATCAAGGATACTGTTACGACAAAAAATAGGGTAGGAGATAACATCGGAATTGTAATACGTCGTAATTGATAAAAATAGCCAGCACCAGATATTTTGGCACTTTCGTATAGATGCTCATCAACATTTTGTAGTCCACCTAATATAATTAAAAAAGAGAATCCAATATTCATCCAGATTGTCGTCACAGCAACGGAAACGAGTGCCCAATCTGGATGTAATAACCAATCAATAGAAGTGCCGCCAACTGATGTTATGAATTGATTTAAGATCCCCATACTGGGATGAAAAATAAATAACCAGACAACAGCAGATGCTGCTACAGAGACGCCCATAGTGGACGAATAAATCGTACGAAAAAAACCAACACCTTTTATTTTTTCATTTGCTAGTAAGGCTAAAAACAAAGAAATTATGATCCCAGTCGGGACAGTATATAACACAAATAATAAGGTGGCTTTAATACTTTTATGGAAACTTTCCGCTTGTAAAATATATTGATAATTTTCCCACCCTACAAAGACATTTGCGATTCCTTGTTGATCGGTTAGGAAAAAACTTAGATATAGTGTTTTTCCTAATGGATAAAACAGAAACACACTAAATAGAATGATCGATGGTAAAAGATACAGGATTGCTGAACGCCAATGGATAAAACGCCATTTAGGATCAATTTTAGTTATTGGGTTTTCCTGAATTTCTGCTGTGTTCTTCATACAATTCCCTCATGAATATTTTGTTTTTGAATATTTTTTGGCTCAACAATCAACTTTTCTGACTGTGAATCATAGACACATAGAGAATCTTTGTTTAACTGTAAAAAAAGGCTTTGTCCTACCTGGATATTCCATTGACCATACCATTTTGCATACCAATTCGAGTTATTCCATTTAAACTTCAGCAATGTTTCTGTACCCAATATTTCTACATGATCTATCGTAACTTCAAATGAAAGATTTTCCTGGTTGTGAGCAGCGCTGATTTCGATATTTTCTGGTCTAATTCCAACGATCACTTTATTATTTTCGATATTGTTTAAGGTAATTGGATCGATTGGAATGGTTAAAGTATCTTCTAGACTAATATGATGTTTCTCACGATTTACAAGTCCTGTTGTGAGATTCATAGGAGGTGAACCTATAAATTTAGCTACAAAAGGATTTGCAGGTGAATTATAGACATCAATCGGTTTTCCAACTTGTTGAATTTCACCTTCGTTTAATACCATTATGCGATCACCCATTGTCATTGCTTCAACTTGGTCATGGGTAACATAGATTAGGGTTATTCCAAGTTTACGTTGCAATTCTCTGATTTCTGCGCGCATGTGTGCACGAAGTTTGGCATCTAAGTTTGATAATGGTTCGTCCATTAAACAGATAGGGGAATTGGTAATAATAGCACGTGCTAAAGCTACTCGTTGTCTTTGCCCACCTGAAAGATGCCGGGGCTTTCGTTTTAAATAATCAGATAAACCTAACATGTCGGCGATATCTTTGCATTTTTTTCGTTGTTCTTTTTTGTTCATTTTTTTTACATCTAATCCGAATCTGATATTATCTTCTACTGTCATATGAGGATATAAAGCATAATTTTGAAAAACCATCGACAATTCTCTTTTACTTGGTGGTAAATGGTCAGCTTTTTTTCCATCGATTCGAATAGAACCTGCAGAAATGTCTTCCAATCCAGCAATCATTCGTAATAATGTGCTTTTGCCACAGCCCGAAGGACCTACAAGCACAAAGAACTCTCCAGGTTCGATCGTGACGTTTACATCTTTCACAACGAGTTGCTTATTGTCATACGTTTTGTCTACATTCATTAATTCGACTGAATACATAAGTATATCTCCTTTAGTTCAATTGCTTGTACCTTAGTGCCGATTATAAAAAATAAGTATGAAAGTAGTTTAAATCTGGCGTAAAAAAATCTATACAATAGTTTACAATCTTTAACAATCTTTAGTAAAAATGAAAAAAATACTTTCATAATAATAAAATTATTTGTATGATAGTATTTGTGAAGAAAAAGATTTGATGATTATGTATGATAATGAGGTGGAAATATGGACTTGATACAACAATCAATGGCAACACCTGTCGATAATTTTTTAGGAATGTTGATATATGCAGTTATTTATATGTTTATAGCCGGTCTTATTGTAGGGTTAGCACTGAAGTTTATTCCAAATCGTCTTCCATACGCGGTGAAAAGTTTAATTGTATTTATTGCTATTATTATTAGTTTGATAGTATGGTGGCAGACAATCGCAGAACCAGGGCTCATGACCTAAACATAAGTGAAAACAATTATTTTAGAGATGGTTATTTTAGTGAAGACTGGGACAAAAATTGTATCAATCAAAAAAATCCAAACGATTATTCGAAAAAACTTCGATAGCGTTTGGATTTTATTTATAGTAGGAAGATACTGCGCAATAACTGATGTGATTATTTTGACAGTAAATATGAGCGTACCAACCGCTCCGGCTTGCCCAGGAGTAGCCGTCAAGGCTGAGAATCTAATGGAGTGAAAGTCTCCTGTCATCAATTGACCGGTTCGGATGACTAGTATATCCAATGCGTGGTGAGGTAACGAGTCACGTTCTGCTTGGAAGTAAAAGTCACTGCGGCTCAACTTTACGCAGAGAGAGTATGGGTCGGAACAGCTAGAGTGGCGAGCAAATCTAGAGGCTAGAAGGCTTTAACGAATACTGCAGCTCCGAAATCGAGCGCCCTTCAGAAGCTGTTGAAGGGATGTCTGTGATGCGCCGACCTGGTTGGGCAATGGGGAAGGCCGATGTTCTATGGGAAGTAACGGTCAAGAGCACCATAGAAGCAGCCGGAGTAGGGGTTCTGGCATCTAGAGAAAGATTTTCAGAGATAACGACGGGAAAGTCCTACTTCCAGCTGGGATGACAACAACCAGCAAAGACCAACCATATAAGTGACAAGCGAAAATGGTTAGGAGGATTTAGGATGGACGCATGAGGTCGTAGTAGCGAAGAGGAAAGGGTAATGCCTTTCTAAGCTTATGGAATGAAGCTTCTACAAAGGTAACACCAGAGTAGAGCGAAGGACCTCTGGGCGACTGGGCGTCCGTGTCAAAGAATAAACAGAACACAGAGTCTGTTGAATGATTGGCATAAGACTAGCATATAAGTAAACTTATGTATCAATGGGTGAACATGCGTGTCAGCATTTAAACCTGGGATACATAAGGAAGGCTTATATAGCGATAGAAACCCAGTGTCAGAACCGGACTCGGGAAATCCGACCGTCCGGGATCGTATGGGGGCTGCAGGAAACGTGGTTCTATTGAATGCGCGCGCCTGCCATCTACCCGACCTCCGCTTTCCGGGGGGCATGCTCTTCAGCTAACTTTGAAAAGAAAACACTTTTCAAAGTGGATCTTCAGATCATGCTAATCCCCCAGGAGTCGAAGTGGACGCCTGCGCTAATTTGATATTCTACAACGCTATTATCAGGAAGCTTATTGGTATTTCTATCATTTGTAAAACATTATTTACAGTAAAAGCTCAAAATGCTACCTGTCACAGTAGTTGTAGAGCCAATATATTAGCGCAGGCCGTTCACTTTCACTCCTGTGGGAATGTTTTACCTGAAGATCCACTTTTTCAAGCGATTTGTGCTTGGAAAAGTTAGCTGAAGGGAAAACCCCACGGAAAGGGAAGTGGGCAGCCGGAGCGGGTATCTAGTAATTAATACATTTCAAAATTACCACTCCATTTATTGCACAGTATCCTGTTGTTGCGCAACAATACATTGAATAGTCTTGTTTGAAGTGGAGAGCGATGTTATATTTTACTGTTATTTATTAAATGATAATATGAGTCCAAAGAACTAAAGGGCATTTCCTTATTTGAGAATCTTTGCAGCATAATACTCTTATTAATTGGTCCTAAATATGCATATTGACGAATAACGTAATATCTTTTAAAATATAAATGTAATAAGACTTTTTTACTACTAACGATAATGGCAAACTTATTGAAAAGTAAGGACGCAAAACCTATGGATCTAAGGTCAATTGACTATGGTAGCCGGGTTGCCGAAGGGTAAGGAATATTTACAGAGACTACAAAACACTGTAGTTACTCTATATGTCCACCTTCATTGGTGGACTTTTTTATTCTAATAATATAGCCTAATTCGTTAGAGATTTGGAGGATAGGCGAATGAAAGAATATTTAGTGGTTGAGAATGAAATTATTAATAGAACCAAATATATTTATTTTGATGGTATATTGGACTTTTCGACAATTAACTCACTTCATGAAGACGATTATGAGATAAACGAGTCATTTGATATGTTAATCCTTGATATAAGTAAATTAGATTTTATTGATTCAACCGGAGTCGGGTTATTCATCAATCTTATTCATGAATCAAAAGACAATGCAGTTCAGTTGAACATTAACGGAGCGACAGAACAAGTAGAAGAAATATTGGAGACGCTAGGTGTATATCAGGTATTAGCAGCAATTTAAGGCGGTGGTCGATTTGCTCGAACAAAATCAATTTAAAAAAAGTAATGGTACTGACCATATGGATCAAACTCTAGCAAGAGAGATTAAACAGGCACGAAAGATTCAAATGAAGTTATTAAACGCGAGAAAACCAGAGTTAAATGAAGGGGAGATTTCAGGTGTTTCGATCCCTGCACGTTTAATTGGTGGGGACTATTTTGATTTTCACACTTTACCATCGGGAAATGTACGAATCGTAATTGGTGACGTAATGGGTAAAGGAATTCCAGCAGCTATGTTAATGATTCTTACCCGTGGAGTCTTTCGGAGTAGTGCAGAGCACCTCTTTTCTCCTAGCGATACATTGGAAGCAATGAATGAAGCAATGTACAGTGACTTACGCACATTGGGATCATTTGTCACATTACTGTGTGCGGATTGGAACCCAAAGGATCAAACGTTAACCTATGCAAGTGCAGGTCATAACTTACCAATAATCATTGATCAGCATTTAGAGTTAAAAAACTTACCACTTATAAAAGGAGTTATGTTAGGTGGTTTACCAAATACAAAGTATCAAGAAAAAAGTGTAAGACTGGCAGATGAAGACCTTATCTTTTTCTACACGGATGGTATTATTGAAGCTCAAAGTGAAAAGGGAGAGTTATTTAAAATTGATAGATTAGTTAATAGTTTAAGAAAGTATCAACACTTAGAAGCAGAGCAAATTGAAGAAGCAATTCAACTAGATGTAAAATCGTTTACTAATGGCGTTTTACAAAAGGATGACATAACAATGGTCGTTGTGAAAATGAAGAGAATAGAAGAAAGATTACACAGTAAAATTGCTTCTGAGAAGGAGGGATAGACTTGAATCAGTTTACTTCAAGAGGTAAATCAGTAGAAGAAGCAATTGATCGCGGGTTAAAAATAATGCAAATGTCTAAACATGAAGTCAATATTGAAGTACTTCAATTCGATACAGAGGGCTTTATGGGTATAGGTAAGAAACAAGCAATCGTTAAATTATCAAAATCCAGTGAAAATACTACGAATGATGGAGAAATCCATGAAAAAGTAGAGTTGGACCAACTAGTTGAAAATGCAATCAATGAAACAACTGAATTGGAGCACTTAGAAATCGAAGCACTGAAAGAACCTTCTTGGGATGATAAAACGGATGGAAGAGCCTGGATTATTAATAATCAGCTGTTTATGAAAAGTGCTAATAATAAATATGCAACCGCTTCAATTGATGAAAAGATTTCATTATATAAAAATGGACAATTAATTAATAAAAAAACATTGCTATTAAGTGAAGAGGATGAATATAAGATTGATTACGATCAATTTACGGAAAAGCCAATGTCATGGAAAATATCAATTATAAAAAATGGATTAGAATCTATATTAGATGTGTATCCAGGTGAAAAAATTTCCTATACATTGAAGGATACCCCACCTAGTGAACATATCAATATGGAATTAGAGGCACAGTCTGAAATTATTAATACATTATCCAGACAAGATATTATAAAAGAACTTGAAAACCAAAATATCACGTTTGGTTTGAATGAGAAAGCAATTGAACACGCAATTGAAACAGAAGTAGAAGGTCGCTTTGTTATTGCTCTAGGTAAAGAGGCTAAACATGGATTAGATGGTGAGTTAGAAGTAAAGGTAGATATTGATGCGGAAAATGGACTCGTTGAAGATGAAAATGGAAATATTAACTTTAAAGATGCCAATATAATACCAAATGTAGAAGTGGGTACGATAATGGCTATTCTTCACCCGCCCATACCTGGATTACCAGGGCGCTCTGTTTTGGACGAAGAAATACCCACAAAAGAGACACATGAATTAAGACTGGTTCCCGGGAAAGGTGTCGATTTAATCGAAGATAAGATTATTGCAACAGAATCCGGAAGACCTGTCATCGAGCAAAGAGGTCGGACTGTAAAAGCAATGATTATGTCGAAGCTCGTTCATGACGGAAATGTCAATATTGCTTCCGGTAATATTCGTTTTAGCGGTGATATCGAGATTTTGGGAGAGGTAGAAGACAACATGATTGTGGAAGCAGGTGGTGATATTTATGTGCAACGATCAATTAGCGAATCGAACATAACTGCTTCCAAATCGATAACTGCAAAAGGAAATGTTATTAACTCTAGTTTGACCGCGGGAAAACACCATTTGCTTGTTATTGAGTTAGGCCATCTATTAACGATATTAGAAAAACAATTAGATAAGATGATCGTTATTATTCAACAACTTACAAGTTCTAAGGCATATAAGTCAGAAGAGCTAAAAATGAAAGGTTTACAACCATTAATTATTTTATTATCTGAAAAAAAGTTCAAAGATTTTAAATCTTTTGCACGTAAATATGTAGATATAGTAGAAAAAGCGGATGCTTATATTGAAGAGCCAGAATGGAAAAAGGTCAGTTCTGATTTGAAAATGATGTTTCTCACACTAACGAATGAAACGATAACTCTTTCAAAATTAAATATTTTAAAAGATTTGATGCAAGAATTAGCGCAAACAACAGAATCAGATGTCGAACCCAATTCATACATCACTATATCAGATACTACAAATAGTAGAATCTATTCTAGTGGTAATGTCAATATCATAGGAAAAGGTTGCATTAATACAAAAGTACATTCTGGTGGATTATTAAAAGTAGATGGTTCTTTAAGAGGTGGTGAAGTATACGGTAGGTTGGGAGTGATCGTCAGTGAAGTAGGTACAATCAGTGGCACTAAAACAATTATATCTACTGCATCTGATAAATCTATCACAATAATGCGAGCGTATGAAGGAACAATTCTTCGTATTGGAGATGCCGTTAGACAGTTGTTTCGGGAGGAAAAGTTTATTAAGGCGAAATTAGACGAAAATGGACAGATTATTTTCGAGTAGGAGGTTCAGTTATGCTAGAATATCAACTAAAAAAAACAGCTAATCATTGTAACGTGGCACTAATTGGAGATTTTGATATAGAATCGACTGAACATGTCAATGATACATTGATTCCTGAATTAATGAATTATCCAGAAGTTCATTTGAATTTCCAAAAGGTTAATTTTGTTGATTCGTCAGGTATGGGTCTATTAATCCAAATTGTTAACCAATTAAAAGAAAAAAATCAACAAGTGAAAATTTTGAATGTGAAAGAAGATATATTAGAAGTTTTTGAATTAGTACAAATACCAGAAATTATTGGCCAAGAGGTTATTGTGAAATAGTAGTTTAGGTTAAATATAAGACTTGAATTGAAAATATTTTCATGCGTATTAGGAACATACTGCGACATAGCTGAAGAGGTAATTATGAGATTTTATATGTGCTTTGCAACCGCTGCGGCTTGCCCGCTTTCCTTTCCACGGGTTTTTACCCTAAGCTAACTTTTTAAGCAAAGTTCGCTTAAAAAGTGGATCTTAGGGTAAAAACATCCCGCAGGAGTGAAAGAAGCGGACGCCTTCGCTCTTAATGGATGCTACAACTGTCTTCACACCTATCAATTTGATCTTTCTATAAGTATTTCGTTTATATTTCGCGATAGTAGTCTTTATTTAAACTCTTGCATCTATTGTAGAACTTTAATTAGCGTAGGCGTTCGCTTCAACTCCAATGGGACTCGTTTTACCTGAAGATCCACTTTTCCATGCGATTTTTGCATGGAAAAGTTAGCTGAAGGGAAAACCCCATGGAAAGGGAAGCGAACAAGCCGTAGCGGTTGTTACGCACAAATTTACTGTCAAAATGACTACATCACTTACTGCGTAGTATCCTGTTATTGCGCAACACTATATATTGTATTGTTGGTATTTGACGTAGGTATAATGTTCGGTATCATCCTTTATTAAAACGATACTGCATCTTTTGTTCGGGCTTTTTTTATTTTTTCTTTCGCAGTCGCTGTTTGAGGTTCGTCTAGGAAGAAGATACAAAAGAAACAAACAACAGCGGTTAGCCCAATTATGATAAAAAAGACGGCTGGACTTACCATCGTAAAAATGGTTAAAAATACTACTGCACCGATATTTCCATATGCTCCAACCATACCAGATATTTGACCTGTTACAGGCTTTTTAATCATGGGAACCATTGCATATACTGCACCTTCACCCGCTTGAACAAAGAAAGAACAACCTATTGTTACTAAGACTGCAAACCAAATCGGCCAACTTGAACCAATTAGAGCCATGCCGATATATCCAACCGCAAGACCTGCTAAGAATATCATTAAGGTTTTTTTGCGACCAAACTTGTCACTGAACCAACCACCGCTAGGGCGAGACATTAGATTCATAAAGGCAAAACTACCGGCAATAATACCAGCTTGAGCTACGCCAAGTGCAAAGGTTTCCTCAAAAAATTGAGGTAACATTGAGACTACTGCTAATTCTGATCCAAAAGTGCAGAAATAAGCGAAATTAAGAATAGCTACTTGTTTAAACGAGTATTTTTCTTTTTCTGGTACTCCTTCTTTTAAATGGTCCTTATTTACATTCCATATTTTTGATAAATTATAGAAAAACAATGCAACAAGCGACAAGATTAAAATTAACATAATATTAAAGCTAATGAAATTTAAATCCCATAAACGAAAGCTTTGAAAGATTAAAATACCAAAGAGAGGGATACTCATCAACATTAAACCGATCAAGTCGCGATAACTAGTAACTTCTAATGCCCCACTTTTCTTTGGTTTTTTAAAGGTAACTCCTTCTGGTGTATCTTTCACTAATCGAAGGAACAAAAACCCATAAATTAAACTAATTAATCCTGTTAAACCAATAGCATAACGCCAGCCATCTTCACCACCAAATAGAATAGCTAATGCTGGCAAAGTCATTGCCGCAGCGGCAGACCCAAAATTACCCCAACCACCATAAATTCCTTCAGCAAACCCGACATTTTTTTCTGTAAACCATTCTGATACTAAACGAATACCAATAACAAAACCGGCACCAATCAATGCTAAGAATATTCTTGAAACCATTAATTGAGTGAAGGAATTGGATAAAGCAAATGTGAAACAGGGGATGCTTAATATCATTAATAGGCTTGAAAAAACTCTTCTAGGTCCGAACCGATCGACAAGCATACCTATTAAAACCCGGGCTGGAATGGTAAGCGTGACGTTCGCTACTGCTAGTAAAGCTATTTCATCGTTTGTTAATCCAAATTGTTTTTTTAATGTCGTCATAAATGGTGCCATATTAAACCAGACGACAAATGTGATAAAAAAAGCTAACGTTGTGAATCCGAGTGTTTTTATATTTCCTTTATGACCTGTGCTCATTTCAAGTACCTCCATTTTATGTTGATATCTTCATTATAAGAAGATAGAGTTATGAAACAATGAAACAGTAAAATAATCTTACATAGAATGTTAGATCAGCATCTTTAAAATTAATGGAATAGGTTGCTTGATCTAACATAACCTTTTCTTGAACATGACTTAACCGTCCGTAACTGATCATTCATTAAAGACATTTTGTTTCTTGTAACAAAATAAATATTGTCTATTAAAACAAAAGATTTATGTACAGAATAAAAGCAGGATTATACGACACTATTTTAGTGGTAATTATGAGATATTATAGTGCTTTGTACTCGCTCCGGCTTGTCGGCTTCCCTTTCCGCGGACACTTCTTTAGCTAACTTTTCAAGCAAAGTACGCTTAAAAAGTGGATCTTCGGATAAAGTGAGACTTCAATCAGTGGGGTTTTTCCACTGATTGTTAGCGAAACTTATCAGGTTGTTACTGACCGTATCCCATACGTTATTTTTTGCATTATGAGAATATCAAGAATGGGATTACGGACAGTTAGCAACGTGGAAAAAACATCCTGCAGGAGTGGAAGCCAACGCCTGTGCTATTTAATGCTCTAAAACTCAAGCGAGAATAATCATGTTGGCCTATTCACTATTTTTCATCAATTTATCATTAGATTGCTTATCAATGTTAGCAATCTAAGCTGATTTATTATCTAAGTGTAACCATCCAAAATATGAGCATTTGCAATAGTTGTAGAGTCCCACTAAGCGTAGGTGGCCACTTCCACTCCTATGGGATTCTTTTTCATGAAGATCCACTTTTCCATGCGATTTTTGCTTGGAAAAGTTAGCTGAAGGAAAAAGCCCATGGCATAGAAAACACTACGAAAGCTTGCTTGAGTAGATGTTGCACTTGTGCCCGTGGTAAAAGGGAAGTGGGCAAGCTGAAGCGGTTTTTACGCACATACATCCTTTCAAAATTACCACTATAGTTATATCGCATAATCCTGCTTTTGTGAGTAGAGATTACTTTTTAGGTTGGTTTTTTAGTTTATTGGACTTATTCGTACGACACTCATTTTAAAGCCGGGCATTTGACAATAAGGATCAAGGGTATCGGCAACTAATTGATTCACATTCTGCTTTTCTGTCCAATGAAACGGTACAAAAACGGTGTCTTTCCTAATCGATGTAGACCATTTACTTCGAACGATGATCCAACCTTTTTTAGAAGTGACTCGAACGAGCGTATCAGGCTTGATTCCATATAACTCAGCGGTATCTGGATGTATTTCTAAAAAAGCTTCAAAGTTTCTGGCCGCTAAGGAAGGACTTTTCCGAGTTTGTTCACCCGTTAAATAGTGTGACATTACTCTGCCAGTCGTTAAATATAATGGATATTCGTTGTTAATACTCGGTTTTTTGGTATCTGCGATTGGAATAACTGCCATTTTTGCTTTCCCATTCTCATGAGCAAAAGTACTTTCAAATAATCGCTCTGTACCCGCTTGATTGCTCTCAGTACAAGGCCATAGGATCCCTTGTTGTTTGCGAATTCGTTCATAGGTAATTCCTGAATAGTCCGCTTTTCCACCTTTACTTGCGATTCGCAATTCTTCAAAGATTTCCTCAGCATTCGTGAAATTAAAAAACGCTCCTTTTCCAAGTGACTGTGCAATATCACATAAAATCTCCCAATCGTGTTTCGCTTCTCCCTGGATAGGATAACTAGCTTCACGTAACATTACTCGTCCTTCTACATTTGTTAAGGTACCTTCATCCTCTAGATACGAAGTAGTAGGGAGTACAAGGTCTGCCAATTTAGCTGTTTCTGATAAAAATAAATCGACCACAACTAGAAACTTTAATTTTTTTAATGCTTTTTGAATGAGGTTTGCATTGGGATTGGAGACAATTGGATTAGAGCACATGACAAACATGCTAGTAATCTCGCCATCTATTATTTTCTCGAACATTTCATAGGCTGAAACACCTTTTCTTGGAAGAGACTGTTCTTCTATCCCCCAGACTTTTGCGATGTATTTTCGGTCTTCTTCCTTTTCAATCGAACGATAGCCAGGCAGTTGATCTGCTTTTTGACCATGTTCTCTAGCTCCTTGACCATTTCCTTGCCCAGTAATGGCCCCATATCCTGAATATTTCTTTCCTATTTTTCCTGTGACTAATAATAGATTTAAGAAGCTTCTTACCGTATCTGTACCATTTATTTGTTGTTCTACTCCTCGCGCGGTAAAAATCATACCACTAGATTCACGGCCAAACACAAGAGCTGTTTGATAGAGATCATCTAACGATATGCCGGTATCCGTTGCGATCGTATCGAGATTTAGCGATTGTATATATTTTTTAACATCCTCAAAATGTTCCGTGCGCTTTTGGATAAATTCGTGATCAATTAAGTTTAAATCAATTAAGATTTTTAGAATCCCACTTGCCAGAGCAACATCTGTGCCTGGTTTGTTTTTTAAATGTAAATCAGCTAGATTTGTAGTACTTGTTTCTCGTGGGTCAATTGCAATAATATAGGCACCATTTTCTTTGGCTTTTTCAAAATAGGGCATAATCGTTGGCTGGCATTCTGCAATATTAGTGCCGGCTAATATAATGCAACGTGTATGTGGAATTTCTGCTAAGGTATTTGTGAAACCTCTGTCCATACCAAATGTGAGGTTGGCACCTGTTGCTGCAGAGGCCATACATAGTCTGCCATTGTAATCAATATGTTTGGTCTGTAAACCAACTCTAGCAAATTTACCGAGTAAATAAGCTTCTTCATTTGTTATCGAGGCACTACCATAGACAGATAAGGCATCTTTTCCATCTGTTTTTTGTATTTCTTGAAATCTTTCAGTAATAAGTTGATAGGCTTCTTCCCAAGATACGGGCTTGAATTCACCATTAATTTTTCGTAAAGGTTGTTTAATTCGGTCATGGTGCAAGGCGTGCTGATGGGCGTTCATTCCTTTCACACAAAGGCGACCTTCAGAGGTGGGATTGTCTTTACCGATTGTTTTGTGTTTTTTTCTTGATATAACACGTTGTTCAATCAATTGCATTTTGCACTGCATGCTGCAATAGGGGCATTGAGTATCATATATTTTTTCGGATTGTGCTTTTTGTTGTTTATCGCGGAAATATTTAAGCATTAGTTCTGTCATTTTCTAGACATCCTTTCTTATAACGTTGAAACAAAGGTTTTTTTACGATTAATTTGATCATTACAGAGATTTTGCAGCAACATCGTTTGATTTTCCTGATCAAATAACACTTCACGAACATGAATCATGCCTGCTCTTTCCAGCCAATTTCCTACTTTCTCATTAAAATTAGCGGACTGCCGGTAATATTGAAGGAATGAAAGGGTCAGATTGATGATTTCATTATTTGTTTTAGCAATAGCCAATAGTGATTGTTTATTGTTTTCCTGTACAATCAACTCCCAACCTGCATTTTCTTTTATTAGTGCTAGATCAAAATAATTCTCTAGCATGCCAGTTTTATTAGTGAAAATTTTCACTTTAAGGTTGCTAGCCATCGTTAAAAATTCTGTTTGTTTTTCTATTTTACAAGCTATATTCTCGATTTCGTTACCGATTGGATGAGTAGTTCCAATTATTTGCACCTTTCTCAATACATGATTTTCTGGTGAGTGTAATCTCATATTGAGGTCACTACAAATGGAGATTAAGTTTTTTTCTTGAATACCAGTTATTTTTAATCGTTGATCTTCTGTTATGGTCAGGCCAGGTAAGCAGTATTTACGCAAAACCTCCTCTATTTTACGCAATTGACTACTAGTTGCTTTGTCACCATATAATTGAGGCGTTACACTATAGGTGCCGTCGGTTTCTAACCATGCATTCGTCTGTGGGTCGAGATAAAAGAAATAGTCGTTTTGTTGATATTCGGGATAAATCATGTCCAAATAATAGTGCAGAGCTGGAATACACGTTTCACATCCGTTTAGGTTTTTCCAGTTTAAAGAGTTGAAAACCATGTCAAGATTCGTTAATTTCTGTTCCTGTATTTCTTGGACTATTTCATCTTCAGAGAGTGTTGTACAATTGCAAAATCGATTATCTTTGACCTTCTCATCAAAAAAGTCACTGTTGATATAATCGAGTAGTTCTTGGACTACTGGTTTACATCCACCACATGAACTAGATGCTTTAGTGGATTTTTTTACATCATTAACAGTTGATAAATCTTCTGCAAGTACTTGCTTAATAATGCATCCTTTTGAAACATTGTTACATGTGCAGATATTTTCATTTTTGGGTAATGTAGCCGCATATGATTCGTCGATTTTAACGGCTTGTAATAAAGTAGCTTTTTTATTGTTAGGTATAAATTTCTTTTTCTGAATGTTATCGAGCAAGATTGGCCCCATCGATGTATCTCCAAATAACACAGCACCAATGGCTTTATCGTTTTCGAATACTACTTTTTTATAGCTATCCGCTATCGAGTCGTACGTATAGATTGCTTTTGTGGTCTCTTTTTCATTAATTTGACCGATAGAGAACAGATCAATTCCTGATATCTTTAGTTGGGTATATATCGTAGAACCTTGATAGGTAGCATTTTGTTTCGTTAAATGTTTTGCAAGAATTTCTGCTTGTTCATAAAGCGGTTTAACGAGACCATATACTGTTCCTTTATGTTCTGTGCATTCACCTACTGCAAAAATATCTGGATCATTTGTTTGTAAAACATTATTTACGATAATCCCTTTATTCGTTTCTATTTGAGCTTGATCTGCTAATGAAATATTAGGCCTTATTCCAACTGCCATCACCACTAAATCAGCTTCAAGTATTGTTCCATCTTTAAAACATAAGCCCTCGACACGATCCGTCCCAAAAATCTCAGCTGTTTCTTTTTCGAATATAAAACGCATGCCTTGTTCTTCTAACGAATGCTTTAACATAGATCCTGCTGTCTGATCTAATTGATGATTCATTAACTGGTTGGATAAATGAATGACATCAACATCCATACCTAAATTCAATAAACCTCTTGCAGCTTCGAGTCCCAATAACCCACCACCAATTACTGCTGCTTTCTTATGCTGTTTAGATACATCAATCATTTCTTTACAATCATCAATCGTCCTGAAAGACATTACCCCTTTTTTATCAATTCCTGGAACAGGTAAGACAAACGGGTTAGAACCTGTAGCAATTATTAAGTGATCATAGGGTACGGTTCTCTCTTTATCTGTCACAATTATTTTTTTGTTTCTTTCTATAGATAGAACCGTTTCATTTGTGAACAGTTTTATTTGATTATCCTTATACCACTGCCAATCGTGTATTGTAATATCTTCGAACGAAACATCACCCTGTAAAACGGAAGACAACATGATCCGGCTATAATTGGTATAGGGTTCAGATCCGAAGATTGTAATATTATATAAAGATGAATTTTCTTTTAACAAATATTCAATGGTTTTTAAGCCTGCCATCCCGTTTCCGATCACGACAAGTCTTTTTTTATTCATTTTTATAATACCTCCTAATGACACTGATCTTTCGTTCGTTATCATCTCGAAGACTATCATGATCCAACTATTTTTGTCCGTGATCATGTCAGATAATATAACGTTATTTCTTTAAAGGTGTATTTTAGATACTTCAAAAAGCGTGTAAGATAAGTTGACAAGTCGATAGCAAGATTACTTTTTGATAGGTACGATGAATACAAGTTAAATTTTCCAAATGATATTGGGGGACTAAAAATGGATAAGAAAAAACTTGTATTAATAGGAAATGGTATGGCCGGTATTCGGACGATTGAGGAAATCATGAAGTTATTACCGGATCAATTCGAAATTACCGTGTTTGGAAAAGAACCCTATCCAAACTATAATCGAATTCAGTTATCGAAAGTTTTACAGGGCGATACGGAACTAAAAGATATAACGTTAAATGAATGGCAATGGTATGAAGATAACGGCATCTTGCTATATCCAGGCGAAACAGTAACAAAAATAGATAAAGATCACCAAGTCGTTTATACCGATAAAGGAAAAGAAACTCCATATGATTATTTGATCATTGCAACTGGTTCCAATCCGTTTATGCTTCCGTTACCAGGCGCTGATAAAGAGGGAGTAACAGCTTTTCGTGATATAGAAGACTGCGAGAAAATGATCGATGCTTCTAAAAACTATAAAAGAGCAGCTGTTATTGGTGGAGGGTTACTAGGTTTAGAAGCTGCTCGTGGTTTATTGAATCTTGGAATGGCAGTAGATGTGATTCATCTTTCAGACTATTTAATGGAGCGTCAACTTGATCGGCCTGCTGGTGAACTACTACAAAAGGAATTAGAGTCTCAAGGAATGAATTTCTTATTAGAGAAACAAACTGCTGAAATAACTGGAAAAAAACGAGTGACAGGTTTGAAATTCAAAGATGGTGGTTGGATTCCGGCAGATTTAGTGGTAATGGCAGTTGGGATTAAACCGAATGTAGCATTAGCTCAGGAATCAGGCATTGCAGTAAATCGTGGTATTGTCGTGAACGATCATATGGAAACCAATGTACCAAATATTTATTCTGTTGGAGAATGTGCTGAACATGACCAAATGGTTTATGGATTAGTTGCACCGTTATATGAGCAAGGTCAAGCATTAGCCAAACATATTTGTGGTATGAACCATCAAGGTTACAAAGGATCTGTATTATCTACTCAATTGAAGGTTTCAGGAGTTGATGTTTTTTCAACGGGCTTAATTAATGAAACAGCGGAGACGAAGTCAATTAAAGTATTTGACGAATGGCAAAATACCTACAAAAAAATTCTTGTACAGGATGATAAATTAAAAGGCGCCGTATTATTTGGTAATACAAAAGAAGGCACGAAATTACTGAGCCTAATCAAAAAAGGAGCGAATGTAGAGGACTATCTGGAAAGTCAATCCGCAGCAGACGATGGGGAAAGCATTGTTGCGTCGATGAGTGATGATGAAATTATCTGTGGCTGTAATGGCGTATCAAAAGGTGCGATTGTAAGTGCGATCAAATCTGATGGATTAACCTCAGTAGAAGAGGTGAAAGGTGCTACCAATGCTTCCAGGTCATGTGGTACTTGTAAAAATTTAGTGTCTGATTTATTAACCGACACGCTTGGTGATGAATATGAAGCAGATACAAAAGAGACAGTTTGTGCTTGTACCGATTTATCACGTGATGAAGTGATTGCTGAAATAAAAGAGAAAGGTTTGACACACACAAAAGAAGTTATGAATGTACTGGAATGGAAAACGGAAGAAGGATGTTCCAAGTGTAAACCAGCACTTAATTATTATTTAGGCATGGTTTATCCGAAAGAACATGAAGATGAGAGAGAATCACGTTTTGTCAATGAACGTCTTCACGCTAATATTCAAAAAGATGGTACTTATTCTGTAGTTCCGAGAATGTATGGTGGGGTAACCAATGCCAAAGATTTACGAACGATTGCAGATGTAGCAGAAAAATACGATGTGGGAATGATTAAATTAACAGGGGGTCAACGAATTGACTTACTAGGAATTAAGAAAGAAGATTTACCAGACGTTTGGAAGGACTTAGGGATGCCTTCAGGTTATGCATACGGTAAATCAGTGAGAACGGTGAAAACATGTGTAGGTGCAGAATTTTGCAGGTTCGGAACACAGGATTCTACAGGGATGGGAATTCAATTAGAGAAAAAATTTGAAGGGTTAAATACGCCTCACAAAGTGAAAATGGGGGTATCTGCTTGTCCACGTAACTGTGCAGAAGGCGGGATTAAAGACGTTGGTGTTGTTGGGTTAGATGGTGTCTGGGAAGTGTATGTTGGTGGTAATGGTGGTACGGAATTGCGTAAAGCAGAGCTATTAGTCAAAGTGAAATCACAGCAAGAAGTACTCGAATATACAGCTGCTTTTTTACAATATTATCGCGAGAATGCTAGATACCTAGAAAGATCCTCACATTATTTAGAACGTGTAGGCATTGAACACGTGAAGGAAGTTGTTAATGATGATCAATTGCGTAAAGAACTAAATGATCGTATGGATGAAGCTTTAGGTGTCTATAAAGAACCTTGGAACGAAGTGTTAGAGAGTGAAACAACTTTAAAAGATCTTTACCAAAAAGTAACAGCGAAATAAAGGATGGGGGAAACGTTTATGGAACAGATTGTGCGCAAAATATTCATAGCTAATTATGATGATTTACCAGTAAGCTTAGGGAAAGCAGTCGTTATTGATGACAAAGAATTGGCCGTTTTCCGACTTTCCAATGGCAATGTAAAGGCAATTGAAAATAAATGCCCCCATCGTGGTGGTGTTTTGTCAGAAGGAATGGTAAGTGGCGAACATGTTTTTTGTCCATTACATGATTGGAAAATTAATGTCACAGATGGCCTCGTACAAGCCCCTGATGAAGGCTGTGTGCAGACCTACAAGACAAGTGTAGAAGAAAATCAGGTATTTGTGGAAGTTCCAGAAAAATAATGAACTAACGCTCCGGGCAGAAAGATATTCTCTCGGAGCTAAAAAAGAAACATGAATGGTGGGGAATACAAATGGGGAAAGTTTATTTGATCGGTGCAGGACCGGGAGATCCGGATTTAATAACAGTAAAAGCTTTAAAGGCAATCCAACAAGCGGATGTTATTCTTTATGATCGCTTAGTAAACCAAGAATTATTAGCAGAGGCAAAACGGGATTCTGATTTGATTTACTGTGGAAAACTGCCAAAATTACATCTGATGAAGCAAGATACCATTAATCATTTGTTAGTTAAATATGGAAAAAAAGGTAAAAATGTTGTACGATTAAAGGGTGGAGATCCCTTTGTTTTTGGAAGAGGTGCGGAGGAAGCTGTCGCTTTAGCTAAAAATGGTGTTGCCTATGAAGTGGTGCCAGGGATCACTTCTGGAATTGCTGCACCAGCTTATGCAGACATTCCAATAACACATCGTGAATTGGGTCGCTCTTTTGCGGTTGTAACAGGGCATTGTAAAAATGGTGAACCATCTGACATTAAATGGGAATATTTAGCGAAATCTGTGGACACGTTAGCAATCTATATGGGCATGAGTAATTTACCATATATTACAGAAAAATTGATCAATTGCGGAAAATCAGCAAAAACCCCTGTGGCTATTATTCAAGAAGGAACAACTAAAAATCAAAAAGTAGTGTCTGGAACACTGCAATCTATTGTACATTTAGTAGAACAAAACAAAATTGAAAATCCAGCAATGATTGTCGTGGGAGAAGTTGTAAAAGTAGGCGAAAAATTACAGTATTTGAAAGAACGCTATCAGCAGCAGTCTGCTGAAGTTCCGGCATTAGAAGCATATTAGTAGGAGTGAATAAGAATGGAAGCTGTCATCTATATATGTCATGGTAGTCGATTACACAAATCAAAGATAGAGTCTTATGCGTTAATCGATAAAGTGAAAAAAGGCGTAGATATACCTTTACAAGAAACCTGTTTCCTCGAATTACAAGAACCAACTCTTGCAGAAGCGGTTAGCAAAGTGATTGAAAAAGGGGCTACCAAAGTAATCATAATGCCAATTTTGTTACTTACAGCAGGCCATGCGAAAAAGGACATTCCAAATATGATCGATAAAGAAAGAGAAAAATACCCTGAGATAGATTTTATTTATGGGCGAGCGATTGAAGTTGACGCTAAAATGGTAGAAATATTAATCGATCGCATATCAACTTGTACTTCTGAAGTAGAACAATATGATCTCCTCCTTGTAGGTCGCGGAAGTAGTGATCGATCTGCTGTAGAGGATACTGAAAAAATTGTTCAACATCTAAAAGAGCATTATCCCAACAATAAAATAGAGAAGTGCTTTCTTGCTGCAAGCGAACCCAAGTTTGAAGCACTTTTATTAGAAAAAGTGAAAGACAATAAATCTGTTCTTATTTTACCTTATTTACTTTTTACTGGTTTATTAGATAAAGGGATTAAAGAATACATTGAGCAATTAGATTTGCAAGCAGGTCAAAAAATATTGCTTGCTGATTATTTAGGACACCATCAAAATGTATCTGAAGTGTTAATAAGTCGCGTAGCAGAAGCAAGAAAGGGAGCGGACCCCCATGCAACAATGGTTAAAAGAAGTAGCTAGAGGTAAAAAAGGTGCAAAGGATTTAAACTATGAAGATACACTAGCTGTTGCTGAAAAAATCCTTTCTGGAGAAGCTACTGATGCTCAAATCGCAGCCTATTTAGTTGCCGAAAGAATTAAAACAGAATCACCAGATGAATTGTGCGCATTTATTGAGACATTAAAAAATCATACTAATCGATTAAATATATCTGATGAGATACAGGATAATTTGATTGATTTTGCTGGTCCATACAATGGTCGAAATTCATTTGCAGCTACAATTCCGGTTACATTATTATTAGCGGATCAGGGAATTCCGGTATTCCTATCTGCAAGTGATACATTGCCACCAAAATATGGTACATCACTTAAATCGATTATGATCTCTTTAGGTGTTGATGTGACACTTTCCAGTAGTCGAATAGAAGAGATAATTGAGAAGGAAGCTTTTGGATTCGTCGATACTGAATACTATAGCAATGTATTAGCTTCAGTTCGTCCTATCAGGGAGGAAATTGGGGTGCGTACATTGTTTAATACCGTTGAAAAATTAATTAATATACCTCAAGCAAAAAACGTCATGTTAGGTGCTTTTCACAGAACAGCAATTCATAAATTGAATGATGTCTTTAAACAGTTAGATTACCGTCATGTCTATATTGTCCAAGGTCTAGAAGGTTCAGAAGATGTTCCGGTTCATCGTAATAGTTTTGTGTTTGATTGGACACCAGAAAATTTAGAATCTTTTATTGTCAAACCGAGTGAATATGGACTTGAATGTAAAGAGTTTGATAAGTCTAAGAAGCTATCAGCAGAGGAACAAGCAACTATTATGCGCTCGATTTTATCTGGAGAGTCAAAACCCGAGTATCGCTATTATTACAATCAAATATTACTAAATGCAGGTTTACGCTATTATTTATTTCATCATACGGGTTCAATTAAAGAGGGAATTAATATTGCCGAGCAGCAACTTAAAAATGGTAATGGGATGCGAAAACTGGAATCGATTATTAAAAACAAATGTGAGGTCAGATAACCTTTCACATTTGTTTTTTTAATGTTGTTATAATCGTTTGCTGTTTTTCTGTTTCATAAATTGGATTATGTACAATATCTTTAAGTAATTGATGTTTTTCCGTTTTATTGATGTCTAATTTTTTTATTATTGCTCTTGCCTCAAATAAAAAATCGATGTAGCCTTCATAGTCTTCTGGAAATTGTGAGTCTATTTCCTTTTTAATTCGCTTTGCCAGAAGAGGACTTGCTCCACCTGTTGATATTGCAATTTGTAAGCGTCCACGTTTTAATGTAATCGGAAAATGTATGGTACCTTTTTCAGCATGATGTGCTGCATTAATCCAGGCTGTTTTAGGTGCATGCTTGATAATGTTGTCATTGATTGTTTCATCATTAGTAGCTACGATAATTAGATCTGCGTTTTCTATATCTTCTTTTCTAAAAGGTGCATTTGACCATTTAATATTATTAATAGTAATTATTTCTTTCATGGTATCAGTGAGAGTCGGACTAACTACAGTTATTGATTGTTTAAAGTCTAATAATTGAGATAATCGTCGTTCAGCCACTTTTCCACCACCAATAATGACAATGCTTTTATTTGTTAAATTGACTAGCAATGGTAGGTATGTGATGATGGCACCTCCTATTCTATTTATCCGGAGCATTGAAGTCTCATTTTATTGTAGTACGTAGCAGTTAGTCAAGGCAAGCTAATTGACAGATGTTAGCAAGTTTTCTTACACTAAAGGTAGATTCTTTTCCTACAAAAAGAAAATAGTTCGAATTTGAGATAAATGAAAGGAAGGTGTTCATATGAAGCATATTTTTAAAGAAGGCAAAAGCTTATACGGTCCAACATTATTATTACTTCATGGTACGGGTGGAACTGAACAGGACTTATTACCACTGGCTGAGATTGTAGACCCTGATGCTAATATTTTAAGTGTTAGAGGAAGTGTATCCGAAAACGGTATGCCGCGTTTTTTTAAACGATTAGCGGAAGGTGTCTTTGATGAAGAGGATTTATTGTTACGTACGAAGGAATTATATGAATTTATAGATGAAGCAGCTGAGGAATATGGATTTGATCGAAATTATGTGATAGCTGTTGGTTATTCCAATGGGGCCAATATAGCAGGCAGTTTACTCTTCCATTACCAAGATGTCTTAAATGGAGCGGTGCTACACCATCCGATGGTTCCAAAAAGAGGAGTCGAATTACCTGATCTATCGGGAGTTAAGGTCTTGATCACGGCAGGCCATAATGATCCTCTATGTACCGAACAAGAATCGATCGACCTTGAGAAGATTCTTGCAGAAAATGGTGCTGAAGTTCAAGTCCATTGGGAAAATAACGGTCATCAATTAACAAGAACAGAAGTAGAAGCAGCCAAAGAATGGTATCAAAACAAAATAGTCTAATTGTAAGCTATGTAACCTCCTCCGAGGTGCATAGCTTTTTTAATAGAAAAAATTCTGTGCATATTCTTAATATGTATAAAAATAAACCTCAAATTGAGGCATATAAGAAGGACTTTGCGACACTATTGTAGTGGTAATTATGAGATGTTATATGTGCTTTACAATCGCTTCGGCTTGTCGACTTCCCTTTCCGCGGGTTTTTCTCCTCAGCTAACTTTTTAAGCAAAGTGTGCTTAAAAAGTGGATCTTCGGATAAAAACATCCCGCAGGAGTGGAAGCCGACGCCTGCGCTTTTTAATGCTCTACAGCTCAAGCAAGAAGAATCATATTAGCGTATTCACTGTTTCCCATCAATTTATCATTAGATTACTTATCAATGTTATCAATATAAGCTGATTGATTGTCTAAGTGTAGCAATCCAAAATATTAGCATTTGCAATAGTTGTTGAGTCCCACTAAGCGTAGGCGGTCACTTCCACTCCAATGGGATTCTTTTTTCTGAAGATCCACTTTTTCATGCGGTTTTTGCTTGGAAAAGTTAGCTGAAGGAAAAAGCCCATGGAAAGGGAAGTGGACAAGCCGAAGCGGTTTTTACGCACACTAATCATTTCATAATTAACAACTAGAGTTATGGCGTATTTTCCTTCTTTTAAATAATTAAAATAATGCTTGCATTTTTTAAGATATAGCATATAATATAACTGTACTAAATATATTAATACAGTTAATACAATTAATACAGATCATACAGTGGAAAGGGAGGGTGTTATGTTTGAACTTGATTTACGCAGTAGAAAGCCTATTTATGAACAGTTAGTTGAAAAATTAAAGCAATTGATCATCAATGACGTTCTGAAGCAAGACGAAAAATTACCCTCTGTTCGAACGCTTGCCCAACAGTTGTCAATTAACCCTAATACGATTCAAAAGGCATATCGTGAATTAGAGGCCCAAGGATATATATATTCGGTAAAAGGGAAGGGGAGTTTTGTGAATCATATGCTTATAACGGATAACGCGGCTGAGCTTAAAAAAGTAAAAGAACAAATAAAAAAGCAAATGTCCGAAGCTTTGTTTTTAGGTGTAACCGTAAAAGAATTACAGTCACTTATTACAGAAGCAAATCAATCGGTAGTAGGGGGGGAAACAAATGATCCAAGTTCAGAACGTGAAAAAGAAATTTGAAAAGGATATCGTATTAGCAGATGTTAGCTTACAAATTGAAAAAGGCTCTATTTATGGATTATTAGGTTCAAATGGAGCAGGCAAAACGACGTTGTTAAAAACGATTGCTGGGATTATCAAACAAAATAGCGGTACGGTAGAAATAGAACGTAAACCCGTTTTCGAAAATGTTGAACTGAAAGAACGATTAATTTTCATTCCTGATTCCCTGTTCTTTTTCTCCCATTACACAGTCAATCAAATGGCAAGCTTTTATGCAAACCTCTATCCAAAATGGAATCAAGAGCGATTTGTGCAAATGCAAAAGTTGCTAGATTTGGATATAACCCAGAAGATTCAAAGATTCTCAAAAGGGATGCAACGTCAGGTTGCTTTTTGGCTTGCATTATGTGCAATGCCTGATTATCTAATTCTTGATGAGCCATTCGATGGATTAGACCCGGTAATTCGCAGAAAAATAAAGTCTTGGATCATACAAGATGTAGCAGATCGTGAAATGACAGTGCTGGTATCTTCCCATAATTTAGAAGAAGTCGAAGATATTTGTGATGCAGTTGGCATTTTACATAGCGGTGAATTATTAGTAGAAAAAGATTTAGATGATCTCAAAGCAGATATCCATAAAGTACAAGTAGCTTTCAAAAATGACGTTGATGATTCATTATTTGAAGGTTTAGACATGCTATACCAAGAAAAAAGAGGTAGCGTGTTCGTATGTATAGTACGAGGCGAATATCAAAAGGTGGAAAGTCACATAAATAATTATGATCCTGTTGTTTTTGATATGTTGCCATTAACATTGGAAGAAATTTTTATTTACGAAATGGAGGGTGCAGGGTATGCCATCGAAAACATCTTACTTTAAAAAGGAAATTTGGAAACAAGGTTTTCGTACATCTGGCTGGATAGGGATTGCATATTTTATCGCCCTTATTTTTGTATTACCACTCCAAATCATAATGGAACTATCGAGAGATGACAAAGAAACAATTACTTTTTATCAAGAAAATGTGCAACATTTATTGTATTTTAATGGTGAAATTCAAGGTTTATTAATGGTGACTGCACCAGTATTAGCAGGAATTTTTAGTTTTCGGTATATGCAAGTTAAAGGGTCGGCAGATTTCATGCATAGTTTACCAATTACACGATCAAGGCTGTTTTATCACCAATTTTCACTAGGTTATATGATGGTGATTTTACCAGTTGTACTTATTGCCCTGTTATTGTTAACCATTTACGGTACGATGGATGTCGATTATATGTATCAACACGCAGATATTGGGAACTGGCTATATTTCACGATTATGATTAATACTTTATTTTACGCCTTCTCGGTATTAATAGGTGTTCTAACAGGTATATCAACAGTTCAAGCAGCATTAAGTTATATTTTCTTGCTATTCCCGGCAGGTATCTCGATGTTGATCTACTATAATCTAGAAATGTTGTTGATCGGTTTTAGTCCGGAATATGCTTGGGAAAATAGCTTATCCAATTTATCACCCTTTATCCAAGTTTTTGAAATTCAATATCGTGAGTTTGATATATATAATTTTTCATTTTATTGGATAATCTCGCTTATTTGTATTGTTTTCTCCATTGTATTTTACCGGGTTAGGAATGTTGAAGCAGCTAATCAAGCTCTTGCTTTCACGATTCTTAAACCAGTTTTTAAAATCGGTGTTACTTTCTGTTTTATGTTATTGGGCGGAACATATTTCGGACTTGTTCAAGGTCAATTTATTGGTTGGGTGTCTTTTGGCTATTTATTTGGAGCTATAATAGGTTACTTATTAGCGGAAATGTTGCTTCAAAAAACATGGCGAATTTTTCATCAATGGAAAGGGTTATTAATCTATATTGGTGTTTCTCTATTGGTTCTTTTATCGATTGTATTTGATATCTACGGCTTTGAAACGAGAATTCCAGAAACTGAAAATGTAGACAGTGTTTTTATAACAGATGAGCAGTTTCGTTTTAATACGTATCAAAGTCATGAAGACGCGAACGATAAAGCAAACATTACAGATCCAGAATTAATTAATCAAATAATTACACTTCATCAAACCATACTAGATGAAAATTATTATGAAGAAACCCAAAACAGAAATTACAACGAAGATTCTCAGACAATTTTCATCACTTATTATTTGGAAAATGGGCAAAAAATAAATCGCAGGTATTTTATTTCTTCGATGAGTGAGCTAGATCACCTACTGAAACCAATATTGGAATCAGATAGTTATAAACGATCTAACCTTGCCTGGCTATATGATGATATAAGTAACTTTAATAAAATTTCATTATATGGTTTTCATGGAAATCAAGAAATAGATAATCAAAACACTATGGCTAAAATAATAGAAGCATTGAAAAAAGATTATATGAAGGCTTCTTACGAGGAGATAACCCAAGGATATTATCATCAAGATTTAGGCAGTATCGAATTTGAGAAAAAAACAGAACAGTTTTATCACGTACCTATTTTAAATAATTATGAACATTTAAAACAAGTACTGGAAGAAGAGCAATTAAATCGTGGAATCTTCTTAGAAAAAGATGATATAGCAATGGCAGCTGTAACCAGGGTGAGCGACAATAATAGAGAGTTGTTTTATGATTTGTCTCGGCCCAATGAATTTGACGAAGAAAATTTGATGCTGATAGAGGATAGAGAGCAATTAGATCAAATTTTTTCCCTAAGGGAGCAAGAAACGCAAGAAACTATAGAAGGTGATTGGGAGATTGGCTTATATGAGATTAATACCAATAACTTTATCACAAGTTTTCGTGTTAATGAAAATCAATTACCTGCATTCGTTTTAGAATATTTTAAATAAATTTTGAAGAGGAGGTGACTATATGTTCGTAGATAATATGTATGAGCGATTAGTGGATCAGTACCAAAGTATGATGTTTTATGCGGCCTTAAAGATTGTCAAAGATCGACAGTTAGCAGAAGATGTTGTACAGGAGTCATGGATTAAGATCTTTCAACATCTAAATGAAACCAAAATTGATAAAATCGGAGCATGGTTACGAACAATCACCTCTAGAACAGCGATCGATGTATTACGAAAAGAAAAACGTTCAAAATCTTTCATGTTTGATGATCCTTCCTTGTTAGAAGAAATTAGCATATGTTCAACTAATGAGGTTGAAGAAAAAATGAATTGGACATCTACAATCGAGGATTTAGAACAGTATATAGAAAAAAATGATAAATTAAAAAGTGTTTTCGATTTAAAATTCAAACACGAATTAGATGATCATGAAATAGCAAGAATATTAAATATTACACATTCTGCTGTTAAAACAAGAATTTTTAGAGCAAGAACGTTAATTAAACAAAGTTATAATCAGAATGATGTAGGTCTATTAAAACCAGGAGCATAAAATGTTTCTGGTTTTTTCTTTTGCAAATTAGGTATATAATGGATGAAGGATCATCACTAAAAAATTCTATCTTTAGAGATGTGATTCTGAATTTATTTAAAGGATGTCTGTTATGAGTTATATTATATATGTTGTGTTGCCATGGATCTTTTTATGCTTGTTTTTGATTGGTGTCCTTTATAGCATTATAAAAAAATTGCCTTATTGGTGGGGGTTTTTAAGTTGTGCTGTCGGAGTAATCATTTATTTAGTCGGTAATGAAATTGTAGGTGGCTATAATGGAATGAGCTTAAGCCTTATAGGTGCCTTACCATTTACAATTGGGCTCTTTATTTTATTTTTCCTTTTTGTAGGGAGTAAATTCCAATAATTCCTTGATTAGCTTGGAGTAATACAGGCTAACAAGTACAGAATAATGATGTACCCAAAACAAAATGGAGGGATACAAATGAGAAGAAGAGCTAAAATGTTACCAATGTTAGCTTCTATCGGTATTGGAGCATACGCATATTATCAAATGAAAAAAGATAAGACGATATAATGAAAAGGAAAACTTGGCTAGTGCCAAGTTTTCTTTCATTTCTGAAATTTGTTATAATTAAAAAAGTTAAATATTGAAAGAGAAAGGATTTGAAAGAATGGGGAAAGAATACATAGGTTATATTGGATCTTATACTAAAAAAGAAAGCCAAGGTGTTTACCGTTTTATTCTAGATACAGAGGATAAAAAATTAAAAAATGTTGAAGTAGCAGCACCTCTTGATAATCCTACCTACTTGACTATTAGTAACGATAATCGTTATGTATACGCCGTTTCAAAAGAAGAGGATAAGGGTGGTATCACAGCGTTTGAAGTTACCGACTCAGAAGGCAGTTTAAAGAAATTGAATAGTGAAGCAACGGACGGGTCTGCGCCATGTCATGTAAGTGTAAAAAACGATAATAGCTTAATTGTAACAGCGAATTATCATACCAAACAAGTAGAAGCACACGTAACTAATCAAGATGGTACTATTCAAGCTGCTAAGTCTGTAGAGCATGAGGGGAATGGCCCACATGAACGTCAAGAAAAACCACATTTACATTATGCTGGCTTTACACCTGATCAACAATTTGTAGTGGTGGTTGACTTAGGCAGTGATACGATCACAACGTATCGTCCTGAGGCAGATAAACTTGAAAAGATCAGTGTATTGAATACAAAGTCCGGTAGTGGACCGAGACACTTAGCATTTCATCCAAATGGTAAATATGCTTATGTGATGACAGAGTTAAGTAACGAAGTAATTGTTTTAAAATATAATGAAGCGGATGGTTCATTTGAAGAATTGCAGTATATTACCACACTCCCTGAAGATTTTAAGGAAAATAGTCAAGGTAGTGCCATTCATTTATCTTCTGATGGTAAATTTGTCTATGCTGGCAATCGCGGACATAATTCTATCGCTGTTTATCGAGTAGCAGATGATTTTACGGTAGAATTTATTGAGTGGACGGATACAGAAGGTGACTGGCCACGTGATTTTGTCCTGGATCCAACCGAACAATTTATCGTTGCCTCTAACCAGGAGTCAGGTACATTAGTTTTGTTTGAGCGTGATCCGGATAAAGGTACATTGTCTCTAATCCAGAAAGATGTAAAAGCTCCAGAAGCGGTATGTTTAAAATTCCTACACGCATAAACAAAAGGCCACTTACGCAAAGTGGCCTTTTAATATGGACTAAAAAAACTACTACACGGTGTTAAGATTCAATAAAATCAACTATTTAAGACATAAGTATCTTTAAAGTAGGACAATGCGACATAATTCTTGTGGTAATTATGAGATTTGAGAAGTGCGTAACAACCGCTTCGGCTTGTCGGCTTCCCTTTCCGCGGGTTTTTCTCCTCAGCTAACTTTTTAAGCAAAGGGCGCTTAAAAAGTGGATCTTCGGATAAAAACATCCCGCAGGAGTGAAAGCCGACGCCTGCGCTTTTTAATGCTTTACAACTAAAGTCAGAATAATCATATTAACGTTATTCCATATCGCCTATGAATTTGTCTTTTGATTACTTATCATAATTAACAAAAAATGTTCTTATTTTTAACTATCCAAAATGATAGCATTTGCAATATTTGTAGAGTTTTATCCAGCGGAGGCGGCCACTTCCACTCCTGTGGGATCGTTTACCCTGAAGATCCACTTTTCCAGGCGTTTTTTGCTTGGAAAAGTTAGCTGAAGGGAAAACCCCACGGAAAGGGAAGTGGGCAAGCCACAGCGGTTTCTATGCACATATATCATTTCAAAATGGTTATCTCAGTTATGTCGTATAATATTTCGTTTGTGAACTGATTTTTTTGAACATATTTTTATAACGAAATGGTTAGTATATTTTTTTTGCTTGACCGATTTGAATTTATTCTAGGGTTCTGTTAGTTATATCTACATCGATTAAGTCGTGATTTTCTTTGGATTCGTACCTTGAAATGAAGCCGTCTCCGTGGCAAATGGAGCAAGTGTAACGCCACTCTTCATCATCCATTAACAATCCAGTTCCTTCGCAAGCCTTACATCTCATATGTTGTGATCCCATTTTTGAACTCCTTTTCTGATATTAGCTTTGTTTTTGTTTAATCCAATTGATAATTCCGCCTGCTAAAATAATGTCAATATGGCGTTGTGTTAAATCGTGCTGAGCCTCTATTGTACGATTGGATCCTTTAACTTGTATCTCAAGCGTGCGACCGTCCCTAATGGATTGATGGACATTCCTAAATTCTAAAATGTCGTCTTGTGATAAATGATCGAAGTCACTATCATCTACAAACGTTAATGGCAAGATCCCAAAGTTAATTAAATTTTGTAGGTGAATACGTGCAAAATCTTTAACAAGAACGACTTTTAAACCTAAATAACGTGGTGCAAGTGCAGCATGTTCACGACTTGATCCTTGACCATAGTTCGAACTAGCTAGAAGCATATGACCACCACTATCCCGTTTCTTCATTGCCTTTTCATAATAGTCTTCATCAATTATTTCAAAAGCAAATGTACTTATTTTTTGAATATTACTTCTGTAAGGTAAAACACGTGATCCACCTGCTAAAATTTCATCAGTTGAAATGTTATCGCTCATTTTTAACAGAACAGGCAAGTCAAAGTTGTTCTCAATTGGTTCAAAATCTGGAATTGTTGTAATATTTGGACCCTTTTCCAATTCAATATCACTTGTATGTTCACTCGGTGGTGCTTCTAACATACCTTCTGTTTTAAATTTTTTTGGTTCTTGTATTTTTGGATACTTCATTTCTAATGTTCTTGGATCTGTGATTTTACCGGTTAAAGCTGATGCTGCAGCTGTTTCAGGACTACATAAGAATACACTGTCTTCTTTTGTTCCTGAACGACCTGGGAAGTTTCTTGGTGTGGTTCGTAAACTGTTACGTTTAGTTGCAGGAGCTTGTCCCATTCCGATACAACCATTACAACCTGCTTGATGCATACGTGCACCAGCGGATAAAAGATTAGCAATATGACCGTTCTCCACTAATTGTTCTAACAATTGACGGGATGTAGGGTTAATATCAAAGGAAATACCTGCAGCTATTTCTTTCCCTTTTACTATTTCACTAGCAATTGCAAAATCTCGGTACCCTGGATTTGCTGAAGAACCGATATACGATTGGTAAATGGTTTCTCCTGCTATCTCTTTAACAGGTACTACATTTCCCGGACTAGAAGGCTTTGCAATAAGTGGTTCTAGCTTAGATAAATCGATATGTTCTTCTTCGTCATATGGAGCACCACGATCTGCAGTTAATTCGATCCAATCTTCTTCACGACCTTGTTGTTTTAAAAAGTGTTTAATTTCTTTATCGGAAGGAAAGACAGTAGCGGTTGCACCTAATTCAGCACCCATATTTGCGATCACGTGACGATCCATTGCAGATAAGTTTTTAAGACCTGGTCCGTAATATTCGATTATTTTACCAACTCCGCCTTTGACATCATGTCGGCGCAACATTTCAAGAATAACATCTTTGGCACTCACCCAGTCAGGTAGTGTACCCGTTAATTTTACTCCAATCACTTTTGGCATTTTTATATGATAAGGTTCACCAGCCATCGCCATTGCAACATCAATTCCGCCCGCACCGATAGCTAACATTCCCATACAGCCATTCGCACAGGTATGGCTATCAGAGCCTAGCAATGTTTTTCCTGGTTTTGCTAATTGCTGCATATGGACTGGGTGACTAACACCGTTACCGGGGCGACTATAAAAAATACCGAATTTACGGGCAGCACTTCTTAAAAATAAGTGATCATCCGCATTACGATAGTCTTCCTGGATTAAGTTATGATCAACATATTGAGCAGAAGCTTCTGTTTTGACACGGTCAATTCCCATTGCTTCTAATTCCAACATAACCATAGTTCCTGTCGCATCTTGGGTTAATGTTTGATCTATTTTTAGTGCTATTTCATTACCAGCTTTCATCTCACCAGAGATAAGATGCTGTTTGATTAACTTTTGTGCAACATTTAGTTTCATACCCATCCTCCTTAATATAAAATTCTTCGGTTTTATATTGTGCTTTATTATGTATATTACACATTTTAATTAGTGATAAACGTTATTAAGTATATAGCTGAGGATATTCAGGGAAAGAAAATATATAGAAAAAGCCATTCACAATCGTAATCGATCATGAATGGCTTTTGAGTTATACCATTACTTTACACATATCATTCGTTAGTGCAACTGGGTCTTCAACTGGTAATCCTTCAATAAGAAGAGCTTGGTTATACAAGATATTAGTGTATAATTTTACTTTGTCTTTGTCAGATTCGTGTGCGCTAATGAGAGCTTTGAAAATCTCGTGTTTGTTATTAATTTCTAATACTTTCGTTGCTTCAATATTTTGATTATCAGGCATTTGCTTCAAGACTTTCTCCATTTCTATCGATACATCACCTTCTGCAGATAAGCAAACAGGGTGTGATTTTAATCGCGTGGATAGTTTGACGTCTTTTACTTTATTGCCTAGAATTTCTTTCATTTCAGTTAAAAGGTCTTTATGTTCTTCTTTCTGTTTTTCTGCTTCTTTTTTGGTTTCTTCATCTTCTAAATCAAGATCACCACTTGAGACATTTTTGAATTCTTTATCATCATATTTGACTAACATTTTGATTGCAAATTCATCGACTTCATCGGTGAAATAAAGGATTTCATATCCTTTATCTTTAACCATCTCGGTTTGTGGCAGTTTCTCTATACGGTCATGTGATTCTCCTGTCGCATAATAAATATGTTCTTGATCCTCAGGCATGCGCTCTACATATTCTTTTAGTGATACAAGTTTTTCTTCACTTGAAGAATAGAAGAGAAGTAGGTCTTGTAATTTCTCTTTATTTGCCCCAAAGTCATTGTATACACCAAATTTAATTTGGCGACCGAATGCTTCATAGAATTTTTCGTATTTTTCACGATCGTTTTTAAGCATGCTTTGCAGGTGATTCTTCACCTTTTTCTCAATATTTTTAGCAATTAGGTTTACTTGACGGTCTTGTTGTAAAATTTCACGAGAAATATTCAATGATAGATCTTCAGAGTCCACAATACCACGAACAAAGCTGAAATGATCTGGTAAAAGATCAGCACATTTATCCATAATTAACACACCATTTGAATAAAGCTCTAAGCCTTTCTCAAAATCTTGGGAGTAATAATTAAATGGTAATTGTTCTGGTATATATAGAATCGATTGGAATCGTACCATCCCATCAACACTAATGTGCAGGTGGCTCAGAGGTTTATCAAAGCCAAAATGTTTTTCTTGGTAGAATGCTTCGTAGTCCTCATCCGATAATTCTTGTTTATTTTTTCTCCAGATTGGTACCATACTATTAATTGTTTGTTCTTCTGTTACTTCCACTGTTTCTTCTTCATTATCTTCTTGTGGGTGTTGTTCCGTTACATCCATTTTTATTGGATAACGAATGAAATCAGAATATTTTTTAATGATAGATTTCAATTTATATTCTTCTAAATACTCATCGTAATTTTCTTCATCCGCATTTTCTTTTAATTGGATAATGATTTCAGTACCAACATCTTCTTTATTATAAGGTTCAATGGTGTATCCTTCTTCACCATCTGACTGCCATTTATAGCCTTCTTCACTGTGAAGGGCGCGAGTATAGACAGTTACTTTATCTGCGACCATAAAAGAAGAATAGAAGCCAACACCAAATTGACCAATGATTTCTTGACCATCTTTCATTTCTACTTCATTTTTAAAGGCGAGTGAACCACTTTTAGCAATAGTTCCTAAGTTATCTTCTAATTCCTCTTTCGTCATGCCAATACCTGTATCTTTTACCGTTAGCTTACGGTCTTCTTTGTTTGCTTCAATGCGGATATAATAATCATCCTTATTGAAAGATATACTATCATCTGTTAATGCTTTATAATAGATTTTATCGATGGCATCACTAGCATTGGAAATAAGTTCGCGTAAAAAGATTTCTTTCTGTGAATAAATGGAGTGAACCATCATCTCGAGTAATCGTTTCGATTCAGCTTGGAATTGCTTTTGTTCCATTATTTACGTCCTCCTAATAATTGTATAATATGTAGGTTAGCACTCTTGCTATTAGAGTGCTAACACATAATAATTATCATAAATTCTGAAAAGTGTCAAGAGAAACTAGATTTCAGAAAATTAAGAAGTTAGGACTTATTTTTTATAAGATAGATGTGGTATCATGTATACATATTGACTGTTGTCCGGGTGACTAGAGGGGGAAGAAAATTGGCATTTGACTATCAAACACCACGATATTTGCATGTAATTGAACAGATAAAAGCAAAAATAAATGACGGCGAACTAGAACCAGGGGAGCGTTTGCCATCCGAAATGGATTTCGCAAAGCAATTAAATGTTTCTCGTAACACATTAAGGGAAGCGCTTCGAATATTGGAAGAGGAACATGTGATCATACGTAAGCATGGTATTGGCACATTCGTGAATAAAAAGCCGATTTTTTCAGGTGGAATAGAAGAATTATTTAGTATAACTGATTTTATTAAAAGAGAAGGCAAAGAGCCTGGCACACAATTAATCCATCATGGTAATGTAGCTGCTGTCGGCGAAGATAAACAGGAATTAAATTTGACAGATGATGATCGTGTATATTTAGTAAAACGGGTACGAACAGCTGATGGGGTGCCATTGGTATACTGTATAGATAAAATACCAACTTCTGTTATTGGTGAAGATTATGATTTTAATGAGGAATCGATGTTAAATTCCCTTCAGGAGAAAAAAGGAATCACGATTAGTTATGCAAAAGCTGATATCAAAACAATTGGTTATCATGAAGAAATATCGGATATTTTAGGAGCAGAACAAGACGAACCACTGTTAATCCTCAAGCAAATTCATTATGATTTGAATGATAAGCCTATTTTATATTCATTGAACTTTTTCCGTTCTGATCAAGTGAGTTTTAGTGTTTATCGGAAAAGAATACTGTAAGCAAACCACTCTAGCAAGGGTGGTTTTTCTTTTGTAATATTTAGCTATTGACTTGTTGGACGTCTAACCTATATAATAAATTCCGGACCCTGATTAGAAAGGGTTTTCATTTTTGCGGATAGTTGTTGGACGTCCAATCAATATAATGAAAGGGGAAAATAGAATGAATTTTTTATGGGGAGTAGTAGGAGTTATTGTCGTATTAAGCATTGCATTGTTATTTTCAACAAAAAAGAAAGCGATTAATTTCAGAACGATATTTGGTGGATTAGCCATTCAAATCTTTTTTGCTTTTATTGTTTTAAAATGGGAAAATGGAAAAGAGGGGTTAGAATGGTTTACCCTTCGTGTACAAGATGTAATTAATTATGCGAATGAAGGGATCGCTTTTTTATTTGGTCCTCTAGGAGATGCGGATGACGTTGGTACGATATTCGCTTTTCATATATTACCAATCATCATTTTCTTCTCCTCGTTAATTTCGGTATTGTATTATTTAGGAATAATGCAATGGATCATTAAGATTCTTGGTGGAGGATTATCCAAGTTGTTAGGAACAAGCAAGTCTGAGTCGATGTCAGCAGCCGCTAATATCTTTGTTGGTCAGACAGAGGCACCATTAGTCGTTAGACCATTTTTGGCTAAAATGACTCAGTCTGAGTTATTTGCAGTGATGACTGGAGGCTTAGCATCTGTAGCGGGTTCTGTGTTAATCGGTTATTCTTTATTAGGTGTACCATTAGAATATTTGTTAGCAGCAAGTTTTATGGCAGCGCCAGCAGGTTTAGTTATGGCTAAAATAATGATGCCTGAGACAGAGGTGTCTGAAACTACTGATAAAATAGAGATTGAAAAAGATTCAGAGTCAACAAATGTGATTGACGCAGCTGCGAGAGGTGCGTCAGATGGTTTAAAATTAGCGTTAAATGTAGGGGCAATGTTACTAGCGTTTATTGCACTGATTGCACTTATTAATGGTATATTAGGTATATTCGGTGGAATAACACTGGAATTGATTTTAGGGTATTTATTTGCTCCAGTTGCGTTTGCAATCGGAGTACCTTGGTCTGAAGCAGTTATGGCTGGTGGTTTCATTGGACAAAAACTAGTGTTAAATGAATTTGTTGCCTATGCATCATTTTCACCTGAAATGGAAAACTTATCAGCTAAAACGAATCTTATTGTAAGCTTTGCTTTATGTGGATTTGCTAATTTAAGCTCAATGGCGATACTTTTAGGTGGACTTGGTGGAATTGCTCCGAATCGTCGTAAAGATATTGCTAAGATGGGATTAAAGGCAGTAGCTGCTGGAATGTTAGCTTCTTTATTAAGTGCAGCTGTAGCAGGTATGTTTTTCTAAAATAATATGTTTTTCGAAGGGATGAACGGACAAATGAGAATGGTTGATTTAATAGCAAAAAAGCGAGATGGTTATTCTTTAACTAAAGATGAAATTAATTACATGATCAATGGCTATACAAAAGAAGAAATACCTGACTATCAGATGTCGGCAATGGCTATGGCTTTATATTTTCAAGAAATGACAACAGAAGAACGAGTATATTTAACAATGGCAATGGTTGAATCTGGAGATCAAGTAGATTTATCAGATATTGAAGGTATTAAAGTGGACAAGCATTCAACTGGAGGTGTTGGGGACACTACTACATTAATCCTTGCACCACTTGTAGCATCTGTAGGTGTACCTGTTGCAAAAATGTCAGGAAGAGGATTAGGACATACAGGAGGGACGATCGATAAATTAGAGTCAATTGAAGGTTTTCAAGTTGAACTAACTGCGGAAAAATTCAATCAGTTGGTAAATGATCAGAAGGTAGCTGTGATTGGCCAAAGTGGAAACTTAACTCCTGCAGATAAAAAATTATATGGTTTACGTGATGTAACGGCAACTGTAAACTCTATCCCGTTAATTGCTAGTTCGATTATGAGTAAGAAAATTGCTTCAGGCGCCGATGGGATTGTATTAGATGTGAAAACAGGATCGGGGGCATTTATGAAAGAATTAGATGATGCCAAAAAATTAGCAAAAGCAATGGTTGATATTGGTAATGGAGCTGGAAGGGATACGATTGCCGTTATATCAGATATGAATCAACCATTAGGCTTTGCAGTTGGAAATGCTTTAGAGATAAAAGAGGCAATCGACACACTGCGAGGTCAAGGCCCAGAAGACCTTTATGAATTATGTTTAACATTAGGCAGTCAAATGGTCCTTTTAGCGAAAAAGGCAGACTCATTAGAAGAAGCACGAAAAAAATTAGAAGAAGCCATTTCTTCTGGTAAAGCCATCGAGAAATTCAAAACATTTATTACATCTCAAGGTGGCGATGCTACTGTGGTAGATCAACCAGAAAGACTACCACAAGCGAAGCACGTTTTTGAAGTAAAAGCACAAAAGTCAGGATTTGTTAGTGAAATTATTGCAGATGAAATTGGTACTGCAGCAAGTATGTTAGGTGCAGGACGGTTAACAAAAGATTCTGTTATTGATTTGGCTGTAGGTGTAGTTTTAAAGAAAAAAATCGGGGAAGAAGTAAATAAAGGAGACGTCATTGTCCAAATATATAGCAATCAAACGAACGTCGAAGAAGTAGAACAAAAAATACAGCAAGCGTATGCCATCACAGATCAAAACGTTTCAGTGCAACCTTTAATTTATGATATTATTAATTAAGAGCAAAGCCCTTTTACTTTATAAAAGGGCTACATACATAGTTGGATAGGTTGGACATCCTACTGCAAACTAACTTTTTTGTGGACAAATTCTCGGAAGAAATGGTAGTTAGACTAAATGTGGGGAATAATTATAGAAGCTGTATGTCTAGTTTTCAAAGATCATCGACGATAAAAAATTACATTATAGAAAGGAAGAACATATATGAATCAACCATTTAAACGCATTTTTTTAGTTGTCTTGGATTCCGTTGGGATTGGTGAAGCTCCAGATGCTGCTCAATTTAATGACGAGGGAGCAGATACCTTAGGTCATATTGCGGAACATATGAATGGACTTAATATGCCAAATATCGGTGAATTAGGATTGAGCAATATTAGAGAGATTAAAGGGATCGAAAAAGCAGAAAAACCTAAAGCTCATTATACAAAAATGCAGGAAGCCTCCAATGGTAAAGATACGATGACTGGTCATTGGGAAATTATGGGCTTACATATCGAACAGCCTTTTCAAACATTCCCAGATGGTTTTCCAGACGATTTAATTCAACAATTAGAAGAAAAAACTGGACGTAAAATCATTGGAAATAAACCTGCCTCAGGAACAGCTATTATTGAAGAACTTGGTGAGGAGCATATGAAGAGTGGAGATTTAATCGTATATACATCTGCTGACTCTGTTTTACAAATTGCTGCCCATGAAGAAATTATTCCAATTGAAGAGCAATATAAAATTTGTGAGATCGCAAGAGAATTAACCAAAAATGAAACATATATGGTAGGTCGCATTATTGCACGTCCATTTAAAGGAGAGCCAGGTTCCTTTGAACGTACCTCAAACAGACACGATTACGCCTTGAAACCATTTGGAAGAACAGTAATGAATGATCTTGCTGATGGTGATTTTGATGTTATTGCCTTAGGGAAAATAGCGGATATATATGACGGAGAAGGAGTAACGGAATCGATTCGAACAAAAGATAACGACGATGGTATGGAAAAATTCATCCAATCCATCGACAAAGATTTTCATGGGCTTAATTTCTTGAATTTGGTTGACTTTGATGCAAAATATGGTCATCGCCGTGATCCTCAAGGGTATGGGGAAGCATTAGAAACTTTTGACAAACGACTACCTGAAGTTTTAGAAAAATTGAAGAAAGATGACCTATTAATCATTACCGCTGATCATGGAAATGATCCTATCCATCATGGCACAGATCATACCAGAGAGTATGTACCATTATTGGTTCATCATAACCAGATCACGAAAGGTAAACAACTAGAATTAAGAGAAACCTTTGCAGATATCGGTGCAACCATTGCAGAAAATTTTGGTGTATCACTACCGTCAAACGGGAAGAGTTTTCTAAAGGATATTGAATAATCAGGAGGACATGACAATGAATCAGCTAAACGAAGCAACATCTTATCTCCAAACTAAAATTACGACAAAACCAAAAGTTGGATTAATTCTAGGTTCAGGTCTAGGAATGCTTGCGGATGAAATAAAGAATCCAACCAAAATAAAGTATGAGGAAATACCAGGTTTCCCTATATCAACAGTTGAGGGACATGCTGGTCAATTAGTAATCGGGAACCTGCAAGGGGTAGAGGTAATTGCGATGCAAGGACGTTTCCACTATTATGAAGGATATGGTTTAGAGGCCGTTACATTTCCAGTGCGAGTAATGAAGGAGTTAGGTGTCGGTAAGTTGTTGGTCACAAACGCTGCTGGTGGAATTAACCGTGATTTAGAACCTGGTGATTTAATGCTAATCACTGATCATATTAATAATACAGGGCAAAATCCTTTAATTGGGGAAAATCTAAGTGATCACGGTGTTCGTTTTCCAGATATGTCAACAGCATATGATCGTAATCTTCAACAGGTTTCCAAACAAGTAGCAAGTCAATTAGATATCACACTTAAAGAGGGTGTTTATGTTTGGAATACGGGACCAAGTTATGAAACACCAGCTGAAATTCGCATGCTTGAAACAATCGGCGGTGATGCAGTTGGTATGTCAACCGTACCCGAGGTAACCGTTGCCCGTCATGCAGGTATTCAATGTGTAGGTATATCATGTATATCGAACATGGCAGCAGGGATTCTAGATCAGCCGTTAACACATGATGAAGTGATAGAGACTACAGAGAAGGTTCGAGAATCCTTTCTAATGTTTGTTAAACAATTAATTAAAGAGATTGGATAAGAGGAGGAACCTAGATGGATCAACAATTAATCGAAGAAGCAAAAAAAGCACGTGAAAAAGCTTATGTGCCTTATTCTCATTTTAAAGTAGGTGCAGCACTATTAGATGATCAAGGTAACATTTTTCACGGTTGTAACATCGAAAATGCTGCCTATTCAATGTGTAATTGTGGAGAAAGAACTGCTCTATTCCACGCATATGCCAATGGCTCGAAAAACTTCAAGATGATGGCAGTTGTGGCAGATACAGATCGACCAGTATCTCCGTGCGGCGCATGTCGTCAAGTACTTGCAGAATTATGTGACGCCAACATGAAAGTCATATTAACAAACTTGCAAGGTGATGTGCTAGAAACAACTGTCAGTGAGCTGTTACCGGGAGCATTTATCTCAGACGATCTATCACACGCAAAAAAATAAGGAGGAATTATTATGACATTAACTAACAAGATTGATCATACAGCGTTAAAGCCAGATACAACTAAGGAGCAAATTGAAACACTCTGTAATGAAGCTAAATTACATGGTTTTTATTCCGTATGTGTTAATCCGACATGGGTACCACTGGCTTCGGAACTATTAAAAGGTACTGACGTGGCAGTTTGTACAGTTATTGGTTTTCCATTAGGTGCTACCACATCAGCTGTAAAAGCATTTGAAACCAAATATACCATTGGAAAAGGTGCAACAGAAGTCGATATGGTTATAAATGTAGGGGCATTAAAAGATGGAAATCATGAAGCTGTCCAAAAAGATATTGAAGCAGTCGTTCAAGCTGCTGAAGGAAAAGCACTAGTAAAAGTTATTATTGAAACATGCTTATTAACAGATTCAGAAAAACAAAAAGCATGTCAATTAGCAGTTGCTGCAGGTGCGGATTATGTAAAAACATCAACAGGCTTCTCTTCCGTTGGCGCAACAACAGAAGATATCGCATTAATGCGTAAAACAGTCGGACCAGAAATTGGCGTTAAAGCTTCAGGCGGTGTCCGCGATCAAAAAGCCGCACAAGCAATGGTAGACGCAGGTGCATCCAGAATTGGCGCAAGTGCAAGTGTTTCAATCATCAAAGGGGAAGAAAGTAATAGTGACTATTAAAGGGAAGGATACAACCTGAGGGAAGGTTGTATCCTTTTTTATTGATAAGCAAGGAAAGTATATAATCCACGGTATCAAGGCATTTGTTATCAAAGTAGTCATTTTGAGATGTAGTGTGTAGGAATCCACCGCTACGGCTGTCCCCTTCCCTTTCCGTGGCGTTTTCCCTTCAGCTAACTTTTTCGAGCACAAACCGCTCAAAAAAGTGGATCTTCAGGGAAAACAGATGCCACAGGAGTGAAAGCGGACGGCCTTCGCTATAAAGTGGTTCTACAATGTTTGTAACAGCTAACTTGTTGAGGTTTATGAACAATAATATAAAAAAAAAACTCGCCATTACACTACTTACTCCCATTGTAGTGGATCATTTAGCGCAGGCGGCCACTTCGACTCCTAAGGGATCAGCGTGATCTGAAGATCCACTGTTGTGAAGTGAACTTCTTTACAACAGTTAGCTGAAGACACGCCCCTTGGAAAGCGAAGTGGGCAAGCCGTAGCGGGTTTTACATCTATTATCCATTTCAAAATTACTATTAAAAGGACCGGGTGGGCTTTCCACGGTTTTTCTTAATAGTCACTTATGATAGTAATTTTAAAAAGTTGCCAGTAGAATAAGAAGTTGATAATATACACATCAAAGTTGATAGTAAATATGCAAATGTTTCCAGTTACCTGAAACTTTTATGATAATTTTAACTTATATATGATAGGTATGATGAAAAAAGGGGAGAGTTATATGTACGAAGAAGAGGTTGTTCATAATGAGGATCAAGATACAGCAGAAGACAATCGAAAAGTAGGGTGGGGTGGAGTAATCGGCTTATTTGCCTCCTATTTAGTTATTGTTATTGTAATGGGATTAATGATAGGCATACTTGCTGTGATCTTAGATCGAGGAACTGATGGTTATTATACAAATCTATTTATGCAAAGTCATTATATGTTGATTTTAGATGCGATCGGATTTGTCTTAGCATTGTTGCTATTTAAGAAGGTTCGTCAGTTTCTAAAGACCGCCTTTTCGTTTGCACCATTAAAAAAAGTAAGTACATATTTATTCTTAATTGCAGCGTTTATCATCAATTACATAAGTCAATTTCTCGTACTGAATGTATTAAAATGGGAAGATGGTACAAGTCAGGTAGATACCTTTGGTTTAGAAGGAGTTTCGGATCATTGGTTTAATATTTTATTGCTTTACGTCGCCTTTACAGTTATTACACCGATTAAAGAAGAAATAATGTTCAGAGGACTAGTTCATAAGTTTTTAGATGTGAAATATCATTTCTGGATTGGCTTGATTGTATCGTCTGTTATCTTTGGTGCTCTCCATCCGGGACATTTCTTGTCTGCAGCAATTATGGGAGCAATATTTGTTCTGTTATATCGAGTCACCAAGTCATTAGTGGTCCCAATTATACTACATATACTTTGGAATATGTATGCTATTACTGGCATGTTAGCTATGATAGACCTTATATAATGTTACATGTATAATTTTATTCTGGACAAGCCAACCTATCAATACGGTAGGGAGGGGTTGTATGGAGTTAGATTGGGTTTGGAAAGCTGTTTTAATTATACTTATAGGTACAATGCTCCTTCGCTTAGCAGGAAGAAAATCGATATCTCAAATGTCTTTAGCACAAACGGTTTTAATGATAGGAATTGGGTCATTACTTATTCAGCCAGTTGCTGGTGAAAATATTTGGGTAACTTTTGGTGTAAGTGGCATATTAGTTATCACGTTAATAATTATGGAGTATGCTCAGCTAAAATTGGATACAGTTGAGAGTATTATAACCGGTAAAGCAACGATCTTAATTGAAAATGGTCAAGTTGTCGAGAAGAATTTAAAGAAGTATCGAATAACAGTTGATTTATTAGAAATGTTGTTAAGGCAGAAAAATGTTAATAAAATAAGTGATGTAGAATGGGCAACATTAGAACCAAATGGACAATTAGGTTTTATTTTAAGAGAAGAGGCACAACCTATAACAAAACAGGATTTGAACTTAATTACTAGTCAATTGCAACAATTGCAAAATAAGATAGAAGAAGTAAATAAACAACAAAATGATAACCTCTTTGCAGAAGTTGCAAACAAAGGTCATCAAAATCCACCATTTGATCATTTAAAGTAGAGGTTTTGTATAAGAGATGGGACTATCACAGAAGATATCCCATCTCATTTGTTTTATCTCTCAGTATATAGAATAGATCCGATATCATTCTCATCCAAATAATCTTCATATCGTTCATGTTTTTCATTAACGCCAATAAATTTACCATTGATGTCAGATAGTAAGAAACCTTCTAATTCTTCTACACTGCCGACCAATTCATCTGAGTTAAAAAACATGTCATCATAATCTTTTTCGGAATCATAAAAATCTGATGGGCCATCGGAAGATCCGTATTTTTCAACTCTTTGCCAGGAATCTTCCGCATCAAATATGGTTGATTCTTCTTCATCAACTTCTGATTCCATTTCATTAATACTGGAATGAATAACATTTTCTTCAACTGGGCGTGTTTTTGCTAGATGATGTTCCGCGTGCTGTATACATCGTCTTGTAGTCGGCATTGACAGAAGTCTTTCTGTAGGAATCTCTGCACCACATTCTTCACATTTATCATAGGTGCCTTGGTCGATGGCTTGTAAAGCAGTGTCTATATCTTTTAATTCCTGTTCTGCATGGTCATTTAAAGCAATATCTTTTTCTCGTTCAAATAATTCTGTACCTGTGTCTCCTGGATGGTTATCATAATTCGATAACTCGGACGTCGATTCTTTATTCAACGCTAGTCCTACACCAAAATGGTCTTCCACATGCTTCATGATAGATTTTTTTCGTGAAAGGAGTTCATTTCTACATTGTTGCAGTTGTCTTTGTTCAATCATTACTGCACCTCCTTACACGTTTAGTATCACCGAAAATGTCATTTTAACTAAAGATGTTTTTGGAAATTCTAGAAAGAATAATTTGGAGTAGAAGAGGGGAAAATGAGGTTACATAAAGAAAACTGACTTCCTTTAGAAAAGAAAGTCAGTTTTAGTTTAGCCTCTTGCTTTTTCGAATTGAGTAATTTTCTCTTCGTGTGTTAATGTAACAGCAATTTCATCCCAACCGTTTAACAACATTTCCCGTTTATAAGCATCTAAGTCAAAAGATGCCTCAAAACCTTGATTGTCATAGACTTTTTTCTCTTCTAAATCAACGGTCAGATTATATTGATCTGCTTCAGCATTTTTGATTAAAGTCTGTACTTGTTCCTCTGTTAATTTAACAGGAAGAATACCGTTCTTTGTACAGTTGTTGTAAAAGATATCCGCATAGCTTGGCGCAATAATAACTCGGAAACCATAATCCTGTAATGCCCATGGTGCGTGTTCACGGGATGATCCACAGCCAAAGTTTTCACCAGCTACTAAGATAGAAGTTCCTTCATATTTTGGTTGATTTAATGAAAAGTCTTGACGTAATTCGCCTTTTGAATCAAAACGCCAATTGTAAAAAACGAACTGTCCAAAACCTTGACGAGAAATTCGTTTCAGAAATTGTTTAGGAATGATTTGGTCTGTATCCACATTTGCTCGATTTAATGGAAAGACAAGCCCTTCATGTTTACGAATTGGTTCCATTAGTAGTTACCCCCTTTATCAATTAACTTGGTGTTGCTACACCTAAATGTCTTACATCTACAAAGTGCCCTTTAATCGCAGCTGCTGCAGCCATTTCAGGACTTACTAGGTGTGTACGAGCGCCAGTACCTTGACGGCCTTCAAAATTACGGTTAGAAGTAGAGGCACAGCGTTCACCTTCAGGTACAACGTCATCGTTCATTGCAAGACACATACTGCATCCAGCGTCACGCCATTCAAATCCAGCTTCTTTAAAGATTACATCAATACCTTCTTTTTCTGCCTGTGTTTTTACACTATGAGAACCAGGCACAACAATTGCTGTAACACTTGGATTGACTTTCTGGCCTTTTATTATCTCTGATGCTTTACGTAAGTCGGCTAAGCGAGAGTTCGTACAAGAACCAATAAAGACGTGCTCAATTGCTACAGAAGATATTGGTTCGCCGCCCTCAAGACCCATATATTCCAATGCACGTTTAATTTCGTCTTTATCATTATCCGTTTGTACATCTTCTGGAGTAGGGACATTTGCGCTTACTGGAATACACATACCAGGATTTGTTCCCCATGTTACTTGTGGCTCGATTTCATTTGCATCTATTTCTACTTGCTCATCATAGACAGCACCTTCATCGGTAGCAAGATCCTTCCATTCTTCAGCAAGCTTATCAAATGCTTCACCATCTGGAACATGTCGTTTTCCTCTTAAGAATTCTACAGTGGTATCGTCTGGACTAATTAGACCGGCACGAGCCCCTGCTTCAATTGACATATTACAAATTGTCATACGACCTTCCATCGATAAATCACGGATGGCTTCACCAGTATATTCAAGTACATATCCAGTTCCGAATTTAACACCATATTTTCCGATAATCGCTAAAATTAAATCTTTTGCAGTTACACCTGTACCTAATTTGCCATTCACTTTGACATTTAAGGTCTTAGGTTTTTGCTGCCAAATCGTTTGTGTCGCTAGTACATGTTCCACTTCACTTGTACCAATACCAAATGCTAAAGCACCAAATGCACCATGTGTTGAGGTGTGACTGTCACCACAAACGATTGTTTTACCTGGTTGTGTTAAGCCCAATTCTGGCCCAATAACATGTACAATTCCTTGATCTGGATGATGGATGTCTGCTAAAGGTACACCAAACTCATCACAGTTTGCTTTTAATGTTTCCATTTGTGTTTTGGATACTTCATCTTTGATGACATTACGATGGATGGTCGGTACATTATGATCCATCGTAGCAAAAGTACGTTCAGGTTGACGTACTTTTCTGTTGTTCATTCTTAACCCTTCAAAAGCTTGAGGGGAGGTAACCTCATGAACTAAATGCAAATCAATATATAATAAATCGGGTTTACCTGCTTCTTGATGTACCATGTGCTTTTCCCAAATTTTTTCAACAATTGTTTTTGGTTTTCTCATCGTTTTTCACTCCTTACCTGTTGTTGTGGGTAGAAAAACATCGGCGACCAATTAAATTGAAATGGTGGCGCCGAAGTTTTTCAAAAGACTCATTTTTATATCACGAACTCATATTGCATCTACAATTAGTTGTGTCATTTCTGTTGTATTGACTAAAGTTCCGTTGTCGTTTTTTAAATCGGCTGTATGATAATTTTGATTTAAAACTTTCTCAACAGCATCTTCAATTGCTTGTGCTTCTTCATTCTTATCAAAAGAATAGCGAAGCATCATAGCAGCTGACTGGATCATCGCAATCGGGTTAGCAATGCCTTTACCAGCAATATCTGGTGCAGAACCATGTGCTGGTTCATAAAGACCGACACCATCTTCAGCTAAACTGGCAGAAGGGAGCATTCCTAGTGATCCGGTTAAGACAGAAGCCTCATCACTTAGAATATCACCAAACATGTTTTCTGTAACAATAACATCAAATTGAGTTGGATTCGTGATCAGCTTCATAGCTGCAGCATCCACCAAGACATGTTCCACCGTTACATCAGGATAATCTTGTTTCTTCTCTTCAACAATTTCTCGCCATAATTTACTAGATTCTAACACGTTCGCTTTATCAACAGAAGTTAAATGCTTATTACGTAATTGTGCACTTTGAAATGCTTTATCAATAATACGTTCCATTTCCCTTTTGGTATAAGATAATGTATCTACAACAGCATTGCCATTGTCCAATCGCTCACTTGGTTGGCCAAAATATAAACCACCAGTTAATTCACGAACGATGAGAAGGTCACTGCCTTGGATAATTTCTTCTTTCAAAGGAGATGCGTGTAATAACTTAGCAAATCCTTTTACAGGACGCAAATTAGCATATAAATCTAACGCTTTACGAATACCTAATAAACCACGTTCTGGTCTTAGGTCAGAAGGATTATTGTCCCATTTTGGACCACCAACAGCTCCTAACAAAACGGCATCCGCATTTTTACAAGCATTAACGGTTTCATCTGGCAGGGGAGTGCCGTGATTATCAATGGCAACTCCACCAATATCGTATGAAGAGAATTCAAAAGTTGTATTAAATTTTTTACTGACAGCTTCAAGGACATCTTTGGCAGCGTAAATTACTTCAGCTCCAATACCATCACCCGGAAGCAGTACGATTTTATTGCTCAATTACAAAACCTCCAAACGAGCTTAGTTTGCTTTCTTTTGATAAATGGCACGATTTACACCATTCAAATATGCCTGAACTGCAGCTTCTAAAACATCTTGTGCAGAACCACGTCCACTGACTGTTTTGTCATCTACCGTTAGACTGACATGGACCTCAGCTAGAGCATCACGACCTTGACCAATTGAATTTAATTGAAAGTCTGTTAGGTGTGTTTCCTCTGTAATAATTTGATCTAATGTATTATACAGTGCTTCAACGCTACCTGACCCTGTGCTTGTTTCTTCAACTGTTTGATCACTTGGCGTAGATAAGGATACAGTTGCACTAGGTTGATCATTTGAACCATATTGTACCTGGAAATGTTCTAGTTTATAACGTTTCACATTCGAAGTATCTGTTTGGATGTCGGTAAGGATCGCAAACAAATCATCATCGGTAACTTCTTTTTTACGATCTGTAAGCAATTTAAACGCTTTAAAAGCTTCTTTTAGCTTGTTTTCGGGAAGCTCATAACCAAGCTGCTTAATTTTATCGGTAAAAGCATGTCGACCAGAATGTTTACCTAAGACTAGGTTGTTCGAATGCACCCCAACAAGTTCAGGAGTGATAATTTCATACGTTTCAGCATTTTTTAACACACCATCTTGATGGATACCTGATTCATGTGCAAAAGCATTGCGTCCGACAACCGCTTTGTTACCAGGAACAGTCATACCGGTAAATTTGCCAACCATGTCACTTGTTCGTTTAATTTCATTTAATACTAAATTAGTATGATAAGGATAATAATCATTGCGAATCTTCAAGGCTACTGCAAACTCTTCTAATGAAGCATTGCCTGCACGTTCACCAATACCATTAATCGTACCTTCTACTTGAGTGGCACCATTTTCAATAGCTGCGAAGGAATTAGCCAATGCCATTCCTAAGTCATCATGACAGTGACAGGAAAGGTCAGCTTTATCTATGTTTGGCACATTTTCTTTGATATATTTAAACATTGCTCCATATTCACGAGGCATCGTGTAACCGACAGTATCTGGCAAATTAATTACTGTCGCTCCAGCATCAATCACTTTTTCAATGATTTTTGCTAAAAACGCTAAGTCTGTACGAGAAGCATCTTCTGCAGACCATTCTACATGGTCAAAGAACTGTTTACCGTAAGTAACCATTTCTACAGCAGTATCGATCACTTCTTCAGGAGTTTTCTTTAGTTTATATTCCATATGAATAGGGGAGGTAGCGATAAAAACGTGAAGTCTTGGATTAGTAGCATTTTTTAATGCGTCTCTACATGCATCAATATCTGACTTTACCGCACGAGCAAGACCAGTTACCGATACATTTTTGACAGTTTCAGCAATTTTTTTGACTGCATCAAAATCACCTTGGGAGGAAGCAGGAAATCCTGCTTCCATCACATCTATCCCAAAGCGTTCTAATTGTTTAGCAAGCTCTAACTTTTCTAGCTGATTTAGATTGACACCTGGTGATTGTTCACCATCTCTTAGTGTCGTATCAAAAATCTTAATTTGAGTCATTAGAGACCACTTCCTTTTTATTAATCGCCTTTTGCTTAACAAATGGCATTAATTCACGTAGCTCTCTCCCTACCTTTTCAATTTGGTGTTCGCTCTCTGCTTTTTTAGTTGCAGTGTAACGAGGACGATTTGCTTGGTTTTCAAGGATCCATCCTTGAGCGAATTTACCTGTTTGAATATCTGTAAGAACGTCTTTCATGCGTGCTTTCGTATCTTGATCAACAACACGTGGTCCAGAAACAAAGTCACCCCACTCAGCAGTGTCAGAGATAGAATGGCGCATACCTTCTAGTCCACCTTCATATAGTAAATCAACGATTAGTTTTAATTCGTGTAGACATTCGAAATAAGCAACTTCTGGTTGGTAACCAGCTTCTACTAGTGTTTCAAATCCTGCTTTAACTAATGCAGAAGTACCACCACAAAGTACCGCTTGCTCACCGAACAAGTCTGTTTCTGTTTCTTCTTGGAAAGTAGTTTCAAGAATTCCAGCACGACCAGCTCCGATTCCTTTAGCATATGCTAGGGCAACATCAACTGCGCTACCAGTTGCATTTTGGAAAATACCATAAAGAGCAGGTACACCAGCACCTTCTTCATATGTTCTACGTACTAAATGACCAGGACCTTTAGGTGCTACTAAGAACACATCAACGTCTGCTGGAGGTACAATTTGGTTGAAATGAATATTGAAGCCATGAGCAAATACTAATGCGTTTCCTGCTTCTAGGTTCGGTTCAATTGCTTCTTTATAGATTGATGGTTGGTACTCATCTGGAAGAAGAATCATAATTACATCTGCTTCTTTAGATGCATCTGCAACAGATTTTACTTCAACACCATCTTCAACTGCTTTATCCCAAGAACGGCCTTTACGAAGACCAACTACAACGTCAAATCCACTTTCTTTTAAATTTAATGCGTGTGCATGACCTTGTGAACCATAGCCGATAATTGCGATTTTTTTAGATTGTAATACCTCTTCGTTAATATTGTTGTTATAAAGTACTTTAGTCATGAAAAACTACATCCTCTCAAATAATTTGTATTTTTTATATAATAATTTTACTTATTATTAACCTAATAGGGATTGAAAACTGCCATCTTGTGTATTCGGTTGATGACCACGAACAAAAGCAGTCAATCCAGTTCTTGCTAACTCTTTAATGCCATATGGTTTCAACAATTCAATTAATGCTTCTACCTTATCTGGTTTTCCTGTTACTTGAATCGATAAGCTATCTTTGCTTACGTCGATTATGGTAGCACGGAATGGTTCAATAATACCTTGAATTTCTGCGCGTAATTGACTATTGCTCACAATTTTAATTAAAGCTAATTCACGAGCCACAATCGCTTTGTCGGTGATATCAGACACTTTAATAACATCAATTTGTTTGTTTAATTGTTTGGTTACTTGTTCGAGCTTTTGAAAATCCTCGACATCGACCACAAAAGTCATTTTACTCATACCTTCAGTTTCCGTTCTTCCAACAGAAATACTTTCAATATTAAACTGTCGACGTTGAAGAAGACTAGTTACTCGATTTAGAACACCACTTCGATTTCTAACAGTTGCTGTAATTATTCGTTTCATGGTTTCACCCCAATCATTTCATTTATTCCTGAACCTGGAGCAATCATTGGAAATACATTTTCTTGCTGAAGGACACGAGCATCAACAACTACAGGGCCTTCATAATCGAAAATTTCAGGCAATGCTTTGATGAATTCATCTTGTGTTTTAAGTTGCATTCCTTTGATGTTATAGGATTCTGCTAATTTTACAAAATCAGGTTGGATGCTAAAGATGGATTGGGAATAACGTTCAGAGTAAAATGCTTCTTGCCATTGTCTTACCATACCCAATGCTTGGTTATTAACGATAATGACTTTTACAGGTAATCCTTTTTCTTGCAAGATAGATAATTCTTGCAGAGTCATTTGGAATCCACCGTCACCTACAATAGCTACAACTGTCTCGTTTGGTTTTGCTAATTGTGCTCCGATTGCTGCAGGAAAACCGAATCCCATTGTTCCTAAACCACCGGATGAAACCCAACGATCTGGTTGTGTAAACGTATAATACTGGGCAGTCCACATTTGGTGTTGACCAACATCTGTGGTGACAATCGCATTTCCTTTAGTTGCTTCATGGACTTTCTTAATCACCCATTGACCAATCATATCTTGATCAGGAGTATTAAACCATAACGGATAATTTTCTTTGTTTTCATGAATCTGAACAAGCCATTCATCATGTTTTGGTTGTTTAATATCATGTGTTAATAATTTTGTTAATGCTTCTTTGGCATCGCCAACAATCGGAATATCGGTTGGAACATTTTTACCGATTTCTGCCGGATCAATATCGATATGAGCAACAGTTGCATTTGGCGCAAAAGAAGTTAATTTCCCTGTTAGACGGTCATCAAAACGAGCTCCAATGTTGATTAGTAAATCACATTCATAAAGCGCAGTGTTTGAAGTATATGTCCCATGCATACCGGCCATCCCCATAAATAATGGATGGTCTCCTGGGAATGCACCTAAGCCTAGAAGGGTAGAAGCAACAGGTAGTGAATACTTTTCTGCAAATTCTTTAACCTGTTCGGAAGCTTCAGCGAACAGGATCCCAGCTCCAGTTAATAATACTGGCTTTTTAGCGTTTCCGATTGCCTCTGCTAATTTTTTGGTTTGTAGTGGATTAGGTTTTGTTGTTGGTTGATAGCCAGGTAAATCTAATTCCACATTTGCTTGAAATTCTGCTTCAATTACTTCTGCCGAGATATCTTTAGGCATATCAATCAAAACGGGTCCAGGTCTACCAGTTGTTGCTATATGGAATGCTTCCTTCACAATTCTTGGTAGCTCTTTAACGTCACGTACTTGATAGTTATGTTTCGTAATCGGTGTAGTCACTCCCATTACATCAACCTCTTGAAAGGCGTCCGTTCCGATTACACCTTGGGCAACCTGACCGGTAATTACAATCAAAGGTAAGGAGTCAATCATCGCATCTGCAATTCCTGTCACAAGGTTTGTTGCACCAGGACCAGAAGTAGCAACTACAACACCTGGTTTACCAGACACTCTAGCGTATCCCTCGGCAGCATGAATCGAACCTTGTTCATGACGTGCTAGAATTTGATCAAAAGAGTTTTGTGCTTTGTATAGCGCATCAAATATTGGTAAAGCGGCTCCACCAGGGTAACCGAATAAAGTCTCAACACCTTCGTTGATTAACGATTCGACAAGTAGATCAGCACCTGTTTTCGGTTCTTTTGTTTTTGCTACTGATTGTTCTTGCTTTTGTGTTCTTTCCATTCTAATCCCTCCTAAATTGTAGAGTATAGTATTTTCTATTTGATATCTTTATAATCTTTAGAGTATATATAGAAAAAAGGCCATTTCTAACTTGTAATTGCTATTATTTAGCAATAAACAAGGGAGAAAAGGCCTTTCTTTTCACGGTACCACCCTGATTCGCAATATTTTTACAAATATTGCCTTGTGAAGCTAACTAAGGATTAGCTTCATTTTGATAACAGGTGAATGCTTCACCTGGTTATGTTTACTAAGAAATCTTTTCAACATAACACTCAGGGATGAGTAATCAGAATAGGGTGTATTACCAAGCTTCCACCGTCCTTGGCTCTCTATTAATACAGGGTCCTGTTCTTTTGTTCCCGTCTTCGTTTTTGAATTTATAATGAACCTTCTATAGTTTATACTATACGATTGATTATATCCTGTCTACAGGTATTTTTTGAAAATGATTAACTTTTCAGAAATATCTGATTGACGACAATAATACAACCAAAATCGCGTTTGGTCAACCGTTTTTTAATAATTTTCTGACATTTATTTATGCAAGTAATAACGGTAAGCGATTACAACGTTGCTGTTATCTACATTTCGTTTCCTGTAACTATTTCTAACAAATTGCTTGTTTTTCTTTCTAATTATAATTTTGTATAATTAACGGTACAAACAAAAGAGAGGGATTAGATGAAACAACTTTGTATTATACCTTGTGGTAAAAAGAAAATATGGGATAAGTTTCCTGACGCGACTGAGACAGAAGCACAATTTGCTTATATCGGTGTACTCCATAATTTATGTCAGCAATATGTAACGAACTATTTTAATAACTGGGTGATTATTTCAGGTAAACACGGTTTATTGTTACCGAGCGATAAGGTTCCAGAAAACTATGATGTTACGTTTAGACCAAATGATCCTGAAGTGGTTTCCGTTAAGACTTTGCAACGGCAGCTAAAAGAAAAGAAACTGGAACATTTTAATGATATCATCGTATTAACTGGAAAAAAATATCGTCCAATTATTAATAACACATTTTCGCACGCGGATTCGATTCAGTTTCCATTATTAGGGACAAAAGGGATTGGCGAAATGCAACGATTATTAAAAGAGAGCATTACTGCAAATGTTCCTTTACATAAATAAGGAAGGTGGAATTTGATATGAAAGCTTATGTTGTAATAGACGGAGAATATCGTTTAAGAGATGTTCCAGAGAGAAGCCCAAAAGACAACGAAGTATTGGTTAAATTAAAAGTAGCAGGATTAAATCATCGTGATTTAATGTTAAAAGATCGAGTTAAGGATAAAGGCAAGTCCTTCATTTTAGGTTCAGATGGTGCTGGAATTATTGAAAAAATGGGAGATAATGCTTCTCGTTTTCAAATTGGAGATGAGGTAATCATTAATCCTAGTTTGAATTGGTATCATAAATCGGAGGCACCGCCAAAAGATTTTGAGATAGTAGGTGTGCCATTTGCCGGTACATTTGCTGATAAAATTCTAATACATGAAGATTTTATTGAACAGAAGCCAAAGCATTTCTCATGGGAGGAAGCAGGTGTATTTACTTTATCGGCATTGACAGGTTATCGCGCTTTAGTTACGCAAGGTAACATAAAAAAAGGTGAAACATTATTTATACCAGGTGTCGGTGGGGGAGTAAACTCTTTTATAATTCAAATGGCTAAAGCACTAGGGGCAAGAGTCATTACCAGTTCCAGAGATCCGAAAAAGCTTAAAGAATCAGAAAAGTTGGGTTTTGACCGTGGCGTATTAACAACGGGTGATTGGAAGAGTGAATTAGCGGATGAACAAATAGATATGGTGATTGAAAGTATAGGGGGCGCTACATTTAACAGATCTTTAGAAGTATTAAAGAAGGGAGGACGCATCGTAACTTATGGCTCTTCGACAAATGATGAATTCACGTTTAATTTAAGACAATTTTTCTATGGTCAATATAAATTAATTGGCTCTACTATGGGGAGCAGGGAAGAGCTGCACGAGTTAATTAAACTGATAAAAGAATATAAAATCAGTCCGATAATGGACAAAGGATTTTCATTCGATCAAATAGATCAAGCATTTTCTTATTTAGCTTCACAAGAACAACTAGGGAAGGTATATATAGACTTTGCAAAATAACACCGAAAGTGAGAGAGCGACACAGGGTGAAAATAAGTTAATGATTCGATTTTTACAATGCATAAAAGCAGGATTATTCGATATATCTTTGTTGGTAATTATGAAATGATTTGTGTGCGTAAAACCGCTTCGGCTTGCCCAGGAGTAGCCGTCAAGGCTGAGAATCTAATGGAGTGAAAGTCTCCTGTCATCAATTGACCGGTTCGGATGACTAGTATATCCAATGCGTGGTGAGGTAACGAGTCACGTTCTGCTTGGAAGTAAAAGTCACTGCGGCTCAACTTTACGCAGAGAGAGTATGGGTCGGAACAGCTAGAGTGGCGAGCAAATCTAGAGGCTAGAAGGCTTTAACGAATACTGCAGCTCCGAAATCGAGCGCCCTTCAGAAGCTGTTGAAGGGATGTCTGTGATGCGCCGACCTGGTTGGGCAATGGGGAAGGCCGATGTTCTATGGGAAGTAACGGTCAAGAGCACCATAGAAGCAGCCGGAGTAGGGGTTCTGGCATCTAGAGAAAGATTTTCAGAGATAACGACGGGAAAGTCCTACTTCCAGCTGGGATGACAACAACCAGCAAAGACCAACCATATAAGTGACAAGCGAAAATGGTTAGGAGGATTTAGGATGGACGCATGAGGTCGTAGTAGCGAAGAGGAAAGGGTAATGCCTTTCTAAGCTTATGGAATGAAGCTTCTACAAAGGTAACACCAGAGTAGAGCGAAGGACCTCTGGGCGACTGGGCGTCCGTGTCAAAGAATAAACAGAACACAGAGTCTGTTGAATGATTGGCATAAGACTAGCATATAAGTAAACTTATGTATCAATGGGTGAACATGCGTGTCAGCATTTAAACCTGGGATACATAAGGAAGGCTTATATAGCGATAGAAACCCAGTGTCAGAACCGGACTCGGGAAATCCGACCGTCCGGGATCGTATGGGGGCTGCAGGAAACGTGGTTCTATTGAATGCGCGCGCCTGCCATCTACCCGACCTTCCCTTTCCATGGGCTTTTTCCTTAAGCTAACTTTTCCAAGCAAAAAACGCATGGAAAAGTGGATCTTCAGAAAAAAGAATCCCATAGGAGTAGAAGTGGCCGCCTACGCTTAGCCGGACTCTACAACTATTGCAAGTGCTAATATTTTGGATTGTTACAATTTGACAATAAATCAGCTTATATTGATAACATTGATAAGTAATCTAATGATAAATTGATGGGAAATAGTATATACGCCAACATGATTATTCTTGCTTTAGTTGTAGAGTATTAAAAAGCGCAGGCGTCCGCTTCCACTCCTGCGGGATGTTTTTATCCGAAGATCCACTTTGGTAAGTGGTCTTTGCTTACCAAAGTTAGCTGAGGAGAAAAACCCGTGGAAAGGGAAGCGGACAAGCCGAAGCAATTGTTACGCAGTTATAAAATCTCATAATTGTCACCTGTGTTATGTCGTATAATCATTCTTATGTTCAGCTATAGTCATAATCTCATTTGTTACTGTAATGGTATTAAATTAGTATATCGATATTTCTTAAAAGATTTAGCCTTTTGCTTTGAAAAAAATAGCGCCTATCATTCCAAATATAATAGCAGCAGAGATACCAGAACTTGTTACTTCAAACATACCTGTGACAACCCCTATTAGGCCATGTTTTTCTGCTTCAGCTAAGGCACCATGTACAAGGGAATTACCAAAGCTAGTAATAGGTACCGTAGCACCAGCACCAGCAAAATCAATTAACGGTTCATATAAACCAAAGCCATCAAGAATAGCACCAGCTACAACCAATATGCTTAACGTATGACCTGGAGTGAGTTTCCCCACATCCAGTAAGAGTTGTCCGACCACGCAAATTAGTCCACCAACAATAAAAGCCCATAAAAACACCATTAATTATCACCTCTTTTAACATCCCTAATGACTTAGTTTATCTCGTTCATTGAAGTAACGCTTTATATATGAAAGTATATAATCGGCGTCATGTCTAGCTCCGAGCGCCAGAAACTAGGCGACTTCACGAAATCGCCCTATGATAAGTCATCATCGGTTCGCAAGCTCACCGTGATTCCTTTATCTCAGTCGATTCGCTCCAGTCGCTACGTTTCTAAGCGGGCGCTCTGCGCTTTTCTTATATATTTTCAATAGAAACTGCATGTGCGATACATGGAATAGTTTGTTTCTGTTGAACAGTTAATGGAGAAAGTAAAGCACCTGTGGCAACAACTAAAATCCGGTCACATTCACCTTTCTTTAATTTATTGAAAAAATGACCATAAGTAACGATAGCAGAACAAGCTGCACCACTAGCACCTGCAAAAACCTGCTGTTCGGGTTTATAAATGGTTAAACCACAATCAACAAACTGATTTCTATTTATATTTATTTTGTTTTGTTCAAATAAATCGAGGCAAATGTCTCTTCCTATTTTTGCTAGATCACCGGTGATTATATAATCATAATAATCTGCTTCTAAATTTCGATCTTTTAAATGTCTTGTGATTGTGTCATAAGCTGCCGGAGCCATAGCACCTCCCATATTGAATGGATCTTTTAGCTCTCGATCCACCACTTTACCTATGGTTGCTGAAGTAACCTTAGGTCCGCTTCCATTGGAGGAAATTATCGCGACACCTGCTCCAGTCACCGTCCATTGTGAAGTATCAGGTTTTTGACTGCCATATTCTGTTGGATATCTAAATTGTCTTTCTACAGCAGAGTTATGACTAGCAGCTCCGGTTATAATATAGCCTGTTTTCATTTGGTTAATGATTAATGCAGATAAAGCTAAACCTTCCATAGAGGTTGCACAGGCGCTAAAAAGACCTAAATAAGGAATTGCTAAGTTTTTGGCAGCGAAATTAGATGGTGTTAATTGATTGATAAGATCGCCATGCAAGAAAAACTGGATGTCACTTGTTTCTAAATTTGCCTTCTCGATCGCGTAATGACATGCATCTTCTATCATATGTTGATGCGCAAGCTCAAACGATTTTTCATCCATCCATTGATCTGAATAAAAATAATCAAAGTCAGTAGGAATATTACCTAATTCTTCAAAGGGACCACCTACAACTCCTGTAGAGAGTATAGAAGGAGGGGATTCAAATACCATTGTTTGTTTACCAGAAATCATGCTGCACCACCTAAATAAGAGAAGATTGTTTTAATAAGAGCAATTATGAAAGCTGAAAAAACCCCAAACAATATTACAGATCCAGCTAGTTTAAACATATTTCCTCCCACGCCTTGAACGAAACCTTCCGTCCTGTGTTCAATCGCAGCTGATATAACAGCATTACCAAAACCAGTAACGGGGACGGCGGTGCCTGCGCCTGCAAATTGGGCGATGCGATCATAATAACCAAAACCAGTAAGTAACATCGTTATAAATATTAATGTAGCGACAGTCGGGTTTCCCACAGTTTGTTCAGTAAATTCGAAAAAATACATATAAAAGGTTGAAATTGCTTGCCCGATAACACAAATGAAACCACCAACTAAGAATGCTTTACTACAGTTTTTAATTAGTGGTCTTTTAGGCTCTTTCGTTTTTTCATAGTCTTTATATTTCATTATTGAATCCTCCGTTAGGTTTGTTCTTTGGATAATTTTTCAAGCTTTTTTAGGCGTTTTATTGTTTCATCCTTTGTTAGTTTTTCATTCTCAAGTTTTGTTAGTTCCATGAAGAATTTTTGATCGGATGTTACATGAATATGGTTAATCTTTGTAAGTGTTTTTAGATCATTTTTTACCTTTTTTTCCACCTTTTGTTCAGTAGCTTGTTTTAATGGAGTAGCATTAAATGCTACAAAAAGTTGGTCATTTACATGAATTGCTCTGTAGGTAGAAATACCATTTGATTGGTCGTCTAAATAGGACTGTGCTATTCTAGGAATGGAATTTTGTTCAAAAGTAGCTGGTGTGTCAGAATTTAGCATCACTATGTCTGAAGAATTATTCTGGGTAGTTTGTTCAGGATTATTACATGCTGCTAAACTCATCAAAATGAAAAAAAGTACTATGTGTAACTGTTTCATTTTTTACTTCCTTCCTGTTGCTTGATAAACTATATCTATATCTTGCAGAATTTTGAAGAAAGTATACATCATAAATGAAACCTATGGAGTAATTAATTCGTCTATATATTTATCACGGGGTAAACGTCTGTAATATCCGAAATGAAAGGATTTGAGCTTTAGCAAAGAAGCTGAGCGAGAGGCTAACATCCTAATAATTAACGTTAACAATCAGTAGGAGGGTAAAACTTCTACTGATTCAAGTCTTATTTTAAAAAAAAGAGTAGCGAGGAGGAGTGACAGATGTGGAAAAAGATCACGATTGTCATCGCTTTAATCGCTTGTATTGGGGCAATCTCATTGTTTGTTTTTAAGGATATTCAAAAAACATCTTTAGATAAAACAGTCAAGATTGAGGAGCAATATGAGGATTTTATTGTACATATTAGAATCGAAAAAACAGAAGAAGGTTTTCAAGTATTGAGGTCAATTGAATACATTGGACAAGAGGCCATTATGCTGAGGCATCGTACACCGCTTACTCAAGTAACTATTAATGCTGATAATGCAGTTTTTACAGGCAGTCCAATATCAAAACAAATGGAGCCTGGTTTACAGTATCATCCGCAAGAACCTCTTAAATTTCAAGCGCTTGATAAAGGTGTACATAAAGTCTATGTGCATACACAATTTTTTATAGAGGAACAAAGAATAGATATTAGAACAGAAAGTGAAATAAAGTTTAAATAAAGAGTTAGCATTGGAAAATTCTTTACCACACAAAAACAAACGAAATCGAATAGTTTTTCGATTTCGTTTGTTTTTTTACTAATTACACAATTTTTTGCTTCCAGCACATTTTTTTAAAATTAAATGGACTATTCAAATAACTGTTCTTTACTTTGCTTCAATGTCATTTCATGGTTAGTGCTGCTATCTGATAGATGTTGGTATTCTAACTTAACAGTCTCCTCATCAACCCAGATTTTATTATCAATTCTAATATATTCTTCTGAAAGTTTAGGTTCATAAGACTTCGGTGTCCAATCATCTAAATCAAAAATTTTATATGTATCTGTATGATAAGTTTCAATTATAAATAACAGCTTCGACTGCTTAGGAGAATAGCTTACTTCTTTTATATTTACTAAGTCGTCTATTAGAAAGGAACGGTTTGGTTCGTTTCTATCTAGTAGAAGATAGGAGCAGGTATTCTCACTGCAATTAAAAGCTAATAAATAGAGGCTATCCATATCAAGTTTTTCTAACTCCATATTTGAAATCGATTTTTGTTTATTTTTTACGGTTTTTAGGTATGCGTCTAGGATTGTAATATTTTTAGTATTCAATGTAATGATTTCATCTTCCAAAACAAATTCTATTTCAAAGTTTTGCTTTTCTTGAGGTGTCTCTGAGACTTCTTCTTTTTCTAACATTTCTTCAACAGGTTCATGGGGTTCTTCTTTTGTTATCATAGGCTCGGATTCCTGGTTGCTACAAGCTATTAAGAGAAAAGGCAATAAATAAATCAGTTTCTTCAAAAAAACCACCTCCAATCTATATTAAGATGAAGTTGACATTTGTAATATTTTTAATTGATCGTTTTCATATCCAACTACTATGGTATATTGTTTATTTTCTTTTACTTCTTGATATGATTCATTTCTTGCTGTCACTTCCATATCTATTTTAATTTGAACTGTATCGTTCTTTTTTTCGATGATTGATTTTTCTTTAGCATTTAAACCAAGTAAAGATTGAAAAGTTTGACGAAATTCAGTATAACTTGTCTGACTTTGATATTCACTACCAAACAGAGAGTATGCATTCACATAATCTCTCAAAGAAATATTATCAATTAGATAATCAACAAGATACAAGGCATCTTCTTCTAATTGTTGTTGATCAATTTGTTGTCCAGCAGCGGGTAGATATTCTAGTTTTTCACTATTTGCCTCGTCAATCCATTCAGCTACCTGATCTTTAACTTGTGTCACTGGTATACTAAAACCAATATCAGTATCTGTAATACCCGCTGAGTTAATGCCAATAACTTTGCCGCTATCCCGTAAAATAAGTGGACCGCCACTGTTTCCATACGTTATGTTTGCGGAAATTTGGAATACTTCCTCATATTGAAAATCGTTAATCGTAAAAGAGCGATCTGTTCCAACGATCAAACCTAAGGAAACACTATTTTGGATGCCTACAGGACTACCAATAGCTATTATTTCATCTCCGATTTCTGCTTGATATTCTGAATCGACTGTAATAGGATCTAAATGGTTTAATTCAGGCACTCTAATAACAGCAAAGTCTTGTTCTTTACCAATGCCTACAATTGCCGCAGGATATTGCCTTCCATTAGATAACATTACTACAATAGAGTCTGCTTCTTCAATAACATGAGCGTTTGTAATGATATCACCATTATTATTAATAACAAAGCCAGATCCCGTTTTACTATTTGTTTCATTAGCTGTTTCAATTTGTACCACAGATTTTTGGGATTCATGAATAATATTTTTTAAATTAATTTGATTTTGACTATTTTCTATATTGGTTGCAAGTGTATTATCTAATAAATATGGTTGATTATGCCAATCACGAAAATGAATAAAGGCGATAATTATTGTTGCAAGCAAAATGAGAATAGACAAAAAAACAGGGATATATTTTCTCTTTTTGTACATCATATTCCTCCGTTGTTTATCACGGTGTAATTGTCCGTAATACTCCCAATGATGAAGTATCGTTTTATTCAAGATACCATGTTATTTCGTCTACTTTAGCTGTTAGTCTAGAATTTTCTGTACTGGCATCAAAATGAGTAAATTCAAACTTTCCAGTTTCGTCTGGATAAAGTGTCTCCGGATAGACATAGACTTCATTTTCTAAGATCACTTCATCGCTTTTATCAGTGATGGAATAACTAACTAAAATAGAGTGAATAGGTACGGTTGCGACACTTTTAAGTTGACCACTAATTAGCCACTTTTCATCTTCCGTTTTTAATTGGATATCAATTAATTCGATAGCATGACTTTCATTTAATTCTTGTTCTTCTTCAAATATCGAAAGTGCTTGCTCAATACGTTGTTCTTGTGCCGACTCAAAAGCTGTCTTTTCTTTATTTATTGTGGTTTTTAGACTTTCCAATTGTTCAGAATTTTCGATAACCGCTAATGTATCTTCAATAGTACGTAAGGCATGAGAGAATTGAAGATTATCTAACAAACTAGTTGCTTCTTGATACGTCATTGCCACTAACTTTTGATGTACTTGTTCTATTAACTCAGGTGCTTGTTCATGTGATAAATCCTTTGTTTCCCAAACTAGTGACTTTAAATCTTCTATAGTAGGGTCACTATTTAGCTTATAAGAAGCTTGATTTAACAATGTTTGACTTTTTCTGGAAATTGTTTTTTCTGTCATTTGATCAACTAAATCGCCATTATATTTTTCTAGCTCATTCTCCGATTGACGAATCGCATCAAATGCTTCAGAAAAATTTTTATTTTCATTTAGTTGTTGCACTTTTTGTAAATTGTGTTCTACATCTGACGCCACTTGCAAGAAATTCAAGACTTCTCTTGCTGATGGGAATTTTTCTTTGTATTGCAGTGCTTGCTGCAATAAATCTTTTGCTTGTTCGTAATCTCCTATTAAAGCCATTTCCTCTGCTTCTTGATAATATGCTAGCGCTCTATCAGATTGATAAGTTGTAAATAAATATGTAGAAAATAATATAATTGAAGCAATTACTATAGACAGAACAGGAAGAAACCACCATTTTTTTGTAGGTTTTTCAGGCATATTTCTTTTCTTTAAATCTTCAGGAAGCCTTTTGCCACAAGATACACAAAATGTTTCAATCTCTTGAACCTGGCCACCACATTTAGGGCAAAAAGACAATGTAAAACCTCACCTTCTGCAAAGTATATCAAGTCTTACTTTATATTATAGCATGAAATTGGAAAAATCTTTATAAATAATGAACAATCTTCTTTAATAAAAGGAGCATTTTAGGTATACTATAAATATTAATGATTTATGAAAAAGAGGTGTGTTATTGTGGAGTCTACAATTTTTGGAATTTTATGTTTTGTTATTTTGATCGGTTGTATAGGATTTAGTCTATTTGACCGAGTTAAATAGTTTTTATTAAGATCAAATGGTTCGTACAACCCAATTCAAGCTTTAGCAAAGAATCTAATGGGGGATAAATGGACACTAACGTTCTAATAAGTTTTAATTTATGTGTGAAATTTTAATCCAAGCTTATAATAAAAACCTCAATAGGATAGTGCCTATTGAGGTTTTGTCTTGGCAAGTCTTTTTAATTCTTTTATTAATTGTGTTTGATATGTTTCACTATCCTCTAAAGAAACCCCGTATAAATAAAACTCTCCATAATCTATTTGCCATACAATTAATCCGTTAACTTGTAAATTGCCTTCTAATATTTTATATTTAATACATATATTTGAATTTACTGGTATTTTTTCTGCGCATCGAAGTTTCATTCCTTTTGGACTGACATCAATAATTGTAATTGCGTGAGTAGTTCGTCCTTCCATTGTTATTTCTGCTGTAATATTTTCTTTGAATTGATAACGGAATGCCTCGTTTCTTTTATAATGCATGGAACAATTCACCCTTATGACTACTAGATTGATTTATACTATATCATAAAAAGTGATGAAATTGTCGAATCCACATCGAAATGAAAAAATTATCGTTAATTCTTGTGAAAAATATGTCTTATTTTGCGGTTCGCTTTACATTAATTAAATTGTTTGGGATAATCAATAGCGTTTACCAAATATTTTTCTATCGGCAAAGCAAATATTATATAGGGGGTAACTCGGTATAATGTCACTATATTCCGTTAATTTAATAATTAAGATTGAGAAATTACGTAAAGAAATGACCGATGTTGCTCTTAAAAAAGGGATAACGAGTAAAGAGTCTTTACATATAAGTCAAGAATTAGATGAATTATTAAATGATTATGAACAATATAAACATCAAGAGAACGAAAAGCATAAACACCAGGGATAAACTGATTTTAGTATTTCTAGAAACTGTTAGAGAATGTATGTTAATAGTTCTCTCAACTCTTATTAAGATGTTAACGTCCGCAATACCCTAAACGAAAAGTTTCGAGCTTTAGTAATGAAGCAACTGAGTGATAAACGGACGATAAGTTCCCAATGGATTTTTTTGTCAGTAAAAAGTTCAAAACTTCCACCAGGTGCAGTCTCACTAAAGTTGCCGATTTTTTATTTTCCATCCTTCTTAATAAATGATTCGATTCTATCTAGCCCTTCTTTGATTGTTTCTAAGTCATAAGCATAAGATAAACGCAAGAATCCTTCACCGAATTGAGAGAATGCACTTCCTGGAACGAGAGCAACTTTTGCTTCTTCTACCAACTTTAAAGCGACCGTAAATGAATCTTCCTCCAAGTGTCTTATGTCAATAAAGAAATAAAACCCTCCAGTCGGTAAATAAGTAACCACATTCATCTTTCTTAACCGATCGTATACATAATCTCGTCTTACTTGATAGATCTTTTTCATTTCCAAAGCATCGTTTTGTCCATTTTTAATAGCTTCCAAAGCACCATATTGACTGATGGAAGAAGCACAGGAGACATTATACTGATGCACTTTTAACATCTGTTTTGCTAACCATTTTGCTGCTAATATGTATCCGATTCGAAAGCCTGTCATTGAATGAGATTTGGATACCCCATTAATAATAATAACTTTATCTCTAATATTCTCAAAACTTCCAATAGATACATGTGTGTCTTTATAAACTAATTCACTATAAATTTCATCTGCAATTAAAAATATATTATATTTATCTATTACTGCAGATAGCTCTTCTAATTCTTCTTTAGATAAGGTAACTCCAGTTGGATTGGAAGGATAGGGTATAATAACAGCCTTTGTTTTATCTGTGATCGTTTGTTCAATCTGTTCTGCAGTAATCTTGAATTGATTTTCACGTGTATCAATATGTACTGGAATACCGCCAGCTAAAGTGATCAACGGTTCATATCCAGGATAAACAGGTCCAGGAAGAATCACTTCATCGCCTTCTTGCAAAATCGTCCGTAGTGAAACATCGATTGCTTGTGAAGCACCTACAGTTACAATTATTTCACTTTCTGGATTGTAGTTTAGTTGATGATTTTTATAGCTGAAATCTGAAATGGCTTTTCGTAATGATAAAATACCAGCATTAGGTGTATAACTAGTATGGTTTTTATCTAAAGCATCCTTTGTTTTTTCTTTTATATGATGAGGTGTTGGAAAATCTGGTTGCCCGATTGTTAACGATAATATATCTTTCTTATCTGCTACCATATTAAAAAATTGTCTTATTCCTGAGATTTCTATATTTTTGACACGATTATTTATAAGCTGTTCCATGAAAATACCTCCTAAATGACTTATATCTATTGAATAGCATGGTGATAATAATAGTAAAATTAAAAATCTAGCATTATTTTATCATATATTCAAAGGGGACGATACAAATTGGTTGAACAGTTTTGGAAGGAAATGCTAAGGATTAGTGACTTTTTATTACTAACGATGCAAACGGAAATGTTCTTTGTAATCTACGTGGTCTTAGGCTTATCACTTTTATTTTTATTATTATTACCATTTGTTAAATTTGTTATAGCTTTAGAGTGGAGTGTGTTTTTAACTTATATTATTGCTGTTATTCTGATGTTTTGGTTTATGTCAACAATGATACATGTAGAAGAATGGCAATATGTATTATATGCAATTGTAGTTTTCTCGATCCTCCTCAGTATAAAAAGAGGTATTCAATTGAGAAGGAATAAATATAAAGCATAGTAAGATATCGGTGGTTTTACACGCATATACAAGTTGGCTGAGGAATAAGTATCAATAATTTTTGTAGTGTGAAACCAAATGTGTTGTCGTTACGTATATGAATATATAAGGAGGTGTTTTGAATTGGAAACACTAGTGATCTTTTTGCCTTTATTATTCATTTTATTTTTGTTAATTCTAAATATTATTACAAGTATTTGGACATATCGAGATGCGATTCGTAATGGTAATAGTAAAGAATATGCATTGATAGCTTTAATCGGAACACTATTCTTCCCTGTTATAGGGCTGATCGTATATTTAGTTATAAGAAGAGATTAGCGTAATCACAGGAAGTCCATTGATGCTTCCTGTGATTACAAACTTACCAACGTTTTCTTTTATGATAAAAAGGAGAGAGAGAAGAGGGTTGGTTAGAATAATGAGATTTTATTGGCTTGCGTTTTGGTTCCATCCAATTAAGATATTCTTGTAATATCCCTTTTGATTTAGTAAGCGATAGGGAGGGCTTAGGATTTCTATAGGAGTCATCTAAATGCCCTAAATGATGTAAAAAATTCATATCTTCCTTTGTAGGTGGCATATGAAAGAAGTATTCGCCAATTTGTACTAATAGCACAGAATGCTGGTGGCTACGTTTAGGATTTCTCGAATAATGTAATCCTATCTTGTGAGCTTTTTGTTCTCTGATTAATTTTTTCATTGTTTCATTTTTTAACTTATAGAGGTAGGAAGGATCTGGTGCTGTTTTCGCATGACGATTCACAATAAATAATGCTTGTCCAATGCTTTCTACTGTAGTGTCTTTTTTTGTCATAGGTTCACCTTCTTTACGATAGGATTAAGAAAAACCAGGAAAGCCCACCCGGTCCATTTAGTATTAATTTTGAAATGGATTATAGATTTAAACCCCGCTACGGTTTGCCCACTTCGCTTTCCAAGGGGCGTGTCTTCAGCTAACTTTTGTAAAGAAGTTCACTTTACAAAAGTGGATCTTCAGATCACGCTGATCCCTTAGGAGTCGAAGTGGCCGCCTGCGCTAAATGATGCGCTACAATGGGAGTAGGTAGTGAAATGGCGACTTTTATTTCATATTGTTCATAAACCTCAACAAGTTAGCTGTTACAAACGTTGTAGAACCACTTTATAGCGAAGGCCGTCCGCTTCCACTCCTGTGGCATCTGTTTTCCCTGAAGATCCACTTTTTTGAGCGGTTTGTGCTCGAAAAAGTTAGCTGAAGGGAAAACGCCACTGCATAGAAAACACTACGAAAGCTTGCTTGAGTAGATGTTGCACTTGTGCCCGTGGTAAAAGGGAAGTGGACAGCCGTAGCGGTGGATTCCTACATACTACATCTCAAAATGACTACTTTGATAACAAATGCCTTGATACCGAGGATTATGCTTTACTTGCTTATAAAAAAAGTAGAAGGAAATGGACTCCTTCTACTTTTACTTTAATTCATTGCTTTGATATCTTCAACAATTTTTTTCATATTATCTGCTTTTTCCCCATTATATCCTTTAATAGCATTTCCATCAGGAGTAACTAAATAAAACGTTTTAACATGGATGACTTGATCCTCATTATCGGGTTTTTCTACAAAAGCTTTAAAAGAGTTTTGTGCAAAGCTCTTTATTTCGTCATTCGAATAGCCCGTTAGTGCATGCCAATTATCAAAAGTACCACCACGTTGTTTAATGTATTCTTTTAATACTTCAGGTGAATCATTGTCGGGATCAACACTAAAAGATACCAGTTCAGCATCAATATTTTCTTCTTCTAATAATCCTTGTAAACGAGCCATATTAGCTGTCATTGGGGGACAAATGGTTTCGCAATTGGTAAAGATCATATCAGCGATCCAATATTTTCCGTCCAGTTCATTTTTAGAAAAGTCTTCGCCATCTTGATTTGTGAAAGTAAAGTCTTCCACTTCATATGAAAATTCATTTCCATTATTATTTGAATTATTTTCGCCTAATATATTATTTCCACCACAAGCAGTTATAATAATAAAGGGTAAAAAAATCCATGCCTTTTTTAACATATAGTACACCTCATTATATTTGTTTTAAATGATAGACGGTAATTTCGGGTTTGCAAAAGAATCGATAAGGTAAACGGGTAGTTCCTATTCCTCTACTTACAAATAATTGCAAGGGCCTACTACCTACAGCATAGTAACCTTCCACATACTTTTCAGCTAAATGTGGCGTGTATATATAACCTATAAATGGTAGTTGAACCTGACCACCATGACTATGTCCAGATAATTGAATGTCAACTGGATAGTCTTGTACAACATCTGCAAAATCAGGTTCATGTGCTAGGAGAATAGTTAAATAGTTCTGATCTGCTTTTTCTAAAGCTTGGTTTATATCAGGTTGACCTAATAACACATCATCAACACCTATTATATTGATGATATCACCATTCTTATTAATCTGTCTGTGTCCATTTTGTAACAATTCAAAACCACTCTGGTCAAAAATATCCTTAAGTATATCTGTTCCATATCCACCATGATCATGATTACCGTAAATCCAGTACTTTCCATCTTTTGTTTGTATTTGATCGAGTAAGGTTATTAGACGTTGAGTTGCTGTATATGTTCTAGGATTATCAATTAAGTCTCCTGTGAAAACGACAATATCAGGATTTTGCTGATTGATTTTACTAACTAATTCTTCCAATTGATTAAGTGTATAATGAAATCCTAGATGTGTATCAGAAAATTGCAATATCTTATAATTTTCGAAAGTATTCGTTATTTTTGATGATTCAATATTCACATTATGAATATCTAACATATTCGGCTCTAACTCTCTTGCATAATAATAAGTACCACCGCTTAGTCCAAACATGGTTATAAAACTACCAAAAAGTCTTTTTAAAAAAGTTCTACGATTCATAAATTCACAATGCCCTTCCTATAATCACATATGATGCCATTATAGCATGAAGTATATCAAGAAAAATATATAGTGGTGAGTCTACACACAATTTTTAAAAATATGTTAAAATAGTTAAGGTGATTGTCTTCATAGCTCCTTCACCAATAGATAAAGGAGTGTCTATATGTCCAGTGTATTGAAACGAACACTTACCGATTTAACGGTAGCTGATCTCATGATACCAGCGGAAAAGGTAGCACATGTTCAAGAAGGTAATCCGATAGAACATGCCTTACTTGTTTTAGTTGAATCGGGTTATTCATCTGTTCCTGTACTTGATTTAAATTATAAATTTAAAGGAACCATAGCAAAAACACCTATCCTTAAAAGTATAATGGGAATTGAACGATTCGAAATGGAAAAATTATCAGAGACAAAAGTAGAAGCTGTGATGCAAAAAGATCAACCAACATTATTGAAAGATACCGATTTTTTAACTAGTTTAAAAATAGTAATCGATCATGCTTTTGCATGTGTAGTAGATGAGGAAGGGTATTTCCTCGGTATTTTAACTAGACGTGCAATTTTAAAGGAAGTAAACAAGTCTATGTACGCTAGTAAATAATTCTACTTGTAAAAGTAATTGATTTTTTGTTACATTAATAACAACAACCATATTGGAGGAACTAAAAGATGAAACAAATGGATGCAAACGAAATAATATCATTTATTTCAAACAGTAAAAAATCAACCCCAGTCAAAGTATATGTAAAAGGGACTGGCTTAGCTGCAATTGAAGCTACAGAATCCATTCAAACTTTTCTAAATGATACGAATGGTGTTATATTCGGAGAATGGAAAGAAGTAAAAGCTTTACTTGATACATACAGCGAGCAAATTGAGGATTATGTAGTGGAAAGTGATCGTCGTAATTCTGCGATACCATTATTAGATATGAAGGATATCAATGCACGTATCGAACCAGGTGCAATCATCCGTGAACAAGTAGAAATTGGTGATGGTGCTGTTATTATGTTTGGTGCAATGATTAATATTGGTTCGGTTATTGGTGAAGGTACGATGATCGATATGAATGCATCATTAGGTGGACGTGCTACAGTAGGTAAAAATTGCCACGTTGGTGCGGGTGCTGTTTTAGCAGGCGTAATTGAGCCACCATCTGCACAACCAGTTATTATTGAAGATGGTGTGGTGATCGGTGCGAATGCAGTAGTTTTAGAAGGTGTTCGAGTTGGTGAAGGAGCAGTTGTTGCAGCTGGTGCAATTGTTACAAAAGATGTACCGCCAAATAAAGTAGTTGCTGGTACTCCTGCAAGAGTAATTAAAGATATCGATGATCAAACAAAATCGAAAACTGAAATTATGGAAGCTTTACGCAAATTAGATAATTAATCATAAAAAGTCAGGCAGGATCATCGTCAATGGTCCTGTCTTCTTTATCGCTTATTTAGATAGAAAGGAGTTTATCATGAACATTGAACAGTTAGTAGCTACTCGACGCCAATTACATCAAATACCTGAACTAGGATTTCAAGAATTCAAAACACAAGCTTTATTAATAAAAAAGATTGAAGAAATGGATAGATCAAACATTGAAATAACAAAATGGAAAACAGGTCTTTTTGTTTTTGTAAAGGGGAAAAATCCAAAAAAAACGATAGCATATCGATCTGATATCGACGGCTTACCAATAAAAGAAGAAACAGGCTTAGAATTTCGTTCAGAACATAGTGAAAATATGCATGCGTGTGGACACGATCTACATATGACGATTGCCTTAGGTGCGTTAGAGCATATAAGTGAACAACCAATTAATGATAATGTTTTATTTATTTTTCAACCAGCAGAAGAAGGACCAGGTGGAGCAGAGCCAATGTTAGCATCTGAAACTTTTAAGAATTGGAAGGTGGATAGCATTTTTGCTTTGCACATTGCCCCAGAATTACCAGTAGGTACTGTTTCAAGTCGTGAAGGTTTATTATTTGCCAATACGAGTGAATTATTTTTGAACTTTACTGGAAAGGGTGGTCATGCTGCATATCCACATCTAACGAAAGATATGATTGTTACCGCAAGCAGTTTTGTTACACAGTTACAACAAATAATTTCTCGGAAAATTGATCCACTCGATAGTGGTGTGATAACCATCGGAAAAATGACTGCAGGGACTGTCCAGAATATTATTGCAGAAACAGCACGACTTGAAGGAACCATTCGCACCTTGCAACCAGCGACAATGGAGATTATAAAAACAGAGTTAGAACAGATTATAAAGGGATTTGAAATGGTGTACGATTGTAAAATAGATGTTGATTACGGTGCAATGTATTATCAGGTCAGTAATCAAGGTGAATATGTCAATCGCTTCGCAGAGGTAGTTGGAAAAGAAGGAATTGAATATGTTGAAGCTAATGCTGCGATGACAGGAGAAGATTTTGGTTATTTCTTAAAAGAGATACCAGGCTTTATGTTCTGGCTTGGTGTAGATTCCCCATATGGATTACATCATAGTAAACTAAATCCTAACGAAGATGCCATTACAGTAGGCATAAACGCCGTAACCGCCATGATCAGAGATATGTAAATGAAAATGAATTTAAGCAGGATTATGCGACGTAACTATTGTGGTAATTATGAGATTTTATATGTGCTTTGCAACCGCTCTGGCTTGTCGGCTTCCCTTTCCGCGGGTTTTTCTCCTCAGCTAACTTTTTAAGCAAAGTGCGCTTAAAAAGTGGATCTTCGGATAAAAACATCCCCCAGGAGTGAAAGCCGACGCCTGCGCTTTTTAATGCTCTACAACTCAAGCAAGAATAATCATGTTGGCGTTATTCACTACTTATCATTGTTATCAATTTAAGCTGATTTATTGTCTAAGTGTAACCATCCAAAATATTAGCATTTGCAATAGTTGTAGAGTGCCACTAAGCGTAGGCGGCCACTTCCACTCGAGGCTACTGAAAAACCCCCTTCCTTTTTAATCAATAAAAATACAATCCCAAAATTCATACTAAATATCATATGAAGGTGGGGAATTAGATGCATTTTCAATAGTGTTTCGGTGGTTAAAGTGGGGAAAATAATTTCCATAATATGTTTTTCAGTGGCCTCCTTCCACTCCTATGGGATTCTTTTTCTTGAAGATCCACTTTTCCATGCGGTTTGTGCTTGGAAAAGTTAGCTGAAGGAAAAAGCCCATGGAAAGGGAAGTGGGCAAGCCGAAGCGGTTACTAAGCACATATACCATTTCAAAATTACCACTAGAGTTATGTCGCATAATCATTCTTATACGTAGCAAGTTGAAATTATATTTTAGAAATTGAAAAAACCCGAATGTACATGCAAATTTGATGTCATTCGGGTTTATCTTTTATAGTAATACGTTCATCGAAAAATATTACTTATTGATTCTTTTGAATGTTTACTTGATGTGGGAATGGGATTTCGATGTTATTTTGATCAAATGCCTCTTTGATGCGTTTTCGAATATCTCGCTCAGCACCCCATTGTTCCATGTTAACCGTTTTGCCAAGAATACGGAGTACTACTTCGCTCGAACCGAATGCTTGTACACCAAGTACATTAGGTCCATCTACAAAACGTGCGTCCTCTGCAAATTCATCGCAAATACCTTGCAATACATTCATAGCTTGATCAATATTATCATCATAACTAATACCAATGTCTACAAGTGCACGCATATTGCCTCTGGAGTGATTACTAACTCCTGCAATTTCACGATTGGGTACAAAATGTAAAGTGCCATCGAATCCACGGATTTGGGTTGTTCTTAGTCCTACTTCTTCCACAATCCCATCATAACCTGCAGCAGTTATATAATCTCCGACTTCGACTTGTTTTTCTAATAAAATGAAAAAGCCTGTGACTACATCGCTGACTAATCCTTGAGCCCCGAAACCTATCGCTAAACCTATAACACCAGCTCCAGCTAATAGTGGTCCTATCGGTTGTTCAATGATACCAAAGAACATAACGATGAAAATAAAAATTAATACATAAGAAAAAACATTTAATAACAATTTTTCTAATGTTTGCATTCGTGCTTCAGATTGTTTTGCACTCGACTTTTTTAATGCCGTTTTAATTAGTTTTTTTCCTATTGGAGCTATTATTAATAAAGCGATAATAAGAATCGCGATTTGAATCCCATATGTAATTACGTTATCCAAAATGTAACCCCAATCTATTTCTAATCCATCTTCAAACATCTATTTTCCTCCTCTTTCGATGATAGTACTATCATATTAAATACTAATACAACTAGCAACTAATAAGTAAATAACCTGAAAAGCTATTTTGTAAACAGAAAAAAATTATTATTAAAGTGCCATACGCTTTTTATATTATATTCATTTCTAAAAAAATTTAAGAAAATAAGTCGAAAAGGTGGAAATTTATTTCGGTTGCCGTTATATTTATACATACGTAAAAAAATTGGGGGTGCAAACTAGATGGAAACATTTAAAAAATTAAAAGATTTTTATTGGCCTTTTAAAAAGTACTTTTTCTATTCTGTTTTATTTGTAATGATTGTTACAGGAATTACTGTGCTATATCCAATCCTTTTACAAATTACAATTGATGACGTCGTAACTCCTGGCGAATATCAATTAATACCATATTTGGCAATCGGATTTTTATTAATTATGATTGTAAAGGGTGTGGCCAACTTCTCGCAGCAATATTTAGGCGATCTTTTTGGAGTGAAATCCGTTTACACACTGCGAGATGAATTGTACAAGAAATTGCAAAGGCTTTCTTTTACTTATTATGACAATGCTCGAACTGGCGATCTTATGTCGAGATTAACAATGGATGTCGAAGGTTTTAAATTTTTCTTGGCTGCCGGATTTAAAGAACTTATAAGAGTATCATTGTTAATTATTATTAGTTTAGGGGTTATGTTTTATTATTCTGTTCCATTAGCATTAGTAACAATGGCAGCAATGCCTTTTTTAGCAGTGGTCGTTTTTCAATTTGATAAAAAAGTGCACCCAGCTTTTCGTAATATTAGGAAGTCGTTAGGTAGATTGAATACACGTATCCAAGAAAATGTCAGCGGTATGAATACGGTTAAATCTTTGTCCAAAGAAGACTTTGAGATAAATCGATTTACTACTAGTAATGCACATTATAAAGAAGTAAATATTTTCACTTCGAATATTTGGGCGCGATACTTTCCATTCATGGAATTTATCGGAAATGTATGTATGGTAGCATTGTTGATATATGGAGGATATTTAGTGATTAATGGAGAGCTTATGTTGGGCGAGCTGATAGCCTTCTTTAGCTTAGTTACCTATATTTTAGGCCCGTTAATGCACTTAGGGTTTATTGTCAATCAATTTTCTCAAGCAAAAGCTTCCGGTGAACGTCTATTAGAAATTTTAGAGGCACCTGAAGATATTGAAGAAGAGAATGATCCACTTATTCCAGAGCGTATTAAAGGGCATGTCGCATTCAATAATGTAACATTAACTTATACAGAAGATGATGACGCGGCACTAAAAGATATTTCTTTTGATGCTCCTCCTGGAAAAGTGATCGGTCTAATAGGACCAACTGGTGCAGGTAAAACGAGTATTACACAACTTATTACCCGCTTTTATGAACCGGAAGAGGGTGAAGTGTTAGTAGATGGCAAACCAACTAGCTCTTATTCTTTGAAATGGTTACGTAAACATATAGGTTTTGTATTACAGGAATCTTTTCTATTTTCTACTACGATCAAAGAGAATATTGCATACGGTAATCCAGAAGCTTCCATGCAAGAAATTATTTCGGCTGCTAAACGAGCACAAGCCCATGAATTTATTATGGAAATGCCTAAGGGGTATGACACTTTATTGGGTGAGAGAGGTATGGGGTTATCAGGTGGGCAAAAACAACGAATTGCGATTGCTCGTGCCATTTTAATTGATCCTAGTATCCTAGTTTTAGATGACGCCACTTCGGCAGTAGATATGGAAACAGAATTTCGAATTCAAAAAGCTTTAAAAGAAGTAATGGATGGTAGAACTACGTTTATTATTGCACATCGTATTTCATCATTGAAACATGCAGATGAAATTTTAGTTTTAGAAGAAGGACAAATTAAAGAACGTGGAACCCATGAAGAGCTAATTAATAATAAAGGACCGTATCGAAGAATTTATGATATTCAATATCAAGATCGAGAAAGTGTCATGCAATCGATTAAATAAAAGGGAGGGTACAACCAGTGTCAAAATCTATGACTGCAGAAGAGATGAAAAAAAATAGTCCGCATTTAAAAAGGTTTTATTATCCATTAGATCAAGCAGTAGAAAAACCTTTTAACTGGAAACAAATGCTCAGACTGTTGTTTTATTTAAAACCATATTCAAAAACGCTAATGCCAGCGGCCATAATCGCTATGTTAATTTCCACCCTTGTCCGCTTAGCTGTCCCGATTATTATAGGGGAAGTAGTAATTAATCAAGCTATTCAAAACGAAAATGTAGGGCTATTAACATATATGATTATTGGAATATCGATTCTTTATTTATTAAGTTATTTAGCGAATATGTTTCGTATTAAATGGGTCAATATTCTTGGACAGCGAGTTATACATGATTTACGGAAAAGTCTGTTCTCTCATGTACAACGTTTGTCCCATAACTTTTTTGATAAACGTTCAGCAGGCTCAATTCTAGTACGAATACTGAATGACGTTAATTCATTACAGGAATTATTTACAAACGGTATCATTAATTTACTGATGGATGTAGTTATGTTGTCAGCTATTATTATAGTTTTATTTGTTTTGAGCCCGCCATTAGCATTAGCGGTATTAATAATATTACCGATTATGTTTTTTATTTCGACGAAGTTAAGAAGAAGAATCCGTCGTTCTTGGCAAGACGTCCGTATTCAAAAATCCCGGTTAAATTCGCACTTAAATGAAAGCATGCAAGGTATTCGTATTACGCAATCTTTTTCTCAGGAAAAAGAGAACACAGAATTTTTTAATGGTGTCAATACAGATAATTACGAAAAAGAACGTCTTGCAATGAAGAAAAGTGCCTATTTTGGTCCGTTTGTTGAGATGAGTAATGCAATAGGTACAATCATTCTTATTTCATATGGTGCTCATTTAATTATTAGTAATCAAATCGATATTGGTACGTTTGTTATTTTTGCTTTCTATTTAGGTATGTTTTGGGAACCAATTTCCAGACTAGGTCAAATTTATAATCAATTGCTGGTAGCAATGGCTTCTTCTGAAAGAATATTTGAATTTTTAGATGAACAACCAAATGTGGAAGAAAAGAAAAATGCCAAAGCATTTAAAGACATGAAAGGAAATATTGTTTTCGATAAAGTGCAATTTTCGTATGATGAAGATCGTGTCGCTTTACATGAAATTTCTTTAAAAATGAACCAGGGTCAAACGGTTGCTCTCGTTGGTCATACTGGATCAGGTAAGTCCACGATAGCTAACTTGATTAGTCGTTTCTATGATCCGACAAAAGGGGAAGTGCGAATTGATGGCCATGATTTACGCGATATGCGCCTAGATAGCCTTCGTACTAATATTTCTGTTGTCTTACAAGATACCTTTATTTTCTCTGGAACGATTATGGAAAATATCCGATTCGGCCGACCAGAAGCTAGTGATGATGAAGTCAAGGAGGCTGCAAAGGTTGTTGGTGCGGACGACTTTATTAAACGACTGTCGAATGGTTATCAAACAGAAGTAGAAGAGAGAGGGAATATTCTCTCTGCTGGTGAAAGACAATTGTTATCGTTCGCTCGCGCCTTATTAGCAGATCCTAGAATCTTGATATTAGATGAAGCTACGGCAAGTATTGATACCGAAACAGAAGTTAAAATACAGAAAGCACTAAAAAAGCTGCTTGAGGGACGGACAGCAATTATGATTGCCCATCGACTATCAACGATTAGAGAAGCTGATAATATAATCGTTTTAGAACATGGTAAAATTTTAGAACAAGGTAACCATGATGAGTTAATGAAAAAGCAAGGGGAGTATTATGACCTTGTTAAATCTCAATTTGAAATGTTAGATGCGTTATAAAGTGAGACTACAATCAGTGGCAGTTTTTAACTCCCACTGATTGTTAGCGAAACTTATCAGGATTTATCGTCCGTTTACCCCCCACTTAGCTTCTCCGTCTATACTCGAATCTTTTCGTTTAGGGTTTTACGGACGGTTACGCTGTGATAAAGATAAGGAAACCAGTTAATGATAAACTGGTTTCCTTTTTTATTGGATATGGTAAAATAAGATAGATTCTATTTTTTTGGAGGAGTTATTATGAAACGTGAGTTTGCTGTCATAGGTTTAGGTCGATTTGGGGGAAGTATATGTCGTGAGTTAAGTGCAGAAGGTATGGATGTGCTAGCAATCGACATTCATGAAGATAAAGTAAAAGAATTTAAGAATATAGCAGCACATGCTGTTATTGCTGATACAACGGATGAGAACGTTTTGAAAGAAATTGGAATTCGTAATATTGATCACGTAATTGTTGCGATAGGTGACGATATTCAGGCAAGTATATTAACAACATTGATGTTAAAAGAATTAGGTATTAATAAAATAACCGTGAAAGCTCAAAATGATTATCATGAAAAAGTATTAAATAAAATAGGGGCAGATCATGTCGTTCATCCAGAACGTGATATGGGTAGGAGAATTGCCCATAGTATTATTTCAACAAATATTTTGGATCATTTAGAGTTGTCAGATGATCATAGTATTGTGGAAGTGAAAGCCGGAGAGAAAATGGATGGTATGACATTAATCGAGTTAGATATCAGAGCTCAATTCGGATGTAACGTTGTCGCCATAAAAGAAGCGGATGAAAAAGGTATCAATGTTTCACCAATGGCCACACAAAAAATTGAAAAGGACGATATACTTATCGTAATCGGCGCAGATAAAGACCTCTCACGCTTCGAAAAACAGCTGGTAGTTGAAGACTAATTACATAAAAAAGGTCTCAAAGCAAAAATATTTTATTGCTTCGTTAAAGAATCACACAGATAGTCGACACAAACTGCGAACTTGTAGCGATTTTGAGAGTATAATGAGTGTTAAGCAAAAGCTCCGTCCATTTACTTCGCTTTCACCCAAGGGCACAAGTGCAACATCTACTCAAGCAAAGCTTTCGTAGTGTTTTCTATGCCGCCGGGCGCCACCTCAGCCTCCTCGGCAGAAAATCACTGCCTGCGGGGTCTTCGGAAGACGCTGTTCCCGCCGGAGTCTACGTAAATGGACTACGCTTTAGTAATGTTCTACAAATAAAGTAACTGCTAGACTATTGATGTCATTTCATATTTCATTGTACTTGAACAGACATCTGCACAAAGCGGAGGAAAAATGCGACACTCCTGGGGGAATAGCGCGAGCTGAAGATCCACTTTGGAAAGTGGTTTTCTTTCCAAAGTTAGCTGAAGCCGTGCCCCCGGAAAGGGAGTGTTTTTCCGTAGCGTTGGATTAGCAATCATCTCAATACTTTTGCCAATAATCCTTTGTCTGGATACTTCTTAGTTTAGTTATTATGCTTAGTTTTCATTATTTTTGTAAATTAAAAAGCCCGATGAAAAATCATCGGGCTTTTGTTTATACTTCCATAATAATCGGTAAGATCATTGGACGACGTTTTGTTTTATCAAATAGGAATGGAGCAATTGTATCTGTTATTTCATTTTTAATTTCAGACCATTGTGTGGTTCTGCGTTCCATTACTTTATTTAAGTGTTTGGAAACAAGTTTTTGGGCTTCATTAATTAAATCTTCGGATTCTCTCATATATACGAACCCGCGAGAAATAATATCTGGACCTGAAGCAATTTGGAATTCTTTCATATTGATACTTACTACTACAATAACCAGGCCTTCTTCAGAAAGAATTCGACGGTCACGTAAAACAATATTTCCGATATCCCCAATTCCACTGCCATCTACATATACTGATCCTGATGGGATTTTTCCAGCAATGGTAGCATTATCTTTTCCTAAAGCCAGAACTTCTCCATTATCCATTATAAAGCTGTCTTTAGGTGAAATGCCACAATCATCTGCTAATTTCGTATGTTCTTTCAACATGCGATATTCACCGTGGATTGGCATAAAGAACTTGGGTTGAATTAAACGTAACATTAATTTCTGTTCTTGTTGACCACCATGACCAGAAGTATGAATATCATTTAATGGTCCATGAATGACTTCAGCACCCGCACGATATAATTGGTTAATAATACGACTAACACTTAATGTATTCCCAGGGATTGGTGAAGAAGAGAATACAACTGTGTCACCAGGTATAATTTGAATTTGACGATGTGTCCCGTTAGCTATTCTTGATAAGGCTGCCATCGGCTCACCTTGTGAACCGGTACATAGGATCGTTACTTCGTTTGCTGGAAGTTGATTTATCTGATGAGCATCGATAAATGTATTTTTCGGTGCACGAATGTAACCGAGCTCTTGTCCAATTTTGATCGCGCCCTCCATACTTCTACCAAATACAGCAACTTTACGGTTATGTTTAACGGCTGCTTCAACGACTTGTTGCAAGCGGTGAATATTGGAAGCAAATGTAGCAAAAATTAATCTGCCATCAATTCTAGAGAAAATATCATTAATGCTGTCTCCAACTACTCGTTCGGACAATGTAAATCCTGGAACTTCACTATTTGTACTGTCGGATAAGAGACAAAGAACACCTTCTTTACCAATTTCAGCCATTTTAGAAAGATTAGCTGGTTCTCCAACAGGAGTAAAATCAAATTTAAAATCACCAGTATGAACTACATTTCCTGGAGGTGTTTTAACTACAATACCATATGAATCTGGAATACTATGGGTCGTTCTGAAAAACGATACAGACGTTTTTCTGAATTTAAATATATCTTCTTCTTGATAGGTGTGAAGTTTAGCTCTTCTTAATAATCCATGTTCATCCAATTTGTTTCTAATTAGTCCCATTGCTAATTTCCCTGCATAGATCGGCACATTGATCTCTCGAAGCAGGTAAGGAATACCACCAATATGGTCCTCATGGCCATGGGTGATAAATAGACCTTTAATCTTATCTTGGTTCTGCACCAGATAGGTGTAATCAGGTATGACATAATCAATTCCCAATAATTCATCTTCTGGAAACTTGATACCTGCATCGATTAAGATGATTTCGTCTTGAAATTGAACACCGTAAGTGTTTTTACCAATTTCTCCTAGACCACCTAATGCAAAAACTGCAGTTTGATCATTCTTTACAAATTTCATAGTTTAGGCATTCTCCACTTTAAAAGAAGGAGATTGTTGTTCATATTCTAAATGTGCCTCATTTAATAATTGGATGAATTCAATGTTAATATTTTTTTCTTTTAATGCATCGCGCACTTCTTTTTCAGAAGTAGCTTCGACATATAAGCTTTGTGTATGTTCACGTACAGGTACTTCTAATCCATTTTCTTGATAAAGTACTTTATATATCACGGTATCTCTCCTTTAGTTGTTATTTATTCTTAGATTCTATGGTTTGTTTAGTATTTTTTGTTACACTTCCAGAACGATTAATTGTAGTTGGTATACGTTTTCTCCGTAAAGCTTCCCGCATGCGTCGTTTTAATTTTTCTCTTAAACGTTTTAACATGATATCTGCCAACTCCTTCCTATCCAGATATAGAAAAGAAAAGCAAAGCAAGTATTCAACGAACCGATCCAATCCCTATTACTTATAGTATAGTACGATTCTTTAAAATTTGAAACAAAAAAGCCTAAAATAACTGAATTATTTTTCTTAACCATCCTAAGATTGGTGATTTAAATAGTATTTTCACTGCGAATCTTTTTCTTAGTTTTAACAATGTTAAATATACTTATTCACTTCATTCATGATATAATTGCAGTTGGTTTTATGCTTATTACAAATAGATAGAGGAGAATTGAATTGGGACAAAAAGTTGTATTTCTCGATATTGATGGGACAATCTTTAATCATGAAAAAAAAATACCAATCGCTACAAAACAAGCTGTGAAACAGTTGCAGGAGAACGGTGTAATTGTTTCAATTGCGACAGGTAGAGCACCATTTATGTTTGAGAATTTATTAGAAGAATTAAATATTTCTACTTTTGTTAGTTTTAATGGTCAGTATGTTGTGCACGATGGCGAAGTAATTCATCAAAATCCGATCGCATTGAATCAGCTGGAGGCAATTACAGAATTCAGTATAAAAAATAACCATCCATTAGTTTATCAGAGTATTAATGATATGAAGTCATCAGTAAGTGATCATCCGCATATAACAGAGGGAATGGAAAGTTTAAAAAGAGAATTTCCTATCGTAGATTCTGAATACTATAAAAAACACACGATATTTCAGGTGCTGCTCTTTAACGGAGAAGAGGAACAAGCTATTTACGAAAATGCATTCGACCATTTAAGGTTTGTAAGATGGCATCAATATTCGTGTGACGTTATGCCAATTATCGGTTCTAAAGCGCACGGAATCGAACAATTCATTCAAGCTATGGAAATTGATTGGAAAGACACTTACGCTTTTGGAGACGGGTTAAATGATGTAGAAATGATTGAAAAAGTAAACATGGGAGTAGCTATGGGCAACAGTGTAGATGAAGTAAAAGCTATTGCCAACTATGTAACAGATGATGTAGACAAGGATGGATTAAGCAAGGCCATGAAGCACTTGTCACTAATTGAATAAAAAAGCATTTGATCACAACCATGTTAATTTGGAACATGGTTGTGGATTTTTGACTATTAGAATTACTGATCACAAGCTTTGGCGTTTTCGGGGATGGTAAATGGATCTTGTTTGTTAATGCGGTCATAGAACATAACGCCGTTCAGATGATCCAATTCATGTTGAAAAACAATGGCAGCATATCCTTTGAGTTTCAATTTCACTTCATTTCCTTCAAGGTTCGTTGCTTTAATGGTGATTTTATGGTATCTAGGAACGTAACCAGGAACTTCTCGATCTACTGATAAGCAACCCTCACCACTTGATAAATAAGTTTGGGCAATAGAGTGACTGACTATTTTTGGATTGATTAATCCATAACTATATTGATTCTCGTCAAAATCTTGAAAATGAACAGCCATCATTCGTTTAGAAATGCCAAGTTGAGGTGCAGCTAACCCAACACCAGCTCTCAATTCATATTTTTCAGAAAGTTCTTCGTCTTGGCTATTTTTCAAAAATTGCAACATTTCTTCTAAAGTCTTTTTATCATCATCCTTTAAAGGTAATTTCACTTCTTTGGCTACTTGAGTAAGAACAGGATGCCCTTCTCTCACGATATCCTTCATAGTAATCATTGATATCCACCTCTTCATTTAGTAGTAATATCTATCTTAACGAAAAATAAAATAAAAATATAGAATTCTAATAAGCAATTTTTACTTTTCACAAAAAGATAGTCCTTTTTATGTTATAATAAATTCGCTTATTAATAAAGAAGTTGTTTTAGGAGGATTTTAAGAATGAGAAAATTATTGTTCATTGCTGTTTCACTAACCCTTATTTTAGTTGGGTGTAGTGGAGAATCAGTAGCTAATGACATGTATCAACACCTTGAAGAAACTGTGGAAATCGAGAAAACGTTTGTAGATCAACAAGAACCATTCATTGAATTAGAGCAAGAAGAACAGGATTTATATAATCAAATTATTGAATTGTCAGCTGATGAAATGGATGAAATTACATCATTATCAGAGCAAGCAATCACAACAATCGATGACCGAAAAGAGTTGCTACAAACAGAATTGGAAAGCATCGAAGCAGCAGAGCAAGAGTTTTCTAAAGTAAAGGATTATGTAGAAGACTTAGAAGAAGACCCTAAAAGTATCGCAAACGATATGATACAAACCATGGAGGAACGTTATAATACATATGGTGAACTTAATGAAGCCTATCATGCTTCATTAGATCAAGATAAAGTATTATATGAATTATTTATGGATGAAGAATTAACAGAAGAAGAATTACGTTCGCAAATAGAAACTGTTAATAGTTCCTATGATAATGTATCAGAAATAAACAATCAGTTTAACGAATTAACAGAACAATACAATCAATTAAAAGAAGATTTTTATGAATCTGCAGAATTAAATGTGGTATATGAGTAAAACTAAGCTTTCGATTATTCGAAAGCTTTTTTTATTTAAAAAATCTAATTTTAATAAAAATAGTACAGACATAAAAACAAAGTGAAACAGATGATATAAAAGCGCTTTTATTTCCGATGAACTATCCTTGTGAAAATAGCTAACAAAAATATAAATAAATGTTGCAAAGTGTTTGACCAACTTGGATCAATAAGCTAAACTAAGAATGAGAAAAAATTGTACCAGTTTATTTAGTCAATTTTTATGTAACAGTTTGAAATGTTCATAAGCTGATTAATTTTTATCCTAACTGGGTATAGCAATAATAATGACTTTGGTACAGATTTTTTAATCTTTTGGGAAAGCTAATTTTGATAAATTTAAATTAGGGATTGAGAAAGGAAGAGGTGAATTCTTTTGAAGCGTAGTTTAGAAAATATTGAAGAACAGTTTGAAACGTTTCAAATTCTGAATGAAGAAGGTAAGATTGTTAACGAAGATGCTATGCCTGAACTTTCAGATGAAGATTTAAAAGAAATAATGTATCGTATGGTGTACACGAGAATTCTGGACCAACGTTCGATTGCTTTAAATCGTCAAGGTCGTTTAGGGTTTTATGCACCAACGGCAGGACAAGAAGCTTCACAATTAGGTACACAGTTTGCTCTTGAAAAAGAAGACTTTATCTTACCGGGATATCGTGATGTTCCACAATTAATTTGGCATGGTCTTCCGTTATACCAAGCATTTTTATTTTCTCGTGGTCATTATCATGGAAATCAAATGCCTGAAGGTGTAAATGCTTTTAGTCCACAAATTATTATAGGTGCACAATATACACAAGCGGCCGGTGTTGCTTTAGGTATGAAAAAGCGTGACAAAAAAGCTGTAGCGATCACGTATACAGGTGATGGTGGTACGTCTCAAGGTGATTTCTATGAAGGTATTAACTTTGCAGGTGCATACCAAGCGCCAGCTATTTTTGTTGTACAAAACAACCAATTTGCTATCTCTGTTCCAGTTGAACAACAAACAGCTGCTAAAACATTAGCACAAAAAGCTGTTGCAGCTGGTATAGAAGGGATTCAGGTTGACGGTATGGACGTTTTAGCTGTTTACGCTGCTACTAAAGATGCAAGAGAACGTGCCGTTAATGGTGAAGGTCCGACTTTAATTGAAACTCTAACATATCGTTATGGTCCGCACACGATGGCAGGTGATGATCCAACTCGTTACCGTACAGAAGATATGGACAGTGAATGGGAGAAAAAAGACCCCATCGTACGTTTCCGTAAATTCTTAGAAGAAAAAGGATTATGGACAGAAGAAGAAGAAAACGAAGTAATTGAAAAAGCAAAAGAAGAAATAAAAGCTGCTATTAAGAAAACAGATGAGCAGCCAAAACAAAAGGTTACTGATTTAATTAGCAATATGTATGAAGAACTTCCAGCTCACTTGCAGGAACAAATGGAAGAATACAAAGCAAAGGAGTCGAAGTAAATCATGGCTCAAATGACAATGATCCAAGCAATAACTGATGCTTTAAGAGTTGAATTGAAAAATGATGAAAATGTTCTAGTATATGGAGAAGACGTCGGACAAAATGGTGGTGTCTTCCGTGCTACAGAAGGATTACAAGATGAATTCGGTGAAGACCGTGTATTTGATACACCATTAGCAGAATCAGGCATCGCTGGTATATCTATCGGACTTGCAACACAAGGGTTCCGTCCTGTACCTGAGATCCAATTCTTTGGTTTCGTCTATGAAGCAATGGACGCGATTAACGGTCAAATGGCTCGTCTACGTTATCGTTCTGGTAACACTGTTAGTATGCCAGTAACTATTCGCTCGCCATTTGGTGGAGGTGTACATACACCGGAACTACACGCTGATTCTCTAGAAGGACTAATTACGCAACAGCCAGGTATGAAAGTAGTAATTCCATCTGGTCCTTATGATGCTAAAGGATTACTTATTCAATCTATCCGTGACAATGATCCGGTTGTATTTTTAGAGCACATGAAACTTTATCGTTCTTTCCGTGAAGAAGTACCTGAAGATGATTACACGATTGAATTAGGTAAAGCAAATGTTGTTCGTGAAGGTAATGATGTAACATTGGTAGCGTATGGTGCAATGGTACATTCTGCACTAAAAGCGGCTGAAGACCTTGAAAAAGATGGCATTGATGCAGAAGTTATTGATTTACGTACTGTTATGCCTGTAGATTTTGATACAATTATCGAATCTGTGGAAAAAACCAATCGTATGGTTATGGTACAAGAAGCACAACGTCAAGCAGGAATTGCTTCATATGTGGTATCTAACGTACAAGAAAGAGCAATACTACACTTAGAAGCTCCTATCTTAACAGTAGCCGCTCCTGATACAGTATATGCATTTACACAAGCAGAAGAAGTATGGTTACCAAACTATAACGATATTATTGAAAAAGTAAATAAAGTTATTAATTTCTAAGTAACAAAATCGAGACGGGAGGTCATTTGAATGGCTTTTGAATTTAAATTGCCTGACATTGGTGAAGGTATCCATGAAGGTGAAATTGTAAAATGGTTTGTAAAAGCTGGTGAAGAGATTAAAGAAGACGATGTGCTTTGTGAAGTACAGAATGACAAAGCTGTAGTTGAAATCCCTTCTCCAGTAGATGGAACAGTAAAAGAAGTTCATTTTGATGAAGGTTCTGTAGCGACAGTTGGTGAAATCATCATTACGATCGATGCAGAAGGCTATGAAGATGAAGGTTCTTCTGATGATAAACAAGAATCAGAAACAAAAGAAGAACCGAAGGAAGAGAAAAAAGAAGAAGCTTCTGAAGAAAAAGCGGATAAACAAGAAAACCAAGAGCCGGCAGCAAAAGATCCGAACAACCGCGTAATTGCAATGCCTTCTGTTCGTAAATATGCACGTGACAATGATGTCAATATTACTGAGGTACAAGGTTCAGGTAAAAATAATCGTGTATTAAAAGAAGATATTGATGCGTACCTAAGTGGAGATCAAAAAGCAGAATCAACTGAATCTGCCGATCAACCTAGTGAAGAAAAGGCTACAGCTAATGCTGTTCCAGAAGGTGAATTCCCTGAAACTCGCGAAAAAATGAGTGGAATCCGTAAAGCAATTGCCAATGCGATGGTAAATTCCAAACATAAAGCACCACATGTTACCCTACACGACGAAGTAGATGTAACGGAATTAGTATCACATCGTAAGAAATTTAAACCAATTGCTGCCGAACAAGAAATTAAGCTTACTTACTTACCATATGTTGTAAAAGCATTAGTTTCAGCATTAAGTAAATATCCGATTTTAAATTCTTCTGTAGATGATGATACAGATGAAATTATTCAAAAGCATTATTATAATATTGGTATCGCAGCAGACACGGAAAAAGGATTGCTCGTACCTGTTGTGAAAAATGCAGATGCTAAATCTATCTTTGCTATTTCAAGTGAAATCAATGAGCTAGCTGGAAAAGCAAGAGATGGTAAACTTGCTCCAAATGAAATGAAGGGTGCATCTTGTACGATTACGAATATTGGATCTGCAGGTGGACAATGGTTTACACCAGTTATTAACTATCCAGAAGCAGCGATTTTAGGTATTGGACGTATTGCAGAGAAACCAGTAGTTCGTGATGGGGAAATTGTCGTAGCACCAGTATTAGCATTATCTTTAAGCTTTGACCACAGAATCGTCGATGGTGCAACTGCACAGTATGCATTAAATCAAATTAAACGATTATTAGAAGACCCACAATTAATTATGATGGAGGGGTAAACAAATGGTAGTAGGAGATTTTCCGATCGAATTAGATACACTAATAGTTGGCGCGGGACCAGGTGGCTATGTTGCAGCAATCCGTGCAGCGCAGACTGGTCAAAAAGTTACAGTAGTAGAAAAAGGTGACGTTGGTGGTGTATGTCTTAACGTTGGATGTATCCCATCTAAGGCCTTAATCCAAGCAGGACACCGTGTAGAACATGCACATGGTGATGAAGCTTTAGGAATTAAATCTGAGAATGTTTCCGTAGACTTTTCAAAAGTCCAAGAATGGAAAGGATCAGTTGTTAAGAAATTAACAGGCGGTGTAGAAGGTTTATTAAAAGGAAATAAAGTAGATCTTGTATCAGGTGAAGTTTATTTCGTAGACAAAAATACAGCAAAAGTGATGGATGATAAAAATTCACAAACATACACATTTAAAAACTGTATTATTGCAACAGGCTCAACTCCTATAGAGTTGCCATCTTTCAAATATTCTGATCGTGTATTAGATTCTACAGGCGCTCTTAGCTTACAAGAAATCCCTAAGAAGCTTGTCGTTATTGGTGGGGGTTATGTAGGTACTGAATTAGGTACTGCGTATGCTAACTTTGGTACTGAAGTTACCATTCTTGAGGGATTAAAAGATATTCTTGGTGGATTTGAAAAACAAATGAGTGCCTTAGTGAAGAAAAAGTTAAAAAGCAAAGGTGCAACAATCGTTACCGAAGCTATGGCTAAGGGCGTAGAGGAAACAAAAGACGGTGTAAAAGTAACATATGAAGCAAAAGGTAAAGAAGAAACGATTGATGCCGATTATGTATTGGTTACGGTTGGTCGTAAACCAAATACAGAAGAAATTGGCTTAGAGCAAGTAGGAATCGAAATGGATGACAAAGGTCTTATTAAGATTGATGAGCAATGTCGCACAAGTGTAGATAATATTTTTGCAATTGGTGATATTGTAGCTGGACCTCCATTAGCGCACAAAGCATCTTATGAAGGTAAAATTGCCGCTGAAGTTATTGCAGGTGAGAATTCGGTTATTGATTATAATGCAATTCCAGCTGTAGTATTCTCTGATCCAGAACTTGCTTCTGTAGGACTTACAGAAGAAGCTGCTAAAGAAGCAGGATATGATGCCGTAGCATCTAAATTCCCATTTGCAGCAAATGGTCGTGCATTATCCTTAAATGATAGTGATGGCTTTATTAAGCTTGTTACTCGCAAACAGGATGGTTTATTAATTGGTGGTCAAATTGCTGGACCTAATGCTAGTGATATGATCGCTGAAATAGGGCTTGCTATTGAAGCTGGTATGACAGCAGAAGACTTAGCACTTACAATCCATGCTCACCCTACTTTAGGTGAGATTACAATGGAAGCAGCAGAAGTTGCAATGGGTACGCCAATTCACATTGTAAAATAATGATAAAAAAGGAGTCTGCGTGTGCAGACTCCTTTTTTACAACAGTTAATACGCTTTTAGGAGGAATCTAGTTTGTTTAGAAAAAGTATCATAATGCTTCTCATAATATTCTTAGGTCTTTTCAGTGTTGCGTGTAGTAATAACGAGAGTGAAGAAGAATCAGGAGAAGAACAAATAACAGAAGAAGAGCCAACAGAACAGGAAACGAATACAACTGATGAATCGGAACCAGAAACGGATGAGGAAACCTCACCTGATGAAGATAGTGAAATGGAGGGTGAAACAGAGCAAACCTCTGGTGATGAAGAAATAAAAGAAGCAATGTATGAATTAAATGAGATATGGAATTTGGTTCCAATAGAAGAAGGTACCAATGAGAAGGTTGTTTTATTAACCATTGATGATGCACCTGATGGTCATGCTTTAGAAATGGCTCAAACCTTAGATCAACTTGACGCTCCTGCAATCTTTTTTGTGAATGGACATTTTCTTGAATCAGAAGAAAGTAAAGATGTGTTGCGTCAAATTCATGAAATGGGCTTTGCGATTGGTAACCATACATATAACCATCAACGTTTATCTGAAGTAGACGAAGAAACACAAAAGCAAGAAATTCTTGAGCTTAGTGAACTTATCGAAGAAACTATTGGTGAAAAGCCCAAATTCTTCAGAGCACCAAACGGGGTAAATACAGACTATGCTTCAGCTTTGGTAGAAGAAGAAGGTATGTTATTAATGAATTGGACCTATGGCTATGATTGGGAAGCGGACTATCGATCTAAAGATGCAATTGCAGATATTATGGTTAATACAGAACTTTTAACAGATGGAGCTAATCTATTGATGCATGATCGTGAATGGACAGCTGCGGCATTAGAGGACATTGTTAAAGGTTTACGTGAGAAAGGCTACGAAATGGCCGATCCAATGACATTAAAATTGCCTGAGTAAACAAAGGCTGTGACAAAAGAAATATAAAATAAGAAAAATCCAAACGAACTTAATCGTTTGGATTTTTATGCATAGTTGGAAGATACTGCGACATAGCTGAAGTGGTAATTATGAGGTTTTATATGTGCTTTGCAACCGCTGCGGCTTGCCCGCCTTCCTTTCCGCGGGTTTTTACCCTAAGCTAACTTTTTAAGCAAAGTTCGCTAAAAAAGTGGATCTTAGGGTAAAAACATCCCGCAGGAGTGAAAGTGGACGCCTTCGCTCTGAATGGATTCTACAACTGTTGTCACAGCTATCATGTTGATCTTTCTGTAAGTATTTCGTTTATATTACGCGATAGTAGTCTTTGTTTAAATATTTTAGAACATTAACTAGCGTAGGCGTTCGCTTCCACTCCTATGGGACTCGTTTTCCCTGAAAATCCACTTTTCCATGCGGTTTTTGCTTGGAAAAGTTAGCTGAAGGGAAAACCCCATGGAAAGGGAAGCGAACAAGCCGTAGCGGTTGTTACGCACAAATTTACTGTCAAAATGACTACATCATTTACTGCTTAGTATTGATATATTGCACAACAAATATTTTTGTCCCGGCTTCTATTTAAAAGCTACTCTCTCTTTCAGTACACGAACAGTTTTCAAGGATTCGTCTTCTAAGCCTTGAACAGGTAATCCAGATTTAATATTTTCAGAAATATAGGCTAAATTGTCTTCTGAAATAATTTCACCTGGTATGAAAATCGGAATACCTGGGGGGTACACCATTATAGATTCTGCACTAATTCTTCCAGCAGAGTCTTCTAAGAGAATGATTTCATAATCAGCATAAAAAGCATCACGAGGACTGACAGCAAGAATCGGTATTTCTGGAATTGAAACTTTAACGTCCTGTTGACTTGCTTTTGTTAGTAGTTCCATAGATAGCTCCAAAAGCGCTTTTAAAAGATAATTCGTGTCATCCTGATCATCAGCAGGGGTTAAAATACATAGAATATTATACATATCAGAAAGCTCTACTTCAATTTGAAATCTTTCCCTTAACCAAACTTCTGCATCGTGTCCAGTAATACCTAAATCCTTTACGGAAATAATAATTTTAGTCGGATCGTAATCATGTGTGGCTTCTGTACCTAACATTTCTTTACCTGCACAATATAAATTAGGGATTTTATTAATATCTTCCCTTAGTTTTTGGGCAAGTTTAAGAGTATCAGATAATAACTGTTCACCTTGCTCAACTAAATATTTTCTAGCTACATCTAATGAAGCTAACAAAATATAGGAAGTGGAGGTGGTTGTTAGCATTGACATGACGGTTTGTACACGTTCAGTCTTAACAAGACCTTCTTTGAGATTTAAAACCGAGCTTTGAGTCAAAGATCCTCCCAACTTGTGCACACTTGTTGCTGCCATATCAGCACCTGCTTGCATTGCAGATAAGGGTAATTCGTTATGAAAATGGATGTGAACACCATGTGCTTCGTCAACTAATACTGGTATTTGGAAAGTGTGTGCAATTTCAACGATTTGTTTCAAATCAGCAGCAATTCCGAAATAGGTAGGATTGATTACCAAAACCGCTTTAGCATCGGGATGTGCATGCAGTGCTTTTGATACAGCATTAGGCGTAATTCCATGGGAAATCCCTAGTTTGTGATCAAGTTCTGGATGAATAAAAATGGGAATAGCACCTGAAAATATAATAGCCGATGATACCGATTTATGAATATTTCTTGGAACGATAATTTTATCTCCTGGATTACAGACACTTAGTATCATTGTCATGATAGCGCCACTTGTTCCTTGCACTGAAAAATAGGTATGATCTGCTCCAAATGCGTTCGCTGCTAACTGTTGTGCTTCTTTGATCATACCTTTTGGATGATGTAGATCATCTAATGGTTCAATATTTATTAAATCAATAGCAAGTGCCTTATTTCCAATGAATTCTCTAAATAATGGATCCATGCCTTTTCCCGCTTTATGCCCGGGAATGTGAAAGGCTTTTGGTTTTTTTTCGATATGATGTAATAGGCCACTAAATAATGGGGTATCTGTCTGAGTATACATGCTTTTGGTAGTGCTCCTTTAATAAATTTAAGTATAAAGCAAGAGGTATTATAGCAAATCATGTGAAGAATAGCTAGTTATAATGATGTACTTATGTAAAACAACATGTTAAAATACGATCGAATCTAAATAAGAGGTGTTTTATGATGAATTACAGCTATCCAATTGATGAAGCGTGGTCTACAAAGGAAATTATAGATGTGGTCAATTATTATTCTTTAATTGAAAAAGCTTATGAAAAAGGAGTGCTGAAGCAAGATTTAATAGCTGCTTACAATCGTTACAAGGAGATTGTGCCATCAAAAAGTGAAGAAAAGCAATTAGATAAACAATTTGAAAAACAATCTGGCTATGTACCATTTCGAGTAATAAAAAAAGCAAAAGATCTCGAAAATGACAAGCTGGTGAAGATGTAAAAACGTTTAGTGTAAAACAGTTGTTAAAAAAGAGACTGAGATAAAAGAATTCTATAACTAAAAAAAAAAACAATCATTCGAAATCGTTTGGTTTTATATGAGTATTAGGAACATACTGCGCAATAACTGATGTGGTAATTTTGACAGTAAATATGAGCGTACCAACCGCTACGGCTTGCCCACTTCGCTTTCCGGAGGGCATGCTCTTCAGCTAACTTTGTAAAGAAGATCACTTTACAAAGTGGATCTTCAGATCACGCTAATCCACCAGGAGTCGAAGTGGACGTCTGCGCTAATTTGATATTTTACAACTCTAGCATGAAGTTGCATTGTGACATTACTTTCTTGTGAAAAATTCGTTGATTGGAGTAACAACTCAAAATGTTAGCTGGCACAATAGTTGTAGAAGCCTTATATTAGTGCAGGCCGCCCACTTTCACTCCTGTGGGAACGTTTTACCTGAAGATCCACTTTTTTTAGCGTTCTTTGCTTAAAAAAGTTAGCTGAAGGGAAAACCCCACGGAAAGGGAAGTGGGCAGCCGGAGCGGTTGTTAACCAGTTAAAAAAATTTCAAAATTACTATATCTTTTGTTGCGCAGTTTCATGATATTGCGCAATAATACATATTACATGGTTCGTGTTTAAATTTTCAATAAAATATTTATATCATAGTCTCCTTATACTATTTAAAGATTCATAGATGAGCGATAGATTGGTGCCAGTTGTTGGATGGTTTGTTTGATTGTTGTTACTAATTGGTCGCCATCTTTAATAATCGGATCATCTGCTGCAATTCTTCGACCAACTAAAAATTCACCCTTTTTTACTTTTTTAAATCTCTCTAATGACTCTTGTAAATCCGTTTCAGAAATTAATGACGCTTGATTTTTCATATGATCCAGTGAAATTTGAAAATCTTTAGGAATCGTTTGTTGAATATCTTCTAGCTCATTTAAAAATTTTTGAGCAATTTCACTTTTATGTGGTAACTCGTAAATAAAAGCTAACCAAATAAATAAATTATCTTCCCATAAACCTACCTGAAAATGAGGATGTTTCTTATAACCACGTTTGTTATGGCAATATGCAGACCAGGTATCTTTTGGAGGATTTACAGTTCGTCGAGCATGTTTAGCAATATGTAAATACATATCGTGACCTGTGACTTCATTTAAATTATCAGTAATTTCCTCATATATACTCCTGAATTTTGGTTGAATTCTCTCTTGTATTGCTTCCATCCTTTGATCGAGTCCATCAATATGGAAGGTTTCAAAGTCTTTCTTACTAAAACCATTGAATGTCATAAATTTCACCTTTCTATCTGTTTATTATCATTATAATTTTATAATAATTATTATCTAATTGCAAAAGAAACACCCGATATTTTTCAATTAGTCTTTTCTTTGCTAAAATAGAAGATACTCTAAGGAGAATGGAGGAAGGTTGATGAATAAAACAATCCGACAAAATATATATAATGATGCAGAAAAATGGATTTATCAAGCCGGAAAATTAATACGTGAACAAATTCATGATAATTATCAAATTGATACAAAATCAAATGCAAATGATTTAGTAACCGAAGTAGACCGATCAACGGAACAGTTTTTTGCAGAGAAAATACGAGAAACATATCCATCCCACCATATAGTGGGTGAAGAGGGGTATGGAGATAAAGTTGACTCTTTGGATGGTACGATATGGATTATCGATCCGATTGATGGAACAATGAATTTTGTGCACCAAAAGCGAAATTTTGCAATCTCCATTGGCATCTACCATGATGGTATTGGTGAAATTGGTTTTATCTATAATGTGATGGATGATGTCTTATATACTGGAATCAAGGGAGAAGGAGCCTTTCGAAATGGACAAAGATTAGCTCAACTGACTGAACAGGTAAATTTAGAAACAAGCATCATCGCATTGAATAGCTCTTTAGCGTGTGAGAGTAAACGCATTAATGAGAAAAAAGTGCAACAATTGATTAAGGATTGTCGAGGGACAAGATCATATGGTTCGGCAGCTTTAGAATTTGCATATGTAGCAGAAGGAATTGTGGACGCTTATTTGACAATGAGATTAGCACCATGGGACTTTGCGGCGGGGCTTATTTTAGTCAATGAGGTTGGAGGAGTTACTGTCCAGGCAAATGGTCAACCTGTTAATTTATTAGAAAAGAATACGATATTAACAACAAATAAACAAATACAACATCAGCTTTTAGATACGTATATTGATTTAAAGTGAATTGAAAAAAACTAGCAGTCAAAGGATTGCTAGTTTTTAATTGTACTCTTTTTTCTTTAGCGAGATTCCGAAACCCATTAATGCAAAACCGATTAAAAAGGCTATAAGTATAAACCAGATACTACGTAGAGCAATACCAACTCCTGCTGCAGAAAATGCCAAAATCACACAAATTGCTAATATAAACTTCGAGAATTGAAACTTCATTGTGTCACCTCAAATATTTAGAACTATTTTTAGCATATCATAAAATAATTTACTTTTATAGAAATTGTATTTATAAGTGGATTAAAGTATAATAGATTTGTTTGAATGTAGAATTTGGAGGTTTCACATGCTAAGAGAAACAGTTATTCAAGTACCTGACAATCTTTGGCCAGTGGCTGATTTTTTTATGAAAGATCTAGGTGGAGAGGTAAACGTTGCAGATGAAGGCGAGATGGCACTATTAATAAGAGGATTCATGCTACTTTATTTGACTGTCGTCTTGTTTGCTATTTTGGCTTATAAGTTTGGTTTTGCAAAAAAGCTATCTCCTTTAAAATCTTTGATTATTTATATTTTGTTATTCATTGGTGTATTCTTTTTAACACTTATTTTTGGATTAAATCTTCCACTTGCAGAAAGTTTATTTATTATTGCAGTGGTAATGGGTATATACCGTTTACGCCTTTCGCAAGAACGTAAACAGAATAAACAAAAAGAAAAGGCTGAGCGATAAATAAAATGGACCCTGTAGAATAGACAGTTTAAAAAAAGAGGCATGTCCTTGAATTTTTACTGACTCTGTTTTGCAGGGTCTTTTTTTTGTTATAGTTAACTTATTCTAATAGGTGAGGTTGAAAAAATGGGGAGAAACAAATTTTCAGAAGAACAACAAATACAGCTACGGTCCAATCCTTTCATCGAGAAAGTAAGTGAAACAACTATTTCTTACACAAAAGAATTTAAAGAACGTTTTCATCACGAATACCAAACTGGAAAAGGACCATCAGCTATACTAAGTGATATGGGAATTGATCCGACTCTTTTAGGTGAAAAGAGAAGAAGCAGTCTGGTTCAAAGAATTAAGGAGTATGCATCGAGAATAGACGGTTATCAAGACCTGAGAGGGAAAAATTCTGGTCGTCCTTCCACTAAGGAATTAACGGATGTCGACCGAATAAAGCGATTGGAACATCAAATCAGATACTTAAAACAAGAGAATGAATTTCTAAAAAAAACAGAATTTCTAGACAGGCAGGCAGAGTGGCAGGAAAACCAGAAGCAACGCCAGAAGAAAAATTCAGACACATCGAAGAAATAACATTAAGAGATAATAATGAGCTTAATATCTATTGGCTTTGTGATATGGCAGGTGTGTCAAGAAGTGGTTATTACAACTGGTTGAAGTCCGCAGAGAAACGCATAAAGAAAGATGAGCAGGATAAAAAAGATTTTGAACTAATATTGGAAGCATATCGTTTTCGCGGATATGACAAAGGCAGACGAGGCATATATATGCGCCTTCTGCATATGGGCATAAGGATGAACCAAAAGAAAATCAGTCGCCTCATGAAAAAGTTTAGTTTATTTTGTCCAATCAGAAAGGCAAATCCATACAGAAGAATGGCTAAAGCGTTGAGGACAGATACCATATCAGAAAATATAGTAAATAGAGAATTTGAACAACATGGTGCAGGAAAAATACTACTTACAGATATAACTTATCTTTATTACAATAATGGCTGTAAAGCTTATCTCTCTGTCATAAAGGATGGTTACACGAAACAGGTACTGGCATACGTTTCAAGTGAATCACTTGAAGTCGATTTTGTATTGGAAACAATTAAAATCCTACTAAAAACGCATGGTAATAACTTAGAGACGGATGCCATCATCCATTCTGACCAAGGCTGTCACTATACAAGCGTCTCTTTCCGACAACTGTTAAAAGATAAGGAACTTAGGCAATCCATGTCCCGACGTGGTAACTGTTGGGACAACGCACCGCAGGAGTCATTTTTCGGGCATATGAAGGATGAACTCAATTTGAAAAACTGCCATTGTTTTGAGGAGCTTTGCCAAGAGGTTGATAACTACATGGATTATTATAATAATGACCGTTATCAATGGAAACTAGCAAAACTCTCCCCTAATCAATATGCAGCGTATTTAAAAACAGGTGAATACCCACTTAGAATATACCAGCGTCATCATCAATAGTAACATTCGAGCTATAATGGATTTCCGATAATTCCTTCTTCAAACGTTGCTCATAGCGATCCAACAGTTTCGCCAACCACTCATCTTTGATTTGTGACTGCGGAATACATTCGGGATTCATAATATCCTGAAAATACACAGCATAGGATAAATCGTCAAAGTCATACTTTAGAATCCACTTTAGTACATAGAAAAGATACGTGATGTCCGTAACAAAAGCAACAGGTTCCAACATCTGTTCATAAAACCATTGCCATTGTGAATCATCCAATTGGTTACAATACCTATGAATGTAATTCGGCCTATCTTCCCCCAGCATAAATACTTGAAAGCTATCAAATGACTTTATAAAATTTCTATTCATATATACATCTAAGACACGGATAAAATTTAAGAACCAGTAACTTTCTATGGCAGAAGAGGTACTGGTTCTTATGTCGTATCTTCTCCTTAACAGAAGAATACGATATTAATCATCTAAATTTAAGGCCTTTTTTTAAAAGTGTCCTTGACATAGGGACCACTTTAAAATTGCCCAGCCTTTTCTTTTTGTTTATTAAAATTAAGATAAATATTGATCTTGCACTTCTTTTTTTCTATACAACTTAAAATTACCTGTTCTATGTCTTGCCATTGTATTTTTTTCGATGCGTTCGTCACATTCGGGACACATGTACGTGTGAATAAGACGATTTCGTAACTTTTTAGCTTTTGGGCAATCATTGTCTATTTTTTTAATAGAATCACATATTACACATTTCACTCTCATACTTTCACCTCAAGTTATTCGTCAGTCTTTTTGTTATTGTAACATAAAACGTCATAAAACCATAAAGTGATTCTGCAATTATCGGGAGTTATTCCTCACCTATCTCCTTTACTAACGATAGAATTTTTCGTTTAGAGTATTAAGGGCGCTTGCATCGTGATAAAATTCAAAAATAATGTTTTATTTTAGGTGCTGGGGGTAAAACTATACTAGATAGAAATACAGAAAGGATGGTTTAGATATGCGCAAGAGGAATGTAATAAGTATGGTTGGTGGAGCTGCAGGTGTGGCTACTTTATCTTATTTATTAATGGATAAAAACCGAAGAGATATGATTAAGACTAAATGGAGTGACTTAAGAAGTTCATTCATAAATGAGAATACAGACTTACCAATTGAGGAAGCAGGGGACCCTGGAAAAGATAATTTAGAAAATGCCGACATGGTTGCCGAAGGGTCTCAATTTGGTGTCGATTATTATAATAAAGTGAAAGAATCATAAAAAAAGAAGCCGACCATACACGGCTTCTTTCTTTGTGTGAAGTACTTTGAGAGTTATACACTATCGATCTTTCTGGTGATTAGATTGTTCTTGATTTATTTTTTCCAATTCCTGTTCTTCTTTTTCATCGATCATTTGTTTATTTTGATCAATTTTATCGGATTGTTTTTCATTTAAAGGCAGTTCAGGCATCCATCTTCCTGTTATATTAGCGAGTTCTTCAGTAATTGCCTCGATAGGGTGCCCATCTTGTATTTTATTTCCCATCCCTTGAATTCTTTTATGCAAATCTGCATCAGCTACAATAATTGCTTTTCTGCCGAAGGGATCATGTTCTAAAGCTTCTAAAACGGAGTATTTTATTGATCCAACATGTGTCCGATCTAAATCCTCATTTACATCAACACTTACAATTACCCCTCGGTTCGTAATAAGAGCGGAAGCATCGTTTACATTTGGCACTTTACTTGCAAGATTTGCTAAATATTGAGCTTTTTCTTGATTATCTGCGTCATCTGGTGCAGATGGATCAGAGTTTTTGACTTGAACTGCACCAATATTATCTGTGCTAGTGGATAAATCATTTTCTTGTACATCTTGCTGACAACCAAACAACACAAATAGTAAACTACACATAATTAAATATTTCATAAAAAAATCCCTCCTTCTTCTCTGTATATTTTCTGTAATAAATAATAAAATATACTAACGAGTAGAAGAAAGGACGAAAGAATTGTTTAAATCATTTCGATTTCTTTAATACCTTTTATTGGGTTTTCTTGATTTGAACCATCTCCAAAATACAAATAAGCAGGACCTTGATCTTTTATTTGTTTGCCATCGATAGAAAATAACAAATAACTGTTTATAAGTTGTTCCTTTGAGATTGTTTTAGTATCATCTTTCATTACCAAGTTAGCTTTGGTAACATTTTCGTTCATTTCTGCATTTTCGATAAATTCTTTGATTGGCATGACATAAGAATTCTCGAGCAATTCTTTTTTATTATATTTTTTGATGCTGTTATTGACTGGTGGTTTATTAAGCTTACTGTTTGATTCGATTTTTTCTTCACTTGAGGGAGCTGCATCATTAAAAGCCTCTTCCAATCTGACTTTTCTGTCATCAAAAATCCAGACACTAGGGTCTAATGTAATAGGATATTTAACATTTCCTTTAATTTGGATTATCATTATCTTTCACCTCTTCATTTATACGTTACTATTAAGGATAGCAGACTCTTAAAAAAAATGCATTTTAATTAATTATAACTATAGAGATAGTTTGTGAACATTTGTATTATCTTGCAATTTAGAAATTTTCACGATAAAATTAATAATAGAAGTTTTATAGACGGAGGGGATTTTTTTGATACCTGAAGTGGCTTTAAGTAAAGAGAAGCAAGCCTATGCCCTTCTAAAGGCAGATGCGGATAAGATTCTGCAATTAATAAAAGTTCAAATAGATAATTTAACCATGCCTCAGTGCCCTTTATATGAAGAAGTACTGGATACTCAAATGTTTGGATTATCTAGAGAAATAGATTTTGCTGTCCGCTTAGAGCTCATTCAAGAAGAGGACGGTAAGGAGTTACTAGATAATTTAGAAAGACAATTAAATGTACTGCACGAAGCATCACAAAACGTTTAATCGGAAAAGTTCAAAAACTTTGCCATTTTGGGCAAAGTTTTTATGTTTTTACTCAACTTTCGCAGCTAGAAAAAAGCATTCCATATAACTAGCTGTAAAGCTTATTACTGTTCAAATATGCTCATTGACAATCGAAATAGGTATAAAAAAACACCTCAACTTTTGGTATAGTGTAATTGACTAGAAAACACTACCAATACAGAAGAGGTGTCTCCTATATGATAGCGAATAATGACCAAAATAATCAACTACCAAATGAACTTTCCTCCATCTTTAAAGAATTAAACGTGTATAAGCATCTTAGAAAAGCTGGTATTACAAAGTCTGTCGGCTTTACTTGTGCCTATCTTTTTCAATTGATTTTTTGTTTGATCTTTGAAAATAAGAACTGGTATCAAGTACTTCAAAGTAACAAAGCGAATGATTGTCCAGAGAAGAATGCCGTCTATCGCTTTTTAAACAAATCTACCTTTGCTTGGAGAAGGTTTTTACTATTTCTAAGCGCTCATACCATTGGAAAAGTAACGAACTTAACGAGTCATGATCGACCAAAAGTATTGATTGTCGACGATTCTTCGTATGATCGTAATCGCAGTAAATCCGTTGAATTATTAGCTCGCTGTTTTGACCATGCATCCCAAAAGATGCGCTTTTATAAAGGATTCCGTATGCTCACGCTTGGCTGGTCAGATGGTGCAACGTTCATTCCAGTGGACTTTTCCTTATTGAGCTCAAAGAAAAGCCAAATCAATGGTATATCATCAAAAGTTGATAAGCGTAGTTCCGGTTATAAACGTAGAGTAGAAGCATTACAAACCGCACCTGAACAACTACCAGGTATGGTGGAACGCGCCATGAATGCCGGTATCGATGCTTCCTATGTGCTGATGGACTCTTGGTTCACGTATCAGCCTCTCGTTAAGGAAATAAAAGAGCAAGGGTTGGACGTCATTGGCATGGTAAAGAACTTGAAACAGCGTTACCCTGTGAATGCCACCTTGCAAGCTTAAAGGACCTTTATCGTTTTGCGAAACCAACAGGGGGAAAGAAAGGCATTCTTCGTTCGATTCATACCACACAAGCGAATGGCGTTCCTATTAAAGTTGTCTTTGTTCGTAATCGAAATAAAAAGAGTGAATGGTTAGCTATTCTAAGCACCGATTGTACACTTAGTGATCAAGAAATCATTCGTATTTATGGGATGCGATGGGACATTGAAGTTTTTTTCAAAACAACAAAATCTCTTTTGAAGCTTCAAAAAGAGTTCCAAAGTCGTTCGTATGACGGTTTAATTAGTCATACGACCATCGTATTTGCACGATATATTATTCTCTCGTGGCAAAACCGATGTAGCACAGACGAGCGAACACTTGGCGGCATGTTTTATGAATTATGTGATGAAATTCATGATCTCGATTGGGCTGTGGCACTTCAGCAGTTGATCGAGCTTCTTGAAGATGCCTTGAAACAGAGCAACAAGAAGGTACAAAAATTAATCAAAAATCAAGTCCAACACTGGATTGCAGGATTACCTATCTACATCAGGGCTTACCTGCCTATTTCAGTGTGCGAAAGTTGAGTTTTTACTAATATTATATAAAATGACCTATATTAATAGAAGCTTAATTTGTGATAGAATAATTACAATGATATAGAAACTATCGAGGTATTCAATATGAAGCAAAAAACAAAAACATTTGATTTTTTATTAATGCTACCACCTTTACTGTTATCAGGATTCGGTATAGTGATGATCTACAGTGCCAGTATGGTGACTTCAGTCATGAAAGATGAGCCTGCGTATAGTCTGGCATTAAAACAAGGTATATGGTTCACAGTTGGATTGGTAGGTTTCTTGTTTGCTTGTTTTTTTAATTATAAAATATACCAAAAATTAACAAAGTGGATTGTTCTTGTGATGGTAATGGCATTACTAGCAGTTGAACTTTTTGGAGTAACTCTTAATTACTCTAAGTCTTGGATATATATAGGATCTTTTTCAGTACAACCTTCTGAATTTATTAAAATAGGTTTAATTATCTATTTAGCGGCAATTTATACAAAAAAACAAGCCTACATAGGTGATTTTTTTAAAGCTGTTTTACCACCACTTGCCATTACTAGTCTTTTGCTAGCCTTAATTATCAAACAGCCAGATGTCGGAACTGCAGCTATTATTTTTTCAATCGCATGTACTGTTATTTTTAGTTCTGGGATAAAATTTAAACACTTATCATTACTAATCTTTATTGGAGTGACTATTCTTATAGCGATTGGCTTTCAAATGGTAACAGATGAAAAAGCCTCACGTTTCACGGGTGCTTATCAACCTTTTGAAGATCCAGAAGATAGTGGTTACCAGCTTATTCAGTCCTATATAGCTATTGGAACTGGTGGAGTTCCAGGTGTAGGTATTGGACAAGGTATTCAAAAATTAGGTTATTTAACACAAGCTGAAAGTGATTTTATTATGGCGGTAATTTCCGAAGAACTAGGATTATTTGGTGTATTGTTTGTTTTAGTAAATTTAAGTATTATTGTATTAAGAGGTTTATTCATTGCTAAAAAGTGCGAAAATGCTTTTGGCAGTCTTCTGGCTATAGGAATATCATCAATGATAGGTATTCAAGCAATTATTAACTTAGGGGCGATCAGTGGATTATTGCCTATCACAGGGGTAACATTACCTTTTGTTAGTTATGGTGGGACATCGCTAGTGGTGTTATTATTTTCAGTTGGCATTTTAAATAACATTACCAGACATGTAAATTATCACCGATTTAATGAAGAATCTACAATACCAGAAGAGCAAGAAACAAATAAACAAGTCACTTCCAATAGGTTTAGGCAAACATATTCTTCACGTTAATATAAGTTTACTTCGCACGATTAAGACTTGATAAATGTCATAAGCTATAAAAAAAGCAAAGCCTAAATTTTAGGCTTTGCTTTTTTAGGTTAATTAACAACCTTAAATATATTACATTCTACTACTACGGTATGACAATAATAAGAAATAACATAACAATCCAAAAAACAATGTGATAAATAATGCATGTAATAGAGCAATTATTAAGTTACCGATCGTAAAGATAACAAATGCTCCTAGGATAACTTGGATTGATATGAAAATTGTTGCAATCATCCATCCTAGGTACATGACGCGATGATTTCGATAGTCACGTTTGATCTTAAAGAATATCACCCATGTCCAAACAAACGCAATACCGGCTAATAAACGATGCCCCATTTGCACCCACTGTCCTAGATGATAATCAAAACTGAAAGGTTGACCATTATTACAAAATGGCCAACTAGGACAGGCAAGACTTGAATCAATGTGTCTTACCAGTGCTCCAGAGTAGACTACAAACATAATGTACACCGTCAACCAGATAAACTGTTTACGGTAAGATGCGCTAATATTTAATGAGGATGCATCGAACTTTTGGTCAATTTCAAAAATTAATAAAGTAAGTAATAAAACGGCAGCAAAGGAAATGAGAGAAATTCCAAAGTGAAGTGCCAGCACAAAATCAGACTGTGACCAGAGCACCGCAGCAGCTCCTATTAAACCTTGGGCAACCAGAAAGAAAATCGAAATAAATGCTAAGAATTTTGTTTCGCGAATATGACCGATTAACTTCCAGGATAGAATCGATAATAATAAAACTAAAAAACCTGTGGCTCCAGAAACGATACGGTGACTAAGCTCGATGAACATCTCCAAGGACCAATCACCGTAACAGAATGGCCAATTGGCTCCACACCCCATACCAGATTCTGTTTTTGTAACAAGTGCACCTCCTACAAGTACAAACATCATAGCAATTGTTGATAAAACTGATAAGTATTTCAAAAATTTCATTAAATATATACACCTCTTCGTCTAGCTGATCATCTATTATTCCATAATCATTTTCTGATAGCTTAACATCTCTCAATTATAAATACACTTAGTTAAACCCTTGCAAAATCACAATGGATTATGCTAGAAATAAATAGGGCATAATAGAAGAAACATTATAAAAATCTTGTTAATTATAACAAAATAAAGTCGCTTCGTGTCATATATAATCTATTTCGTTTAATTGTTCACAAAAATGTCATATTTAAAAATCTCTAGACAACTTAAATAGCGAAGCAGCTTAATACATGGTACAATATCATTGTTTGGTAGTTTATCATAGTGAAATCACTATTTGTAAAGAATTGATTTACATACTTTTATGTTTTGAAATGTTGGAAAGGAGGTAACAACTAAAAATGGATAAAATGGAGTTTTCGTCGAATGAACCAATTTTATCAACACACACTAATGAATATTTATATAGTTGGTCAGAATTAAAATCATTGATGAAGGTTGGTATCATTAATTCGAACACTATGACTGCATTTGCTGGGTTTTGGTTAGCCTTGTTTTATACAGGTTCCTCCTTGTCACAATATTGGCATGTACTGCTTGTGACCTTAATAGGTACTGCATTTGTTATTGCAGGCGGTTGTGTGATTAATAATTATTATGATCGAGATATTGATCAAGTGATGAAAAGAACACAATCAAGACCTACTGTAACAGGGACGATTGATATCATACATGTGCTTACTATTGGAATAGCACTTTCCGTAATAGGGGTTTTAGTGTTATCATTAGCATCTATCCCAACGGCTCTTTTTGGTTTAGTAGGGTGGTTTAGCTATGTAGTTTTATATACGATTTGGTCTAAACGAAAATATACGATCAATACTGCAATAGGAAGTTTATCTGGAGCCGTACCTCCATTGATAGGTTGGTCAGCAGTAGAACCAAATTTAGGAGCAAGTGCATGGGTGTTATTTCTATTGATTTTCATTTGGCAAACGCCACATTTTTTAGCAATAGCCATGAAAAAAGTCGAAGATTATCGAAATGCAAATATTCCAATGTTACCAGTTATTCATGGTTTTGAAATTACGAAACGGCAAATGCTAATCTATATCATTTGTTTAATACCGATCCCTTTTTTCTTGCATCAGTTGGGATTGCTTTTTATTGTATTAGCTTCTATTTTAAATATTGGATGGTTCGTTTTAGCAATCAAAGGTTTCTTTGCAAAAGACGATTATAAATGGGCTAATCAAATGTTTATTTATTCCTTGTTATATTTAACAATCATTTTCTTTTCAATGATTATTATTACTTTTCCAAGTAATTTGTTATAATAACTAATAGGAGTTTTTTTGTCAGTAGAACTTGAATTTTTTCAGGTTTTTCTAAATAATATTTTAAGTTAAAAAAAGAAAGAGAGGGTTAAAAATGAAAGAATGGATGGGAAAAATCCGAACTCTGTCATTATTTTCTTTTTTGGTAATCATACTTTCTGCGTGCGGTAAAGACAATCTAACTGCATTAGTGCCAAAAGGATATGGGGCAGAGGAATCATTTAATGTCATTTTGATATCAATTCTAGTTATGATTTTTGTCTTTATTGTTGTAATGGCGATTTATGTGTATGTAATTTTTAAATTCCGTCAAAGAAAAGGACAAGAAAATCATATACCGAAACAAACAGAGGGGAACAAAACGTTAGAGGTTGTTTGGACAGTTATTCCTATTTTACTTCTAATTATTATTGCGGTTCCAACTATTGCTAGTACATATGATTTAGCAGATGAATCCGAAAAAGAAGACAGTATTAATGTTAATGTACAAGGGATGCAATTCTGGTGGAATTTTGAATATGCCAATGAAGAAATACAAACAAGCCAGGAACTGTACATTCCAGTAAATGAAAAAGTTTATTTGAACATGTTATCAAGTGATGTAATTCATTCATTCTGGTTACCGTCTATTTCAGGGAAAATGGACGTAAACCCTGATAATGAAAATACGATGTACATTGAAGCATATGAAGAAGGCGTGTATTGGGGGAAATGTACAGAGTTTTGTGGTGATTCACACTCTTTAATGGATTTCAAAGTTGTAGTAGTTAGTCAGGAAGAATACGATCAGTGGGTAGAAGGTATGCAAAACACTGATCCTGAATATACTGCTGAATCTTCTACAGCACAAGAAGGACAAGAAATGTTCGCAAATAGTTGTATAAGTTGTCATGCAATAGATGCAAGTTCGAGTAATCCTGTTGTTGGTCCTAACTTAGCTGATTTTGGAAATCGAACAATGGTTGCTGGCATCAAAAATTATAGTAAAGAAGCTATTGTAAATTGGATTATGGATCCAGCTGAAATGAAACCAGGTAATGGTATGCTTGGCGCTCCATATTTACAAGATAATTCAATTCAAGAAGAGGATGCTGAAAAAATTGCTGACTTTTTAATGGAGTTAAAAGCAACAGATGAACCTGTTGATAGTGTAGAGCAATTTAAAGAAGAAGAGGCAGAGAACAACAATTAAAGGGAGGTTAACTAGACGTGAGTACAATGGTAGCTAATAACAAAAAAAGCTTCGGTTCTACTATTTGGGACTATTTAACAACAGTAGACCATAAAAAAATTGCTATTATGTATTTAGTTGCGGGTGGTTTCTTCTTTATCCTAGGTGGTTTAGAAGCACTTGCTATTAGATGGCAATTAGTGCAACCGATGAACGACTTTGTTAGTGCAGGTTTTTACAATGAATTAATCACCATGCACGGAACAACAATGATATTTTTGGCAGCGATGCCGTTAATTTTTGCTTTTATGAATGCAGTAGTGCCCTTGCAAATCGGGGCACGTGACGTTGCATTTCCATTTTTAAACTCTTTAGGTTTCTGGTTATTTTTATTTGGTGGTATCATGCTAAACGTGGGATGGTTCACTGGGGGAGCGGCGGATGCTGGATGGACAGCATATGCACCACTTTCCACAACATCACCTGGTGAAGGTGTAGATTATTATGTATTAGGTCTTCAAATTTCAGGTGCAGGTACGTTAATCGGGGGGATTAACTTCCTAGTAACGATTGTAAATATGCGTGCACCCGGTATGACTTATATGCGTATGCCATTATTTACTTGGACTGCTTTTGTTGCAAGTGCACTTATTTTATTTGCATTTCCGGCATTAACGGTTGGTTTATTCTTAATGATGTTTGATCGTTTATTTGGTTCAGGTTTCTTTGACCCATCTATGGGTGGTAATTCAGTAATCTGGCAACATTTATTCTGGATTTTTGGACACCCTGAAGTGTACATTTTAGCCTTACCAGCCTTTGGTATATTTAGTGAAATCATTTCAACATTTTCTAAAAAACGATTATTTGGTTATACGGCAATGGTTTTTGCGACAGTTTTAATTGGTTTTCTAGGATTCATGGTGTGGGCACACCATATGTTTACAGTTGGAATGGGACCGGCAGCGAACTCGATCTTTGCCGTAGCAACAATGGCGATTGCAGTACCAACCGGTATCAAAATATTTAACTGGTTATTTACCCTTTGGGGTGGAAATATTCAAATTAATACAGCCATGTTATGGGCACTTGGTTTTATACCAACCTTTACTTTAGGTGGTATGACAGGTGTAATGGTGGCTGCAGCATCAGCTGATTTCCAATACCATGATACGTACTTTGTTGTTGCACACTTCCATTATGTAATTGTTGGTGGTGTTGTATTTGCCTTATTTGCAGGGACACATTATTGGTGGCCAAAAATGTTTGGAACTATTCTTGATGAAAAATTAGGAAAACTGACATTTTGGTTATTCTTTATTGGATTCCATATGACGTTTTTTATCCAACATTTCTTAGGACTGATGGGTATGCCACGTCGTTATTGGACCTATTTAGAAGGGCAAGGTTTAGATTTAGGTAATGTAATTAGTACAATCGGTGCTTTCTTAATGGGAGTTGGTACGATCGTCTTATTAATTAATATAATTAAGACATCTGTAAAAAATGAAAAAGTAAGTGGAGATCCATGGGATGGACGTACTTTAGAATGGGCAATTCCATCACCACCACCTTTTTATAACTTTAAACAATTACCATTAGTACGTGGTTTAGATCCTTTATGGATTGAAAAAATGGAAGGCAGAAAAGGCATGACACCTGCAGAACCACTTACAGATATCCATATGCCAAACAATTCTTTCTTACCATTTGTAATGTCTCTAGGATTGTTTATTGCAGGATTCGGTTTTATCTATCAAAAGCTTGACATAGCTTGGTTATCACTTGTGTTTATCGGTATGGGTATAACGCTCGGTTGTATGTTAATCAGATCTGTGAAAGATGATCTTGGATACCATATCCATAAAGAAGACTTGAAAAAGGAGGCAGGGGAATAATGAGTGAACATGATGTGTTAAACCCAGGACAAATGCCTCAAAACCCTGAGAAGGCCACCTTGGAAGGTAAAAATAAATTTATGGGTTTTTGGTTTTTCTTAGGTGGAGAAGCAGTTCTTTTTGCAAGTTTATTTGGTACCTATTTAGCTCTGAATAATTCTACAAACGGTGGTAAATCTTCTGAAGAGTTATTTGGTCTAGAATTAGTTTTCATTATGACAATGTTACTTTTAACAAGTTCATTGACAAGTGTTTATGCAATGTATCATATGAAAAATAATGATTTCAAGAAGATGCAAATCTGGTTAGGTATTACAGTAGCTTTAGGTCTAGGATTTCTTGGATTTGAAATCTATGAGTTCTATCACTATATTCATGCATATGAATTCACATTGAGATCATCTGCTTTTGGATCAGCTTTCTATACCTTAGTTGGATTCCACGGTGGTCACGTTGTTTTCGGTTTGCTTTGGATCGTTTCCCTAATGATTCGTAATGCGAAAAGAGGATTAAATTTATATAACGCTCCTAAGTTCTACGTTGCGAGTTTATATTGGCACTTTATTGATGTTGTATGGGTATTTATCTTCACAGTAGTGTATCTTATGGGGGTGCTTTAAATGTCAGAAAAAGTATCTGAATCTCCTCTGCAACATGAGTATGAAAAACAAAAAAGAAAAGAAGAAATGAAGCAACAGGTTATTACGTTTGCTTTAATGATCATCTTTACAATTATCGCCTTTGCAATGGTGACATCTGGATTAGATAAATTATTCGTTATACCAATATTACTCGTACTTGCTGCCGTACAAGTTGCTTTCCAACTTTACTATTTCATGCATATGAGTCATAAAGGTCATGAATTACCAGCGATGATGTTCTATGGTGGAGCATTTGCCGCGTTTCTAACCATTCTAGCATTAGCTGCATTGGTTTGGTGGTAAAAATGAAGCTTGAGAAGTCTAAACACTTCTCAAGCTTTTTTTATGATACATTAAAACTAAACTGCGAAGTAAGTGACATAGGATTATTGGCAAAAGTATTGAGATAAGTGCTAATCCAACGCTCCGGAAAAACACTCCCTTTCCGGGGGCACGGCTTCAGCTAACTTTGGAAAGAAAACCACTTTCCAAAGTGGATCTTCAGCTCGCGCTATTCCCCCAGGAGTGTCGCATTTTTCCTCCGCTTTGACTAGATTTCTGTTCAAAAACGATGAAATATGCTGTGACATCAATATTCTTGCAGTTACTATATTTGTAGAACTTTACTAAAGCGTAGTCTATTTACGAAGACTCCAGCGGGAACAGTGCGAGCTGAAGATCCCGCAAGAAAAGCGTTCTTTGCTTTTCTGAGGAAGCAGACCGACGTGCCCGCGGAAAGCGAAGTAAATAGACGGAGCTTTTGCTAGCACTCATCAAGCAGTTAAAATTGTCACAAGTTCGCAGTTTGTGTCTACTTTGTTGAAGGTTGGCTTTTCTGAGTGGGCTATGCTTTGTTCATTAAATTGTTGAATAATTGTTGATATATTGCTTTTTAATCCTGGGCAACTTCGGTATAATAAGGACTAGTTGTCATGATATAAATTGGAGTGATCATATATGTTAGAGGATTTACAAATATTCGGTTTTAGAGCCTTATGGAGTCCATACTATGCCTTGTTTATTGTAGCATCAGCCTTAGTTTATTATGCTATCTTTATAAAGAGGAAAGATTCTAAACAAGTAAATATCCAGCAAATACTATTCTTCTATGGCGGTTTATTGTTATTGTATGTGATCAAGGGATCTCCTATCGATTTACTATCACATATAATGTTTACGGCACACATGATCCAAATGGCTTTGTACTATTTATTATTTCCAATTTTAATAATCAAAGGAATGCCAATATGGTTTTGGCGAAAAGTATTCGAAGTTCCAGTATTGAAGCAAATATTGAAGCTACTAACAAAACCATTAATCGCATTATTATTGTTTAATGGGACATTTTCTTTTTATCATATCCCAGTAATTTTTGATTTTGCTAAAGCAAATGACATCGCACATGCAAGCATCTCACTTACTATTTTATTCACTGCTTTTATTGTATGGTGGCCTATTTTCACGCCATTAAAAGAAATGGATACAATGTCGCCTTTATTAAAAATAGGTTATATAGCCGCCAATGGGATATTAATCACACCGGCATGTGCTCTTATTATATTTTCAACAGACACCATTTACACCACATATGGAGCAACAGGTGGCTGGATTCAAGCTTTAGCACTATGTGTTCCTGGAGATGTTTTAAGCGGTCTGTCATTAAGTGGACCTGAAATGTTTTCACCAATAGGTGTACTTGAAGATCAACAACTTGGTGGTATCGTAATGAAAATCACCCAAGAAATTATCTATGGTGCAATTCTAGCACGAATCTTCTTCCCTTGGTTTAGAAGTGGAGCAGACAAAATTGATCCGTTGCCTGAAAATCACCAAGCAGAACAAATATAAGATCGGAAGGCGTGGGGGAAATGGAAATATTACCAACAATTAGTACTTTTTTTATTGTGTTAAGTGCGATTCTCGTTGCAATAGGTTGGAGATTCGTTGTAAAAAAGCAATATAAGGCACATAAAAAAACAATGGTTGCTGCAGCAATAAGTGCACTTTGCTTTTTTATTATTTATATTTCGAGAACGATTTTTATCGGTAATACAAGTTTTGGTGGTCCCGAAGATTTAAAGATTTATTATACTGTATTTTTAATCTTCCATATTACATTAGCAACGACAGGGGCTATATTTGGGGTTGTCACTTTAATCTTAGCTTTTAAGCGAAATATTAAAAAGCATCAAAAAATTGGCCCTGTTACTAGTGTGTTATGGTTTTTTACCGCAATAACAGGAGTTGCCGTCTATTTATTGTTATATGTATTTTATGAAGGTGGAGAAACCACTAGCTTATTGAAGGCAATTCTCGGAACTTAATAATCAAACAGTTAATGCCCCCAAGAAGATCTACTTCTTGGGGGCATTCTAGTTTAGGAAAATACTAAATTTTAAAATTTGTTTTAAAAATACCTGCTTCTTTCGCAGAGTTAAATGCGATAACAATCAACGGTCCCACAATAAATCCTAATATTCCTAATAGCTTTAAACCAATATACATAGCAATCAGCGTGGCTAAAGGAGATAGGCCGATATGTTTGCCCATTACTTTAGGTTCAACGGTTCTTCGGATGGCTAGCAAGATGACAGAGAGTATGGCTAGTTGACTACCAATAAAAATATCGCCTGTGATTAACATATAGAGTGCCCATGGGCCTAATATTGCAATAGAACCAATTATAGGTATAAAATCAATGATCCAAATAATAAGGGACATGATTAACGCATATTCAGGCACAATAATATATAATCCGATTAAGGAAACAATAAAAATGATAATACTAACTAGAAATTGTGCTTTAAAGAAACCAAATATGACATAGGACAAACGATCATTCATGAATTTTACTTTTTCAGCAGTAGTCTCTTTTAAATGTTTATATGCATTTGCTTTTAATCGAGGTAACTCTAGCATAAACATAAATAGAGCAATCAAATATACGATAAAGCTAACCAAATAATTAGGGATTTCACTTGCTATATTAGCAATTTTTTCAATGCGTACCATATCTCGTAGGTTATCACTCAAAGATGTTGTAGTTGATTGAATTTGTTTTTTTACTTCAATGACGAATTCATTAGGTAAATCTTCTGTAAAATGATCCAAATCTTCTTCCCATTCTAATACTTGGTCTTTTACTGAAAGCATATATGAAGGTGCGTTTTCAGCAAAATTTACAACTTGTCCGATAATCTTGGTAACGGCATAAGTACCAATTGTACTAATAATTACAAGAAAAATTATAAAGACAATTGTTACAGCTAGTTTACGGCTTAATCTAAGTCTTTGTATAATCCAGCGTACGACAGGATTAAGAATTAATGCCGTAATAAAAGCTAAAATTAAGGGGATAGATACAGGCAAGATAAGAATAGCCGCTACTATCAATAAAAGTATAATAAAGAATAATTTTATATGTTTTTTAGATATATTTTTCATTTAACTACTATCATAACTCCTTTCAGAAAGAAGATGGTTATGTATTATGAAAAACGACTGTATTACGTATACAGCCGCTCATTCAGAGATTGAAACTTAGTTTTTCACAAAAGGTTCGAAGTTTTGCTTAGCGTTTTTTAATAATGTCGAAGCGCGCTCCACTGTTGTTTGTGGAAATTCTTCCTGTTCGCCGTATTCGATACCTGTAGGATAATAATGCTTCCCAAGTAAAGGTGTTAATAATTTGATGACAGCATCACCTTTATCTACGTCACCTTCAACCGCATACCCTTGTACTCTTATGTAATAGGTAATGTTTTTCTCTGGTGAACCGATTTTATAATCATATGTAACCCTTTCATAATCCCATTGACCTGCACGCACAAAGTTAGCTTTCTCCATCGCATGGTCTAAGGGTTTTAAATCGATTAGATTGTCTTCAATTCCTGTGTCTGTAATTTTCATACTTTCACCCCATCTAAAATTATCACTAAAACTATAATAGTATGAAATGCGAAAAGATGCAATTTAAAAAGGATATTCCTTGATAAAAACTTTCATCAATAAAAAGAGCGTGCATATAGTTATAAAAATACTATTTTAAAATTCAAGGTGGTGTGTGATGAAATATAAAGTGATAGCGGTAATATCTTTTCTTTTTGTCGGGATTTCTCTTAGTTATTTTTATTTTAGTCCAGAAGACGAACCAAAGAAGGTTATTTATCATAAAAAACAGTCACAGATTAAAGATAGTAAAGTACAATTTGCCGAAGATCATACACTTATTGAACAACAAGACGCGATTTGGAAATATATAAACCAAGATGTAACAACTATCCAATCTGAGATTGGAAATCCGGATCGAAAAGACCCCTCGATGTACAATTATGATTGGTGGATTTATAACAATGAAAATTATTATTTGCAGATTGCTGTCAAAAATAACAAGATAATTAGTTTATATTCCAATTCACCAAAATTGGATTTTCGACCATTAATTATTGGACAAGATATTGAAAGTTTAGAAGATACGTATACATTTCACGAAGAAATAGAAGTTGATCATCTTAAGTTTAAATTGTCGGAACAAGATCTGAAACAAAGGCCGATCGTTCGCTTATCAGAAAAAATATTTGCTCAATTATACATCGATCAATTTACTAACAAACTTGTTGGAATACGAGTGTTAAATAAGGAAGCACTAGAAATACTTAAACCATATGAATTATTTTATTGGGGGGAGTTAAAAGAAGTTGAGACTCCTAAAGATAATAAAAGAAACGAAATCGAAGAAAGTATCGAAAAGCAAATATTTGAAATAACAAATGAACTAAGAAGTGTGTATGAACTTGATTCGTTAACTTGGGACGATCAGGCTGCAGAAGCGGCAAAAAACCACAGTATAGATATGGTGAAAAAAAATTACTTCTCACATTATAGTCAAAACGGAGATGGTTTGAAGGAACGATTACTAGCTGTTGATGCCTATTACTTAGTAGCAGGTGAAAATATTGCGGCACATTATATAGATGGTCCAGCTGTGATCCATGGCTGGCTTAACAGTGAAGGACACCGGGAGGCTTTATTAAAAGAAGACTATACTCACTTAGGTGTTGGGGTATATCAATCGTATTACACACAAAATTTTCTTGGGAAATAGTGGTACACATATGTAGGTAATTCGCATATATTGAGGATAGGAAGATCATGAGGAAGGAGCACGTAAAATGACAAATGCATCCCATTCTTCTGTCCAACAATTTAAAACCTTTATTCATGAACACCCCTTATTAATCAAAAAAGTTCGAGAGGGCGAATTAAACTTACAAGAAACATATGAAAAATATGTGTTATTAGGTGAAGAGGATCCTACATGGGAAAAATATAAAAAAAATCGAGAGGAAAAGACGGAAGAAAATAATAGTACTAGTCAGCTCTATCAAAAATTATGGAAACACATAGAACACTTGGACGTCAATCAAGTAGAGAATCATATTAATGACTTGAATGGAGCAATCGGTAATATACTAACCTTAATTGAACAGTTCAAACAATTTAGAAATAATCAAATGTCTTCCTCTCAGTCTGACCATTTTTTTAATCGTCCAAAAGATTAGGGGGATTTGAATGGAGCCGGAAACCTATCGATTAATACAACAGCGAGAAGACTTATGGCGTTTCATTAGAAATAACCCTGAATGGTATCGCTATTTAACAAGAGAACCTGACAGGATAAGTGAACTAGAGTTAAAATCAAAACAATATTTTGGAAAGACATTACCTCAAAGGTTGGAAAAAACACAACAAAATATACAAATGATACGATTACTAATGGAAATGGCGGGCTCATGGAATGATTAAGAGTCTGCCTCTTTTATTTCTCTTCAATTATTGGTATGATAAAGAGAATGGAGGTGTTTCATACATGTTAGCAACAATCGAGATTGTTGATATTTTAGATAAATCAGAAGCATTAGGTCAAATGGTGTTAGAGTCAGATGTAATGCAGAATTTTAATAAAGCGAAAGAAACGATGGATCAAGATCAAGAGGCACAGGGCTTAATTAGACACTTTACCAAAGTCAAGGATTCTTACGATGAAGTCGAGCGATTCGGCAGATACCACCCGGATTATAGTAAAATCATGAAGGAAATTCGTGTTGCGAAACGGGAAATGGATATGCACGAAACTATTGCCGCTTATAAAATGGCAGAAACAGACTTACAAAAACTTCTAGATGAGGTAAGCCAAGTGGTCGCTTTTAGTGTGAGTGATAAAGTAAAGGTTCCAATGGATGGAGCTGCACTTACAGATGGTGGCTGTGGCTGTGGGTCTGGAAGCAGTGGTTGTGGCTGTAAAGCTTCTTAAGTATAATCCTGTTTGAAGTGAGGTATATATATGATAGTTAAACGCCAAGGTTTAGTAGTTTGGTTTCATCAAATGAAGCATGTTAAACATATAAAGAAATTCGGACACATGGTTCATGTATCTAAAAAGTTAAAATATGCAATGATATATGTCAATCAAGATCAATTGGATGATACATATCAAAAGCTTATAAAATTACCTTTTGTTACAAAAATTGAACCATCTTATAAACCTTTCATCAAAACCGACTTTGAGAAAAAAGTGTTTGATAAAGAAGAAAAAGAATATGATTATAAAATGGGTATATAAGAAAAGCGGAGAGCACCCGTTTAGAAACGTAGCGAATGGAGCGAATCAACTGAGATAAAGGAATCACGGACTTACACAGGAAGTGTTGACATCTGTGTTGCCTACAGGACGTAGGCGACCTTAGCAGATGTACCTCCATTACGAACCGATGATGACTTTCACCTGAAGGCATAAGTGCTACTAAGCCTCTGGTTTCACCAATCGGCAAGTCTTCTTTATCGCAAGCAGATTTGTGAAGTCGCCTAGTTTCTGGGTGCTCGGAGCTAAACAACTTCAAATTTTTATACTTTCTTGCCGTATATAAAAAAACCTGCAGTTATCCTTTAACTGCAGGTTCTTTTTATTTTCTTAATCAAAAAGAAAATAAAAAGATAAAGGGAGAGGAGAAACCGGAGGAAGAACTTATGGGGAAATGTAAGTCTTCTCCGAATTTAAGCAACCATATGCGTTGCTGTATTTAAAGTTTGTACCAAGACGGATCGTTTTATACAAGTGAATTTGAGAATATTACTACTTTCGTGCTATAGTAAGGGAGATTTAGTAAAAATGAAGAGAGGGAAAGGCTTTGAGAGTAATTGCTGGTGAATATAAAGGAAATAGAATCCAACCAGTTCCTAATCAAGTAACACGACCGACAGGTGATAAAATAAAGGAATCATTATTTCAAATAATTGGCCCTTTTTTTAATGGAGGAACTTGTCTCGACTTATTTGCAGGTAGCGGTGCATTAGCTATTGAAGCGATCAGTAGGGGAATGGAACAAGCCATTTTAATTGATAAACATCCAAAAGCTATATCTACTATTCGTCAAAATATCAAACATTTACGTTTGGAAAAAAACGTCGAAATTTATCGAAATGACGCCTTTAGAGCGTTGAAAGCTATTAAAAAAAGAGATATCCAATTTGATTTAATTTTTTTAGACCCACCGTATCATAAAGTTTCTTACGATAAGTTGTTAGACAGTATTATATCTATGGATATCGTAAAAGATAATGGAAGTATTGTTTGTGAACATGACCCTAGTACAAAGCTAGAAACCAAATTAACCGATTACAGCCTAATTAAATATGAAGAGTATAACAATACAACAGCCATCACCATTTTTAAAAAGGATGTGAAAGAGTGTGACTAGATTAGCAATATGCCCAGGTAGTTTTGATCCTGTGACTAATGGTCATTTGGATATTATTCGCAGAGGGGCAAAAGTATTTGATGAAGTTATTGTTGCCGTATTTAATAATCAATCTAAACAACCACTTTTTACCGTGGAAGAAAGAGTTTATCTACTAGAGGAAGCTACAGCAGATATGAATAATGTTTCTGTTGATTCATGCAGTGGACTCTTAATGGATTATGCTCAAAGTAAGAATGCCCAGGCAGTGTTAAGAGGGCTTCGTGCTGTAACCGATTTTGAATACGAATTGCAAATAACTTCCATGAACAGAAAATTAAACGAAGAAATAGAAACGTTTTTTATGATGACAAATAATCAGTATTCTTTTCTAAGTTCAAGTATGGTTAAAGAAATAGCAAAATACCAAGCGAATGTCTCTGATCTTGTACCACAGGTTGTAGAGGATGCCTTAATTAATAAGTTTCGATAACGTAACTATTTGTGTTTTATTAGTAATAAAAGATAAACAAACAACGCCATTAAAGTGAATAATAAACCAGCTTGTTCAATTGATCGATATAACTGTTGCATATTTTCGAGCGGCGGTTGTGCCCAATTCATAAAGGAAACCATAGTAGACTGGATTTGATATTTATATATCGGTACATATAAAAGTACGACAATAATACTCGCAAAAATAGCATGAAGAATACGCGCAAAAAAATAGGGAGCAAAACGTATATCTGTTTCTGCTAAAATACTAGCCACTTGTGCTTGTACAGAAAATCCATTAAAGGCAAGTATAATTGAGACAAATACAGCCTTTATTAGTATGGAACTTTCTGTTTGAGATACTTCGTTAGCACCAATCGTAATTTCAAAAAATCCTGTAAATAAAGGGAGTGCCATTTCTATCGGTAAATGAAGTAGCTGTAAAAATCCAGCAATTCCACCAGCAAAAAAGTGTGCCAAATGAATTTCACGCATTATCTCTGTGAGAACAGAAAATAAAATGATAAATCCCCCAATGACGAGTAGTGTTTGTATTGAGTTTGTAACAGAATCGCCAAGAATCTTGCCAAGAGGTCTATTTTCTTTGATCCTGGCTAAGTGTAGTTGTTCAAATGCTTTTGAAATTGAAAAATTCTGAAATCTATAATTGTTTCTTTCGCGATATTTATAAAAACGCATACAAACTCCGACACAAAAGTTGCTCGAATAATGAGTTAGCGCTAATAAAATACCAAGTTGATGATCATAAAAAAAACCGATAGAAACGGCACCGATAATAAATAAAGGATTTGAAGCATTAGTAAAAGTGACAAGTCGTTCTGCCTCTGTTTTTGTTAACTGTCCTTCTTGTCTTAATCGTGCTGTAAATTTAGCTCCAGAAGGATAACCACTTGCCATTCCCATTGTCCAAACAAAACCCCCTACCCCTGGAACATTGAATAATGGCCTCATAATAGGTTCACAGAGGACACCGATAAAATGTACCACACCAAAAGCAATTAATAATTCTGCAACGATGAAAAACGGAAGCAGTGAAGGGAATACTACATTCGCCCAAACTTCTAACCCTCTTTGACTAGCTTTTAGTACTTCTTGTGGAAAATATATTACCATTCCCGCAATAAATACGGATATGGATGCATAGATAATAGAATACACCTTTTGATTCAACTTTTGCACTCCTTTGGTAACACTTTTCTGTACCTTTGCTCGAATGAGTAGTAAAATATATTATGTTTTTAAAATATTTGTTTGCTAATATATACGCAAGCTTGTACAGGAAATATTACACTTCATAAAGTTTTTAAGGAAATCGTGATTTCGAGAAAGAAGGTTACTTATGTTTCAACTTAAGAGTAAAGCACGTATTATACTGTTTATGATAGCTTTGATTTGCATCTTCTTGTTTTTTAGTTATCAATTGCCATATTATATCCATAAACCTGGCCATGCCGATCCTCTTAATCCTGTGGTAGCGGTTGAGGGAGGATTTGAGAGTGAAGGGGATATGCATCTTGTTACGATACAAGGTGGGAAGGCAACACCTTTTCAATATCTAATGGCATTAATGAGAGATTATTATGATATATTGCCAATCGAAAATGTATTGCCAGAGGGCATGAGTGATCAAGAATACCGTCAGATGCAACTAATGATGATGGAAGACTCTCAGGAGTCCTCTAAAGTTGTAGCATATGAGGCAGCGAATCAAGAAATTGAGATAGAATATGAGGGTGTATATGTTGTTTCTGTGGTCGAGGATATGCCTGCCGAGGGCATACTTCAACCAGAGGATGAAATAATAGAAATAGACCAACAAAAAATAAATGAAGCAAATGATTTAATTGATTATGTGACAGCTAAACAAGCGGGAGATACGATTGAATTAACCATTCTGCGAGATAACGAAACCCTTGAAAAAGAAGTTACATTGCAAGCACTTGAACAATTGGAGGGTAAACCGGGAATTGGTATTAGTTTAGTTACGAATCGATCGGTTAGCGTCTCACCTGAATTACAATTTTCGAGTGGTGACATAGGTGGTCCAAGTGCCGGATTGATGTTCTCTCTAGAAATTTATGACCAATTAACGGAACAAGACATGACAAAAGGTCATCAAATAGCAGGTACTGGTGAAGTGGATTATCAAGGTAATGTTGGACGAATTGGTGGAGTGGATAAAAAAGTAGTGGCCGCAGATCGAGCAGGCTGTGATATCTTTTTTGCACCGTACGAAAATGGAAGATCAGGATCTAACTATGAAGTAGCCAAACAGGTGGCAAAAGACATAGGAACAGACATGAAAATAGTGCCTGTCGATCATTTTGACGAAGCAGTCGAATACCTGGAAAATCTATAAATCCAAACACTAAACATTCAATATTAAGTAGACACAAACTGCGAACTTGTAGCGATTTTGAGAGTATGATGAGTGTTAAGCAAAAGCTCCGTCCATTTACTTCGCTTTCCGCGGGCGCCACCTCAGCCTCCTCGGCAGAAAATCACTGCCTGCGGGGTCTTCGGAAGACGCTGTTCCCGCCGGAGTCTACGTAAATGGACT